>CP113055.1:2500-1416250 GCA_026625625.1 Blastomonas sp. SL216
ATTGGTGGTGTGGACTCTCAAGCGTGAGGTAAGAGCATTTGGTGGATGCCTTGGCATGTACAGGCGATGAAGGACGTGGCACGCTGCGATAAGCGTGGGGGAGCTGTGAGCAAGCTTTGATCCCGCGATTTCCGAATGGGGAAACCCACCCTCACCATTTCATTTCGGCGCTGGTTTCGACCAGTATCGGAGTGAGGTGGATAGGGTATCACCTTGGTGAATAAAATAGCCTTGGTGAAGCGAACCCGGAGAACTGAAACATCTCAGTACCCGGAGGAAAAGACATCAACCGAGATTCCGTTAGTAGTGGCGAGCGAACGCGGACCAGGCCAGTGCCTGATGTTTAATTAGCAGAACATTCTGGAAAGTTTGGCCATAGCGGGTGACAGCCCCGTATGCGAAAATGAAACATCAGGACTTGAGTAGGGCGGGACACGTGAAATCCTGTCTGAACATGGGGGGACCACCCTCCAAGCCTAAATACTCGTACATGACCGATAGCGAACAAGTACCGTGAGGGAAAGGTGAAAAGCACCCCGATGAGGGGAGTGAAACAGTACCTGAAACCGAATGCTTACAATCAGTTGGAGGGTCCTTGAGGCCTGACAGCGTACCTCTTGTATAATGGGTCAGTGACTTAATCTATCAAGCAAGCTTAAGCCGTTAGGTGTAGGCGCAGCGAAAGCGAGTCTGAATAGGGCGACTGAGTTTGATGGATTAGACCCGAAACCCGGCGATCTAGGCATGACCAGGCTGAAGGTGCGGTAACACGCACTGGAGGGCCGAACCGTTTAATGTTGAAAAATTATCGGATGAGTTGTGTTTAGGGGTGAAAGGCCAATCAAGCCGGGAAATAGCTGGTTCTCCGCGAAATCTATTTAGGTAGAGCGTCGGATGTTTACCTGTGGGGGTAGAGCACTGGATGGGCTAGGGGGTCGCGAGATCTACCAAACCTAACCAAACTCCGAATACCACAGAGTTAGTCCGGCAGACAGACGGCGGGTGCTAAGGTCCGTCGTCAAAAGGGAAACAGCCCTAACCTACAGCTAAGGTCCCCAAATCGTATCTAAGTGGGAAAGCATGTGGGATTTCCAAAACAACCAGGAGGTTGGCTTAGAAGCAGCCATCCTTTAAAGAAAGCGTAACAGCTCACTGGTCTAAATAAGAGATCCTGCGGCGAAAATGTAACGGGGCTCAAGATACGTACCGAAGCTTAGGGTGTGCGCAAGCACGCGGTAGCGGAGCGTTCCGTAAGCCTGTGAAGCGGGAGGGTAACCGACCGTGGAGGTATCGGAAGTGAGAATGCTGACATGAGTAGCGATAAAGAGGGTGAGATGCCCTCTCGCCGAAATCCCAAGGGTTCCTGCTTAAAGCTAATCTGAGCAGGGTGAGCCGGCCCCTAAGACGAGCCCGAAGGGGGTAGTCGATGGGAACCACGTTAATATTCGTGGGCCTGGTGGTGTGTGACGGATGGCGTAAGTTGTCAGGCCTTATTGGATTGGTCTGGCTTCGAAGTTGTCCCAGGAAATAGCCCCACCGTATAGACCGTACCCTAAACCGACACAGGTGGGATGGTAGAGTATACCAAGGCGCTTGAGAGAAGTGTACTGAAGGAACTCGGCAAATTACCTCCGTAACTTCGGGAGAAGGAGGCCCCACATATGGGCAACCACGTGTGGGGGGCACAAGCCAGGGGGTAGCGACTGTTTAGCAAAAACACAGGACTCTGCTAAGTCGGCTTCAAGACGACGTATAGGGTCTGACGCCTGCCCGGTGCTGGAAGGTTAAGAGGAGGAGTGCAAGCTCTGAATTGAAGCCCCAGTAAACGGCGGCCGTAACTATAACGGTCCTAAGGTAGCGAAATTCCTTGTCGGGTAAGTTCCGACCTGCACGAATGGCGTAACGACTTCCCCACTGTCTCCAGTACATGCTCAGCGAAATTGAATTCTCCGTGAAGATGCGGAGTACCCGCGGTTAGACGGAAAGACCCCGTGCACCTTTACTGCAGCTTCAGAGTGGCATTAGGAAAGAACTGTGTAGCATAGGTGGGAGGCTTTGAAGCGACGGCGCCAGCTGTCGTGGAGCCATAGGTGAAATACCACCCTGTTGTTTTCTGATGTCTAACCACGCACCGTTATCCGGTGCTGGGACCCTCTGTGGCGGGTAGTTTGACTGGGGCGGTCGCCTCCTAAAGAGTAACGGAGGCGCGCGATGGTGAGCTCAGGACGGTTGGAAACCGTCTGTTAGAGTGCAATGGCATAAGCTCGCCTGACTGCGAGACTGACGAGTCGAGCAGAGACGAAAGTCGGTCATAGTGATCCGGTGGTCCCTCGTGGAAGGGCCATCGCTCAACGGATAAAAGGTACGCCGGGGATAACAGGCTGATGATTCCCAAGAGCTCATATCGACGGAATCGTTTGGCACCTCGATGTCGGCTCATCACATCCTGGGGCTGGAGCAGGTCCCAAGGGTTTGGCTGTTCGCCAATTAAAGTGGTACGTGAGCTGGGTTCAGAACGTCGCGAGACAGTTTGGTCCCTATCTGCCGTGGGCGTCGATAATTGAGAGGAGTTGACCCTAGTACGAGAGGACCGGGTTGAACATACCTCTGGTGTACCTGTCATTGCGCCAGCAGTGCAGCAGGGTAGCTATGTATGGACGGGATAACCGCTGAAAGCATCTAAGCGGGAAGCCTCCCTCAAGATAAGTTATCATCGAGTCGTGGAAGACCACCACGTTGATAGGCCGGGTGTGGAAGTGCAGTAATGCATGGAGCTAACCGGTCCTAATTACTCTGTTCGCGCTTGAGAGTTCCACCATCAATGACAACATTGGTGACGGATGATTGAGCCGGATATTCGCCAGAACTACGCCTATAACTTGCCAGGAATGGCAGGACTTGAATGTAACAGCATCGATTAAAAACCATGTGCACCTGCTTCATTGCTTGGTGGCCATAGCGTCAGTGCCCCACCCGATCCCATCTCGAACTCGGCCGTGAAACCTGACTGCGCCGATGGTACTACCGCTTAAGCGTTGGAAGAGTAGGGCGTCGCCAGGCATTGAAGCCGGTGCGCATGGAAAAACCCATTCATGATGATCAAAAACCGCCCAGGCCAACACGCCAGGGCGGTTTTTTGCCCTCTAGGGCACACGTCCTCACAAGGACGCAAAGTTGGTGGCGCGGGATGGAGCAGCCCGGTAGCTCGTCAGGCTCATAACCTGAAGGTCGCAGGTTCAAATCCTGCTCCCGCAACCAACTCATATCTACACAAACAGATGGAATCATTCCCTCAAAGCTTCGCTTCTGAGGGCGATTTCGTGCGTCCATCGAATACGTCATCGTAATGGGGCGAACGTGGTCTCGCTCTCTCGGTGCAACACAGTTCGCCCGTTCAGCGCGCAACAATGGCATGGGCAGGCGCTGTGAGGCCGATAGGCATGTCGCTGCTCGTCGTCACCGGACGCGCGCAATCGCCTCACCTCCCCTTTGAAAAACCCATTTGCATCAGCGCTCATGCTCCGATTTCGGGGAAGGGTCTTCCATCCTGGCAACGGGGTGGCCGAGGACGTCGCGGGCACAATCGGATTTGACGAAATGCGCGATATCCTGCCGCGCGTGTAGCCGCTTGGCGATGGGAACGATCTGTTCGCCCAGCAGCATGCCGAGCAGGCCAAGCAGTGCGATTACTGGCGGCGCCGGCGAGCGGACGCCGAGGAGACTGTAGAGCAGCCCGACCAGCAGGCCGGCGCCCAGTGACAGGATATAGGGCTTCATCGACACTCTCCTCGGCGCAGCGATGGGATCAGCGGCGTGCGAACGCCAGCAGGTCCTGGTTCAGGCGATCCTGGTCCTGCGCCGGGATGGCGTGAGTCGCGCCCTCATAGACCGATAGCGTGGCATCGGCGATGAGCGTTGCAGCGATGCGCGCGGTGGTGTCGATGGGCACGATGCTGTCGGCATCGCCATGAATGATCAGCGCGGGCACGTCGATCGCCGCCAGATCCTCGGCAAAGTCGGTTTCGGAGAATTGCGCGACGCACTGATATTGCGCATGCGCACCGCCCGCCATGCCCTGCGACCAGAACGCCATGCGCAGGCCATCTTCTTCGGGCCGTCCCTGGTCCCAGCCGAAAAACGTGTCGGGAAAGGTCATGTAGAACCCCGATCGGTTGTCGAGCACCGCCTTGCGGATGCCGTCGAACACTTCCATCGGCACGCCGCCGGGATTGGCCGGGCTCTTGGCCATGGTCGGGATGACAGCGCCGATGAACACCATCCCGGCCACGCGGCTGGTACCGTGGCGGCCTACATAGCGGGCAATCTCTCCGCCCCCGGTCGAATGGCCGACCAGAATGGCATCCTTGAGGTCAAGCGCATCCATGACGGCGGCCAGGTCATCGGCATAATGGTCCATGTCGTTGCCGGTTGCCGGCTGGTCCGATCGGCCATGGCCGCGCCGGTCATGCGCGATGACGCGAAAGCCGTTATTGGCGAGGAACAGCATCTGTCCGTCCCAGGCATCGGCGTTGAGCGGCCATCCATGCGCAAACACGAAGGGCTGGCCTTCGCCATATTCGCGATAATAGATCTGGGTGCCATCCGCAGTGGTAACAAAGCTCATCGGCTCATCCTTTCACGAGGGGGGATTGAAGATAGAGGCGGGGCCGGCGGTCAGCGGGAGGGGGCAGGGTGCCGCCGGCCCCTTGATGGTCAGTGGCCGCCTTCGCCGGCACCGAACATCATCTTTGCATAGCCGATGCCCAGCCCGTAACCGCCGCCCCAGATCCGGGCGATGCCAGTGGTGCTGTCATAGGTGTCCGCACGCGCCCAGTCGCGCTGCAGCTCCAGCAGATATTGCAGCGCTGTCATCGGCCGCGCGCCTGCCTGGATCATCCGCTCGCACGCGCGCTCATGGGCTTCGGTCGAGATATCGCCACAGGCATCGGTGATCACGTAAACCTCAAACCCCTGGTCGAGCGCGGAGAGCGCGGGGCCGACGATGCACACGCTGGTCCACAGGCCGGCAAGCACGATCCGCCGCTTGCCGATGCGGTTGACCTCGGCGATCACCGCCTCGTCCTCCCAGGTGTTCATCGATGTCCGGTCCAGCATCGCCTGGCCGGGAAAGGCATCGGCAATTTCGCTGAACATCGGGCCGGAAAAGCTCTTTTCCGCAACCGTGGTGAGGATGGTCGACACGCCGAACGATTTGGCCCCGCGGCTGATCAGCGCGGCATTGTTGCGCAGCAGCTCGATCGCAATCGACTTGGTGGCAAAGGCCATCTGCGACTGGAAATCGATGAGGATCAACATGTGGTCGCCGGGCGAAAGCAGCGATTGTCCGGGGGCGGCGATTGCGGTGGGGGTCATGGCATGCTCCTTGGGTCCGTGCAGCGCGAGGCTGTCCGGAAGCTTGGGGGTTCGACGAAGGTCTCGGGTGCCGCACCGGACAGGGCTGCTGTCGCCAGCGACCTGAAGGGCGGGCATGGCCAGACCCTAAGCCGGGCTGATGCACGACGTCTTGGACAAGGCTGATATGCTTTGCCGCTCAGCCAGCAATTGCCATCGGCGCCAGGGCGTTTCGATGGTGAGCGAAGATGCCCTTAGAGCTCGATCAAGCCCCGCTTGGCTGCCAGCGTCACCGCATGGGTGCGGTCGGTCGCGCCCAGCTTGGCAAAGACCAGCTTCATATGGCCTTTCACCGTTTCCTCGGAAATCTTGAGCTTGGCCGCGATCTGCTTGTTCGAATTGCCCCAGGCCGCCAGCGAGAGCACCGCGATCTCGCGTTCGGACAGGTCTTCGTCGAGAACATGGAGCGCGATGGCGTTGGCGACCTCTGCATCGAGATGCTTGCCGCCTTCGTGCACCGATCGAATTGCGCCGAGCAGGTCATTGCGCAGGCTGCCCTTGAGCAGATAGCCCATCGCTCCGGCGCGCAGCGCCTTGATCGCGCGGCCGTCGCCGGCATAGGTGGTGAGCACGATGATCCGGGCATCAGGCGATGCGGTGCGGATCTGCGTGATCGCATCGACGCCCGACATGTCGGGCAGTTGCAGGTCCATCAGAACGATATCGGGCCGCAGCCGCTGATATTCGGTTATCGCAGCCTGGCCGGTCTCGGCTTCTCCGGTTACCGCCATATCGGGCTGGGTCGAAATCACCGCGCGCACGCCTTCGCGCAGCAGCGCGTGATCATCGACGATCATCACCGCGATCGGCTGTGCCTGACCTGGCGTCTGCGCCCCGCTGGAACCTCGCTGCTGCATTGCTGCATTCATATCGCCGGTTGGCAGCATTGCATACTGCACCGGTAAAATTTGCACAGGTTTGGAGCGAGAGGGGCCGATCGACGCGGCGGGCGATCCGCTCAGTCAGGCTGTTGCCAGCTGCGCCGCCAGAGCATGGGCGTGGTGCCGACGATCCGCCGGAACAGCCGGGTAAGGTGCGCCTGATCGGTGAGCCCGCACGCACAGGCGATCTGCGACAGCGTGTCGTTTGTCTCCAGCATCAGGCTCTGCGCGCGGCGGATGCGGCAGCGGATGATGTAGCTATGCGGTGTCTCGCCCATGCTGATCTTGAAGGCGCGGCTGAAATGCCCGGTGCTGAGCCGCACGATCGCGGCAAGGTCATCGGCCAGCAGCGAGGATTCCAGATAGCGGTCGACATGCTCGAGCACGCGCCGCTTCTGCCAACCGGCCAGCCCGCCGCGCAGGGTGGGCACGTGCCCGGGCAGGGCGCTGGGGATCAGCAGGGCTTCGATCGGATCGTCAGCCTGCTCCTCGGCCAGCAAGGCTGAAAGCCTGTCCAGGCAGTCGCGGGTCCGCCCGATGTCCTGGGAGAGGGCGATCCGGGCATCGGCCACAAGCGCGATGATCTGGGGCGAAAGGCCGGTCGGGGCAGGGCCGGGAGAAACAGGCGAGGCGAGCTGCGACATTGACGATACTCCCGTCCGGCGCCCCGGGTGCCTGATGCGCCCGGCCAGTCGAGGGAGAATGTCGCAGAACAGCCGGCATCGCCCCAGCCCCGGTCGGGCGGTCGCGCCACGCTCATTCGGGTGGGGCAACCACCCCTCTTTTGGTCACCGCGCAGGAACGGCCGCAATGGTCCGATAAAAGGCAGGGCCGTGCAAAACATGCAGGCATTCGACAATCGGGCCCGTCAGCCGCCATCTAATCTGTCCGTCCCAGCCGCCTGCCGAAGAAAGCGCTGCCATGTTCTTCAGCCGACCAGCGCCCTCCCGGCGATCAGTGCTTCAGATTTCTGTCGCCTGGCCATCCGCGACATGGCAAAATCTGCTATGCGACCCGGCCCCTTGCCTCTGCTGAGCAATCCTTTCCGGTGGCTGGCGGCTGCGCTGGTCTGGCTGGCATTGCTGGCCGCTATCCTGACTCAGCCTGCACACGCGCAGGACATTCCGGGCTATGTCCATCGCCATTGGTCGGGTGCGGATGGCGCGCCGTCCAATATCCGCGCGATCGCCCAGACGCCCGATGGCTATCTCTGGCTGGGCTCGGCCAATGGATTGTACCGGTTCGACGGCATCCGCTTCGAGCAGGTCCAGCCCGAAAGGTTCGACCGGTTCCGTTCCTCGCGCGTCACGGCGCTCGCCGCCGCGCCCAATGGCGATCTGTGGGTCGGCTATGATTATGGCGGGCTGACCGTCTATCGCGGCGGCAGGTTGCGGTCCGCCAATCCGGAAACGCCGCGCGGCGTGGTGTCCAGCATCGTGGTGGGCCGCGATGGCACGCTTTGGGTCGCGGTACAGAGCGGGCTGGGCTTTCAGTTGCGCTTGCTCAGGAACGGCAAATGGTCGGTGATGGACGCCAAGTCCGGCCTTCCGCCCGAGCCGATCCAGACGCTGCATATCGACCGTGACGGATCGCTGCTGATCGCGATGTTTCCGGGCCTCTACCGGCTCGCCCCGGGAGCCAGAAAACCGGTGCTGATCTCCGGTATCGGCGAGGTCAACATGGCACCGACTTTCACCCGCGATGCCGCCAAGCGGCTGTGGCTCTACAGCAGTGCAGGGCTGTTGCGGGTGACCGCCCCTGCGCTCGACCCCGGTCTTCAGTTCGAGGCGCTGCGCGGCGGCGCGGAGGGCAAATGGTCGTTGCTTGTCGAGGATGGCAGCTTCTGGATCGTGGGCGGCCAGAAAGGCATGATCCGGCTGCCGGTCGATCGTCTGCGCAAGGACGCGGCGGAATATCTGCCCTCGCAGCTGTCGGTGCTGTTGCGTGACCGCGAAGGCACGATCTGGGGGGGCGGGGTAGACGGGCTCCACCGTTATGTCCGTTCCGGGCTGGTGCCCTCCGGCATTCCCGGGGTGCCGAGCACGCAGATCACGACTGGCGGCGGCGCTGACCGGGGGCTGTATGTCGGCACCGAGGATGGGGTGTTCCGCATCCTCGACGGCAAGGCCAGCAAGATATCGGTCAACCGCCATGCGCTGGATATCTGCTCCAGCGGCGATGGCGAGATCTATGTGGCAACGGGCGGCAGCACCGATTTGCGGATCATCGATGGCAAGCGATCCTATCCCCGCGGACCCTGGATGGCTGACCAGGCGGCCGCCACCCACTGCGCCTTCGATCTGGCGGGAACATTGAGGGTCGTTGCCTATCCCGACATGATCTATCGCGCCGCCGGGCCCGGCTGGGTTCTGGAGACAGGCTGGCCGATGACCGGTCAGATGGCCGCAACCGGGAAGGACACGTTCATCGTCAGCATGACGATGCGCCATCTTGTGCGGTTTGCGCCCGGCAAGGTCACCCCGATCTGGCAGGCCAGCTCCATCCCCATCGGCTTTACCCGTCTGCTCAAGCGGATCGGCGATATGGTCTATGTCGGCGGCGACAACGGCCTGTCGCGCATCCGCGGCGATACCGTGCAGACGCTGGATGCGGGGCGCTATCCCGTTTTGCGCGGGATCACCGGCATCGCCCCGCAGGGCAGCAAGGTCTGGCTGATCAGCGGCGCGGGCATTTTCAGGATATCGGCGCGCGATCTTTACCGCGCCTTTGCCAGGCCTGGCGCGCCTATCGCCGTTGAGCAGTTCGGCGCGCATGAGGGGTTCAGCGCGCGCGACCCCGCCTATGTCGCCAATGATGTGGCGATCGACAATCAAGGCACGGTCTGGCTTGCGACGTCGCAGGGTTTGATGAAGCTGCTCCCCGCGCGCCAGCCCCGCAACCGCCTGGCACCGCCTGTATCGATAGCGCGAATCGATGCGCCCAGGTTGCGGCTCGACAAGGGGCATTATCGCCTGCCTGCGGGCAGCGACCGCATCGGCATAGAGTTTGCCGCGCTCAGCCTGGTCGATCCGGAACGCAACCGCTATCGCTATCGGCTGGACGGTGTCGACAGCGACTGGGTGGAGGGCGGCACCCGCAGACGCGCCGATTTTGTCGGGCTCGGGCCGGGCGATTATGTCTTCCGCGTGATCGGCTCGAACGCCGACGGGGTCTGGAGCCCGAAGGCGGCGACCGTCCGCTTCACCATCGAACCTTATTTCTGGCAGACCTTGTGGTTCCGGCTGTTGCTGGTGCTGCTGGCCGTGATCCTGCTCGCGCTGTTCGTGCGCTGGCGCTTTCATGTGGCGACGCAGATCACCCGCGCGCGGATCGAGGACCGGGTGGCCGAGCGCGAGCGGATTGCGCGCGACCTGCACGATACGCTGCTCCAGGCGATCCAGGGGCTGGTGCTGCGCTTCCAGTCGGCGCTCAACCTGCTGCCCGCAGACAGCCCGGCGCGTCCGCTGATCGAAGAGGCGCTCGACCGCTCCGACGATGTCCTGCTCGAAGGGCGCGAACGCGTGCAGCAGCTGCGCCAGGATGCCGAACCCAAGGACATGGTTGCGCTGCTGCACGATATCGCCGCGCGGACAGCCGATATCGATCCCGGCGCGATCACGGTGACAGGCACGCCCAGGCCGCTGTGTGCACCAGTCGCGGATGAAGCAGCATTGATTGTCGGCGAAGCGCTGAGCAACGCGGCCCGTCATGCCGGGGCCAGTGCGATCGCGCTGGCTATCAGCTTCGCCCGCGACCGGGTCGAGATCAGCGTCACCGATAATGGCATCGGCATCGCGCCCGAACTGCTGTCGAACGGCAGAAAGGGCCATTTCGGCTTGCAGGGCATGAACGAGCGCGCCCGGCTGATCGGCGCCAGCCTGACGATCGAGCAGCCCGCCGGCGGCGGCACGCTGGTCCGCCTGGTGCTGCCGGCGAAGATCGCGTTCCGATAGAGCACTTTTCGACCAATTTGGGTCAACGTGATTGCCGCAGGAAGCTTCTCGGCAAGGAGCGTTGCGCAAGGGCGGGCTGGTAGCCCGTCCAAGCAAGGCGACGCCGTCCGAGAGGCTTCCTGCGGCAACCCCGAAAGGGCGGGCCCCTTTTGGCCGACTGCGGCGTCTCTCGTCGGTCACTATGCGATGGCATGGCTCCCTCCTCGATCCTTGCACTCGGCCAAAATCGGCTCCGTCCCGATGACCCAAATTGGTCGAAAAGTGCTCTAAAGCCTCAGCCGCGCTTCGAGCGCCACCATGCCGATGGTCCGCGATGGCCCGGTCTGTGCAATATACGCGCCCGGGCGGAAGGCAGAGAGCGAGGCGGTGAACGAGAGCAGCTCATCCGGCTGCCATTCGGCGACGATCTCGATCTGATCGCCGATATGGCGCGCCGCATCCGGATCGGCAGCGCGGATCAACTGGCCGGGTATGTCGTAGATGCCGTCGCCGCGCGTGGCCCGCCAGAAAAACGCGGCGGCGAGTTCCAGCGACACCCCGCGACCCAGATCCCAATCGATCGCGGGCGCGAGATGGATGATGTTGCGCGGGCCGACAGGTGAAAGCTCACCGAAATAGCGGCCCTTGGGGAACAGCGCATTGAAGCTGCCCAGCCGGGTGTCGCGCGCATCGCGGTCTCCGCTGGCGATATCCGCGCGTAGCCTGAGCCTGGGCGATGCGGCATCAGCACTGAGGCTCCATTCGGTCTCGGTGGCGATCGACCAGGCGTGGATGCGCTGCCCGGCAAACTGCCCGCGCTGCGCCATCGCCTCCCAGTTCCAGCGCCACCGTCCGCGCTTTCCGAACGCGCGCACGCCGAAGGTGTCGCGCCGCTCGCGGCCGGTTTGCAGCCCCTGCTGGGCCTCGTCATCGGCCAGGCGCAGCCAATAGCCATCCAGGTCGACGCCCGGTGCCAGCGCCAGCGTGGTGTACATGCCGGACAGGCGGCGTGTGCGTGACGTTGCGTCATCGACATTGCCGCTGCCAACCGCCACGGGCCGCAAGTCGAAGGCAGCGATGCGGTGCGGGCCGAGCTCTGCCAGAAGGTGCAGCCCGTCAAACGCCTGCGGGATGTTGGGGCCATAGCGCGTGCCCACCAGCCGCTCGCTGCCCAGCGCCACCAGCGCACGTCCGGCGCGCAGTGTCAGCCGGTGCGCTCCGCCGAGCGCCAGGCGAATATCGCCAAAGCCCTGCAACAGGTCGATCCCGGTTTCGTCCACCGGGCCCTTGCCCGCATCGACCCCGCGCGCATAGCCCGCTATGCCTTGCGCGAACACTCGGACCGGACCGGCGTGCAGATCGGCACTCGGCATAGCGCGGAGCCACAGATAGCCATCATCGGGCGGCGCGGCATCGCCCCAGAGATTGTCGTCAAACCCCTCGAACCGCGCGCGTGCCTCACCCCCCAAGGTCAGATAGGCGGTGCCGGACCCGACCAGAGCGATGTATTTCCCCCGCCGCCAGCCAGTGAGCGCGGTATCGCGCAGCACGGACCAGTCCTCGTCGTAACGGACATTGGTCTGCGGGACCTGTTGTTCACCCTGTGCCGGTGCCTGCTCCTGGGCCTGGGCCGTGGCGGGCAGCAGGACAAGGCAGGCAAGCCAGCCGCGCATCATCGCCGCGCGACAAAATGGCGCACCAACGGCGGCGCAGTGCCGAGATGAAAGCTGCGCAGCGCATCCTGGATCACCCGGTCGGCCCCGGTCACGCGTTCGTGCTGGCGCAAATGCTCCAGCCAGCTCTCCACGGTAAAGGTCTCGATGACCGATCCGGGCGCGGCCGTGTCCTCGTAAACCCCCCAATCGATCGCGCCGTCGCGGCGGCGGATGCGGCGCATCGCCTGGATCGCGTCGAAAAAGGCCGGTATCCGGTCCGGGTCGATGCGATATTCGATCGTCACCAGCACCGGCCCGCTGTCATGCGCCACCGCCGCCTCGACCATCGGCACGGGCCAGTGCGCGGAAGGGGCAAGGTCGGGCGCGCTGGCTGCATCCAGCGGCAAGCGGGCGGCGAGCCAAAAGCTGGCCAAAGCGAGCAACACTGCCGCAGCAACCAGCGCCGAAGGGACGCCGATGACAGAGGCAAGCGTGCCCCAGACGGTCGCGCCGAGTGCCATCGATCCCTGGAACACCAGCAGATAGATCGCCAGCGCGCGCGCCTTGACCCAGCCGGGTGATGCTGCCTGGGCCCCACCGTTCAGCGATGCCATCATCGCGATCCAGGCCAGCCCGGCCAGAAAGATCATCGCGGCGGCGCTGGCGAAGGTGGCGATCTGCGACAGGCCGGCCATTGCCGCTGCCAGCAGCAGCGATGCCGCGAGCGTGATCGCATTCGCACCCATCTTTTGGCGCAGGCGCGGCATCGCCAGCGCGCCGGTCACCGCGCCCAGGCCCATGAATGTCAGCAACCCCCCATAGCCCAATGGCCCCAGGCCCAGATCGCGCCGCGCAATGATCGGCAGCAGCGCCCACAGGCAGCTGGCGAACAGGAAGAAGCCGATCGCCCGGATCAGCACGACGCGCAGCTCGGGCGCGCCGAGCGCATAGCGCAGGCCTGCGCGCATCGCGCCCACCATATGCTCGGCCGGTAGCGTCCGCACCGCTGCCACCCGCCGCCAGCGGGCCAGCACGAACAGCGCGCCCATCACCGACAGCGCATTGGCAGCGAATACTGCGCCAGGCCCCGCCATAGCGATGATCAGCCCTCCCAAGGCCGGACCGATGGCGCGCGCGATATTGACCCCCAGGGCATTGAGCGCGACCGCCTGTTGCAGCGAGGCAGGCGGAACCAGTTCGGGCACGATCGCCTGAAAGGCGGGTGCCGAAAAGGCTGCGCCGGTCGCGATGGCGGCGGTGAACAGCAGCAGCAGCCCTGCGCTCGCCTGGCCAGCCAGGGTCACGACTGAAAGCCCTGCGGCGGCGAGCAGCCCGAAAAGTTGCGCGGCGATCAGCAGCTTTCTTCGGTCGATGATATCGGCCAGAGCGCCTGCAGGCAGCGCAAAGGCGAACATGGGGAAGGTCGTCGCGGCCTGGACCAGTGCCACCATCAGCGGATTGGGCGAGAGCGAAGTCATCAGCCAGCCTGCGCCGACATCGTGCATCCATGTGCCGATGTTCGACATCACGGTCGCGATCCATAAGGCGCGAAACAGCGGGATCGCCAGCGGATGAGCAGGCGGCGGGCTGTCCGTGCTGTGCGGCGCGGTCATCGCGCGCGGCGAGCCCGGCACAAGCGATCGATCGCATGCGTGCTCATCACACAGCCCAGCAGCCGCAGCCGAACGCGCCCCAGAAGCTCTGCACATCGCCTGCCGCCACCGGCGTTGCCAGCGCCCGGGCATGGTCATGGCCGTGCACCGCGCAGCCCGCTCCGCAGCCGCATGCCGATGCCAGCTTTGCGGCGGCTTCGGGCGTGCGGTGATAGCCGCCAAAGGTGGCGACGGGCGACCAGTCCGGCATCGGGCGAGGAAGAGCAGGGGCGAGCGGCGCGAAATCGCCCTCGCCATGCACGACCTTGCCACCCAGCACAGTGAGCACCGATCGCAGGTGCACGATCTCGCTTTCGGGGACAGTGAAATAGTCGTCGGACAGAAGCGCGAAATCGGCGAGCTGGCCGGCAATGATCTGACCCTTTTTTCCCGTCTCGCTGGAAAACCAGGTGTTGCGCTCGGTCCAGAGCCGCAAGGCGGTTTCGCGGTCCAGCCGGTTGCGGACCGGGTAAAGGGTCATGCCGCCCAGCGTGCGCCCCGTGACCAGCCAGGCGAGCGACACCCAGGGATTGTAGCTGGCCACACGGGTCGCGTCGGTGCCCGCGCCGACTGGAACCCCGGCCTCCATCATGCGGCGGATAGGCGGGGTCGTCTCGGCCGCCCTGGCGCCATAGCGTTCGACGAAATATTCGCCCTGAAACATCATCCGGTGCTGCACCGCGATGCCGCCGCCCAGGGCCGCGATCCGATCGATATTGCGATCGCTGATCGTCTCTGCATGGTCGAAGAACCAGTTGAGCCCCGCGAGCGGAATGTCGCGATTGACCTTTTCGAACACGTCGAGCGCGCGGCCGATCGTCTGGTCATAGGTTGCATGCAGCCGCCAGGGCCAGCGCCGCTCGGCGAGCAGGCGGACGACAGGTTCCAGATCGCCTTCCATGCTCGGCGGCATGTCGGGCCGCTCGACGCGGAAATCCTCGAAATCCGCGGCCGAATAGACCAGCATCTCGCCTGCGCCATTGTGACGATAGCTGTCATCGCCATCGCCGGGCTTTACCTGTGTCGACCAGCTCGCAAAGTCTCGCAGCTCTTCGCCGGGCTTTTGCGTGAACAGGTTATAGGCGATGCGCAGCGTCAGCTCGCCATCGGCATGCAGCCGTTCGATCACCCGGTAATCATCGGGATAGTTCTGGAAGCCCCCGCCCGCATCGATGACGCTGGTGACCCCCAGGCCGTTCAGCTCGCGCATGAAATGTCGGGTGGAGTTGCGCTGATAATCCTCGGGCAGCTTCGGCCCCTTGGCCAGCGTGGAATAGAGGATCGTCGCATTGGGCTGGGCGAGCAGCAGCCCGGTGGGGTTGCCGCTGGCATCGCGGACGATCTCGCCGCCCGGAGGGTCGGGCGTATCCTTGGTATAGCCGACGACACGCAGCGCCGCCGCGTTGAGCAGCGCGCGGTCGTACAGGTGCAGGATGAACACCGGCGTGTCGGGGGCGGCGGCGTTGATCTCGGCAAGGGTTGGCAGGCGTTTTTCCGCGAACTGATGCTCGGTAAAGCCGCCGACAACGCGCACCCATTGCGGGGGAGGGGTGTTTTCGGCCTGTCGCTTCAGCATCGCCATCGCGTCGGCCAGGCTGGGCACGCCATCCCAGCGCAATTCCATATTATAGTTCAGACCGCCCCGGATCACATGGATATGGCTGTCGATCAAGCCGGGGATCAGCCGGCGGCCCTTGGCATCGATGACCACCGCGCCCGGCCCTGCCGCTGCACGCACCTGCGCCTCGCTGCCTACGGCAAGGAAGGTGCCGCCGCGCATTGCGACCGCTTGCGCCACCGGGTTGCTGCGATCGAGCGTGGTCACCTTCGCGTTGACGATGACGGTGGCGGTTGCAGGCATGGCGAAGCTCTCCGTGGCGTTCAGCAGGGCTGAACTGGCAACACCGGCGAGCGCCGAGCGGCGGGTGATCTGGGTCATGCTCGCGGGTCCTTGGATGGGGAAGCGCCATCAAGCACCCGGGGCACCGCCCGGTCTTGTATAAAGGGCACCTGTTCGTGCACCTGCGACCACAAGTTCGCCAGAACGCGCAGCAGGGGCAGCGTTCGGCGGTCAGCGGTCAGCGGCCCTCGCCATTGACGATGAACTCCACCAGGAACACGTCCAGATCACGCGTGGGTTCGAAATTCGTCCTGACCACCTCGAACTGGGTCGGGCTGATCTTCTTCACGCCGTCCATGCAGAAGCTGACAAGATTTTCCGGCCGGCCCTTGTCGACCACCAGCCGGAAGTTCCGGATCGGCCCGAGCCAGTTCGCCCCGGTTTTCAGCACATAGCCGAACCATGTCTGCACGGGGGTTATGTCGGGGTCGGGCTCTGCATTGGCCTTGCCGCCATAGACGCGCCGGTCATAGGCCGCCAGGAACGCCGGGTCGATGCAATAGGGCGCTGCCAGTCCGTCGGGTCCTTTGAGCGCCATCTCGCGATAGTCGCGGTTGAGCGATCCGCTGGCCGATCCGCCGACCATCGGCCGATAGCTGTGCTCGACCGTGACCTTCGATCCGGGCGGAAAAGTCTGGAAACGGGTGACATGCGTCTGCACCACCCAGCCGGGCCGCAGGTTGCGCACCGCGCCGCCGCCGCTTTCGGCATCGTCGATCAGAATGCCTTCTGCCACCAGCGCGCTCGCCACCTGATCGGGCAGGGCGTTGAGCCTGGCGGACAGGCCCTCGTCGCGCCAGTGGAGCACCGGATAGCCGAGCTGCTTGAGCCGCGCCTCGACCGATTTTCCGCGCACCATCGGCACGTCATAACGTTCCAGCGGGGCAGGCTTGCTATCGATCAGCGTCTGGAAGTCGAGCTGGCTCCAGTCCTGATACATTCCGGTGTCCTGCGCCTCTTCCAGCTCGCGCTCGCTTGGTACCGGCAGAGGGAACGAGATCATCAGGTGCTCGGCCTGCGAGCTGTTATTGGCGAAGACATAGCGGACCCTGACCCGCGTTTCGGAGAGATACAGGTCCTCGCTCTCCATCTCGACGGCGGCCGAAGGTGACAGCTCCAGCCCGCCCAGATTGACTGCGGCGACGGTGTCGTTGGCGCGCAGTCCTTCCGTTGCCCCGAGGGCGACAAGGCTGGCGCATAGCCATGCAAAATGCCGTTTCATGGCCTTACTCCGCTGCTGGATCGTTTTGGGTGGGCGCGCCGACGGTAAATTCATAGACGGTGGAGAGCGACTGGCCGTTATCGACCGGCTGCGCCATGACCTGGATGCGATAGGTTCCATCGCGGGTGATCGGCTGCTGCAACGGAAATACGAAGCTGCGCGCGCGGATATAGGCACCGCCGGTCTGGAACAGCACATAGCGCTCCTCGCGCTCCTCGAAGATCTTCACCATCTGCACGTTGAACAGATGGACGTCGTCCGCAAATTCGAAGCGCAATTCGGTCACCGGAACACTCGCGGCGGTGTTTTCCGCCGGGCTGACCTGCACCAGCACCGGGGCTGGCAATTCGGCCAGGGCAGGGCCCGCCATCAGCGCGGACAGGGCAAGCATAAGGCCTGCAGGCACCAGGTGTCTGGGCATGATCATGGGCATTGGTCCCTTCAGCATGGGCATGAAATGGTGATCGGGTGTGCGCCGCACAGCCATTGGCCATGCGGCGCACGGGGTACCGGATGGTGGCCGGCTAGCCTTTCGCAGCCATCATCCGCATGATGAGTTCACGGTCGGGTTGAACTCAGCATTCGGGCATTCAGCATCCCTTTTTCTTCTTCTTGGCCGCGCCAAGCGCTGCGCCTGCCAGTGCGCCCATTGCCTGGCCCTTGCGTCCGGCAACCGCGCCGCCGATCGCAGCGCCCTGCGCCGCTTCGGTATCGCACGACTTTTGCGGCAGATCGGCGTTGCCCGTGGCGGTGGCCACCGCGGCTTCGGGCTCATCCCTCACCGGCGCATCGCCGAAGAGCTTGCGATGGACCGGGGTGAGCAGCTTTTCATCGAGATCATTGCCCGCGAACGTTGCCACGACCACCCCGCGATTGTGCGCGTACATCGTGTTGTAATCGCGCAATGCCGCCCCCCGGATCCGCCCGGCGTCGATGGTTTCATAGTTCGACGTGCACCATTTGCCCCATTCGTCGACCTCGCCCGCCGCGCAGGCCTTGCCGGTCTTGGCGCGCGACGATGTCGGCTGGCTGAGCGTGGTGACGCAGGTCAGCCCGTCGCCGGTGGTAAACCATCCGGTGGGGCAACGATCGGCCTTGCTCTGCTTGGTCAACGGATCGGTGGTGCCCTTTTGCACATAGACCGGCGGTGCCTTCTCGCACCACGAGGTGCCGGTATTATACCCCGGGCGGCACGCCTCTCCGCCCTTGCGCCGATAGACTTCGCGCGCGTTCGATCCGGTGGGATAGCAGGTTTCGGTATTGATGCGGCTGTTGACCGCCGGCGCATAAGACCAGCCTGCCGGGCAGGACGCGCCTTCGCTCGCCACCGGGCTCAGCCCGCTCTGGGCAGAGGCAGGTGCGACGGGTGTCACAGCAGCAACGGCGGCGACGAGCGCCAGATGCGGAAGGCGCTGCGCGGCACCGGCCAGGCTGAATTTCATGATCATTCCCCTCAATGCTCCGGCTGCCGATAACCGGGGCAGCCTGTGTGAGGGGCATGCGGCAACCGCAGCGCGGCCGATACACCATGCGTCATGCTACCATATCATGGGATAGGCGCGGTACGTTGGGGGCAGGGTCAGCCCTGGCACGGCGCGGAAAACGGCGATGACCCGGGCCATGCAGGCGGCGATCCAGCGCGGATGCCGCGGCCGGCGTCAGGCCTTCTGTCAGGTCGGCGAAGGCGCGCCTGCTGCCAGAACCAGCCGGGCCAGCGCCGGCAGGGAGGATGCGCCGGTCTTGCGCATGATGGATGCGCGGTGATTTTCCACCGTCCGCTGGCTGATGTGCAGGTCGGCGGCGATATTCTTGCTGGGGTGGCCGGCCAGGACCATTTCCATCACTTGATGCTGGCGCGGCGTCAGCCCTTTGAGGTGCCCGATGGCATCGGCCTGCCAGTCCGCCAGTCTCGCTGAATCCCGCGACAGTTCCAGCGCGCGATTGATGCTGGCCATCAGCGCATCGCGGGCCACAGGCTTTTCGATAAAGTCGATCGCGCCAACCTTCATCGCTTCGACCGCCATGGGAACGGCGCTGCTGCCGGTGATCATGATCGCCGGCAGGTGATGGCCTTCGGCCTTGAGGCGGCGGAGCAAGGCGATGCCGTCAATACCGGGAAGATACGCATCGATCAGCAGGCAGGCCTGGCCGCCTGGCCGAAAGGTTTCGAGAAAGGCCTCGCACGTGCCGAAATCCGCGACACGGTGCCCCTGCAGTTCGACCAGGTCGCGCAAGGCGAGCCGCACGCTGCTGTCGTCGTCGACGATATAGATGGTTGCCGCGTCGGAGGAAGCGGCGGGCGAGGGAACGACGGGCGAGGAAACAACTGGCTGTGCGTTGCTGGCGGGTGGGAGCAAGGCCTGGATCGCCTGGACCATGGTATCGAATTTTACCGGCTTGTTGAGCTGCAGGCACCCCCGCGCCGCGACATCGCGCAGGGTCGTGGTCGATATGTCGCCGGTCAGGATGATCGCTGGAAGCGCTTCTCCCAGCATCTTGCGCAGCCCGGCCACAAGCCGCAGGCCATCCATCCCGCCAGGCAGATTGTAATCCGTCAGCACAAGCGCCGGAAGGCAGGCGCCGGATGCAACCATATCCTGCGCTGCCCTGGCATCTGCGGCGGTTGCGATGCGATAGCCCTGTTCGCCCAGAAGCTGGGCCAGCAGATCGCGCAGATCGGGATCATCATCGACGATGAGAATGGACGCGCTGCCTGCCTTGCCTGGCGCAGGCAGTGGCTGGTCCAGCCGCGCCCCACCCGGTGGAGCGGGCGGAGCCGTGATCCTCGCCGCTGCGACTTCGATCGAGAATACCGACCCTTTTCTGGGCGTCGATCGCACGGCGACCCTGTGGTCCAGCAGGACACCCAGCCGCTGTACGATCGACAGCCCCAGGCCCAGCCCCAGGCTGCGCTCGCGCGCGGCATTGTCGAGCTGGTGATATTCATCAAAGATCGCTTCAAGCTGCGATGCCGCGATACCGACGCCGGTATCCCAGACTTCCAGACGCAACATGTCGCCTTGCTGCCTGCAGCCAAGCAATATCTTGCCGCGCTGGGTATATTTGAGAGCGTTGGAAACCAGGTTGCGCAGCATCTGCGCGATCATCGCCGGGTCGCTGTGCAGCACCCGGCTGCTGTGCACCATCCGCAGGTCAAGCTTTTGCGCCTGGGCCTGATCGACGAATTCCCCAGCGACTTGCCGCATCAGATCGCCGATGACGAAATCGACCGGACGGGGCTGGACGATCCCCGCCTCGATCTGGTTGATGTCCAGCATCGTGTTGAGCATGCCCGACATCGTGGTGAGCGTCTGCTCCAGTCTCCCCAGCAGGGTCTGCGCGCTTTCATCCTTCACCTTGGCAAGCAACAGGCCCTGCAGCAGCGCGAGCGATTGCAGCGGCTGGCGCAGATCATGGCTGGCAGCGGCGAGAAAGCGCGATTTGGCAAGATTGGCCTGTTCGGCCTCGCGCTTGGCCGCTTCGAGCGCGCTGCGCGAACTCTTCTTCTCGGTGATGTTGGTGAAGGTGATCACGACACCCTCCACGCCGTCCGTGTCGGTCCGATAAGGCAGGATGTGCCGCATGAACCAGATGTCGCCGGACGCTTCCACCTCGCAGTCGCGCCCCTTGCTGTCATGCAGGACAGCGCGAGCGTCATCGGCAAGCGCGGGATCGGAAAACAGGGTGCGCAGGTCTGACAGGGGCCGCCCGATATCGCCGGGGATCAAGTGGAACAGGGCCGTGGTGGCCGGGGTGAAGAAGCGGATGTTCAGATGGGCGTCGAGAAACAATGTGGCGACATCGGTGCTGTAGAGCACATTCTGGAGGTCATTCGATGTTGTGCGCTGGCGTTCGAGCGTTTCCTGCAGCTGGCTGTTGAGCGCGGTCAACTCCTCGTTGAGCGATTGCAGTTCTTCCTTGGAGGTGAGCAGCTCCTCATTGGTCGACTGATATTCCTCGTTGACCGACAGCGCCTCTTCACTGACCGCGCGATGCTCCTCGTCGAACACCGCGAGGTCGTGCAGGGCTGCCGACAATTCGGTGCGCGCAAGATCAAGTTCGGTTTCCAGCTCTGCCACAGCTGGGCGATCGGCAGCCGCGGGTGCGGTGCCGGCCTTGGGCATAGGGCCGTGACGGTCGATAAAGGCGATCAGCAGCAGCTCTTCGCCGTCATGCATGACGAGACGGACGTCGAGGTCGAAAGGGATCGACACGCCATCGCGCTTTGCACGGCCACCAGCAGCGACGCGGTGCGGGGTTGCGCGATCGACGCTTTCAATCGCGGCGCGAAGCTTGCCGCGCAGGCCGGGGGCGGCCATCGCCAGCAGACTGTGGGTGGGATAGCCCGGCGGAACCCGCAAATATCGCTCGGTCGCGCCCAGCGAGTAGATGCAGTCGTACCGGCGATTGATCAGCACTGCAGTGGGGGCCAGCCGCTCCAGCACCAGCCGGCGGCACAGCTCGGCCAAGATCGGCTGTCGTGCCGTCGCTTCTGCCTGTTCCGCAGCCGTCAAGGGCTGCTTGCCATCGCGTGGATGGCGTGAAAACAGAAAGGTGCCAGGCCTGCTCTTGCCGATCTGCCGGTATATCCGCTCGGCCTTGGCGATCGGCGTGAACTGTCCTTGGGCGTGACCGATCGTCTCCGATGTGCCCAGCACCAGCGTGCCGCCGGGAACCAGGGCAAAATGAAAAAGCCCGATGGCCTTGGCCTGGGCATCAGGGCCGAGGTAGATCATGAGATTGCGACATGACACCAGATCGATCCGGGAAAATGGCGGGTCGGCCAGCAGGTCCTGCACCGAAAAGACAATGTCCGCCCGCAATTCAGGAACCAGGCTATAGCCCGACCGATCCTTGCAGAAGAACCGCGCCAACCGATCTTGCGACACATCTTGCGCTATGCTGTCGGGATAATGGCCCGCGCGGGCAATAGCCACCGCATCAGCATCGACGTCTGACGCGAGCACGCACAATTTGATCGTCCGCCCGGACGCTGCGATCCCCTCGGTAAAGACCATGGCGAGCGAATAGGCTTCCTCGCCGGTGCTGCACCCTGCAACCCATAGGCGCAAGGGTTCGCCCTCGGGATGCTGGTCGACGATGTGCGGCACGATGGTCGTTGCAAGCAGATCAAAGACATGGGCGTCGCGGAAGAAGCTGGTGACGTTGATCAGCATGTCGCTCGCAAGCAGGTCGCGTTCTGCAGGCTCCCTGTCCAGCATCGCCAGATAACGCGCCCTTTCCTTCAGGGGGATGGATGCCAATGCCATCCGGCGTTCGATCCTGCGATGCAGGGTGCCCATCTTGTAATGGGTGAAATCATGACCGGTCTTCTGGCGCAGCAGATCGATGATGTCAGCAAGCGATGCAGCCTGTGTGTCCGCCTCCGGACCGGCCTTGCCCGCGGGGTCCCTGAAATGTTCGAGAAGCGCCATGGGCATCGCAGCCACGGACAGAACCCGGTTCACATGGCCTCCGGCGGCAGCGCTTTGCGGCATGGCGTCGTACTCAGCCTCTGCGAGATCCTGGACCATGACATAGCCGCCATGCTGACGGATTGCCTCGATGCCCTTGGTTCCGTCGGTACCGGTCCCGGACAGAACGATGCCCGCAGCACGCAAGCCCAGGTCCTGGGCCATGGTTTCAAACAGAAAGTCGATCGGCATTCTCGTGCCATGCGGCACCACGGGCTTTTGCAGGTGGAGCGCGCCACCGACGACGGAAAGATACTGCCCTGCCGGAATGACATAGATATGGTCGGGCGCCAGGATGGTCCGCTCGCTCGCTTCGGCGATGGGCAATGTGCTGTGCTGTGCCAGAAGGCTTGCCAGCAGGCTGTCGTGGTGCGGATCGAGATGCTGGACCAGGATGTAAGCAAGGCCGCCATCCACCGGCAAAGCCTCTACCAGGCGGGTCAGCGCATGCAGACCGCCTGCCGAAGCGCCAATGCCGACAACCGGAAAGCCGCCAGCCCGGGCCGGAACAGCGACTTCAGAAGATACCGGTGCGTCAGCCTGCGGCGTTTCTGGGTGGGGATGTATTTCTGGCACAAGGCAAGACCTTCCGAACGAGGGCTGCCTTTGCGCTGACAGAAGCGTCGTCCCTAACATGTCCGCCCAAAGCTGTCGATGCAGCCAGGTGCTGGGTAGTTTCCGATGCTGCTTTCTCCGCGGGTGCCCGTGCTAAGCCTCGGTGTCGATCGAGGATGATCGAGGGGAGAGCATCATGGATCCGGCCGTTCGCGTGCTGATTGTCGAAGACGAAGTATTGATCGCCATGCTGCTCACCGAATTGGTCGAGCAGCTGGGCTGCAGCGTGTGCGACGTGGCGGCGACCGAGGCGGGCGCGGTGGCCATGGCACGGGCGTACGAGCCCGGCCTGATCATCGTCGATGCCGGCCTGCACGAAGGCAGCGGCGTCTCCGCAATGAACACCATCTTGGAGCAGGGCTTTGTCCCGCACATATATGTCACCGGAGACAAGCACCTTGTCCGGACTCTGGCGGGGCAGGCGATCGTGCTGGAAAAGCCGTTCTTCGCGCGGGACCTGTCAAACGGCATCGAACGGGCGCTGGCTGCTGCGGATGGGCCTTGACCTGCAGAAGGACCGGTCGCGGCGGCGCCTGTCTGGAAGGCCAGCGCCTCGGCAGGTCACGGATCCTCGCCGGTGAGTATGGTCATCGCCTTGCCCGTGCCGGAGCTTCGCATGGAATCGCGCGTGATCAGCAGGGTGGTGCCTGGACCGATGACGCTGCGGATATGCTGCCGAAAGGCATCGGGAAAATGTCCGCGCGCGCTTTCCTGCGGCGTCATTTCGGCCGCGCTGGCGCGTGCGGTGCCCGGCAGTGGCAACCGCAGCCAATGGGGGCCCTCGGTATCGACCCGGTCCAGCGTGAAGGCCTCGGTACGGGTCACGGGGCCGTCGATGGCGATTGCGCTCGATCCGATTTCGATGCCGTTGCGCAAGACGACGATGCGCCGATCGCGTCCGCTGACCATGATCGAGACCGGGCCGGCGGGCGAATTGCCGGGTTGCCAGCGAAACCTGGCCTCGCGGCTGCGGTCATCATCCGGCCGGTTGTCGAGCAGGCCCGGTGCTGCGGTCATTTCAGGGGCCAGCGGATCGTCGGTAATGACCACCGTAAGCCCAAGGTCGGTCACGCCGAACAGCAGCTTGGCAAAGGGCAGCGGCAGCCGGATGCAGCCGTGCGATGCGGGATAGCCTGGCAGGTTTCCGGCGTGCATGGCGATCCCGTCCCAGGTCAACCGCTGCATCATCGGCATCAGCGCATTGCTGTACAGGTTGGACCGGTGCTTTTCCGCCTTTTGCAGGATCACGAAAATCCCCGTGGGGGTCTCATGTCCCTTGGCTCCGGTCGAAACAGTCGACACGCCGATCGGCAGGCCATTGCGGTACACATAGGCCCGCTGGGCGGTGAGGCTGATGATGATCGTCACCGGTCCTTCTGGTGCAATCGCCGGGGCCCAGAGGAACTCGCCGGGCTTGAGCGCTTCGATGGCGCCATCGGTGGCGATCGATGGCGTCTGGGCCTGCAGCGGTGCACCGGGGGTGAGCACCAGAAGCGCCAGCGCCGTGAGGGCGCGTCTCATGCGGGGTTCAACTGCTTCTCGACCAGCACGAGGGTTGCGTCCCCCGGATAGGACCGGGCGGTAAATCCCATCTGGCGTTCCATGTCGATGGCCCCATGGTTGGCGCGGTTCTCGATGGATTGCAGCACCTTGAGCCCCTTTGCCTTGGCATAGCCAGCCACATGGCCGAGCAATTCCCAGCTGACGCCGCGCGCCTTGTAGTCGGAACGGATGGAGATGGCGACCTCGCCTGTCTGCATCGCTGCATCGCAGGCCAGCATGGCCGTCGCGATGATCTCCGCACCGTCATCGACAAAGGCGAGGAAGTTTTCGGTCAGGCGATGGTCGATATCGGTCATCGCAACGAGCTGGTCATGGCGCACGGTATTGAGCGCCGTCAGGAACCGGAAGCGCAGATCGTCGGGCGCGACATGCGTAAAGAACTCAGCGAGCAGGGCCTCATCAGACGCTTGGGCAGGGCGCACCGTGAAGCAAAATCCGGTATGCGTCGTCATCACCTGATTCAATGTATCCGTATCGGTCGGCATGGGTGTCCATCCAGTCTGTGGGCGGGTGGCATGATCGCTCGCGCGTGATCATGGCAGGTTGCTGGCCGAGCAACAGGGTCGGAAACTACGCATGCGGGTGGATCAACCGCCCGGACAGCGCCAGCCCGCACTGCAAACGCGCCCGCAGGAGCATCCGGCATTAGGTCATCGCGTCCAGCGGGCCTAATGTGCCTTCATGACAACAGACATTTCGCGGCGGCAGTTCATCAGCAGCGGCGCGGCGGCATCAGTGCTGGCGTCGGGCGGAGCAGCATTTGCCCTCCCATCGCTTCCGGCCCTCTCGCCTGCAGTCAGACGCCAGGCGCTCGCAGCGCTCGAACAGCACCGGGCTCGGCTGATGCATGTCGACCGGATCGGCATCGTCGATTTCACCTGGCCGTCCTCGGCACCGCGCCTGTTCATCCTTGATGTCGCATCAGGGACCAGCCAGCCGCACCTTGTCGCCCATGGCCGGGGATCGGACCCGACGCATACCGGCTGGGCCTTGCGCTTTTCGAACGAACCTGGATCGCTCGCCTCGTCCAGCGGAGCCTTTGCCACGGGGGCCGAATATACCGGCAAGCATGGCCGGTCGATGCGGTTGAGCGGGCTTGATCCGGAAAACGGCAATGCAGAAAGCCGCGCCATCGTCGTCCATGCCGCGGCCTATGTCGGTCCGGAGATTGTCGCCAGCACTGGCAAGCTGGGCCGCAGCCTGGGGTGCTTTGCGGTCTCTCCGGCCAGCCTGGGCGCGGTGCTGGAAGGTCTGGGGACCGGAAGGCTGATCTACGCCGCAAAGGGCTAGCCTGGCTGGCGCGGTTCGGATGCGCATGGGGAGTTTCCGACGGCTTTGGCGCGGCGAAGCTGCGTTTGCCGCAAGGCCGTGCTGTACCGCACAGACCCGCGAAGGCATCGGCAATATCGAGAACTGCGCACGCTGCCATCCTGGCGAGGCCAACGATGGGAAAGCACATGACCAGGCCGTGAAGCTGGGCGCGATTAGGGTGATATCGCGTCGATGAAGGGCCATGCCTCATGGGCTCCGAGCGAGGACGGATCATGATGCTGTCGCTTGGCCAGCCCACGGCTCCATGCTCGTAGCCCGTTATTTGAAGCTCAGGCTTTTTTGAATTTTGGTGCTTTGAGCCAATCTGAGAGGCTGGCTGGGGTGGCAGGATTCGAACCTGCGAATGCCGGTACCAAAAACCGGTGCCTTACCACTTGGCGACACCCCAATGCCCTGCTTCGGGCGCTTGCCGACCATGGGTCGGGCTAGCGCGGGAGCGGCCTATATACGGAAAAGGCGCGGGCCGCCAAGCGCCTTTTTGGGGCGACGCGCGGCCTGCGGAAACTCAGCCGATGCGGTGGACCCAGCCATGCGGGTCGGCGGCATCGCCGCGCTGGATCGATACCAGGGCAGAGCGCAGGCTGGCCGTGACCGGGCCCGACTGGTTGCCGCCGATGGTGAAGCTGCCTTGCGGTGATTTCACCGTGCCGACCGGAGTGACGACCGCCGCGGTGCCGCAGGCGAAGGTCTCGCGCAGCTTGCCGCTTTCCGCATCCGCCTGCCACTGGTCGATCGAATAGGGCTGTTCGGTGACGGTCAGGCCCTGCGCGCGCGCCAGATCGATGATCGAGCTGCGGGTGATGCCGGGCAGGATCGTGCCGGTCAGCGGCGGGGTGATGATGCTGCCATCCTCGAACACGAAGAACAGGTTCATGCCCCCCAGCTCCTCGACCCATTTATGCTCGGCCGCATCGAGGAACACGACCTGGTCGCAGCCTTGCGCGGTCGCCTCTGCCTGGGCAACGAGGCTGGCGGCATAATTGCCGCCGCACTTGGCAGCGCCCGTGCCGCCGGGCGCGGCGCGGGTGTAATGCTGCGACACCCAGATCGTCACCGGCGCGATGCCGCCCTTGAAATAAGCAC
Source organism: Blastomonas sp. SL216 (assembly GCA_026625625.1). Taxonomy (NCBI): domain Bacteria; kingdom Pseudomonadati; phylum Pseudomonadota; class Alphaproteobacteria; order Sphingomonadales; family Blastomonadaceae; genus Blastomonas; species Blastomonas sp. SL216. The sequence goes on from CP113055.1 coordinate 29,222, forward strand.
CCACCGGCGAGGCGATGGTGATGAACAGATATTGCTTGGCCGGGCGCACGCCGAGAAACACTTCGCTCGCGAACATGAACGGCCGCAGGTACAGCGCGCCGCCTTCCACCTTGGGGAACCATTCGGAATCGATCCGAACCAGCTGCTCGACCGATTCGATGAACAGATCATTGGGCACATGCGGCATCGCCATGCGCGTTGCGGATTCGTTGAAGCGGCGCGCATTGGCATCGGGGCGGAACAGCGCGGTGCTGCCGTCGGACAGCTTGTACGCCTTCATCCCCTCGAAGATTTCCTGCGCATAATGCAGCACCGAAGAGGCGGGATCCATCGGGATCGGCGCGCGCGCGGTCACCCTGGCATCGTACCAGCCGCCCTCGGCCTCGTCATAGCGCACCACCACCATGTGATCGGTGAACAGCTTGCCGAAACCGGGATCGACCAGGGCCGCATCGCGCGCATCGGCAGGCGTGGGATTGGTCGTCGGTTCGATCGCGAAAGGCAGCATGTCATCCCCTCAAGGTGCAAGGATTGAAACTGGTATGTGCGTCCCGGCGGCTGGCCTTGCTGCAACGCGGGCTTGCCAAGACCTAATCTCGCTGGCAATCAAGGTCAACATGCCTGTCCCATCTTCCCCCTCGGCTTCCGCGCTTTTCCTGCGCGAGGATGAAATCCGCCATGGCGTGGAGCTGCTGTTCTTCGGCTATACCCGGCTGACCAAGTCGATCGACGACCAGCTCGCCGTCCAGGGGCTGGGCCGTGCGCACCACCGGGCGCTGTATTTCATCGCGCGCAATCCCGACCTCACGGTAAGTCAGTTGCTGCGCGCGCTGGCCATCACCAAGCAGTCGCTTGGCCGGGTGCTGACCGAATTGCAGCGCCGCGATCTGATCGAGACCCGCAGCGGCGAGACCGATCGGCGGCAGAAGCTGCTGCGGCTGACGCCTGCGGGTGCTACGCTGGAAGCCGAGCTGTTCGATGCATTGCGCAGCCGGCTCTCCCAGGCCTATCGCCGGGCCGGGCAGGATTCGGTGACCGGCTTCTGGCGCGTGCTGGAAGGGCTGGTGCCCGATGCCGACCGCGCGCTGCTGGCCGAACTGGGTAATGATCGCCGCCCCGGCTGATCTCTCGACTTACGAGCCTGCCTGACGCGCCCGACTGACACGGATGTCAGCATTTCCGCTTTGCTAATGGTAGCGGTTATGCAATCAAGCCTGGAACGATAAAACAGGCAGGAGCGGGAAGAGGTCATGGCGACGATGCGCAGCGTGGTGCTGAAGGCACCGATCGATGGCCTGCCGCAGCCCGATGATTTTGCCATTGTCGAGCGGGAGATTCCCGCGCTCGAAGACCAGCAATTCCTGATCGAACACCGCATCGCCTCGGTCGATCCCGGCGTTCGTTCGCGATTGCATGCGACGGGCGCGAGCTATGCTCCGCCGATCCCGCCGGGTGGCACGATGGACGGGTTCATGGTCGGCATGGTCAGCGAAAGCCGCAATGCGCGCTTCCCGGTCGGCACCTGGGTCACCGGCAGTGGCGGCTGGACGACGCACAGCATCAGCAACGGGCGCGGCTATGTGATGCCGATCGCCGATAACGGCCTGCCGCGCACGCTCTGGCTGGGCGCGCTGGGCATTCCCGGCATGACGAGCTGGTTCGGGCTGAAGCGTGTCGGCGAAATGCGAGAAGGCGCGCATGTCCTGATCACCTCTGCAGCCGGCGTCGTCGGCGCGACCGCAGGCCAGCTCGCGCGTGCCTGGGGCGCGGCAAGCGTCACCGGCATCGCAGGCGGCCAGCAAAAATGCGACTGGCTGGTCGAGGCATGCGGCTTCGATGCGGCGATCGATTACAAGGCGACCGATGATCTTGGCGCGGCCATCGCGGCGGCCTGTCCCAAGGGCGTGGACATATTGTTCGACAATGTCGGCAATGCGATGATCGACACCGTGCTGCCGCTGATGCGCCTGAATGGCCATATCGTCATGTCGGGCCAGGTGGCCGACTATAATGTGCCGCAAGGCCAGCGTGTCGGCATCACCAATACCGGCGAGTTCATCGCCAAGCGCCTGACGATGCGTGGCATCCTGGTGTTCGACGACATCCCGCAGTTTTCCGAGGCGCAGGCCGCGATGGGCGCGATGATCGGCGATGGAAAGCTCATCTATCGCGAAGAGCTGTATGACGGATTGGAAGCGATGCCCGAGGCTTTCTGCGGGCTGTTCACCGGCGCCAGCTTTGGCCGCCGTCTGGTGCGAATGGGAGACTATTGATGAGCCACGATTTCCGCATCGAGGACCAGAACTATAGCCGCTTCACGTTCGAGCGCGACGGGCGGGTGCTGAAGGCAATCATTACGTCGGACCATCCGGTCAACGGCGTCGACGGGCCGATGCACGACGAGCTGGCGCGGGTGTTCACCGATCTGCAGCGCGACAGCGATAGCGACATCATCGTGCTGACCGCCAAGGGCAGGGCCTTTTGCGCGGGCGGCGATTTCGCGTGGTTCCAGCAACAGATCGACGATCCCGCGAGCTTCCGCGCAATCGCCTGGGACGCCAAGCGCATCGTCTCCAGCCTGCTCGAGATGGAAAAGCCGATATTGTGCCGGTTGAATGGCGCAGCGGCAGGGCTGGGCGCAACCATTGCGCTGCTGTGCGACATCATCGTCGCGGACGAAAGGGCGGTGATCGGCGATCCGCATGTCAAGGTCGGGCTGGTCGCTGGCGATGGCGGCGCGCTGATCTGGCCGCAGCTGATCGGCTATGCCAAGGCCAAGGAACTGCTGATGACGGGCGACATGCTGAGCGCCAGCGAGGCCAAGGACCTCGGGCTGATCAACCACGCGGTGCCGGGCGATCAGCTCGATGCCAAGCTCGGCGAGATCATCGCCAAGCTGCAGGGCAACCCGAAATGGGCGGTGCGCTGGACCAAGAGCGTGACCAACATTCCGCTGCGGGCATTGGCCGCGCAGATGATGGATGCGGCGATCGGCTGGGAGAGCGTCTCCAACTATCTCGGCGACCGGCGCGAGGCCGTGGCCGCGATGGCCGAGAAGCGCGCGCCGAAGCTGACGGGGGAGTGAGGATGAGCGCTTTGCATCGACCTTGCCGTTCTCCGGCGAAAGCCGGAGTCCAGGAGCGCCTGCAGTGCGATCTCTCTTCTGGATTCGGGCTTTCGCCGGAAAACGGATTGGCATGCGGGAGAGCGGACGCATGACCCTCCAGACTTTTACCGACGAGCCCGAGCATGTCTCCGCCCTGCGCGCGACGATCCAGCGGTTCATTGCCGACCATGCCCCGCGCGAGGCGCGCCAGGCCTGGGACAAGGCGGCGCACTGGCCGCGCGATGTCTATGGCAAGCTCAACGAACTGGGGCTGACCGCGCTCACCGTACCCGAGGAGTTTGGCGGGGCAGGGCAGGATCTGGTCGCCGCCATCGCGGTGATCGAGGAACTGGCGACCGCAGGGCCATGCCTTGCCGGTCCCTTCATTCATACCAGCTTCTATGGCGGCATGAACCTCAGCGAAAACGGGTCGCCCGAACAGAAGGCCGAATTCCTGCCGCGGCTGGCGAGGGGCGAGATGTTCTTCGCTTATGGCCTGTCCGAACCCAATGTTGGCGGCGACCTTGCCAGCGTCGAAACGCGCGCAGTGCGCGAGGGCGACGAGATTGTCATCAACGGTGCCAAGCGCTGGTGCACCGGTGCGGACTGGGCCGATTATATCTATTGCCTCGTGCGCTCGGGTCCTGCGGAAGAGCGCTATCGCAACCTCTCCTTCGTGCTGGTGCCGACCAGGGCGGCAGGCGTCACCATGCAGGATATCGAGCATGTCAACCTGCGCTATACGCACAGCCAGGACGTGTATTTCGACAATGTCCGGCTGCCCTTGAGCGCCATTGTCGGCGGCGAGGCGATGTGGAACCAGGGCTGGAAACTGCTTGCTGGCCGCGCGCTCGATGTCGAGAAGCTGGAAATCTCCGCCGTCGCGCTCGGCATCGCGCGCGCCGCGATCGACGAGGCCTGGGCCTATGCGCAGGAGCGGGTGCAGTTCGGCAAACCGATCAGCCAGCACCAGGCGATCCGCGCCAAGCTGGTCACCGCGCGCACCAAATGGCAGGCGGCGCGCCATCTGCTCTATCACGCCGCCTGGCTGGCGAACGAGGGGCGGCCCTGTTCGGTCGAGACCAGCATGGCCAAGCTGTTCGTCGCCGATACCGGGGTGGAAATCGCGCTCACCTGCCAGCAGGTGATGGGCTCCTATGCGCTCAGCGATGCCTATGAGATGGAGCGGCATGTCCGCGACCTGATGGGCATGCCGATTGTCGGCGGATCGAGCGACATGCAGCGCAACAATCTGGCGAGCCTGATGCGGTTGTAAGCCAAGCGCGGCGATGGTTTTCTCGTCACCCTGAACTTGTTTCAGGGCCCATTGTGCGTCTGGGCACGGATGGTGCGCATCGAGAAATGGGTCCTGAAACAAGTTCAGGATGACAGTTAGAGAAGGGGCGAAGGAACGTGATGCAACCACTCGAAAGCATTGAGCCGCTGGGCCATGCCATCGCCATGCTGCTGCCCGGCATTGCCGCGCGCGCGGACGAGATCGAGGCGACGCGGCACCTGCCTGCGGATATCGCGCAGTCCATGGCCAAGGCCGGCGCATTCAACATCCTGCGCCCCAAAAGCCTGGCCGGGCTGGAACTGACGCCGATGGACATGGTGGTGGTGCTCCACGCCATCGCCCGGGCCGAGGCGAGTGCGGGCTGGTGCGCTATGATCGGATCGACCACCGCGCTCAACGCTGCCTATCTCGCGCACGACGTCGCCAGGGAAATCTATGCCGACCCGCATTCGATCACCGGCGGGGTGTTCGCACCGATGGGCCGGGCGGATGACATGGGCGACCATTATGTCGTCTCGGGCCGCTGGCAATGGGGATCGGGCAGCGCCAATTGCGACTGGCTGTCGGGCGGCGCGATGGTGTTCAAGCAGGGCGAGTTGCAGCGCTTCGAAAACGGCGCGCCTTATCACCGGATGATGATCTTCCCGGCGGACCAGGCCGAGCTGCTCGATACCTGGCATGTGATGGGCATGAAGGGCACCGGCTCGGGCGACTTCACCGTCAAGGACATCATCGTCCCCAAGGAGCGCAGCGTCTCGCTGATCGCCGACAAGCCGGTGGAGCCGGGCGCGCTCTACCAGTTCCCGGTCTTCGGGCTGCTGGCCCTGGGCGTTGCTTCGGTCGCGCTTGGCAACGCCGCCGGTGCGCTCGACGAGATCGAGGCGCTGGCCAAGGCGAAGAAGCCGCAGGGCGGCCAGCGCAGCCTGGCCGAGCGCGGCGTGGTGCAGACCGAACTTATGCGCGCGCAGGCCAAGCTGGGCGGCGCGCAGGCCTATTTGCGCGAATGCGTCGAGGCGTGCTGGGCCGGTGCAACCGCGCGTGGCGAGCTATCGCCAGAGGAACGCGCGCTGCTGCGCCTTGCTGCGACCTATGCCACCGAAACCTCGGCAGAGGTTGCCAAGGCTGCCTTTACCATCGGCGGTGGCAGCGCGGTCTACATGACCAGCAACCTGCAACGCCGCTTCCGCGACGCTCATGTCGCAACCCAGCACATCGCGACAGCGAGCAGCGTCTATGAGCTGGTGGGCCGCGTTGCGCTGGGTCTGCCGACCGATATGGCGATGTTGTGACACATTGCGCCTCTCCCTTGATGGGAGAGGCAGCGAGACTTGGTGGCTTGCCACCTGGTCGCAGCGGTGAGGGTGATGGTGCGGCTGGGTGTAACAGCGCGGCGTGGCAGGCTTAGCTCAATCCGGAGAGATCACCCCCACCCAACCTCCCTCATCGATGGGGAGGGCTTTGGGTGTCTTTCAAAGACCCGGCTCAGCTCGCGCCGACCGAATCGCGGACCACGGCAATCCCTGCTTCGCGCTGGCGCTTGAGTTCCTGCTTCAGCTTGACCGGGTCTTCGGCGACGATGAAGCCGAAGCTCACTCCGCCCTCCTTGCCGATCGTGGCATGGTGCAGCTTGTGCGCCTGCACCAGCCGCTTGGCATATCCGCTCTTGGGTACCCAGCGGAAATAGCGCTGATGCACCAGCCCGTCATGGATAAGCGTGTAGATGGCACCATAGATCATCACGCCGATGCCCATCCAGGTGGCAGGCTCCCAAAGCCAGGCCCCGATGATGAACAGGCTGATCGAGAGGGCGGAGCCGACAATGGCGTACAGGTCGTTCTTCTCGAACATATTGTTGTGCGGCTCATGATGGTCGCGGTGCCAGCCCCAGCCCCAGCCATGCATCACATATTTGTGGCTCCACCACGCCACGAATTCCATGAACGCGACAGAGGCAATCACGATACCGAAGTTGATCAGGGCTTGCATCGCTCAAGAATAGGCGCATTCGCTGGCCGATTGAAGAGGGCATATAGTCCCGGTTGCAAAAGCAACCAAATCTGCGCTGGATTTGGGCATTGGCTTCTGCCAAGCGCCCTAGCATATCCGGTTTGAAGGGGTAATCTGCACGATGGCTCAGGCAAGGACGCTGTACGAAAAGATCTGGGACGCGCACGTCGTCGATCAGCGCGACGATGGCACCGCGATCATCTTCATCGACCGCCATCTCGTGCATGAAGTGACCAGCCCGCAGGCGTTTGAGGGATTGCGAATGACCGGGCGCAAGGTGCGCAGGCCAGACCTCACGCTCGCCGTGCCCGATCACAATGTGCCGACCACCGCGCGGATCGATGCCAGTGGCAACCGCGTGCCGATTGCCGACCCGGAAAGCCGCGCGCAGCTCGAGGCGCTCGAGCGCAACGCGCCCGCGTTCGGCGTGCCCTATATTGACGCCACCGACATCCGCCAGGGCATCGTCCATGTCATCGGGCCCGAACAGGGCTTCACGCTGCCGGGCTGCACCATGGTCTGCGGCGACAGCCACACCGCCGCGCACGGCGCGCTGGGTGCGCTCGCCTTTGGTATCGGCACGTCCGAGGTCGAGCATGTGCTGGCAACGCAGACGCTGCAGCTCAAGCGCTCCAGGTCGATGGAGATCCGGGTCGAGGGTGATCTGCCTGACGGCGTCAGCCCCAAGGACCTGATCCTGCACATCATCGGCCAGATCGGTGCGGCAGGCGGCACCGGCCATGTCGTCGAATATCGTGGGCCTGTGTTCGAGAAGATGTCGATCGAAGGCCGGCTGACCATCGCCAACATGTCGATCGAGGCAGGCGCGCGCGCTGGTCTGATCGCGCCCGACGATACGACCTTCGCGTATCTCAAGGGTCGCCCGATGGCGCCCAAGGGCGCGGACTGGGAGGCGGCAGTTGCCTATTGGCGCACGCTCAAGACCGATGACGGGGCGGTGTTCGACAAGTCGGTGGTCGTCAACGCCGCCGATATCGCGCCCTCGGTCACCTGGGGCACCAGCCCGGAAGACGTGGTGCCGATCACCGGGGTCATTCCCGATCCGGACAGCTTCGAGGATGCCTCCAAGCGCGCCGCTGCGCAGAAATCGCTCGACTATATGGGCCTTTCTGCCGGCACCCCGCTCACCGAAGTTCCAGTCGAGCATATCTTCATCGGCAGCTGCACCAACAGCCGCATCGAGGATCTGCGCGCCGCTGCCGCCGTGCTGAAAGGCCGCCGCAATGCGCCCGGCATCAAGTCCGCGCTGGTGGTGCCGGGTTCCGGCCTGGTCAAGCGCCAGGCGGAGGAAGAGGGGCTGGACCGCATCTTCATCGAGGCCGGTTTCGAATGGCGCGAGCCGGGTTGTTCGGCATGCCTCGGCATGAACCCGGACAAGGTGCCTGCGGGCGAACGGTGCGCATCGACCTCCAACCGCAATTTCGTCGGCCGCCAGGGCCCTGGCGCGCGTACGCATCTCGTCAGCCCCGCAATGGCGGCGGCAGCGGCGGTGACCGGACGGTTGGCGGATGTGCGGGACCTGGTGTGATCGACCTGCACGCTTGCCATAGGGCATGATGTTGCCGACGATGCTGCAAGGCTGCGACAGAAGGGCAAGGATGATGCGCAAGTTGAAGACATGTTTCGTGATGGCAGCCTCGCTGGGCCTGGCTGCCCCTGCCGCCGCACAACAGGCCGAGGTGAGCCAAGCCGAGGTCAAGCTGTGGCGGCTCGATTGCGGATCGGTCGCGGCTAACGACCTCAACGCGTTTTCGGATACCCAGGCCTATACCGGCAAGTCCAAGCGGCTGGCCAGCAGCTGCTATCTGATCCGCCACGGCAGCGATTACCTGCTCTGGGACACCGGCCTTCCCGCCGCGATGAAGGGCAAGCCGCTTGATCCCAAGGCGGCGATGGACGCCACGGTGACCGCGACGATCAAGGAGCAGCTGGCGCAGCTCAAGGTCGATCCGGCCGCGATCAGATATGTCGGGGTCAGCCATTATCATTTCGATCATATCGGCCAGCTCGCCGACTTTCCGGGCGCGACGCTGCTGCTCGGCAAGCCCGACTGGCAGGTGGTGACCACCGATCCGGCGAGCTATGGCGCCAACCCGCAGCCGTTCGAGCCCTGGATCAAGGGCGGCGGCAAGGTGGAGCAGGTCGCGACCGACAAGGACGTATTCGGCGACGGATTGGTGACGATGCTGCGCCTGCCCGGCCATACCCCCGGGCATAACGGCCTGCTGGTGCGGCTGAAGGGCAGGGGGCCTATTCTGCTGACCGGCGATCTGGCCCATTTTGCCGAGAATTACGCGACAAACGGCGTGCCGACCTTCAATGTTGATCGGGCACAGACGCTGGCTTCGCTTGACCGGTTCAAGAAACTGGCAGACAATCTCAAAGCAACCGTGATCATTCAGCACGAACCGGCAGATATCGCAAAGCTGCCGGCATTTCCCCAAGCGGCGGAGTAGGATAGTTGACCAAGGACAAGAAGAACGGCTGGTCCAACAGCGCCATGGCAGGCGCTGCGGTGGGATCGGCGGCGCTGGCAGCAGCATTGCTCTATGTCGGCAAGCAGTTCAGCAAGCCCAAGCCGGACACCGCTGGCAAGAAGCCCGAAGAACCGGGCGCCGAAGCGACCGAGGGACCCCATGCAACCGATTGATCGCGTCGAGGGCCGGGCCATTCCCTTTGGCCGCAAGAATGTCGATACCGATATCATCATCCCCGCGCAGTGGCTGAAGACGATCAGCCGCGAAGGGCTGGGCAAGGGTGCGTTCGAGACGGTGCGCGCAGAGCCGGGCAATGTGTTCGACGATCCCGAATTTGCCGGTGCGCCGATCCTGATCGCGGGCGATAATTTCGGCTGCGGATCGAGCCGCGAACATGCCGCCTGGGCGCTGACCGATCTGGGCATCACGGCGGTGATCGCGCCCAGTTTTTCGGATATTTTCTCCAGCAACGCGTTCAAGAACGGCATCCTTTCCGTCGTGCTGCCGCAAGAGGCGGTCGACCGGTTGATGGAGGTCGCGGCGACCGATCCGATCCATATCGATCTGGAAAGCCAGACCGTGACCACGCCGTTCCAGGACCGGTTCAGCTTCGATATCGATCCGTTCCGCAAGACCTGCCTGATGCAGGGGCTGGACGAGATCGGCCTGACAATGGCCAAGACTGACGCGATCAGCGCCTATGAGGCGAAGGTCAGCGCCGAACGTCCCTGGCTGGTGCCTGCTACTGCATAATTCCGTCATTCCCGTGAACGCGGGAATCCCGCTTCTTCGCCAAGTGCTGAAGCGAGCGGGACCCCCGCCTTCGCGGGGGTGACGGGGAATAATCACAAACATTTGGAGAGAGCCCAAAATGAAAGCCCTTTTGTCGAACGCCGCAGGTGGCCCCGAAACGCTGGAAATGACTGAGATCGACAGCCCGGTCGCAGGTGCAGGCGAGCTGCTGATTGCGGTCAAGGCCTGCTCGATCAACTTTCCCGACGCGCTGATCATCAAGGACATGTATCAGCTCAAGCCCCAGCGCCCGTTCGCGCCGGGCAGCGAGATTGCAGGGATTGTCGAGGCGGTGGGCGAGGGCGTCACCGGCTGGGCCGTGGGCGACCGCGTGATTGCGGGCACCGGATTTGGCGGACTGGTCGAGAAGAAGGTCGTCGCTGCTGCCGGGGCCTACAAGCTGCCCGACCAGTTCAGCTTCGAACAGGGCGCATCGCTGCTGATGACCTATGGCACCTCGATCCACGCGCTCAAGGACCGCGGCCATATCAAGCCCGGCGATACGCTGCTGGTGCTGGGCGCAGCCGGCGGCGTGGGGCTTGCCGCGGTGGAACTGGGCAAGGCCTATGGCGCGCGCGTGGTCGCGGCTGTGTCGAGCGAAGTCAAGGCCAAGGCCGCGCGGGAATCGGGAGCGGACGATGTGGTCGTCTATGAGCGCCAGCCGTTCGACAAGAACCAGTCGCGGGCGCTGGCCGATGCGTTCAAGCAGGCGGTCGGCCCCAATGGCGCGGACATCGTCTATGACGCGGTGGGCGGCGATTACAGCGAGCCTGCAGTCCGTGCGATGGCGTGGGAAGGCCGCTTCCTGGTGGTCGGCTTCCCCGCCGGTATCGCCAAGCTGCCGCTCAACCTCACCCTGCTGAAGAGCTGCGACGTCTGCGGTGTGTTCTGGGGGGCGTTTGCGGCGCGCGAGCCGAAGCGCAACGCGGCCAATATCGCCGAGCTGTTCGATCTGTGGGCGGCGGGCAAGATCTCCCCGCGCATCTCCGAAACGTTCAGCTTCTCCAATGCGCCTCAGGCGATCGCCAAGCTTGAAAATCGCGAAGCAATCGGCAAGCTTGTGGTGACGATGTAACCAGTGGAATCATGCGGTTTGGCGCTTGCCGCTTTGGCGCGCTGGGCCTATGCGCAGACGCCAGACCTGCATGACCAACAAGGGGCCGACATGACCAGTTTCAATGATCGCGAACGCGCGTTCGAAGCCAAGTTTGCAGCCGATGAGGACCTTCAGTTCCGCATCACCGCCCGCCGCAACCGCCTGATCGGCAACTGGGCTGCCCAGCAGATGGGGCTGACGCCGGAAGAGACCGAAGCCTATGCCAAGTCGGTCGTCCAGGCCGATTTCGAGGAAGCGGGCGACGAGGATGTGATCCGCAAGCTGCTCGGCGATCTGGTGTCTGCCGGCGTCGATATCGACGAACTGGGCGTTCGCACCGCGCTGGAGGCCAAGATGGCCGAAGCCCGCCGCCAGTTCATCGAGGAGTCGAACTGAACCATGCCCATGGCCGCAGCCGATATCGAGGCGCTGATCAAGTCGGGCATCCCCGATGCCGAGGTGACGATCACCGATCTCGCGGGCGATGGCGACCATTACGCCGCGCATGTCGTGGCGGAAAGTTTCCGCCCGCTCTCGCGCATCGCCCGCCAGCGCGCAGTCTATGCGGCGCTGGGTGGACGCATGGGCGGAGAACTCCACGCCTTGCAACTCACCACGGCGGTTCCCAGCTAATTGTCATCTGCATATTCAAGGAAGCATACCGATGACCGACACCGCACAGGCCCGCATCGCCGAAATCGTCAAGGCGAACGACGTCCTTCTGTTCATGAAGGGCACGCCGCTCTTCCCGCAATGCGGCTTTTCCAGCCGCGCCATCGCAATTCTCGACCATCTGGGGGTGGATTATGAGAGCGTCGATGTGCTGCAGGACATGGAAGTCCGCCAGGGCATCAAGGAATTTTCCGACTGGCCGACCATTCCGCAGCTCTATGTGAAGGGCGAATTCATCGGCGGATCGGACATCATGATGGAAATGTTCGAGGCAGGCGAACTGCAGACGCTGATGCAGGAAAAGGGCCTGGTTTCGGCCGGGTAATCACTGCCGGAGCAATGGTTCTACGCGGCACTCCTGCGCAAGCGGGGGTGCCGTTTCATTTTGGCGATCCGAGTGTCAGGCGCGATTGCCGCCTTTGCGAAAATGGCGGATCAGGCCGTTTGTTGCGCCATCCGCGCCGCGCGTGAGCGGCGCACGCCATCCAGGCAGAAAACCACCACTGCGCTCCAGATCAGCGCAAAGCAGATTGCGTGGGCGCGGGTGAACGGTTCGTCATAGACGAATACGCCCAGCATGAACTGGATCGTCGGGCCGATGAACTGGACGAAGCCCAGCGTCGAAAGCGGCATCTTGCGCGCCGCGCTGGCAAACAGCAGCAACGGGAGCGTGGTCATCGCGCCCCCTGCGATCAGGAAGGCGTCGGTATAGGCTGAATAGCCAAAGCCGGGCGTCGGGTCATACAGATGCGCCCAGATCGCATAGCCGATCGCAAAGGGCAGCATCAGCACGGTTTCACAGGCCAGGCCCGGCAGCGATCCGACCGGGGCCATTTTGCGCACCATGCCATAGAGGCCGAAGGTGCCCGCAAGCGACAGGCTGATCCAGATCGAGGCGAGCGATTCGCTCGCCAGCACCAGCACGCCCGCCGCCGCCAGCGTGATCGCGATCAGCTGCGTGCGGTTCATCCGTTCGCTGAAAAACACGACGCCCAGCGCCACGTTGATCAGCGGATTGATGTAATAGCCCAGGCTCCCGGCCAGGATGTGCTCGTTGGTGATCGCCCAGATATAGATCAGCCAGTTGCCCGCGATCAGCGTCGTGCTGGCCAGCATGAAGCGCCGGGTGCGCGGATCGGTGATCGCGCTGCGAAACTCGCCCAGGCTCTTGCGCGCCCAAAGGATCGCCAGCACCAGGATCACCGACCACATCACGCGGTGCGCGACGATCTCCACCGGGGAAATGCCCTGCAACTGCTTGAAGAACAGCGGCATGAAGCCCCAGATCGTATAGGCTCCCACCGCCTCGGGCAGGCCGTTCAGTCGCTTGGTGTCACCGCTCATCGCGGCGGGGTAGAGTGATTTCGCGCGAAATGAAACATGTCACGGCTCGCAGATGACGGAAAACGGCAATCCGGACCGTGCGAGCGCGCGAGTGCCGCGCATGCGCGGGTCAGATAATGCCGCCGCCCAGCGAAAGCCGTATGATGCACACCACCAGCACGATAAGGCACAGATTGCGTCCGGTGTTGCTGCTGGACAGGAAGCCCAGCAAAACCCCGACCAGCGCGATCGGCACGATCAGCCAGTTGAGCGCGCCCAGCAGCGGGATGAAGGCAGGGATGGCGAGCAGCAGGGCCACGATCCCGACGAGAATGGAGAGGATGTTCAGCATGTGTCTTATATGGATAAGACAGCGGAACGTTGCAAGTGTTTTCACGGTTCGTCGCTGTAATGGCTCGCTTCATCGGTGAAACGACCGGAATCGGGCACGTTGTCATCTGTTCATGAAACTGGCTGCGAGGATGAATGTTGTTAGCTTCGAGCCGGGCCAAACGTCCGGAGCAATTTGTGGAGACAAACCATGTTTACTCTTGCCCTTGCCAGCGCTGCCGCATTTCTGAACCCCGCGCCCGCAGCTCCTGCTGCCCTGCCGGTTTCGACCAATTTCTATTCGCAGGATGTTGCGCAGTTCGACCGTGGCGAACGCCGTGCCTATCGTGAAGGCCGCCGCGATGCGCGCCGCCAGGCCCGTTACGAGGGTCGCTACTGGCGCGGTGAAGATGGCCGCTATCGCTGCCAGCGCAGCAACGGCACGACCGGCCTGCTGGTCGGCGCAGGTGTCGGCGCTCTGCTCGGCAACGAGATTGCAGGTCGCGGCGACAAGACGCTGGGTGCCGTTGTCGGTGGCTTGGGTGGCGCAGCCGCAGGTCGTGCGATCGATCGCAGCCGGGTCAACTGCCGCTAAGGCCTGACCTGAACCAGACGCACGCATCGTGCGCCTTGCAAGGGGCCTCTCCCGGCGACGGGAGGGGTCCTTTTGCTTAGGCGCTCAGGTCTTCTGCGAGCCGGTCGATATCGGCGTCCTCGCGCACGATCTGCCAGCGATCGGGATGGCGCGTGTCGATCAGCACCACGCCCTTTTTCGGGCAGATGTCGAGGCACGGTACTTCGACCACGCCCAGCCGCGCCTTGCGGCCCTTTCCGGCGGGCAGGCGGCGCTTCAGCGCCTTGGCGAGCGAACGGTCGCCTTCGGGGCCAAAGCTGGCCTTGGCGCGTTTCTGGCACTTCTTGCACACCAGCAGCGCATGCGACCAGTTGGCGCGGATTTCGGTTTTCATGGGCGAGCAGATAGGGATGAGGCGGCGTGATTACACGCCCTTCCAGGTCTTTCGCTCCTCGGCGCTGCGCAATACCGCATAGGCCGCCTGGATCGCCTGGAAGCGCACGGCGGCCTCCTTGTCGCCCTGGTTGGTATCGGGATGATTGGCCTTGGCGAGGCGGCGATAGGCCTTTTTCACCTCTTCGAACTCGGCATGCACATCGCATTCGAGCACATCGAGCGCGCGCATCTCGTCGCGGCTGCGCGATCCGTCGCCAGAACCCGTCCAGCCGTGAAAGGCGGATTCGCGATAGCCCGAATTATCGCGCTGTTCCTCGGCGGCGCGCGCCGCCGCCTCTTCCTTGTCGAGGCCGGCAAAATAGTCCCAGCCCTGGTTGTATTCGGCGGCGTGGCGCTCGCAGAAATACCAGCGATCAGGGCTGTTCGGGGATTTGGGGGCAGGGCAATTGCCCGGCTGATCGCAGCCATGCCGATCGCACATCCGCACCTGCTGCGCCTCACGCGAAGCGCCATAGCCCCGCCAGCGCGGGAAACCCCAGTCGGTAGATCGTCTGCCTGCCATGCGCTGTCATCTAGCCATCACAAGCCCACAGGGCTAGAGGCTTCCCTCATTCCGGCAAGACGATACTGGCCAGCACGCCGCGCCTGCCGGGGTCGAGCTCCTTGTGCGACAGTGCCAGCCGCGCCCAGTAGTCGGCTTCTCTGGCAGAGCGTGGGACACCCAGGCCGTCGGCATAGCGCCGGGCCTGCAGGAATTGCGATCCGGAAAACCCGCCGCTCGCGCCGCGGGTGCAGTGGCGCTCGGCGTCCGTACCCGCCAGTTCGTTGCGGAAATAGGCGAGTTCGCACAGCCAATGGTCGCCCTCGCGATTGCCTTTGGCGGCCAGCGCGTTCAGCAGCCGCTGGGATGTTGCCTGGTCGCCCGTATGCGCGCCGAGCGCGAACATCGCGAAGGGATGGCCCTTTTCGGCCGCCTGCAGGAACAGGCTCCGCGCCCGTGCCTTCAACGCTGCCACCTTGGCGGGATCGCGCTCACCCCGCGCCTCGACGATCAGAAGGTCGCCCAGATGCGACTTGGCCTTGGCATAATCCTGCGCCGCGGCAAGTTCGTAGAGTTCACGCGCCCGCGCAGCCTCTTCAGGCACGTTGTTGCGCAGGAAATAGGCCAGTTCGAGTTGTCCTGCAGGATGACCCTGCGCCGCCGATTTCTCCAGCCACTGGCGCGCGGCGGGCAGGTTCTTGTTAATGCCGACCCCGAATTCCATCATATAGCCCAGCAGATATTGTGCGACCGGGTCATTGGACTGCCGCGCCGCCAACAGAATGTCGCCCAGCCGGGCCTGGGTCAGCAGGTTGCCGACGATATAGGGTTCGTCCTCCACCGCCAGCCGGTCGAGCGTCAGTGCGGCAAGAACACTGGTCATTTGCGGCAGGGCCATGGCGAGCGCCGCCGCTGCGCCGCCGCGCGGTGCCCCGGTCCGTGACCTTGCAGGGTCGGGCATCGGCATCAGGAAGAAATCCTCGCGGAACTGCCCATAGCGGACAGGATATTGCGCCGGATCGATCACCGGCTTGGTCCGCTCCTCCACGTCGCGGGCGACGATCTTGAGATACTGGTCCAGCTCCAGCCCGGGCGTTCCGGTATGCTTGGCGATAGCGGCGGCAAACGGGCTGATCGCGTCGGCCTTTGGCGGGGCATCGTCCAGCGCCGGGCTGCCCTTGACGGTGGAGTAGAACACCACGCCCTTGCCGCCGCGTGGCAGGCCGATGGTGCCGACCGCCCCGTCACGCCCGCCCG
Organism: Blastomonas sp. SL216; assembly: GCA_026625625.1. Lineage (NCBI taxonomy): Bacteria > Pseudomonadati > Pseudomonadota > Alphaproteobacteria > Sphingomonadales > Blastomonadaceae > Blastomonas > Blastomonas sp. SL216. The sequence goes on from CP113055.1 coordinate 45,111, forward strand.
GATCCAGATCGGTCAATTCGACAACGGCATCGAATGAGCGGCAGGCATCGAGAAAGAACAGGTTGAAGCGCTTGGCCCTGGCGGCGCCCATCACCGATTCCAGCGGCAGGAAATGCTCGCCCAGGCCGTTCTTGCTGGCGTAGCGCGGGGCATCGACCGGGACGAGATAGTTTTCTCCGCCAAATTCGAAGCCATGCCCGGCATAATAGACGAGCGCCGTGTCCGCATTGCCGGACAGGTCGGCAAATTCGTCAATCGCCGCCCGTGCCGACGCAGCATCGACATCGACCAGCCGGATGACGCGGAAGCCGGCCTTGGCAAAGACGTCGCACAGCCGCTCGACATCATTGCCGGCGTTCGCCAGGCTGTCCCAATCGGCGCCGTCATACCCGCCATTGCCGATCAGCAGGGCTACCCGCTGGTTCTGCGCCGGCTGGCCGCACTCCTTGCGCCCGGCATCGGCCTTGGCGGCAGGTGCCTGTGCAAGGGCTGTCCCCGGCAATGCCGCCATCAGCGCCAGCGCCCCGCCCGCCAATGCAATCCGCCAAATCCCCGCCTTGCCGCCCATGCCTGTACCCCTGACCGTGTGCTGGAAAGCTACAGCCTGGCTCTGCATCCCGCAACGCCCCGCTCGCTTCATCGACCCGCGATGTCGTTTGTCGAACGCTAAGGGTCTTGAAAGCATTGATCGGCTATCTATCTCGCATTCGCAGCATAGATTGCAATTGAAGACGTTTCAGGGAATCCGTTGATGAGCCGCCAGTTGATGTTCGCAGCCATGCTCTCCATCGCGATGATGGCGACGTTCGTGCTCGGCTCGCAGGCTTATGCCGGCGGCGATGCGGCGCAGGATTTTGCGCAGTGCGACCTGGAAGAGCTGGAGCAGTCGCCCGCCGCCATCGATTATTCGGTGCCGTCCAAGCTGGTGCTCGCCTCGCTCTGAGCACGACCGGCCCGAGGCCGTTTTCATCATCCACAAAATCGCAAAATCGCCAGAGGGTCTGTAAGCCGGGTTCTGTCCTGACCGTTGCCGGTCATGGGCAGCCATTCCTCTAGGCGGGGCATTGCTGCACCGCTCAAGCAACCAACCCGGGCGGCAAGGGGCCGAAACTCCCCTGGGACGCGCCTCCGACAAGCGGAAACCGTATCGCCAAATCCGCCCCTATTCGGTCTTGCTCCGGATGGGGTTTACCGTGCCGCGAACCATTGCTGGCCGCGCGGTGCGCTCTTACCGCACCCTTTCAATGTTACCGGGCCGAAGCCTTGGGCAACCTGCTTTCTGTTGCACTGTCCCTGGGGTCGCCCCCGCCGGGCGTTACCCGGCATCCCTGTTTCGTGGAGCCCGGACTTTCCTCGCGCCATTTGCATGACCCGCGGCTGCCCGACCCTCTGGCTGCGCGCGGCCTAGCGCGGAATGGGGGTGAGCGCAATCAGCGCGTGCGCCCTGCGTCCCGGTCCAGCAGCAGCGCGAACAGGATGGCGCGGCATTCGCCGTCGATCTCGCCGGTGATGGTGCCGGGCCGCCAGCGCCGCTGGAAGGCGGTGGTCGCCGCGCGGCCATCAGAGATGTCATAGCCGAAGCGTTCGAGCGCGAGCATGAAAGCCCCATCGCTCCAATAGGGATCGACCAGCCGCCCATCGGGGATCGGCAGCGCCAGGCGCACCCGCGCCAGCCTTTGCCAGTCGAACAGTTCGCCCGGATCCTGCTTGCGTGCCGGCGCGATGTCGCTGTGGCCCACGACATTGGCACGCGGGATATTATACCGGTCGACAATATCGGCGACGAGCGGGATCAGCGCGGACATCTGCTCTTCGGGGAAAGGGCGATAGCCGAATTCATGGCCGGGATTGACGATCTCTATGCCGATACTGGCGCTGTTCACATCGGTGATGCCGCGCCAGTGCGATCGGCCCGCATGCCAGGCGCGCCCCGATTCCTCGACCATGCGGATGATCTGGCCATCCTCTGTCACGACATAGTGCGCGGACACCTTGCTGGCCGGATTGGCGAGCCAATCGATCGCAGAAGGGGCGTCCTCCATGCCGGTATAGTGCAGCACCAGCATGGTGATCGGCAGCTTGCGCTCGTCAAAGTTCGGCGACGGGGTGTCGATCAAGATCTGGTCCCTTCCTTCATCAGCCGCGCCTTGGCGAGCTCGCGCGCCTTCTGGGCGTTGCGGACGGCCACGATAGAGACGCCTGCCAACGCGATCAATCCGCCTGCAATCATCAGCGGCGTCAGCGGGGTGCCGAACCACCAGGTGGCAAAGGCGACCGAGATGACCGGGGTCGGGATGGTGAGCGGGCTGACCGTCGAAACGCTGTGCCGCTGCAGCAGCCAGACCATCGCACCATGGCCGCCGATGCTCGATCCGATCGCGGCATAGGCGGTCCAGGCATAGGTCTCGGCGGTCAGGTGCGGCAGTTTTGCCATGCCGTTCGGCTCGAGCAGCAAGGCAAAGGGCAGGATCACCAGCGATCCGATCAACCCCAGCCAGCCGCTGATATTGAGCACGCCGATGCCGCCCAGATTGCGCTGGATCAGCGTCGCAGTGGCCCAGATCAGGCTGCCCACGGCGGATATCGCGATCGCGGGCAGCTCCTTGCCCGCCGAGGGATCGAACACCAGCAGGACCACGCCGAACAGCGCCAGGACGATCCCGATCAGGCGCGGCACGCCGATCTTCTCCTTGAGGAAGATGACAGCGAGGATCAGCGAAAAGGGCACGCCAAGCTGGCCAGCGATGGCGAGCGCGCTGACATTGTTGCTGACCTTGAGCGACAGCCCGACCGCGACATAGAACAGGCCGCCGCTCAGGACGCCGAGCAGGCCGATCAGTTTCATCCGGCCAGGCACGATGCGCAGGAAAGGCAGGCAGACCAGCGCGACGATCGCCTGGCGCAGGAACGCCCCAGGCAGCGCGCCGGCGCTGTCCACGGCGGATTTCATCGCGATGATGTTGAAGCCCCAGAGCAGCATCATCATCACGGCCACGGCCCAGTCGAGCCGTCCAAAGCCGCGTTCGGGCAGGTCTTCAGGGTGCGAATCGGGCTGCATGCGCGCTGGCATAGGGCAAATGCCGGTGCAGAACAGCACCTTGCTGCACCTGCGAAGGGTCAGGCTTCAAAAAAGCTCAGGACAGGGGGGGAGGCAAGGCCGAGAGGCCGGTGCGTCCGGGAAGCGCCTTGCAATAGAGCCCGCGCATTTCGCGCGTGGCCGAAAACAGCTCGGTCTGGTCCATCACCGTTTCGGCCGCGCCCAGCATCAGCAGGCCATCGTCCTCCAGCGAGCGTTCCAGCTTGGAATAGGCAATCGCGCGGGTTTCGGGCGCAAAGTACATCAGCACGTTGCGGCACAGGATGATGTCGAAACGGCCAAGATCGGTGCGGGGCTTGAGGATATTCTCCTCCTGGAAGCGCACCATCTGCTGCAGCCGCGGATCGATCACCCAGTCATCGCCGTCCTGGGTGAAATAGCGCAGCATATAGTCGACAGACAGGCCGCGCTGGATTTCGAACTGGCTGTAGCGCCCCGATCTTGCGCGGGCGATGACCGAGGCCGAAATGTCGGTGCCGACGATTTCGACATTCCAGTCGGCCCAGTGCTCGCGCTCATTTTCGATCAGCATCGCTACCGAATAGGCTTCCTGCCCGGTCGATGTGCCCGCGCACCAGATGCGCAGCGATTTGCGCTGTGCCCGGCGTTCGCGCAGCACCGGAAAGGCTTCCGACCGCAAGGTGGCGAACAGCGCTATGTCGCGAAAGAAGAAGCTCTCGTTGTTGAGCATCAGCTCAAGCGATTCCTGCAGCAGCTTCTCGTTCTCGGCATCGGAAAGCACCGCAACCAGTGCCTCGAGGTCGGGGATGGCATGCTGTTTGAGCAGCGGCGCAAGCGCCGACTGGATGCGCCAATAGCGGCTGGGTGCGATCTGCTGTCCCGTGCGGGTTTCCAGCAGACCGGCAAGGATGCGGGTGGCATCGGTGGCGGGTTGAGCGTGGATCATGCGTCCTCCAGCCAGCAATCGGCAATGAACCGGGCGATCCCGGCAGGGGGCAGAACCACGCTGGCAAGGCCTGCGCGCGCGACGCTGCCCGGCATGCCCCAGACGGTGCTGGTTTCGATGTCCTGCACATAGATGGGGGCACCGACCTCTGCGAGCGCGCGGGCGCCTGCCAGTCCGTCAGAGCCCATGCCGCTCAGCATCACGCCAGCGCCGCTGCTGCCGAAACAGCGTGCGACCGCTTCCAGCATCGGATCGACAGAGGGCTTGTAGGCGCTGGCCGGCCACTCGCGCAGCAGCGCGATGCGCACCTGCCCGTCGGCGCGTTCCAGCCCCAGATGCGCGTCGCCCGGCGCGCAATAGATATGCCCGCGCTTGAGCGGCATGCCGTTCGTCGCCAGACTGACCGGGCGAAGGCCCAGTTCATCGATATGCCGCACGAAATGCGGCATGAACTCGGCGGGCAGATGCTGGGTAATCAGGATAGGCGCATCGACCCGGGGGTCGAGCGCGCTGAGCAGCGTGTGAATGGCCGGGATGCCGCCGGTCGACGATCCGATCGCGATGCACTGGAGCGGGCAGGGCAGGTTGACCGGCCGGGTCAGCACCACCGGCACCGCCGTGTGCCGGGTCAGCCGGTCTTCGCTGAGCAACTGCAGCCGCTGGTGGAGCGCCTGGATGAAATCCTGCGAATAGAATTGCCGCTCGGGCTTGGCGAGCGTGTCGCTCGCCCCGAGCGCCAGTGCCTTGAGCGATGCGGGCGCGCCATCGCCGCAATGCGATGACAGCACCAGGATACGCGCATGATGGCTGGCGGCGAGCAGGTCCGGAAGCGCCTCCAGACCGTTGCGGCCAGGCATCTCGATATCCAGGATGATGATGTCGGTCGTGCCGTTCTGCAGAAAGGCGAGCGCAGCTGCTGCCGATGCGACGCTGGTGGCCAGTTCGAGGCCGGGCAGCGATTCCACGATGCGTTGCAGGATCGACCGGGTGACCAGGCTGTCATCGACGATCAGCACGCGGCTGTCCACCGCTTGGCTCGCGGACCGCAAGGGCTCCCGCCGCACGGCTGTCCCCTGTCTGGGCCCTGTCATGACGTCGCTACCCCCCTCGCGCTGCAGGTCAGGCGCAGCCGACGATTTGCAGCTTGCTGTGCAGGGTTTCGCGGTCAAAGGGCTTCATGACATATTCGTCCGCTCCCGCCTCGATCGCCGCCTGGATATGGCCGCGACCGTTTTCGGTGGTGCAGAAGACGACCTTGGGGTGATGGCCGCCCTGTTCCTTGCGCAGCGCGCAGAGAAATTCCATGCCGCCCATCACGGGCATGTTCCAGTCGAGCAGCACGACATCGGGCATGGCTCGGCCGCAATGCTCCAGCGCCTCGCTGCCATCGGCGGCTTCCGTCACGGCAAAATCGAGCGTTTCCAGAATGTGCCTCGCAACCTTGCGGATCACCTTGCTGTCGTCGACGACCAGACACGTTTTCATCAAAGCGGCCTCCCTGCGGCATATGCGCCGATGTTCGATCTTATGGCCGATTGGTAATCAGCAGCTTAACGGCGGCCATCGCTGGCAAACGTTTGTTGCAAAACATGGCCCGTCATGCGGCGCGGCGCGTCGAGGGGTTCACCATGTAATCGGGATCGATCAGCAGGAATGTCTCGCCGTCGAGCTCCAGCAATGATCGGCCTATCTCGCTCCATCCTGCGGGCAGCTGGCTGGGCAGCGGCAATGTGGGCGTGCGGATGGGGATGACGTCGAGCACGTCATCAACCAGCAATCCATAGCAGCAGCCGCCGATATTGACGACGATCGCCGGCTGGCCCGAGATCAGTTCGGCAGGCTCGCCGGTGACGAAATACTGGCAGTCGATCAGCGTCAGCACCCGACTGCGCAGGGCAAACAGGCCGCAGATAAATGGCGCGGCAGACGGCACCGGCACCGATTCGCGGACCTTGACGACGCTGTCGATCCGCTCGGACGGAATGGCGACCGTCTCGCCCGCGATCACCGCGATGAGATACAGGTCCTTCATGCGCTCTGCCTTTTCTGGCCTGCGATCAGGCGCCCCAGCAGCGCCGCGCGGTCATAGCGGTAGATGACGTCGCCATCGGCCGTGGCAGCCGATAGCGTATCGCTCAGCCGGATCACCTGTCCGCGCAGCGAAGCGGGGGCAGGCGCTGTGTCGCCGACGATGATGCTGATCACCGCATCGCCTTCTGCCGCATCATCGATACTCGACATCACCGGGCGATATCCCGCTGCGGCGACCAGAGGAGCCAGGATATGGCGCGTCCAGGGATCGTCCTGACCGATCAGGCGGCAGGCGGGGCGATCGGTTTCGGGCGGTGCGCCCAGCAGAACGCTGAAGATCCAGTGCACGTCGAGCACTTCCAGCTGCAGATCGCCTATCAGCGCGATGCCGCCGATCAATCCGGGCTGCGGAGCGGGTTCGACGCGCGAGGGCAGGCGAACGATGTCGATCACATCGTCCACGGCATAGAGCGCCTGCAACCGCCCATCGGTCAGGTGCAGCAGCTTGGCAAAGGGTTCTGTCGGTAGCGCGGAAAGGCCGATCACCGGCCGGCTCTCGCCATCGATGCTCAGGCGGACCTGGCCTGCTGCTATCGCAAGCCTGCGGCTGTCCACATCCTCGACGCGTTCGACGGCAGTCAGCGGGATCAGGCGCAGATGGCCTCCCGGTTCCTGGAACAGCAGCGCCGAGCCGCCATCGGCTGATGCCGCAGCTTCGGTCTCGTCGGTCAGGCTCTGGTCGGACCGGGGAAGTTCGTTGAGCCGCGCGCGATGTGCCAGGCCCAGGGGATCGAGCAGCAGCATCGGGCGGCCATTGTCCGGCAAGGTGGTGCCCGCATAAAGCCCATCGGCCATGATCACCGGTGCGCCGGGGCGCACGACCAATTCCTCGTGATCGATCACCGCCTCTACCGACAATGCGTAGCGCAGGTCCGACGCGGCATTGACCGTGATGATGGTGCGATAGCGCGCCTGAGGAGCAGCATCGGGATCGAGCCCCAGCAGCGTTTCCAGCGCGACATAAGGCAGGCATTCGCCGCGAATATAGGCAAGGTCGCTGCCGCCGACCTGCTGAATGCGGACCTGGCTGTTGTTGTCGAACAGGATTTCGCGGATCGCCGAACGCGGCATCGCGAACTCCTGTCCGCCGGCCCGCACCGTCAGGCACGGGATGATGGTCAGCGTCAGCGGTACGCGCAGGATGACGCGCAGGCCCTTGCCGGGGGTGTTTTCCAGATCGATCGATCCGCCGATGCGCTCGATATTCGACCGCACAACGTCCATGCCGACACCGCGGCCGGAAATCGCGGTGACATGATCCGCTGTCGACAGGCCGGGCGCGAAGATCAGCTCCAGCCGGGCGCGTTCGCTCAGCGCGTTGATTTCCGCCGTACTGCGGACCTTTGCCGAAAGCGCCCGCGCGACCAGCCGGTCGGTGTCGATGCCGCGCCCGTCATCGGCAATCTCGATCAGGATCTGATTGCCCGACTGGCGTGCGGCGATGCTCAGCCGGCCGGTTTCGGGCTTGCCCGCCAGCCGCCTTGCCGTGGGCATTTCGATGCCATGGTCGATGGCATTGCGGATGATATGGGTCAGCGGATCGCGGATCATCTCGATCATCTCGCGGTCCAGCTCGACATTGCTGCCCGATGTGCGCAGGTCCACCAGCTTGCCCAGATCCGCGCAAAGATCACGCACCAGCCGGGGGAGGGGGGAAAATATGCGGTCGATGCGCTGCATCCGCGTCTGGCCGATCGCGTCGCGCATGTCGGCAATGCACGACGACAGCCGCTCGAAGGCGTTTTCCAGACTGGTACCGTTCTGCTCGTCGCGCAGGCAGCGGGCGACCTCGTTGCGCGCCAGCACCATGTCGGACACGCCATTCATCAGATGATCGATCAGTTCCAGCGGCACGCGGATCGACCGGACCACTGCCTGCCGTCGTGTCAGATCGAGATCGGTCCTGCTGTTTTCGATCGGCAGTTCGACTTCGGGCGCGGCGGCGGTCACATCGCGGTTCAACGCGGCGATCAGGTCGGCATCGGTGCTGTCGGGCAGGGCCTCGCCGGTTTCCATCACCACGATCAGTTCGCCGATCCGGTCGATGATCCCCAGCACCGCATCGACCAGCGGCGCCGAAGGTTCGCGCGAGCCATCGCGCACCTGGGCGAGCACGTCCTCGGCAGCGTGGCTCAGCCGCTCGAAACGGGGCAGGTTGAGGAAGCCGCAGCTGCCCTTGACGGTGTGGACGAAGCGGAAAATGCTGTCCAGCCGGGCGCTGTCCCTGGGGTCTTGCTCCCACAGCACCAGCTCGCTGGCCAACGCGTCCAGCGTTTCGCGGGTCTCAGCAATAAATTCCTGAATCAGGTCGTCCATCGTCACCGTCCGCATGCGCTGGCGGACGGTGTGCGCTGAATATGGTTAAGATCAGGTTGCGCGGCCGACGATGCGGCCAGCCGATCAGACGCGCAGCATCGCCCCGATGATCAGCGATTCGGGTGTCGCGGCCAGCTGGATGGTGCCGCCATTGGCGCGCGCGATCCGTTCGATCATGAAAGCGGGCGCGGTGCGCGGGCTCAGCATCGCGCTGGCCATATCGCCTTGCAGGGCGTGCGCCAGCGTCTCGTCGATCACGACCTTGGGTCCGGTGGCGTTGACCGCGATCTCGCACTGACCGTCCTGCTCTTCCGCCGCGATGATCAGCTGCCCGCCACGCACCAGGCCATCAAGGCCGATCAGCGCGAGGTTGAGCAGCACCTTGACCGCAGGCTTGGCCAGCATCGCGCTGGGCACATGCCATTGCAGCTCGACCCGCGGCTTGTCGGCAACCAGCCCTTCGATCAGCTGGCGCGGTTCGCTGACATCGACCTTGTCGCCAAAACCACCGGCCGCACCAAAGGCGAGGCGGAAGAACTTGAGCTTGTTCGCCGATGCGCGGGCGCTGTCGGTCAGCAGCTCGATGCAGCGGGCTCGCATTTCCGGATCGGTTTCGTCCGCCAGCAGCTCGAGCCCGTTGTTCATCGCACCGATCGGGCTGAGCAGATCGTGGCACAGCCGCGAACACAACAGGCTGGCAAGTTCGGTTTCGTTCAGGTCCGTGGTGCTGGGCATAAGCGGGGACTGGCCTTTGTGGCGATGATCGGGAAGAAATGCGCAAATAACGGCGGGGCCGTGTCGGGCCGATGTGGCGAAAATGCCGCACAGGTTCAAGCCTTAATGCACCATCGTGTAACGCCGGCGGCGAGCAGTGCCAGTCATGGGGCAGGCGGGGCGATGTCCACCGCGTCGAACGCTGCGTGCACCGAGCCGCCAGCTGCCGCGCGCCATGCTGTGATTTTGGTGCCTGCGATGATCAGCCACAGCCTGCCGTCAGGGGCCGCGCTCGCCGCGTCGCGCGGGGAAGGCTCGGCGCGGCCATTGGGGTGCGAATGATAATAGCCGATGATGTGGGGGCCACCGCTGCGCATCGCGCGTTCCGCCGCGATCAGCGCTGCCGGATCGATCTCGAACGTGTCGGACGGGGCATCGGCCACATTGGTGCAGGGGCGGACATGGGTGATTGCCCCGGCATCGCCCAGCAGCAGCCCGCAGCATTCCAACGGATGCGCGCTCGCGGCCTCGGCCAGCAATTGATCGTGGAGCGCGCTTGAAAGCAGGACCGGCATCGGCCAGATCATAGCGATGAACGGTGGGCAATCCAGTGGCAGTGCAGATGGTGGCAACACCCGGGCGGGCAGAGTGCCGGAATCCGCTGTCGGCCAGCGGATCGATGCCGGGCTGGCGCTGATCGAACCCGAACTGTCGCGCGAGCGGATCAAGGCGCTGATCCTGGAGGGGGCGGTGGAGCTGGACGGCAAGGTCGCCAGCCGTCCCTCGGTCAAGCTCGCTGCCGGTATGCGCTATGCGATCCGCGTGCCCGAGGCGCAGCCGCTCGACGCCGAGGCACAGGCCATCGCGCTCGACATCGTGTTCGAGGATGCACACCTGCTGGTGGTCGACAAGCCCGCCGGGCTGGTGGTGCACCCAGCCGCAGGCCATGCCGATGGCACGCTGGTCAACGCGCTTTTGCACCATTGTGCGGGCCAGCTTTCGGGCATTGGCGGCGTGGCGCGGCCCGGGATCGTGCACCGGATCGACAAGGACACGTCCGGGCTGCTCGTGGTGGCCAAGACCGATGCCGCGCATCTGGGCCTGGCTGCCCAATTTGCCGAACATTCGATCAACCGCCGCTATGTCGCGATCGTGCAGGGCCGGCCGAGCCCCGCCAACGGCACCGTACGCGGCAATATCGGCCGATCCGATCATGATCGCAAGAAAATGGCAATGGTGGGTGAGGGGCGCGGCAAGCATGCCGTCACCCATTTCACCAGCGAGGAAAGGCTGAAGGATGCCACGCGGATCGAGTGTCGGCTGGAGACCGGCCGGACCCACCAGGTGCGCGTTCACATGGCCAGTATCGGCCATGCGCTGCTCGGCGATCCGCTCTATTCGCGCCCGCCCAAAGCCCTGCGCGACCTGCTGAAAGGCGCGGATTTCCGCCGCCAGGCATTGCATGCCCAACGGCTGGGGTTTATACATCCGGTGACTGGATCTGAATGCGACTTTTTTAGTCCGATTCCGGCCGACATGGCGGAACTTTTGGATAGATTGCGTGTTTAGGTTGCAAGTCGAAATGCGATCCCCATGAAGGGTGCTCCATCGAGGCCCGCATAACGGATTGGCAGAAAGGGAAAAAATGAGCGCGACCAGAAGTGTCCCGGCAACGATCCCCGCCCTTGGTGGCGAGGCTAGCCTGAACCGTTACCTCACCGAAATTCGCAAATATCCGCTGCTCAAGCCCGAGCAGGAATATATGCTGGCCAAGCGCTATCAGGAACATCAGGACCCTGAAGCCGCTGCGCAGCTGGTGACCTCGCATCTGCGCCTCGTGGCGAAGATCGCGATGGGTTATCGCGGCTATGGTCTGCCGGTCAGCGAACTGATTTCCGAAGGCAATATCGGCCTGATGCAGGGCGTGAAGAAATTCGAGCCCGATCGCGGGTTCCGCCTGGCCACCTATGCGATGTGGTGGATCAAGGCATCGATCCAGGAATATATCCTGCGCAGCTGGAGCCTCGTGAAGATGGGCACCACTGCGGCGCAGAAGAAGCTGTTCTTCAACCTGCGCCGGATGAAGAACAACCTGCGTGCGTTCGAGGATGGCGATCTGCACCCCGACGATGTGAAGACCATCGCGACAAAGCTGGGCGTGTCGGAAACCGAAGTCGTCAACATGAACCGCCGCATGGCGATGGGTGGCGATGCGTCGCTGAACGTCTCGATGCGCGAGGATGGCGACGGCCAGTGGATGGATTGGCTGACCGATGACGCTCCGCTTCAGGACGCTGCGGTCGCCGACGCGCAAGAGGCCGAGATTCGCCACAAGCTGCTCGGTGAAGCGATGGAATCGCTGAACGAGCGCGAGCGGCACATCCTGAACGAGCGTCGTCTCGTTGATGAACCCAAGACGCTCGAAGAGCTGAGCCAGGTCTATAATGTCAGCCGCGAACGCGTTCGCCAGATCGAGGTGCGCGCTTTCGAGAAGCTGCAAAAGGCGATGCACCGGCTTGTCTCCGACAAGCAGATGGCGCTGGCGGGCTGAACCTGATCGCCGGGGCCCAGTCGCCCCGGTCCCACAGATCCCGGCGGGTCGCACCAACGGATAGAAGCGGGATGGCACTGCCGTCCCGCTTCGCCTCTTTCCGGGCCATGTAAAGCCGTGTCGGCCCGTGCTTTTCGCTGCAAAAGCATCTTCCCCTTTCTGTTCCCAGGCATTAAGCGGGCAGCCATGGGACTATTGGCAAAAATCTTCACCTGGTGGGACGGCGCGACCGTCGGTACGCATCTGTTCAGCGCGCTGAACGGCGAGAAGGTCGGCGAAGACCATCAGGGCAACACCTATTTCCGCTCCAAGCCCAAAAAGGGCCAGAAGGAGCGTCGCTGGGTGCTCTACAAGGGTGCCAATGATGCGAGCCGTGTTCCTTCCGAATGGCACGGCTGGCTGCACCACAGCTATGACGCCATTCCCGAAAGCCATCTGCCGCCGCCGCGCATCTGGGAAAAGGACTATGTCCCCAACCTGACCGGCACGACCGCCGCCTATCGGCCCGCCGGCGCGCTGGAGCGCGGAGGCGTCCGCGCCGCTGCGACCGGCGATTATGAAGCGTGGACGCCCGAGGCGTGACTCGCGGGCGAATCATCGCCATCCTCATTGTCATCGCCGCGCTCGCAGGGGCGGGCGTTTATGCCGGCTTGCAGTTTGGCGACCGGTTACTGAAGCCCGCGCAGCGGGCCGCGACCAAGCCGGTGGCCATCCGCAACACCACGCCGCCCCCTGTTCAGGCAGCACCTGGCGATGCCACGCCGATGGCACAGCGCGTGGCTACCATCGCGCTGCTCAACAAGCGCAACGGCGAGACCCGTGATCTGGAAATGAAGCCCGGCGAATCGCGCCGCATCGGCAATGCGATCGTCCGCCTGTCCGCCTGCGAGCGCACCGCGCCTTGGGAACAGGTGCCCGAAACCGGGGCCTTTGTGCAGCTGCTGGTGCAGGAGCGCGAAACCCGTTCGTCCGACCCGGTGTGGAAACGGGTGTTTTCCGGCTGGGTGTTCAAGGAATCGCCGTCGCTCAACGTGGTCGAGCACCCGATCTACGACGTCTGGGTCAAGAACTGCGCGATGGAATATCCGGGCGAAGATGCGCCCGCTGATGAAGACGGCAAGGGCGGCGCGTCGGCGGCACCAACCGCCTCGGCTCCGGCCAATGCGGCAAATCCTGCGACCATCCCCGATTCGGCTCCGGCCCCTGCAACCCCGTCGACCGATACCGAATAAAGCCCCGGGGTGACCGGATGCGGCCGCTGCACGCGCGGCGGGGCATAAGGCGAATTGCAGATCGCCTTGTTGAGCAGCTTGAGATAGTCCGACTGGGGCAGCTCGATCGCGCCCATCGATGCCAGGTGCGGGGTGATGAACTGGCAATCGAGCAGTTCGAGCCCGCCCTTGCGCATCGCCGCCACCAGCCAGGCGAGCGCCACCTTGCTGGCATCGGTGGCGCGGCTGAACATGCTCTCGCCGCAAAAGGCACGACCGATCTCGACCCCGTACAGCCCACCGACCAGCTCGCCATCGCGCCAGCATTCCACGCTGTGCGCGCGGCCCTGCTTGTGCAACGCGATGAAGCTCGCCTCGATCGTGCGGTTGATCCAGGTCTGTTCTCGCCCCTCGGCAGATTCTGCGCACAGCGCGATGACGCGGGCAAAGGCGCGGTTGCAGGTGACGGTGAACCGATCCTGGCGCACCACCTTTTTCAGCGACTTGGCAAAGCGGAAGCCGTCCAGCGGCAGGATCGCGCGCATTTCCGGCTCGACCCAGAAGACATCGACATCGTCGCGCGCATCGGCCATGGGGAAAATGCCGATGGCATAGGCCCGCATCAGCATGTTGAGATCGATGGTGACCGGGCCGGGTGTACCGTGCATGTTCATCAATCTAGGCGCTTGCAGGCCAAGATCAATCGGCTTTGGCGCGCGGGGCTTTGCGATTGCCCGGCAATCGGCTAGAGCGCGGCTCGATTTATTCAGGAGTGACCTACATGCGTGCCGAAGGGCAGGCCTATATCGATACCATCAACGCCGCGCTGGCGCTGGTCCGCAAGTTTCTGGACTGGGACCGCGCGCTGCGTCGCCTCGACGAGCTGAATGCGCGTGTCGAGGACCCGACGTTGTGGAACGATCCCAAGGCCGCAGAAGAGGTGATGCGCGAACGGCGCAGGCTGGAACAGGCGATCGGTACGGTCAACGAGATCGGTGCCGAGATGGCCGATGCGATCGAGTTCGTCGAACTGGGCGAGGCCGAAGGTGATGACGAAACCATCGCCGAGGGGCTCGCCAGCCTGAAGGCGCTGGCCGAACGTGCCGAGCGCGACAAGGTGCAGGCGCTGCTCGCGGGTGAAGCCGACAGCTATGACACCTATCTGGAAGTCCATGCCGGCGCCGGCGGCACCGAAAGCCAGGACTGGGCCGAAATGCTGCAGCGCATGTACTCGCGCTGGGCCGAGCGGCGCGGCTACAAGGTGGAACTGGTCGATTATCATGCGGGCGAACAGGCGGGCATCAAGTCCGCGACGCTGCTGATCAAGGGCGAGAATGCCTATGGTTTTGCCAAGACCGAAAGCGGCGTGCACCGGCTGGTGCGCATCTCGCCCTATGACAGCTCGGCACGGCGGCACACCAGCTTTTCCAGCGTCTGGGTCTATCCGGTGATCGACGACAATATCGAGATCGAGATCAAGGAAAGCGACCTCAAGATCGATACGTACCGTGCATCGGGTGCGGGCGGCCAGCACGTCAACACCACCGATTCGGCGGTGCGCATCACGCATATTCCTACCGGCATCATCGCCGCCAGCCAGAACGACCGTTCGCAGCACAAGAACCGCGCCACCGCGATGAACATGCTGAAGGCGCGATTGTACGAGGCCGAACTGCAGAAGCGAGAGGCCGAAGCCTCGGGCGAATATGCCGCCAAGACCGAGATCGGCTGGGGCCATCAGATCCGCTCCTATGTGCTGCAGCCCTATCAGCTGGTGAAGGACCTGCGCACCGGCGTCACCTCGACATCGCCTGGCGACGTGCTCGACGGCGCGATCGATCCGTTCATGGCAGCGGCGCTGTCTCAGAAGGTGACCGGGGAGAAGGTGGACGTCGAAGATGTCGACTGACCGGTCCGGTCGGCGGACCTGGATCGTGCTGGCAACGGCATGGCTTGCCGCCTGCCAGCCATCGGCCGGCGATGAGGGCGACCGGCCCGAGACCGCGCGCGCCTTTCCCCGCGCCGACCGTCCGGTGGCGGGCGTTGTCAGCAACGAGTTTTCCAACGAGGAAGCCCGCGACGACCGCAACGAGGCGACCAAGGTCATGGACCTGGCCGGGGTTGCGCCCGGCATGACGGTGGCCGATATCGGCGCGGGCAACGGCTATTACACCGTGCGCCTGGCCGAGCGGGTCGGGGCCGAGGGACGCGTGCTGGCGCAGGACATCGATGATGCCGCGCTCAAGCGGCTGGGTACCCGGGTCGAGCGCGAGCGGCTGGACAATGTCTCGATCAAGCCCGGCGATATCGACGATCCGCGTCTGCCGGAAAACAGCTTCGACCGCATCTTCATGGTGCACATGTATCATGAGGTGACCGAGCCTTATGCCTTTATCTCGCGGCTGCGGCCGGCGCTGAAAAAGGGCGGGCAGGTCATCGTCGTCGATGTCGACCGCCCGACCAACCGCCATGGCATTCCGCCCAAGCTGCTGTTCTGCGAGTTCGAGGCGGTCGGCTACAAGCTGGTCGAGTTTATCGAGAAACCGGATATCGCAGGCTATTTCGCCCGTTTCGAGGCGGAAGGTCGGGCGTTGAAGCCGAATGAGATCAAGGGCTGCGACCAGCCCTGAACGCCCGGGGCGTTTTTATGGGGCTTTTTGGGTGCAGCAAGACTATAGCGGCGGGGGCAAAGTGGGAGCGAATACGTGTTCAAGGGTTTGAAGCCGATCAACTATGGCGGGCGTGAAGTCTGGCCGCTGATCGAAGGTGGCAAGGGGGTTTCGGCCACCAATCATGCAAGTTCGGGTGCATGGGCGGCAGCAGGCGGCATCGGCACGGTCTCTGCGGTAAACGCCGACAGCTATGACGAAAACGGCAATGTCATCCCGCAGATCTACCACGGGCGCACGCGCGCCGAACGGCACCAGGAACTGATCCGCTACGGCATCGAAGGCGGCGTCGCGCAGGTGAAGCGCGCGTTCGAGATTTCGGGCGGCCAGGGTGCGATCAACATCAATGTGCTGTGGGAAATGGGCGGCGCGCAGCAGATCCTGCACGGCATTCTGGAACGCACGCGCGGCATGGTCGCCGGCGTCACCTGCGGTGCGGGCATGCCGTACAAGCTGTCCGAAATTGCTGCGCAATATAATGTGAATTACCTGCCGATCATCAGCTCTGCCCGCGCCTTCCGCGCGCTGTGGAAACGCGCCTATCACAAGGTCAGCGAGCTGATGGCAGCGGTGGTCTATGAAGACCCCTGGCTGGCGGGCGGGCATAACGGCCTGTCCAATGCCGAAGATCCCAAGGTTCCGCAGGATCCCTATCCGCGCGTCAAGGCGCTGCGCGACACGATGCGCGCCGAGGGCATTTCGGACGATGTTCCGATCATCATGGCCGGCGGCGTCTGGTATCTGCGCGACTGGGAAAACTGGATCGACAATCCCGAGCTGGGCCAGATCGCGTTCCAGTACGGCACGCGTCCGCTGCTGACCCAGGAAAGCCCGATCCCCCAGAAGTGGAAGGACGAACTGACCAAGATCAAGGAAGGCGATGTGCTGTTGCAGCGCTTCAGCCCGACGGGATTCTATTCCAGCGCGGTCCGCAATCCTTTTCTCCAATCGCTCGAAGCCCGCTCGGAACGGCAGATTCCGTTCTCGACCGAAATGGCGGGCGAGCATACGTCGCAGCTCGACTGCGGGGTGAAGGGCAAGAATTTCTGGGTGGCGCCAGCCGATCTGCAGCGCGCGCGCCGCTGGGACGCGCAAGGCTTCACGACCGCGCTCAAGACGCCGGACAACACCCTGGTCTTCTGCTCGCCCGAAGAGCGCGCCGAAATCCGCAAGGACCAGACCGACTGCATGGGCTGCCTGTCGCACTGCGCGTTCTCGTCGTGGAAGGACCATGACAACAACTCGACCGGCTATCTCGCCGATCCGCGCAGCTTCTGCATCCAGAAGGCGCTGCAGAACATCGCGCATGGCGAGGACCCGGACAAGAACCTGATGTTCGCCGGCCATGCCGCCTATAATTTCGGCACCGATCCGTTCTATTCCAATGGCTTCGTCCCCACGGTGAAGCAGCTGGTCGATCGCATCCTGACCGGCGACTGATCGCTACGGCTGCCGCGTCATGCCTGGTATAACTGGGCATTGACGCGGCGGCGTTTCTCCCGCATCCCGTTGTTAACCGGACGATTAACACGGGGTGTGGAGATGGATTTCAACCTTTCGGACGAGCAGATCGCGCTGCGCGATACCGTGCGCCGTTTTGCACGTGCCGAACTTGTCCCGCTGGCGGCCGAGCTGGAGCGCGACAACCGCCCGGTACCCCGCGCCATGGTGCGCCGCTATGCCGAAATGGGGCTGTTGGGCATCAACACACCCGAAGCGCTGGGCGGGCTGGGCCTGGGCAATCTCGATGCGCTGATCGTGCTGGAGGAGCTGGCGAAGATCAGCTCGGCGGTCGCCTTTCCCGTGTTCGAGGCCTGTGTCGGCCCTGTCCGCGCGATCCAGCATTTCGCGCCGGACGCGCTCAAGCAGCGCATCGTGCCGCAGGTCTGCGCGGGCGAGATGATCGTCGCGGTGTCGATGTCCGAACCGGCAGCGGGCACGGCGCTGACCGACCTGACGACGCGCGGCGTCATTGCCGATGGCCAGGTGACGATCAACGGCACCAAGCGCTGGTGCTCGGGCGGGGGGCATTCGGACGCCTATCTGGTCTATACGCGGCTGTCCGACGCGCCGGGTGCCAAGGGCATCGGTGCGGTGCTGGTCGAAAAGGGGACGCCCGGCCTCAGCTTCGGCCAGCCGGAAACGCTGATGGGCTTTCGCGGCGTTCCATCCGCCGACCTGATCTTCGATGACTGCGTCGTGCCCGAAGGCAATATCGTCGTCCCTGCAGGCGGCTTTGCCAAGCTGATGGAAGCGTTCGATCTGGAACGCTGCGGCAATGCCACCATGGCGCTGGGACAGGCCTCTGGCGCGCTGGAAGACGTGCTCGCCTATGTTCAGGAGCGGCAGCAGTTCGGCAAGCCGCTGGTCGATTTCCAGGCGGTGCAGATGAAGCTGGCCGAGATGCAGATCGAGGTCGAGGCGGCACGGCTGCTGATCTGGCGTGCGGCAGTCAACGCCGACCAGGGGCTGCCCTCGATCCTGGACAGTTCATCGGCCAAGTGCTTTGCCAACCAGATCGCCCGCAGCGTCACCGGCAATGCCGTCCAGCTGATGGGCGGCTATGGCTATTCCACCCAATATCCCATGGAGCGCCGCATGCGCGACGCCTGGGGCTGGGGAATTGCCGGTGGTGCGATCGATATCCAGAAGGTCAATATCGCCAGCGCGATGATTGGCCGCCGCTTCGATCAGCGACGCTGATCAGATGTTGATGCCTGCGGTATCGCGATCAGCTATATTGCGACCGCGCCTTGCGCAGCAGGCGGGACCAGTGCTTGCGATCGCGATCGCGCAGCTTGGTGTCTTCGGAACGCGCCTGCAGTATTTCGATCAGGTCGTCGCCATATTTTTCAAACATGTCACGCAGGTCGCGCGCGTCCTTCCGACGCTGCTCGGCGCTTTCAAACAGTCCCAGTATCATAATGCCCCCACAGGATCCGGTGCGACTCGTTTATGATACGGACACACCCCAACCCGTTACGCGGGGAAATATCTCCAAAACGGAGCTTTTCGCAACCGGACAGTGGCTGGACAAATGTCCAAACCGACCGATTTTGGCCCGTTTCTGGACATTTTGGCACAAACTGTGACTTAATGGTGACAGATGGAATGACAGTTCCAAAACAAGGAGGAACGCCCAAGTGGCAGAAGCAATCTGGACGATAAGCGATGTCGCGGCGACCGGGCCGCTCGCTGGAGTGCGCGTGCTCGATATGTCGAGCGTGGTGATGGGCCCGCTGGCCACGATGATGCTGGGCGATATGGGTGCGGACGTCATCAAGGTCGAAAACAAGGGCGGCACCCATTCGGGCGACATGATGCGCTATGCCGGATCATCGCCGACGGGAGACCTGGGGCCGATCTTCATGGCGCTCAACCGCAACAAGAAATCGGTGACGATCGACGGGCGCGACGAGCTGGGCAAGGCGCAGCTGGAAGCGCTGCTGCGCGAGGCGGACGTCTTCTTCCACAATGTGCGCATGGCGGGGATGGAACGGCTGGGGCTGGACTATGACTCGGTCAAGCGGATCAACCCCGGCATCATCTACATCCATTGCTGCGGCTATGGCGCCGAGGGCCCCTATGGCAAGCGCCAGGCCTATGACGATCTGGTCCAGGCAGCGTCGGGCTGGGCAGACCTGTATGCGAAACGGTCCGATGGTCCGCCAAGCTACACGCCGTCGCTGGTCGCGGACAAGACGGTGGGCCTGTTCGCCACGATCGCGACGCTCGCCGCTGTAGTGCACAAGCAGCGCACGGGCGAGGGGCAGTTCGTCTCGGTGCCGATGTTCGAATGCTTCACCTTCTTCAACATGGTCGAAAATCTCTACGGGCAGACGTTCCCCGGCGATGGCAAGTTCGGCTATACCCGGTCGATCAACCCGCGGCGCAGGCCGTATCCGACCAAGGACGGGTTCATCGCCATCGTGCCCTATGTCGACCGGCAATGGGCGCGCTTCTTCGAGATTGGCGGGCGACCCGGCGTGTTCGAGGATCCGCGCTTTTCAACTTATGAAGAGCGCACCAAGCATACCGGCGATCTGTATGCGATCATCGAGGAGGTCGCGGCGACCAAGACCACCGACGAATGGGTCGAGCTGCTCGACAAAGAAGACATTCCGGCGATGCGGTTCAACCCGATCGAACAGGTGCCCAACGATCCGCATCTGAAGGCGACCGGCTTTTTCATGGACATGGCAGCGCCGCATATCGGACCCTATCGCACCTTGCGGCACCCCATCGCGTTTACCGGCAGCCCGGCCAATCAGCGGCTGGCCCCGCAGAGCATCGGCGCGCAGAATGGCGAACTGCCCAGCGCGGCCAACGATTGAGCTGACACCGGCGCTCGCGCTGATCGGTGGTTGCGCCGGTCAGCGCGGGAAGGACGGATTGTAGGTGATCGGGGTGCGCAGATAGCGCGGAGTCTCGGCGGTTGCCCCGACCGGCTTGCGCGCCAGCTTGGGATTGATCTGGCGGTCGAAGGCAACGCCGAATTTCTCGCTGCGAACCCAGGCGATCTGGCCGCGCACCGGACCGATATTGCGCAGGTCCACGACGATCTTCTGGCCCTGAGCAACCTCGACGTCAGATTCGACCATCATGCCGCCGGCGGAAAGGTTGCGCACCTTCACCTTGTGCTGCTCGCCAGTATCCTCGACGGTCAGATCGGCCAGCAAGAACAGGCTGTCCCGCGCGCGACTCTCTTGGACGTCGAGAGATTTCGGGCTGACAGGCATGTTCATCGGTCTGACATCCAGATTGGCAACGGGGACAGTTCCCCCCAAACGGAGGGGATCAGGTGCGGCCCTGTTATAGCGCCAAGATCGTCGCCAATTGGTTAATTGTGGCCACCGATGGACCGCAATTTCAGTCGTCGCGGGAAATTTTCTCGCGGCGCTCATGCGCTTCCTGGGCTTCCACCGTCATCGTGGCGATCGGGCGGGCGACCAGGCGACCCAGGCCGATCGGCTCTCCGGTCACTTCGCAATAGCCATATTCGCCTTCATCGATGCGGCGCAGCGCGGAATCGATCTTGGCGATCAGCTTGCGCTGGCGATCGCGGGTGCGCAGTTCGATGCCCCAGTCGGTCTCGCTCGATGCACGGTCGTTCAGGTCCGGCTCGCGCATCGGGCCATCCTGCAACTGCTGCAGCGTATCCTTGGAGGCAGCGAGGATGGAGCGCTTCCATTCCTGCAAAAGGGTGCGGAAATATTCCAGCTGGCGCGGAGACATATAGTCTTCGTCAGGCGACGGGAAATAATCGCCCGCGATGTTCCTGCGCGCCTTGGCCAGCACATCGATGTCGTCGATTGCCGTCGAGATGGACGCCATTGAATGCTCCCGGTGGTCTTGCAGCACCGCCGCCACGCGCCCAGGGTCGGACACGTCCCGTCGGCCTTTGGTTGCAGCGGCCTATAGCCAGCAGGCACAAGGCATACAAGCAGCAAAAGCTTTAGAATCGGCGGTAAACCGGTGCATCTCCAGCCAGGGCACGATTGCCGTACCGTCATGCAGATTTCTAGACCGGCCGAGGGCGATGGTGGATAACACCGGTTAATTCCGACCTGTTTTTCGGTTCCAAATCGGGACAGGCGCGCCCCATCGGCACGCTGGAGCGCAGATTTTTGTCGCGCACATTGTCAAATCAAGGTTAACAGCATTGAGATTAACGCTTTGTTCTGGCTTGCCTTGCATATCGGGATGCTGACCCGGCTCATGGTTTGGTACCATCAGCCCAGGAATGGCCCCCAGGTCTGAGAGAGAAAACACAATGTCTGTACGGATGGCCTTGGCAAAATTGTGCGCCTGCACCTGCGGCGGAGCGATCATCGGCGGTGGCGCAGTCCATGTTGCCGATACGCCCCCTGCTCAGGTGAAGCAGTATCGCCAGACGAAGACCACCAAGCCGATTCGCGGTCGCCAGATCGCCAAGGCGCCGGTCCGCCAGGTCAAGCGTGCGCGCCGCATGGTTGCCCGCACTCCGGTGCAGGGCACGCCCCAGGTCATTACCGTAACGACCCAGCAGGCACCGATCCCGCTGCCGCTGCCCGCTTATCCCCAGCAGGATCCTGGCGGCTTCTCCGGCGGCGGCGGTGGCGGCGGCGGCTTCCCTGTCGTGGTCGGCGGTAGCGGCGGCTTCGGTGGCGGCTTTGGCGGCGGTTTTTTCGGCGGCTTCTTCGGCGGCGGCGGTGGTGGCGGCGGCAGCGTCGTGATCTCCTCGACCGGATCGACCAGCACCTCGACCGGCGGCTTCACCAGCACCGGCGGATCGACCAGCACCTCGACCGGTGGCTTCACCAGCACCGGCGGATCGACGAGCACTTCGTCGGGCAATATCTCGACCGGCGGCATCTCCACCTCGACGGGGGGCGTGTCGACCTCCACCGGCGGCGTTTCGACTTCGACCTCGACGGGCGGCGTCAGCACCTCCACCGGCGGTGTCTCGACCTCCACCGGCGGCGTGAGCACCTCGTCCGGCAACGTGTCGTCCTCTTCGGGCAACGTGTCGTCCTCGTCGGGTAATGTGTCCTCGTCGTCGGGTAACGTGTCGTCTTCCTCGGGCAACGTGTCCTCGTCTTCGGGTAACGTCTCTTCGTCCTCGGGCAATGTCAGCTCGTCGAGTTCCTCGTCGTCTTCTTCGAGCTCGTCGTCGTCCAGCTCGTCCTCTTCCAGCTCTTCCTCCTCGGGTGGTGGCAAGCCGGGTTCCAGCGGCTCTTCGGGTTCCAGCGGCTCTTCGGGTTCGAGTGGCTCTTCGGGTTCGAGTGGCTCTTCCGGTTCGAGCGGATCGTCGGGTTCGAGCGGATCGTCGGGTTCGAGCGGTTCCTCGGGCTCCAGCGGCTCCTCTTCGTCGTCGAGCAGCTCTTCCAGCTCCTCGTCGAGCAGCGGATCGTCGGGTTCCAGCGGCTCGACCGGTTCCACTGGGTCGAGCGGTTCCTCGGGCTCCAGCGGTTCCTCGGGATCGTCGGGCTCCAGCGGTTCGTCGGGTTCGACCGGTTCCTCGGGCTCGTCGTCTTCCTCCAGCAGCTCGAGCTCGTCCTCGTCGTCCAGCACCTCTTCGGGCGCCACGTCGAGCAGCACCTCTTCCAGCTTCGGCGGCACCAGCAGCGGCAGCAGCGGTTCGACCGGATCGAGCAGCAGCACCGGCTCGTCGGGTTCGTCGAGCTCCAGCAGCTCCTCCTCGTCTTCGTCGAGCAGCTCTTCCAGCTCCAGCGGCGGCACCCCGCCCGGTGGCGGCACCGACGTTCCGGCTCCGCCCGCCATCCTGCTCTTCGGTGCAGGTGCGGTGGCCCTGGCGGCGCGTCGTCGCTTCGCCAAGCGCAAGGATGACTCAAAGCGCAACGCGGCCTGATCCGGTCGGCAGCGACCGTCACCGCTGCCCGCCATCGACCGTCATTGGAAAGGGCGATCCCGGCCATGCCAGGATCGCCCTTTTTGCTGGGCTGCCCGCACGATTGCGCATTGCATCGGGGCGGGCGGGCAGGGCATAGGCTCAGGCCATGCACGACATCAAATTCATCCGCGAGAACCCCGAAGCCTTTGACGCCGCGATGGTGCGCAAGGGGCTGGAACCTGTCGCCGCCGAGATCATCGCGCTCGACGCCAAGCGGCGCGAGGCGCTGAACGAATCGCAGGCAGCGCAGGCGCGGCGCAACGAGGCATCCAAGCTGATCGGCCAGGCCATGGCGCAGAAGGATGCCGCCACCGCCGATGCGCTCAAGGCCGAGGTTGCCGAGCTCAAGACGCGTCTTGCCGAGCTGGAGGAACTGGCCCGCACGGGCGATGCCGCGCTGGCCGAACGGCTGGCAGCGCTGCCGAACCTGCCTGCCGCCGATGTCCCCGAAGGCGCAGACGAGACTGGCAATGTCGAAATCATCCGCTGGGGCGATCTGCCGCATTTCGATTTCACGCCCCAGGAACATGCCGATATCGGCCCGGCGCTGGGCATGGATTTCGAGACCGCCGCGAAGATTGCCGGTGCGCGCTTCACCTTCCTGCGCGGCGGCATCGCGCGAATGAACCGGGCACTGGGCCAGTTCATGCTCGATGCCCAGGTGGCGCGCGGCTATAACGAATGCGCAACGCCCTATCTGGTGCGCGACGAGGCGGTCTTCGGCGTGGGGCAGCTGCCCAAGTTCGCCGAGGACCTGTTCCAGACCACCGATGGCCGCTGGCTGATCTCCACCTCGGAAGTGAGCCTGACCAACAGCGTGCGCGAACAGATTCTCACCGCTGCCGAGCTGCCGATCCGGCTCACCGCGCTGACGCCCTGCTTCCGGTCAGAGGCGGGATCGGCTGGACGCGACACGCGCGGGCTGATCCGCCAGCACCAGTTCGAGAAGGTGGAGCTGGTCACCATCGCCGCACCCGACCAGTCCGAGGCCGAGCATGCGCGCATGTGCGAAGCGTCCGAGGCGATCCTGCAGGCGCTGGGCCTGCCGTACCGCAAGATGCTGCTGTGCGCTGGCGATATGGGGCAGGCGAGCCGCAAGACCTTTGACCTCGAGGTCTGGCTGCCCGGGCAGAACGCCTATCGAGAGATTGCCAGCATTTCGAACTGCGGCGATTATCAGGCGCGACGGATGAACACCCGCTACCGCCCCGAAGGCGAGAAGGGGACCGAGTTCGTCCACACGCTCAACGGCTCTGCGCTGGCAATCGGGCGCACCCTGGTGGCGATCGTCGAGAATTACCAGCAGGCCGATGGCTCGGTCCGCGTGCCCGACGCGCTGGTGCCCTATATGGGCGGCGTCGAGATCTTGCGGCCCTGACAACCCGCTTTTTGCAGGCTGGCTGTCCGGCAGCCGAGGGGGGTGAGGGGTGCGGCCGAGTGCTAGCAGCGCAAACTCGATACCCGCGCGCGATCCCAAAAGATCACCCCCACCCAACCCTCCCCCATCAAGGGGGAGGGCTTTTCGTGCGTTCCGGCCTCAGAACTTCGCCGCAACCTGCACGCCGTACAGGCGCGGTTCGCCGGCGATGAACGTGGGGGTGCCGAAGGCCCCGCCGGTATTGCCCGCGTCGATCAGATAGTCCTCGTTGGTGAGGTTGCGGGCAAAGGCGGTGATTTCGTACCTGCCTTCGTCAAACCGTACGCCCGCGCGGGCATTGACCAGCACATAGCCGTTTTCGCTCAGCAGCTGGGTGTTGGGGATTTCGAAGAACTGCTTGCTCGAATAAGTGACCGTCGGGAAGAAGAACAGCTCGGCGCTGTCGCCGACCGGCAGCGTCACGTCGATCCCGGCGGCGGCCTTGTGCTTCGACTGCAGGCGGAAGCGGTTGTCCTGGAAGGCCGGGTTGGGCGATTCGATCTTGGCATCGATATAGGCATAGTTGGCGAACAGCCGGACATTGTTGCCGATGCGCAATGCGCCTTCGACTTCCACGCCGAAATTGCCGGCATTGCCCGCATTCACCGGCACGGTCTGGCCCTGCTGGTTGAAGAAGCTGGTCTGGAAGTTCGAATAATCCTGGTAGAATGCGCCGATCGATCCGGTGAAACCGCCGAAGCTGGCCTTGATGCCGCCTTCGTAATTCCAGATCTTCTCTTCGGGCACGAGCGTGAAATTGGCGACCGCGCCGGTCGGGCGAGCGGTTGCGCTCAGGTTCAACACCGGCGAGCGGCGTCCCTTCGAGATGGTGGCATAGACGTTCACATCGTCAGTCACCCGGTAAAGCGCGTTGAAGCGCGGCAGCCATGCATCGAAATTGTCGCTGACGCGGAACACCTGCCCGCCGGTATCGGCAGCGCCCAGCAGCGACACGCCGCGCACGCCCAGCGAGGCGAAGATCTGGCTGCCCGGCTGCACCGCAGTATAGGTCGAGGCGCGCTCTTCATACAGATAGCGCACACCTGCCGACAGCTCGAACCGGTCGGAGACATCGAACGTCAGGTCGGCAAAGGCCGAATAGACCGTGTTCTTGCCGCCATTGGTGAACGAGCTGGAATAGGGCAGCACGCTGGCCGCGCCGCGAGTCAGGATCGCGGTGGCGTTGCGCGCCGGATTGGGGCTGTTGAGCGCGGCGCAGGTCGAGGCTCCCGGCACGCCAAGCGCTGCCGCGACATTATTGCGGACCGGCGCAAAGGCGGCAAAGGGTGCGCAGCTGATATAGGTGCCCTCGTCGGTCACGAACGGCACGGCCTGCGTGCCTTGCTCATGGAAGATGTTGAACCCGAAAAAGCCGCGCAGCCGGTCGCTGTCATAGGCGAAACGGGTTTCGTGGCTCATCTGTTCGCCTTGCGCATCCTCGGCAAATTCGAGGAAGAACAATGCGGTGCCATCGGCATCGAACGTTTCGAGGCTGTCGAACTTGCGATAACCGCTGATCGAGGTCAGCGACCAACCGCCACCCATGGGCGTCTGGAAGGTGACGCTGGCATCATAGACTTCGCGGTTCAGACCCAGCTTGGAAAGTCCCAGGATCGCGCGGCTAAGATCGGCCGGCGCACCGCCCAGCTCGGCAAAGGTGAACGGGCTGGTGGTGCCGCCGGTCGGCGCGATCGAGCCGGACTTGAACGCGGTGCCGGGGTTGCGCTGCTGTTCATAGTTGAACACGAAGTCCATCGTGCTTTCGGCGGTCGGCCAGATGCGCACCGATCCGCGCACGGCGAGCTGGTCGATGCCGTTCAGGTCCGCCTGCTGCTGTCCGACGGTGCGTGCCGAAGTCGTGCCGGCATCGCCAGCGATATTGCGGACATAGCCGTCGCGCTTCTTGTACGACGCGGCGATGCGTCCGGCGATCTTGTCGTTGCCGACGTTGATCATCGCGCGGCCTTCATACAGATTGAAATTGCCGTAGCTGCCGCGAATGTCGGCCGAGAAGCCCGGCTCGGGCTTGGCGGTGATCACCGAGATCGCACCGATGGTCGCGGCGGTGCCGAACAGCGTTGCCTGCGGGCCCTTGACCACCTCGATGCGGTCGATGTCGAACAGGTCGAAATAGGAGCCGCGCGAGCGCGATACGTCGATGCCGTTGAGGTAGATGGTCACGCGCGGCGCGATCTGCGCGCTGCCCGAATCCGATGTGATGCCGCGGATGACGAAGCCAGGATTGTTGGCGCTCTGCTCCTGGATGTTAAGGCCGGGAATATAGGCGGAAAGCTCGTCGAACTCGTCGATGCCGATCTTGTCCAGCTGCTCGCTGTTGATCGCCGAGATGGTCAGCGGCACGTCCTTGATCGACTGTTCGCGCTTCTGCGCCGTGACGATGATGGTGCTGTCGTCACGGGCTTCGGCATCGGCCTGGTCCTGGGCCAGGGCCGGGCTGGCCGACAGGGCGATGGCGAGCGAGAGCAACGAGACGCGAAGGGATGGCATGGGCGCATGTCCTCAGATTGAGTGGAATGCGCGCCCTCTGCCTAACCTCGGCGTCTTTTGTGCGTAGCAACAATTACCGATTTGTGGCGATTTGGAATTAGATTTGTAACATGGCGGCCATGATCCGGGTGACGCGACGTCAGCCCCTGGACCGGCCCCGATCAGATGCGCACCATCTTCATGCCCATCTCGCCATAGCGCGGCCCTGCGGTCGCTCCGGCGGGCGCAGCGGCATCGAGCGCGTCCAGATCGGCCGGGGTGAGCGTTACATTCACCGCCGCCATCGAATCCTCGAGCGTCGCCCGGCGCTTGGAACCGGGGATGGGGACGATGTCATCGCCCTGCGCCAGCAGCCAGGCGAGCGCGATCTGCGCGGGCGAGACGCTGTGCTGGGTGGCGATGCGCTTGACGACATCGACAATCCCCATGTTCGCGGCGAAATTCTCTTCCGAATAACGCGGATCGTTGAGCCGATAATCGCCCTCTGCCAGGTCCGAGCGCTGGCTGATCTGCCCGGTCAGGAAGCCGCGCCCGAGCGGGCTGTAGGGGACAAAGCCGATGCCCAGATCCTGACACAGCGGCAGGATCTCGTCCTCGATCCCGCGTTCCCACAGCGAATACTCGCTCTGCAGCGCGGCGATGGGGTGGGTGGCGTGCGCGCGGCGGATATTGTCCGCACCGGCTTCCGACAGGCCCAGATAGCGCACCTTGCCCTCTTCGACCAGGCGGGCCATCGCGCCCACCGTCTCCTCGATCGGCACATTGGGGTCGACGCGGTGCTGGTAATAGAGGTCGATGGTGTCGACACCCAGCCGCTTCAGCGAGCCCTCGCAGGCGCGGCGCACATTGTCGGGGCTGGAATCGACGCCGCGATAACCGCCATCCTCGATCCTGAAACCGAATTTGGTGGCGATGACCAGACGGTCGCGCCGCCCGCGAATGGCCTGGCCCAGCAGTTCCTCGTTGACATAGGGGCCATAGACCTCGGCCGTATCGAAAAAGGTCACGCCCAGCTCGATCGCGCGTTCCAGCGTGGCGATGGACTCGCGATGATCGCTCTTGCCGTACATCGCGGCACCAATGCCCGCCATCGGCATGCAGCCAAGGCCCAGCGCAGAGACTTCCAGCCCGCCCAGATTGCGATAGATCATTGCCTGTCTCCTTCGGCGCGAGCGATGGTCGTCGTCACCGCCATGTCCATGGTCACGTTGCCCAATGTGCGCATGATATCGGGGAACACCTCGATCGCCAACAACAGTGCCAGCGGCTCGACGGGAACGCCCATGGCGATGCAGATCGGCGCGATGGAGCTGATGAAGCTGATCGACCCTGGCAACGACACCGCGCCCATGGTGGTGATGGCGGCCGCGGCAATGCCCGCGACGAGCGCCACCGGGCCAAGTTCGACACCCATCAGATGTGCGACATAGACTGCCACGGCCATGTTCATGCACGGGCCGGTCGCCCGGAACAGCGCCACCGCAATCGGCAGCACGACATCGGCGGTCCGCTCGCCCACGCCGAGCGCGCGCACGCCGGTCAGCATGGCCGGGAGCGAGGCGAGCGAGGACTGGGTGGAAATGGCAACGGCCTGGGCCGGGATCGACGCCCGCAGGAAGCCGAGCGGACTGATCCGCCCGCCGACAAACGCGAGTGTGAAGGCCGAAATCCAGACCAGCGATCCGGTGCCTGCGACGATCAGGACATAATGGCCCAGCGCGCCGAAGGCGGCGACACCCGCGCGCGAGCCGACGACCAGCCCCAGGGCGAACACGCCGATCGGTGCGAGCGCCAGCACCCAGCCGATCAGGATGATCATGGCATCGGCGATCGCGGCGAACAGGCCCTGCACCGGCGCGCGCTGCTCGGCCGGAAGCCGGGTCAGCGCGAAGGCAAACGCAAGGGTGAAGATGATCAGCGGCAGGATCGCGTCATTGGCGGCGGCCGCGACCGGATTGGTCGGCACCAGCGCGCGCAGGAACTCGGTAAACGGCGGCACCTCCCCGGTCGGCTGGGCGCTGGCCAGCGCACCGCGCAGCGCCGCACGTGCCGCCTCGGGCAGCGGAAAGGTGGCGAGCAGGGCAGGGGTGACAAGCGCCGCCATGGCAGCGGACGCCCAGAGCAGCGCGATCATCGTTGCGATCGCGCGCACCGTCAGTCGCCCGGCGCTCGCCATCTGGGCGGTGCGCAGGATGCCGGTGATCAGCAGCGTAACGACCAGCGGCACCACGGTCATCTGCAACCCGCGCAGCCAGAGCGATCCGATGACATCGGCGGCGTTGACCAGCCCGGGCGCGGTTCCGCCAATCGCCATCCCCAGCGCAATGCCCACTGCCAGCGCGCCCAGGACCAGAAGGGTTTTCAGCATTCAAATGGCTTTCTTGTCTCTCATTCCGTCCCGCGAAAGGGCGACGTTTTCAGCCTTATGACCACGGATTGCGTTTTGCGTCACCCTGAACTTGGCGCATGGGCCATTTCTCCGTCATCCGCCTACGCCCGACGGGACGGCAAGGATGCTCGGACGGGCTCGAAATGACGGGATTTGACACTTGGCCCGGTGACATGGTTGGCAAGTCCCGGCCCAATCCGCTAAGCCCCGAAAAAACAGTCAGGGGTTCCAGCGTGACACGCAAGTTTTTCGGTACGGATGGCATTCGCGGACGCACCAATAGCGGCTTCATGACCGCTGCCATGGCGATGGCCGTGGGGCAGGCCGCCGGTGCGCATTTCCTGCGCGGCAAGCACAAGCACCGGGTGGTGATCGGCAAGGACACGCGGCTTTCCGGCTATATGATGGAAAATGCGCTGGTCGCAGGCTTTACCAGCGTCGGCATGGATGTGGTGCTGGTCGGGCCGATGCCGACGCCTGCTGTCGCGCTGCTGACCCGGTCGATGCGCGCCGATCTGGGCGTGATGATCTCCGCCAGCCATAACCCGTTCCAGGACAATGGCATCAAGCTGTTCGGTCCCGATGGCTTCAAGCTTTCCGACGATGACGAGATGCAGATCGAGGCGATGCTGGAGGCGGGCAATCCGCAGCTTGCCGCGTCCGAGGCGATTGGCCGGGCGCGCCGCATCGAGGATGCACGCGGGCGCTATATCCACGCGGTCAAGGCCTCGCTGCCCGATCAGGTGCGGCTGGATGGCCTGAAGATCGTGGTCGATTGCGCGCATGGCGCTGCCTATCAGGTCGCGCCTTCCGCCTTCTGGGAGCTGGGCGCGGAAGTGATCGCCATCGGCGTCAATCCCAACGGCCTCAACATCAACGACCGGGTCGGCTCGACCCATGTCGAAGCGATGCGCGAAAGCGTCGTCGCCTCGGGCGCGGACATCGGCATTGCGCTCGATGGCGATGCCGACCGGCTGATCGTGGTCGATGAAAAGGGCAAGGTTGTCGATGGCGACCAGATCATGGCGTTGATCGGCGGCAGCTGGGCGCGCCAGGGACGGCTGCGCGGCGGCGGCGTGGTCGCCACGGTGATGTCGAACCTGGGTCTGGAACGCTATCTGCAGGGCCAGGGGCTCGAGCTGGTCCGCAGCAAGGTGGGTGACCGCTATGTGCTGGGGGCGATGCGCGCAGGCGGTTACAATGTCGGCGGCGAGCAATCGGGCCATATGATCCTGCTCGACCATGCGACTACCGGCGATGGCACCGTCGCCGCGCTGCAGGTGCTGGCCGAGCTGGTGCGTGAGGGCAAGCCGGCGAGCGAGCTGCTCCATCTGTTCGATCCGGTGCCGCAGCTGCTCAAGAATGTGCGCTTCTCGGGAGGCAAGCCGCTGGAAAACCCCAAGGTGCAGAAGGTGATTGCCGATGCCGATGATGAACTGCGCGGGCGCGGTCGGCTGGTCATCCGGCCCTCGGGCACCGAGCCGGTGATCCGCGTGATGGCCGAAGGCGATGATGCGGCGCAGGTCGAGGCCGTGGTCGACCGGATCTGTGCGGTCGTGGCGGAGGTCGCGGTCTGATGCTGGAAATGCGCCCCGATTGCGAACGCTGCGGCACGGACACCCCGCCAGAGGCGCCCGGCGCGTTCATCTGCTCGTTCGAATGCACCTTCTGCGCCGAATGCGCGGAGGAACTGGACGACCGCTGCCCCAATTGCGGCGGCGAACTGGTCGATCGGCCGGTGCGGTCCAGGAAGCTGCTGGAGAAGTTTCCCGGATCGACCGTGCGGAAATTCACGCAGCATGGGTGAACTGCCCGCCCGCGTCCTCACCATCGCAGGCTCCGATTCCGGCGGCGGTGCCGGGATCCAGGCGGATATCAAGACCATCACCATGCTGGGCGGCCATGCCATGACCGCGATCACCGCGATCACCGCGCAGAATTCGCGTGGGGTCGATGCGGTGCGGGTGCTGGGCGCGGAGCTGGTCATCGCGCAGATCGATGCGGTGGCGCGCGACTTCGGGCTCGATGCGATCAAGATCGGCATGCTCGGCTCGCCCGAGATTGCCGAAGCCTTGGCTGATTGGCTCGTCGCGCATCCGGGCGTCCCTGTCATCTTTGACCCTGTCATGATCGCATCAAGCGGCGCGGTGCTGGCAAACCCGGCGACGATAGCGGCATTCAAGCGGCTGATGGCGTGCGCCACGCTGGTCACGCCGAACCTGCCCGAGCTCGACGCGCTGGGCGGCGAGGCGGCGGTGCTCGAACTTGCCCCTGCGCTGCTGATCAAGGGCGGGCATGCAGGCGGCGACACCGTCACCGATCGGCTGGTCACCCGCGAGGGCGAGATCGCGCGCTGGAGCGACCAGCGCATCGACAGCCCGCACAGCCATGGTACCGGCTGCACGCTCTCCAGCGCCATCGCCACGCTGCTCGGGCAGGGCGTGCCACTCGAACAGGCGGTCG
Source organism: Blastomonas sp. SL216 (assembly GCA_026625625.1). Lineage (NCBI taxonomy): Bacteria > Pseudomonadati > Pseudomonadota > Alphaproteobacteria > Sphingomonadales > Blastomonadaceae > Blastomonas > Blastomonas sp. SL216. Next base: position 76,837 of record CP113055.1, read on the forward strand.
AGCGGGCGCGAACCTTCGTGCGGCTCGCGCTGCGCGATGCGCCGGGGTTTGTGGCCAGCAACGGCCCGATGGGGCATCAGAATGTGCGCAACGATGCGCTCGCCCCCGGCTGGCACCTCAACCAGATCACGCTGGGCGCGACCGATTATGCTGCCTCGGTGACCTTCTACCGCGCGCTGGGGCTGACCCAGATCGTCGACAGCCCGGACAATGGCTATGCCCGGTTCGAGGCGGACAATGGCGCGACGCTCTCGATCCATGTAGGGCAAGGCACCGGCGGGGCGATGGCCTATCTCGAATGCGCCGATCTCGATGCGCGCGTTTCAGCGCTCGCATCCGAAGGGTTCGCCATCGACCAGATGCCGCGCGATGAGAGCTGGGGCTGGCGCGAGGCGCGGCTTTCCGATCCGGCAGGCAATGTGCTGTGCCTGTATTTCGGAGGCGAGAACCGGCGCTACCCGCCGTGGCGCATCGCAACCGATTGAGCCACGCCCCGTAATTGCTGCGACCCCTAGCGCTTTGGCCCTTTACCCGCAGCGGCAATTGCCCATATGCGTTGCGGCAACGTTCCAACGCTTTTCCAAAACAGGAGATGACCCATGGCTTTCGTCCTTCCCCCGCTTCCCTATGAAAAGACCGCGTTCGGCGACATCATGTCGGCCGAAACCTTCGATTATCACCACGGCAAGCATCACAATGCCTATGTCGGCAAGGCGAACGACATGGTGAAGGGCACGGACCTGGAAGGCGCGAGCCTCTCCAAGGTGATCGTCGCTGCCAAGGAAAAGGGCAACAAGGGCCTGTTCAACAACGCCGCGCAGATCTGGAACCACACCTTCTTCTGGCACTGCCTCAGCCCCGAAGCACAGGCCGTCCCCGCCTCGCTCGAAGAGCGCATCAATGCCGATTTCGGTTCGGTTGCTGATCTCAAGGAAAAGCTGAAGGCAGAAGCCATCGGCCATTTCGGCAGCGGCTGGGCCTGGCTGGTGCTCAACGGCGACAAGCTGGAAATCACCTCGCTGCACGATGCGGACTCGCCGGTGGCGCACGAAGGCATGAAGCCGCTGCTGACGCTCGATGTGTGGGAACACGCCTATTATATCGACTATCGCAACGCGCGCCCCGATTACCTGACGACCGTGCTCGACAAGGCGATCAACTGGGAATTCGTCGCGCAGAACCTCGACGGCAAGGGCACGTCGCGCGCTGACCAGGAAGGTTGATTTCATTCACCCCCGCTCTCCGGCGAAAGTTGGAGGGCGGGGTGCATTGCGAAAGGGGCTGCGATCATGTCGCAGCCCCTTTGCTGCTTTAAGGCTTGCCGCCTGCAGGAACGGCATAGGCCACGAACTCATCGCCCAGGCACTGGAAGGTTGCGCCGTTGGTGGGCTGCCAGGCATCCAGCTTTGGCGCCAGCTCGGGATAGGCTGTGGCAAATTGCTGGCGAGACCCTTCCAGGTCCGATGAATAGCGCATGGCATTGCGCCGCCCGCCATCGGCCATTTTCTCGAGCGCCAGCATCTCGAAATCGCCGATATAGGTGACGCTGCCCGGGCGCAGGCTGAACTGCGGTGCGCCGAAGCAGAAGATGTCGGTATAGGTCGCGTTGAACGTGCGCCCTGCCAGCACATAGTCACCCGCCGGAACGATCGCCACGCGCAGCGCCTTCTCACCCTTCTTGCCGCTGAATACGGTGTAGCTGTAGGTGATCTTCGTGCCGACGGGCTTGCCCTGCGCATCCACGGCTACCTTTTTGGTGGCCGGGTCATAGCGGTAGAACAGGATGCGGTTGTCGCCGACCATGCCGGATGCGTGGGGGCGCAGCACGATCATCGCTTGATCGGGTGCGGCAACTGGACGCTCGGGTTTCTTGAGGTCCACCTGCTCGGTGAGTTGGGCGAAGGCGGGGCTGGTCAATGCCAGGCCGAGCAGGGCGATCAGTCTTTTTGCCACAGCACAGGCTCCGCATAATCATTGGCCCAGGTCCGCAGCAGGCTTCCGCGCGTCGGCTTGTCAGCGCCCACCAGCACGGCAAGCTCACGGTTGCGTTCGGCTTCGGTCATGGCCTTCCACACGCGGCCTTCCTCGCGGGTCATCGCGTAAAGGCTCCAGCCGCGCACCAGCATGCAGTTTTCAATGTTGATCCGCTTCTGGTCGCCATCGGCAAGCCCGCCAGCGATGATCGCGGCAAGGCCCCCGACGATGACGCTGGAGGTCTCGATCTGCGATTCGGCACCCCTGGCGAGCTTGCGGCAACTGTCGATGTCGTGCGCGGCCAAATCGGCCGACGCTCCGGGCCTGTTGAAGAAACTGCCGTTGCCGCGATCTGCTTTCTGCGATGCCCATCCGGGGCTCGGCAAACATGCAGCCATCATGGCTGCAATAACCATCAAGTTTCTGGCCATCATCATCATTCCAGCATCATCACAATGGACCGCCCGCCGGGTCGGCCCTCGATAGGTTATGATTTTGAGGCCACAGCGATTTGCACTTAACTTTTTGTTTCAGTCCCTTCAAGCGCAAGGCCATGCTTCATCAGCATCGGGATCTGGCTCATCGCAAAGAGGAACGACAAGGCGGTCACGCCCCAGACCTTGACCGTCAGCCAGGTCTCGAAGGTCAGCGTCTGGCGCAGGCCCTCGTTGATCAGCGCCATCACCACGAAGAACAGGCCCCAGTTGCGCGAGAGCTTGAGCCAGCCGGTCTCGTCCAGCCCGTCATAGGCTGCCTGAAGCAGATAGCGCAGCAGCGGCTTGCCCATCATCCATCCGCCGAGCAGCAATGCGGCAAAGGCGGAATAGATGATCGTTGGCTTGATCTGGATGAAGCTCTCGTCATTGAAATAGACCGTGAGCGCGCCGAAGCCGACGACCAGCACCGCGCTCAGCCACAGCATCGGCGAGACGCGGCCCAGCCGCCATTTCGACACCGCCACCGCAACCAGGATCGCCACCATGAACGCCAGTGTGCCGTTGATCGCGGCGCGGGTGGAGGCGAGCGCAGCGCCGTCGCTCTGGGTCAGCTTGAACACCGCGAAGAAGATCAGCAGCGGCCCGAAATCGAGCAGCAGCGGCAACAGGCTGCCTTCCGATTTCTTCGGCGCGGCTACGGCAGCGCTCTGGGGCATCTCCTCGCTCATTTCGTGCCTCCGGCGATCACATGCGCGAGATATTCGGGATCGAACGGGCGCAGGTCGTCGATGGTCTCGCCGACGCCGATCGCGTGGATCGGCAGACCGAACTTTTCGGCCGCCGCCACCAATATGCCGCCGCGCGCGGTGCCATCGAGTTTCGTCATCACAAGACCGGTAACGCCTGCCACCTCCTTGAAGGTTTCGATCTGCGACAGGGCGTTCTGCCCGTTGGTCGCATCGAGCACCAGCACCACGTCATGCGGTGCTTCAGGGTTCAATCGGCCCAGCACGCGGCGGATCTTGGCAAGCTCGTCCATCAGCTCGCGCTTGTTCTGCAACCGGCCAGCGGTGTCGACGATCAGCACGTCGATGCCCGTCGCGGTCGCCTGCTTGACCGCATCGAACACGATGCCCGCCGCGTCCCCGCCTTCCTTGCCGCTGACGATGGGGATGCCCAGCCTGTCCGCCCAGATCTTGAGCTGGCCGATCGCAGCGGCGCGGAAGGTGTCGCCCGCCGCCAGCATCACGCCATAATCCTGTTCCTGGAACAGATGCGCCAGCTTGGCGATGGTCGTGGTCTTGCCCGATCCGTTGACGCCGATCACGAGGATCACCTGCGGGCGCGGGAAGGCGATGATGTCGAGCGGCTCGGCCACCGTCCGCAGCGACTTGGCGATTTCCTCGCCGACGATCTCGCGCAGGCCTTCGTCATCGAGCCCGCGCTCGAACCGGCCTTCGGACAGGCGATTGCGCACCTTGCCCGCCATCTGCGGCCCCAGATCGCTGACGATCAGCGCTTCCTCGATCTCGTCGAGCTGGTCTTCGTCAAGCCGCGACTTGGTGACCAGACCGGTGAGATTCTGGGTCAGCTTGTCCGACGTCTTGCGAAAGCCGCCCAGCAGGCGCTCGCTCCAGCTGCCCTCGCTCATGTATTCATCTCCGCTGTCAGCATATCGCCATTCTGGCCCGTGATGGTCACTGGCACGATCCGTCCGATATGGGAAGGATCGGGCCTGTCGCTATCACGCTCCAACGCGATGCGCACAAAGTTTTCGCCATGGCCGGTGCGCCCGTCGCGCTCGACCAGAAGGTTTTGATGGGTGCCGACCAGCGATTGACGCCAGCGCGCTGCGCGCGCCTGCGCAGCGGACCGCATCTCGGCAGCGCGCGCTTTCACCAGCGCCCGGTCCAGCTGCGGCATGCGCGCTGCGGGCGTGCCGCTGCGGGGCGAGAAGGGGAAGATATGGCCGTGCACGACATCGCAGGCGTCCAGGATCGAGAGGTTCTGCGCGTGCATCGCCTCGTCCTCGGTGGGGAAGCCCGCGATCAGGTCCGCGCCGATGGCGATCTCGGGCCGCCTCGCCTTCATCCGCTCGACGAGCGCGATGGCCTGCGCGCGCGAGTGGCGGCGCTTCATCCGCTTGAGGATCATGTCATCGCCCGATTGCAGCGAAAGGTGCACGTGCGGCATGATGCGCTGCTCGCCGGTGATGAGGTCGAACAACCGGTCGTCCACCTCCACGCCGTCGAGCGAGGACAGGCGGAGGCGCGGCAGATCGGGCACCAGCTTGAGAATGCGTTCGATCAGCATGCCGAGGGTCGGCGATCCGGGAAGGTCGGGGCCATAGCTGGTCACGTCTACCCCGGTCAGCACCACCTCGGCATAGCCGCGTTCGACCAGCGCGCGCACCGCATCGACAACGGCACCGGCGGGGACCGAGCGGCTGTTGCCCCGGCCATAGGGGATGATGCAGAAGGTGCAGCGATGGTCGCAGCCGTTCTGCACCTCAACAAACGCGCGGGCATGCTCGGCAAAGCTGGTGACCATGTGCGGCGCGGTCTCGCGCACGGCCATGATGTCGGAGACGCGCGCCTTGGCATTGGCGCGCGGGTCGAAGCTCGTCGCATCAAGCTTGTCGATATTGCCCAGCACCCGGTCGACTTCGGGCATCGCGGCAAACATCGCGGGATCGGTCTGCGCCGCGCAGCCGGTAACGACTACCTGCGCACCTGGACGGGCCTTGCGTGCCTTGCGGATCGCCTGGCGCGTCTGGCGCACCGCCTCGTTGGTGACCGCGCAGCTGTTGATCACGATCACATCGTCGCGCCCGGCGAGCAGACCGCGCATCGCCTCGCCCTCGGCAATGTTGAGGCGGCAGCCCATCGAGATGATCTCGGGGCCGGTGGTGGCAATAGGGATACTGTCGGGCATGGCCGTCAGAGGTCGATCTCGCCGGTAAAGACATGGGTGGCGGGGCCTGCCATCTGCACATTGCCGCCCGGTTGCCAATCGATGGTGAGCGTGCCGCCGGGCAGGTGCACCGCGACCGGGCCGGTGACCAGCTTGCGCCGGATCGCCGCAACCGCGGTGGCGCAGGCGCCGGTGCCGCAGGCGAGCGTCAGCCCGGCCCCGCGCTCCCAGACGCGCAGGTGCAGGCCATCATCCGCCAGATGCGCGACATTGACGTTCACCCGCTCGGGAAACAGCGGATCATGCTCGATCAGCGGCCCCAGCCGGTCCAGCTCGATCGCATGGCTGTCCTCGACAAAGAAGATCACATGCGGGTTGCCCATGCTGACAGCCGCCGGATCGGTCAGCTCTTCCCAGCCCACCGGCATGTGCAGCGTGTCCATCGGATAGGCGAGGGGGATCGCATCCCATTCGAGCCCCGGCTGGCCCATGTCGATCGTCACGGCATGGTCGCCAAGCTTGCCGTGCAGCAGGCCTGCGCCGGTTTCGATCACGACATCATGCCCCGCCAGCGCGACCACGCAGCGCGTCGCGTTGCCGCAGGCGCTGACTTCGCCGCCATCCTGGTTGAAGATTTGCATCGCGAAATCGGCGTTTTCGGATGGCCGCATGACCACCAGCTGGTCGCAGCCGATGCCGCGATGCCGGTCGGCTAGCGCGCGCGCCTGCGCCCCGGTCAGTGCGAGGTCATGGGTGCGGGCATCGAAAATGACAAAGTCATTGCCCAGGCCGTGCATCTTGTGAAAGCGGTGTTGCGCCATGGCGGCGCTTTATACCGGGTGCGCCCGCGTGGAAAGGGCGATCACTCGCCGCGCGCGGCGCGCAATTGCGGTTCGGTATACAGCTCGGGCGCGTCCACCGTTGCGGGCTTGGGCGTCCAGCCCAGACCCAGCAGGTTGCGCTCGGCCAGCAGGCGGCGTGCCTGTTCGACCGAAAGCGGCTGACCGAAATGGAAGCCCTGGCCCTTGCCGCAGCCGATTTCGGTCAGATGCGCGATCAGCTCGCCATCCTCGATCCCTTCGGCGGTGATCGGCAACCCCATGGATTCGCCCAGCAGCGCGATGGTCTGCACGATGGCGCGGCTTTCCTTGCTCTCGTTCATCGAGGTGACGAAGCTGCGGTCGATCTTGATCCGGTCGAACGGCAGCGCGCGCAGATGCGCCAGCGAGCTGTAGCCGGTGCCGAAATCGTCGAGGGCAACGCGCACGCCCTGATTCTTCAGGCTGCCGATGATCGACTGGGCCAGGCCCATATTCTCGAACAGGCAGCTTTCGGTGATCTCGATTTCCAGACGACTGGCGGGGAAGCCCGTCTCGACCAGCAGCTTGACGATCTTCTGCGCCAGCCAGGGATCGCGCAGCTGCACCGGCGAGATGTTGACCGAAATGGTGAGGCTGGGATCCCAGCCGCGCGCGTCTTCCATCGCCTGACGGATGACGCAGGCGGACAGATCGCCGATCATGCCGGTATCCTCGGCAATCGGGATGAAAATGTCGGGCGAGATCTGGCCCAGTTCGGGCGAGTTCCAGCGGGCCAGCACCTCAAAGCCGATCAGCATGCCGGTGTTGAGATCGATCTGCTGCTCGTAATAGGGGACGAACTCGCCGCGGCCGATGCCGATACGCATGCCCGATTCGATCTTGTTGCGGAACTGGACCTCGTTTTCCATCCGCGGATCGAACCAGCAATAGCGGTTCCGGCCATGCTTCTTGCTGGCGTACATCGCGATATCGGCGCGGCGCATCAGGACGTCCAGGCTGTTGTCGCACTGGTCGGCCCGGGCAATGCCGATCGAGGCGGTGACGGTCAGCTCTGCATCGCCGCTGCTGGCGGGGCCGCTGATCGCCTTGCTGACCTGCTCGATCAGGTCTTCGGCGACACGCTGTACTGTTTCGGGGAAATCGGCGTCAAAGATGAAGGTGCAGGCGAATTCATCGCCGCCGAGCCGCGCAACATGGCTGTTGGGGGGCATGGTCGCCTTGAGCCGCTGTGCGACCTCGACCAGCACCTTGTCACCCGCGTGATGGCCCTGGATGTCATTGATATTCTTGAAGTTGTCGAGGTCGAGCATCAGATACGCGACGGTCATGTCGCGCCGTGTCGCCTGGGCGATCAGGCTGGCGGTGGCCTCGCCGATCGCACGGCGGTTGAGGCATCCGGTCAGCGGATCGGTGACGGCCAGCGTCTTGGCCTGCTCTTCGGCATTCTTGTGATGCGCGATCTCGCGGTGCAGCTCGCTATAGCGGCGCCAGCCAAAGATGATCAGCGCAATGTTGAGGATCAGCGCGGTCACCGCGATATTGTCCGGCGATACCGCAGCGCCATAATAGCGCCCGATAATGTCGGGCATGATGCTGCCGGCGGTGCCCACGAACATCAGGATGGCGGCGGTCATGATGCCGCCTGCGACGAAATCGCGGCCGCGCGCAGCGCGTCCCGTCAGTTCGTCCGTTCGGCTGCTGCCGTGCGAGGCGGTGGTTTCATGTGGCACAAGAATTCCCCTCAACCGGGATGAGGCACCCGATCGAATGGACGCAGCCTAGGCAAGGAGCGTTAAAAGAGTGTTTATGCCGAAACCACCAATATGGGGAAGAATCGCGAATTTCTGCGGAATGCGGTGGTGAATTCCGGGTTAACCGGGGTGAACGGCCCCGGTGCCCATCAAGGCACCCAGCGTAGGGCTTGCCATCTGCATGCTATTGCGCTAGTGGCCCGGCCAGCTTTTTGCGCAGGACCTGTGCATGGGGCACCCAGTTCAGCCGCTTATACCGCATTGTCGGTTCATGCGCGCGCCGGTCGGCGAGGTTTCGCCCACCGGCGATTTTTGCGTTTGGCGGTCTGACGTGGCGGGGTGTCCTTGATCGGGTCTGGCCGGGCAGCCATGTGGGCGGACAGAAGGAGAAGCGGATATGTTCGATAATCTGACTGATCGCCTTGGCGGCGTGTTCGACCGGCTGCGCGGCCGGGGTGCGCTGAAGGAAGAAGACGTCCGCGCCGCCATGCGCGAGGTGCGGATCGCGCTGCTGGAAGCCGATGTCGCACTCCCTGTTGTTCGCGACTTCATCAATACCGTCACCGAACAGGCCGTGGGCCAGGCGGTGCTCAAATCGGTCGCGCCGGGCCAGCAGGTCGTCAAGATCGTCAACGATGCGCTGACCGAGATGCTGGGCTCCGAAGCCAGCGATCTCGACCTGGCCGTCGCTCCGCCTGCCGTCATCATGATGGTCGGTCTGCAGGGGTCGGGCAAGACCACCAGCACTGCCAAGATCGCCAAGCTGCTGAAGGAAAAGCACGGCAAGAAGGTCATGATGGCCTCGCTCGACGTGCAGCGTCCCGCCGCACAGGAACAGCTCAAGGTGCTGGGCGAGCAGGTGAATGTCGCGACGCTGCCGATCGTCGCCGGTCAGATGCCGGTCGATATCGCACGGCGCGCGCTGCAATCGGCCAAGCTGCAATCGTTCGATGTGGTGATGCTCGACACCGCAGGCCGCCTGCATGTCGACCAGCAGCTGATGGACGAGATGAAGGCGGTGGCTGCCGAGGCGACGCCGAAGGAAATCCTGCTCGTCGTCGATTCGCTGACCGGCCAGGACGCGGTCAATGTCGCGCAGAACTTCTCTGACCAGGTGCCGCTGACCGGCGTGGTGCTGACCCGCATGGACGGCGATGCGCGCGGTGGTGCGGCGCTGTCGATGCGCGCGGTTACCGGTCGTCCGATCAAGTTCGTCGGCATGGGCGAGAAGATGGACGCGATCGAGCCGTTCCATCCGGGCCGTGTCGCAGGGCGCATCCTGGGCATGGGCGATGTCGTCAGCCTGGTCGAAAAGGCCGCCGCGACGGTCGAGAAGGAAGACGCCGACAAGCTCGCCGCCAAGATGGCCAAGGGTCAGTTCGACATGAACGACCTGCGCACCCAGCTGCGGCAGATGACCAAGATGGGCGGTCTGGGCGCGCTGGCGGGCATGATGCCGGGCATGAAAAAGGCCAAGGCGGCGATGAGTGCCAGCGGAGTCGACGACAAGGTGCTGGTGCATATGGATGCCATCATCGGATCGATGACTCCCAAGGAGCGTGAAAAGCCTGCCGTTCTCAACGCCAAGCGCAAGATCCGCATCGCCAAGGGATCGGGCACCACCGTGCAGGACGTCAACCGGGTGATCAAGATGCACCAGGAGATGGAAGGCGCGATGAAGAAGATCCGCAAGATGGGCGGATTGAAGGGCCTGGCTGCCATGTTCGGCGGCGGCGGCGGAGATGGCGGCATGGGCGGCCTTGGCGGCAAGATGCCTTCCGAGGACGATATCGCCGGGTTGCTCGGCGGCGGTGGCGGCAAGGGCATCGCGGGCGGTCTTCCCGGCCTGCCCGGCGGGCTTCCCCCCGGTTTTCAGAATTTCAACAAGAAGAAGTGATTTCAGTTTTCAAGTTCATCAGAAAGGTAAGGTTCTACAATGTCGATTTCCATGCGTCTTTCGCGCGGCGGTTCCAAGAAGCGCCCCTATTACAAGATCGTCGTCGCCAACAGCCGCGCGCCCCGCGACGGCAAGTATCTTGAGCAGATCGGCACCTACAACCCGCTGCTCGCCAAGGATTCGGGCGAGCGCGTGAAGATCAACGAAGAGCGCGCCAAGCACTGGCTGTCGGTCGGCGCGCAGCCCACCGATCGCGTTGCCCGTTTCCTCGACGCCGCCGGCCTCAAGGAGCGCAAGGCTACCGTGAACCCCAAGAAGGGCGAGCCGGGCGAAAAGGCCAAGGAACGCGCTGAAGAAAAGGCCGCCAAGATCGCTGAAGCCGAAGAAGCCGCCAAGGCTGCTGCAGAAGCTCCGGCCGAAGCGCCCGCTGCTGAAGAAGCACCGGCTGAAGAAGCTGCTGCCGAACAGGCCGAAGGCTGATCTTTTGTCCCTCTCCCCTCCCGCATGCGGGAGGGGAAGGTTCGGCTTGCCGAACCGACCTGGGGCTTCGGGATTTCAAATTGAATGGCTGATCGCCCCATTACCCTGGCCGTGATCGTCGGCGCGCATGGCGTCACCGGCGAGGTGCGCGTGAAGCTGTTCGGCTCCGGGCTGGACGGCGTCAAGGCGCACAAGAGCTTCAACAACGGCGCGCTGACGCTCAAGTCTCTGCGTCCGCAAAAGGACCTCGGCATCGCGCGCTTTGCCGAGATTACCGATCGCAACGCGGCAGAGGCCGCACGCGGTACCGAGCTCACCGTCCCCCGCTCGGCGCTCCCGCCCTTGGGCGAGGGCGAATATTATCATGCCGATCTGATCGGGCTGCCGGTGGTGTCCGAAACCGGCGAGCCGCTGGGCACCGTCCGCGCGATAGAGGATTTCGGCGCGGGCGATCTGCTCGATATCGGCAAGCCCGACGGCAAGACCTTCATGGTTCCGGTCGCTGCGGGCGACATCGGTGAAGATCGCGTCGTCATTGACCCCGTCTGGGCCGAATAGTATATACATCGCGTATATACAGGAGGCTCTGATGGGCAAGGAATACCGCGCTAAGAGCTTCAAGTCGGGCAATTCCGTCGCGATCCGCATGCCCGCAGCTTTGGGCATCGAGCCGGATCGCGAGTGGACGATCGTCGAGAATGACGGCGAGTTCGTCGTCCGCGCAGTCGGCGAGCAAAGGCGCAAGTTCAACATCGGCAAGGTTGCAGGCTCCGCGACGGGTCTCGTCCCGCTCAAGCCGGAGGACAGGCTGTTCGAGTCCCGACCATTGCGATGGGATTTGCTGGACGGCAGCGAACCTGCATGAAGTACCTGCTCGACAGCAATATCATCATCCTGCTCACCATGAATGCCGACGCTTGCGTTGTTGGGCGCGCGGGAGATTGCTTTGAAGGCGATCTGGTGACATCCGCGATTGCGATTGGCGAAGTGGCGCTAGGATCGGTGCGTGGGAGGCCGCCGGGTTTGGGGCAGTTGCAGGCGTTTCTGGAGGAAGTGCCGGTGCTTCCGTTCGATCTTGCCGCAGCGCGCGCCTACGCAACGCTTCCGTTCAAGCGCCGCAGCTACGATCGGCTCATCGCAGCGCAGGCACTTGCATTGAACGTTGTGCTGGTAACGGACAATGAGAAGGACTTCACCGACATCCCCGGCCTCAAGGTCGAGAACTGGACCCAATGACCTTCGCTGCCCAGATCCTTACCCTCTACCCCGAGATGTTTCCCGGCCCGCTCGGCCATAGCCTGGCCGGGCGTGCGCTGGCCGAGGGGCGGTGGTCGCTCGATGCCATCCAGATCCGCGATTTCGCCACCGATAAGCATCGCAGCGTCGATGATACGCCGGCTGGCGGCGGCGCGGGGATGGTGTTGCGCGCCGATGTGCTGGCGAGCGCGGTCGATCATGCGCTGGAGCGATCGCCCGACGCTCCCGTCATCGCGATGACACCGCGTGGGAGCCCGCTCACCCAGCAACGGGTTCGGCAGCTTGCGGCGGGGCCGGGCGTGACCATTTTGTGCGGACGTTTCGAGGGGTTCGACCAGCGCCTGTTCGATGCGCGGCCGATCGAAGAGGTGTCGATCGGCGATTACGTGCTTTCGGGCGGAGAAACCGGGGCTTTGGTGCTGCTTGATGCTTGCGTTCGGCTATTGCCCGATGTAATGGGCGCCTCTTCCAGCGGAGACGAAGAATCGTTCGAGAACGGTTTATTGGAATATCCGCATTATACCCGACCCCAGATTTGGGAAGGGCGTGCGATCCCCGAAGTGCTGCGATCGGGGGATCACGCGAAAATCCGGGCCTGGCGTGAAGCTCAGGCAGCGGACATCACACGGCTAAGGCGGCCGGATCTTTGGGAGCGCCATGGGGGCACTCCGGATCGGTCGCCCTCTGGTGCGCGGCGAAAAACAGAGGGAAAAGGTCAATGAACCTCATCCAGACGCTCGAAGCGGAAGCTATCGAGGCATTCAAGGCTAGCAAGTCCATCCCCGATTTCCGGGCTGGCGATACCGTTCGCGTCGGCGTGCGCGTGGTCGAAGGCGACCGCACCCGCGTCCAGAATTACGAAGGCGTGTGCATTGCACGCTCGAACCGGGGCCTCGGCTCCAACTTCACCGTGCGCAAGATCTCGTTCGGTGAAGGCGTCGAGCGCGTGTTCCCGCTCTACTCGCCCAATATCGATTCGATTACCGTTGTCCGTCGTGGCGTCGTGCGTCGTGCGAAGCTCTATTATCTGCGCGGCCTGACCGGCAAACGCGCACGTATTGCCGAGCGTCGCGACAACCGTCCGGCCAAGGATACCGCCGAGGGCTGATATTCCGGGGCTCTGCCCTGAAACAGACAAGAGGGGCGGTCCGGCTGGGCCGCCCCTTTTTCTTTGCGCCGCGTCCGCATGGCGCAGTCTACTGCGAAAGCTTGCTGTTTGCGGCAAGGCCAGCGTGAATGAAAACTGCGTGAATCGGGTTTCACGCGTAACGATATGCAAGGTGATGCCGATCCTGCCTTACTCGCAGCTTGTATTGCAGGGGGTTAGGGGCTAGGCGCGCCGGTGCATTGCACTGGAGGATAAGACAAGTGGGTTATCGTGTTGCCGTTGTCGGCGCGACCGGAAATGTCGGTCGCGAAATGCTCGCCATCCTGGCGGAGCGCGAGTTTCCGATTGCAGAAATTGCTGCCATCGCTTCGCCGCGCTCGACCGGATCGACTGTCGAGTTCGGCGAAACCGGCAAAATGCTCAAAGTGCAGAATATCGAGCATTTCGATTTCACCGGCTGGGATATCGCACTGTTCGCCGCGGGTTCTGCCGCGACCAAGATCTATGCGCCCAAGGCTGCCTCGCAGGGCTGCGTGGTGATCGACAATTCGTCGCTCTACCGCATGGAGCCCGACGTGCCGCTGATCGTGCCCGAAGTGAACCCCGATGCGATCGACGGGTACAAGGCACGCAACATCATCGCCAACCCCAATTGCTCGACCGCGCAGCTCGTCGTCGCATTGAAGCCGCTTCATGATGCTGCCACGATCAAGCGCGTCGTCGTCGCCACCTATCAGTCGGTGTCGGGCGCGGGCAAGGAAGGCATGGACGAGCTGTTCGAACAGTCGCGCAACATCTTCGTCGGCGACAGCGCCGAACCCAAGAAGTTCACCAAGCAGATCGCCTTCAACGTCATCCCGCATATCGACGTGTTCCTGGACGATGGATCGACCAAGGAAGAATGGAAGATGGTGGTCGAGACCAAGAAGATCCTCGATCCCAAGATCAAGCTGGTCGCGACCTGCGTGCGCGTGCCGGTGTTCGTTGGCCATTCCGAGGCGGTGAACATCGAGTTCGAGAACGAGCTCTCCGCCGAGGATGCGCAGAAGATCCTGCGCGAAGCCCCGGGCGTGATGCTGGTCGACAAGCGCGAGGACGGCGGATACGTCACCCCGGTCGAGTGTGTCGGCGACGGCGCGACCTATATCAGCCGCGTGCGTGATGACAGCACGGTCGAAAACGGCATCTCGCTGTGGTGCGTCTCGGACAATCTGCGCAAGGGCGCTGCGCTCAACGCGGTCCAGATCGCCGAACTGCTCGGCCGCCGCCACCTGAAAAAGGGCTGATCCTGCCGGGACGGGGGGCGATGGGCCTTCCGTCCCGCTGGTTCACTCGCCGATATGCACCGGCGCGCCGGCCATGTTCGGCGGGCGCTTGAGCAGCAGCAGCAGCGGGATGGCGACCAGGTTGATGATCATCATCGCGTGGAAATCGTCGATATAGGCGACCATCGCGGCCTGGCGGTTGACCTCTCCGTTGATCGCCAGCATCGCCGCATCGCCGACCGAGCCCAGCCGTCCGGCAACGCTGGAATCGATCACCGAGAGCGAGCTGTCGGTGATGTGCGAGGCCAGGTCGCTATGGCTCACCTGGATGTTGCGGCCGAGCAAGGCGGTCATCGCCGATATGCCGATGGATGCGCCGATGCTGCGCGACAGGTTGAGCAGGCTGGCGCCGTCGGTGCGGTGTTGCGGCTGGAGCGTCGCAAAGGCGGTCATGTTGAGCGGTATGAACACCAGCCCCATGCCCATGCCCTGGACCAGCCCGGCAATGACCATCGGCTCCCAGCTCATCTCCAGCGACCAGCCGGTCATCATCCAGAGCGAATAGGTCGAGATGCAGGCCCCGGTCACCATCAGGTAGCGCGGGTCGATCCGCGTCACCAGCCGGCCCGCGATCGCCATCGAGACCAGAATGCCGAAGCCGCGCGGGGCAAGCAGCAGCCCGGTATCGAGCACCGAATAGCCGAACAGCTGCTGCAGCATCGGTGGCAGCAGCGCCATGCTGGCGAACATCACCATGCCGACCACCAGCATGAACAGCAGCGCGGCGGACATGTTCGGGTTGCCCAGCAGCGATCGATCGAACAGCGGCTGGCGGCCCCAGATCATATGGGTGCCGAACATCCACAGGCAGCCAATGGCAATCGCGCCTTCTGCCAGGATTTCGCTGCTGTCGAGCCAGTCGAGCTGCGTGCCGCGATCGAGCATCACCTGCAGGCTGGCCAGACCGAGAGCGAGCATGGAAAAGCCGAACAGGTCGAACCTCCGCTCGGTGCGCGGGCGGCTGGGCAGCAGCCACAGCATCAGCGCGATGGTCACCATACCCAGCGGCACATTGATCAGGAATACCCAGCGCCAGTTGTAATTCTCGGTCAGCCAGCCACCGATCACCGGCCCCATGATCGGCCCGACCATGATGCCCATGCCCCATAAGGCCATCGCCTTGGCCTGGCGGCTGGGCGGGTTGATGTCCATCAGCACCGTCTGCGACAGCGGTCCGATAAAGGCGGCGCTGATGCCCTGAAGTGCGCGGAACAGCACCATCTCGCTGAGGCCGGTGGCCGCACCGCAGAGCAGCGAGGAAAGCGTGAAGGCGATCACCGCGCCGATGAACAGGTTGCGCGATCCGATCCGCTCGGACAGCCAGCCAGTGATCGGGATCGCGATGGCCGAGGCGACGAGATAGCTGGTCAGCGCCCAGGTCACCGTTTCCGATGTCGCGCCCAGGCTCGATTCCATGTGCGGCAGCGCGACATTGGCGATGGTGGTGTCTAGGATCTGCATGATCGACGCCATCATCACGGCCAGGGTCAGCAACCCGTGATGGCGCACCGGCAGCGTCGCGACATCGCCAGCTGGTGCTGCGGCAGGCGGCGCAGAGCGGGGTGGGGCGGGGGCGGCGCGGGTGGCCATGACAGGCTAGTTGCGCTTGCCGGTGTCTACCGTGACCTCGGCGGAAAGCCCCGCGATCAGGCGGCGGTCGGCGGGCCTGTCCAGCCGGATGCGTACCGGCACGCGCTGCGTCACCTTCACCCAGTTGCCGGTGGCGTTCTGCGCGGGCAGGACCGAGAATTCCGCGCCGGTGCCTGCACCGATGCTTTCGACCCTGCCGATCAGCTTCAGATCGGGATAGGCGTCGAGCTTTACCTCGGCCGCCTGGCCGACGCGCATATGGTCAAGGTCGGTTTCCTTGAAATTGGCCTCGATCCAGCTGCGATCATCGACCACCAGCGTGAGCGCGGGCAGGCCGACGACCATCGCCTGGCCGCGCTGCAGCCGGTCGGCCTGGACCACGCGCCCGCTGACCGGCGCGCGTACCACGGTGCGGGCGAGGTTGAGTGCGGCGGTTTCGCGGCGCACGCGCGCCTGGGCGATGGCCGGGTTGACACCGGGCACCGCGCTGCCGGTGGCAAGCTTAGCGCGCGCATCGGCGGCATCGGCCTGCGCCCCGCGCAGCTGTTCGCGCGCCATCTGGACGCGGCGCTCGGCCTCGTCGAGCCGCGCCTTGGTGGTGAAGCCGCGTTGCATCAACGCCTGCTGTCGCTCCAGATCGATCCTGGCATAGTCGATCGCATCCTGCGCCGCTGCGATGCCGACCCCGGTGGAGCGCGCCTCGCTGGCGAGCGTCGCGACCGACACTTCGGCACCGGCGATATCGGCATCGGCCTGGCGCACGGCCAGTTCATAGGGCTGGGGGTCGATGCGGAACAGCACGTCGCCCGCCTTGACCGCCATGTTCTCGCGCACGCGCACGTCCACGATCGGCCCGCCGACTTCGGACGTCACCGCCACCTTGTCCTGCTGCACATAGGCATTGTCGGTGGAGACATAGCGCCCGCCCGACAGCCAGTAATAGCCGCCGGCCACGGCCAGCGCGAGCGGGACCGAGATCATCACCAGCCGCTTGAGCAGCTTGCGCGGTGCCTTTTCGACCGGTTTGGCGGGCGCAGGAGCGGCCGATGAGGCGGCCAGCGGCGAGTCCGCCTCGGCCGTGTCGTCGCTCACACCGATGCGTTCGTCGCGATCAAGCATCGATGGACTCCTTGCGGGACAGATTGGCGCGGACCCGCTCGACCAGTCCGGCCAGCTGTTCGCGTTCGGCTTCGTTCAGCCCGCCCAGCGCGCGATCCTCGACGCGCTTGGCCTCGATTTCCAGCTGGCGGATCAGCCCGTCGGTCTTGTCGGTCAGGTACAGGTTCCAGGCGCGCCGGTCATTGGGGTCGGGCTTGCGGCAGACCATGCCTGCATCAGCCAGCCGGTCGATCATCCGCGACAGGGTGATCGGCTCGACCTCCAGCAGATCAGCAAGTTCGCTCTGGCGCATGCCGGGTTCGCGGCGCAGCCGGGCGACGGTGCGCCATTGCAGGCTGGTCATGCCGAGATCGCGGATATTGCCGTCGAGCGTCCGGCGATAAAGCCGCGCGGTGTCATTGATCAGGAAGCCGACCGAGTCTTTCATGGCTATCGATATAATAGCATATGACACTAATGGGAAGTGCAGGCAGCACAATTGCGATTGCGCGGGACGTAACATTTTGGCAGTGTATGTGACATGACATTGACAGCCGATATCTTCTGGTCGTTCCGGTCGCCCTACAGCTATCTCGCGATGCGCCGCTATCGCGCGATGGAAGCGCAATATGACCTCACGCTCAACCTGCGGCCGGTCTATCCGCTGGCGGTGCGCGAGCCGACCTTCTTCGAGCGCAACCATCCCAGCTGGCTGCGCTACACGCTGACCGACGTGTTTCGCCTGGCGCAATATCTGGAAATTCCGTTTTTCCCGCCCAATCCCGATCCGATCGTTCAGAACATGGCGACCCGGACGATCGCGGCGGATCAGCCCTATATCTATCGCATCACCCGCATGGGCCAGGCCGCCGCGCGGATGGGCAAGAGCCTCGCCTTTTGCGACGAGGTATCGCAGCTTATCTGGGGCGGCACGGCGGGCTGGCACGAGGGCGATCACCTCAAGGGCGCTGCCGAACGCGCCGGGCTTGATCTGGCAGAGCTGGATGCCATCGCGGCATCCGATGCAGAGACGCTCGACGCCGAGCTCGCCGCCAATCAGGAAGCGCTGGAAATGGCGGGGCACTGGGGCGTGCCGACGCTGGTATTCCAGGGCGAACCCTTTTTCGGCCAGGACCGCATCGGACTTGCCATCTGGCGCATGGAGCAGGCAGGCCTTAAAGAGCGGGGATGACCGCCGCAAGATCGAAGCTCGACAGCTTTTTCGTTTGGCTCAATCGCTTCAATGCCATTGGAATTGGCATTGCATTGGTGTGTTTGATTGTTGTTGGTAGTGCTGCGTTGTATTCGCGCTTTCAGGAGCCGCCATCAGAATATTTCGGCGACAACAATCACAAGCTGGGGCCTTATGCTGGCGAGGAGATACAGACCGCGTCTGGTCCGGTCGCTGCCTATGGGATTGGCAACCTGCACGACGGCCTCGTATCGATCAATTCACCTAACCTGTCACTGACCCATCTGGCATCTGGCAGGAAGCGGCTGGTCCTACCGAAAGACGGCAAGAAGCGGATCATACGGTTCGAAACGATCAAAAGCACACCTGACTTGGCCAAGCCTTTTGCTCGCGCTTATGTGGCTTTGGCGGTCGAGGCGGCTGACAAGGCCGATGGCAAGATCGAACTGTTCGTTGGCACCCTGCCTGACCTTGACCAGGTATCGGTTGCGCGCGACCTGTTTGCCGTCGATCTGGCGACGCTGTACGGCAGCGACAAGCTGGCGATCATCATCTGGCCGAAACCGGATCAGGCTCAGCTGGTCACGATCGATCTTGGCACTTTACGGATTCAGGATACTGAAGCCATACCTCTGCCACTGCCACAATCCGCCAAGGCAGCTGACGGCGCCGGACAGGCTGTCCGACGCGCCACGGATGCCGCCCCCGCCAACCATTTCGAGTTTTGACCCATGACCATCACCACAACCCGCATCCGTTCCTTTGAAGGCACCGAGCTTGCCGTGCACGAGACGGGCGAGGGGCGGGCGCTGCTGTTGCTGCACGGGCTGTTTTCCAGCGCGGAGACCAACTGGATCAAGTTCGGCCATGCTGCCAGGCTCGCTGCGGCCGGTTTTCGCGTGATCATGCCCGATCTGCGCGCGCATGGGCAAAGCGGCGCACCGCACGATCCCGCCGCCTATCCGCGTGACGTGCTGGTCGATGATGCGCTGTCGCTGATCGACACGCTGGGGCTCGACGATTTCGATCTGGGCGGGTTCTCGCTGGGCGCGCGGACCACGGCCAAGCTGCTGGCGACCGGCGTCACCCCGCGCAAGGCGATCATGGCGGGCATGGGCTGGGAAGGGCTGACCGGATGGGGACGGCGGCGCGATTTCTTCGTCACCGCGATTGACCGGCGCGACGAGGTGAAGCGCGGCGACCCGCATTTCATGGCGGTCGCGTTCATGAAGACCCAAGGCATCGATCCCATCGCGGCGCGCCTGCTGCTCGACAGCTTCGGCGAGGTGGACACCGACACACTGGTGGCACGCGATGTGCCGGTGCTGGTCGTGTGCGGGGCGGATGATCAGGACAATGGTTCAGCGCCCGAACTGACGCGGCAGCTGAAGAATGCCACCTATCGCGAGATCAAGGGTACGCACATGTCGAGCGTGCTCGAACCTGCGCTGGCCGAGGAGATGATCGCCTTTCTCGCCTGAGAATAACCTGTGTTGCATTGCTGCGGTGCAACAGATTCGGCTTTGGCCGGTAATGCTGCCGATAGTTTCCACCGAACACGATCGGCACCCTGATGATCATTCCCTCGACCCCCGGCGCGACGCGCATCCTGCACGAAGTCTGGAAGCCGCTGACGGTGCTGTTCGTCTGGGACGTCATCGTCACGATTACCTATTATTTTCTGCCGTTCAAGGCGCCGGGGCTGCCGCTCACGATATTCGGTTCGGCGCTCGCGCTGTTCCTCGGTTTCAGGGATACCGCCGCCTATGCCCGATGGTGGGAAGGGCGAGTGCTATGGGGGCAGATGATCAACGCCTCGCGCAGCCTGGCGCGCGCCGCGCTCGCCTTCATTGACGATGCCACCGCAACCGGCCGGGAGATCCGCCGTGACATCGTGGTCCGCCAGATCGCTTATGTGCATGCGCTGCGCACATCGCTGCGCCGGCAGAATGATTGCCCGGACCTCGAGCGGCTGCTGTCCGATGATGAAGTGAATCTGGTCAAGCAGCGGCGCAACGTGCCTAACGCCATTCATGACGGCACCGGCTATCTGGTCGCGCATGCCCAGCGCAGCGGCGAGATCGATACCATCCAGCAGGCGCAGATCGAGGCGGTGCTGGTCGATATCTCGAACGCACAAGGCGGGATGGAGCGGATCAAGAATACTCCGCTGCCGATGCAGTATCGCTTCTTCCCCGCGCTGTTCACCCGCGTGTTCTGCGTGCTGCTGCCGATCGGGCTGGTCGAGACGCTGGGCGTGGCGACACCCATTGGTTCGACCATCGCTGGCCTGATGTTCCTGGCCATTTTGCAGATCGGCGAGGACCTGGTCGATCCCTTTGCCGATAGCGTGCACGATGTGCCGCTGAGCGCCATGTGCCGCACGATCGAGATCGATCTGCTGCAGGCGCTGGGCGAGCCGGCCCCCGAGCCGCTGGCCGAGGTCAAGGGTGTGCTCTGGTAAGCCCGCAAATGCGCTTGACCTGACCGGGGGGCAGGCCCAATCCTGCCGGGCATAAACCGATATTCAGGGTGCCCAAACATGATCCTTCGTACCTCGCTCGCCGCGCTCGCCTTTGCGCTGGCCGTACCCTCCGCTGCCTTTGCCGAAGACGCCGCACCGCAGACCGCTGCGGCCAAGCCGACCGCAGCCGATGCCGAAGCCTTTGTTGCGGCGGCGGAAAAGGAAGCATTCGACTATACCGTCTCGGCCAGCCGCGTGTTCTGGGTCAATTCGACCTATCTCACCGATGATACCAACGCGCTGGCCGCCGAAGTGGGGGCCAGGGGCACCGAGATGCAGGTGCGCTTTGCGCTGGAGGCGGCGAAGTTCAAGGACGTAGCCGGGCTGAGCGACGAGACGCGGCGCAAGCTGGACAAGCTGCGCGGCGGCATCGTGCTGCCTGCGCCGACCACCGAGGGCGCGGCGGCAGAGCTCAACACCATCGCGACCGAGCTGCAGTCGATCTACGGCAAGGGCAAGGGGACGCTCGATGGCAAGCCGGTCAGCGGATCGGACATCGAGGCCGCGATGGGCGATGTGCGTGATCCGGCCAAGCTCAAGGAAATGTGGGTCAGCTGGCACGACAATGTCGGCGCGCCGATGAAGGACGATTATGCGCGCCTGGTCGATATCGCCAACCAGGGCGCGCGCGAACTGGGCTTCAAGAATGTCGGCGCGATGTGGCGCGGCCAGTATGACATGAGCGCGGATGAATTCGCCGCGCTGACCGAGAAGCTGTGGCAGCAGGTCAAGCCGCTCTATGACGACCTGCATTGCTACACCCGCACCAAGCTCAACGAGAAATATGGCGATGCGGTGCAGCCCAAGACGGGGCCGATCCGTGCCGACCTGCTCGGCAACATGTGGGCGCAGGAATGGGGCAATATCTACGACATCGTGGCGCCAGCGGGCGCGGGCGATATCGGCTATGATGTCACCGAGTTGCTCAAGGCGAAGAGCTATGATCCGCTGAAGATGGTGAAGGGCGGCGAGGGCTTTTTCTCGTCGCTGGGCTTTGCGCCCCTACCCGAAACCTTCTGGCAGCGTTCGCAGTTCACCAAGCCGCAGGATCGCGAGGTGGTGTGCCATGCATCGGCCTGGGATATCGACAACAAGGACGATATCCGCATCAAGATGTGCATCAAGGTGAATGCCGACGACTTCACCACCATCCATCACGAGCTGGGGCACAACTATTACCAGCGCGCTTATAACAAGCAGGACATGCTGCATCTGGATGGCGCGAATGACGGGTTCCACGAGGCGATCGGCGATATGGTCGCGCTTTCGATCACGCCCGATTATCTGGTCGAGATCGGCCTGCTCGACAAGGCCAGGGTACCTGGCGCTGACAAGGACCTGGGGCTGCTGCTGCGCCAGGGCATGGACAAGCTGGCGTTCCTGCCGTTCGGCCTGCTGGTTGATCGCTGGCGCTGGGGTGTGTTCGATGGCAGCATCAAGCCTGCCGATTACAACGATGCCTGGATCGCGCTGCGGCTGCAATATCAGGGCATCGTTCCGCCTGCCCAGCGTCCGGACAATGCCTTCGATCCCGGCGCGAAATATCATATCCCGGGCAACACGCCCTATACCCGCTATTTCCTGGCGCGTATCCTGCAGTTCCAGTTCTACAAGGCGGCGTGCGACATTGCCGGCTGGAAGGGGCCGCTCCATCGCTGCAGCTTCTATGGCAACAAGGACGTCGGCAGCCGGCTGAACGCGATGCTGGAAATGGGCGCATCCAAGCCCTGGCCCGACGCGCTGGAAGCGTTCACCGGATCGCGCGAGATGGACGGCACGGCGATGGTTGAATATTTCGCGCCGCTGCAGACCTGGCTGAAAGAACAGAACAAGGGCAAGCAGTGCGGCTGGTAAGCCGCGCCACTTGCCCTTGCAATGTCATCGGATAGGGATTTGGGGCCTGTCTTCCTGAAGCGGGGGGCGCCTCTGTCTGGAAAACAGGCCCCGAGGCCCCGCGCATGAGGGAATCGCGAGCGGGGCCTGAGCGGGTATCGATCAGTGTACCTTGTACGCCGAACCTGCAGCGCCCGTGGTCGAGGGGACCACATTCTGATCGACATAATCGCTGTTTTCGTCACCGGCCTCGGGGGCCTGCTTCTTGCCGCGACGCGACAGCGCAATGGCTGCGGCGATCAGGGCGATGCCGCCTGCGGCTAGGCCCAGCGTCAGTGCGGGGTGCGCCTTGGCCTGCTGTGCGGCATAACGGCTGTTCTCGCTGACCTTGCCGGAAAGCTCGCGCGCTGCCACCGAGATGCGCTCGCTGGCTTCATGCGCCAGTTCTTCCGCCTTGTCGCGCAGCGGGCCTATCTCGTTCGAGAGGCTCTTGGCGTTGTCGCTGATCATGGTTGCTGCAGCAGAGGCATTGCGCTTGGCAAGGTCCGAGGCGATGCGCGCGTTTTCCGCGATGACTTCGCCCGCCAGCTTCGCGGTTTCGCTCGCCTTGGCGCGCAGTTCGCCGCGATTCTCGTTGACCGACGCAAAGGCGCTGGCGGCTTCGCTCCGCGCGCGATCGGCCAGATGCAGCGCATCAGCCTTGATGCGTTCGGCAGCGGTCTTGATGGCGTCACTCATGGTGATCTCCTCTGGTACAGGCCGGGCAAGGAGAAACCTCCCCAGCATCGCAAGCAATACGCCGGTGCCGGGGCTTTGTTCCCGCCACTTCGACCTGTGGCGAAATTCTTTCGATAAGCCGAAACGAGAACGGCCACCGGATCGCTCCGGTGGCCGTTTCTTGTTGTTATTGAGGGGGTTGGCGGTAGATCAGGCCGCCGGCTCAAGCACCGGCCTGGCCTTTTTGGGCCCGTCTCCCGGCCCGTTGCCGGTCCCATCGGCTGCATCCTGCATCTTCTGATAGGGCGATGCATAGCGCTCGTGCAGGTCCTGCCACTCCATCACCATGCTGCCGCCGGTGGCCTTGTGCTGCTTTTCCCAGGCACCCAGCATGTCGAGACAGGCATGATCGATATGGTCGAGATGCTCGACATGAACATGCACTTCGCGGCCGGCCTTCACCGTTTCCAGCACGCTGGCCAGGCGCGGGATCGAGAAGAAGGTGGCCGATCCATGCAGGAACACATCGGTGCGGCCTGCCATCTCGTCATCTTCCAGATCCACGCGGACATGGGTGAAGGTGTAGACCACCTTTGCCGTTGCCAGCGCAAAGCCGACGATCACGCCGGTCAACAGATCGAACACCACGATACCGCCCAGCGTGGCAAAATAGATGGCCAGCTCCACACGGCCATAAGAGGCGATCTTCCTGATCTGGGCGATGTTGACCAGCTTGTAGCCGGTATAGACCAGGATTGCGGCGAGCGCTGCGGTGGGAATGAGCGCCAGCAGCCAGGGCAGTGCGACCACGGTGGCGAGGATCCACGCGCCGTGCATGATCGCCGACAGGCGCGATTTGGCACCCGCTTGCACATTGGCCGAAGAGCGCACGATCACGCCCGTCATCGGCAGCGCACCGACCGCACCGCACAGCATGTTGCCGATGCCCTGCGCGCGCAGTTCCTTGTCGTACTTGGTACGCGGGCCGGTGTGCATCTGGTCGACGGCGGTCGCGCACAGCAGCGTTTCGGCGCTGGCGACGAAGGCGAAGACCACGCCCAGCAGCAGGATTTCCATGGTCAGGCCGCGCTGCAGCGCTTCCATGGTGGGGATGTTGAGCGATGCGACGATGTTGTCGGGCACGGTGACGCGCTTGATGTCGAACCCGGCAAAGGCCGCAACCATCGTGCCCACGATCACCGCGATCAGCGGCGCGGGGACCATCGCAAGCTGCTTGGGCTTGAACTGGTTCCAGATCAGGATCGCGGCAATGGTTGCCACGCCGGTGATCGCCGCGAGGTGATGGCTGTCCATCGCCATCGGGAAGATCGCCTTGTAGATCGCCTCGGGGATCGACAGCAGGTTCTCGATACCGCTGCCGCGCGGACTGTCATCGATCATCACATGGAATTGCGAGCCGAGGATCAGCACGCCGATCCCGGCCAGCATGCCGTGGATGACCGAAGGCGAAATCGCGCGGAACCACTGGCCCAGGCGGGCAATGCCCGCCAGCAGCTGCAGCGCCCCAGCGATCAGGCCGACCACGCCCATCATGATCAGGCCGTGTTCGTCGACCAGCTGATAGCACAGCACCGCAAGCCCTGCGGCGGGGCCGCTCACCTGCAGCGGCGATCCGGCGAGCGATCCGACGACCAGACCACCGATGATCCCAGTGATCAGGCCGAGCGCGGGCGGCGCGCCCGATGCGATGGCGACGCCAAGGCAGAGCGGAAGCGCCACCAGAAAGACGACGACCGAAGCGAGCAGGTCTTGCGGCCAGCTCCGCTTCATCGTCTCGATTTCACCCATCTGGGCGGTTGCAGCAGTCATGATCGGATTCCTTGGGACAGACGTGACAGGCGATCGATCAGGCGGCGCACTGGTGCTTTTCAAGCGCCAGCGCGGCCATTTCACTGGCATAATGTTCGTGCACCGGATTGAACTTGCCGGTGGCGTCGTCATAGGCGGTCACATCGCCGGTGCGGATGTCATAGACCCAGCCGTGCAGCTGCAGATCGCCCGCCGCCAGGCGCGCAGCGACCGACGGGTGCGTCTTCAGATGGTTGAGCTGCAGAATCACATTCTGCTCGAGCAGCATCTGCATCCTGGCGGTTTCGTCCAGATTGCCGCCGAGATGCTTGACCACCTCGACTGCCGCGCGCGAATAGCCCAGCCACTCGCGGACATGCGGCAGGCTGTCGAGTCCTTCGGGGTTCATCGCGCCCTTCATCGCGCCGCATTCGGTGTGGCCGCAGATCACGATATGCGGAACCTTCAGCGCGGCGACGGCGAATTCGATCGACGCGGTCATGCCGCCGGTATGGTTGGTGTGCGGGGGCACGATATTGCCTGCATTGCGGCAGATGAACAGCTCACCCGGATCGGTCTGGGTGATCATCGCGGTTTCGATGCGCGAATCCGAGCAGGTGATGAACAGCGCTTCGGGCGATTGGCCCTTGGCCAGGCTTTCGAACAGTTCCTGCTTCTCGGGGAAGACTTCGGTCTGGAAGCGGACAACGCCGGCGGCGAAATGGGGCATGGGGATACTCCTTATTGAGGCTTAAGGTTTTGGTTGATCAGGACCAGAGTTCACGCACCTCGCGCAAATCTCCGGCCAAGGCCGCAGGGGCACGGGCCTCGACAAAGGCGAGCCCGTCGGTGATCCAGCCGGCAATGTGCGGCTGGGCCAGGCGATAGAGATGCTGGCGGCCGTTGCGCCGCTCTTCCACCATTCGCGCGGTGCGCAGCAGGCTGAGATGCTGCGAAAGGCGGGTTGGCGGCAGGTTCAGCTTTTCCGCGAGTGTCGTGACGTCGCACTCGCCCGTGCGCAGCTCTTCGATCAGGCGAATCCGGTCCGGATGCGCGATCAGCTTGAAGACTTCGGCCAGTTCACGGGCGACAGAGACACGGTGCGGCATGCCATGGATTATGGCTATCCGCTAAACTAGGTCAATACATACCTGCAAATATATGCAGATGT
Source organism: Blastomonas sp. SL216 (assembly GCA_026625625.1). Lineage (NCBI taxonomy): Bacteria > Pseudomonadati > Pseudomonadota > Alphaproteobacteria > Sphingomonadales > Blastomonadaceae > Blastomonas > Blastomonas sp. SL216. The sequence continues at coordinate 102,734 of CP113055.1, forward strand.
TACGGTAATATCAGTCCGAGCCCTGTGGGCCGTTTCCTAGGTAGAATCGAACTGGTTCAAAGACATAAGAGTCGATGGGCGCACCGTTGAGCGTTGCAGGCTGGTAGCGTGCCTTTCTGGAAAAGGTCCGGCACGCGGTCTCGTCCAACTCGCTCGATCCGCTGGATATCATGATAGTGCATCCAGTTACCTTGCCCGCCGTGTTGACGAGAAGCCGCATGGTGACAGTGCCTTGCTCTCCACGCCTGAGGCTTGAAGCCGGATAATCGTCGGGACCAACCGGTGCTGTCTTGTTCGTTTTCCGAGGACGCATATAAGTGCCTTCGATCGGTAAGCGTGACCACACCTTGGTCGCAGCTGTTCCGACTTTGCCCTTTGGCGTCTTGTAGAACTGGACGGTCGAACAGGCCTGCTCGTCTGCCTCGGGATCGCCGCTCGATTCGACCAACTGGCAATGCTCGGTTTCGAGCCAATAGCCGTTGCTGATGAAACGGACACTGGCTGTCCGCTCGATGGGCTCTGGTGAACCTGCAGGGTAAGCGGGAAGGCTGCCGCTTTCGGCTTCCTTGTCGGTCCCAGAATGCTGTTGCGCATGAGCCATCGGCACGAAGGAGGACAGCGCTAGAGTCGTTCCGATCAATCGGAGAATGCCAGATTTCATCAAGGCCTTGTCCTTGTATTACCGGAACGGCGGCTCATTGAACGCGCGCAGCTTGCGGCTGTGCAGGCTGTTGCTCTCCCCGCGCAGCATTTCGCAGGTGCGGATGCCGATCTGCATGTGCGCGGCAATCGCCTCCTCGTAGAAGCGGTTGGCCTGGCCGGGCAGCTTGAGTTCGCCATGCAGGGGCTTGTCCGACACGCACAGCAGCGTTCCGTACGGCACGCGGAAGCGATAGCCCTGAGCGGCGATCGTGGCGCTCTCCATGTCGATCGCGACCGCGCGCGATTGCGAGAAGCGCAGTGCGCTGGTCGAATAACGCAGTTCCCAGTTGCGGTCGTCGGTGGTGACGACGGTCCCGGTGCGCATCCGCCGCTTGAGGTCAGCGCCGCTGGTGCCCGAGATTTCCTCCGCTGCACCTGCCAGTGCCTGCTGGATCTCGGCGATCGGCGGGATCGGGATTTCCGGCGGCAGCACCTCGTCCATGATATGGTCGTCGCGCAGATAGGCGTGCGCGAGCACATAGTCGCCGATCCGCTGGGTCGGGCGAAGGCCGCCGCAATGGCCGATCATCAGCCACACTTCGGGGCGCAGCACCGCGAGATGATCGGTGATCGTCTTGGCGTTCGACGGGCCGACCCCGATATTGACCAGGGTGATGCCGCCAAAGTCGGGCGCGATCAGGTGATAGGCGGGCATCTGGTGCCTGCGCCAGGCGCTGTCGGCGACCAGCTGGCTGGGGTCTGCCCCGGGCTGATCGGTATAGAGCCCGCCTGCGCCCGAAAGCGCGGTATAATGGCCCTTGCCGATCTGGCTGCAGGCCCAGCCCACGAATTCATCGACATAGCGGTGATAGTTGGTGAACAGGATGAAGCGCTGGACATGCTCGGGCGGGGTACCGGTATAATGCCGCAACCGCGCCAGCGAGAAATCGGTGCGCAGCCCGTCGAACAGCGACAGCGGCCGCTCCGATCCATTTCCGAAGGAGAGGAAGCCGTCGGCAATCTCGTCGCCGATATCGGCCAGCTCGGTGGTCGGGAAATAGCGTGCCAGCTCGAGCGGAGTGATGCCGCCCAGTTCGGGCCCTGAAATGCCGTCGAGCACATAGGGGAAGGGGATTTCCTGCGCGCTCGGCTCGACCGACATTTCGACATCGTAATTGTCGCGCAGCAAGGTGAGCTGCTCGGTCAGATAGTCGGCAAACATGCGCGGGCGGGTGACGGTGGTGGTGTAGACGCCCTGCGCGTTCAACCGCCCGAACGACAGGCCCGGCATCGCGCCATGTTCCTGGCCGTCATATTCGATGCGCAGGCAGGGATAGCTGAACGCGCCGTTCTGGCGCAGCGCCGGGTCGGGGGGCGTGCCATTCTCGACAAAGGCGCGGATTGCGGTCTGGAGATTGTGGACCGACCGTTCGTAATGGTCGGCAAGCTCGGTGATGATGGTCTCGATAGTGCTCATGTTAAGCTCTTAACGACTCCGGATGTCACTGTCATTACTGTTGTCAGCCTGCTCGCCGCACCGGATTTCAAGCGGTTGCAAGCCAAGCAGCAGACCGCTTATGATGCCATCGGGTCCGATGGAGCGGGATGGAGCAAAGACATGGCGGTTAAGGGCAGGGGATTTCGCGCTGGAAGGGCCATTGCGGTTGCCGCGCTGGCGCTGGTGCTGGCGGTACCGGCCACGGCGCAGCAGCAGAGCAATGCCGATGACAAGGTGGAGGTCAATGCCTTCACCCCCGCCACGGTGCGCGACATCCTGGCCCCCTTCGGCACCGCGGTGACGATCGCCGACCGCCAGACGCCCGAAGGCCGCCCCTTTGTCGAGGCGAGCTTCGGCCAGCTTCGGGTCAACATGTTCTTCACCGCGTGCCCGCCGAACCAGCCCAGCCAGTGCCAGGGGCTGTACATGCTCGCCTTCTGGCCCAAGCCCGCCGAGCGCAATCCGCAGAACCTTGCCCAGGCGGCGAGCGACTTCAACCGGTTGTACGAGTTCAGCAAGGCGGGTGTTTCGGTGGCGGGCGAGCCGTTTGTCGCACGCTATCTGATCAGCGATTTCGGCGTGAAGCGGGGCACCTTGCGCCGCGAAGTGACAAATTTCGTCGTGCTGGCGCAGCGCTTCAACCAGGAAGTGGTGAACCCGCAGGCGCAGTGACACGCTGTCTGGCGGTGGGCTGGGTAGCGCACGTTTTTTCTGATACCATGCCTGCTGACCGGAAGAACGGAAGGGGGCAGGCGATGAAAATCAAGCCGAGTGCTGTGGTAGCAGCTCTGATCGCGGTAATATTAGGCTGCGTGGTGGTCTTTGGCGTGCTTTGACCGGACCATGACGAGACATTGACGACACATGGAAAAAGGCCGGGCTCCATCGCTGGAACCCGGCCTTTTTGTCAAACCGTGTCCGGTCCGATCAGGCGGCGGCGTCTTCGCCTTCGTCTGCTTCGGGCTCGTCAACCGGGATGGTGCCCGGCTCGGCATTGGGGTCGAATGCTTCGACGAAGCCGGCCGGAGCCTGATCTTCCTCGAACATCTGCTGCATCACGTCGACGCCGGCCTTCTGCAGCTCGGCTTCGTCGTCGCTGCGCGCAACGTTGACGGTGACGCTGACCGCGACTTCCGGGTGCAGCGCGATCTTGACCGGGAACACGCCCAGCGTCTTGATCGGGCGTTCCAGGATGATCATCGCCTTGGTGACATTGGCACCGGCGGTGTTCAGCGCGTCGGCGATGTCGCGGACCGACACCGAACCGTACAGCTGGCCGCTGTTCGACGAGGCGCGGATCAGCACGACCTGCATGCCGTCCACCGACTCGGCGCGCTTGGCCGCTTCGTCGCGCTTGGCGACGTTATCCGCCTCGATGCGCTCACGATTGGCTTCAAACACCTTGCGGTTGGCTTCGTTGGCGCGCAGCGCCTTCTTGTTGGGCAACAGGAAGTTGCGGGCATAGCCGTCCTTCACGGTGACGACGTCACCGATCGAACCCAGCTTCTCGATCCGTTCGAGCAAAATGATCTGCATGTCCCTTGCTCCTTACTTCACGATGTACGGCAGCAGGCCGATGTGGCGAGCGCGCTTGATGGCCTTGGACAGCTCGCGCTGCTTCTTGCCGGAAACCGCGGTGATGCGGCTGGGGACGATCTTGCCACGTTCGGACATGAAGCCCTGAAGCAGGCGCACATCTTTATAATCGATGGCGGGAGCGTTCTTGCCCGAAAACGGGCAGGACTTGCGGCGGCGGAAAAATGGGCGTGCCATGTGTCGTTATCCCTTTCTGTCTCAGGCTTCGCGGTCGCGGCGCGGGCGCCGTTCGCGGTCCTGCTTGCGCATCATTACCGACGGGCCGGTTTCCAGCTCGTCGACGCGCACGGTGAGATAACGGATGACGTCTTCGTTGATCGAAGTCTGACGCTCCAGCTCGGCGACAACGCCGGCAGGGGCTTCGATGTTCAGCAGAACGAAATGCGCCTTGCGGTTCTTCTGGATCTTGTAGGCGAGGTTGCGCAGGCCCCAGGTCTCGGTCTTGGTGACCTTGCCTTCGTTCTGTTCGACAATCTCGGTTGCGGTCTGGGCCAGCGCGTCCACCTGGGCCTGTGACAGGTCCTGGCGCGCCAGAAACACATGCTCGTACATCGGCATGTTGGCTTCCTTTACTCATCTGCCGATCGCTGATGTGCGCACCATGCAACACACCCCTCCGGCCTTCTTCATGCCCTGGGCGACGGTCAGTCGTCCGAGGGCAAGCGCGGGCTAATACCCAAAAGCCTGAAGAAAGCAAGCGTGGAGACGAGAAAAAGCGGCATGTTTGCGGGAACTCCAGGCCGTGACGACAGCCCATCATCGTCACCCCCGCGACGGCAAGGGGGCGGCTTCCGAACGGCGGTCACGAAAGGTAGCGGGATTCCCGCGTTCGCGGGAATGACGAAGGTGGGTTACGGAGAAGCCAGTCGTCGTCCAGGGTTCAGGGTCAGTTGCCTTGGTAGATCAGCACCTGGTTGCGGCCGGTGTTCTTCGCTTCATACAGCGCAGCATCGGCATTGCGCAGCACCTGGCGGTTGGCCTCGCCCGGAATGAACGGCGCGACACCGGCAGAGAATGTGACGCGGCCGATCGGCTGGCCGCTTTCCTTGTTGACCAGCGACCGTTCGGCCAGATCCTCGCGAACGGCATCGATCTGCTGCTTGGCTTCGGCGGTGGTGGTATTTTCCAGCACGATCACGAATTCCTCGCCGCCATGCCGCGCCAGATGGCAATTTCCGCGCGCGAACCGGTCCAGCGTCTTGGCGACGAGCTGCAGCACGCGGTCGCCTGCCTCATGCCCGTGCGTGTCGTTGACCTGCTTGAAATGGTCGATGTCGATGAACGCGACCGACAGCGGCTCGAAGCGTTCCTTGGCGCGGATCGTCGCGGCAGAGAATTGCTGCTCGAACGCCCAGCGGTTGGGCAGGCCGGTCAGCTGGTCGCGCTGCGCCTTGTCGTTCGCTTCATCCAGACGACTGCGCATCTGGCTGAGCTTCTTGGTGCTCTCGTCCAGGCTTTCGCTCGCCTTCTTGGTCGACTGCATCATCTGCGTGGTGATCTTGAGCAGCGCCTTGAACTGGGCCTCGATCGGCATGTCGGCCTGTTCGGCGGGGTCAAGGTCGCGCATCCAGTCGAGCCGCGTCTGCAGCGCCTCGGCATAGGCCATGCTTTCCTTGCCGCTCTTGCTCAGCGTCTTGAATCCGCCGGCGAGCAGCGACTCGCTCTCGGCCACCAGCGAGTTCAGGTCCTGCACCTTCATCTGGCCTTCGCACTCGTCGAGAATCTCTGCGACCGTTTCGGACGACAGCCGGCCATTGGTATCGAGCTTGCGGTTCACCGCGGCGCGCAGGGTGTTGTTGCCACCGTTCAGATATTCCCAGGCCAGCTTGTAATTGTCGGGCAGCGGGTCGAGCTGCACCTGCTCCAGGAACGAGAAGATCTTGAGATAATGCTGCTTCTTGATGTTCTCGAACACCGTTTCCTGCTTGGGGGCGTCCTCTTCCGCCTTGCCCTGGCCTGCCAGGATGGACGCGGCGAGCTTCATCCGGTCCCTGAGATTGCCGCGTTGTGCCTGGAGTTCTGCCATCGTTGGACCCAATCGTGCTTAATTGATCGTTCACCTGACTTAACGACCGGGAACGCTGCCGATTAAGACCCAAAATGGCGTGAGATTATAAATTCTTGGGTGATCTCTGCGGCTTTCAGCTCCAGGCTGCGCGCGCGATCGGCAGGCCTGCATAGCGCGGCTGATCGATCAGGCAGTTTTCCGCTGCCAGCCGCCGAAGATGATGGTGAACCGCCGGGGTGGCATGGGCCGGGTCCTGCCGAAGCGCGGCGACCAGACCCGCGGCATCATAGCCCAGCACCTCGAGCCTCTTGGCCTGGCTGGCGCGCAAACCGGGGCCAAGCGCCGCATCGCGCGCCGCCATGCCGAGCGCGTTGACTGCGACCTTGGCTTCGAACCTCTGATGGCCACTGGCCTGCGCGGCAATGCTGGAATCGAGCCAGAGGCTGACCGCGTCGATCAGCGCAGCGCCGCTGGGTACGCCATTTTCGGGCGCGATGTCGGTCAGGGGCCAGTCCATCGGTGCGGGTACATCGGCCAGGTCGTCCGACAGCATCAGCATCAGGTCGATCTCGACCTCGGACACGCGGCGGCCGATGACCAGCCGTTCGGGCCCGGCCTTGTCGCCGCGCCGCCAGATATCAGCCATGATCAGGCAGCACACGCCCCACCACAGGCACGAATAGACCAGCCAGAAGCGGAACCGCGCCGGATCGACCGGCGTCCCCGTGATGGCTTCATAATGCTGCAGCATGTCAGCGGGCTGGGCAAAGCCGCCGAGTACCTTGTCATAGCGCCCGAAGCGCCAGCTGGGGATGCAGCCAAAGGCAAGGTCCTGCACCGGATCGCCCAGATGCGCGAGTTCCCAGTCGAGCACGGCGGAAAGGCCGTCAGGCGTGATCAGCAGATTGCCCATGCGGAAATCGCCATGGCAAAGGCGCGGTTCCACCGGCTCGGGCAGTGCCCGCTCCAGCCAGCCAAAGGCCAGCGCATAGACCGGCGACACGCCGCCCAGTTCGCGCCAGCGCGCCTCCAGATCGGCGAGCATCAGCGCCGGGCTGCGATGGGCGAGGGCGGTGGGCAGGCTGGTCGGGGCGATGCCATGGATTGCGGCAAGCTGCTGCGCCCATTGCTGCGGCAGCCGCTCGAGTGCTTGCCCATAAGCGGGATCGCGCAGCAGCACCTGCGGCAACGCCTCGCCCGGCGCGCAGGCCATGACAAAGCCTTCGCCCAGCCCATCCTCGGGCGTCAGCCGCGCGCGCACCGCAGGGGCGATAACCCCGTGCGCGACGGCGCTTTCAATGACGTCAGCCTGTCCGTCGAGGGTGAGTGCGCCGGAATCGATGGCAGCGTCATCGCCCCTCAAGCCTTCGGGCATCCGCCGCAGGATGAGCAGTTCATCACCCCAGGCAAAGCGCCAGCTTTGCATGCTCGCACCACCCGATAGCCGCTTGAGCTCGGTCAGGGGGCCCGTCCCGCCGAGCCGGTTGCAGCAAAGCGTTTCCAGCCGTTCGGCAAATGCTGTATCGTCCATGATGCGCTGTTAATCGATCGGTTAACTTGCGGCAACCCGCTTGCAAGCAAGGAACTTGCAACGCGGCGGCAACGGGGATAACGGGCGGCGCTTGACGCAGGGGCTGGAGGGCTCCGGCGCGACATCTTGGGGCGAGGGACGTCTAGGGTCATGACACGCGCATTCATTTTTCCGGGACAGGGCAGCCAGAAGGTCGGCATGGGCAAGGCGCTTGCCGAAGCGAGCGCCGAGGCGCGCGCCGTGTTCCAGGAGGTCAACGACGCGCTCGGCCAGAATCTGTTCAAGCTGATGTGCGAAGGCCCGGCGGACGAATTGCAGCTGACCGAGAACGCGCAGCCCGCGATCATGGCCAATGCCATTGCGGTCTATCGTGCGTTGCAGGGCGCGGCGGGCGACCTGCCGGTCAGCTTTGCCTATGTCGCCGGGCACAGCCTGGGCGAATATAGCGCGCTGTGCGCCGCCGGGTCGATCGATCTGGCCACCACGGCCAGGCTGCTCAAGCTGCGCGGCCAGGCGATGCAGGCCGCGGTGCCGGTGGGCGAGGGCGCGATGGCCGCGCTGCTCGGCATCGAGTTCGAGGAAGCGCTAAAGGCCGCCGAGCAGGCAGCGGGCGACCAGGTCTGTGCCGTCGCCAACGACAATGCCTTTGGTCAGGCTGTGATCTCCGGCCATGTGGCGGCTGTCGAGCGCTGCCTGCCGATCGCCAAGGAGATGGGCGCGCGCAAGGCGATGATGCTGCCCGTTTCCGCGCCCTTCCACTGCGCGCTGATGCAGCCCGCCGCCGACCGCATGGCCGAGGCTTTGGCCGGAACCGAGATCAAGGACCCCAGCGTGCCGCTGTTTGCCAATGTCACCGCCGCGCCGGTCAGCGATGCGGGCACGATCCGCAACCTGCTGGTCGATCAGGTGACCGGCATGGTCCGCTGGCGGGAATCGGTCATCGCCATGCGCGATGCGGGCGTGAACCATTTCATCGAACTGGGCGGCAAGGTGCTGGTCCCAATGATCAAGCGCATCGTCGAGGATGTCGACAGCGAGAGCATCGTCGAGATGAGCGATATCGACAGCCTGCTCGAAGCGGTTTGAGGTTTGTATCCTCTCCCGTCACGGGAGAGGATACAAAGGCTTGGCAGCTTGCTGCCTAGCCGATGTTGGAGAGGGCATCGCGGAATCGTGCCCCCTCTCCCGCTGCGACGAGGCGGACAAGCCGCCAAGTCTCGCGGCCTCTCCCGCAAGGGGAGAGGCAAAGCTATGGAGTATTTCGAATGTTCGATCTTACAGGCATGACCGCCCTGGTCACCGGCGCAAGCGGCGGCATCGGCTCGGCGATCGCACGCGGTCTGGCGGCGCATGGTGCGCGGCTGGCGCTGTCGGGCAGCAACGAGGCCAAGCTCAAGGACTTTGCAGCCTCGCTGGGCGGCGATCATGTCGCGCTGACCTGCAACCTTTCCGATGCGGCGGCGGTCGATGCGCTGGTGCCGCAGGCGGTGGAAGCGCTGGGATCGCTCGACATTCTGGTCAACAATGCCGGCATCACCCGCGACAATCTGGCGATGCGGATGAAGGACGAGGAATGGTCCGATGTCATCAGCGTCAATCTGGAAGCCGCATTCCGCCTGTGCCGTGCCGCCGCCAAGCCGATGATGAAGGCGCGCTTCGGCCGCATGATCTCGATCACCAGCGTGGTGGGGGCAACCGGCAATCCCGGCCAGGCCAATTATGCCGCGTCCAAGGCGGGGCTGGTGGGCATGTCCAAGGCGCTGGCGGCAGAACTTGCCAGCCGCAACATCACCGTCAACTGCGTCGCGCCGGGCTTTATCGCGTCGGCCATGACCGAAGTGCTGCCCGAGGCGCAGAAGAGCGCCTTGCTGGGCCGCATCCCGGCGGGCAAGCTGGGCGAGGGTGATGATGTTGCCGCAGCGGTGGTCTATCTGGCCAGCCGCGAGGCAGGCTATGTCACCGGGCAGACGCTGCACGTCAACGGCGGCATGGCCATGCTGTAACGCAGCCCTCTTGCCAGCCGATAAAAGCGGCATTAGGGCGTGGCAGTGATTTCAGTTCGCATATTTCGTTACACACAAACCGAAGGAACTCTGAATGAGTGAGACTGGGGACCGCGTCAAAAAAATCGTGATCGAGCACCTCGGCGTGGAAGCCGAGAAGGTCACCGAAGACGCAAGCTTCATCGACGATCTGGGTGCTGACAGCCTGGACATCGTTGAACTGGTGATGGCTTTCGAAGAAGAGTTCGGTGTGGAAATCCCCGACGATGCTGCCGAAAAGATCAGCACCGTCAACGATGCCATCGAATATATCGACAGCCACAAGGGCTGATTTGCTGCTGGCACAGGGGCCCATCGCACCGGCATGGCACCGCTTTGACGCAGGTCGGCGGGCCGGGTCCGGTGGGCAGCGTCGCTGCGCTATGGCAGCGAGCATGTGAAGATTGGATGGCTTCCCTGATCGTCGCGTGACGACGCAGGGAGGCCATTTTTCGTTTTCGAGCACGGCAGTCCAGGCCCATTGTGCGCCTGGCTGCGAAACAGGTTTTCAGGAGTGGGGCGAATGCGCCGTGTAGTCATTACGGGTCTGGGTCTGGTCACGCCTTTGGGGGCGGATGTCGAGACCGCGTGGAGCAATCTGATCGCCTCCAGATCGGGCGCGGGCACGATTACCCGTTTCGACGCGAGCGAGTACAAGTGCCGCATCGCCTGCGAGGTAAAGCCTGCGACACACGAATATGGCTTCGACCCCAACAAGCGCGTCGACCACAAGGTGCAGCGCCAGGTCGATCCGTTCATCATCTATGGCATCGATGCCGCCGGACAGGCGCTGGAAGATGCCGGGCTGACCGACATGAGCGAGGCCGAACGGCTGCGCGCGGGCTGCTCGATCGGATCGGGCATTGGCGGGCTTCCGGGCATCGCCAGCGAGTCGCTGGTGCTCAATGAAAAGGGACCGGGCCGCGTCAGCCCGCATTTCGTGCATGGCCGCCTGATCAACCTGATCTCGGGCCAGGTCAGCATCAAATACGGCCTGATGGGCCCGAACCACGCCGTCGTCACCGCGTGTTCGACCGGTGCGCATTCGATCGGCGATGCCGCCCGGATGATCGCGCTCGACGATGCCGATGTCATGCTGGCGGGTGGTGCGGAAGGCGCGATCTGCCCGATCGGCATTGCCGGTTTCGCCCAGGCCCGTGCGCTTTCGACCGGCTTCAACGACACGCCCGAGCGCGCCTCGCGCCCCTATGATGTCGACCGCGACGGCTTCGTCATGGGCGAGGGTGCGGGCGTTGTTGTGCTCGAAGAATATGAGCGGGCCAAGGCGCGCGGTGCGAAAATCTATGCCGAGGTGATCGGCTATGGCCTGACCGGCGATGCCTATCACGTTACCGCCCCGCATCCCGAAGGTTCGGGAGCGTTCCGCTCGATGGAAATGGCGTTGCGCAAGTCGGGCCTGGCGCTCGAGGATATCGATTACATCAACGCGCACGGCACCTCGACCCCGCTCGGCGACGAGCTGGAGCTGGGCGCGGTGCGCCGTCTGTTCGGCAGCGCGATCGACACGCTGTCGATGAGCAGCACCAAATCGGCTATCGGCCATCTTCTGGGGGGCGCAGGCGCAGTGGAATCGATCTTCTGCGTGCTGGCGATGCGCGACCAGATCGTGCCGCCGACGCTGAACCTCGACAATCCCAGCGAAAGCTGCACCGGCGTCGACCTGGTCCCGCACAAGGCCAAGGAACGCAAGGTGCGCGCGGTGCTGAACAACAGCTTCGGCTTTGGCGGCACCAATGCCAGCCTGATCATGAAGGCGGTCTGACGCGATCATGCTGCGCCGTCTGGGATGCATCGTTCTGGCAGGCGCTGCGGCGCTGATACTGCTGATCGGCGGCAATTTCTATTGGGGCTGGACCGCGTCCGGCCCCGCAGCCGAAGAACTGGCGGTGGTCATTCCCGCCGGCAGTTCACTGGCCAGCGCCGCGCAGGTTCTGGAGGAGAAGGGCGCGATCAGCTCGGCTGGCGCTTTCCTGAACCGCGCGAAGGTGTTCGGCGGCAGCGATCCGATCAAGGCGGGCGAGTTCGTCATCCCGGCTGGCGCCAGCAATGCGCAGATCCTCAGCATCCTGCAGGGCGGCGAGGTTGTCCTCCGCATGGTGACGGTGCCTGAAGGCATGCCCAGCATCCTGGTGCATGAAAAGCTGATGGCGGAAAAGCTGCTGACCGGGGACGTGCCGGTGCCCGAAGAGGGCACGATCCTGCCCGAAAGCTACAGCTTCGAACGCGGTGAAAAGCGCATCGCGGTAATGCTGCGCATGCAAAAGGCGATGCAGGACACGATCGACGAGCTGTGGCCCAACCGCTCGCCCGACACCGTGGCGAAGACCCCGCAACAGGCGATTACGCTGGCAGCGATCGTCGAGAAGGAAACCGGCAAGCCTTCGGAGCGCCGCATGATCGCAGGCGTCTATAGCAACCGCGTCCGCAAGGGCATGATGCTGCAGGCGGATCCGACGATCATCTACCCGATCACGCGCGGCAAGCCGCTGGGCCGCCGCATCCGCCAGTCCGAGATCTCGGCGGTGAACGACTATAACACCTATGCGATGACCGGCCTGCCCAAGGGACCGATCACCAATCCGGGCCGTGCCTCGATCGAGGCGGTGCTCAACCCCGCACGCACCGATGCGCTGTTCTTTGTGGCGGACGGCACCGGCGGCCATGTGTTCGCCAGCACGCTGGCCGACCATAACCGCAATGTCGAAAAATGGTTCGCCATCCGCCGCGCGCGCGGGGAGATGTAGCTACCGGCTCCAGCGGCGCTTCTTCGCCGTCAGGCACAGCCAGATTTCGAGCGCGATCGATCCGGCCACCAGCAGCTGGAAGCCCAGCACTTCGGTGGTCAGCCGCGATGCATCACCAAACAGCCATGCATTCTGCAGCACCAGCCCCACTGCAGAGGTGATGAACAGCCACAGCGCGAAGTTGCGGCGCAGCAGCAGCGCGATGGCGCCTGCCGTGCCTGCCACTGTCGCCAGGACGAAACCGTAAAAGGCGATGGCTGGGCGTTCCGCATAAAGCGTCTGCTGCGCCGGAGCCAGCTTGGACACATCGCCCAGGCCCAGCACCGGATCGAACAGCAGGGCGACAAGGCCAATGACGTTCCACGCCAGCAGAACGATGGCCAGCAGCCAGAACCAGCCCAGGGGCCGCGACAGGATCATAGAGGGTCCTTCCCGATACATCCAGAATGAAGGTAATTTTCGTGACGTGAAGCATGTCATGCCTGAATGCGCCCGGTCCAATGGACTGTCATGGCCAATGCGACCAATTCATCGAAAAAAGCGATCACGGCATCATAATGTTTTCATTTCACATGCGCCGGTCGAATCCCTAGATGCTGCGTTGCAAAACAAATTTCCCCCATCGTTCAAGGAGTTTCCCATGATCGGACGTCACGTCCCCAATGTCTGCCTGAAAACGCGTGTGCGCGACGACAGCATCGAAGGCCCCAACCCGTTCCGTTGGGAAGACAAGCTCACCGGCGATCTGGTCGCTGGCAAGCGCGTCGTCATCTTCTCGCTGCCCGGCGCCTTCACCCCGACCTGCTCGAACTCGCAGGTCCCCGGCTTTGAAGCACTGTACGACGATTTCCGCGCGCAGGGCATCGACGAAATCTACTGCGTGTCGGTCAACGACGCGTTCGTGATGTACCAGTGGGGCAAGTCGCTGGGCGTCGAAAAGGTCAAGCTGCTTCCCGATGGCTCGGCCGACTTCACCCGCCGCATGGGCATGCTGATCCGCAAGGACCATGTCGGCTTTGGTGAGCGCAGCTGGCGCTATGCCATGGTCGTCGACAACGGCGTGGTGACCGACTGGTTCGAAGAGCCGGGCATCAACGATCACGGTCTGGACAGCGATCCCTATGGCGAAACCGCCCCGGAAAACGTGCTGGCCAAGATCAAGGAAAAGCAGCTCGAAGCGGCCTGAGCCGTTTGAGCGAAGAAATCCCTAGACGGGTCGCAAGCGGGGGCGCGGTGCAGCAATGTACCGCGCCCCTTTGCGTATCAGCCACCGGCCGCTAGAAGCTCGAAATGCGGCGCGATCCGATCATCATGACCGCCCAGATGGGCGCAGCCGACCAGAGCTGGGCCGATGGCCTTCGCCGCGCGCACTATCCGCCAGAGCGCAATGTGGTCGATGCGCATATCACACTGTTCCACCACCTGCCGGGCCATTGCGAAGGCGAGATCGTAGAGCGCACCCGCGCATTGGCGCGCGAGTTTGCACCGCCCGATGCGCGGCTGAGCGACGTGATGCGCATGGGCAATGGCGTGGCGTTTCGTGTTCACGCGCCCGGCCTGCTCGCGCTGCGCGACATGGTGGCAGAGGGGCTGCACGGTCTGCTGACCGCGCAGGACCAGGGCCAGCCAAGGTTGCACATCACTGTGCAGAACAAGGTCGAGCCCGCCACTGCCCGTGCGCTGCATGCCAGCCTGACCGCCGGTTTTGTCCCGCGGCCGCTGGCGATCACCGGGCTGGCGCTGCATTTCTACAAGGGCGGGCCGTGGGAGCCGATCGGCAGCTGGCCCTTCCGGGGCCGGGCGCGCGCGTGAACGCGATCAGCGCTGCCGCAGCGCCGTCAGCCCGGCGCGGATCGCCAGCACAAGCGTCGCCAGGATGGCGCTGCCAGTGAGCGCGAACTTGACCGGGGTGAGCAGCGTCTTGGCATCCAGCCAGTCTGCGCGCCCGCTCAGGCCTAGCAGTTGCACGGCATTTTCCGCATAGTCGGCCACCATGCCGCCCAGCATTACCCAGGCAATCCAGCGCGCCTTGGCTCCGCCCAGCCGGATGGCCAGCCCGGCGAAGAACGCGCCATAAGCCAGCGGATACAGCCCGTCGTAAATCAGCGTGGCATGCGCATGCACGTCGCGCTGCCAGGGCGAGAGCCGCGCGAGCAGCACGCGCGCATCCGCGCCGTTGAGCGTCAGGTCCAGCATCCCGCCTATCGTCTCCCCCGTCTGCCGCAGCAGCGCGCCGAGCAGCACCATGGCCGCAAAGCTGATCGCGATGATCGAGGTGCGGGCGAGGGGCGGGATAGGCTTTGGCATCATTCACTGTCCCCTCCGACCGCCGCCCCTGCCCGGCGTAAATTCAAACGCAACCATTTAAGTCATTGAGCAAACAACGATTTGTCACCGTTTGCGACAATTTGCCACACGCGCACGACATGCAACCTGTGCATCTTCACGGCGTGGGAAGGGGCTGGCTGCGAGGATATTGAATGGCCCTGACCTGACAGTCAAACCGTGTTTTCAGGGGGTTTCATCCGTGTCCAAGATTGCATCTGTCAGGTGGCTTGCCGCCTGTGCCGCGCTGTGTGCCAGCACCAGCGCCTTCGCCCAGCAGACCACCACGCCCACTCCGCCGCCGAACATTGCCAACTATCAGGAGCTGCGCAAATCGTTCCGCATCGGCATCCGTGTCACCAACCAGCTCAACAATTTTGACCAGTCGGCACGGTTCGAGCAGGACACGATCGAGGACATCACCGATTTTCTCGACCCGCGCCTGATCGCGACAGTGGTCGGCACGCAGAACGCGTTTTTCGGAGCGGTCTCGTCGGTCTTCGATATTCGCGGCGGTACCGCAGTCGCCGGTTATGCGCAGAACAGCGCGCTGCTGACCGTGACCGTGGTCTCGCCGACCGGAGAGATCATCCGGCAGGAAAACGGCGCGCCGTGTACGTTCACTTTCAACGGCCAGAACCGTCTGCAATCCTTCGATGCATTCGACGCTGCCGTTGATGACGAGAATACGCCGACGTCGCAGGCGATCCTGGGCTGTCTTTCGCGCTCGTTCGCGCGCTTCTCGCCCGCCGATCCGCTGGCCGGCAACCCGAACAGCCTACAGGCCGCGCTCACCCGCAGCGCGCTGGACCTTAGCAATGGCGATTCCGCGATCGAGCAGGATCCGGTGCCCGAGGGCGTCGCGGTGCCCAATGATCCCTGGCTGGTCGGCGCGACCTACAATACCGGATCAGCAGGCCGGTTCGATATCGACCGGGTCGATGCGCGCGTGCAGCGCAGCTTCCGCATCTTCGAGGGCCATCGCGCCATGCTGAAGATCGATCTGCCGCTCAACTATTCGCGCATCAACGGCGCGGACACCTACAGCGCGCAGCTCGGCATCGGGCTTGAAGTGCCGCTGATCGACCGCAAATGGTCGATCGAACCGCGCATCGGCTATGGCGCGGTCTATTCCGAGGATCTTGGTTCGGTCGGTCATATCCTGCAGGGATCGATCACCAGCCGCTATGTCATCAATGGCGTGGGGCGCGGACGGTTCGTCATCGGCAACATGGTCGGCTATGCCCAGACGCTCGATACGCCGGGGACCAGTGCCAATATCAACCCCGATCTGAAGAACTGGTCGCTGCGCAACGGCATCGCCTATGACCTGCCGCTCAAGGCGCGGCTGTTCAGCCGGGGCAGCTCGATGCGCGCCAGCTATGCGTTCACGCAATATCTGGGCAGCGACCTGCGCAACAACAGCTTCCACGAAGCGACCCTGTCCTTCGGCCTGCGCGGCCGCGAGGATTCGCCGCGGGCGACGCGTGACCTGATCCGCATCAACCTGAGCACGATCCAGGCGCGCGACTTCAGCAGCTATACCATAGGCGTTGGCTTCCGCTTCTGATGGTGAGGATGCTTCTTCTGCTGGTCGCCCTTGCGGCCAGCCTGGGGCTTTCCCCCGTGGCGCATGGCCAGGCCGGGGCGCGTGAACCGCGCCTCGCCCTGGTCATTGCCAATGGCAATTACCGGGGTTTCGACCGGCTGTCGGCGACGTTTGACGATGGCGAACGGATATCCGCCGCGCTCAGCGCCACCGGCTTTGTCGATGGGTCTGGCAGCGGTGCGGTGCGCACCAGGCGGGATCTGACGGCGGCGCAGATGGAGGCGGAGATTGCCGCCTTTCGCGCGGCGCTGGCCGCCGCCGGGCCAGAGGCGTTCGGCGTGCTCTATTTCTCCGGCCATGGCGTCGCATTGGGCAGCGGCGGCGACGTGCAGATGGTGCCGGTGGATATCGGCAAGAGCGAACTGTCCGCATCGGCCAGCCTTTCGCGCTCGGCGGTCACGCGCACGCTGATGGCATCGGGCGCGCGCAATGTGCTGGTCGTGCTCGACATGTGCCGCAACGTCATCGCGCTGCCGACGCTGCCGGTTGCCACCGATGATGCGGTGACCGGCGGCGCTGCCATCGAGGTGACCGGCAGCAAGGGCCTCAAGCGCGTGCTGCGCTCCGCCCAGAGCCCGATCCGCCCCGATCAGGGCTATCTGGTCGCCTTTTCGACCAGCGCCGATCAGTTCGCCTTCGACAACGGCATCTTTTCCAAGGTGCTGGCCGAAGAGATCCGCCGCCCGCAGCAGAACATCGCCGACGCGATGAAGCGGGTTTCGGATCGCGTCGCGATGGCCAAGGCGTCGAGCTTCCAGAAGCCGACCTTCGACTATGGGCTGCAGGGACAACCGCCGTGTTTCGTCTCGTGCGATCCTTCCAGCGGCAACCGCTTCTATGATTGCGCCAATTGCCCCTGGATGCGCATCGTGCCCGCCGGCAGCGCGCTGGTCGGATCGCCGCCGTCCGAGCCGGGGCGCGGCAAGGACGAGCCTGCACAGACACGGGCTAGCATAGCGCGCGATTTCGCGATCGGCGTGTACGAGGTGACCGTGGCCGAATGGACCGCCTGCGTGCGCGACGGGGCCTGCCCGAAGCTGACCACATGGGCGGCGGACAATCCCAATCCGCTGATCCCGGCGACCAGCATCAGCCATGACGATGCCCTGGCCTTTCTGGGCTGGTTGTCGCGCCAGTCGGGCCGCGCGTATCGGCTGCCCAGCGATGCGGAATGGGAATATGCCAGCAGGGCAGGGGCCTCCAGCGCCTTTCCCTGGGGCGATGGCATCACGCCTTCGGATGCCAATTACGATCATACCGCGCGCTATCAGGGATCGCCGACCTCGCCCTATCGCGGCTATCCCGAAGCGGTGTCCGGCTATCCGCCCAATGCCTTCGGCCTGTACCAGATGCAGGGCAATGTCTGGGAATGGACCTCCGCTTGTATCGATCCCGCCTGCCGCAACCGCGCGTTGCGGGGGGGATCGTTCGAAAGCGTGCCCGGCGAGCTGCGCGCGGCCAATCGGTTCGGGCTGGCAGCGGCCAAGCGGCGCGACGATGTCGGCCTCAGGGTCGCGCGCGATCTGGAGTCGGACGAGGGCGGGGGCTGAACGGTGCACGGGCTGAGTCTGGTCACGGCATTGGTGCTGACGCTGCTGGCATCGTCCGCCGCCCATGCGGAAACGCGGGCGATCCTGATCGGCGTATCGCGCTACCAGTCGCAGGCCATTCCCGATCTTGCGGGGCCGGCCAATGATCTGAAGGCCATGGAGGGGCTGGCCCAGTCGATGGCGGCGACCGATATCGTCGCGCTGCGCGATGGCGCGGTCAGCCGGTCGAGCGTCGAAACCGCGATCCACGACATGGGCCTGCGCGTGCAGCCCGGCGACTGGGTGCTGTTCTACTTTTCCGGCCATGGCGCGCAGGCGCTGGCGCAGAATCCGAGCGAGGCCGATGGCGAGTTCGATCAGTTCGTCCCCCTGCCGGGCTTCGACCCAGACCAGCAGGACCCGGAAACGTTCATCGTCGACAAGGACTTTTACGCGTGGATGAAGCGCTATCTGCCGCTCGAGGTTGCGATCCTGATGGTGGTCGACAGCTGCCATTCGGGCACGATGCACCGTGCAATCGACCCACGCAGCTATGCCTTCACGCCGCGTATCGCCTTTCGCCCGGGCGATGCGCGCGCGATCCAGCTCACCGCCAGGCCGGGGCCAAGGCTGGGTGCGCTGAGAAGCGAGCCAGGTGATACAGGGGCGGTGGCGGCGCGCCGCGACGACCTGCCCAACCTGGTCTATATCGGTGCGTCGCGCGACGATCAGCTCGCCCTCGAAGCCGAGCTGCCGCAGGAGGGGGCACCGCAGCGCGGGGTGCTGACCTATGCCTTCGAACAGGCCTTCACGCTGCCCGGTGCAGTGGAAACCTCGCCGATTGCCGATCTGGATGGCGACGGGCAGGTCTCGGTGATCGAGATCGGGTCCTATCTCAACAGCCAGGTCCGGATGCTGACCGCTCAACGGCAGGAAAGCACCCTGTTCTTCCCCAGCAACTGGGCGGAACGGCCGCTGCTGTCGTCGCTGCCTGCGCCGCGGCTCGATTATGATCTGCCGCAGCCACAGGTCATCATTGCCGGGCAGACCGATGCCATGGCCATGCCCGGCAGCGCGACCGCCTGGCGGATTGCGGCCTCATCGAACGATGCCGATTTCCTCTGGGTGTTGAGCACGCGCGAGGTGCTGCGCCGGTCGGGCGACATTGTCGCCACCGGGATCGACAGCCCGATCGCCTTTTCTGGCGTGATGGACAAATGGCAGATGGTGATGACGCTGCGGCCTTTGGTGTCCGAACTGGCGATGCGGTTGACGGTGAACCCGCTGGGATCGGACGAGCTTTATGCGCAAGGCACGCCGATCAGCATGCTGCTCGCCCGCACCAGGCGCGGAGGCGGGGCGCTGCATGCCACGGTGTTCAACCTGGCGTCGGACGGGACGGTGCAGCTCATCTACCCGCTCGATGCCGATGGTGCTGGGATGCTCGACGACGCCCTGCGCCAGTCGCTGCTGGAAACCGTGGTGGTGCCGCCTTTCGGGGTCGATCATGTCATCGCGCTGGCGACGCCGGAGCCGCCTGAGGCCTTGCGTGCGGCGCTGCGCAATGCCGATGGCCAGCGCGCTGCTGCAGGGCTGGCGGGGATCATCCGCAGCGAACTGAAGCGGGCGCGCGGCAAGGGATCGCTGTCGATCGCGGAACTCTACACCGCGCCCTAGCGCGGGCTGTTCCCAATAAACAAGGGGACGCCTCCTCCCGAAGACGCCCCCTTGCCAGACCTGAACACTGAAATCAGGCAATCAGGCCTTTTTCTTGCGACCGCCACCGCGGCCCTGCTTGCCCAGGCCAATCTGCAGCGCCAGCTCGCGGCGGCGCTCGGCATAGCTGGGGGCAACCATCGGATAGTCCTTGGGCAGGCCCCATTTGGCGCGATAGTCATCGGGCGTCATGTTGTAATGGACCATCAGATGGCGCTTGAGCATGCGCAGCTTCTTGCCATCCTCCAGGCAGACGAGGTGGTCGGGCTTGATCGAAGACCGGATCGGAACGGCCGGTTCCTTGGGCGCTTCCGGCTCGGGCTCTTGGGGCTGGCTGATGCCCTGAAGCGCGGCATGGACCGAGGAAATGAGCTGCGGAATATCCGAATTGGCGACTTTGTTGTTGCTCAAATGGGCAACGACAATATCAGCGGTCAAAGAAATCAAGCTTTCCACATCTTCCATAGTCACACCTGCTTAGTCGATTCATCCAAATTGGTGCGACTATTAGTCCGTTATGGATCAAATGCAAAGCATAACTGTGGCTGAGGCCTGCCCCGGACTGGACGGATGATTTTACACCAATGGGCTGGTGCAAGCTGCATGGCGTTGCTGCGCGATGGCTGAACTCAGGCTGAATCCGGGCTGCAGGGACTGTTGCCCTGCGGAATATAGGCCGCCAATGCGGCAAGCACATCTTGAACGCCCTTTAGCGAAGAATTGGCGGAAATCTGCCGGATTGCGGGCCGTACCGGCAGCCGGTAGCTGATGATGCCAGCCTCTGTTTCCTGCTTTTGCGCACCGATGGAAAGGATGAAGCGGATCGCGGGCATGTTCTCTGCCATGGTCTGGACTTCCAGCTCGCACATCTCCTCCACCTCGCAGTGGATCAGCAGGACCGTGGTCAGCATGCGGGCCAGACCCTGTCCGTGATAGTCATCGAGCACCGCGATCGAGAACTCTCCGGCGCGCGGATGGTCCTCGCTGCGAATCGCATGCACCGCGCCGACTGCCGGATTGTCCAGGCCATCCAGATGGATCGCACCCCAGGCGATATGGTCATGACCGTCGGCGTCGAGCAACCGGTCGATGACCGGGTCGGAGGGCATGGGCTGAACCGAAAAGAACCGCATATAGCGCGATTGTTCGGACAGCCGGGCAATGCCCTCGCGCATGCGCAACTCGTCTGACTGGCGGATCGAACGCAGGCAGATGCGTTTGCCGTCCGCGGTCTCGGTTTCGATGATCTCGTCGCGAAGCTGCCGCCAACGGCCCGTGCTCACCTGTCCATCTCCATCCGGTATCTGCCCCGGCGATGATGCCACATTTCCCCGCGATTGCGCAGGACAAAGCGGCCGGATCAGGCGGTGATCAGTTCCTCCCGCAGCGCATCGACCCATTTGGCGATGGCGCGGAACGCCTTTTCGGTCATGCGCAGATAGACCTTGCGATGGTCCTCCGGATCCTTTTCACGCCGCACCAGGCCCTGTTTCATCATCCTGTCGATATAGCGCAGCGATGTCGTGGCGGGGCGGCGCGAGGCGACGCATGCGCTGGTCACCGATACGTCGCGCCCGGTGATATGGCCGACGAACAGGTCCAGCAGCATGTCCCATGCCGGGTCTGACAGCAGGTTGGGTCCGGCAATCGCGTCGCGCTGGCTGCGCAGCTTGAGATAGCGGCTGGCCGCTTCGGCGCGCGCCTTCCAGGGTTCATTGGCATCGAGCAGCGGCTTTGAGGGCTGCGGCTGGTCGGTTTCGGGCACGAGGATCAGGCAATAGAATTGGGTCATTGGGGGGGTACCAGACGTCTGAATGCGCGATGATCAAGATAGACCCCGGCCACCATGCTGAGCAGCAGGGGGACGACCCAGAAGGTGGCGATCGCCGAATAGATTTTCGGCAGGTAATCGGGGGCGATGATCGTTGCAAAATGGGTGGCGACGGTCAGAAGCTGAAAGGCGGTGATCCACAACGGCCAGTACCGGTCGCTCCGCAGCGCGAACACATAGGCGGCAACCAGATAGGCGGTATCGACCGCCATGAGCGGCCAGTGCGTCTGCCGCCATTCGGTGTCCATGGTCTGCGCGGCCCAAGTGAGCAGGGTCGCGATCAGGAACAGCGTGACGGCCCGTTTGCCTTCAGCTTCGCCGTGCAGCCAGACAAAGCCGCAGCTCAGCGATGCGAGGAGCCAGAAGATGATGGGTATCATGACATAGGCTCATCGCATCGCTGGGCAGGCATCAGCCGAAAGCGGTCTCGGCTTCCGGCTCAGCTTCCTGGAGCGACCCGGAAAGCGGCGTTTCGCCAGGGCAGCCGACGTTCATCGGGGCCTGGTCGCTGCGGCGCTTTACCGCATTGAGATGACCGACCAGCTTCACCATGCTGCCGCGTGCGGAGATCAGATGACCGGTGCTTTCATGGATGGTGCGCAGGGCGATCTGTGATTCGCGGGCGGGAACTTCGGAAAGCGCGGTTGCTTCCAGCATGGTCACCGACAGCCGGGCCGCATCCAGGATGGCGCGGTCATAGCTGGCGAAGGATGAGCGGGTATCCTGGGCGACAATGCGGACGGCGTTGCCATCGATATGCATGGGTCTTCTCCTTCTCGCACCGGGCAGGGTGCAGCGGTTGCCAAGACAACAGATCAGCTGAACGCCTTGAGCGCTCCGCCCAGCACCAGCGCGAAAGCCGTGGTGTAGATCAGCGACAGCCCTGCAATCCGCAGGATGGTCGAGGTCTTCTGGCTAGCGTCCAGCGATGGTCTGATGCCGCCGAGCGGAGGATAACCGAGCCGGGTCTGCCACTGGCCGGTGGCGGTCTGGCCCGGCTCGTCTTCAGCCGGCACCACAGGAGGTGTCACATCCGGCACGGGTCCGACAACCGGTGCCGGTTTGAGTTCAAAAGACTTGAATGGCCGGTATTGCGGGCTTTCGGCAAGCCAGCGTGCCGCCGTACGGCGGTCGGGCGCACCCATCGCGGTCTTGGCGCGCTGGAGATACTGGTCGACCGTCATCGGGGTCAGGCCCAGCTGCTTGGCAATTTCCTTTGAAGTATAACCGTCCGCGACGAGACGCAGACAATTGACCTGAACATCGGTCAACTCTGCGCGACTTGGCTCCAAAACATTGCCCCCGATTTGACGGTCCATCCAGTTTGGATAACATTAACCTTCACTTCGGATATATCCCATTCGCAGCCATAATGGAACGGTCCCGACTCGGGACTTTCAAGTTGCATCCGATCCGGTGTCATCGGGCGATTGCAACGCGATTCACCCTCATCTTGAACGCAGCGTGTGCGCACACACCGACCGCTGGTGCGAATCGCTGCGACTCGCACCAGCCCTGGCCATCGGTCACGCCGGAACGGACAGGCGCTTATTCGGGCAGGAAATCGGGCACCGACAGATAGCGCTCGCCGGTATCATAGTTGAAGCCCAGCACGCGCGATCCGGAGGGCAGGTCGCTCAATTTCTGGGCAATGGCTGCCAAAGTCGCGCCGGAGGAGATGCCGACCAGCATGCCTTCCTCGCTGGCCGAGCGCCGCGCCATCTCCTTGGCATCGGCGGGATCGACCTGGATCACGCCATCGAGCAGCTGCGTGTGCAGGTTGCCGGGGATGAAGCCTGCGCCGATGCCCTGGATCGGGTGCGGGCCGGGCTGGCCGCCGGAAATGACCGGCGAAAGCGTCGGTTCCACCGCATAGACCTTCAGCGACGGCCAATGCCGTTTCAGCTCTTCAGCGCAGCCGGTGATATGGCCGCCCGTACCCACGCCGGTGATCAGCACATCGATCGGTGCATCGGCAAAGTCGTTGAGGATTTCCTGCGCGGTGGTGCGGACATGGACCGATACGTTCGCGGCATTTTCGAACTGCTGCGGCATCCAGGCGCCGGGGGTCTGGTCGATGAGCTCCTGCGCGCGCTCGATGGCGCCCTTCATGCCCTTTTCGCGCGGGGTCAGGTCAAAGGTCGCGCCATAAGCCAGCATCAGCCGCCGCCGCTCGATCGACATGCTTTCGGGCATCACCAGCACGAGCTTGTAGCCCTTTACCGCCGCGACCATCGCCAGGCCCACCCCGGTATTGCCCGATGTCGGCTCGATAATCGTGCCGCCGGGCTTGAGCGAACCGTCCGCCTCTGCCGCCTCGATCATGGCGAGCGCGATGCGGTCCTTGATCGATCCGCCGGGATTGGACCGTTCGGACTTGATCCACACCTGCGCGTCGCCGAACAGGCGGTTGATGCGGACATGCGGCGTCTTGCCGATGGTTTCGAGGATATTGGCTGCGATCATGTCGATGTCTCTCCTGCAGAGGGCGCCTGTGCCTTGGGCGCGTTCGATGGGGAATGGGCTTCTTCCTCGGCAGGATCGAAGCTGCGCGCCGCGCCGATCTGGGGAAAGATCCGCGACCAGAGCGCTGTAATCACTATAGCACCGCCCCCGCCCGCCACAACCGCTGCCACCGGGCCGATCAGCCAGGCCAGCATGCCGGAAAACGCATCGCCCAGCTCGTTCGATGCGGAGACGGTGAGCAACGACACCGCAGAAACGCGGCCGCGCTTGTCATCGGGCGTGTTGAGCTGGATCAGCGACTGGCGGACATAGACGCTGAACATGTCCGCCGCGCCTGCGACGAACAGGCAGGCCATCGAGACGGCCAGAATGCGGCTGAACCCGAAAACCACCGTCACCAGCCCGAACAGCAGCACGCTGATCAGCATCTTGTTGCCGACATTCGCGCGGATCGGGCGGAAGGAGAAGATCAGCGCCACCAATGCGGCACCCGCAGCCGGCGACGCGGCGAGCAGCGACAGGCCCTGTTCGCCGACCTTCAGGATGTCGCGGGCAAAGACCGGCAGCAGCGCGGTCGATCCGGCCAGGAACACCGCGAACAGGTCCAGCGTGATGACGCCCAGCACCAGCTTGTTCTGCCCGACATAGGCCATGCCGTCGATGATCTGCGCGATCGGGCCCTTGCCCTTGTCCATGATCGTGCGCGGCACCGGCCCGACGGTCAGCATCGCCAGCCCTGCCAGCGCATAGAGCGTGGCGCTGACGATATAGGGCAGGTCGGCGCGGATCGCGTAGAGCGGTCCTGCCATGGCCGGGCCCACCAGCATGCCCGACTGCCAGGCGATCGACGACAGTGCGATGGCGGTCGGCAGCGAGGCCTTGGGCACCAGGTTCGGCGCAAGCGCGCTGAGCGACGGGCCCAGAAACGCGCGCGCAGTGCCCAGCATCGCGGCGATGATGTACAGGATCGGCAGGCTGATCAGGCCATGCGCGGTGGTCCAGGCCAGGATCGCGGCAATGCCCGCCTGGCAGAACAGCACCACGCGCGCGACCAGGCGGCGGTCCATACGGTCCGCGATCCAGCCGACCAGCGGGGTCAGCACGAACAGCGGCGCAAACTGCAGCAGCCCGATCATCCCCAGCCGCGCCGAGCTGGCGGCGATGTCCATGGTCTCGCGCGCGATGTTATAGGCCTGCCAGCCGACGATCAGCATCATGCAATACAGCGCCAGCATCGAGGCCAGGCGCGTCAGCCAATAGGCGCGGTAATTGGCGATGGTGAACGGGTGAGGGGCGGCCGCAGAATCCATGGGCGAGCGGTAGGCCAGCCCAGACCATGCGGCAAGCAAGATGAACTTGTACCCCCCGTGCTGCGGATGGTGTGCGCCTGCAACAAAATGGCCCTTCCCAAGCGCGTGGCGAGGTGCCAGCTAGGGCGGAGAGCTGAAAATCCTGCCTCCCCGCAAGCAAAGGGATTCTCGGTATCGAGCCCGATAACAAAGAGGTCGCTTCATGCATCTTGCCAAACGCATCCTTGCCGCCCTCTCGCTGGCGACGCTGGCCGTCTCGTGCAGCGGCGGCGCGCCGTCCGACCCGGCAGAGAAGGGCACCGGGATCGATACTGGCAGCGCGTGGGGCAAGTTTCTGGACGGCTTTCTGACCGGCTATTTCCCGCGCAATCCCGACTTCGCCGTCTATCAGGGGCGGCACGAATTTGACGGCAAGCTGCCCGACTGGTCCGAAGAAGGGCTGGCGGACCAGATCGCCTTTCTGGAAAAGACGCTCGCCGATGCCCAGGCGATGGATGCCGCCAAGCTTGACGACGCGCAGAAGTTCGAGCGCGACTATCTGGTCGCGGTGGTAAAGGGCAAATTGTTCTGGCTGAAACAGGCCGATTGGCCGCACCGCAACCCAGCCTTCTATACCGGCACGCTGGACCCGTCGGTCTATGTGACGCGCCCCTATGCCGATGCTGCGACGCGGGCCAAGGCGTTCATTGCCTATGCCAAGGCGGTGCCCAAGGCAGCCGAGCAGATCAGGGCCAATCTGAAATCCCCGCTCGATCCCTATGCGATCGACTATGGCGTCAATGCCTTTGGCGGCTATGCCACCTTCTTCACCGGCGATGCCCGCGCCGCCTTTGCCGATGTGAAGGACGACGCTGTCAAGCAGGAGCTTGAGGCCGCCACCGCCGAGGCGAGCAAGGCAATGCAGGGCCTGGCAGACTGGCTGAAGGCGGAAAAGGCGACCGCCAAGACCGGCTATGCGCTGGGGCCGGAGCTGTTTTCGCAGATGCTGGTCGCGACCGAAATGGTCGACCTGCCGCTGTCCGAGTTGAAGGCGATCGGCGAGGCGGATCTCAAGCGCAACCAGCAGGCGCTCGCCACGGCCTGCGCGCAGTTTGCGCCCGGGGCATCGATGCCCGATTGCATGGCCAAGCTGGCGCTCGACAAGCCCAAGGACGGCCCGGTGGCCGAGGCACGGCGGCAATTGCCGGATCTGCGCGCCTTTCTGGTGGACAAGGATCTGGTGTCGATCCCCGGCACCGAAGAAGCCAAGGTGGAGGAGTCGCCGCCCTATAATCGGCAGAATTCCGCTTATATCGATATTCCGGGCCCGTATGAGAAAGGCCTGCCTTCGGTCTATTACATCTCCCCGCCCGATCCGTCATGGGCGCCGGCGGTGCAGGCCGAGTATATCCCGCCGAAAAAGGATCTGCTGTTCACCAGCGTGCATGAGGTCTGGCCCGGCCATTTCCTCAACTTCCTTCACGCGAACCGCGCCAAGTCGTTCTTCGGGCGGCTTTTTGTCGGCTATGCCTATGCCGAGGGCTGGGCGCATTATACCGAGGAAATGATGTGGGAGGCAGGGCTCGGCAAGGGCGATCCCGAAGTGCATATCGGCCAGCTCGCCAATGCGCTGCTGCGCAACTGCCGCTATCTCTCCGCCATCGGCCTGCATACCGGCGGGATGAGCGTCGATCAGTCGATCGCGCTGTTCCGCGACCAATGTTATGTCGATGAAGGCAATGCCCGGCAACAGGCGCTGCGCGGCACCTATGATCCGGGCTATCTCAACTATACGCTCGGCAAGCTGATGATCCGCAAGCTGCGCGCCGACTGGACTGCGGGCAAGGGCGGGCGCGAAGCGTGGAAGGCGTTCCACGATTCCTTCCTGTCCTATGGCGGCCCGCCGATCCCGATGGTGCGCGCCGCGATGATGGAGGAAACGGCGCCCAAGGCGGTGTTCTGAGCGATCAGCCCTTCTGCGGCACCGGCGGGTCGTTGTCCGCAACCTCGGTCAGCGATCCGCCCAGCTTCTCGCATTCGCCCGCTTCGGTGAACTTCCAGGCATTGCCCTGATAATCGACATTGGATGTGCCCGCACAGCTCGTGCCCGGCCCGGCGGCGCAGTCATTCTGCTTGGCGAGCGCAATGCCATAGCATTTTTCCTGGGCGGCAAGCTCGGTTGCTGCCTTGTCGATGGCCTTGGAGCTGGTCTGTTCGGCCTCGACCGGCTTTTCGGACGAGCAGGCGGCCAGCGAGGCGGCAGCAATCAGCGCCGAGGCGAGCGCGGTAAGGCGGGGGCTGTGCGACATGACGGGGGCTTTCCTGGTGCGTTGGCTTCTGCGGTATCGCTGACACAGCACTGGCGAATCGTCAAACCCCCTGACCGCTCAAACCCCCTGACCGCTCAAACCTTTGCCCCGCGCGGCCAAAGCCGCTAGAGCGCGCCGCCATGACCGAGACCCCGCCCAGATTCGCCTTTTCGATCACCGCCCGCGACGGCAAGGCTCGGACAGGCGAGCTCGCCATGAAGCGCGGCACCATCCGCACGCCTGCATTCATGCCGGTCGGCACCGCCGCGACCGTCAAGGGCATGAAGCCTGCCGAGGTGCGCGCGCTGGGCGCGGACATCATCCTGGGCAATACTTACCACCTGATGCTGCGCCCCGGCGCGGAGCGGATGGCCCGGTTGGGCGGGCTGCACAGCTTCATGGACTGGCCGCGCCCGATCCTGACCGACAGCGGCGGCTATCAGGTGATGAGCCTGTCAGCGCTGACCAAGGTGACCGAGGACGGCGTTGCCTTTCGCAGCCATCTGGACGGTTCGCGCCATATGCTGAGCCCCGAGCGTTCGATGGAAATCCAGCGCCTGCTGGGATCGGACATCGTGATGGCCTTTGACGAGCTGGTGCCCGCGACGGCAACGCGCGATGTGCAGGCGGCGGCGATGGAACGCTCGATGCGCTGGGCGCGCCGATCGCGCGAGGGCTTTGACAGCGGCACCGAGCATGCGGCGCGCGCGGCGCTGTTCGGCATCCAGCAGGGGTCGCTGGACGAGCAGCTGCGCCGCCAATCCGCCGATGCGCTGCGCGATATCGGCTTTGATGGCTACGCGATCGGCGGCCTGGCGGTGGGCGAAGGGCAGGAGGCGATGTTCGGCGTGCTCGATTATGCGCCGGGCCAGCTGCCAGATGATCGTCCCCGCTATCTGATGGGGGTCGGCAAGCCCGATGATCTGGTCGGCGCGGTCGAGCGCGGGGTCGACATGTTCGATTGCGTGCTGCCGACGCGGTCAGGCCGCAATGGTCAGGCGTTCACCTGGGACGGGCCGATCAATATCCGCAATGCCAGGCATGCCGAAGATCAGGGGCCGCTCGATGAGTCATGCGGCTGCACCGCCTGCACCCGCTTCAGCCGCGCCTATCTGCACCATCTGGTCAAATCGGGCGAGATGCTGGGCGCGATGCTGATGACCGAACATAATCTGCGCTTCTACCAGGACCTGATGGCCGCGATGCGCGCTGCCATCGCCGAGGGGCGGATGACGCAGTTCGGCGACGATTTCCGCGCACGATATTACGCCAAGGGCGGCTGAAGCCGTCATTCCCGCAGAGGCGGAAATCCCGCTTCTGGAATAGGACCGGATGCCACGCGGGTCCCCCGCTTTCGCGGGGGTGACGAGCAATTCGCAAGCAGGCTAAGCCTTGGCGGGAACGAACACCGGCACGGCAATCGCGATGCATTCGAATGCCGTGTCGCGCTCCAGCGGGGCGCGCAGCTGGCGCGCCAGGCCGGTCATCACCCGGTCGATGCCATCAGCCAGCATCGCCTCCAGCGCGGCGTTCGGCCCGAGAGCGGGCGAGGCGACGCGCAGCACGATCTTGGCCGGATCATCGCTCTTGCGCACGGCCGAGATGCGGATCGGCGCTTCGGGCCGGGTCAGGTGGATCAGTTCGAGAATTTCGGTAAGCAGGAACGCGATCGGTACGCCGACATCCTGGCTGACATGGACATTGTCGATATCGATCATGATATCGGGGCCATCGCCGCCATGCGCGTTATCGGCATGCTCGAAGCTGCCCGCCAGTTCGCCGACCAGCGCGCGCAGGTTGATCCCTTCGTTGCGCTCGTTCCCGGCAAAATGGTTGCGATGGACCACCGCGAGCGCATCGACGCGGCGCTGGATCTTGCCATAGGCGAGCTTGGCCGGGTCGGAATCCGCCGTGCGCGCGTGCAGGTTGATCAGGCTGGCGATGATCTGCAGGTTGTTCTTGACCCGGTGATGCACCTCGCGGGTGAGCATCACCTGCTGCTTCAGTCCTTCGTCCAGCGCCTCGCGGTCGACCGCCACCTTCTGGGCCAGTGCGACAAAGCCCTGATCGAGCTCCTCGATCTCGCTGGCGTTGAACGCGGTCTTGTCCATCGGCGCCATCTGTTCGCCGATCTCATACTGGCGGACCTTGCGCTGGAGCAGGGTGAGGGGGCGGATGAGCATGACATTGACCACCAGCCAGCCGATGATCGCGGCCGCCAGCAGCGTGATGAACGGAATGATCTGGGCCAGGAATTCGGGCGGCGACTGTTTGGGGCGGACATAGCGCAGATCGAGGTTCACGCCCGAAATCGTCGTCTGCGCGGTCATCAGCGCGTTCAGCCTGCGCTGCCAATTGGGCGGAATGGCGGTCAGCGGCAGCACATCGTCCGGATTGCGCAGTTCGAACTGCGACAGCGGCACATCGTCCACCGGGTCGGCCAGGGCGAACAGGCTGTCGGCAGAATAGAAGGCTACCGCCCGTGCCACCGATACGCGGCCACGGGTGGCGAAGATCGCGCCCTTGGCAGGCATGGCGAGGGTCACCGCAGGCGCCGTCGCATTCGATCCCACATCGCGCAGCGTGCGCGGTACGGCACCGATCTGACAGGCAGGCGGGCCGCTGTTTGCGGCATAGAGCAGGGCGGCAAAGCGGGTTTGCTGGCTGCCCAGCTGCTCGCGCAGGTTGAGGCAGATCTTGGCGGGGTCTTCGCCCAGCGCAATCTGCGACGCGGCGGCACTGAGGATCGCCATGTCATTCTCGATCGCCGCATTCAGGCGCAGCGCGGCATCATCGACATTCTTCTGGAGAAGCCGGTTGCGTTCCTCGTTCGCGGTATCGGCCAGGCTACGATTGGCGATGACCGATCCCAGAGCGAGCGGCAGAAGCGCGATCGCCAGGATCAGGAACAGTCTGGTGCCGATGGAAAGGCGCGCCATCGGCGCAAGAAAGGGTAGCTGCGCCCGGTCTGTCCTGCGCATTATTTCAACTGCTTGAGCAAATCCAGAAAGTCGTCTGGAATCTCCTCTTCCAGCGTGCGCTGATACACGGACTTGAGCGCATCGCCGATCAGGTGCGATTTGCCGTCATCGCCAGGGCTTGCGTCGCCGGCTGCCGGTTCGGGGGCGGCGGGATCGGGGGTCTTGCTCACAAGATGCGGCTTCGCACCAGAGGCGGGGCGGCCGGCGGCAGCTTTGTCACCCCCGGATTGATCGTCATTGTCACGATGCACGAGCATCCCATCCCGCCTGTTGAAATTCCGTCCCGAAATGGGCTTAGCAAGCCGTCCCAACCCTGCCAAGCCCGCAAAATCGTGCGGGATTGTGCATAAACGTCTCGTTCAAGGAAACAAACTGCGGCGCGGATTGTTCCTTAGCCGAGGTTCGGTTTGTCATCTTTCACATCCGGCATCCCTGACGCCCCCGGTTTTGACACGGGGGGCGGAAGGTCATAGACACGGCGACAGCCGAAAAAGGAGTTTCACTGCATGTCCCTGGGCCAGACGCTCGCTCCCCATCTTCCCCTTTTGCGGCGATACAGCCGGGCGCTTGCCGGCGATCAGCATCACGGCGATGCCTATGTGAAGGCGACGCTTCAGGCGATCATCGCCGCCCCGGATCAGTTCCCGAGCGATGTCGATGCGCGGCTTGGCCTGTACCGCGTTTTCCAGGTGATCTGGGGATCGACGCATGACGAGCGGCACGAGTCCGACAGTTTCGACGCCTATCCCGATGCCGACGACGATTCGCGCCGCCTGCTCGCCGAACAGCGCCTGCGCCGCATTCCGCCGCTGTCGCGCCAGGCGCTGCTGCTGACCGCAATGGAAGGCTTTTCGAACGCCGATACCGCCTATCTGATGGGCCTGGATGACCGCACCGTCTCTGGCCTGGTGAGCGAGGCGCTGAGCGAGATCGACAGCCAGATCAAGGCGCGCGTGCTGATCATCGAGGACGAACCGATCATCGCGATGGATATCGAGACGATCGTGCGCGACCTGGGCCATGACGTGACCGGCATCGCGGTGACCCGCGACGAGGCGGTCGAACAGGCGCGCCGCGACAAGCCCGGCCTGGTCCTTGCTGACATCCAGCTGGCAGACGACAGCTCGGGTATCGATGCGGTGTCCGATATCCTGCGCGAAATCGACGTGCCGGTCATCTTCATCACCGCCTTCCCCGAGCGCCTGCTCACCGGCGAGCGCCCGGAACCGGCGTTCCTGATCACCAAGCCCTTCCACCGCAACACGGTGCGCGCCGCGATCAGCCAGGCGCTGTTCTTCTTCGATCCCGAAACGGTGTAATAGCCAGGATACATCTATTTTGGATGTATTATAGCGCGATGTTAAAAGGCGGGCCGATGGTCCGCCTTTTTTGTATTGGCAATACGATATTGATATTGCCTGTTGTTTGTTATCCCGCCAATTCTACTCCGCAAGTCTAGGGAGTGGATCTGGAATGGGTTTTTCTATCAGGGCGGCGGGCATCATCTTGGGCCTGATGACCGCAACTGCTCAGGCAGCGCTGGCGGCTCAGAGCGAGCAGGCCGCCGGCGCGACGGACATGGCGCAGTTGTTCGGGGCGCGGGAGATGGCCACGAACGCCAGCCTTTCGCCCGATGGCAAGAGGCTGGTCTATCTGTCGCCTACAAGCGGGCAGGGGGTGGCTGTGATGGTCGCTGATCTGGTTCCGACGCCGCAATCGCCGCGCGGGGTGTTCCGGGTCGATGGCAATCCTGAACGCATCGAATCGTGCCACTGGTCGGGTAACGATCGGCTGGTATGCAGGCTTTTCGCATCGATCGAGGTCGATGGCAGGCCGCTTTATGCCTCGCGCCTGATCGCGGTCGATGCCGCAGGGGGCGAGGTGAAGGTCATCAATGTCCTCAAAGGCGGAACGGGCATGCGGCTCGGCGTGGCGCTGAGTGGTGGCAATGTCATCGACTGGAACCCGTCCGAGGATGGCAGCATCATGATGGCGCGCGAATATTTTCCGCAAGAGGCCGTCAGTTCTTCCGGATCGGCCACGATGATTGCCCAGAAGAAATCCGGTTTGGGCGTCGACCTGGTCGATACCCGCACGCTGCGCAGCAAGGCAGTCGAACAGCCCGATGTCGAGGCCAGCGAGTTCATTTCGGACGGCTATGGCCATGTGCGGATCAAGGGCACGACGTCAACGCGGGCCAATGCCGAGATCGGCCTGCGGCGCTATTACTATCGCAAGGCAGACAGCAGGGAATGGTTGCCGCTGAGCACGGTGGACAAGAGCCGGCAGGGCTTTGATCCCTTTGCCGTCGATCCCAAGATCAACGTCGTCTACGGTCTGAACCGCGTGAACGGTCGATTGGCTGCATTCAGCCGTACACTCGATGGTAGCGACGCCGAAACGCTTTTGTTTGCGCATCCCGAGGTCGACGTGAGCGGCTTTGCCCGGATCGGTCGGCGCGGGCGCGTGATCGGCGTGCGCTACACAACCGACGCAGGCCAGATCCACTATATCGATCCCGATGTGCAGAAGATGCTGGCGCAATTGGCAAAGGCCATCCCGCACCTGCCGATCGTCGAGGTGGTCGAATCCAGCGAGGATGAGCGCAAGATGCTGATCTGGGCGGGAAGCGACACCAATGCCGGGCGCTTTTTCCTGTTTGATCGCGACGCCAAGACGCTGGGCAACCTTCTGGCGATGCGGCCGGGGCTTGAGCAGGTGGCGCTCGGCAAGATGCAGTCGATCACCTATCCGGCCCGCGACGGCACCCAGATTCCCGCCTATCTCACCCTGCCGCCCGGCAAGTCCAGCGCGGCCGGGTTGCCCGTCATCGTCATGCCCCATGGTGGACCGGAATCGCGAGATGTCTGGCAGTTTGACTGGCTGCCACAATTCTTTGCGCAGCGTGGCTATGCGGTACTGCAGCCCAATTTCCGGGGATCAGCGGGCTATGGTCAGGGTTGGCTGAAGCGCAACGCATTCCAGGATTGGCAAATCGCCATCGGGGACGTCAACGATGGTGCACACTGGCTGGCCAGGGAAGGAGCCGATGCCAAGCGCATGGCGATCTTCGGATGGTCCTATGGA
Source organism: Blastomonas sp. SL216 (assembly GCA_026625625.1). NCBI lineage: Bacteria > Pseudomonadati > Pseudomonadota > Alphaproteobacteria > Sphingomonadales > Blastomonadaceae > Blastomonas > Blastomonas sp. SL216. The sequence continues at coordinate 135,958 of CP113055.1, forward strand.
GGCTATGCGGCGCTGCAATCCAATGTGCTGGAGCCGGACCTGTTCAAGGCGGTCGTTGCCGTCGCACCGGTGACCGATCTCGCCCTGCTGCGCAACAACAGCAATGGTTGGTCGGACTATGCCTATCTGCGCGATTTTCTGGGCGAGGGCAAACATATCAAGGAAGGCTCGCCAGCGCAGAACGCTGCCGCAATCAAGGCACCGGTCCTGATGTTCCACGGCGATATTGATCGCAATGTCGATGTCGGGCATGCCAGGCTGATGGATGAAAAGCTCAAGGATGCCGGGCGCAGTTCCGAGCTGCACATCTACAAGGACCGTGACCATTATCTGGAGGATGGCGAAATTCGCGCCGAAATGCTGCGCACGAGTGCCGCGTTCATCGAAAAGGCGTTTGGCGGATCGTGACCAACAAAAAAGGCGGGCTTTGCGGCCCGCCTTTTTCGTATCTGTTTCGGTGATGAACCGGATCAGCGCGAATAGAATTCGACGACCAGATTGGGTTCCATCTTCACCGGATAGGGCACTTCGTCCAGCGTCGGAATGCGGGTGAAGGTGACCTTGTCGGTGCCGTCGGGCGCGACATAATCGGGGATGTCACGCTCGGCCAGGCCCTGTGCTTCGATGACCAGCGCCATTTCCTGCGCCTTCTTGCCCAGCGACACGACGTCGCCCGGCTTCACCTTGCGCGATGCGATGTTGCACTTCACGCCGTTGACGCGGATGTGGCCGTGGCTGACGATCTGGCGAGCCGAGAAGATGGTCGGCGCGAACTTGGCGCGGTACACGACCATGTCGAGGCGCTGTTCCAGCAGACCGATCAGGTTCTGGCTGGTATCGCCCTTCATACGGCTGGCTTCGGTGTAGTTCTTCTTGAACTGCTTTTCGGTGATTTCACCGTAATAGCCCTTGAGCTTCTGCTTGGCGCGCAGCTGCAGACCGAAGTCCGAAACCTTGCCCTTGCGACGCTGGCCATGCTGGCCGGGACCATATTCGCGCTTGTTGACGGGCGACTTGGGGCGACCCCAAATGTTCTCGCCCATGCGGCGATCAAGCTTGTACTTTGCACTGTTGCGTTTGGACACGGGTCATTCTCCAATTTGCTGCCTGTTGAAAGGCAAGGCCGCTGCCCTGTGCGGCGGCCTTCAAGTCCCGGATTCGCGCCATGGTGCCGGGATATGCCCCATGCGGCCGCTGCTTCACCGGGGTGCAGGGCCAATTGCGAAGCGCGGCCTATGGCGAAGAGGCACGCGAGAGTCAAGGCCGTGCGGCTGGCTCGACAGGCGCTGCAGGCCCGGCTATCCGTGGCCCATGTCAGACACGATCAAATCGCCCGAAGACTGCATGAGCATGATCGACGTGCGCGCAGGCGTTGATGCGCTCGACCGAGAGCTGGTCGAACTGCTCGCCACGCGCTTCGGCTATATGCGCGCCGCCGCCCGGATCAAGCCCGAGCGGGGCATGGTTCGTGACGAGGCGCGCAAGGCGCAAGTCATCGCCCAGGCCAAGGCAGCAGCATTCGAACTGGGCGTGCCCGTGGGGCTGGTGGCGGACTTCTGGGAGCGGCTGGTCGAAGCCTCTATCGCCTATGAAGGTGAACATTGGGAATTGCTGCGGCGCTAGGCCCGGTCCGACCAGGCCTGGCCTGATCAGCTCACCGGCTTGCGGGGCGGTTTGCCGAGCGTGCTCAGCACGCCGCGAAAGGTGCGGACCTCGTTGCTGTTCCATTGCGGCTTGGTGACGAGGTTGCGCAAGGTCCGGCGGCTGACCGCAGCCCGGCTTTCGGGGAAGAAATAGTTCTTCTCCTCCAGCATGCCGCACAGCTGATCGTACATGCCGTCAAGCTCTTCCATCGGCGCGGGCGGGTCGAGATCGACCTGGGGCGGGGAGGCAAGACCCTGGCCGCCGGTCTTGGACCATTCATAGGCGACCAGGATTACGGCCTGGGCGAGGTTCAATGATCCGAATTCGGGATTGATCGGCACGGTCAGGATATCGTGCGCAATCGCGACATCATCGGTTTCCAGCCCCGAGCGTTCGGGACCGAACAGGATCGCGCTGCGCCCCGGCGCGGCCACCATCGCGCGCGCTGCCGCCTCGGGGGTGACGACGGGCTTGGTGACACCGCGCTTGCGCACGGTGGTGGCATAGACGTGATGGCAATCGGCGACGGCCTCTGCGACGCTCTCGAACACCTGCGCGCGTTCCAGCACCAGATCCGCGCCCGAGGCCGCGGGCCCTGCGGACGGATTGGGCCAGCCATCGCGCGGCGCGACCAGGCGCATGTCGGTCAGGCCGAAATTCAGCATCGCCCGCGCCGCCTTGCCGATATTCTCGCCAAGCTGCGGTCGGACCAGGATGAATACAGGCGGCGGAATCACTCCCTCAGGCACCGCCGACATCCTTCACGGTGCTGGCGAATTCCTCGAAATCCTTGGCCTCGCTGAAATCGCGATAGACCGATGCGAAGCGGATATAGGCGACCGAATCGAGCATGCGCAGGCCGTCCATCACCATCCCGCCGATCTCGCGCGAATGGACCTCGTTCTCGCCCGAGGTTTCGATCTGGCGCTGGATGCCGGAGACGAGCTGGTCGATCCGTTCCTGATCGATCCCGCGCTTGCGGCAGGCGACCGCGACCGATTTCTCGATCTTGGCGCGGTTGAAGGGTTCGCGGCGGTTCTCGCTCTTCACCACCATGATGTCGCGCAACTGGATGCGCTCGAACGTGGTGAAGCGCGCGCCGCAGCTTTCGCACTGGCGCCGCCTGCGGATGGCCGCCCCGTCTTCGGTGGGGCGGCTATCCTTGACCTGGCTGTTTTCGTGCGCGCAAAACGGGCATCTCATCGTTCAGCAGACGCCTTCAGGGACGCAGCCGCTTGTAGAGCATGAAGCCCGCGCCGGCGAGCAGGCCGATCGGCCAGCTCACCACCGGCAGCACCGCCCCTGCGACCGCGCCGATCGCGCCGGCGGTCAGCACCGGCTTGGTCGAAGGGTGCGCCATGCCCTGCTTGGCCATGCCGACGATTTCCTCGCGGGCATCGGCGATCAGGTCGCCACCATTGTTCGGATCGTCAGGGTTCTGCATGGTTCAAAGCTCCGGATAGATCGGGAAGCGGTCGCACAGGGCTTCGACGCGCAGACGCACGGCAGCCTCGACCTCGGGATCGCCATGTTCGCCCTTGGCACGCAGGCCATCGAGCACATCGGCAATCATGTCGCCGATTTCGCGGAACTCGGCGACGCCGAAGCCGCGGGTTGTGCCGGCGGGCGAGCCGACGCGGATGCCGCTGGTCTTGGTCGGCGGCAGCGGATCGAAGGGGATGCCGTTCTTGTTGCAGGTGATGCCCGCACGCTCCAGCGCCTCGTCAGCGTCCTTGCCGGTCACGCCCAGCGGCCGCAGGTCGACCAGGGCGAGGTGCGTGTCGGTGCCGCCTGCGACCAGATCGGCGCCGCGCTCCTTGAGGCGGCTGGCCAGGGCCTTGGCATTGTCGATCACAGCACGCGAATAGCTCTTGAACTCGGGCGTCAGCGCCTCGCCGAACGCCACCGCCTTGGCCGCGATCACGTGCATCAGCGGGCCGCCCTGCATGCCGGGGAACACGGCGGAGTTGAACTTCTTAGCCAGCGCCTCGTCATCGGTCAGGATCATGCCGCCGCGCGGACCGCGCAGCGTCTTGTGCGTGGTGGTGGTGGCGACATGCGCGTGCGGGAAGGGCGAGGGGTGGACGCCGGCGGCGACCAGGCCTGCGAAATGCGCCATGTCGACATGCAGATAGGCGCCGACCTCATCGGCGATCTCGCGGAACTTGGCGAAATCGATATGGCGCGGATAGGCCGAGCCGCCCGCGAAGATGAGCTTGGGCTTGTGCTCCAGCGCCAGACGGCGGACCTCGTCATAGTCGATCAGGTGCGTGTCGGGGGTCACACCATATTGAATCGCGTTGAACCACTTACCCGACATCGCAGCGCGCGCGCCGTGCGTCAGGTGACCGCCCGCGTCGAGCGACATGCCCAGGATGGTATCGCCGGGCTTGATCAGCGCCAGCAGCACCGCGCCATTGGCCTGCGCGCCCGAATGCGGCTGCACATTGGCAAAGCCCACGCCGAAAAGCTTGCACGCGCGCTCGATCGCCAGGCTCTCGACCTCGTCCGAGGGGGCGCAACCCTGATAATAGCGCTTGCCGGGATAGCCTTCGGCATATTTGTTGGTGAAGACCGAACCCTGCGCCTCGAGCACCGCCTTGGAGACGATGTTCTCTGAAGCGATCAGCTCAATCTGCTTCTTTTCGCGGCGGACTTCCTTGGCGATCGCTGCGGCGATTGCAGGATCGGTCACGGCCAGACCTTCGCTGAAAAAGCCGGAGGATCGGATTTCGGTGAGCGCGGGATTGGTCGACATGTCAGGCTCCATCGGGGAAGGTGAAAGGGGTTGTATCAGGCCGGGGTCAGCTTGGCCACGCGGCGTTCGTGGCGGCCGCCTTCGAACGGGGTGGCGAGGAAGGTGGCAAGGCAGTCCTTGGCGGTATCGATTCCGATCAGCCGCGCACCCATGGCGATGACGTTCGCGTTGTTGTGCTGGCGCGACAGGGCGGCGGAAAGATGATCGGACACCAAAGCGCAGCGGCAGCCGGGATTGCGGTTGACGGCGATCGATATGCCGATGCCCGATCCGCACAGGGCCACGCCGAATGCGGCTGCTCCGCCGGCGACATGATCGGCCAGCTTGAAGCCGTAATCGGGATAGTCGACGCTGTCGGCACTGTCCGGGCCAAGATCGGTGACGGCATGGCCCTGCTCGCGCAGCCAGGCGGCCAGTTCTGCCTTCAGGCCGACCGCTGCATGGTCGGATGCCAGCGCGATGGTGACGGGGGACGAGGTCATGATCAGCGATCCGGGTCAGTTCATGGGCCGCGGGCGATTCCCCGCTTCGCGCGCTATCTAGGCGACCGCGCCGCGCGATGCCACCAGTGATTGTGGTCCGATGGCAGTTTTGTGACTTGGGGTCCCTTCTCCCCTCCCGCCTGCGGGAGGGGTGGCCGGAGCGCAGCGAAGGACGGGGTGGGGCTGGCTATCCGTGAAGCTTCGACCCCACCCCGGTCCGGCAAGCCGGACCTGCCCCTCCCGCGAGCGGGAGGGGAGAAATGATCAAAACAGCCCGGGCACCTCGCGCTGGGCAGGGCTGGGGGCATCGGGCACCAGCAGCTCGCGGTCACTGGCGATCATGCCGCGCTGCGACTGGCCCGCGATATTGCCCGATGGCCCGCTCAACGCGATCGCGGTGCAGCTGCGCCCGGCGAGGAAATCGAGCGCGGTCCGGATCGAGCTTTCCTGCGGATCCCCCAGCGGACGGGTCAGGTCATCCGGCGCCTGGCAGGTCACGTCGAGCGTGCTCGCCAGGCCGTTGAAATATTCGCCCTGGCTGCGTGAGTTGACCGAGCTGAACGCGACCACGCGCACCCGGTCGTCGCAGGCGCTGCGATCGAGCGCGATCTGGCCGACAGGCTTGCCGAAGGTGTTCGCTCCGATCAGCGCCAGATTGCGGCCGAGATAGGGGGCCATGGAGTTGATGACCAGTTCGCTGGCCGAGGCGGTGGCTCCGGTGCCGATAAAGGCGATCTTGACCGGGCTCACCGATTCCGCGCGCGGGGCGAAGAACACATTCTCGTTGCGCGAGGATTTGGACGCGCGGAAGCGGATGCCCGAGAACAGGTCGGCGCCCGTCCGGTTGCCGCCGAGCAGATCGCCCATGAGCTCTGCCGTGGAAACCAGCCCCCCGCCATTATAGCGGAAATCGATGATGAATTCGGTCACCCCGGCGGCGCGGAAGCTGGCAAAGGCGCTGCGCAGCGGAGCATCGGCCGACGAGATGAAGGTGCGCAGGTTGATATAGCCGATCTGGCGGCTGCCATCCTGGATGATCCGTGAGCCATAGCGGCTCGACACGGCGGGAAGATCGAACACCGCCTTGGTCACGGTGACTTCGCGCGATGTGCCGCCGCGCGAGACGCGCAGCACGCGGGTCAGCCCGGCGGTATTCGGGCCGAGCGCGCTGGTGATCCCGGCAGATCCTTCGGCCGCGATGATGTCGCTGACATTGCGCAAGGTTGCGCTGCTCGTCCCGATGGCAGTGATCTCGTCGCCGCGATCGATTCCGGCGGCCAGGCCGGGCGCGCCTTCAAAGGCCTCGCTGATCAGCACCCGGCGCGCGGGCGTATCGATCGACAGACGAATGCCGATGCCAGCGCTTTCGCCGCTGGCGAGAAACGCATTTTCCTCTGCGATCGAGGTGATGAAGGTGAAGAACCGGTCCTTGCCCTGCTGCCGCGCGGTGGCGGTCAGCGCGTCGATATAGCCTTGAACCGTGGTGAAGCTGGCCGGGTTGGCGCTGGTCACCAGCAGTTCGGGGAAGAGATACCATTCGTCGAGCACATCGCGGGCAAAGGCCTGGCGGGCGGACAGCGAGCAGGTCGGGCTGGGCGTCGGGGCAGGCGCGGGTGCCGGGGCCGTTGCGACCGGGGTCGGCGTCGGGCTGGCGGCACTGCCGCCGCCGCCTCCGCCACAACCGGTGAGAAGCAAAGCGGAACTGGCCATGAGGCCGACAAGATAGCGCATGAAGCCTTGAAATCCGGAAGCGGTCGAACGGAACCGCATCATAAGCAGGCCGGTCGGTTCAGGCGACAGGTTTTTGCGACGTCCGCGCCTGCAACGCGATGTTTTCGGTGCGGATGCGCACGAACAGGATCCCTGCGTTGAGCACCGTCCACAGCATGGCGATGCGAAAATGCCCGAAGATCAGCGGGATGGTGAGGATTTCCAGGCTTACCACCCAGTAATTGGGATGGCGCACCAGCCGGTACGGGCCGCCGCTGATCCGCGGAAAATCGGGCGAGGAAATGATCCGTGTCGTCCAATATGGCCCCAATGTCGCCAGCACCCACAACCGCGCCGCCTGCAGCAGCGCAAAGGCGATCAGCAGCGGCCACAGCATCGGCGCATCGGGCGCGGTGCTGAACCACAAGGCGGCAAGGAACCCGGCATGGATCGCGACCATCAGCGGATAATGTTCGCGGCCATATTCCGCCGCGCCGCGTGCGAGCAGTGCCCTGGTGTTCTTCTGCGCATAGACCAGCTCCAGCAGCCGCTGCGCGGTCAGAAACGCCAGCACCGCCCAGGCGGCGGGCCAGGCAGGGGCCCAGATGAACTGACCGAGCGCTGCGTCCTGCATCATCGGTGGATTATCCCCATCGCGCCGGTAAAGCCGGGCCCCAGGGCGGTCATCAGCAGCGGCCCGGTCTCGCCCTGCGCCAGGATGCGCTTCAGCACGAAATGTACGGTGGGCGACGACATGTTGCCGTGATCGGCCAGCACCGCGCGGGTTGCCGCTAGCCCAGCGGGCAGGTGCGGAAAACATTCTTCCAGCGCATCGATCACCTTGCGTCCGCCCGGGTGGCAGGCCGGTTCTGACAGCGCCGCCTTGTCCAGCCCTTCGCGGGCCAGAAAGCCTTCCACCACCGGCGCGAAATGATCGCGCACAAAGCCCGGCAGATCGCGCGAGAGGATCAGGCCCAGGCCCAGTTCGTCGACATCCCAGCCCATCATCGCCCGGCTTTCCGGCCAGGTATGCTGCGCAAAATGGCCGAGCGCGGGACCGTCACCGTGTGCCGAAAGCACCACCGCGCTCGCCCCATCGGCAAACAGGGTGGAGGCGATGATCCCCTTTTTCGTCAGATCGCCGAAGCGGAAGGCGAGCGAGCATAGCTCGAGCGTCAGCAGCAGCACGCGGCGCGCAGGATCGGCGCGTACCAGGTCGCCCGCCACCTGCAGCCCCAGCACACCGCCAGCACAGCCATAGCCGAACAGCGGCACCGTCAGCACATCGGCGCGCAGCCCCATGGGTTTCAGCATCTGGCTGGGAATCGATGGCGTGGCGATGCCGGTGGACGATACGCAGACAATCGCGTCGATCTGCCCCGGCTCCAGCCCCGCCTGGTCAAGCGCATCGCGCGCCGCCTGCTCGAGCAGCCTTTGCCCTTCGGCCAGATAGACCGCATTGCGTTGCGGGAAATCGGCGCGGCCCAGATAGAATTCGGGCGGCTGCGCGATCGCGCGGCTGTCGACGCCGGTACTGTCATAGATCGCGGCGATTCGCGGGCTCAGCCCCTTTTCGGTCGCCTGGGCCACGAAATCGCGGACCTGCGGCTGGCTGATCTGATGGTCTGGAACGACGGTGGCGATGGACTGGATGCGGGGAAGCATTGGCATAAGGTGGTCACAGTGCGCGGCGGTTGGCAAGCGATTCTGCCGCGCGCGGAATCGCGCTTGGCAGGCCGGGGGCAAATCTGCTTAAGCGGGGCCAAGCAAATGTTGCGTGAAGGGTGAGCGCGGGCGTCTTGCAGCCCGGCATCGCCCGGTCCACATCCGCAGCCGCACATCAGGAAAGCCGTTTCACAATGACTGACACCATCAAGACCCGCATGCTGATCCTGGGCTCCGGCCCCGCCGGCCTTTCCGCTGCCATTTACGGCGCGCGCGCCGGCCTCAAGCCCATCGTGGTGCAGGGTCTGCAGCCCGGTGGCCAGCTGACCATCACCACCGATGTCGAGAATTACCCCGGCTTCCGCGACGTGGTGCAGGGCCCGTGGCTGATGCAGGAAATGCAGGCCCAGGCCGAGCATGTCGGCACCACGATGATCTATGACACCATCGTCTCGGTCGACCTGTCGCGCCGCCCGTTCCGCCTGACCGGCGACGGCGGTACGGTGTACGAAGCGGAGACTTTGGTGATCGCCACCGGTGCGCAGGCCAAGTGGCTCGGCGTTCCCGGAGAACAGGAACTGGGCGGCAAGGGTGTTTCGGCCTGTGCGACCTGCGACGGGTTCTTCTATCGCGGCAAGAAGGTCGCGGTGATCGGCGGCGGCAATACTGCGGTCGAAGAGGCGCTCTACCTCACCAACCATTCGGACAATGTGACGCTGATCCACCGCCGCGATTCGCTGCGTGCGGAAAAGATCCTGCAGGAACGGCTGTTCGCCAACCCCAAGATCAATGTGCTGTGGAACAAGGGCGTTGAACGCTTTGTCGGCGGCGGCGAGCCGCATGGCCTTGTCGGCATTGACCTGAAGGACACGGTGACGGGCGAAAGCTCGCACCTTGCGGTCGACGGCGGCTTCGTCGCCATCGGCCACGCGCCCGCGACCGAATTGTTCAAGGGCCACCTGCCGCTCGACCGTGATGGCTATATCGAGGTGAAGCCCGGCACGCCATACACCAGCATCCCCGGCGTGTTCGCCTGCGGCGACGTGATGGACAAGGTCTACCGCCAGGCGGTGACGGCCGCAGGCACCGGCTGCATGGCCGCGCTGGATGTCGAGCGGTTCCTGGCGGAGGCGGATTTCGAGGCGATTGCGGCGGAGTGATCGCGCGGCAAGCGGCTCTTATTGGGAGGCTTGGCAAGTCAGTGGAATGACCGGCAGCGAGTGGTTAGCTGCCGGTCTGCAATCGTGCTCGTGCGTCAGCCCATCGCCCCAGCTGAAGGCTGGTTCGGGCACATCAAGGTGACGGTACCAGCCTCGAAATCATAGGTGAGCGACGCGCAATGGCCGATCGTATCCATCCCGACATATAGCCGCTGGCTCGGGATCTTGCGCTTGCTGTCGCCCTTGACCACGATCTCGTCGAGATCCTGGTCGGGTAAGGCGCCATCCGGAATGCCTTCCGCGTTGCCCATGTCCGAAACGCGAACTGCAAGATTGCGGATCTGCAACTCGCCCAGCATCAGCGGACGATCGAGGTCCAGGCGGCGGATGGGGCGCGAGATTTCGTAAAGGATCGGCGCTTCACGGGCTTCTCCATTGAACCGCCCGCCATTCGCATCGGCGATCCACTGCCCACCGGTTGCCGTCACCACGCTTTCCGCCCGGTCGAGACTGAATGCGACGTAGACTGGCCGACCGCCGACGTCGATCTTCATGCCCGTCTGGCTGAGGCCCATATCCTTGTTGAGTCGGAAGGTAATCGCGCGATCGCCCGCCTGCGGGGGGCGCAAGACAAAGATGGTGCGCCGGAACGGAAATGTTGCGGGGCCTGCCACGCCGTCGGCACCATTTACCATTTGCCGATCACTGAATGCCGTGCGGCTTTTGAATGAGGTGTTTCCCGCCCGGTACCGCACATTGTCCGTCCGCAAGGCAATCTTCACCGATCCAATGAAATACACATAGCCGATCATGCTGGGCTTCAGCCCGATCTTCTCTGCGACATCGGCATTCACGGTCGGAACGGACACGGCATCCGGTGTCAGGCGAAAGCGCACGGGCTGATCGTTGACGGTCATTGCGACAGTCTCGCCCATACGGACAGTCAGATCGGCCGGTGGCGCATCGGATGGCTTTGCCGCAGTTTGACTGGGGCAGAGCGCCAGCGTGACCGTCAGGATTGATGCACGCCACAGCATAAAGTGAGCTCCCCCGTGACCACCGGCACAAGACTGGTCCCGTGCGGAATCATGAATGAACGCAAAGCATGGCATGACTATGGCTTGGCTGTTTCCGCTTTTGGGGCGCCTGCTGAAAGCCAGCCATATTGACGGCAGCTCCAGAACTGCCGCGTCGTTCCGCTAATGCGCGTTCCCCTCCCTGGCCAGGGAGGGGAGCGAGTTGCAGAACGACGGTGGCGGGCGAACTCGGAAGCCTAACCTTGTTGCGGGGGCTCTTACCCGAGCGCCGCCAGTAGCTGCGCCCGCAACCACGCCTTGTCGCTCGCCGTCGCGAAGCTGTGCGAGCCGCTGTCGAGGCGGTGGAGCGACAGATACGGGTTGGCGCGGGCCGGGGCGAAGGCGTCGCTCGTCCAGTGTTCGAGGAACCACATCGCGGTGCGGTCGTGTTCGGCGACGAGCAGGGTGGCGGGGCGGTCGAGCGTGGCGAGGGCTTCGCTCAGCCGGGCGACCAGGCCGGTGACTTCGGTCTTGGCAGTGGCCTGTCTGAGGCCGCGTACCAGCTTGCCGATGTTGACCCCGCCGCTCGCCAGCCGCCAGAGTTCGCGCGGGTCCTTCAGCTTGGCGAGATAGCGGCTGCGGATCGCGCTGGCGGTCATCGTGCTCGCGGCGTCCGCCTCGTCCGCGCCGTCGTCCTCGGCCTCGATGGTCCACATGTTGGCGAGGATCAGTGCGTCCACGCCCGCCGCCGGGCCAAACAGCGCCAGCGCGCTTGCCGCATCGCAATTGCCGAACGCCACCAGCCGCGTGACCTGCGGGCAGCGCGCGCGGAATGCGGCGACGGCAGCGGCGATGTCGTCGGCGCTGGATTCAAAACCGGCGTTTTCGCCGGTGCTGTCGCCGATGCCGCGCCGGTCATAGCGCAGCACCGGATGTCCTGCAGCGGCGATCTCGGCGGCGAGCGCAGCCATCCCGGCATGCGCGCCCGAGCGGATTTCGTTGCCGCCGCTGACGATCAGCAGTCCGGTGGTGCCGTCTGACCCGTCGAGCGTCGCGGCGAGCGTCTCGCCCGCGCACGCAAAGGTGAAATGCTGCCTCATCCTCGCATCCATGCGGCAATATCGGCGGCGATCGAGGCGGCCATGGCGGGGTCATGCGCGGGTTCGGCGCGCAGCCAGAGCGGTGCACCCGCGATGCGCGCCTCGGCCTCGAGCGGATCGTCGGCAAAGCGGGCGAGGCGGATAGCGCTGCTCTCGGAAGGCGCGGCAGCGTCGAGTTCGCGGATCATGCAGGGGCTGAGGGCATTGCCCGCCAGCTCGATGCCCTGTGTCCGCGCGTTTTCCATCAGTGCTTCGCTGCTGCTGGTGATTCCCGCTTCGCGGTCACTCGCGATCTTCGTGCGCAGCATCGTGCGCAACAGCTGCCCGCCCTTGACCGGAGCCAGTCGCCAGCGCGGAAGGTCGCCGAGCGCGCCGTCAAGCAATGCGCCGCCCCGGATCGATGCGATATGGGTTACGGGCCTCAGTTGCTCGGCGCACGCAATCAGCGCCGCCTGCCACAGGCTGATGCTCGCGTTTTCGATCGGAACCGGGCTTTCGTTGCAGCCGGGCAGGTCGGGCATCAGGCTGGCGATGCCATGGTCCGCCAGCGACCGCGCGGTCTCCACCATCAGGTGGCGCACGCGGTTGGCCTCATCGAACAGCGGCGGCAGGATCAGCAGCCGGGCGCCGATGTCAGGCCCGTGTTGCAGACACAGTTCGTCGTTGCCGTCGAACCGATAGCCCCGGATCACGCGGCTGCCTTGGCCCGCGCGAAATCGACCAGATTGCCGAAATTCTCGAACAGCTCGCCATCGACCTCGTCATCCTCGATCAGGATGCCCAGACGGTCTTCCATCTCGGTCAGCAGCCCGGCGACCGCCATGGAATCAAGCTCGGGCAGCGCGCCGAACAGCTCGGTATCGCGGTCGAAACCAGCGACCTGCGCTTCGGACAGGCCCAGAATGTCGCGCAGCACATGGCGTACCACGGTTTCGATCGCGTCGCTTGCTCCGCTGGTCTGAATCTCGCTCACATATCCCTCACTGGCTTGTCGCCTCATGCGGTCGTCCCCCAGACCGCGTGCAGGCGGCCTTAATCCTTAGCAAAACGGGCGGCAAGCCCTGCGACGCGGCTCTTGGCCAGATAGGGCCAGGACTTGGGCGACCTGGGCCAGGTCAGTTCGAGCCGATAGCGGGGGCGGACATCCTCCATCCAGTCGCGCTTATAGGCATCGCTGCCGGTGCCGAAATCGACCAGATCGACATGATCGGTATCGATGACATGGGCAAACAGCGCGTGCGTCAGCAGCGTGCCGGGCGAGGCCTGGATATGCCGTTCGTCATGCGCGAGCTTGTGGATATAGGCGGTGCCGTTTTCCACCGTCCAGAATTGCGCGGCGACCGCCTGGCCATCGATGCTGGCAACCCCCATGCGCAGCCGCCCGGCTTCGGCCTCGCGCTGGGCGAGCCAGCGCAGGAATTCGGGATTGCCCTCTTCGGGCTTCCAGCTGCGCGCATATATGGCCTCGTAGTCGTCCCAGTCCTTCGCATCGAACCGTGTCTCGACGCGCAGGTCCACCACGCCCTTGTTGCCCTTGCGCTTGACGGTGGAGCGCAGCTGGCCGGGCCGCCCCTGCCAGTAATCGGCAAAGCTGCGGCCATGCAGGTGCAGCACGTGATTTTCGTCGCACTGTTCGCGCTTCACCGTCCAGCCCATCGCCGTGAAGGTCTGTTCGATCAGGCTGGCCGATCCGCATTCGTCGGGCACGGGGGAGAGGATCAGCCGGTGCGTGGCCCGGGACAGCTTCTTTGCCGCCGCCTGCATCAGTTCGCGCCGGCGCGGTTCATCGGGCGTTCCGCCAAAGACCGGACGCCAGATGAAGCTGTACCAGTTGGCCATCGACCCGAGGCCGGAGCGGCCATTGTCGATCAGGTGCAGCTTCACCGCATCGCCATGATCGGCGGCATAGGCGATATGCGGCGCATGATCCGCCAGGCAATGCCGGTGCAGTCCATCGAACCACAAGGCGCGATCGAACAGCCCGACCCGGCCCGGATCGTCGAGTGCAGAAAGCCGGTGCGCAGCCGCAGCCTTCAGGTTATCATGATATTCATCATTCAACGTCATGAACCCCATGATGCCGCGTCTTTCCTATGAGCCAAACCGTTCGTGATGTCTCTCGATCCCACTCCGCAGCCGCTCGATCATCTGGCTCTCCGGGGCGAAGGCTCCGCAAGCGCGCTGATACTGCGTGAAGGCAGCCTTAGCTACGACACGTTAAACTTGCGTATCGGATTGCTTGCCCATTGGTTAACCACATTGGGGCTGGAGCATGGCGACCGGGTCGCGACCTGGCTCCCCAAGAACGAGACCACCTGCCTGATGCCGCTGGCAGCGGCAAGGGCGGGCATGGTGCATGTGCCGATCAACCCGGTGCTCAAGCGCGCGCAGGTGGCGCATATCCTGGCCGATAGCGGGGCAAGGCTACTGATCGCCAATCCGACGCGCACGGGGACATTGCTGGCCGAAGATGTGCCGCCCCATTGCACGGTGATAGAGGATGATGCCGCGATGGCGGCCTGGAAGGCGGGGGAAGCGAGCCTCGGGGCGTCCGCGCACGATCCCCACGATCTCGCCGCGATCCTCTACACCTCGGGCTCGACCGGCAAGCCCAAGGGCGTGATGCTCAGCCACGCGAACATGTGGCTCGGCGCGATCAGCGTGGCGGGCTATCTCGGGCTCGATGCCAGCGACAAGACCTTGTGCGTGCTGCCCTTGAGCTTCGATTATGGTCAGAACCAGCTGCTCTCCACCTGGGCCGCAGGGGGAACCGCCATCCCGCTCGATTATCTGATGCCGCGCGATGTGGTGAAGTCCTGCGTCCGGCATGGCATCACCACGCTGGCTGCGGTGCCGCCGCTCTGGACGCAGCTGGTCGAGATCGAATGGCCGGATGAGGCGACCGCGACGATGCGGCGGCTGACCAATAGCGGCGGCGCGCTCAGCCCTGCGCTGGTCAAACAGCTGCGCGGGATATTCCCCGCGACCCGTATTTTCGCGATGTATGGCCTGACCGAAGCCTTCCGCTCGACCTATCTCGACCCCGTACTGATCGACGGCAATCCGACGAGCATCGGCAAGGCGATCCCCTTTGCCGAGATCCTGGTGGTCAACGATGCGGGGCAGGATGCCGCACCGGGCGAGGAGGGCGAGCTCGTGCATGCAGGTCCCCTGGTTGCCCAGGGCTATTGGCAGGATGCCGAACGCACCGCCGAGCGCTACAAGCCCGCGCCCGCCTTCTCGACCTATGGCGGCATGGCCGTCTGGTCGGGTGACCGGGTAAGGCGCGACGTACAGGGCCTGATGTATTTCGTCGGACGCCGCGACGCGATGATCAAGTCTTCGGGCAACCGCATCAGCCCGGCGGAAATCGAAGACGCGGCGACCTCCACCGGGCTGGCGGCAGAGGCGGTGGCGCTGGGCATTCCCGATCCGCAGCTCGGCCAGGCCATCCTGTTGCTCGTCCGCCCCGCCGCCGTGCCGCAGCCCGAACAGCTGGCCGACGATCTGCTGATCGCGATGAAGCGCGACCTGCCGGCGTTCATGCTGCCCAGGCTGATCGAATTGCGCGACGCATTTCCCAAGAACCCGAATGGCAAGATCGACCGCGCGCTGCTGGTCGCCGAAATCGAGGAACGTTTTAAATGAAGCCTTTGGGGCCGATACCCGCTGGATTTTCGAGCATCGATGGCGAGCTAGCGGTGCAGGGCATCAAGGCCAGCGCTCTGGTCGAGCGCGCTGGCGACAGCCCATGCTTCATCTATTCGTCGGACATGCTGCGCGCGCGCGTCGCTTCGCTGCGTGCGGCGATGCCCGATCGGTTGGCGATCCACTATGCGATGAAGGCCAATCCCTTCGCGCCGGTTTTGAAGCTGATGGCCTCGCTGGTCGATGGCATCGATATCGCCTCGGCAGGCGAGCTGGTGCTGGCCCAGGCGGCGGGCATGGACGCACGGCGCATCAGCTTTGCCGGACCCGGCAAGCGTGACCGCGACCTGGAAGCGGCAATCGCGGACGGCGTGACGCTCAACCTTGAATCCGAAGGCGAATGCGATCGCGCGCTGGCGATCGGGCAACGCATCGGCGTGCAGCCGCGGCTTGCCGTCAGGGTCAATCCGGATTTCGATCTGCGCGGATCGGGCATGCGCATGGGCGGCGGGGCCAAGCCCTTCGGCATCGACCAGGCGCGCGTCCCTGCGCTCGTCCGGCACATTCTGGCCGAAGGCGCGCACTGGCGCGGCTTTCACATCTTCGCCGGATCGCAGGCGCTCGATGCCGATGCGATCATCGAGACGCAGGGCAAGACGCTCGATCTGGCCGCGCAACTGGCCGAGGAGGCAGGCGCGGTGCCCGAGCATCTGAACCTCGGCGGAGGCATGGGCATCCCCTATTTCCCGGGCGACACCCCGGTCGACATTGCCAAGGTCGGCGCTGCGCTGGGCGAGCGCTTTGCGGCGCTGCCCGATACGCTCAAGGACACGCATTTCGCGATGGAGCTGGGCCGCTGGCTGGCGGGCGAGGCAGGCGTCTATCTGACCCGGATCGTCGACAGGAAGACCAGCCATGGCGAGCTGTATCTTGTCACCGATGGCGGGCTGCACCATCAGCTCGCGGCGAGCGGCAATTTCGGCACCGTCGTGCGGCGGAACTATCCGGTGGCCATCGCCAGCCGCTTCGATGCCGAGCCGTCAGAAGAGGCCAATGTCGTCGGTTGCCTGTGCACTCCGCTCGACCGGCTGGCCGACAAGGCGCATCTGCCACAGGCTGAGGTCGGCGATCTGGTCGCGGTGTTCTGCGCCGGGGCCTATGGCGCCACCGCCAGCCCGGCCGATTTCCTCGGCCATGGCAAGGCGGCGGAACTGCTCGTCTAGTTCAAGCCAGCGCGTGCGCCGCTGCGGCGTTGCGCTGGATGGCAGTAGGGTCTACCGGGCCCGCCGGGATCATCCAGCTGCCGCCGACGCAGAGTACCGGATCGATCGCCAGCCAGTTGCCTGCGGTCTCGAGCGTCACGCCGCCCGTCGGGCAGAACTTGCACTGGCCAAAGGGCGCGGCGAGTGACTTCAATGCGGGGATGCCGCCTGCGGCCATCGCGGGGAAGAACTTGAAATGGGTAAGGCCCATGTCGAGCCCGCGCATGATGTCGCCTGCATTGGCGATACCGGGCAGGAACGGGATGCCGCTCTCGATCGCTGCACGTCCAAGATTATCGGTCAGGCCCGGCGAGACAATGAATTCGGAGCCAGCCTTGAGCGCTGCATCGAGTGTCTTGGGGTCGATCACCGTGCCCGCGCCGACAATCGCGCCTTCGACCTGCTTCATCGCGGCAATGGCCTCCAGCGCGGCAGGGGTGCGCAGCGTTACTTCGAGCACCTTCAGGCCGCCAGCGACCAGCGCCTCGGCCATCGGCACCGCATCGGCGACATCGTTGATGACGATCACCGGGATGACCGGCGCGGTCCGCATGATGGTCTCGATTGCGGGGCCAGAAGAAGGGTTGATATCAGTCATGCGGCATTCTCCTGGGCAAAGGCGGCGGCGGCCCCGAACAGGCCGGGCTGGGGATGATCGATCAGCTTGACGGGGATCGTCTCCATCAGCTGCTGGAACCGGCCCTTGGCGACGAAGCGCTCCTCGAACCCGGACTGCGGCAGACGGTCGGCAATCCGCTGACCAAGGCCGCCGGCGATTACCACTGCGCCTGCGCCCTGTGCCAGCGCAAAATCGCCTGCCGCTGCACCAAGGCTCAGGCAGAAGCGGTCGAACGCGGCGGCAGCCAGGCTGTCCTCACCCGACAGCGCGAGCTGCCACAAGGCCTTGTCTTCCATACTGACGACGGCGCGGCCCTCGATGCTGGCCAAAGTCTCGTAGATCGCGGCGAGGCCGGGGCCGGAACAGACCCGCTCGACCGAGACGCGGCGGTGCTGGCGGCGCAGCCGCGCGAGGATCGCGTCCTCGATCGAATCGAGCGGCGAATAATCGACATGCCCGCCCTCGGTTTCAACCGCGCGATAGCCGTCCGCGCTGCGCACGACATAGGCGACGCCCAGGCCCGTGCCGGGGCCGATCACGGTGATGACTCCCTTGTTCGGCAGATCGCCCTCCGGGCCGCACAGGTGCGAATAATGGTCGGCGCCGCAATGCTGCACGGCGTGCGCGACCGCGCCGAAATCATTGATCAGGATGAAGTCGTCGACATTCAGCTTCTCGCGCACCAGTGCCGGGCGGATGACCCAGGGGTTGTTGGTCATCTTCAGCACCTCGCCCCGGATCGGGGTGGCGAGCGCAATGGCTGCGGCGCAGGGCAGGGGCTGACCGATCGCTTCCCCAAACGCCTCCCAGGCGGTCTGCAGGCTGGCATATTCAGCGCATTTCAGCGTGACTGGTTCACCCAGATGGGTGACGCGGCCGTCCTCAATGGTCGCAAGCGCAAAGCGCGCATGGGTGCCGCCAATGTCTGCGGTGACGATCTGCATGTTCAACCTTTTGATTGCGTTTCGCTCAACACTCTCTTGTCACCCCCGCGCAGGCGGGGGTCCCGCTTCTGCACCGGAGGTTCGAAAAAAGCGGGATTCCCGCGTCCGCGGGAATGACGGGGTGGGCAAGGAGATCACAACCCCGCCATCGCCAGCATCGCCGACGCACCCGCCTCAGCGTTGTCGCTCGACGCGCGCATCAGGGCGAACAGCTCGCGCCCGGTGCCCATAGGCTGTGCGGGCTGGCTCGCGGTCGGGCGCGATTCCCAGTCGGTGCTGGCCACCGCCACGCTGATCGTCCCCGCAACCGCATCCAGTCGCACGACATCGCCATCGCGAAGGCGCGCCAGCGGGCCGCCGTCGCAGGCCTCGGGCCACAGATGGATCGCTGCGGGCACCTTGCCCGATGCGCCCGACATGCGGCCATCGGTGACAAGCGCGACCTTGAATCCCCGGTCCTGCAGCACGCCGAGCGAGGGGGTGAGCTTGTGCAATTCGGGCATGCCGTTGGCACGCGGGCCCTGGAAGCGGACGACGACGACCACGTCGCGTTCGAGCTCGCCCGCCTTGAACGCGGCGATCACCGCATCCTGATCGTCGAACACGCGCGCGGGGGCCTCGATGATCCAGCGCGCCGGATCGACGGCGCTGGTCTTGACGATCCCGCGTCCCAGATTGCCGGTGACCAGCCGCATGCCGCCATCGGGCTGGAAGGCCTCAGCGACCGGGCGCAGCATCGCCTCGTCGCGGGTCGTCTCGGGCGCGGGGGTAAAGCCGAGCGCACCGGCGTCGTCGAGCACCGGCTCCACCGCATAATCGAGCAGCGACTGGCCCGATACGGTCATGATGTCGGTGTGCAGCAGGCCGTTCTGGCCGAGCTCGCGGATGATGAAGCCGATGCCGCCCGCCGCGTGGAAATGGTTCACGTCGCCCGATCCATTGGGATAGACGCGTGCCAGCAGCGGGATGATCGCAGACAGCTCGCTCAGGTCCTGCCAGTCGATATGGATGCCGGCGGCGCGCGCCATTGCGGGCAGGTGGATCGCGTGATTGGTCGATCCGCCGGTGGCGAGCAGGCCGATGCACGCGTTGATGATCGCCTTTTCGTCGACGCACTGGCCGAACGGGCGGTAATCATCGCCATCCCAGCCGATCTCAGTCACGCGATGCGTCGCAGCGCGGGTCAGTTCCTGGCGCAGCCTGGTGCCGGGGTTGATGAAGGCAGACGCGGGCACGTGCAGCCCCATCATCTCCATCATCATCTGGTTGGAATTGGCGGTGCCATAGAAGGTGCAGGTGCCCGCGCCATGATAGCTCGCGGCCTCGGCCTCCAGCAGTTCCTCGCGGCCCACCTTGCCCTCGGCATAAAGCTGGCGGACGCGCTGCTTTTCCTTGTTGGCGAGGCCAGACGGCATCGGGCCTGCGGGCACGAAGATCGTGGGGATATGGCCGAAGCGCGCGGCGGCGATGAACTGGCCGGGCACGATCTTGTCGCAAATGCCCAGCACCAGCGCGCCTTCGAACATGCCATGGCTCATCGCCACCGCACTGCTGAGCGCGATGGTATCGCGGCTGAACAGCGACAGCTCCATCCCGAGCTGGCCTTGCGTGACGCCGTCACACATCGCGGGGACGCCGCCTGCCACCTGCGCGGTGGCGCCGACCTCGCGCGCGAAAATCTTGATCTGCTCGGGGTAGCGGCCATAGGGCTGATGCGCCGAGAGCATGTCGTTATAGGCGGTGACGATGCCGATATTCATCGCCTTGCCGGCGCGGATGGCGGCCTTGTCCTCGCCCGATGCGGCAAAGCCATGCGCCAGGTTGCCACAGGACAGGGTGGGGCGGTTCACGCCCTTGTCGCGTTCGCGCGCGATGAAATCGAGATAGGCCTGGCGACCGGGACGCGAGCGCTCGATGATCCGCTGCGTGATCCGTTCCAGCTCGGGGTGAAGAGAGGTCATGTTTCGCTCCAGAAGATGGTGACCGGTGCCTGCGCGGCCTTGAGCAGCCGGGCGATCGGCAGGTCGCTATGGCCCGACAGCGCGTCGTCCAGCACCTTGCGCTTGTCCGCGCCCTTCAGCACCAACATGATATGGCGCGCGCGCACCAGCGCCGACAGGGTCAGCGACAGCCTGTCGAACGGCGCTTCGGGCGGCAGCGGATCGGGCGTCAGCCGCACCACCTCCAGCGCGCCATCGGCTTGCGGATCGGTATTGGGGAAGAGCGAGGCGATATGTCCGTCCGCGCCCATGCCCAGCCAGATTAGATCGAACGGCGGAGGCGTCGCGCCCTGCTCCAGCGGCACCAGCGCCGCGCCGGTGGGGGCGAGCGAGCGTTCGAGCAGGCCGAAATTGCTCGCGGTATGATCGGTCGGAACGCAGCGGTCATCGGTCAGCCAGACAGCGACATCGCCCCAGGCGACATCCCCGCGCTCGGCCAGTGCCGCCAGGATCGGTCCCGGCGTGCTGCCACCGGGGACGGCGATCGCGCGCGGCTTGCCGCCTGCCAGCATTCCGGCGATGAACGCGGCGATCGCCTCGACCGAGGCGTCAGGCGCAAAATGCGCGCCGGCGGTGGCTAGGGGCGCGTCAGTCATTCCAGCTCACCCCGTCGCGTTCGGTCAGCGCAATGGCGGCGCTCGGTCCCCAGCTTCCCGAACCATAGGATTTCGGCTCGATGGCATTGTCCGCCCAGGTCTTGCGGATCGCATCGACCCAGCGCCACTGCGCCTCCACCTCGTCGCGGCGGACGAACAGCGTGGGTTCGCCATCGACCAGATCGAGCAGCAACCGCTCATAGGCGATACGGCGCTGCGCCTTGGAGAAGGCGGCGGTGAGCGACAGGTCGAGCGGCACTTCGCGCAGGACAAGGCCGCCGCGATCCAGCCCAGGCTCCTTGGCCATCACCAGCAGGCGGACATATTCTTCCGGCTGCAGGCGGATGACCAGCCGGTTGGCCGACAGCTTGCCGCCACGCTGGGCGAAAATGTTGTGCGGAACCTGCTTGAACTGGATGACGATCTCGCTGCGCCGTTCGGCGAGCCGCTTGCCGGTGCGCAGATAGAAAGGCACGCCCTGCCAGCGCCAGTTGTCGACATGCGCCTTGATCGCGACAAAGGTCTCGGTGTCGGACGGCTTGCCCAGATCGTCGGCATAGCCGTTTACCGCCGAGCCACCTACCGCGCCCGCGCCATATTGGCCGCGCACGACTTCGGCAGGCGAGACGGGGCGCAACGAGCGCAACACCTTGACCTTTTCGTCGCGGATCGAGGTCGCGTCGAATTCGGCCGGGGGCTCCATCGCGGTCAATGCGACCAGTTGCAGGATATGGTTCTGCACCATGTCGCGCAGCGCGCCGGTATCGTCATAAAAGCCATGGCGGCCTTCGAGACCAACGGTTTCGGAGACGGTGATCTGGATATGCTCGATGCCATTGGCGTTCCACAGCGGCTCGAACATCATGTTGGCAAAGCGCAGCGCCATCAGGTTCTGCACGGTTTCCTTGCCGAGATAATGGTCGATGCGGAAGGTCCGCTCTTCGGGAAAGGCATGGGCGACAGCATCGTTGATCGCGCAGGACGAGGCGAGATCGTTGCCCAGCGGCTTTTCTAGGCCGATGCGCACCATCTCACCCGCCAGCCCGGCGGACTTGAGCCCCTGGATGGTCGGGGTGAACAGGAAAGGCGCGGTCGAAAGGAAGATCGACATCCCGCCGGAAATATCGCCCAGCCGGTCGGCGAGCGCGGCAAAGCCTTCGATCTTCGAGGCATCGAGCGGCTGATAGCTCAGCTGGTTGAGGAAGCTTGCGATCTTGGCATCGTCCTTGCGCGCCTCGGGCAGGAACTGCGAGAGCGCTTCGCCCGCCATCGCGCGAAAACCCGCGTCATCCAGTTCGCTGCGCGCGGTGCCCATGATGCGCAGATCGGCGGCGATCAGGCCGTCACAATGGAGCGCATAGAGGGAGGGGAGCAGCATGCGCTTGGACAGGTCCCCCGTCGCGCCGAAGAGAAGGAGCGTCCGGGATTGCGCATTCGCCATTACTGAATCCTATCCTTTTTCGTGACCGCAGCCGCAGCGCGTCATCTGTTAGGGTGGGGGTGCGCCGGTGTCTACCGGTCAAACCCCATGTATAGCTATGCATTGTTTTGCAATCGATTGCAATAATCTGAACGGCGTCATAAATCGGTCATCCGCCGCTAGGGAACACGACTTTTGTTGCGTGTCAGCCGAGCGCGCGCTCAAGCTCCGCGGCGAGCCGCAACCCCGCGCGCAGCACCTGCTGGCGCACCACGGGGATCAGCGTTTCGATATCCGCATCGTCGTGGCGCGCGCGTCCGCCGGACGGGATCGCAGGGCCGCATGCCGGGCCATGCTGCGCGGTGGGATAGACGGTGTCGCGCGCGATGCTCCAGGTTTCGAGCGCCCAGTCCTCGACCGATCCGGTGAGATAGGGGCTGCGCTCCGGCGCGGTATAGCGGCGCACCATTGGCGCGCCTTGCGTGATCGCGCGCTCGGCAATCGGACCGTCCCAGAGCCGGTGCAGGTTCATCCGCCCCTCGACAATCCCATAGGATGCGCTCACCCGGTTGCCGCCCAGATCGCCGCGATCGCCTGCGTGCATCGGCTGGTGCATGTCGCCCATGGTGTGGGTGAGCCAGGCCAGAGCCTCCAGCCGGGCGTGCGCGGGCAGCTTGCGGTCGGCCAGCAGCTTCTGGTTGCGCATCACCTGGGCCGGAACGCAGCTGCCATTGGGGCAATTGGCCTTGATGTCGAACGGCTTGCAGATGTCGATGTTCACATAATGCCAAGGCGCGCTGTACCCCCAGCGCAGGTCGTCGCGGCGGATGCAATCGGCCCAGACGCTGGCATCTTCCAGTGTCTTGAGCGGGCATTCGGGTGTTGCCAGCTCCTTTTCCTGCGCGAGCAGCGTCCTGATCCGCGCGCGTACCTTTGGCGAGACATTGGCTTCGGCAATCGCCGCGATGGTGCGATGGCCATAATCGCCCCAGGCCAGGGCAGGGCGTACAGCAAGTGCCGTCATCGCCAGCGCGGCGACCAGAACCAGGCGGATCAGGCGTGTCATCTCAATTCCTTGCGGATCACCAGTTTGAGGCCGGACCAGATGGCATCGACCGCGCAGACCTTCACGTCAACCAGACCCATCGGCAGGGCGATGCTGCGAATAACGTCTTCGGTGATGTCGGTATCCACTTTTGCCGCCTTTTTCGGCCAGCTCACCCAGATAAGGCCATCGCGGTCCATGGCCGCCATCAGCCGCGCCAGTTCGCGTTCCAGCACCGCGCGCTCGGTGGTGAACAGGTGCGCGGCGGCGAAGCCCTGTTCGGGCGAGGCTACCGTTTCCAGCGCCTCGACCTCGGACGTGATCTCCGCCCTGACCGTCTCGGGTATGGCGTCGAACCACATGCGCATGCCGGGCTTCAAGCCCAGCTTGCGCGCGAGCGGCGTGCCGGAATAGCCTGTCGTCATGCCTGTCTCCTCATTCGGACGGCGCGGCGACCGAAGCGAGGGATCAGGCCTCCATCCAGTCGCTGAAGAACGCGAGATTCTGTGCCCGCAGGTCGGTCAGCGTCACCGATTTGCCATTGGCAAAGGCGATGGCATCACCGCCGGTCTCACCGATCACCTCGGCGCGCACGCCTGCAGCCTGGGCGGCCGCCAGCACTGCACCGGCATCGCTGGCGGTGACGGCATAGCGCGCCTGGCCTTCGCCGAACCAGAAGCCTGCATCGCCCTCGGCAGACAGCGTCGCGCCGATGCCCGATGCCAGAGCCATCTCTGCCACTGCAACGGCGAGCCCGCCGTCGGAAAGATCGTGCACCGCACTGACCGCGCCGCTGGCGATCAGCGAGGCAATGACGCCGCCCGATGCCAGCTCCGCCTTGAGGTCGGTCTGCGGCGGCGGCCCTTCGCGGCGACCGTGCAGCACATCCAGCCAGAGCGACTGGCCGAGTTCCGACGTGTCCTGACCGCCGATCAGCACGATGGCTTCGCCGGCGGCCTTGAACGCCAGCGTCATCATGCTGCCCAGATCATCGATCAGCCCGATCGCGCCGATAGCGGGCGTCGGCAGGATCGCGCGGGCGATGCCATCGGGGCCGGTGGTCTCGTTGTAGAGGCTGACATTGCCGCTGACGATCGGCATGTCGAGCGCCTGGCAGGCCTTGCGCATGCCTTCGATACAGCCGACAAACTGGCCCATGATCTCGGGCCGTTCGGGGTTACCGAAGTTCATGCAGTCGGTGGTCGCGAGCGGACGCGCGCCGGTGCTGACCAGGTTGCGATAGCATTCGGCGATCGCCTGCTTGCCGCCCTCAAACGGGTCAGCAAAGCAATAGCGCGGGGTGCAATCGGTGGTGACCGCGAGGCCGCGATTGGTGCCGTGGATGCGGATGACGCCCGCATCACCGCCCGGAATCTGCACGGTATCGGCCATCACCATATGGTCGTACTGCTGCCAGATCCAGCTGCGGCTGGCGAGCGCGGGCGAGGCCATCAGTGCGCTGAGGTCTGCGGCCAGATCGGCGCTTGCAGGCACATGGCCCAGCGGCGCGGGCGGCGGCGTGGTGACATAGGGCCGATTGTAGCTCGGCGCATCGTCGGCCAGGGGCCCAAGCGGAATGTCGCACACGGTCTCGCCCTTGTGCTTGAGCACCATGTGGCCGGTTTCGGTGACGTGGCCGATGACCGCGAAATCGAGCTCCCATTTGCGGAAGATCGCCTCGGCGAAATCCTCGCGGCCGGGCTTGAGCACCATCAGCATGCGTTCCTGCGATTCCGAGAGCATCATCTCGTACGCGGTCATGCCCGTTTCGCGCTGCGGCACATTGTCGAGGTTGAGCTCGATGCCGACCCCGCCCTTGCTCGCCATCTCGACGCTCGAGCTGGTGAGGCCAGCAGCGCCCATATCCTGGATCGCGACGATCGCGTCCGACGCCATCAATTCGAGGCACGCCTCGATCAGCAGCTTTTCGGTGAATGGATCGCCGACCTGGACGGTGGGGCGCTTTTCCTCGCTGTCCTCGCCGAACTCTGCAGACGCCATCGTCGCACCATGAATGCCGTCGCGCCCGGTCTTCGAACCGACATAGACGATCGAATTGCCCGCGCCCGAAGCCGCAGAGTAGAAGATCTTGTCCTGTTCGGCGATGCCCACGGCCATCGCATTGACCAGGATATTGCCGTCATAGGCCGGGTCAAAATTGGTTTCGCCGCCGACAGTCGGCACGCCGACACAATTGCCATAGCCGCCGATCCCTGCGACCACGCCCTGCACCAGGTGCTTCATCTTGGGATGGTCGGGGCGGCCGAAGCGCAGCGCGTTCATCAGCGCGACGGGGCGCGCACCCATGGTGAACACATCGCGCAGGATGCCGCCGACGCCGGTGGCCGCGCCCTGATAGGGCTCGATATAGCTGGGATGGTTGTGGCTCTCCATCTTGAAGATGGCGGCGAGCGGCTTGCCGTCGGGGCCGGGGCCGATATCGACCACGCCCGCATTCTCGCCGGGGCCGCAGATGACCTGGGGCCCGGTGGTGGGCAGCGTCTTCAGGTGCACGCGCGAGCTCTTGTAGCTGCAATGCTCCGACCACATGACGGAGAATATGCCCAGCTCCACCAGATTGGGCTCGCGTCCCAGCGCGGCCAGGATGCGCTGATATTCGTCCGGCTTCAGGCCATGTTCGGCCACGATTTCTGGGGTGATGGTCGCCACGGGCGCTGTCTGGGTCTCGCTCATGGCCCCGCGCTTTACGCGCTGGTGTGCCGGTGGGGAAGGGGGAGAATGCGTGGAAAATTCACCCCCGGGTACAAATTGTTTCCAGTGCGAGCCCGCGCCGGTCGGCGAGCCCGCATCGGAGCGTCAACGGTCGCTGACAACCTCGGTTTCTGCGAGCGGTACGACCGCGCTGCGGCTGAAGCGGACCTGGCTGTCGCCGACGGTTCCGGTGACGCGCTTGTCCGATACGCGCAGGGTAAAGCGCTTGCCCGAACGGGTTTCGGTGCCGTCGATGATCTTGTGGTCCCCTACCATCTTGACGGTATAGACATAACGGTCACCGGCATGTTCGAACGTGACCTTTTCGGGCTCGGCGGCATGGGCGGCAGTGGGGAGCGCCACAAGGGCAAGGGGAAGAGCGAGAAGGCTGTGCTTTTTCATGATGGTCGTCCCTGTTCGTTAGAATTGAACTGCCGTCATCATCCTCTGTTATTGTGCGATGCAGCATGTCAAAGCCCCATGAATTGGGCAAATGCAATTAATGTGTTCGCAGTTGCAACATACGAAACTCGGCGCGGGTGACCTTGTCCGGCCTGCGCAATCGCCTTGACCATGCGCAGGCCAGCGGTCAAAGCTGTGTGCATGAGTGAAGCCCAAGCCATTTCTGCCGATCTGTCGTTCGAAGATGCCCTGAAGGAGCTGGAGGTCATCGTCCGCCAGCTGGAATCGGGCGATGTACCGCTCGATGCGTCGATCAGCCTGTACGAGCGCGGCGACATGCTGCGCGGGCATTGCCAGAAGCGGCTCGATGCGGCGCAGGCGCGGATCGAGAAGATTCGCGTGGGTGCCGATGGCCAGGCTGCAGGCACGACGCCGTTCGATGCGGGCTGATAGCAGCGTGAACGGCCGGGCGATGCACGCGATCAATCAAACCGGCGGCGAGACCGGGGCAGGGGAGCAACAAGAATGACAACCGCCATCAGCGACACCACGCTGGCCGATGCCTTTCGCCAGATTTCCGCCGACGTCGACGCCTGTTTCGATGCCTTGCTGGGCGTCCCCAATGATCCCCGTGCGGTGCTGTATGACGCCATGCGCCATGCGGCGATCGGAGGCGGCAAGCGGGTGCGTCCATTGCTGCTCACCGCCACCGCTTCGATGTTCAATGTCGATCGGGGGCTGGCTGTCCGGGTCGCCTGCGCGGTCGAGGCGATCCATGTCTATTCCCTGATCCATGACGATCTGCCCTGCATGGACGATGACGACATGCGGCGCGGCAAGCCCACGGTGCACAAGGCGTTCAGCGATGCCGTCGCGGTGCTGGCGGGCGATTCGCTGCATGCTCTGGCATTCGAGATCCTGGCCGGCAGCCAGTCGCACCCCGATCCGTTCATCCGATCCGAGCTGATCGTGACGCTCGCCGAGGCGAGTGGCCCCAATGGCATGGCGGGCGGCCAGATGATGGACCTGGAGGCGGAAAAGGCCAAGTTCGACCTGCCCACCGTCACCAAGTTGCAGCGGCTGAAGACCGGCGCGCTGATTGCGGCTTCGGTGGAGATGGGGGCGATCCTGGGCAATGTGCCGATCGAAGGGCGCACGGCGCTGCGCGCCTATGCCCGCGACATCGGCCTGGCCTTCCAGATTGCCGATGACATCATGGACGAGGTCGGCGACGAAGCGCTTGCCGGCAAGGCGCTGCACAAGGATGCCGCCGCCGGCAAGGAGACCTTCCTGTCGCTGCTGGGGCTGGATCGCGCCCGAGAACAGGCGTTTTTCCTGGTAGATCAGGCGGTGGGGCATCTGGCCAGCTATGGCCGCGAAGCGGACCTCCTGCGCGCACTGGCGCGCTATATTGTCGAGCGCGACAACTGACCGCAACAGCGGCATAGCAAAGGGAAGACTATCATGCGGATTGGCGTTTATCCCGGGACGTTCGATCCCATCACGCTCGGCCATATGGACATTATCCGCCGTGGCGCGAAGCTGGTCGACAGGCTGATCATCGGCGTGACCACCAATATCGCCAAGAACCCGATGTTCTCGGATGACGAGCGCATGGAGATGGTCCGGCGCGAGGTGGCGCAGATCCAGGACAGCAACATCACCGTGGTCGGGTTCAGCTCGCTGCTCATGGACTTCGCCGAGGCGCAGGGCGCGTCGGTGGTCATCCGCGGCATTCGCGGGGTCACCGATTTCGAATATGAATATCAGCTCACCGGCATGAACCGCCAGTTGAATGACCGGATCGAGACGGTGTTCCTGATGGCCGATGTCTCGCTGCAGCCGATTGCATCGCGGCTGGTCAAGGAGATCGCGATCTATGGCGGGCAGATCCACCGCTTCGTGACCGATGCGGTGCGGATCGATGTCGAAAAGCGTGTGCGCGAAACCGGGCTGAAAGGGTGAGCCAGCGCACAGCGCGGCCCCCCAAGTTCATTCATGACAGGCTCAGATGCTTTGGCTATAGCCGTGCCCGAAACGGGGCAGGGCGTACGTCGCCGCCCCCGCCTGAATGGAACAGGAATACCCGGTTTTATGCCCAATATCTTGAAATCGCTTGCTGCCTTGTCGTTCATCCCGATGCTGCTCGCGCCGATTGCCGCGCAGGCCCAGGATGCGGCGCAGACCCGGCAGTCCGACATCGAGGCCGACCAGGCGGCCGCACGCGTGGCGCGCGAGGCCGAGAAGGAGGCCACCAAGGTCCGCAAGCAGCAGGAAAAAGAGGCAGAGCGCCAGCAGAAGGATGCCGAAAAGGCCGCTGAAAAGGCTGCCGAGGAAGCCCGCAAGGAAGAGGACAGGGTGGCCAAGGCGGCTGCAAAGGCTGCGAAGGAAGCCGCCGAAGCCCAGGAAGACGAATCCGGCGACAAGGAAAAGGAAGCCCGCAAGGCCGCGCGCGACGCCGAAAAGGCTGCGCAGGAACAGCGCGACAACAATGCTGCCGATGCCTCGGTGGTAGCGCCGTCGATCGTCGCCAGCCCGGACAAGGCCGATCCCGACAACATCCTCTATCTCGATCTGTCGACCGGTGGCCGGGTGACGATCCAGCTTTATCCCGAAATCGCGCCCAACCATGTCGAGCGGATCAAGACGCTGGCTCGCCAGGGCTTTTACGATGGCATCATCTTCCACCGCGTGATCGAAGGGTTCATGGCGCAGACGGGCGACCCGACGGGCACCGGCACTGGCGGATCGGACCTTCCTGACGTCGCTGCGGAATTCAACAAGTTCCCGCATCTGCGCGGCACGGTGTCGATGGCGCGTGCGCAGGATCCGAACAGCGCGAACAGCCAGTTCTTCATCGTCTTCTATCCGCGCTTCTCGCTGGACAACAGCTATACCAATTTCGGCCGCGTCATCTCTGGCATGCAATATGTCGATGTGGTGCCGCGCGGCGAACCGCCCGCAAGCCCGGCGCGCATTCTGCAGGCCTCGCTCAAGTCGCAGAACAAGCCCGAGCCCAATTATGCGGCGGCGGCCCAGCCTGCCGAGCGTGCCATTTCGGTGGATGAGCTGAACGCGCCGATCGAGAACTGATCGCAGCCCGGTCAATATTGCATTCCGTCGCCATTCCCGCGAAAGCGGGAGCCCCGCGCTGGCACCAATCTGGGCCCGGGCGGGGATGACGGGTTTTGCAGGATTGAGTGCACCAGACCATGCGCGTTGACGAATTCGACTTCGACCTTCCCCAGGAACGGATAGCGCTGCGCCCGGTGCGCCCGCGCGATGCGGCCAGGATGCTCCATGTGCACGGCGGCGAGCTGAAGGATGCTTCGGTGCGCGATCTGCCGCGCCTGCTCAACCCCGGCGACTGCCTGGTGTTCAACGATACCCGCGTGATCCCCGCGCAGCTGGAGGGGATGAAGCTGGGCGGCGAGGCGCGGATCGGCGCGACGCTGCACAAGCGCATCGACTTGCGGCGCTGGCAGGCCTTTGTGCGCAATGCCAAGCGGCTGCGGGTCGGCGATGTCGTGGATTTCGGCGCGGGCGTGCTGGCCGATGTCGAGGCGCGCGGTGACGATGGCTCACTGGTCTTCGCATTCCAGGGCGACGAGCCGGTCGAACTGCTGCTGGAGCGCGCGGGCACCATGCCGCTGCCGCCCTATATCGCCAGCAAGCGCGAGATCGATGCCGCCGATCGCGACGATTACCAGACCCGCTTTGCGCAAAAGGACGGCGCGGTCGCTGCCCCCACTGCGTCGCTGCACTTTACCGACCGGTTGATGGGTGAACTTGCCGAAGCCGGGATCGAGCATGCCATGCTGACGTTGCACGTCGGTGCGGGCACCTTCCTGCCGGTCAAGGCGGATGACACGCAGGACCACCAGATGCACGCCGAATGGGGCCGCATCGATGCTGCGACTGCCGATCGCCTCAACGCCGTGCGCGCACGCGGCAACCGGGTGATCGCGGTGGGGACGACGGTGCTGCGCCTGATCGAGAGCGCCGCCGATGACGCCAATATCATCCGCCCGTTCGAGGGTGATACCGCGATCTTCATCACGCCCGGCTATCGCTTCAAGGGGATCGACGGGCTGATGACCAATTTCCACCTGCCGCGCTCGACACTGTTCATGCTGGTCTCGGCGCTGATGGGGCTGGATGTCATGCGCGCGGCCTATGCGCACGCCATTGCCAGCGAGTACCGCTTCTATTCCTACGGCGATTCCTCGCTGCTGTTGCCGTGAATGCGCGACCCTTTGATCTAGTCCATCACTAACATAGATCAGGAAAATCGGTTTTCCCGATCAACTCATCCCGGATTAATCTCCAGTGAACGGCGAAATCGCCGCCCAAGCAGGAGATTAACACCCATGAGTCGCACCTCTGTGTCCGTCATCGCATTGCTGGCGTTCAGCCTTTCGGCGCCCGCCGCGCTGGCTGAAACCACCGCCCAGCCGCAGGTCAATCCCGCCGCTGCCAACAGCAACCAGGATTGGTGGCCCGAGCGGCTGGACCTGTCGCCGCTGCGCCAGCATGCCCGCGAATCCAACCCGATGGGCGACGATTTCGATTATGCGGCAGAATTCCAGACGCTCGACATCGCGGCGGTGAAGGCGGACATCAAGGCGCTGATGACGACATCGCAGGATTGGTGGCCGGCTGACTATGGCCATTACGGTCCGTTCTTCATCCGCATGGCCTGGCACAGCGCGGGCACCTATCGCACCGCCGACGGTCGTGGTGGTGCAGGTGGCGGCCAGCAGCGTTTCGAACCGCTGAACAGCTGGCCCGACAACGCCAATCTCGATCGTGCCCGCCGCCTGCTCTGGCCGATCAAGCAGAAGTATGGCCGCAAGCTCAGCTGGGCCGATCTGATGGTGTTGACCGGCAATGTCGCGCTTGAATCGATGGGCTTCAAGACATTTGGATTTGCAGGTGGCCGCACCGACGATTGGGAAGCGGACAAGGTCTATTGGGGCCGCGAGAAGAAGTTCCTGGCCGCCGATCGCTATCATGGCGATCGCAAGCTGGAAAAGCCGCTCGCTGCGGTGCAGATGGGCCTGATCTACGTCAACCCGGAAGGCCCCAACGGCAATCCCGATCCGCTGGCCGCTGCCAAGGACATCCGCGAGACCTTCGGCCGCATGGCGATGAATGACGAGGAAACCGTCGCGCTGATCGCGGGCGGCCACACCTTCGGCAAGGCGCATGGCGCGCACAAGGCCGAAGAGTGCATCGGCGCCGATCCCGCAGGCTCGCCGACCGAGCAGCAGGGCATCGGCTGGACCAACAAGTGCGGCACCGGCAAGGGCGTCGACGCGGTGACCAGCGGCCTGGAAGGCGCATGGTCGGTCAATCCGATCGCCTGGACGACCCAGTATCTCGACAATCTGTTCGGCTTCGAATGGGTGCAGACGCGCAGCCCTGGCGGCGCGATCCAGTGGATTCCGAGCGACAAGAGCGCGGCCAGCATGGTGCCTGACGCGCACGACAAGACCAAGCGTCATGCGCCGATCATGTTCACCACCGACCTCGCGATGAAGATGGATCCGGAATATCGCAAGGTGTCCGAGCGCTTCCACAAGAACCCCGATGCGTTTGCCGATGCCTTTGCCCGCGCCTGGTTCAAGCTGACCCATCGCGACATGGGCCCGCGCTGGCGCTATCTGGGTGCCGATGCGCCCAAGGCGGACCTGATCTGGCAGGATCCGGTGCCGGCGGTCGATCACCCGCTGGTCGATGCGAACGACGTGGCGTCGCTCAAGGCGCAGGTGCTGGCCAGCGGCCTGACCGGACCCGAGCTGATCCGCACCGCATGGGCGGCAGCGGCGAGCTATCGCGATACCGACATGCGCGGTGGCACCAATGGCGGCCGCGTGCGGCTGGCCCCGCAAAAGGACTGGGCGGTCAACAATCCGGCAGAAATCACCAAGGTGGTGAGCAAGCTGGAAGGCATCCAGGCATCGTTCAACAAGGCGCAGAAGGGCGGCAAGAAGGTCTCGCTCGCCGATCTGATCGTGCTGGGCGGGGCGGCAGCCATCGAACAGGCCGCGGCAAAGGCCGGTCACAGCCTCAGCGTTCCGTTCAAGCCCGGCCGCGGCGATGCCAGCCAGGCACAGACCGACGTCAACTCGTTCGCGCAGCTTGAGCCGACCGCCGATGGCTTCCGCAACTATTATGCGGCAGGCAGCGTGATGTCGCCGGTCGACATGCTGGTCGATCGCGCCAACATGCTGAGCCTGACGGTGCCCGAAATGACCGTGCTGGTCGGCGGACTGCGCGCGCTTGATGCCAATACGGCGGGCGCCAGGCACGGCGTGTTCACCAGCACGCCGGGCCAGCTGAACAACGCGTTCTTCGTCAACCTGCTCGACATGGGCAACAAGTGGTCGAAGTCGGCGAGCGAAGCGGGTCTGTACGAAGGTCGCGACATCAAGTCTGGCCAGCTCAAGTGGACCGCAACCCCGGTCGATCTGATCTTCGGATCGAACTCGGAATTGCGCGCGGTGGCAGAAGTCTATGCCGCGAGCGATGGCGAGAAGAAGTTTGCGGAAGACTTTGTCGCTGCCTGGACCAAGGTGATGAACCTGGGCCTGCAATAAGCTTCATCCCCAAACTCGATACGGCGGCGCGGAGCTATTCTGCGCCGCCGTTTTTGTGCCCTGCTTCAGAAAATGCCGAGAAACTTCTTCTCGCCCTTCTGGCCGCTGGTCGCCTTCTTGCCATTGCCGACATCGTCGCGCGCCTTGCCCTTGGTGGTGCGCTGGCCGGCGGCCGTGGCGCCCTGCAGGACAGGGCCGCAGGCGGCGGATTTGGCGTCGCCCACATCGACAAACGCAAGTAATGCGGCAGGCGGTGCCGCCAGGACCGCAAGGCCCAGGCCAGCACCGGCGCGGCCCAGCAGTTCGGGACTGATCACATTGAGCCGGGGCTGGGAGAAATAGCCGCCAATGCCCACGGGCGACTGGGCCGAGACCAGGCTGAACTTCTTGCCATCGGCGCGGAATGCCAGGTCCATCTGCTCGGTAGCGAAGCTGAAGCCGCCGCGCCCGGCGATGACGTTCTTGCGCGTATCGATCAATATGGGGTCGGCTGCAGCCGATCCGCCGCGCACCGTGAAGGCGATGAGACCGCAATTGATCTGCACCGGTTCCTTGAGTTTGTTCTCGAACATCTTCTGCACGAACGTTCCGAAATCCAGTTCGGAAAGCTGGACATTGCGGGTCGAGAACGTTCCCCTGGGGATCACGAAGGCGATGCGGCCCGATGAACTGGCGAGCGATTCATGCAGTGCATCGCCCGTGCCGGTCAGCTGAATGCGGCCCTTGACGGTGCCATTGGTGCCGGCCTCTGCGACACCGAAACCATCGAGCAGCTGCGCCATCGGGGTTGCGGCGAGGCGAATGTCATATCGCGTCACCGCCGGGCGTCGGCGCCAGTCGATCGCGATATCCGATGCAAGCTTGCCGCGCGCCATGGTCAGACGCAGCGGCGAAAGCTTGAGCAGCCCGTCGTCGAGATCGACGACGACCGAGATGTCGCTGATCGGGATGCTGTCCGAGCGCAGCCGGGTAGCGGTGTAGCGGACATCGGCGTCAAAGGCGCGCAGCCCTTCCGCGCGCAGGCTGGCATTGGGCAGCAGCCGCGCCGGGGCAGCACCCGTGGCAGCTGCCGCCGCCTGCACGCCGCGCGCGGCAATCACGTCGGGATTATAGCCGATAAAGGGCGAGACATCGATGATGTCGAGCGTCTTGGTCGCCAGCGTCGCATCGACATGCACCCGCGCGCCGCTCATGTCGACCGCGAACTGGCCGGCGATGTCGCTGGCTCCGAATGTGCCCTTGAGCGCATTGAAGCGATACATCCGGTCCTGTTTCACCAGAGTGGCGTTCAGCCGGTAGGTGCGCGTCCGGGGGATGACCACGCCGATGATGCCGAGCAATTCGGCGGCATTGCCCCCGCGTGCGCGGGTGGCCAGCGGCACGCCCTCGATATCGGCAAGGCTGGGCAGCGTGCCGGAAATATCGATGATGTTGTTGGCGGCGCGGGCCTGCAGCTCCAGCTTGTTCTGCCCGCGCTGCACCGTCGCATTTGGTGTCAGCAGCGCGCCTTGCAACGTGAATGGCGTTTCGCGCAGCCTGCCATCGCCAGTGAAACGTACGGCTTCACCGATCTTCGCATCGCTGGACACGACCGTGGCAAAATCGAGATCGGCCAGCAGCTGGAGCACTGGGTCCCGGTATCTGATGCTGGTGTCGCGCAGGGTGGCACGGTCGATCGTCGGCAATTCGAGCGGCTTCGCATCGCCCTTGCTGTCGAAGGTCCATGTGTTGGCGGTGCGCTTCGCATTCCATTCCAGGTCTACCGCGCCTTCGGTCAGGTCCAGCCAGTATAGCCGCCAGTTTCCGAACAGCAGCGCCAGCGGCGCGATCCGGGTGTCGATCCGCTTTGCGGTAAACAGATGGGGCCTTGTTGCCCATTTCGGGTTCGAGACGGTCAGGCCCTCGGCCAGGAACTTGATCCTGAACGGTGCAAAATAGAGCTGGAAGTCTCCCTCGACCGCGACGTCGCGCTCGGTGAGCGAAGACGCGATGCTCTCCACCGGCTCCTTGAGAAAGCGCCCCTTGGTGATGAACAGGATCAGCCAGATGGCGAAGATTGCGCCCAACAGGCCGATGACGATCCTCAAGGCGATGTTCCGGCGACGCTTGCGGCGGTGGGCCAAATTATCGTCTGTGACGGGGGTCGGTTCGGGGGGAACGGGGCTGTCGGGCGCGTCGGATGATGTGGAATTCATGGCTGCGCCTAGCACGATTGCGACCGTGGCCCGCTCCGCTTTCCACATCGCAGGCGCGATCGATGGCGGGTGCCGGATAAGGACTGTCGACAGAATACTCGCGCGCGGGCCTTCGGTTGCAAAATCAAGGCGATGCTGGCGTTATTTGTCCTTCATCACCCAGACCCCGTCCCATTCGCCCTGGGGCGGGCTCGCCTTCATGATGCGGCATCGGTCGACATAGGTGCGCGACAGGCCGTCGCCGGGGTTCAAGGACAGGCATTTTTCAAAGCGCAGCGTCGCCTCGTCCCAGCGCGCAGCACGATAGGCGACGATCCCGTCCTCGAAATGACCGAGCACGTCGCGCATCGCGGGGAAGGACTGCGCGTCGTGATAGTCGAGCAGCTCGAACACGCGCACCGGTTCGGTCTTGCCCTTGACCACGACCAGATCGATGTCGCGCATCCGGTAGGTGCCGTTGAACCGCGCCACGGTGTTCTCGCTCGCCAGGATGCGCGCCGAATAGGCCTTGCAGGCGCTTTCGAGGCGGCTGGCCAGGTTCACCCCGTCGCCGATCACGGTATAGTCCATGCGCTTGGGGCTGCCGATATTGCCCGAGACGATATGGTCGGTATGGATGCCGACGCCCATGTCGACGGTCTTCAGCCCCCGGTCGCGGCGCTGGGCATTCCATTCCCACAGCGTGCGGATCATGTTTATCGCGGCGCGCGCGGCGCGGTCCGGATCGTCGTCATGGGGCATGGGCAGGCCGAAGCACGCCATGATCGCATCGCCGATGAACTTGTCCAGCATCCCCCCTTGCGCCGTGATGCAATCGACCATCAGGCTGAAATATTCGTTCAGGAACGATACGGTCCCCTGCGCGCCATATTCCTCGGTAATCGTCGTGAAACCGCGCACATCGGTGAACATGATCGTCGCTTCGGCGCTGACCCCGCCCAGCAGGTCCAGCGTGTCGTTGTCCATCATCTGCGCAGCGATCACCGGGTCCATATAGCGCGACATTGTCGACTTCATGCGCTTTTCGCTGCTGATATCCTCGACCATCAGCATCGAGCCCAGCTTGCTGTCGTCGCTTTCGGACACCAGCGGCATGATGGTGAGGTTGACCGACTTGGTGACGCCGGACAGCGCCACTTCGGCATCGGGGAAGACATCGCTGGAGCGTTCCTCCTTCACCTTCTCGATCCGCTCGAGGATCCAGGTGCCGCGTTCGTCGAGCATGTCGGACAGCAAGCGCCCCTGGACCTCTGCCGCCTTGCACGACCAGATGCGCTCGATCGCCTGGTTGCAGGTAATGACCTTGCCGAGCGGATCGAGCGTCAGCACGCCGTTGGACATGCTCTGCAGCACCGATTCATTGTAGAGCTTCATCCGCTGCACGTCGTCGAACAGCTTCGAATTCTCGAGCGCGATGGCGATCTGGCCGGTAAAGGTCTTGAGCTGCTGCTCATCCTTGTCGGTAAACGCGCCGGTCTTCTTGTTCAGCACCTGGGTGACGCCGATCACCTCGCCCTGCTTGTTGACGATCGGCACGCACAGGATGCAGCGGGTGAAAAAGCCGGTCTGCCGGTCGAAGCTGGGGTTGAAGCGCAAGTCGGCATAAGCGTGCGGGATGTTGAGGCTCTGCCCGGTGGTGAACACCGTCCCTGCAATGCCGACGCCGGAAGGGAAGCGGATCTCGTTGACCTTGCCGCCTGCAGAGAACAGCGAGAACAGCGTGTCGGTTGCCTTGTCATGGATGAAGATGGTGGCGCGTTCCGCCTCGAACATCCGCACCGTTTCCGCCACCACGCGCTGCAGCAGCCGGGTCAGGTCGACCTCGGAGCTGATCTCCGAGATCATCGACAGGAAGGCCAGCTCCTTGGCGCGGACCTGTTCGATCTCCTCGATCGACTGCAGGCTCTGCAGGAACACGGTGGCCTGGCTGGTCATCTCTTCGAGCAGCGCGACATCGTCAGGCGTGAAGCTGTCTTCATGCTTGTTGATGTTCTGCATCACGCCGATGATCTCGCCGCGCGGCGTGCGCACGGGGACGCAGACGATGTTGCGCGTCTTGTAGCCGGTGCGCAGATCGACCGTGCTGTTGAAGCGCGGATCGGCATAGGCATCCTCGACCAGCAGCGATTCACCGGTCTGGAACACATGGCCTGCAATCCCCGAATTGTTGAGGATGCGGATTTCCAGGCTCTGGCTGCCCTGAGCAAAGCGCGAATAGAGTTCGCCCGTCTTGGGGTCGTTGAGGAACAAGGTGCCGCGATCGCAATTGAGCTCGCGCGAGGTCAGCTCGACCAGCATGGCCAGCACGCCGTCGATCTGCGTCATCGTCGCGCATTTGCGGGTGACCTCCAGCAGAACCTCGGTGCGGCGCAGCGCCGCGGCGCGCTGGCTTTCGGTCATCGGCCGCGCGAGGGTATCGGTGGTCACGCTCATCAGGCTTTTTCCCTCGTCATCTCTTCCATCCGTTCGCGCAGCGCCTGAATTTGTTGCTGGAGCGCCTGGCGTTCGAGCGCGTGATCGGATTCCTGATCGAGACGCGCCTGTTCCGCGCTCGCGCGCTCACCATCGAGTGTCAGGCGCAGCGCATCGATGCTGCCCTTGAGCTGCGCGATCTCGGCCTGGGCGCCGGCGCGCTCGGCCTGCAAGGCGCGGTCATTGGCCTGTTGCTGCGCTTCCATCTCGTCGCGCATCTGGTGGATAGTGGCGGTCAGATCGGCGATCCGCGCAGCCTCTTCGGAACGGGCACGGGTGATTTGCAGGTCAGCGGCAGCCGCAGCCGACTCCAGCGCCTGGCGCAGGCCGTCAATGGTCGCCTGCAGGTGCAGGTTGGCGGCGCGCATCTCGGATAGCGCGTCTGGCGCAGAATCAGGCAATTGCATTCGATCATCCCCGCCAAAATGGTCCTATTGGTAACGGTACCTGTCAAGCATCGTTAACCGCTCATTTGCCATAATCGGGACAATAGTCTGTGACAGCGCGCACGCGCCTGTACATTTGTTCAAGCGCTCGGAGACCGGCCGGAGCGGACAATCAGCGACGGCGGGGCTTACTCCATCGCCAGCAGCCGTTCCGCGCCGCCCAGGTCGACCGAGACCAGGCGGCTCACACCCTGTTCGACCATGGTCACGCCGAACAGGCGGTGCATGCGGCTCATCGTCACGGCATTGTGGGTGACGATCAGGTACCGGGTGTCGGTGACCACCGCCATATGGTCGAGCAGGTCGCAGAACCGGTCGATATTGGCATCGTCGAGCGGCGCATCGACCTCGTCGAGCACGCAGATCGGCGCGGGGTTGGTGAGGAACAGGCCGAAGATCAGGGCGACCGCGGTCAGGGCCTGTTCGCCGCCGGACAGCAGGGTGAGCGAAGACAGGCGCTTTCCCGGCGGCTGGGCCATGATTTCCAGCCCCGCCTCGAGTGGATCGTCGCTGTCGATCAGTTCCAGATGCGCCTTGCCGCCATTGAACAGCCGCGCGAACAGCGTGCGGAAATGGCCGTCGATCGTGGCAAAGGCGGCGAGCAGGCGCTGGCGGCCTTCGCGGTTCAAGGCGCCGATCGAGCCACGCAGGCGAGAGATCGCCTCGACCAGTTCGTCATGCTCGGTGCGGATCGTCGCCATCTCGGTTTCCAGTGCGGCGAGCTCGTCCGCCGCGATCAGGTTGACCGCGCCCAGCCGCTCGCGCGCCTGCGAAAGGCGATCATGCTCCGCTGCCTCGATGTCGGCGGGCTCGACGGTGGCCGGGTCGAAGGCGAAGCGTTCGGGCAGCAGCGGCGGCGGGCACTGGAAGCGTTCGCCGCACCCCTGCGCCAGTTCTATGCGGCGCTGGTCCTGATGCTCGGCGCGCGCGGTGGCTCCGGCGCGCTGTTCGCGGGCGCTGGCAAGTGCTTCGGACGTCTGCGATGCGCTCCGCTCTGCGTCTGCCAACGCCTTGTCCGCCACCTGAGACGCCGTTTCCGCTGCACTTTGCGCCTGTTGTGCCTCGCGCAGCGACGCCTCCAGCGCGCTGATCTGCTCGGCCAGTGCCTCGGGCTTGCCCGCGATCGCGGCGCGCTCCTGCGCCAGCTCTGCGGCGCGCAGCTGCATATCGCGCAGCCGCTGGGCAGCTTCGCCCGAGCGGCCCTGCCAGCCCTTGATCTCGGCACGCACGCTGGCCCGGCGTTCGCGCAGCGCGGATACCGCCTGCGCCTGTGCCGCAATCGCCGCCATGGCCGAGCGCAGAGCCGTTTGCGCAGCATGGGTGCGATCGGTCAGCCGTGCGACCTGCTCGCGCTGGGCCGTGCCATCGGGCAGGGCGGTGCGCGCGGCGCGCGCGGTGGCAAGTTCGGCCTCGGCCCCCTGGGCATCGGCGGCTATCCGCTCGATCCGCTCGGCCAGATCCTCGCGCCGCTCGGCATCACGCTGCAAGGCATGCTCGGCCTGGTCGCGATCGCGCAAGGCCTGGCGTTCGGCGGTTTCGGCGGCAGCGAGCGCGCGGCCAAGATCGCTGATCCGCGTCTGCAGTTCGGTGAGCGCGCGCTGGCTATCCGCAAGGCCCGCCTCGGCCTGTCCCAGCCGATGCGACAGGGCAGGGCGCGCGGCCTCCAGCTCGCTCAGCCGGGTGCGCCGTTCGAGCCGCTCTGCTGCACTCGCGCCGTCGCCGCTGGAGACGAAGCCGTCCCAGCGCCGCATCCGGCCATTGCGCGTGACCAGCCGAAGGCCCGGGGCGAGCGGCTGGCCGTTATCACTGTCTGCCACCAGGATCAGCGCTAGACGTGCCGCCAGCGCTTCGGGCGCCTGCACATGCTCGCCCAGCCAGACGCAGCCCTCGGGCACTTGCGGGCGACTGGCGGATCCGGCGCTGCCAGTCCAGAAGCGTCCGTCGCCGCTGGCAGGGCCGATCACCGCGCTCAGATCGTCCCCCAGGGCCGCCGCCAGTGCCTTTTCAAAGCCCCGGTCCGCCTGCACCTGATCGAGCGCGCGGTCCGCGCCGCCGGGCTTTTTCATGAGATCGCGGGTCAGCGCCTCAATCTCGCGGGTCATCGCGTTGAGCTCGGCGCGCGACGTGGCGAGGTCGCTCTGTGCGGTATCGCGCGCCTGCACCAGCGCATCGCGGCCTAATTGCGCCTCGGCCAGCGCACCGGATGCGGCGGCCTTGGCCTGGGCCTGGCGTTCGCATTCGGTTTGCGCCTCATCGCGGACAACAGCCAGCTGGCCTGCATCACCCAAAGCTGCAAGCTGAGCCCGGGTGCGCTCCAGCTCCTCATTCGCACGGCGGCTGCGGGCTTCGGTGGTCGCCAGCGCGGCATCGGCGACCTTGATATCGGCATCGGCGCGCGCGAGCTCGGCGCGTGCCTGGGCAAGCGCCACCTCGGATTCGCGCGCCGCGCGCTCGGCATTATCCTGCGCCTGGCTGAGCGCCGGGCCGCGCGATTCCTCCGCGGTGATATCGGCCTGCACACGCCCGTTTTCAGACTCGAGCCGTTCCAGCGCGGCGGTAGCATCGTGCGTCAGCCGGTCCTCGCGGGCGCTGTCCTCGATGATGCGCGCCTGCTGCCGGTCGAGATCGGAGAGTCGTTGCCGCACGGCTTCGCGCTCTGCGGTCAGCGTCGCCAGCCGGTGCGCAAGCGCCTGGCTTGCCTCGCGCGCCGATTGCAGCGCCGCCCGCGCCTCGGCTAACGTATCGATTGCGGCGCGCTGGTTGGCCTGCGCTTCTGTCTGCGCCAGTTGCGCGGCTTCGACAGCGGCTTCGGCGGAAGCGGCATCGGCGCGCGCCCGCTTGGCCGCCTCGGCCGCAGTGCGCCAGCGGGCGAACAGCGCGCGTGCCTCGGCCACCGCGATCTGGTGGCTCAGCGCGCTATAACGCTCTGCCGCCTTGGCCTGGCGCGCCAGATTGGCCGCGCGGGCCTCCATGTCGGTCAATCCCTGCTGCAAGCGTTCCAGATTGGCCTCGGTCGCGCGCAGCTTCTGCTCGGCATCCTTGCGGCGCACGTGCAGCCCGGCAATGCCCGCCGCCTCCTCGAGCATCTGGCGGCGTTCGACCGGGCGGGCGGCGATGACCGCGGCAATGCGTCCTTGGCTGACCAGCGCCGGGCTGTGCGCGCCGGTGGCGGCATCGGCAAACAGCAGTGCGATATCCTTGGCGCGCACATCGCGGCCATTGGCGCGATAGGCGCTGCCCGCGCCGCGCTCGATCCGGCGGACGACTTCCAGTTCGCCATCCTCGACCGAAACAGCGGCGAGCACTGGCTGGCTGACTTCGGTCAGCAGCGATACTTCGGCAAAGTTGCGGGCCGGGCGGGTCGCGGTGCCGGCGAAGATCACGTCTTCCATGCCGCCGCCGCGCATCGACTTGGCAGAGCTTTCGCCCATGACCCAGCGGATCGCCTCGAGCAGGTTGGACTTGCCGCAGCCATTGGGGCCGACAACACCGGTGAGCCCAGGCTCGATCCGCAGTTCGGCAGGTTCGACAAAGCTCTTGAAGCCGCTGAGCTTCAGCCGCTTGAACCGCATGGGGGCCGTTACAAGCGGGGCGCTCGCCGACGGGCCGGGCGCCTGCGCCTGGCCTGTATCGTCAGCAATCAACCCCCCTTGGTCCATTTATCCCCCTTTGACGCGCCGGGGTCAGCGGGCCCCCATCGCCTGGATTTCGGTTTCCAGCGCCGGCCAGCCGGTGAATTCGATCTTGCGACCGTTCAGGTAGAAGGTCGGCGTGCCCTGGATATCGTCTTCCTTGGTCGCTACATTGGTGCTCTCGGCCAGTGCCTGCGCGGTTTCGACATTGGTCAGGCATTGCAGTGCCTGGTCGCGCGAAACGCCGCGCTGCGCAAAGAAATCGATCAGGCCCGTTCCTTCGGCCAGCGCGACGAAGCGCTGGTTGTCGGGCAGCGCAAGCGCTGCCTCGAAGCGCTGCTGGCCCATGGCCTGCGCCTTGGTGAAGATATCCGCCTGGTTGGCCAGCACCTGCTCGGACAGTGCAAAAAAGCTCTCGTTCGGTCCGCAACGGGTCAGCATCGATGCGGTCAGATCGAGCGGTTCGCGCACGAAATTGCGGAATTCATAGCTCACCCGGCCGCTGGCGACATATTTGTCGCGGATGGTGCCAAAGGCCTGTTCGGCGAACTCGGCGCAGTGGCTGCAGGTGAGCGACGCATATTCGACCAGCTTGATCGGCGCGTCGGGGTTGCCCATCACGTAATAGCCCTTGTCGGTCTTGGTGACCGTCTCGGTCCAGTTCTTGCCGGCGGGCGCAGGGATCGCGGCAATCGGCTCGCCCTTGGTCGGGCCTTCGGCGGCCTTGTCGGCCTCGCCGCTGCACGCGGCGACGGATAGCATCAGGGGCAGGGCGATCAGGCTGGCAAAACGCTTCATACAGGCTTGGTCCTTGTCATCGGCAACAGAGGAAATTTGACCCATGGGGTCAGTCAATGCGTGTGCTGTGCTCTAGCGGCTGGCCAGCAACGGTTCCAGACTTTTCCAGTCAAAGACATTGGTCTGCAGCTTGCCGTTGATGGTGAAGCTGGGGGTGCCTTCGATCTTGACGGTGTCGCTGGCAAATTTGGTCATGGCCAGCACCTTGCCCTGTTCAGCCTTGTTGGTCAGGCAGGCGTCGATCTGGGCATTGGTGGCCAGCGGCGAATAGCGGCGCAGTTCGTCATACAGGCCAAGATCGCTGGCGATGCGCTTGAGCCGCGTGTTGGTATCGCCCTGATACCAGGCGGCCTGGCCCTCGCGACCCAGACTGCCGGCCTTGGTCATCCAGCTGCGCTGGGTGGACAGCAGACCCTTGTGCCGCCGGAAAAAGCTGCGCGGTTCGCCGCACCGGGCGAGCAGCGCGACGGTGAGGTCAAGCGGATCGCGGATGAAATTGCGCACCTCGAGGCTGGTCTTGCCCTTGGCGATCACGCCATTGGCCAGCGTGGGGTTGGAATCCTGCTCGAACGCGGCGCAGTGCGGGCAGGTATAGCTCATATATTCCACGACCTTCTGCGTCGCGGCCGGATTGCCCATGATATGGCCGCCCACCTGGCTCTGGCTCACGCGTTCGGACCAGTCGGCAGGCGCGGCGGCCTTTTGCGCGGAGCCGGGCGAGACCGCGAACAGCGTTGCGGTGGTGGCAAGGGCAAGCGCGGAAACGGCAAGCAGGGGGCGCAATGGCGCAATCATCGATGGACCTCGTCAGACGTTGGCGGCGCGAACAGGCGCACGGGTTTCAGATTGTCGCTCTTTAGCTGAACCGGTGCTGCATGGGCAGCCGCCTCGCGCGCTTCCTTCTCTTCAAGGCTGCGCGCCAGCGATTCGAGCACGGTCAGCAATTCGGGATCGCCGATCGGCCTGAGCCCGTCGGCAGGCGCAATGCTGATCGGCTTGAGCGAAGGTGGTGCAGCGGGGGGCGGCTCGGGACGTTTGGGTGCCGTCAGCGTGCCGTGCCGATATCTGACCCGCGCCACGGCGGGATAGCCGAAGAACCGGTTGACCCGCGCAATGATCTCGGGCTCGGCATGCTGCATGAAGATCGCGGTCGCGCTGGTGACGACCAGTTGCAGCGTGCCTTCCGCCTTCTTGCCGCGCGCAAAGGCGATCGATTCGGGGCTCGCCATCGCGGCATAGCGCGGCCCGGCAATCTCTGCCCAGCGGCTGACCAGCGAGCTCTGGATGAAGCCGAACTTGCGAAAGCTGGTGTCGCCGATCGACGGGATAAGGTCGGCAATGCCGCGCGCTTCACCACCGCGCCGCCGCCGGGGCGGCGGGGCAGCATGCGCAGCCTTGCGCGTCTTGGTGGTGATCGGCTTATCGCGTTCCATTGTGCGGCTGACCATGGCATAGCCGGGCCATGCCCGTCGAGTGTCGCGATGAAAATGTGTAAGGACGATGCAGGCGCTTCGATCGCGGCGGCCTTGTTGGCGCATTATGACGCGCATGCCCGCGATCTGCCGTGGCGGATTTCGCCCGCCGCGCGCCAGGCAGGGGCGGTGCCCGATCCCTATCGGGTCTGGCTGTCAGAGGTCATGCTGCAGCAGACCACGGTCGCGGCGGTAACCGGCTATTTCGAGCGCTTCACCAGCCGCTGGCCGACCGTCGAGGCGCTGGCTGCGGCTGCGGATGAGGAGGTGCTCGCCGCCTGGGCGGGGCTTGGCTATTACGCGCGGGCCCGCAACCTCATCGCCTGCGCCCGGTCCGTGGCCAGCGATCATGCCGGGCGCTTTCCCGATAGCGAAGCCGGGCTGCGCGCGCTGCCCGGCGTGGGCGATTATACCGCCGCCGCGGTCGCCGCGATCGCCTTTGACCGGCCTGCCGCCGTCGTCGACGCCAATGTCGAGCGGGTGGTCGCGCGGCTGTTCGCGATCGAAACCCCATTGCCTGCGGCCCGCGCCGAAATCCGTGCCCGCACCGCGCAGATCACGCCGCAGGAGCGGCCCGGCGATTTCGCCCAGGCGATGATGGACCTGGGGGCCACGCTGTGCACGGTGCGGAACCCCTCATGCCTGCTCTGTCCGCTGGCGTCTTATTGCATGGCCCGCGCGGCTGGCATCGCCGAATCGCTGCCGGCCAAGCCGCCGAAAAAGCCACGCCCCCAGC
Source organism: Blastomonas sp. SL216 (assembly GCA_026625625.1). Lineage (NCBI taxonomy): Bacteria > Pseudomonadati > Pseudomonadota > Alphaproteobacteria > Sphingomonadales > Blastomonadaceae > Blastomonas > Blastomonas sp. SL216. The sequence goes on from CP113055.1 coordinate 180,494, forward strand.
GCAACGGCACAGCCTTCTGGATCGAGCAGGACGGGCAGGTGCTGCTGGTCCAGCGGCCGGGCAAGGGCATGCTGGGCGGCATGCGCGCGCTGCCCGATGACGGCTGGTCCGCGCGGCGCAACGGCGATGCCGTTCCGCCCGTTACCGGCCAGTGGCTGACCATCGATGCAGCGGTCAGCCATATCTTCACCCATTTTTCGCTGGAGCTTGCATTGGCGCTTTATCGCGGCCCCCAAATCGATAAGGTTGTCATTGAAAACCTGAATGGCATCTGGTGGCCGGTGGAACAAATTGCGGAGGCCGGGCTTCCGACACTGTTCGCCAAAGCGGCCAGTGCCGCCATTCAGCATCGATAAAGCCGGGCTGGCCAAGGGCGCAGATCCGATCAACGGGAGAAACTTATGTCGAAGCTTTTGAGCCAGATGCCGCAGATGAGCCGCCGCCACATGCTGGGCTCTGCAGGCTTGCTGGGCCTGTTTGCCGCGATGCCCGGCTATGCCCGCGCGATGGCCAGCGGCGATTTCGCGCTGATCCGCAAGCAGGTGGAAGATTATATCGCCTCCAAGAAGGTGGCGGGCATGCTGGTTTCGATCGGCTTCGGCGCGCAACCTGCCGCGCTGATCGGTGCGGGCAGTCTCGCGCTCGACATCCCGACCCCGGTCGATGCCAATTCGCTGTGGCGCGTCTATTCGATGACCAAGCCGATCACCGGCATGGCCGCGATGATGCTGATCGAACAGGGCAAGCTCAAGCTCGACCAGCCGATTGCCGATCTGATCCCCGAATTTGCCAATATGAAGGTGCTGACCGATCCTGCCAAAAGCCTGGATTCGGTCCCCGCCAAGACGCAGATCACCCCGCGCCACCTGATGACGCACACGGCGGGCCTGGGCTATAACATCGTCACCAAGGGCCCGCTGCTCGAGGAATATAACAAGCTCGGCATCTCGCCCGCTGCGGTCAGCAAGACGCCGATCCCCGGCTTCCCGATGCCGGCGCCGACCCCGCCGATCGACGAATTCGCGCGCCGCGTCGCCTCGCTGCCGTTGATCGCCGAGCCCGGAACCTTGTGGAGCTATTCGATCGGCCTCGATCTGCTGGGCTATGTCATCCAGGTCGCATCGGGCATGGAATTCGGCGCGTTCCTGCAGAAGAACATGTTCGACCCGCTGGGCATGAAGAGCAGCTACTGGACCGTGCCGCAGAGCGAGGTGTCGCGGCTCAGCACCAATTATGCGCCCTTTGCCGGTGCGTTGATCCCGATCGATCCGGGCCAGGACAGCATCTTCACCGTGCCGCCTGCCTTCCCCTATGGCGGAGCCGGTCTGGTCAGCACCGCACACGATTATGACCGTTTCCTCGCCATGCTGGTGGGCAAGGGCCAGCTCGATGGCACGCGGATCATGTCGGAGGCGACGGCGCTGATGGGCATGTCCAACCTGTTGCCGTCCACTGCCGTGACCAAGGGCACCTGGGTCGATGGCCAGGGCTATGGCGCGGGCGGCCGTGTGGGCCTGGGCAACGACCAGGGGCCTGCGGGCACCTATGGCTGGGGCGGCGCAGCGGGAACGGTGGCCTTTGTCGACCATATCCGCGGCTTCCGCGCATCGGGCTATACCCAGTACATGCCGGCCGAAACCTATCCCTTCCAGCGCGAATTCCCCAAGATGGTCTACGAACAGCTCAAGGCGATGGGCTGACCACGGGCCGGGGGGAAAGCATGTCCTTGTCGTTGATCGCGCCGGCCCTGACCGGCAACCGGATCGACCGTGCCGATCAGGTGCGTGTCGATCCCGACCGTCTGTCCGGCTATATGAACTGGAAGGCCAGACTGCTCAGCCTCAACGGGCTGGAGCCGGAGGTCAGCGTCGAAGGCCGGCTAGTCTGGCGGAGCCTTGCCGATGCCGCCCCCGACAGCGAGCTGATCTTTCTCGGCCTGATCGACGACAAGGCGCATTTTGCCGAGCTCAAGCATGGCGAGCCGGGCTCCGGGCTGCACTATAATCCGCGCGTCTGGCAGATGCTGGCCGCGCTGCCCGCCGATGAACTTGCGCTCTACGGCGGCGCGCGGACGCTGGTGGACTGGCATGCGCGGCACCGCTTCTGCTCGCTGTGCGGTGCGCCAAGCAAGATGTCCAAGGGGGGCTGGTCGCGCACCTGCACCGGCTGCGGCGCCGAGCATTTTCCTCGGGTCGACCCGGTGACGATCATGCTCTCCGAATATCAGGGCAAGGTGCTGCTGGGCCGCCAGCCGCGCTTTCCGCCGCGACGCTTTTCGGCGCTCGCCGGTTTTGTCGAGCCGGGCGAGGGCATTGAGGAAGCGGTGGCGCGCGAGCTGTGGGAAGAGGCGGGCGTGCGCGTCAGGAACGTGCGCTATGTCGCCAGCCAGCCCTGGCCGTTCCCATCGTCGCTGATGATCGCCTGTACCAGCGAGGCATTGAGCGACGAACTGACGCTCGACACAACGGAGATCGAGGAGGCGGCCTGGTTCAGCGCCGACGAGGTTCGCGCCGCGATGGCAGGCGATGAAAGCGCGCCCTTCATCGCTCCGCCGCCTTTTGCCATCGCGCACGATCTGTTGAAACACTGGCTTGCCCAGCAATAGGCGCAAGGAAAGGTCAGCGCGGCGCAGCGCGGCAAAGCAGATATTGACGCGCCCCGCATCCAATGGCATGTGCGCCCCACCACGCCAGAACGGCGCCAGGCGCGCGGGTATAGCTTAGTGGTAAAGCTCCAGCCTTCCAAGCTGGCTATGCGGGTTCGATTCCCGCTACCCGCTCCATTTTCCTGACCATCATCGTTCACTCGTCATGCGACGAAGAGTTTTCGACACCGCTTGGCGGCAGGCTGCAAAGCCGTTGACGCCCTGATCAGCCGTTCCGAGCGCGCCTGTAACGCTCTGCTCGCTGACAAGGGCCATGATGCCGACGCGATCCGCGTCGACCTTGCTGCGCGGGAAATCGAGGCCGTCATTCCCGGCTGATCAAACCGTCTCGTGAAGATCGTGCAGGGCCGGGAGCGCGGGCGGGTTGGTGTGCAAGACCGTCTTTTTCTCCGTGGGTCGTTGTTATTCGATGTGGCGGAATACGCGCACGTGCAAAGCTCTGGCCAGAAGAGGAAACGGCTGAGACAGGCAATGCCGCCGGACTGCTGAAATCTGGCGGCAACCCAAAGCGGGGCGCTGTGCTGTTGCCTCTTAACCGTCGCGAGCTTCTTGGCTATGCGGCCAGTTGAAGCGGTCGCGATGCGATCGCCTGCCATCCCTATTTCTCCGACATCGACCGAGATGCATGATCATGACGCCGGACGCTTATTATTATCTCGTTGCGGTCCTCGCGGTCCTGTGTTCGGGTCTCGCAAAAGGTGGCTTTTCGGGCGTCGGGTCGCTTTCGATGCCCTTGTTGGCGCTCGTAATCGATCCAGTGCGCGCCGCTGCCATCCTGCTGCCTATCCTGATCGTGCAGGATGCGGTCAGCGTCTGGGCCTTTCGCCGGACATGGGACGGCCATGTGCTCAAGGTCATGCTGCCGGGCATGGCAGCAGGCGTGCTGCTGGGCTATCTGTTCGCGGCGCGCGTCACGGAAAGCGTGGTGCTTGGCGCGGTCGGTGCGATTTCCATCCTGTTCGGCTTGCACCGCCTATGGACGGAAAGAGGCGGGGCGGTGGTGCTGCCGTTCAACGCGCCGGATTGGACCGGCATCCTTTTCGGCACCTTGAGCGGCTTTACCAGCCAGATTGCGCATGCCGGCGCACCGCCATTCCAGATGTGGGTGCTGCCCCGACGCTTGTCGCGCGACGTCTTCGTCGGGACAACCGCGATCGCCTTTGCGGCGATGAACTGGATGAAGGTGCCGGCTTATGCCGCGCTCGGCCAGTTCACCCGCGCGAACCTCACCGCCACCGCGCTGCTGATGCCAGTGGCGATCCTATCGACATTCGCTGGCGTGGCGCTGGTCAAGCGAGTGAACGCCGAACGTTTCTACACGCTTGTATACGTGCTGATGATCGCGCTGGGCATCAAGCTCGTGTTCGATGCGTTTTCCGGCTGAGGCCAAAGGCGGGGCATTGGCTCCCTCCTGCCGCTCCCTGGCGCTTCTGACGGGATGCCAATCCAGCTTCAGAGACCGTGCCCACTGCCTTGAGGCGAGCCATATCAATGCGCATGGCCGTCAGGCTGGCGTCAGCCATCTCTGCCACATTGCCTCGTATAGGAGGCTATCATGGCAAATTCGACACAAGCTGTTCGTTCCAATATCCCCGTCTGGGATGTTCCAGTGAGACTGTTCCACTGGTCGCTGGTCGCGGCCATTGCGGTCGCGTTCCTGTCTTCCGAAGAGGGCAGCCCGCTTGGCGCGTGGCACATGACGGCCGGATGGGTCGCGGCGGTGCTGATCGTGTTCCGGCTGTGCTGGGGCTTTATCGGCAATGCGCAGGCGCGGTTCGCAAGCTTCGTGAAGCCGGGCGCTGTAGTGCCGCACCTTCGCGAGCTGGTTGCCGGCAAGCCGAAGCGGTCGATCGGGCACAATCCGCTGGGCGGGCTGGCCGTGCTGGCCCTGCTCGCGGGCACGGCAGCGGTGGCATGGACCGGTATCCAGATGACTTCGGGCGGCGGCAATGAGGAGCTGCACGAGGTGCTTGCCTTCTCGCTGCTCGGGCTGATCGTGGTGCACGTGATCGGCGTGGTGGTGATGTCGGTGCTGACGCGCGACAATCTGGTGAGAGCGATGGTCACGGGCGTCAAGCCGGCGCACGGGATGACCGTGGCGGCAGAGCCTCGGGCGAGGCGTATCCTTGCGCATCTCGGGGCGATGGCGATTGTCGGCCTGTCGGTACTGGGCATCACCCGCTATGATCGCGATGCGTTCATGCCCGGATCGCGCGAGGAAGCCGAATATGCCGAGCATCATGGCGGCGCTGGCGGCCCGGCTGCGAAGGCGGACAATGATGACTGATGAAAGGACCGCGCCTTGCGCCTGCTGATCATCGAGGACAATGACCGGCTCGCGGGGCTGATCGCCGAAGGTCTGGGGCGGCGCGGGTTCATCTGCGATACCGCGCCGGACCTGGCGACGGCAGAGGAATCGCTGGCGAGCGCCAGTTTCGATGCGATCATCCTCGATCTCGGCCTGCCCGATGGCGATGGCCTGGCCTGGCTGCAGAACCAGCGCACCCTGCGCCAGCTGGTGCCCGCGCTGATGCTGACGGCGCGTGGCGGGCTGGAGGACCGGATCGCCGGGCTGGATGCGGGGGCGGACGATTATCTGGTGAAGCCGGTGGATATCGAGGAGCTGGCGGCGAGGGTCAGGGCGTTGCTGCGCAGACCGGGGCCCCGCGCGGTCAACATGCTGGAATGCGGCGCGTTGCGCTTCGACCCCGTCACGCGCGAGGCGCGGATGGACGATCGCGTGATCGATCTGTCGCGGCGCGAGGCTGATCTGCTCGAACTGCTGATGCGCCGCCTGGGCAGCGTGGTGGTGCGCGATGGCATTGAAAACGCGCTGTACGCGTTCAACGAGCCGGTGACGCCCAATGCGGTCGAGGCGATCGTCTCGCGGCTGCGGCGCAAGCTGGAAGAGGCCGGGCTTGCCGGGCAACTGCACACCGTGCGCGGTGTTGGCTATATGTTGCGGAACGGATGATGGATCGGGACACGCCTTCGATTTTCCGCTCGCTGGCAAGGGGGCTGGCGATCGTCGTCAGCGGTGGCACGATCCTGCTGCTCACCGCCGTGCTGCTGGAATATTGGAGCAGCTTTGCCGCGATGCCCGCGCCCGATGCGCTGCGCGCGGCTTTGCGCGAGATGGCCGAGCATGTCGTGCTGCCGGTGCTGGCGCTGGTCATCCCGATGATGCTGGCGATGCATTTCGTCATGCGCCGCGCGCTGCAACCGCTGGCCGAAGCGACTGATCGGCTCAATGCCGTGTCGGGACAGGACCGCAACATCAGGGTCGACGATGCGCATCTGCCCGCCGAGATCCTGCCCTTCACCCAGGCCGTCAACACGATGCTGGGGCGGCTGGAGCAATCCGCCGCGCAGCAGGAGGCCTTTGCCGCCGATGTCGCGCATGAGCTGCGCACCCCGCTCGCCGCGATGATGCTGGAACTGGACGGGATGCAAGGGCCCGAGGCGGCGCGGCTGAAAGGCGATGTCGCGGCGATGCGGCGGCTGATCGATCAACTGATGCTGCTGGCGCAGATGGATGCGCAGGAAGCGGCGGCGACGGCCACCGATGATGTCGATCTGGCCGAGATCGCGAGCGACATCATCGCCCGCACCGCGCCGGTGGTGATTGCTGCTGGCCGGATGATCGAGCTGGTCTGCGAAGAGCGCCCCGCCAGGCTGCGCGGACGGCGCGAGGCGATCGGCGCGGCGCTGCGCAACCTGATCGACAATGCGGTGCGGGTGACGCCAGCAGCAGGCACGGTGCGCGTTATTCTGGATGGCAGCGCCTCGATCCGGGTGGCCGATGGCGGGCCGGGCCTTTCGCCGGTGCAGCTGGAGCAGCTGGTGCGGCGTTCGGCGCGGGCCGACCATGCCAGCCCCGATGGCGCGGGCCTTGGCCTCGCCATCGTCCAGCGCATCATGCAGGTGCATGGCGGCACGATCCGCACCGATCCTTCCAGCAGCAGCCTGATCCTCGATTTTCACCAATAGGCCTGGCCGTCAGGCAGCTGTCAGCTTTGTCCGGCACGACCGGGCGCATGGACAACAAACGGATCATCTGGGGCAGCGCGGCCGCGCTCGTCGCCCTGGCAGCGGTGGCAGCCTATCAGTTTCTCGGACAGCCCGGTGGGGCTTCATCCGATAGCGCGTTATCTGCCGACCTTCGGGTCGCCCCCGGAACGCTCAGCCCGCAGCAGATGCAGCGGCTGGGCATCCGGACCGTATCGGCAGAGGCTGCGGCGGACATTCCCCTGGGGATAGTCCCCGCAGCCATCAGCTTGCCGCCCGAGGCGCAGGTCGCGGTGACCGCGCCGTTCGACGGCGCGATCATCCGGCTGCATGTCATCCAGGGCCAGCAGGTCGCAGCAGGCCAGGCGCTGGCGACAGTGAAGAGCCGCGAGCCGCTGCAATATGGCGCGGATCTCGCGCGGGCCGAGGCGCGGCTGGGGCTTGCGCAGGCGAGCGCGGCGCGGACCCGGCAACTGGTGCAGGAAGGGATCGTCGCCGCAGCCCGCGCCGACGAGATGAATGCGCAGATCCGTGTCGCGCGCACCGATGTTGCGGAAAATGCCCGCATCCTGCGCCAGGCCGGTGCCAGTGCATCGGGCGAGGTCACGCTGCGCGCGCCGATCAGCGGGCGGGTCGCGGCGATGACCGCGCAGGTCGGCGGGCCGGTGATGGCGACATCTGCGCCTTTCGTGATCGAGAACAGCGCCGCCTTCACGCTCGACCTGCAACTGCCCGAGCGGCTCGCGGGCAAGGTGCGCCCCGGCATGCGCATCGCAGTGCCGGCGACGGGTGCTACGGCGGAGATCACCGGCACCATCCTGTCGGTCGGCGGATCGCTTGATCCGGCCACCCGGTCGATCATCGCCAAGGCGCGGATCGATGGCAATCCGCCGCTGGTGGCTGGTAAATCGGTGATGGCGGTGATCCATAGCGATACCGCACAAACCGGCATCAGCGTGCCTTCCAGCGCGATCACCCAGATCGACGGCAAGCCGCATGTGCTGCTGCGGTCAGGAAACAGCTTCATCGCGCGTAGCGTGACGGTTGCCGGGCAGGCAGGGGATCGGACGATCCTGTCGGCGGGCCTCAAGCCGGGGGACAAGGTCGCCATATCGGGCCTCAGCGAACTCAAGATGCTGCTGGCGGGGGACTGAACGCCATGCTGCGCAAACTCGTCGAAGCCTCGCTCAACTTCCGGCTGGTTGTCGCCGGGCTGGCGCTCGCGATCGCCGCGATCGGCGCGTGGTCATTCGCCAATCTGCCGATCGATGCCTTTCCGGATATCAGCTCGACCCAGGTCAAGATCATCCTCAAGGCCCCCGGCATGACCCCCGAAGAGGTCGAAAGCCGCGTCATCACGCCGATCGAGATGGAGATGCTGGGCATCCCCAAACAGACCGTGCTGCGATCGGTCGCCAAATATGCGATTGCCGATATCACCATCGATTTTGCCGATGGCACCGACATCTACTGGGCGCGCAGCCAGGTGGCCGAGCGGCTGGCCAATGCCACCGCAGACCTTCCCGCAACGGTCGAAGGCGGCATGGCCCCGATCTCCACGCCCTTGTCCGACATGTTCATGTTCACCATCGAGGGGCCGCTTTCGCTGACCGAGAAGCGGCGGCTGCTCGACTGGACCGTGCGTCCTGCGCTGCGCACCGTGCCGGGCGTGGCCGATGTCAACGCGCTGGGCGGCATGGTCGAAACCTATGAAGTGCAGCCCGATCCCGCCGCGCTGGCGGCTGCGGGCCTCACTATCGAGGACCTGAAGGCCGCGATCGAATCCAGCAACCGCAACGATGGGGCAGGGCGGCTCAGCGTCGCCGAAGAGGCGCTGATCGTCCGTTCGGTCGGAGCGATCGCTTCGCTCGACGATCTTGCCTCGGTCGTGGTGCGCAGCGCGGGCGGCGCGGTGGTGCGTATCGGCGATGTCGCCACCGTGCGGATGGGGAGCCTGACCCGCTATGGCGCGGTGACCAAGAACGGCAAGGGCGAGGCGGTGCAGGGGCTGGTCATCGGCCTGCGCGGCGCGGATGCCAGCAAGATCGTCGCCGGGATCAAGCAGCGGCTCGGCGAATTGCAGCCAACCCTGCCGCCCGGTGTTACCATTTCAGCCTTTTATGACCGGTCCGACCTGATCGGCCGGGCCGTCGGCACGGTGGAAAAGGCGCTGCTCGAGGCGACGATCCTGGTGGTCATCCTGCTGCTGCTCTTCCTGGGCGATGTGCGCGCATCGGTGATCGTCGCGCTCGCCCTGCCGATGGCGGCGCTGATGACCTTCATCTGGATGCGCAGCATCGGCCTGACCGCCAATCTGATGAGCCTGGGGGGCCTGGCCATTGCGGTCGGCATGCTGGTCGATGGCGCGGTGGTGGTGGTCGAGAATGTCGTCGAGCGGTTGTCCGACGCCAGGCACCGTGGCTCTACCAAGCTCAACGCGGTGTTCGTCGCCACCGCCGAAGTCGCCACCCCGGTCGCCTCGGGCATGGCGATCATCGCGCTCGTCTTCCTGCCGCTGCTGACGCTCGAGGGGCTGGAGGGCAAGCTGTTCGCACCGGTGGCGATGACCATCGTGCTCGCCCTGCTTTCGGCCCTGATCCTGTCGCTGACGCTTGTGCCGGTGCTCGCCTATTTTGGCCTCAAGCGCAGCGAGGAGCATCATGACCCTGCGCTGATGCGCTGGATGACCCCGCGTTATGCGCGGCTGCTCGACGCTGGCTTTGCGCATCCGCGCCGGGTTTTCGCGGCTGCGGGCGCGGCGCTGGTGCTGGCGGGCGGGGCCTATGCCGTCACCGGCAAGACCTTCCTGCCGACCATGGATGAAGGCTCGATCATCGTGCAGCTGACCAAATTGCCCAGCATCGGCCTGGGTCACAGCACCGCAGGCGACACGAAGGTGCAGAAGGCGCTGCTCGCCGATGTGCCCGAGATCGAGGCGGTGATTGCCCGCGTCGGCAGCGACGAGCTCGGGCTCGACCCGATGAGCCCCAACGAGACCGACAGCTTCCTCAAACTGAAGCCGCGCGAGGAGTGGCGCAGGGCGGACAAGGTGTGGCTAACCGACCAGATCCGCGCGGTGATGCACGATTTTCCGGGCATCGAACCCACCTTCACCCAGCCGATCGAGATGCGCATCTCAGAGATGCTGACCGGCGCGCGCGGCGACCTTGTCATCAAGCTTTTCGGCCCAGACCTCAAGGAACTCTCGCGGCTGGCAGGCGAAATCCAGGGCAGGCTGGAGAAGATCGAGGGCACGACCGAAGCGATGACCGTCGCCAACGATACCGTCGATTATCTTCAGCTCGACATGGACCGCGTCGCCGCCGGACGGGCAGGGATGCCGGTCGACATGCTGCAGGACATGATGCGCGCCAATGTCGAGGGCGTGCGCGCCGGAACGGTGAGCGAGGGCGGCCGCCGCGTCCCGGTGATGATCAAGGGCACCGGCGGCGATGGCATGGACCCGGCGATCTTTGCCGACCAGCTCTATCGCGCGCCCTCGGGCCAGCTCGTCCGCGCCAGCGATGTAGCGCATATCCGCCAGGTTGCAGGACCGGTGAAGCTGGAGCACGAAAATGGCTCGCGCTACGCGATGGTCCAGGCCTTTGTCGGCGGGCGCGATCTGGTCGGCTATGTCGATGATGCCAGGCGCGATATCGAGGCCAATGTGAAGCTGCCCCAGGGCTATCGCCTGGTCTGGGGCGGGCAGTTCGAGAACCAGCAGCGCGCCTCGGCGCGGCTGATGGTAGTGCTGCCGATCTCGCTCGTGCTGATCTTCCTGGTGCTCTACGCGACACTCGCGTCGGTGCGCGCTTCGCTGCTGATTCTGGTCAACATCCCGTTCGCGATGGTCGGCGGCATGGTCTCGCTGGCGCTGGCAGGCGAATATCTCTCGGTCCCGGCCTCGGTCGGGTTCATCGCCTTGCTCGGCATCGCGGTGCTCAACGGGCTGGTGATGGTCACCTGCTTCCGCCAGCTGCGCGAGGATGGCTTGAGCCTCGAACAGGCGGTCCGGCAGGGCGCGGTGCGGCGGCTGCGCCCGGTGATGATGACCGCGACCATCGCTGCGTTCGGGTTGGTGCCGCTGCTGTTTGCAACGGGCCCGGGTTCCGAGATCCAGCGGCCGCTCGCCATCGTCGTCATCGGCGGACTGGTCAGCGCCACCATGCTGACATTGATCCTGCTGCCCATTCTCTACCAGCGGTTCGGCGAAAGCCGGGCCGAGCGCGAGGCGGGTACGCTGGCCGCTGCTGCGGGAGACGCAGCATGATCGCCCGGTTCACGCTGATGGCCGCGCTGCTGGCCGCCACCACGCCCGCGCTGGCGCAACCCGGCTTGCCGCCCGAACCCCAGGTGCGCGAGGCGCTCGACCAGCATCCTTCGGTGCTTGCCGCCATGGCGCGGGTCGAGGCTGCGCGCGCCGATGGCGAGGCGCTGCGCGCCGGACCGCACGAGTTCATGCTGACCACCAGCGCCATCCAGCGCACGGTCGATCGCGACGGGCGCTATGCCGAGTTCGATGCGTCCCTGAGCCGCCCGATCCGGCTGCCCGGCAAGGCGCGGCTCGACCGGCAGGCTGGCGCATCGGGCGTCGAGGCGGCCGAAAACCGCATGGAGGACGCGCGGCATCAGGCAGCGTTGCTGCTTGCCGATTATTGGTGGGACTGGCTGGGCGCCGCTGCGGAAGAGCAGATCGATGCCCAGGCCGCCGCCAATCTGGAACGATCGCTTACAAGCATCCGCCGCCGGGCCGAGCTGCGCGATGCCGCTCCGATGGAGGTCGATCAGGCCGAAGCGGCATTGGGCTCCGCGCGATTGCAGGTACAGCAATCGGCCGGCCGGGCAGCGCTGGCCAAGGCGCGGCTGCAGGCGCAGTTTCCGGGCTTTGTCCTGCCGGCTGCCCCAGGCGAGCTGCCGCTGCCCGAAATGCCGCAGGCCAGCCTTGCCGAACTGGGCCGCCTGGTCATTGATCGCAGCCATGAGATTGGCGCGGCGAAGGCGGAGGCCGAGCGGTTGCAGGCGCTGGCCGATCGCGCGCGCCGTGATCGCATCGCCGACCCCAGCATCGGGGTGCGCGCGTTCAGCGAGCGCAGCGGGCAGGAAACCGGATTGGGGGTCATCGCCACGATACCCCTGGGTGGCCGGCACCGCAGCGCGCTCGCCGACCGTGCGGGCAGCGAGGCAGCCGCTGCGGCTGCCGAAGCCACCGCCGTCAGCTTTGACGTTCAGGAAATGGCCGATACCGATGTCGTGAATGCCGATGCCGCCTGGCAGGCCTGGCTGCGCAGCCGTGACGGCGCGAAGGCGCAGGTCGCTGCCGTGCTGAAGATGCGCAAGGGCTATGATCTGGGCGCGATCGACCTTGCCGATCTGTTGCTGGCCGAACGGCAGACGCAGGACATGTTCCGTGCAGAGGTGCAGGCGCGCACCGCCGCGCTGCGCGCGATCACCCGCATCCTGATCGACAGCCACAGCATCTGGATCGGCGACGAGCTCTAGGCGCGGGGGCGGCGCGGCGCCCACCTGTGCTTCGCCCTTGATGACGACCTGCAAGAAACGTCACCATCGAGAGTTCAAGAATGCATATTCCAATTTGATCTATGGGGTGTTAGGCCGAAGCCAGGAACGGGGTGCGGTCAATATCCTGGTCTGTTCATGCTCGCCCATGCCAAATCGCCTGCCACGGCGATGGCTGGGCTGGCGCGGCGGTATCCGCACAGCGGGTCATGGGGGATCGGGCTGATCGGCCTTGCCGGTGCACTGGCTATCAGTGTCGTCCTGCCCCTGCTGGGCCGGATCCATGGCGAGGCCAAGATTGCCAGTGCCGGCGGGGGAGGGGCATTTTCCGCGTCGCCCCCCGCTCAAGAGAGGGAGTCAGGCGATGCATTCACCCATCGAGATTGACCGGCGCGCCGCGCTGCACGGCATCATGCTGCTGCTGGGCGCGACCGCGGTGGCGGGCTGCGGCTATCAGCCGGGATCGGACAAGCGGGTGACGCTGGGCAAAGCACAGATCGAGCTGCTCGACCTGGTTTCCGATACGATCATCCCGAAGACCGATACGCCGGGCGCGGTCGAGGCCGGAGTGCCCAAGCGGCTGGCCGCGATGTACAGCGACTGGGCATCGGACAAGACCCGCAAGGCGCTGTCGGGCGCGCTCGACCGGATCGACGCTGGCGCAAGGGCCTCGACCGGCAAGGCCTTCGGGCAATTGTCGGCCGACGAGCGGCTGGCCTATCTGCGGGGGCATGAGGCAGCTGCGCTCAAGCCCGTTCCGCCCAAGCCCGGCGCGCCCAAGGGCAGCTTCATCGCGCCGGTCGTCTCGGTTGCCGATGTCGGTTACCACACGCTCAAGCAGCTGGTCGCGACGCTCTATTTCAGCAGCGAGGTGGGGCTGACCCAGGAGCTGATCTACGAGCATGTGCCGGGGCCATGGCAGCCATCGATCGCGATCACGCCGGATATGCGTCCCTTTTCCACGCTCGGCCCATTCTGACCGGAGTTTCTGCGGATGTCTTTTGATGCGATTGTCATTGGCTCGGGGATGAGCGGGGGGATGGCCGCCAAGGAATTGTGCGAACGCGGCCTGAAGGTGCTGGTGCTGGAAAGGGGCAAGGAAATCGACCCCGCCAAGGATTATATGGACCACCAGATGCCCTGGGAGTTCGCCAACAACATGCAGGTGCCCGAGGACGAGGTCGCACGCGATTATCCGGTGCAAAGCCAGTGCTATGCGTTCAATGGTGCAACCCGGAAATTCTGGGCCAAGGACAGCGAACAGCCCTATTCCACCCCCGAAGACAAGCCGTTCACCTGGATACGCGGCGATCATCTCGGCGGGCGCTCGGTCATGTGGGGGCGGCAGAGCTATCGCCTGTCCGAAATGGACTTCGAGGCGAATGCCAAAGACGGGCACGGCACCGACTGGCCGATCCGCTATGCCGATCTTGCGCCATGGTATGATCATGTCGAACGGTTCATCGGGGTGGCGGGATCGAGGGAAGGCCTGCCCCAGCTTCCCGATGGCGAGTTTCTGCCCGCGTTCGAGCTCAACGATGCCGAAAAGCAGTTCAAGGCGGTGGTGGAATCGCGCTTTGCCGGGCGCAAGGTGATCTCCGGGCGCACGGCGAATCTTTCAGTCGCGCAGCCGCATCACGAGGAGCTGGGCCGGGCCAGCTGCCAGAACCGGTCGATCTGCGAACGCGGGTGCAGCTTTGGTGCTATGCATTCCAGCCTCAGTTCCTCGCTGCCGGCAGCCAGGCGGACGGGCAACCTCACCGTCGTCACCGACGCGATCGTGCATTCGATCGAGCACGATCCCAAGACCGGGCGCGCCACCGGCGTTCGGGTGATCGATGCGAAGACCAGCGAAGGCCGCACCTATCAGGCGCGCATCATCTTTCTCAACGCCTCGACCATCGGCACCGCGCAGGTGCTGCTCAATTCGGTGAGCGAGGCGCATCCGCGCGGCCTTGCCAATGGATCGGACCAGGTGGGGCGCAACCTGATGGACCATATGTACGCGCTGATCACCATCGCGATGTTCCCGGGGCCCGAGGACCGCTATTATCGCGGGCGCCGTCCGACGGGGCTGTACATCCCGCGCTTCCGCAACGTTACCGAGCCGGGCGAGGGTTTCGTGCGCGGCTATGGCTATCAGGGGGGCGTTTCGCGAGCCGGGTGGCGCGGGGCGGCGCTGCAACCTGGCGTGCTGGGGGCCGAGATCAAGCAGCGCGCGCACACGATCGGGCCGTGGACCGCGTTTCTCGGCGGCTTTGGCGAGATGCTGCCCAATCCGGAGAATCGCGTGACACTGCATGCCTCACGCAAGGACAAATGGGGCATGCCCATTCCGCATATCGATTGCGCGCACGGGCCCAATGAAAAGGCGATGATCAAGCATATCCTGGCCGATGCCAGGGACATGCTGGAAGCCGCCGGGGGCAAGGTGGTGATGCAGTCGAGCGAACCGGGCAAGCCGGGGCTTGGCATCCACGAAATGGGGACCGCGCGCATGGGGCGCGATCCGGCAACATCGGTGGTCAACGGCTTCAACCAGGCGCATGAGGTGCCCAATCTGTTCATCACCGATGGCGCGGCGATGGCATCATCGGGCTGCCAGAACCCCTCGCTGACCTATATGGCGCTGTCTGCGCGCGCGGCGGACCATGCGGTCAAGCTGATGAAGGACAATGTGCTGTGATGCGGCTGACACTGATCCGCTCGCTCGCGCTTGCTGGACTCGCGCTGGCATTGCCCGGCCAGGTCCGCGCACAGGCGGTGACCGATTGCCCGATGCGCGACATGCCCTTTTCCGCCGAAAGCCCGCTGATCGACGTGCTGCTGAACCCCCAGGCGCGGGCGCTGACCCAGGCTGCCACCGGGCAGGATTTCGACAAGACGCCGCCCGCCTTTACCGGCACCACCCCGCCGACCTTCGCTGCGATCCTGACGGTGCGCAAGTTTGCAGCCTTTGTCGGCGTGCCCGAGAGCGCCATCGCGCCGCTGGACGCCCGGCTGCGCTTGCTGCCCGTCACCGCCGAAGACAAGGTGAAGCGCTGCCAGCGCTATGACAATGATCGGCCCGATATCCGCCTGCCGAACGATGGCAAGCCGCGGCTGCTGCTGTTCGAGAAGATCATCGGCTTCAAGGATACGCCCTCGGTCAACGCAGCTCACGCTGCGTTCATCGCCATGGCCGAGCGCAAGGGCTGGCATGTCGTTGCGACCGACAAGGCCGGTGCGTTCCATCCGCGCACGCTCGGTCAGTTTGATGCGGTGATCTGGAACAATATTTCGGGCGATGTGCTGACCCTGTCGCAGCGCAAGGCGTTCAAGCGATTCCTGCAGCGCGGCGGGGGATTTGTCGGCATTCATGGATCGGCGGGTGATCCGGCCTGGTTCTGGGACTGGTATGCCGATGACCTGCTTGGCGCGCGCTTCACCGGCCACCCGATGAACCCGCAGCTTCAGGAAGCGCGGATCGCCGTCAATCCCGATCACCCGCTGGCCAAGGCGCTGCCGCGCGAATGGCGGATGACCGATGAATGGTACAGCTTCGGCACCAACCCCCGGCGCATCGGCGCGCAGGTGCTGCTGACGCTGGATGAAAGCACCTACAGCCCGGTCGGCATCAAGGGGGAAGATCTGCGCATGGGCGATCATCCGCTGGCCTGGACACACTGTATCGGCAAGGGGCGCATGTTCTATTCGGCTATCGGCCACGCACCGGACACGTACGCCCAGCCGCAGAATGTCGCCATGCTGGAGGCCGCCATCGCCTGGGCGGCGAGCGATCGGAAAGCCTGCAAGTGACGGCCAGCGTCAGAAAGACATTTGGTCCTCAAGTATCGCTTTGAATATCCCCGCTGGCTATCCTGAGCAGGTGCCAATATATCTCGGTCGCGCACACCGTGAATGGGTCGGGGGGTTATGCTGACGAAACTGGGTTCCTGGGTTAAACGGCATAAGGTCTGGTCTGCGCTGATTGCGCTGGTGCTGCTGTTCATCGTCTATCGGATCGTGCGCCCGACGCCGCACGAATACGAATATATCAGCGAGACCGTGGCGCGCGGCGAGGTGCAGCGCGTGGTGTCGGCCAGCGGCAAGGTTCGCGCGCTGAACACGATCAAGGTGGGCACCGAAGTGTCTGGCCAGGTCACCAAGGTCTATGTCGATTTCAATTCCCCGGTCACGGCAGGCCAGGTGCTGGCCGAGATCGATCCGACGCGCGTCCGCGCCCGGGTGCAGCAGATCGAGGCGCAGGTGGCGCTGGCGCGGGCAGGGCTGCAGCAGACGGTGGCCAATGTCGCCCGCGCGCGCGCCGAGCTGCAGATCCAGGAGCGCGATTTCGCCCGGCAGAAGTCGCTGGCCGAGCGCGGCTTCGTCTCCAAGGCCAATCTCGATGCGGCGCAGACCCGGCTGAACAGCGCGCGCAACGCGCTGGAAGTGGCGACGGCGCAGACGCAGAGCGGCGATGCGCAGATTCGCCAGGCCAATGCAGAGCTTTCCTCGGCGCGGCTTGACCTCACCCGCACCGTCATCATCGCGCCCGCCAGCGGCGTAATCATCAACAAGCTGGTCGAGCCGGGCACGACCGTCGCGGCCAGCTTCCAGACGCCCAATCTGTTCGAGATCGCGGCGGACACCACCAAGATGCAGGTCGAAGCCTCGGTCGACGAAGCCGATATCGGCCAGATCGTCGAGGGGCAGGACGTCAACTTCACCGTCGACAGCTATCCCGACGATGTGTTCCGCGCCAAGGTTCGGCAGATCCGCAAGGCGCCGGTCGAGACGCAGAATGTCGTCAGCTATCTCGTCATCATCGATGTCGACAATCTCGACGGCAAGCTGCTGCCGGGCATGACTGCGAATGTCGAGATCATCACCGGGGCGAAGCGCAACGTGCTGCGCGTGCCGACCAACGCGCTGCGCTTCCGCCCGAAGCCGGCGGACCGGGGCGAGCCGCAACAGCCTGCCGAGCCCTCGCGCAACGATAGCCCGCGCCAGGTGCTGTACCTCGTCAGCACAGACCCCTATCGCCCGACCCGCAAGCCGGTGAAGATCGGGCTGCAGGGCGATGATTATACCGAGATCGTGTCGGGCATCAAAAGCGGCGACAAGGTGCTGGTGCGGACGAAGTCGCTGAAACCGCGGCCCGAGAGCGAAGATACGGAAGACGATGACAGCGCCGCTTCTTGAGACGCACGATCTGGTCAAGAACTACATGATCGGCGGCGAGCTGGTGCATGCCGTCAACGGGGTGTCGCTGCGCATCGACCAGGGCGAGTTCGTCGCGATCATGGGGGCGAGCGGATCGGGCAAGTCGACCTTCATGAACATGATCGGCTGCCTCGATGTGCCGACATCGGGCACGCTGATGCTCGACGGCATCGATACGCGCACGCTGAACAGCGATGAGCTGGCGGAAATCCGCAATCGCAAGATCGGCTTCGTGTTCCAGCAGTTCAACCTGCTCGCGCGGACCAGCGCGCTCGACAATGTCGCGGTGCCGCTGATCTATGCCGGGGTCCGTCCCGCCGAACGCCGCCAGCGCGCGCAGGCCAGGCTGGAAGCGATGGGCCTTGCGCATCGCATGCAGAACACGCCTGCAAAGCTTTCCGGCGGCCAGCAGCAGCGCGTGGCGATCGCGCGGGCGCTGGTCACCAATCCGCTGATTCTGCTGGCTGACGAGCCGACCGGCGCGCTCGACACCCAGACCTCGCTCGACATCATGGGCATCTTCCAGAAGCTCAATGATGAAGGGATTACGCTGATCGTCGTCACGCACGAGCCCGATATCGCCGAATATGCCGCGCGGCGGATCGTTTTCCGCGATGGCAAGGTGATCGAGGATGCCGCGGTGACCTCGCGCCGCCGGGCGGTCGCGCCATGACCGAATTGCTGCATGCACTGTCGGGCTGGGGCGTCAACGTCGCCATCGCGTTCACCGCGCTGCGCACCAACCTTATGCGATCGATCCTGACCACGCTGGGCGTGATGATCGGGGTGTTTTCGGTGATTCTGGCCGTCGCCGTCGGCAATGGTGCGCAGGTATCGGTTACGCAGCAGATCGCGACCCTGGGGTCGAACATGGCGATCGTCGTGCCCGAGCCCGAGCGCGCCAATGGTCCGCCCCGGCCCGGCGATCGGGGCAGGCTGACCGAACGCGACGGCGAGGCTATTGCGCGGCAGGTGCCCGGTGTGGTTGCGGTCGCGCCGCAGCTGCGCACCAGCGTGCAGATGGTCACCGGCGGGCGCAGCGCCAACACCCAGGCCGTCGGATCGACCGAGGCCTTTGGCAGCATCTCCAATCTCGATACCGCAGATGGCCGCTTCCTGACCAAGAGCGATGTCGGCGCAGCGACGCGGGTGGTGGTGATCGGCCAGACCGTCGCCGACAAGCTGTTCGTCGATGTGAACCCGATCGGCGAGACGGTCCGCATCAACCGCGTGCCCTTTACCGTCATCGGCCTGCTGGAGAGCAAGGGCAGCAATCTGGGCAATGACAATGACGACCAGATCATCGTGCCGATCAGCACCCTGCGCCAGCGCCTGTCCACGACCACGACCCAGGGGCCCGATGACGTGACGCTGTTGTTCGTCGGGTTCGAGGACGAGGACACGCTGGTGGCGGGCGACCGCGAGATCAAGGACCTGCTGCGTGCGCGCTATCGCGTCTCCAAGGGCAAGATCACGCCGTTCACCGTGCGCACCACCAAGGAAATCGCCGAGACGTCGGGGCAGGTGACGCAGATCTTCCAGGCGGTGCTGGTCGCCATCGCGTCGATTTCGCTGCTCGTCGGCGGTATCGGCATCATGAACATCATGCTGGTCAGCGTGACCGAGCGGACGCGCGAGATCGGGCTGCGCATGGCGCTGGGGGCGAAGCGCGGCGATATCCGCAACCAGTTCCTGGTCGAGGCGGCGGTGCTGTGCATCATCGGCGGCGCCATCGGCCTGATGCTGGCGATGGTCGCGGCTGCCGTGTTCCAGCAGGTCGCGGATTTTCCCGCACCGATCGGCTGGGACACGGCGTTGCTGGCAATCGCCTTTTCAGCGGTGATCGGGCTGGTGTTCGGCGGCTATCCCGCGATCCGCGCCTCGCGCCTGTCGCCGATCGAGGCACTGCGCAGCGAATAGCATCAGGTCGCGTCCACGCCATCATAGTCGATGGCCTTGGCCGCCGCGCCCGACATGATGAAGCCGATCGGGCGTTCGGCCTCTTCGTTCAGATGGCCGATCAGGCTTGCAGTGCGCGCGAGCAGCGAGATGCCCTTGAGCGCGCCCAGGGGAAAGCCGACATCGAGCATCACTGCGGGGATCGCGCCGTTGACATTGATCGGCAGCGGGCGGCCCAATGTCTCGGGCAGGCAATCGCGCAGCGCATAGAGCATGCCGATATGCTCGCCGACAACGCCATGTTCTTCGGCCATCGCCAGCAGCAGCAGTGCGCGCGGATCGCCAGCGCTGTGCTGGGGGTGACCGAAGCCGGGGATGGCCTGTTTGGTGGCGCGCAGGGTGCGGACGCCTTCTGCGGCAATCTCGGCGGCCGATCCGGCGCCATCGCGCTGCCTGGCCACCAGATCGGCATAGAAGCGTCCTGCGACCTCGGCACTGCCCAGCACGACCGATCCGCAGCCCAGCAGTCCCGCGGCCACCGCGCCGTGGAACGCTTCGGGCGCGGCGGCATAGGTCATCCGCGCGGCGACGACGCTGGGCACCAGGCCGTGTTCGGCAATCGCTGCCAGCACCGCATTGGCGAACAGCTTCTGCACCTCGGTCGGCTCGTTTCCGGTGACCAGCAGCCAGAAATAGCTGGTAAAGTCCATCTTGCCGATAATGTCGCCGCACAGGTCCTTGCCGCGAACGGTGATGCTTTCCGCATCGGATGTGCAGATGGCGGTGAAGGGTGCGTCCTGCTTGCCGATGCGCATGATGTGGGTCCTCTTCTGGTCGTCGGTTGACGGTCCAGCGCCGCTCACCGTGAAATTCGATTTACGAAGTTGATTTCGTATATCGAATTTTCTATGAGTGTCGATCAGGGAGATGTCAATATGGCCAAGCCGCTTGCCAATGTCACCGTGCTGGAAATGGGCACGTTCATCACCGGCCCTGCGGCCGGCATGATGCTGGCCGATATGGGTGCCGATGTGATCAAGGTCGAGCGGCCCGATGGCGGCGATCCGTTCCGCGCCTTTCGTGGAGGCTTCTACAGCCCGCATTTCCAGACCTATAACCGCAACAAGCGCTCGATCACGCTCGATACGCGCGGTGGACCCGATCTGGAGGCGTTCGACCGCATGATCGCGTCGGCCGATGTGTTCATCCAGAATTTCCGCCCGGGCGTCGCCGACAAGCTCAAGGTCGATCCCGTTCGGCTGCGTGCGATCAATCCGCGGCTGATCTATCTCTCGATCTCCGGCTTTGGCGCAACCGGGCCCGATCGTGACCGTCCAGCCTTCGACACCGTGGCGCAGGCGGCGAGCGGTTTCCTGCGGCTGCTGGTCAACCCGGCCAATCCGCGCGTCGTCGGCCCGGCGCTGGCCGATGCGATTACCGGCTTTTACGGCGCCTATGGCGTGCTTGCCGCGCTGCACGAGCGCGCGAGCACCGGCAAGGGCCGGCTGGTCGAAGTCTCGATGTTCGAGGCGATGGCGCATTTCAATCTCGACGATTTCACCCATTATTTCTCGGCAGGCGAAGTGATGGGCCCGTACAGCCGCCCCAATGTCTCGCAATCCTATGTCTTCCAGTGCCAGGGTGGCGACTGGCTGGCACTGCATATGTCGTCTCCGCCCAAATTCTGGGAGAATCTGGCGATTGCCGTCGGGCATCCCGACATGCTGGACCGGCCCGAATTTGCCAGCCGTGACGCACGCATCGCCAATTACGAGAAGGTGGCCGCCTTCCTGGCGCCGCTCTTTGCCGCGCGCAGCCGCGCCGATTGGTGTGCGACGCTGGAGCAGCTCGAAGTGCCGCATTCGCCGGTTTACAGCGCACCGGAGGTAGTCGAGACACCCCAGGCGCAGCATCTGGGCCTGACGGTCGAGGATCCCGATGGGCCGCATGGGCGCTTCCGCACCATCCGGTCGCCGGTCAGCTTCGATGGCGAGCGCATGACCAGCGTCACCGCGCCGCCGGTGCTGGGGCAGCATAATGACGAGCTGCTGGGCCTGGACCCCGCGACGTCAGCCGCTGCCGAGTGACCGCGCACGCGACAGGTGACATCATCACCTTGCCTGCGCGATCTCAAGGGGCTAGCGCTTCAACCATGGAAGACCCCGCCAAGCCCGGCAAGGACAGCGAATATCTCTCGACCCTGGAACGCGGGCTCAAGGTGCTGCGCGCCTTCGATGCGAGCCATCCCGAGATGCAGCTGAGCGAGGTTGCGCAGGTCACCGGGCTCAGCCCCGCCGTGGCCAGGCGCTGCCTCAACACGCTGGTGCAGCTCGGCTATGTCGCGCAGTTCGGGCGCAAGTTCCTGTTGCGGCCCGAAGTGTTGAGCTTCGGCACCGCCTATCTGTCATCGATGAACGTCGAGCAGGTGGTGCTGCCGCCGCTGCAGAAGCTGCGCGACGATACCGGCGACAGTTCGTCCATGGCGGTGCTGTCGGGCACCGACATCCTGTATGTCGCGCATGTGTCGACCAACCGGCGCATCCGCCTGGGGGCCAATGTCGGCACGCGCTTTCCGGTCCATGCCACGTCGCTGGGCAAGGTGCTTCTCGCCTTCCAGCCCGAGGCGGTAGTGGCGAAGTACATGAGCGCGGTCAGCTTGCAGCGGTTCACCGAGCGGACGGTCACCACGCCCGAAGCCATGGCGCAACGGCTGCAGAATGCGCGCGAGACCGGTTACGATTCGGCGCTGGACGAGCTGGACTACGGCATCGTTTCGGTCGCGGTGCCGGTATTCGATGCGCAGCGCCAGGCGATTGCATCGATCAACTGCTCGACCTCGACCACGCGCATCTCGCAGGACGAGCTGGTGCGCACGCGCCTGCCGATGCTGCGCGAGGCGGCCGCCGAGATCAGCAGCGCGCTCCAGCGCTGGCCTACGCTGATGCATTCGCTGCAGCAGAACTGACCGCGGGCATCGCGGCCGCTTTTCGCTGCCCCCCATCTACCGTTTGAGCCTAACCGGACTGCCTGGCGCGGTGCGCTTTGCCGGCGTGCGGGGCACCTGCGTCTCGCTTCGTCTGTCGGAAACAAACTTCGCATATCGAACTTGACTTCGTAATACGAACAATTTACCTCCCCTGTAACTCGCCCGCAAAGCCGGAAAAGCGCTTCACGAACGACGCGGCGGGAATCACTGGATGAGGGGAGCAGGTGCATATGCCCGCGATTTGGAACAAGGTGCTGCTGGCAGGTTCGGTTTCGGCTTTTGCGCTGCTTGGCGCCATGCCAGCCTATGCGCAGGATCAGGCCGCGACGGAGAGCGCCAGCGACGGCGAGATCGTCGTGACCGCGCTGCGCCGCGATTCAACGCTGCAGGATACGCCCGCCGCCATAACCGCCTTCAACGCTGAAACAATCGAGAATGCGGGGATCGACAGGGCAGCCGATTTCATCGGGCTGACATCGAACGTCCAGCTGATCGAAACGCAGAATGCGGGCAATGCCTTTGTCATCATCCGCGGGATCACCCAGAACCGCAATTCCGAGCCCTCGGTCGCCGTGGTGGTGGACGGAGTGCAGCAGGTCAATGCTGCCCAGTTCAGCCAGGAGCTGTTCGATATCGAGCAGATCGAAATCCTCAAAGGCCCGCAAGGTGGCCTGTACGGTCGTAACGCCATCGGCGGCGCGATCATCATCAACACCAAGCAGCCCAGCGACCAGTTCGAGGGCAGGGTGTTTGCCGGGATCGACAATGGCTTCGGCTATACGTTGCGCGCCGGAATTTCCGGACCGATCAGTGACACGTTGAAGTTTCGCCTGTCCGGCTCCTATCGCGACACCGATGGCTATATCCCCAACACCTTCCTGGGCGAGGATGCCGATCCGCTTGAGGATATCTCGCTGCGCGGTAAGCTGCTGTGGACGCCGACGGACCAGCTGACCGTTGACCTGCGCGCCTCGATGTCGCTGCTGCGCACCCAGGCGCTGTATTACAATATCGTCGCCGATGTGAACGACACCAGCCTGCCGGTGCGCGTCAACAATGCTGGGCAGAACGATCGCGACATCTACAATGTCTCGGCCAAGATCGACTACAAGGCCGATTGGGGATCGATCACCTCGGTCACCTCCTACGACACCCTGTCCGAAATCCTGACCGGCGATGCGTTCAACTTCCTGCCGATCCAGGAATCGCTGTTCTTCGCGATCTTCGGCTTTGACCTCAACCAGAGCCAGTTCCTCGACGTCGAGGCGATCAGCCAGGATCTGCGCATCCAGTCGAATGACGACAACGCTTTTACCTGGTCCCTGGGTGGCTATTTCATCGATACCAACCGCTATATCTCGACCGGCAACATGGTCGATACGGGCGCTGGCGTGTTCCCGGTCTTCCGCACCCCGAGCACCGATCCGCGCAACCCGCAGGCGACCTTCCTGGCGGATTCGCAGAACAACTTTGCCTGGGCGGTCTATGCCAATGTTGGCTATGAATTCTCCGATGCGTTCCGCGTCGATGCGTCGCTGCGTTACGACAAGGATCGCCGCCGCAACCGCACGCTGACCCCGACCGCGTTCATCCCGGTCGTTCCGGGCTTCCCCACTGGCCGTACCGGCGAAGTGCGCCGCGAGACGTTCGACGAATGGCAGCCCAAGGTCACGCTGACCTACAAGCCGGCCGAAAATGTCACGATCTATGGCGGCTATAGCCGTGGCTTCCGCTCGGGCGGCTTCAACCAGACCGGCGTCGGCGCGGTGGCAGCCGGTACCGGCGTGGTCGGCGTCGCGGACATCTATGAGGCCGAAGTCGCAGACACGTTCGAACTCGGGGTCAAGACGACGCTGTTCGACCGCATGCTGACGCTGAATGCCAGCGCCTATACCACCAAGTCGGAAAACGGCTATTTCTTCGTCTTCCTTGCCGCGAACTCCACCCAGAATCTCGGCAATGTGCCCGAGGTACAGCTGCAGGGCTTCGAGATCGACGGCACGCTGCGTCCCGCGCGCGGGCTCGACATCAATTTCGGCCTGGGCGTGACCTATAGCGAGATCAAGGAATTCCCCGATCCCACCGTGATCGGCAACGAGGCGCCGTTCATCTCGCGCTATACGATCAACCTGGGCACCCAATATGAGAGCAACCTGGGTGACAGCGATCTCAAGGGCCGCATCCGGGTGGATTATAACCGTACCGGCAAGACCTGGTTCGATGTGCCCAATTCGACGGTGCGCCGTCCGGTCGATCTGGTCAACGCGCGCCTGACGCTCGACGGTGGTGCCTGGTCGCTCACCGGCTTCGCCGACAATCTGTTCAACGAAAAATACAATGCCGAGTTCTCGCCCGGCGGCTTCGTGTTCAAGGCACGCCCGCGCGTCTACGGGCTCGAGGCGCTGTACAAGTTCTGACCCCCCAACGACAGGAAAGCATCCGTGGCACGCATCCTCATCCTCTATTATTCGGGCTATGGGCATACCGAGGTCATGGCGAATGCCGTGGCCGATGGGGTCAATGCGGTCGACGGCTGCGAAGCGGTGGTCAAGCGCGTGCCCGAGCTGGTGCCGGATGAGGTCGCTGCCGGGGCCGGCATGAAGGTCGATCAGGCCGCGCCCTATGCCAGTGCGGACGAACTGGCCGATTATGACGGCATCATCTTCGGTACGCCTACCCGCTTCGGCAACATGGCGGCGCAGATGCGCAACTTCCTCGACCAGACAGGCGGGCTGTGGGCCAAGGGCGCGCTGATCGGCAAGCCGGGCAGCGTGTTCGTCTCCACCGCCAGCCAGCATGGCGGGCAGGAGACGACGATCACCTCGTTCCACACCACCTTGCTGCATCACGGCATGATCGTCATCGGTCTGCCCTACAGCTTTGCCGGCAACACCATCATGTCCGAGATCAGCGGCGGCACGCCTTATGGCGCGAGCACGATTGCAGGCGGCGACGGATCGCGCATGCCTTCCGAAAACGAGCTTGCAGGGGCCCGTTTTCAGGGCGAGCATGTCGCCCGGATCACGCTGAAGCTGTCGGCCTGAGGGCACGAAGCCCTGCGTGGGAAACTGATGAGGAGGAAGCCATGAGCCAGCTAGTCAACCGCCTGCACCATACTGCCTATACCACGCATGACCTTGAGGCGACCCGCGCCTTTTACGAGGACGTGCTGGGCTTTCCGCTGGTCGCGACCTATTGCGAGAAGGACGAGCTGTTCGGCAAGGAGCGCACCTATTGCCACTGCTTCTTCGCGATGAAGGATGGCAGTGCGCTCGCCTTTTTCCAGTTCGCGAACGCCGATGACCAGGCCGAATTCAGCCCGCCGATCCCGGAATCGCCGTTCCACCACATTGCGCTGCATGTCGATCAGGATGCGCAGGTGGAGCTGGAACGCCGTATCGCTGCCGCCGGGATTGTCGAGCCGCAGACCTATATTCTGGAACATGGCTATTGCCGGTCGGTCTATGTGAAGGACCCCAATGGCATGATCATCGAATTCACCTGCGATGCGCCCGAGGCGCTGGCGATCGAGGATCAGGTGCGGGCCAAGGCGCGTGCCGAACTGGCGCGCTGGCTGGCAGGCGATCACAGCAACAACAACACCTTCCGCAGCGCAGAAGCAGCCTGACTCATGGGCGGCCCGGTCGGCAAGCTGGGCTGTGCCTATTCCATGACCCCGCCTGATGCGCGGCTGGGCGGCGAGGCCTTCTGGCTCGACGTCGCCGATGGCTGTCTCGCGGTCGAGCGGGTGGGGCAGGGGCCTGCGGTCCTGCTGCTGCACGGCTGGACGCTGGACCGGCGGATGTGGACGATGCAGGCGCGGGCGCTGGCGACCCGGTTCACGCTGATCGCGATCGACCGGCGCGGCTTTGGCCAATCGACCGCAGCCCCCGACCGTGCGCGCGAGGTGGATGACCTTGCTCGGCTGGCGGACCAGCTTAATCTGGCGAGTGTCCACCTTGTCGGCATGTCGCAGGCTGGCGCTACGGCGATGCAGTTTGCGCAGCACCATCGTGACCGGGTCGCGACGCTGGTGCTGCAGGGCATTTCGCTGGCCGGCATTCCCGATCACGCCAATGCATCGGACCGCATTCCGCTGGCGGATTATGCCGACATGGTCCGCAATGATCAGCTCGATGCCATGAAGCGGCATTGGGCCGACCATGCGCTGATGGCGGGGCTCGAAGCGGAATCGGCCAGGATCGGCGCGGCCATGCTCGCCGACTATGATGGCCGCGATCTGCTCGCGGGGCCTGCGGGTCCATCGGCGCGGCTGGACGAGGTGGCGGCACTGCCGATGCCCGTGCTGGCGATGACCGGTTGTGCGGACACGCCCTGGCGGCGCGACGTCACCCGCGCCATCGCGCGCACTGCGCCGCTGGGCCAGGCGCGCTTCATTCGCGATGCGGGCCATCTGTGCAACCTGTCGCACCCGGTCGAGTTCAACGCAGCGCTTTCCGCCTTTCTGGCCCGGCCGCTGCAGCCGGTGCCCGATGCCATCAACGATTGATCCCCTGGAGTATCGACCCATGTCCGCGCCTGATCGCTTCCTTACCACCCATGTCGGCAGCCTGCCGCGCCCCGACGCCCTGCTCGACCTGGTCTTTGCGCGCGAAGGCGGCGAGCAGGTTTCCGAAGAGGCGTTCGATGCAGCGGTCGAGGACGCCACCGCCTATGTCATCCGGCGTCAGATCGAGGCGGGGGTCAGCATCGTCAACGATGGCGAGCAGTCCAAGCCCAGCTACGCCACCTATATCAAGCACCGGCTTTCCGGCTTCGGTGGCGAGGCGGGGCAATATGAATTTGCCGATCTGGAGGCATTTCCCGGCGCAAAGGCGCAGGTGTTCGGCAACAAGGGCCGGGCCAGGCGGACAGCGCCTGCCTGTACAGCGCCCATCACCGTGGTCGACATGGAAGCCCCGCGGATCGACGCCCAGCGCCTGAAGCGGCTAGCCAATGGCCATGCGACCTTCATGTCGGCAGCGTCTCCGGGGGTCACCGCGCTGTTCTTTCCCAACCAATATTATGCCAGCGACGAGGAATATGTCTTCGCGCTCGCCGAGGGGCTGCGGCACGAGTACGAGACCATCGCTGCAGCGGGGATCATCCTGCAGGTCGATTGTCCGGACCTCGCGATGGGCCGCCATGTGCAATTCACCGAACTCAGCCTCGAGGACTTTCGCAAGCGCATCGGCATGAACATCGCGGCGCTCAATCACGCATTGCAGAACATTCCTGCCGAACAGCTGCGCATGCACCTGTGCTGGGGCAACTATCCGGGGCCGCACCATTGCGATGTCGCGTTGGATGAGATTGCCGATATCGTCTGGACCGCCAAGCCGCAGACCGTGCTGCTTGAAGGTGCGAACCCGCGCCACGCGCACGAATTCGCGTTCTTCGAAAAGCATCCCCTGCCCGAAGGCAAGATCCTGTGCCCGGGCATGATCGAGCCGCAGAGCCCCTATATCGAGCATCCCGAACTCATCGCGCAACGCATCGGACGGTATGCCGATCTGCTGGGGCGCGAACGGGTGATGGCGGGCGTGGACTGCGGCTTCTCGGTCCATGCAGGCAGCAACAGCCTCGATCCCGAAATCGTCTGGGCCAAGCTGCGCGCGCTTTCCGATGGCGCCAAGCTGGCCAGCGAGCGCTTCTGGTAAGGGCAGGGGCGGGCGATCAGCCGGTCAGCGGGAGCCAGACTTCAAAGCTGCTGCCTTCACCCGGAGCGCTGCGCTTGAGCAGGATGCGCCCGCCATGGAGCTCGACGAGCTGCTTGACCAGCGCCAGGCCGATGCCGAGCCCGTCCTGGTTCATCCGCCCGTCCGGAGCGACCTGGGCGAAGATGTCGAAAATCCGGCCCTGCTGCTCGGCGGCGATGCCGATGCCATTGTCCGCGACCTCGATCTTCGCCCAGCGGTCCTCGGTGCGCAGGCCAACGTCGATGGTGCCGCCATTGGGCGTGTAGCGCGCGGCATTGCTGATGAGATTGCCGACAATCTGGGTGACGCGGGCATGGTCGCCGCGCAGCGTGATCGGCTGATCCGGGAGCTGGAGATGGAGCGCATGGCCCGCCGCGTCGATGGTCGGCTGGACCGTCTCGATCGCAAAGGTGACCACGTCCTGCAGCACCAGGTCTTCATGCCTCAGCGAAATCTTGCCTTGTTCGATGCGTGAAATGTCGAGCAGGTCCTCGACCAGCCGGGTCATGTGGCTGAGGCTGCGGTTCATCGCGCTGCGGATCTCGGCGACGTCTCCGGTCCCTTCGCGCCGTTCCAGCAGGCGCAGCCCTGCAACCAGGGCCATGATGGGGTTGCGCAGCTCGTGCGCGAGCACGGCGAGAAAGCGGTTCTTCTGTGCATCGGTGGCCTGAAGCTCGATGCCGAGCGCGGCGAGGCTGTCGCGCTGGGTCGCAATCTGGCGCCGCTGGTTATACAGCTCAAAGAACACATTGGCCTTCGACCGCAGGATATCGGCCTCGATCGGCTTCTGGATGAAGTCGACGGCGCCTGCCTCGTACCCGCGAAAGCGCCGCGTGGTATTGCCGGTGCCAGCGGTCACGAAGATGATCGGGACATGGCGCGAGCGCTCGCTGCCGCGCATCAGTTCGGCCAGTTCGAACCCGTCCATGCCCGGCATCTGCACATCGAGCAGCGCCAGCGCATAGTCGTTGACCAGCAGCAGTTCCAAGGCCTCTTCGCCGCTGCGGGCACAATGGCAGTGCAGGCCTTCGCGCTTGAGCAGGGCCTCCAGCGCCACGAGATTTTCGGGCAGGTCATCGACCAGCAGGAAGCGGACGGGTTGCTCGGCGGCGGTCATGCCGCTGCCCATTCGCGCAGATGGGTGACAATCTGGCTGAAGCTCATCGCCCGCGCGGTCGGGCACGCGGCGAGCGCGGCGGCGGGCATGGTAGAGACTTCGGCTGTAACAGGTTCCTCGGCAATCGCGATGCCGCCTGCTGCGCCGACGGCCTTGAGGCCAGCTGCGCCGTCATGGTTCGCGCCGGTCAGCACGATGCCGGTCAGCGTCGGGCCATAGGCATCGGCAGCGGTCTCGAACAACAGGTCAATCGCGGGGCGGGAATGGTTCACCGGCTCTTCGGCGGACAGGGCGATGGTGCCGCCCGCTTCCACCAGCAGGTGATAGTCTGCCGGTGCGAAATAGATTGTCCCCCCCGATGCCATTTCCTTGTCCTCGGCTTCCTTGACCTGAAGTGCGCATTTTGCGGCCAGCAGATTGACCAAGGCGTTGTCCCGGCGCGGGGGCACATGAACAACAACGAAAATGGGGACGGGAAAGTTGCCCGGCAAGGCGGGAAGAATCTGCGACAGCGCCTGCACGCCGCCGGCCGATGCGCCGATGACCACGGCCTTGCCGGTCATGTCAGGCCCCGCTGATAGATCTTGTCCTCGGCCACGAACTCGCTGAATGCGCCTGCATGCTCGGTAAATCGCAGGCTCTCCTTCGAGCCCAGGCCGAGAAATCCGCGGCGCGCCAGCGAATCCCGGAACAGCCCGATCGCGCGGTTCTGCAGGTCGCGGTTGAAATAGATCAGCACGTTGCGGCACGAAATCAGGTGCATCTCGCCGAACACGGAATCGGTCACCAGGCTGTGATCGGAAAACACCACCTTGTTGCGCAGCGACTTGTCGAACACCGCGCGGCCATAATCGGCAGTGTAATAGTCCGACAGCGAACTCAACCCGCCCGCCTTCTGGTGGTTTTCGGTGAACAGCCGGATCCGGTCGAGCGGATAGACGCCTGCCTCTGCGGCCTTCAGCGCATTGGGGTTGATATCGGTCGCATAGAACATCGTCTTGTGCGCCAGCCCTTCCTCGCGGAACAGGATGGAGAGCGAGTACAGCTCCTCGCCGTTGCTGCACCCTGCGACCCAGACCTTGAGCGAGGCATAGGTGCGCAGATGCGGGATCACCGTCTCCCGCAGGGCGCGGAAATAGGCTGGATCGCGAAACATCTCGCTGACCTGGACGGTGAGATAATTGAGCAGGCGGGGCAGCATCGTGCGGTCGTGCAGCACATCCGATTGCATCGCCGAGATGCTCTCATAGCCGAGCTGCTTGCGCGCATGCTGCAGCCGCCGCTTCAGCGAGGCGCGCGCATAGTTGCGGAAATCGTAGTGATAGTGCTGATACACCGCCTCGAGCAGCAGCTCGATCTCGATATCCTCGATAGTCTCGGTCACTAGCGGGGCATCCATACACGCACCAGCGACAGCAGCTTGTCGACATCGATCGGCTTGGCCATATAGTCATTGGCGCCAGCGTCAAGGCAGTTCTGCTGATCGTCGGGCATCGCCTTGGCGGTGAGCATGATGATCGGCAGCCTGGCCCATTTCGCCTCGCTCCGGATGGTGCGCGCGGCGGTCAGCCCGTCCATCACCGGCATCATCACATCCATCAGCACCAGATCGATCGCCTTTTCGGGATCGTCTCCCGCCGCTTCTAGCGCGGTGATTGCGTCCTGCCCGTTGCGGGCGATCTGGGTGACGACACCGCGTGGTTCCAGCACGCTGGTCAGCGAATAGACGTTGCGGACGTCATCTTCGACGATGAGGATGCGGCGGCCTTCCAGCGCGGCGTCGCGATGGCGGGCCTTTTCGATCATCTTGCGATGTTCGGGCGGCAGATCGGCGACGACCTGGTGCAGGAACAGCGATACCTCGTCGAGCAGGCGTTCGGGCGACTTGGCGCCCTTGATGATGATCGAGCTGGAATAGCGCCGCAGCCGCTGCTCTTCGTCGGCGGTCAGCTCGCGCCCGGTATAGACGATCACCGGCGGGAAGGCATGGTCCTCATCCGCGCTTAGATCCTCCAGCACCGCAAAGCCCGACGCATCGGGCAGCGACAGATCGAGTACCATGCAGTCGAACGTTTCGGTGCGCAGCCTGTCGAGACAGTCTGCGGCGGTGCCGACGCCCACCGTCTCGACATCCTGCGACTTGAGCAACTGGCCCACCGCCTCGCGCTGAACCGCGTCATCCTCGACGATCAGCACCCGCCGCATCCGCGATACCAGCTTCGCCTGGAGCGCGGCCAGTACATCGGCCAGCTGATCGCGCCGGGCGGGCTTGCCCAGGAACCCGACCGCGCCCAGCGCCAGCGCCGTCGGCCCCTGATCGGCGCCGGAGATCACATGGATCGGGATATGGCGTGTCTGATCATCATGCTTGAGCTGATCGAGCACGGTGAGGCCCGACTGATCGGGCAGGCCAATGTCCAGCACGATGGCATGGGGCCGGTATTCGCGGGCGAGCGCGATCGCCTCCTGCGCGGTGATTGCGACGATGCACTGGAAGCCCATCTCGCGCGAAAGGTCGCAGACGATGCCGGCAAAGGTCGGATCATCCTCGATGACGAGCAGCAGCTGCTTGCCTGCGGTAAGGGCATTGCGGTCATCTTCGGCCAGACGCGCAGCCGTCGATTGCGCCCGTGGGGCCCGGGGCTTGGCAGCGGGCAGGGCGGGTGACGAGGCAGTGGGCGTGGATGCCGGTGCGGCAAGCTGTCGCCCCGGCACCAGGGCCGGATCATAGGCCACGGGGATGGTCAGCGTGAAGGTGCTGCCCTGATCGACCGTGCTCTCCATGCTGATCGCGCCGCCGAGCAGCCGCGCCAGTTCGCGCGAGATCGACAGCCCAAGGCCGGTTCCGCCATATTTGCGGCTGATCGTGCCATCGGCCTGCTGGAAGGCCTCGAAGATGCTGTCCTGCTGCTCCCTGGCGATGCCGATTCCGGTATCGGCCACCTTGATGGCCATCCGGTCTTCGCCGACCGCCGCGAAGGTCAGCCGAACGCTGCCGCGCTCGGTGAACTTGAGGGCATTGGACAGCAGGTTCTTGATCACCTGTTCCAGCCGCATGCGATCGGTCTCGATCGTCGTCGGGCAGTGCGCATCGCGGCTGATCTCCAGCGACAATCCTCGCTCGTCGGCAATCGGCTGGAAGATCTTCTGCATGTCGCTGGCCAGGCGATCTGTCAGCACGGGCGCCGCCTGAATCTCGATATGGCCAGCCTCGATCTTCGACAGATCGAGAATGTCGTTGATCAGCACCAGCAGGTCGTTGCCCGCCGAATAGATCGTGCGCGCGAACTTGACCTGCTCTTCGGAGAGTCTGTCGTCGGGATTGTCGGCGAGCAGCTTGGACAGGATCAGCAGCGAATTGAGCGGCGTGCGCAGCTCGTGGCTCATGTTGGCAAGGAAATCGGACTTGTACTGGCTCGCCTGTTCCAGTTCGCGCGCCTTGAGCTGAAGCGCTGCCGAAGCGCGTTCCAGGTCATCGCGCTGCGTCTCGAGCGCCTGCGCCTGTTCCTCGAGCTGGCTGTTGGTCTGCTCCAGCTCGACCTGTTGCAGTTCGAGCCGCGCCTGGGTCTCGCGCAAGGCCGCACCCTGTTCCTCCAGCTCCTCGTTCGAGACACGCAGCTCTTCGCTCTGCGCCTGCAACTCGCCCGCCTGGCGCTGCGTCTCTTCCAGTGCATCCTGCAGCCGGGTGCGGAAGCGCGCCGATCGCAGCGCAATGCCGATCGCACCGCTCGACTGTTCCAGCAGATCGATCACCAGATCATCGACCGGATCGAAAAAGCCCAGTTCAATGACGCCGTTGACTCGGTCGTCGGCCTTGGTCGGCGCGATCACCAGATGACGCGGCACATCGCTGCCCAGCGCCGATCCGATCGTGAGGTAACCCTGCGGAACGTCGTTCAGCACGATCAGCTGGCCATCGACCGCCGCCTTGCCAAGCAGCCCCTCGTTCAACCCGAAGCTCAGCGGGACGTCTGCACCGTTGGCAACGCCCAACAGGCTCGCGCGGTCGAAGCTTCCGCCTTCGCCCTTGAACAACGCGCCTGCGCGGCTGCCGGTCTTTTCGGCCAGAAAGGCGAGAATGGCGGTGGCCAGATCGGCAATCGACTTGTCGCCCATCATCGCGGCGGAAAGATCGACCTGCGCCTGTTGCAGCCATTGCTGCCGTTCGCGCTGGCGCATGCTGCGCACCATCAGCAGGAAGATCGTGATGGTGAGCGCGATGCCGCTCAGGCTCGTCACCAGGGCGCTGACCACCGCGGTGTTCGAGGCTGCGGCCATTTGGGCTATATGCCCCTGGCGCTGGCGCAGCTCCTCGCGCGCCATGCTGGCAATCTGCGCCCGGATCGCATCCATGGCGTCCTTGCCCTGGTCGGAATCCACCGCTTCGAGTGCCGCATCAAACCCTGCAGTGCGGCGGAGCTGGATCGTGCCATCGAGTTCGCGCAGCTTCTGTTCGACGTTGCGCTTGAGCAGCGCGACATTGTCTGCCTGAACCGCATCGCCCTGGGTTATCGATGCGAGCTGACCAAGCTTCTCGCGCGCCATCGCCGCGCCCTCGATATAGGGCTCCAGATAGGCCTCGCGCCCCGTCAGCAGATAGCCGCGCTGGCCGGTTTCCGCGTCGAGCGTCGCGGCGAGCATGTCGTCGAGCGCATTGAGCACCGTATGCGTCTTGCGGATCGCGGAATCGCTGGTCCGCATATTGGCGATGTTGAGATAGGCTACGCCCGCGCTGAGCACGAAAAAGACGATCCCGGCGATCAGCCCGGCCACCGCCCATCTGTTCGTGAGGCCGCTGGCGCGGGGCACGTTCCGGTTTTTCATCACTTTGACGGGTCTCGCTGGGGATCGGGGTATTTGGTCTATACCATTGAAATCGCTTTGCTCAAACGCCTGGATTGGCCCGATTCAGGCTGAGCCACCGATCAATCCGGCATGGCTGCAAGCACCCGGTCCGGTGTCATCGGATAGTCGAAAACGCGCGCGCCACAGGCATTGTAGATGGCGTTGGCGATCGCCGCAGCACCGCCGCACATGCCCAGCTCGCCAATGCCCTTGGCCTGGATGATGCTCGCCGCTTCGTCGCGTTCCTCGATCAGCAACACCTCCAGATCGGGCACGTCGCGATGGACGGGGACATGATATTCGGCCAGGTCCCGGTTGACGAGATGGCCGTCACGCGGATCGAATTCCAGCGCCTCGGTCAGCGCCATCCCGATGCTCCAGGTGATGCCGCCCAGGCATTGCGAGCGCGCGGTCTTGGCGTTGAGCACGCGGCCAAAACCGAATGCGCCCAGCATGCGATCGACCCGTGTCTCTCCAGTATAATGGTTGACCCGCACCTGCGCGAAAAACGCGCCAAAGCCCGAGGCCAGAAAGTCATCGGTGATGTCGCCGGGCTCGTAATGGCCTTCGCGCGCGAGATCCTTGCCGCCGAGCAGATCGGTCAGCTTTGTACCGTCGCCCGCCCTGGCATTGGCCAGGACCAGTGCCGTCTCGTCGATCCCCAACCGTTCGGCGAGCGCCTCGCGAATGGCCATGCACGCGACATAGACTGCCGAGCCGATCGAGGGTGCGCCCCAGCTGCCGCCTGATCCGGGGCCGCGTGGGTGGTTGGTATCGCCAAGATCGACCAGCACCTGATCGGGCCGCAGCCCGAGCATCTCGCCGGCCACCTGCGCGACGATGGTATAGGTACCGGTGCCGATATCGGTCATGTCGGTTTCGACCAGAGCGGTGCCATCGGCCTTGAGCGTGACGCGTGCCCGGGCTTCGGCGACATTGTGGACGCGCGCTGCGCTGGCCATGCCGGTGCCGATCCACCACTCGCCCTCGCGGCGCAGGCGCGGGCGGCGCGGGCCTGCGTCCCAGCCGAAGGCCTCGGCGCCCTGACGCAGGCATTCGGCCAGCTTGTGCGAAGAGAAAGGCAGGCCCTGTTCGGGGTCCTTTTCCGGAATGTTCTTCAGCCGCAGCTCGACCGGGTCCATGCCAGCCCGTTCGGCCAGCATGTCCATCGCCGCCTCGAGCGCGGGCATGCCCACGGCTTCGCCCGGTGCACGCACCGATCCTGCCGTCATCCGGTGCACGCGCGCCAGCTTGAGCACCAGCTCGCGGTGTTCACCCGGATACAGGAAATGCGATGATTGCAGCACCGGTTCGGCAAAGCTTTCGCCCGGAAGGTTGGAGACCAGCGCCTCATGCCCAAAGCCCGTCAGCCTGCCATCGGCATCTGCCGCCAGGCGCAGCCTCTGCGTGGTTTCCGACCGGCGGATGATGCTCTCGAACACCTGCTGGCGCGACATCACGACACGCACGGGGCGCTCCAGCGCAATCGCTGCCAGCGATGCCGCGACAAGCTCTTCGCTAATCCCCAGCTTAGAGCCGAAACCGCCGCCCACAAAACGCGAAATCAGGCGGATCTTGTCTTCGGGCAGGCCCAGCGCATCGGCCAGTTCGGTGATGTTATAGTTCAGCATCTGCAGCGATGCATGGACAGTCAGCTTCTCGCCGTCCCATTGGGCGATCGCCGCATGCGGTTCCATCGCGGCAGAAGCATGCCCCTTGGTGGTGAAGGCAACATCGACCGCAAAAGCGGCATCGGACATGGCCTTGTCCAGATTGCCTTCGCGGACCGTCTCGTCCTCCTGTTCTTCCGCCTCGGCCGTATCGGGATCGACCGGCGCGCCTTCTGCCGAATGATATTCGACAACCAGCTGCCTGGCGGCATCGCGCGCCTGCTCGAACGTCTCCGCGACGACGAGCGCAATGGGCTGTCCCCAATAGCAGACGGTGCGCGGTTCCTGTTTCGGCGCCTTGTTGGCGGTGCCCTGCGCTGGCCGCGTCGTCAGCCGCTCATCGTCGATGACCGCGATCACGCCGGGCATGCCGAGCACGCTGGCGCTATCGATGCGCAGCACGGTTCCGCGCGTGATCGTGGCGGTGACCAGAACGCCCTCGGCGCAGCCTTCCACCTGATATTCGGCGGCATAGGGCGCGGTTCCGGTGACCTTGGCCAGACCCTCGATCCGCGAGACCGGCTGGCCGATAATGCCCTGCTGCATCGTGTCCAGGCGGTTATCGGTGGCAGGCTTGTCCTGCTTGACATGCACGGTCATGCTGCTTGCTCCACGGCCTGTGCCAGCACCGCATGCAGCGTTCGCCGGGCGAGCGGTATCTTGAAGTCATTGTCGCCCTGGCCTTGCGCGCCTTCGAGTAGCAGGTCGGCCGCTTGATCGAACAGTTCGGGTGAGGGCGCGTTGCCGACCAGCAATGCGGCGATGCGCGGATCGTACCACGGCTTGTGGGCCAGACCGCCAAAGGCCAGGTCTGCCCGCGTGAACTGGCCGCCCGCCATCTCCACCACGGCAGCGATCGACACCAGCGCGAAGGCGTAGGAGGATCGTTCGCGAACCTTGCGGTAAATCTGCGTCGCGCGCACCGGCGGCGGCAGGACGACCGAGAGGATAATCTCGCCCGGTTCCAGCACATTGTCGATCCACGGCGTGTCGCCAGGCAAGCGATGGAAATGGCGCACCGGCACCGTGCGCTCGTCTCCGCCCGCACCGGCAATCACGACCTGCGCGTCGAGCGCGCTCAAGGCCACGGCCATGTCGCCGGGATAGGTGGCGATGCACTCGTCGCTCGCCCCCAGCACCGCGTGCAGCTTGTTGATGCCGCCAATCGCGCCGCAGCCGCTGCCCGGATTGCGCTTGTTGCATGGCTGGTCGACATTCATGAAATAATAGCAGCGCGTGCGCTGGCACAGATTGCCGCCGGTAGTCGCCTTGTTGCGCAGCTGCTGCGTCGCGCCGGCCAGGATGGCGCGGGCGAGCACGGGATAATCGGCCCTGACGCGCGGGTGCACGGCGGCAGCGGTATTGGTGACCAGCGCACCGATGCGCAGCCCGCCATCGGGCAGGTCCTGGATGCTGTCGAACCCGATCCGGCCGATATCGGCGAGATGATCGGGCGTTGCTACCTGCAACTTCATCAGGTCCAGCAGATTGGTGCCGCCTGCGATCAGCATCGCATTGGGTGCTGCAAGACATTGGGCCGCATCGCCGGGCGAATGCGCGCGCTGATACTGGAAAGGCCTCATGCAACCGTCTCCGCCGGCGCCGCAGCCGTTTGTGCCGCCACTTCGCTGATCGCGGCGATGATGTTGGCATAAGCGCCGCAGCGGCACAGATTGCCGCTCATCCGCTCGCGAATTTCCTCACCGCTCGGCTCGTAAGGCCCCTCGAGCGTTTCGCTCGCATCGCTGGGCCAGTGATTGGCAATCTCGTCCAGCATGGCGGTGGCGGAGCAGATCTGGCCCGGGGTGCAATAACCGCATTGGAAACCGTCATGGTCCAGAAAGGCCTGTTGCAGGGGCGATGGCGCGTCGGGAATGCCCAGCCCCTCGATCGTCGTGACCTGATGGCCTTCGTGCATTACTGCCAGCGACAGGCAGCTGTTGATGCGCATGCCGTTGACGATCACCGTACACGCGCCGCACTGGCCATGATCGCAACCCTTTTTGGTGCCGGTCAGCCCCAGATCGTGGCGCAGAAAATCGAGCAGCGTCACGCGCGGATCCTCCGGCAGCGCGTGCGGCACTCCATTCACCATTAATTCATCGGGCATCGCGGTCTCCTTGAAAATTCCCAAGCCGCGAAGCTTTGGAAGGTTCCCCGTGAAGCGCGATTTTGCGCACTAAAGTGCCGCAGAGCAGGAAGCGCTGCGCCGCAAACAGGTCGAGCCGGTGGCGCTGAGGCGTAGGTTGAATTCTCGGGAACCGACTGAATGCCAGGGTTGTGCTTGTAGTGCGATGCCTTGGCGCGATGGCATTTCTAGTCGCGAGATTGTTCATGTCCATAATGACAGGCGAAATAGTATACGTTTTGTGCCGCAATATAAAATTGGTTTATTGGATTAATTTCACTAGTATATTTATAAACCAATATATGTAGTTTTGGATCATGAAATCCGTCATTTTGAGGGATTATCATGCTATTTTTGATACAAGATCAGGGTAATGTGCTTAATGTACGAAGTCTCTGATTCGAAAATATCGAACGAAAGCTAAACCAATCCATGAGGGGGCAATGACTGTCATCATTCGATGGCAGGAAGGAGGTCCTGTTGAATCCGATTGGCTTGATGAAGTTCATAACGTCTCACCCACTCAATCGCGCGGCGCCATTGCAAGCGGTAGGGCGCTTCGCTCGATGGCAGATCGCCAGCCGATTGGTTGGCGGGCCGATTTATCTTCCCTTTGTCGCCGGCACGGGGTTGATGGTCAGCAGGGGCATGACCGGTGCCACGGGCAATTGGTATTGCGGCCTGCACGAGCTCGACGAGATGGCCTTTGTGTTGCACGCGTTGCGGCCGGGCGACCTGTTCGCGGACATTGGCGCCAATGTAGGCAGCTACACGGTCCTTGCCGGCGGAGCGGTCGGGGCCGACGTGCTGAGCGTTGAGCCGCTACCGGCGACCTTTGAGCGGCTGTCTGCAAACATCCGGATTAATGGTCTGGAACAGCGGGTTGAGGCGCATTGTTGCGGTCTGTCCGACCGTGCCGGGAAGATCACCTTCACGGTCGGTTTGGACACGATGAACCGGGTCGCCCTGCCTGGCGAAAACCTGGCTACCTGCGAGGTGCCGGTCATGACGCTTGACGATCTGTGCGGTGACCGCCGACCGGTGGTGCTCAAGATCGATGTCGAGGGCCATGAGGTGCCGGTGCTGAATGGTGCCAGCAAAGTGCTTGATTCGACTGCGGTCAAGGCGGTGCTGATCGAAACCAACGGATCTGGCGAACGCTATGGCGTCGTTGACGATGCCATCATGAGCACACTGAGCAATCGGGGTTTCACGCCTTGCCGCTATGACTGGGAGGCGCGCAAGATTCATCCGGTCACAGGCGGTGAACGCAACACGATTTTCATGCGTGATCCGCAGGCGATGGAAGCGACATGTCGCCAAGCCCCGCGCTACTCCCTGGTGAATGGTTCGGTCTGATCAGGTTTGCTCAAGCCCGATCCGCGCGCGGATTTGCACGCCGTGCGTGCAATCGGGCAGACGATGCCTGAATTTGAAGCACGATCCACAAAATCAGAAGTTAGTGGCGGAGCGGGAGGGATTCGAACCCTCGATACGCTTTTGACGTATACTCACTTTCCAGGCGAGCGCCTTCGACCACTCGGCCACCGCTCCGCATGTCCTGGAAGGCGACCCCCTATAGGCAAGCGTGCGATCGTGCAAGCGTGCTTTGCGTGCGCATGTGATGCGATCCGAGCGGACCGGGCGGGACAGGGCTGGGGGGCGGTAAGGCCTTCAGACGACCTGATGATAGGACAGCACCAGGCCGGAAATGCTCACCTGTTCGGGACGGGTCTCGACGGTCTTGAGCGTCAGCGTGGCGCGTGCGCCTTCGGTGAGCAGGATCTCGCTGCGCTGTGCGACGTCCTCGCCCAGCTTGCAGGTGAGGTTCATCTCGTCGCCGAACACATCCTCGTCGTCGATGTTGAGCACGTCACCATAGCCGATGCCGATCGAGGCATAGAGCTTGCGGTCTTCCGGCAGCACCATGTTGGCCGCACCCAGTTGTCGCATGATCGCGCGCGCGGCACGGACCGCATCATCGGTATTGTCGAACAGGCAATAGAGATTGTCGGCCTCGGCCTTGATCAGCAGGCCGCTATGGTCCTCGATCTCGGGCAGGGCCAGGCGCTTCATCTGATGGACCATCAGCAGGAAGGCCGCCACGCCGTGGCGCTGGGTGGTGCGTGAAAAGCCGCTCATGTCCAGCACCATGACGGCACGCGTTTCCCCGAACACCTCGTGAATGCTGGCGGCGATCGCGGGCAGGCGTTCGGGCTGTTCGATCATGTCGTCGAGCAGCCGGTCGAGCGTCGACCGGCTGTTGCGCATCGCCAATGGGGTGTCGTCATCCTCGTCGGGCAGGGCCATGCGTGTCTCCCTCAAAACACCCGGGCACTGTGGCACGGCGGACGGCGGTTTCGCAAGCCTGTGCGCCGTGTTAGCGTCCGCGCAATGACCCATAGCCGATTCCGCTCCGCCGCGTTGCGCTCTGCCGCCGCCCTGTTGCCGCTCTGCCTGCTCGCCGCGAGCGATCCGCCGCCCGCCAATCCGGGGCCGGGCGATATCATCGCCGCCGCGCCCGCCGGGGACTGGGTGCAGATCGCGCCCGAGGACCTGCTGGTGATGGAGCTTGCGCCAGATGCGAAGGGCAAACCGCGCCGGGTGGTCATCCAGTTGATCGCTGCGCCGATCAGCCAGCCCTGGGTGGCGAATATCCGCAAGCTTGCGACGGCACACTGGTGGGACGGCACCGCGATCGTGCGGGTGCAGGACAATTATGTCGTGCAATGGGGCGATCCCGATGCCGAGGATGAGGCGAAGGCGCGTCCCTTGCCCAAGGAGGTAAAACCCCTTGTCGAAGCCGGCGAGAGGGGGGGCAATGGCTATGCCGCCCGGCTACCGAACCATAGCGGTGAAGGCGGCCCTGCGGATTTTCGCAGCCCGCCGCCCGTATTGGGGCCCGACAGCTATGTCCGCAATCCGCATTTCTACAAGTCCTGGCCAATGGCCAACGGACCCAGGGTTCGCACTGGCGCGATAGCGGGGGTGCCGCCCACCTATGAGGCCTGGCCGGTGCACTGCTATGGCATGGTGGGCGTAGGCCGCAATCTTTCACCCGATATGGGAAGCGGGGCGGAGCTTTACACTGTCATCGGCCATGCGCCGCGGCACCTGGATCGCAACATCGCGCTGGTCGGGCGCGTGATCGAGGGTATCGAACATATGTCCAGCCTGGCGCGAGGGACCGGTCCGCTGGGTTTTTACGAGACTGCGGAGGAGCGCACGGCTATTCGCTCGGTAAGGCTGGTCAGCGACTTGCCGGAAGCTCAGCGCCCGAAGTTCGAATATCTGGACAGCCTGAGCGAGTCGTTTGCGGCCTATGCCGATGCCCGCAAGAACCGGAAGGACGCGTTCTTCAATATCCCTGCCGGGGGCGCGGATATTTGCAACATTCCGGTCCCGATTCGGAAAATTACGCAATAATGTAATAAAATAACAAAATCTCTCGCGCAGGGCAGGAGGGCACAGTAAACCTGGGGGCATAAAACCAGCAGGAGAAGACTGTCATGCGCGTAGGCACCGTCAAGGAAATCAAGAACCACGAATATCGCGTCGGCATGACGCCCGAAAGCGCCCGCGAGTTGGTGCAGCACGGGCATGAAGTATGGGTGCAGACCGGCGCGGGCCTGGGCATCGGCGCGAAGGACAGCGATTATCAGCGCGCGGGCGCGAAGCTGATCGACACCGCAGCCGAGATCTTCGCCGAGTGCGAGATGGTGGTGAAGGTCAAGGAGCCGCAGTCGATCGAACGCGCGATGCTGCGCGAAGGGCAGATCCTGTTCACCTATCTGCACCTGGCACCCGATCCGGAGCAGACCAAGGATCTGGTCGATTCCAAGGCGGTGTGCATTGCCTATGAAACGGTGACCGATGCGAGCGGCGGCCTGCCGCTGCTGAAGCCGATGAGCCAGGTCGCGGGGCGCATGTCGATCCAGGCGGGCGCAACCGCGCTCGAAAAGGCGCATGGCGGCCGCGGCATCCTGCTGGGCGGTGTTCCGGGCGTGCTGCCGGGCAATGTCTGCATCATCGGCGGCGGTGTCGTCGGTTTCAATGCCGCGCAGATGGCCGCAGGACTGGGTGCCGACGTGACGATCCTGGATCGCAATCCTGAAGTGCTTGAACGCCTGGGCTATTATTTCGAGGCGCGGGCCAAGACGCGCTTTGCCAATGTTTCCAATGTTGCCGACAGCGTGGCCAATGCGGATCTGGTGATCGGCGCGGTGCTGATCCCCGGGGCCGCTGCGCCCAAGCTGGTGACGCGCGAGATGCTGGGCACGATGAAGCCCGGCGCGGTGCTGGTCGATGTCGCGATCGACCAGGGCGGGTGCTTCGAGACCAGCCACGCCACCACCCATGCCGACCCCACCTATATCGTCGATGGC
Organism: Blastomonas sp. SL216; assembly: GCA_026625625.1. Classification (NCBI taxonomy): domain Bacteria; kingdom Pseudomonadati; phylum Pseudomonadota; class Alphaproteobacteria; order Sphingomonadales; family Blastomonadaceae; genus Blastomonas; species Blastomonas sp. SL216. Next base: position 222,618 of record CP113055.1, read on the forward strand.
ATCGTGCATTATTGCGTCGCCAACATGCCCGGCGCGGTCGCGCGCACCAGCACCTATGCGCTGAACAACGTGACGCTGCCGCACATGCTGCGCATGGCCGACAAGGGCTGGAAGGATGCGCTGCGCAGCGATCCGCACCTGGCGGCGGGGCTCAACGTCTGGAACGGGCAGGTGACCTACAAGGCAGTGGCGGACGACCTGGGTTATGCCTATTGTCCGCTCGAAGAGGCGCTCGCCTGAAGCGCCCCGAGCGCAAGGAGAGCCGCCGATGATTGCCGACCACCAGAAGCCTGTCGATTCCCCGTTTGGCCGCCACAGCGAACCGCATGAGGTGCTGGCCGGGATCGATCTGAAGGGCAAGGTGGTCATCGTCACCGGCGGCTATTCGGGCATCGGGCTGGAAACGGTGCGCGCGCTGGCGGCAGCGGGCGCGTCGGTCACCGTGCCCGCGCGCGATACCGAAAAGGCCAATGCGGCGCTCGCCGGGATGCCGGGCGATATCCGCATCGCGCCGATGGACTTGAGCGACATCGCCTCGGTCCGCCGTTTCGCGCTGGACTTTGCCGCCGACAACACCGCGCTCGACCTGCTGATCAACAATGCAGGCGTGATGGCGTGCCCGGAAATGCGCGTGGGGCCGGGCTGGGAATTGCAGTTCGGCACCAACCATATGGGCCATTTCGCGCTCGCCACCATGCTGCTGCCGCTGCTCCAGCGGACCGAGAGCCCGCGCGTGGTCGCGCTGTCTTCCACCGGCCACAAGCTGTCCGACATCCGCTGGGACGATCCCAACTGGACCGATGGCAGCTATGACAAATGGAAGGCCTATGGCCAGTCCAAGACCGCCAACAGCCTGTTCGCGCTGGGCCTCAATGCGCGGCTGGCCGAAAGTGGCGGCATGGCCTTTGCCGTGCACCCAGGCGGCATCTTTACCCCTCTGCAGCGCCACCTGCCGACCGAAGAGATGATCGTGCTGGGCTGGCTCAACGAACAGGGCGAGATTTCGGACGGCGCGCGCGCGATGTTCAAATCGCCCAGCCAGGGCTGCACGACGACGCTCTGGGCGGCAACCAGCCCGCTGCTGGAAGGCAAGGGCGGGGTCTATTGCGAGGATTGCAACGTCGCTGCGCTGTCCGGTCCCCAGCCGGTGCGCTACCGCGATGTCGAGCCGCACGCGGTGAACCAGGACAGCGCGGAACGGCTCTGGACGCTGAGCGAAAAACTGCTCGCAGAGGCCTGAGGCTGTCGCTGTGCGGGTTCAGCGGAAATCGGCATAGGCGATGATCCGGCGGAAGCCTGCGCGGCACTGCTGCTGACCGTCGACGATCTGCGCCTCGTGCCAGATATCGCCTGAATGATAGCCCCAGCGCGCGAGCCTGCCTTGCGGGTGGTCGATCATGCGATGGCCCAGCCAGCGGGCGAGCACCGGCTTGAGCGCCGCACGCGCGCGGCGGGGAGAGCGGCAGTCGCGCCGACCCTGCCAGCTTTCGACATTGCGGGCGAGATCGGCCTGGACCCGCTGCATCCGGCCAGCTGCGTTGGCCTCCATCGGCGAGGCGAAGGCGAGCATCTGCGCGCGGGCAGTGTCGCGCGGCCAGGCAAGGACGAGCGCCAGCACCGCCATAAGCAGCAGCAGGACAGGCCAGGTTCGCGCCATCGATTGCTCCCCAGGGGATCATCGCAGTTGGCCTGATCGACGGTGCCCGGGCACGAAGTTTGGCCAGCAGCCATTTTGGGTCGACGAATTACCCCGGACGCCGTCGATCAGACCATGGCAAGTCTAAGCCGAACGGCGCGCAAGCGGTCTGTTGCAAATTGTCGTAAATGCCAGAAAATGGCGGGGTAACGCAGGCGTTGTGCCGTTACATCAGGAAAGATCGACCTTGGGCGTGGCGATCACCACCTTGCGCAGCAGCTGCTGCACTTCTGCATCGCCGCGCCATTTTTCCGCGATGCGCTTGTTGAGCGTTGCCGAATACCAGCGTTCGCCGAGCGTCGAGGCCTGTCTGAGCAGCGTCACCAGCGTCGCCCGGTCGCCCATGCACGATGCGTGGAACGCGGGCGTCATGCGCGTCTTGCGCTCGCCCTCGGCAAATTCGCGCCGCGCCTCGGCCACCAGCACCATATGCGCGGTCGCGACATCGCGCACGATCGCCTGATCGAGCTCGGTCGAAAGCCGCTTCATCTCCGGCACATCGCGCAAATTGGCGAGCACGCGATATTCGCGCGCATAGGCCTTGATATCGCCGCGCGAGATATGCGCCCAGGCCAGGCAATTGCGGATGGTCGCATCCTCGGGATATTGCGACTTCAGCTGCTCCAGTTCCATCACCGCGCGCCGGTCGCGCCCGGCCTGCCAGTGCGCACAGGCGCGCTCGACCGCGATGGCGGGGGTGCCGGGCAGCATCAGTTGCGCGGTATCATAAGCGCGCTGGGCGGCGGCATCCTGGCCCAGATCGGACAGCACATTGGCGTACCAGAAATGCGTCAGCCCATCGCGCGGGTCGAGCGCCAGCGCGCGCTGGAACGAATCGACCGAGCGTTGCGCGTCATAGCTCCACCAATATTGGATGAAGCCATTGGCGCGGTGCGCGGCGGCCAGCTGGCTGTCGAGCGCCAGCGCCTGTTCGACTGCGGACTTGGCGGCGCTATAGGCCCGGCTTTCGGTCGCTGCGCCATATTCGCGGTAGATCAGCCACGCTTCGGCAAGACCGGCATAAGCGGGGGCGAAATCCTTGTCCGCCGCGATCACCTTTTCATACAGGCCGATCGCGCGGCGCAGGTCGGCGGGCGTGCGCCGCGCCCACAGATCGCGCGCGGCGACATAATCGGAAACAACCTTGGCATTGTGCGGCAAGGCTGCGGCGCGGTCGACAGGGGACTGGGCAGGCGCGAGATAATCGGTGAGTGTCACGGTCGCGCCGACCAGCGCAGCAATGGCGATGACGACCCCTGCGCCGACGAAAAGGCGTTTGCCACGGGGCGGAGGTGCAGCCGCCACATCGGGCCGGGTGTCGGCCGGCGGGGGATCGGTCGGACCGGCAAGGTCCAGGGGAGCGGTGGGCCCTGCAGCGGCCATTTCGTTCAGATCAAGCTGCTCGGCCCGTCCCGCCCAGGCAGCCAGTTCATGCTCATAGGCGAAGACGGAACCCTGCTTGCCCCCCGGCAGGCGGTGGACCGGAAGGTCGCGCTCGCGCGCCCAGCGCATCACGGTCGTCCGGTCGCGGCGGAAATAGCCCGCGATCGCTTTCCAGCCATCCAGCCTGCGATCCGATTGTTCCGGCTGGCTCAAGGAATTTGCCCGTCCATGACAACCACACCCTTAAGGACGCGTGCTGGCCCCATAGCAATGCCCACGCCCAGCCCCATGCCTATCGGCATGCCGCGCGACCTGTCCAGACAATATGTTATAATTCAGGCAGATCGCGCCGCAATTTTCTGATTCATGCGCAAGCAAATCTATCGCGTACGTTGCGCGAGGGATGGTAGCGGAGGAGGGACTTGAACCCCCGACCTACGGATTATGATTCCGCCGCTCTAACCAGCTGAGCTACTCCGCCATCCAGGCAGGCACTGGCCATTGGCCGGTGCAGGCCGCGCCCTATAATTGCACGATGCGCTGTGGTCAAACCAAATTGCATGCAAACTGCGCGAACAACGCATCGCGGCGCTTGTGGGCTTGTGTTCTGCAGGCTCTAACGGCAGATGGCAGCCGATGCCGTAAGGGCAGGGGGTGAAGCGAAGGAGAGGACGCCGTGCAGGACAGCTATGACATCGCCATCGTGGGCGCGGGCCATGCCGGGGCACAGGCCGCGATCTGCCTGCGCCAGATGGGCTTTGATGGCTCGATCGGGCTGATCGGCGACGAATCCTTCCCCCCCTATGAACGCCCGCCGCTGTCCAAGGAATATCTCGCAGGCGACAAGCCGTTCGAGCGCATCCTGTTGCGGCCCGAAGCCTTCTGGGCCGAGCGCAATATCGATCTGCAGCAGGGCAAGCGCGTGACCGGCGTCGATCCGGTCGCGCATGTGCTGACGCTGAGCGGCGGCGCGACTTTGGGCTATGGCAAGCTGATCTGGGCCACAGGCGGATCGCCGCGCATGCTCGATTGCCAGGGCAGCAATGCGCGCAACGTGTTTGCGGTGCGCACCCGCGCGGATGTCGACAAGATCATGGCGCGGCTGGAGACGACCACCAGCGTCGCGATCATCGGTGGCGGCTATATCGGGCTGGAAGCGGCGGCCGTGATGCGCAAGCTGGGCAAGCAGGTGACGTTGATCGAGGCGCTCGACCGCGTGCTGTCGCGCGTCGCGGGGCCATCGCTCTCGGCCTTTTTCGAGGAGGAGCACCGCGCGCACGGTGTCGATCTGCGCACGGGCTATACCGTTGACCATATCGAGACCGACGAGGCGGGGCACGCCGTGGCCGTGCAGTGCGGCAATGGGGAGCGGATTGCGGCGGACATGGTGATTGTCGGCATCGGCATCATTGCACAGACCGGCCCGCTGATGACTGCGGGGGCCGCAGGCGGCAACGGCGTCGATGTCGATGAATATTGCCGCACCAGCCTGCCCGATATCTATGCGATCGGCGATTGCGCCGCGCACGCCAACCCGTTCGCCAACGACCGCGTCATCCGCCTCGAATCGGTTCAGAACGCCAACGATCAGGCCAAGGTCGCCGCCGCCCACATCATGGGCGAACCCCAGGCCTATCACGCGATCCCCTGGTTCTGGTCCAACCAGTATGACCTGCGCCTGCAGACGGTGGGACTGTCAATCGATTACGAACAGGAACTGGTGCGCGGCGACCCGGCGAGCCGCAGCTTCTCGGTCATCTATCTCCGCGGTGGCAAGGTGATCGCGCTTGATTGCGTCAACGCGACCAAGGACTATGTTCAGGGACGAAAGGCGATCGTGGACAACATCCCGCTCGACCTGGCCCAGCTCGCAGACCCTCTGGTGCCCATCAAGGAAGTTGGCCACGCCTGATGGCATGAATAAAAAATTAATAGCGCCTGAAACAATCTTGCCCTGTCATGGGTTAAGGACCTAGATACGGTCTTCCATCGTATACGGTGTCCCCGAGTTTCTGCGAGTCCGCTATTTTTCGTCCCGTTCGCCAGACACGAACGCTCATGCCACGCTTTGCCCTGGTCGGGATGGCGGCGCTGGCGCTTGCCGGGTGTTCGGGCGGTGATGAGGGCAAGGGCCGGCAGCGCCCGGTGCCCGAAGTCGGCTATGTCGTGGTCAAGGCCAGTGCGGTGCCGGTGGCGGTCGAGCTCGCCGGGCGGATTGCCGCATTCGAGATGTCCGAGGTCCGCCCGCAGGTTACCGGGCTGATCCGCCGCCGGTTCTTTACCGAAGGGGCCATCGTCCGCGCCGGGCAGACCTTGTACGAAATCGACCAGCGCCTGTATCGCGCCGCCACCGCAGAGGCGAGCGCCAACCTGAACAGCGCGATCGCCAATGCCGAAGCCACGCGCATCCGGGCCGAACGGCTGAAGCCGCTGGCCGAGGCGCAGGCGGTGGCGATGCAGGACTATACCGACGCGCTCGCCGCATCACGCCAGGCGGCAGCCGCCGTGCAACAGGGCCGTGCGCAGGTGCAGACCGCCAATGTCAATCTGCAGTTCACTCGGGTACCAGCGCCAATCACCGGGCGTATCGGGCGGTCATTGTTCACGGTCGGCGCGTTGGTCACCGGCAACCAGGCCGAACCGCTGGCGGTGATCCAGGGCGTCGATCCGGTCTTTGTCGATATCCAGCAATCGAGCGCCGACCTGCTCACGCTGCGCCGCTCGCTGGCGCAGGGCGGCTCGGTTCCGGCCAGTGCCGAGGTGTCGCTGGTGCTGGAAGATGGCAGCGAATACGGGCCGCGCGGCGTCGTCCAGTTTTCCGAGGTCATGGTCAATGCCGCGACCGGTACGGTGACCCTGCGCGCGCGCTTCTCCAACCCGCAAGGCCTGTTGCTGCCCGGCATGTTCGTGCGGGCGCGCTTCGATCAGGCGATCAACACCAATGCCATTCTGGTGCCGCAGGCGGCGGTCACGCACAATGCGCGCGGCGATGCGAGCGTGTTCGTGGTTGATGCGGGCAACAAGGCCGCAGAGCGCAAGGTGACTGCCGATCGTGCGGTCGGCAATGACTGGGTCGTGACCAGCGGGTTGAAGCCCGGCGACAAGGTGATCGTCCAGGGCCTGGCCAAGATCAAGCCCGGCGCGCCGATCCGGCCCGTTCCGGCCAGCAAGCCTCAGGTGATCGCGCCGCCCAAGCCCGACACCAAAGGCTGAGGCGCGGCGATGTCGCGCATCTTCATCGAGCGACCGATTTTTGCCTGGGTGCTGGCAATCATCACGATGCTGGCAGGCGTCGGCGCGATCTATCTGCTGCCGGTCGAGCAATATCCCGATGTCGCCCCGCCCCAGGTCAACATCCGCGCGACCTTTCCCGGAGCCTCGGCGGACACGTTGGAAAACAGCGTCACCCAGATTATCGAGCAGCAGCTGACCGGCATCGACGGGCTGTTGTATTTCAACTCCAGCTCCACCTCGCGCGGGCAGGTGACGATCAGCGCGACGTTCGAAAAGGGCACCGACCCGGATATTGCGCAGGTGCAGGTGCAGAACCAGGTGCAGCAGGCGCTCGCCCGTCTGCCGCAGCAGGTGCAGCAACAGGGGCTGCGCGTAACCAAATCGAACCCCGATTTCCTGTTCATCGTCGGCGTCTATGACGAGACCGACCGCAGCACCAATATCGATGTGTCGGACTTTCTGGTGTCGAACCTGCAGGATACCCTGTCGCGCATCGATGGTGTCGGGGAAACCAACGTGTTCGGATCGCAATATGCGATGCGCATCTGGCTCGATCCCGATCGTCTCGCCTCTGTCGGGCTGATGCCGGGCGACATCGTCACCGCCATCCGCAACCAGAATACCGAGGTCGCCGCAGGTGAGGTCGGCGGGCTGCCGCAGCCGGAGAGCAACCGGCTCAACGCCACGGTCACGTCGCAATCGCGCCTGCGCACGGTGGACGAATTCAAGGCGATCATCCTCAAGTCCGAACAGAGCGGCGCGATCGTCAAGCTGGGCGATGTCGCCCGGGTGGAGCTGGGCGCGGAAAACTATTCCGCCTCCAGCCGCATCAACGGCCATCCGGGCGCGGGCCTGGCGATTTCGCTGGCCCCCGGCGCGGACGCGCTGGCCACTGCCGATCTGGTCAAGCAGGCCGTGGCCGACGCACGGTCGAGCTTTCCTCCGGGTTACAACGTGGCCTATGCCAATGATTCGACCGCCTTCATCCGGCTGTCGATCGAGGAGGTGGTGCAGACGCTGATCGAGGCGATCATTCTGGTCGTCATCGTGATGTTCGTCTTCCTGCAAAGCTGGCGCGCGACGCTGATCCCGACCATCGCGGTGCCGGTGGTGCTGCTGGGGACGTTCGCGATCTTCTATCTTGCGGATTTCTCGATCAATACGCTGACCCTGTTCGGGCTTGTGCTGGCTATCGGCCTGCTGGTTGATGATGCGATCGTGGTGGTCGAGAATGTCGAGCGCCTGCTCGACGAAAATCCCGACATGACGCCCAAGGAAGCGACCATCAAGTCGATGGGCGAGATCCAGGTGGCACTGGTGGCGATTGCCGTGGTGCTGTCTGCCGTGTTCCTGCCGATGGCATTTTTCGGCGGGTCGACCGGCGTCATCTATCGCCAGTTCTCGATCACCATCGTCTCGGCCATGGTGCTGTCGGCGCTGGTCGCGCTGATCCTCAGTCCGGCGCTGACCGCGACGCTGCTCAAGCAGAAAAAGCATGACGGGACCGAGCGGGAGAGTCGGTTGAAGCGCAGCTGGCCCTGGGGCGCGCAGCGGATGGAGCGCGCGCAGCGCTGGTTCAACCACGGCTTTGCCCGCGGGACCGACCGCTATGTCGCGGCGGTCGAAAAGGTGGTCGATCGCAAATGGCTGTTCATGGCGATCTATGCGATCGTGCTGGTACTGCTGGTCGCGCTGTTCGTGCGGCTGCCCACAGGGTTCCTGCCGACCGAGGATCAGGGCGCGGCGCGGCTGCAGTTCCGCCTGCCGGCCGGCGCGACCCAGGGGCGCACACGCGAAGTGCAGCTGGCGATCGAGAAGTACATGCTCAATGACGAGCGCAAGAATATCGCGGTGATGTTCAGCGTGGCCGGTGGCGGGCAGGGCGCGGCAGGCCAGAATACCGGCCAGGGCTTCGTCAACTTTGTCGACTGGTCCGATCGCACCGGTGCAGCAGATTCTGCCGATGCGATCAGCGAGCGGGCGACCAAGGCCTTCTCCGCCTTTCGCGATGCGCAGGTCAATGTGCTGGTGCCGGCCGCGATACGCGGGCTGGGCCAGACCAACGGCTTCAGCCTGCAGTTGCAGAACACCAGCGGCATGAGCCGAGAGGAGTTCGCAGAAGCGCGCGACAAGCTTTTGGAACTGGCGGAAAATGACCCGGTGCTCGCGGGCGTGCGGCTGGGCGAACTGCCCGATGTGCAGACGCTGCAGGTCGATATCGACCAGCCCAAGCTGGCCTCGCTGGGGCTCAACCAGAATGACGTCAACACCACGCTGTCGGCGGCCTGGGGTGGGCAATATGTCAATGATTTCATCGACCGTGGCCGGGTGAAGCGCGTGTTCGTGCAGGCTGATGCGCCCTATCGCGCGACGCCCGATGATATCGGCCGCTGGTTCGTGCGCGGCAATGACGGGCAGATGGCGCCATTCTCGGCATTCTCCCGCACCCGCTGGTCGACCACGCCGACGACGCTGTCGCGCTTCCAGGGCTATCCGAGTTTCCAGTATGAAGGCCAGGCGGCACCGGGGCAGAGCTCCGGCGCGGCGATGGACCGGATCGAGGAGCTGGCCAAGGAGATCCCGGGGGTCAGCGTGGCCTGGTCAGGGCTTTCATTCCAGGAACGACTGTCCTCGGGCCAGGCACCATTGCTCTATTCGCTGTCGCTGCTCGTCGTCTTCCTCTGCCTGGCTGCGCTTTACGAAAGCTGGACGATCCCCGTTGCGGTGATGCTGGTGATCCCATTGGGCCTGGTCGGGGCGGTGTTCGCGGTGACGCTGCGCGGGCTGGAGAATGACGTCTATCTGCAGATCGGCCTGCTCACCACCATGGGGCTGGCGGCGAAGAACGCCATTCTGGTGATCGAATTTGCCGAGCAGGCGGAAAAGCGCGGCGCGCGCGTCATCGATGCTGCGCTTGAGGCCGCGCGCCTGCGTCTGCGGCCCATTCTGATGACCAGCCTGGCATTCATCTTCGGCGTGCTGCCTCTCGCCCTGTCGAGCGGCGCAGGGGCGAACAGCCGCATCGCGATCGGCACATCGGTGATCGGCGGCATGCTGACCGCGACGGTGCTGGCGATCTTCTTCATCCCGCTGTTCTTCGTGCTGGTCCGCCGTACGACGCGCGACACGCTCAAGAAGCTGCACATCGGCGAGCCCAAGCCCAATGAAGGTGCAGCATGAGGCGCGCGGCACCTTTGATCGCGCTGGCGCTGCTCTCGGGCTGCTCTATGGCGCCCAAATATGTCCAGCCCGACCTGCCGGTTCCGGCCTCCTGGCCGGTGGGCGATGCCTATCTTGCGCAGAGCGAGGCGGCGCTGCCGGTGATGAGCTATCGCGAGGTATTTGCCGACCCGCGTCTGGCGCAGGTGATCGAGCAGGCGCTTGCCAATAACCGCAACCTGCGCGTGGCGGCCGCGAATATCGAGGCGGCGCGCGCGCAGTTCCGCATCCAGCGCGCCAGCCAGCTGCCGCAGATCGGCGTGGCGGCAGGCAGGACGCAATTCGACAACGGCACCGCCAACCAGAACCGCAACCAGGATGTCGATATCGGCAACAGCCCGACGGCCAGCCGGTCGACCGCCGGGGTCCGCTATACCGCCGATGTCAGCAACACTGCCTTCGAGATCGACCTGTTCGGGCGCTTGCAGTCGCTGTCCGACGCGGCGCTCAACCGCTATTTTGGCACCGAGGCAGCGGCGCGCGCGACGCGGCTGACGCTGATCGGCGATGTTGCCGATGCCTGGCTGACCTATGCCGCCGACCGGTCGCTGCTCAAGCTGGCCGAGGATACCGCCGCCAATGCGCGCGAGCGGGTGAAGCTGACCCGGCTGCGGCTGGAGGGCGGCATCGCTCCGCGCACCGATCTGCGTCAGGCCGAGCAGATACTGGCGACCGCCGAGGCCGATATCGCGCAGCAGACCACGGCGCTGGCGCAGGACGTGAATGCGCTGCAACTGCTCGTCGGCGCACCTGTCGATACGGCGCTGCTGCCGCAGTCGATCGCCGATGCAGGCGAGGCGGTGCGCACACTTCCGGCAGGGCTTGATTCGACGATCCTGCTGCGCCGCCCCGACGTGATGCAGGCCGAATATGAACTGCGCGCCGCCAATGCGGAGATCGGTGCCGCGCGCGCAGCGCTGTTCCCGCGCATCACGCTGACAGGGCTTGCCGGGCTTGCCAGCAATGCGCTGTCCACGCTGTTTACCGGCGCGGCGTTCAACTATTCGGCGGGTGTCAATGTGCGCTATTCGCTGTTTGCTGGCGGTGCTGCGCAGGCGGGCGTGGCGCAGACCCAGGCGCAGCGCGATGCGGCCATCGCAGGCTATGAGGGCGCGATCCAGGCGGCCTTCCGCGATGTGGCCGATGCGCTGGCACGGCGCGGCACGATAACCGAGCAGCTCCGCGCCAACCGTTCGTTCGTGGATGCGGCAGAGGACAGCTTCCGCCTCACCGATATGCGCTATCGCGGCGGGCTCGATTCCTTCCTCACCAGCCTCGATGCCCAGCGCTCGCTCTATCAGGCGCAGCGCACGTTGCTGACGACGCAGCTTGTCGAGGCGAGCAATCGCGTAACGCTCTACCGCGCGCTCGGCGGAGAAGCGGTCGAGACGTCACCCGGCGCGAGGCCGTGAGCCTTTAGGCAGTCCCCTCCCTGAAAGAGAGGGGACGATCGGGCAATTCCCTTAGCCCTTGGGACGCTTGTTGAAGGGTTTGCCGCCCGGCTTTCCTGCGGGACGAGGCTTGCCGTCGAAGCGCGGCTTGCCGCCAGGGCCACCAGTCCGGGGACCTTCGCTGCGGGGCGCATCGCTGCGCGGGCCACGTGCGGGACGATCGGCAAAGGAAGCGCGGTCGGCCTGGGTCTTCTTGTCGCCAAACACCTTCTTCTCGCCGAAGGGCTTGCGGTCACCGAACGGCTTCTTGTCGCCAAACGCCTTGCGCTCTCCTGCGGGCTTGCGATCGCCATAAGGCTTGCGCTCGCCATCTTCACGGGGCGGACGGCGCTCGCCATCCGGGCGGGCTTCATAGCGCGGCTTGAGCGGCGCATTGCCGCGACCCTTTTTGCCCGAGCCGGCACCATCGCGGCGCTGCGGCGGGCCGGAGCGGCGCTGGAACTCGGGCGGACCATCGGCCTTGGTGATGATGACGCTGCCTTCATCGCCATCCTCGCCGCCAGAGGTACGCTCCACCGCCTGGGCAAAGCGATCCGCCACGGTACGCGGGATCTCGAAATGGGTGGCGTCGTCGCTCAACCGGATGGCGCCGATTTCGCCGCGCGTGACATGGCCACGGCGGCACAGCAGTGGCAGCAGCCAGCGCGGATCGGCATTCTGACGGCGGCCGATGTTCATCGAGAACCACACGGTGTCCTCAAAACCGGGACGCGGGCCGAAGTCGCGCGGCGGCGGCGGCGAGGATGCGTCGAGCAGCTCTTCGGGCTCGGGCATCTGCGCACGGTGCGCCTGCACCAGCATGATGGCCAGATCTTCGGCACTGCGTTCGGCCAGCAGGGCCTGTGCCAGCTCGCGATCGGCCTCTTCGACCTCGACCGGCGCGCGCAGCCGCTCCAGCAGGCGTTCGCGGTCGGCCTGGCGGATGTCTTCGGCCGAAGGCGGCGTGATCCACTGCGCCGGGATATTCGCCCCGCGCAGCATCTGTTCCAGACGGCGGCGGCGCGGATAGGGCACGATCATCAGCGCGGTGCCCTTCTTGCCTGCGCGTCCGGTGCGGCCCGACCGGTGCTTCAGCGTATCGGCATCGCGCGGCAGCTCGACATGGATGACCAGCGAAAGGCCGGGAAGGTCGATGCCGCGTGCAGCGACATCGGTCGCCACGCACACGCGCGCACGGCGGTCACGCAGCGCCTGAAGCGCCTGGTTGCGCTCGTTCTGGCTGTGCTCGCCCGACAGGGCCACGGCGGAAAAGCCGCGCTCGATCAGGCTGGAATGCAGATGGCGGACATTATCGCGCGTCGCGCAGAACAGGATGGCGGTCTCCGCTTCATGCAGGCGCAGCAGGTTGACCACCGCATTTTCGATGTCCGAAGGCGCGACAGTGCAGGCGACATAATCGATGTCGCCATGGCCGCGATCTTCGCTGACCGTCGAGATACGATGCGCATCGCGTTGATAACGCTTGGCCAGCGCGACGATCGGCTTGGGCATGGTCGCCGAGAACAGCAGGGTGCGGCGGCCCTCGGGCGTGGCGTCGAGGATTTCTTCAAGGTCTTCGCGAAAGCCCATGTCGAGCATTTCGTCGGCTTCGTCGAGCACCGCGACTTTCAGCGCCGACAGGTCGAGCGCGCCGCGTTCCAGATGGTCGCGCAGGCGTCCGGGTGTGCCGACCACGATCTGTGCGCCATAGCCCAGATTGCGCCGCTCGCGCGAGGCATCCATGCCACCGACACAGGTGGCGATGCGCGCGCCTGCGGGGCCGTAGAGCCACATGAATTCGCGGCTGACCTGCAGCGCCAGTTCGCGCGTCGGGGCGATGATCAGCGCCTGGGGGGCGGTGCCACCGCTCACCCGGCCATCCTCGCCGATCAGTTCGGTCGCCATCGAAAGCCCGAAGGCGACGGTCTTGCCCGATCCGGTCTGAGCGGAAACAATCAGGTCGCGGCCTTGCGCTTCGGCTTCCAGAACGGCCTGCTGCACGGGGGTGAGGGTGTCATAGCCGTGCGCATCAAGCGCGTCCGACAGAACGGCGGGAACGGTATCAAAAGGCATGGGATTTCAATTCGTGTCGATGATGCGAAGGTTCCGCATCCATCGGCGAAACCGCGCGCGAGGCCCAAAATCCGGCTTCGCTGCAAGCCCGGGCGCTTAGCGGATTTGCGGCCTTGGCACAATCATATTCGCTTGAGGCCCAATTCCGCTCCGATTGAGTCGGCCCCGCTTTGGGTGTAATCTGCGCGCACAGGAGAGATGGCATGGTGAACAGGCGGACTGGGATCTCGATATTGGCATGTGCAGCTATGCTGGCCTTGCCAGCCGGAGTCATGGCGCAGGAGGTCGGCAACTGGGTGCTGTCTCCCTGGCGGGGCAGCACTGTGCTCTATCCCGGCGTGATTGAATCGCGCACTGGCAGTCTGGTCACCATCCGGTTCGACGACGGTGATGTCGAGACGCGCCAGGCCAGCACGGTCCGGCCCTTCGATTGGCGCGCAGGCAGCCGCATCGCCTGTCTATGGAGCGACAACAGATGGTATAACGCGACCGTCCGCACGATCGCGGCAGACGGCTTTACCATGCAGATCCGCTATGACGACGATGGCGTGATCGAGAACACCAATACGGGCCGCTGCCGCACGCGCTGAAGCCTGTGCGGCAAGCCTGGCAGTTTCGGCCCGCCCGGTGTGATCAGGCTGCGCGCGCCAGCTTGGGGTGCGCCATGGCCATGCCAGCTTGAGACAGGCGGAAGCGGCTGATTTCCTGGGCCAGAGTGCGCGACTGGTCTGCCAGCGAGCGGGCGGCTGCGCTGGTTTCCTCGACCATCGCCGCATTCTGCTGGGTAATGCCGTCGAGCGCGCCGACGGTGCCGTTGACCTCGCGCAGCTTGGCTGCCTGGCTTTCGACCGACCCTGCGATGGTGGAGACGAACTCGCTGATCTGCAGGATGCGGGTGGTGATCCGCTCCAGCGTCTCGCTGGTTTCGCTGACCACATTAACGCCCAGGGCGATCTGCTCGTTCGACGCGCTGATCTTGGTCTTGATGTCCTGCGCGGCTTCGGCCGAGCGCTGCGCGAGCGCACGGACTTCGGACGCGACGACAGCAAAGCCCTTGCCAGCCTCGCCGACGCGGGCGGCTTCCACCCCGGCATTGAGGGCCAAGAGGTTGGTCTGGAAGGACAGCGCGTCGATCACCGCGATGATCTGGTCGATTTCGCGCGCAGAGCTCTCGATATTGGTCATCGCCTCGCGGGCTCGTTCCACAATGCCCGCCGATTTCTCGGCCTCGCCTTGTGCGGCATCGAGCACATGCCGGGCTTCGACCGCGCGATTGGCGGTGTCCGAAATCGAATCGGATACCGAGCGGATGGTCGAGACGGTGTCGTGCAGCGTCGAGCTCTGGCGCTCGGTGCGATCTGCCATGTCGTTCGAGGCATGGCTGACATCGCCCGCGCTTTCGTCGATACGGGTGGCGACACCCGAAATCTTCTCCAGCGACTGGCGCATGCCCTCCAGCGCACCGTGATAGTCGGCGCGGAGCTGCTCGTATTCGGGCGGGAAGGGCACGTCGATGCGCGCGGTCAGGTCGTTGCGTGCCATGGCCTTGAGGCCTTCGCCAAGTTCGCCGATGACCTTGGTCTGCTTGGCGGCAATGGCATCGCGGGTGGCTGCGGCATCCTGCTCCAGCCGTTCGGCCTCGCGCCTGGCTTCGGCCTGACGCTCGATCATCCGTTCAAGCTGCAGCGATACCTGGATCAGTACGGCAGCCTCGACCAGCACGATCGCCGCATGCAGCAGCACGCGCGGCAAATCCGCGCCGTCCGGGAAGACCCAGGCCGGCATCAGCACGTTGGTGCCCAGATGGTGCACTGCAATCACCGCTGTCCCGGCCACGATCGCGCGCCAGTCGCACATCACCACCAGCGTGGCGAGCAGCGCGAAGAACGCCATATGGACGTCCATCTGCAGATTGGTGCCGGCTGCCTGGTAGAGCAGGATGGCCGGATAGACCGGCAATGTGCCGCCCAGAAGGATGCGGGTGGTGCCATCGGCCTTGCCGCTGCGCACGAGAAAGGTGGGGATCAGCGTGACCGCGACCGCCATGGCGATCGGCGCCCAGCCGCTGCCGGCATACAGGCTGATCCCGGCGATGACGCCGACGCAAAGCCATGCGATGACGATCAGCGCGAAGGCGCCGTTCTTGCGAATTCCTGTCAGTTCCATGCGACGCTCATATGTTCCTTGAGGTGGAGGCGAGGTTGCCGCAGAAGATTGCGGGTGCCTTGATCACCAGGCTGTTGTGATGCCACGCGCCAGCTGTGAGCTGTTCGCGCTTGCCATAGACCAGGATCGATCCGGGCAGCGGGCCAGTACCCAGAAAGGCGGCCCCGTCGCGTATCGTCCAGTCCATCGCCCGGCCCATGCCGCCGCCGTCCAGTGGAATGACCATCATCGGCCCTTCGTTTGGCGGAGCGAGCATCGCGGCCAGCAGCGCGAGCGCCACGACCAGCCCCTGCACCAGCACGGCAAGGCTGACCCCGCAATCAGCTGGCCGTGCAGGCATGTCCGGAGGGTGCGTTGGTGCGTGCATCGTCACCGATATCGCCCACCCTGGTAAATTTTCGATTATTCATCCGACTGGATGCAAGAAAAGCCCAAATCAACGCAGTTGCAAACGATTGATGATGGTATTGATTTCCAAATAAAACCACCAATTTGGTTTTAAATCGCCTGGCCAGCCGCATGTCCGCTCGCCCAGGCCCATTGGAAATTATAACCGCCGAGCCAGCCGGTCACGTCCACCGCCTCGCCAATGGCGTAAAGGCCGGGAACCTTGCGCGCTTCCATGGTCTGCGACGACAGGCCATCGGTGCTGATGCCGCCGGCGGTGACCTCGGCCTTGGCATAGCCTTCGGTGCCATTGGGGTGGAATGCCCAGGCCCGCAGCCGCTGCTCTGCAGCCTGGAGCAGCTTGTCCGGCGTATCGGCCAGCCGCGCGTCGCCGCCGATTCGCTCGCCCAGCGTCGCGGCGAGGCGATCGGGCAGCATGGTGCCGAGCAGGCTGCGCAGGCTGGCGCGTGGCTGGTTGCGCTTGGCGGCGGTCAGCCAGCCGGCGGGCGCATCGGGCAGAAAGTCGATGCCGACCGGATCGCCATGCCGCCAATAGCTGGAAACCTGGAGGATCGCGGGACCGGACAGCCCCTTGTGCGTGAACAGCGCCGCCTCGCGAAACATCGTCTTGCCGGCACGCGCGATAACTTCGGTTGCGACCCCGGAAAGCGAGCGGAACAGTGTCTCGTCACCGCCCAGCGTCAACGGAACCAGCGCCGGCCGGGGCTCGACCACCTTGAGGCCAAACTGTCGTGCCAGATCATAGGCAAATCCGGTCGCGCCCATCTTGGGGATGGAAGGCCCGCCGGTGGCGATGACCAGCGCGGGCGCGGCTGCCGACCGGTCGCCATAGGTGACATGATATTGGCCATCGGCATGGCTGACCGCGCGCACCGGATGGCCCAGCGCGATCTCGACCGCGCCCTTGTCGCATTCGTCGAGCAGCATCGCGACGATCTGCCGCGCCGACCCGTCGCAGAACAACTGGCCCAGCGTCTTTTCGTGCCATGCAATGCCATGCGCATCGACCAGATCGATGAAATCCTGCGCGCTGTAGCGGCCCAGCGCCGACTTGGCGAAATGCGGATTGGCGCTGAGATAGCGGTCCGGCTGGGTATGGATATTGGTGAAGTTGCAGCGTCCGCCGCCCGAGATCAGGATCTTCTTGCCCGGTGCATCGGCATGATCGAGCAGCAACACCCGCCGTCCGCGCTGTCCGGCGGTCGCCGCGCAGAACAGGCCGGCCGCGCCAGCGCCCAGGATGATCGCGTCATAGGTTGAGGGGGCAAAGGCGGGCATGGACCGGGCCTATGGCGGATGCGGGAGGGAAGGGGAACACCCAAAATCCTCGCTGGGCGAGCAAGGCGAAGTGCTAGATCAACCCCATCGAGCGCATGCTCGAATGGCCGTCTAGCCCGATGATGATATGATCGTGCACCCCGATGCCCAGCCTTTTGCCGGCCTCGATGATCTCGCGGGTGATGTGGATGTCCTGCTTGCTGGGCTGCGGATTGCCGCTGGGGTGGTTGTGAACGAGGATCAGCGATACCGCCCCCAGGTCGAGCGCGCGCTTGATTACCTGGCGGGTGTAGATCGCGGCCTGGTCGACCGACCCTTCGGACATCACATCGTCGCTGATCAGCATGTTCTTGGCGTTGAGGAACAGCACGCGCACCCGTTCGCGGGTGAGATGCGCCATGTCGAGCCGCAGATAGTCGAGCAGCGCCTGCCAGCTCGACAGGATCGGCTGGCGGCGCACCGGTTCGCTCACCAGCCGCCGCGCTGCCACCTGCACGATCTTCAGCGCCGCTGCACTCGTCTCGCCCATGCCCGGCAGCGCGCGCAGCGAATCGCCATCGGCGGTGAGCACGCCTGCCAGCGAGCCGAAATGGTCGATCAGCTGCTTGGCCAGCGGCTTGGTGTCGCGGCGCGGAATCGCCAGGGTCAGCAGATATTCAACGATTTCATGATCATGCAGCCCGGTTCCGTCAGTGTTCAGCAACCGCTCCCTAAGCCGGGCGCGATGGCCCGCACCATGATGCCCGCCTGCCGGAAGATCGGGCAGTTCGGCATCGGCCAGCAGAGGCAGCGAAGAGGGCATGATTTGAGGTTAATGGGTCGTCTTGATGCGGGCAAACGCTTTGTCGGAACGGCTTTGCCCGTACGCCGTTGCAAGGCGATCCTTTGCAAGCCATTCAGGTGACAATGAGCGATCCCGATACAGAAGCCGAAACGATCCCGCCCGAAAGGCAGGTGCGGGCGTGGCGGCGTATCGCCTGGCCGCTGCGCGTCGTGCTTTGCGGGGTCGCGCTGCTGGGGCTGGCCGGTCTGATCGCCTGGACCCAGCGCGAGGATATTGCGCGCAACCTGATCGGCAATGAACTGGAGGCGCGCGGAATAGAGGCGCGCTACGACATCGAATCGATTGGCGTAGGACGTCAGATGGTGCGCAATCTGGTGCTGGGCGATCCCCGACGGCCCGATGCGACGATTGCGCGGCTCAGCATCGATATCAGCGGCGGCCTGTTCGGCCTCAGCATCGACCGCGTGATCGTGGAAGGGCTGCGCGGCTATGGGCGGCTCGACAAGGGGCGGATCAGCTTCGGCAGCCTGGACAAGCTCATCTACACCGGCAGCGAGGACCCGTTCAGTCTGCCAAGGCTGGACCTGACGCTGCGCGATGCGCGGGCGCGGATCGAAAGCCCCTATGGCACGATCGGTATCAAGGCCGACGGCAGCGGAAACCTGCGCGATGGCTTCAAGGGCCAGGTCGCAGCGATTGGCGCCAAGCTGAGCTATGCCGGTTGCGCGCTTGACCGGCCCAGCCTGTTCGGCGCAGTCCGCATCGTCAACCAGCGTCCGTCCTTCCGGGGACCGGTGCGCTTTTCCGGCCTCTCCTGTGCTACCGGCGGATTGTCGGTCGGGCCGTCGTCGATTGCGCTGCGCGCGGGAGCCAACGCCGCGCTCGACCGGGTCGAGGGGGCGATCGTCCCCGCAACCGGCGCGATCCGGGGCAATGGCTTTGCCGCAGACGGGCTTGGCGGCAGGCTGGGCTTTTCCGCCAGCGCGCAGCAGCTCGATGGCGATATCGATCTGGCGCTGAACCAGATCGGCGTCACGGATAATGGCTTCGGCCGGCTGGCCGCCCAGGGCAAGGGCGTCTTGCGTCTGGGCGGCGCGCAACCCGATTTCGGTTTCGAGGGCGATCTGCAGGGCGAGCGCCTGACGATGCCGAACGCGCGGCTCTCCGGGCTGGACAGCGCGGTCAGGGCCAGTGCCAGCCTGCCGATCGGGCCGCTGGTCGAACGGATGGCTGCGGCCGCGCGCAGGGCGCTGCCGGGTGCGGACCTGACGATGACCGTGCAGGCGCGGGCCAAGGGCGAACAGCTTTCGCTCGCCGTACCGCGGCTTGCGCTGACCGGGGCGAGCGGGGAGCGCCTTATCGGCGGCAACAGCCTCAGCGTGAAGCGCGTCGGCAGCGAATGGCAACTCGCGGGCAATGTAGCGACCGGCGGGGCGGGGCTGCCGGTCGCGCAGCTGCGCATCGTTCCGCGCGGGCAGGGGGCCTATGCGCTCAAGGCGACGATGCAGGATTACAGCGCAAGGGGGGCGTCGTTGGCACTGCCGCAGTTCGAGGCGCTGTGGAACGGACGCGGTGCGCTCAGCTTTACCGGGCTGGCGCGGCTTTCCGGCCCCATTCCGGGCGGAGCCGTGAGCGGTCTGGTGCTGCCGCTACAGGGCCGCTGGAGCGATGCGCGCGGGCTTGCCCTGTATGACCGCTGCCAGCTGCTGCGCTTTGACCGGCTGCAGCTTTCGAATTTCACGTCCGGCGCGCAGGCGATCACTTTGTGTCCGCAGCGCGGCCAACCGATGGTCCGCACCGGCGCTCAGGGGCTCGCCGTGTCGGCGCGTCTGGCTGGCGCTACGCTGCTGCGCGGCAGGCTCGGATCGAGCGATCTGACGCTGGCCGCCGGTTCAGCGCAGGTCGATTTTCCCGGCGCCGCCCGGCTGACCGATGTCGATCTGCTGATAGGCAATGAAAGCTCTGGCACGCATATCACCGCCGGCGATCTCAGCGTCGATCTGGGAGGCGTGCTGGGTGGGCGCTATGCCGATGCCGAGGCGACCATCGGCGCGGTACCGATGATCCTGACGCGGGGTTCGGGCAGCTGGCGCTTTGCCGAATCGGTGCTGGAGGTCAGGGGCGACGAATGGCTGCTGCGCGATCGCCAGATTCCGGCGCGGTTCCAGCCGCTGATCACCGACGACATGCAGCTGACTCTGGCGGACGGACGTATCGCGGTGACCGGGGTGCTCGACGAGCCGCAGACACAGCGCCCCGTTGTGCGCGTCGCCATTTCGCATGATCTGGCGAGCGTGACCGGCCATGCCGATCTGTTCGTCGATGCGCTGACATTTGACGACCGCTTGCAGCCCGAAATGATCAGCAACATCGCGCTGGGCGTCATCGCCAACACGCGCGGGCTGGTCGCGGGGCAGGGGCGGATCGACTGGTCGGCAAACGGGGTCACGGCGAGCACCGGGCGATTCCGCACCGATTCGCTCGATTTTGCCGCCGCCTTCGGTCCGGTCACCGGGCTGTCCGGGGAAATCGTGTTCACCGACCTGTTGGGCCTGTCGACGGGCCCCGGCCAGGTCGTCCGGTTGGCGCAGGTCAATCCCGGCTTCGCGGTCTATAACGGCACGATTCGCTACCAGCTGCTGCCTGGCTTCAAGATGCAGGTCGAGGGCGGCGAATGGCCGTTTGCCGGTGGGCGGCTGCTGCTCGACCCCGGCATGGTCGATCTGGTGAGCGAGGAGCCGCGCCGTCTGGTCTTCCGCGTCGACCGCGTCGATGCCGCGCAATTCCTCTCCGGTTTCGACTTCGAGAATATCAACGCCACCGGCCAGTTCACCGGGGTCATTCCCATCATTTTCGACAAGGATGGCGGCCATGTGCGCGGCGGGCGGCTGGAGGTGATCGGCGATGGCGGGACGCTCGCCTATGTTGGGGAACTGACTTATGAAGACCTTGGCACGATGGCAAACTTCGCCTTCAACGCCTTGCGATCATTGCGATATCGTGACCTGGTTGTCGAGATGGATGGCGAGCTGGCCGGCGAAGTTGTCACGCGGATCCGCTTCGATGGCCTCAGCCAGGGCGAGGGGGCATCGCGCAATTTCCTCACCCGCCAGGTCGAAAAGCTGCCGCTGCAGTTCAACGTGACGATCAGCGCGCCCTTCCTGCAGCTGATCACCTCGGCGCGCTCGCTCTACGACACGCAGTATATTACCGACCCCGGCGTGCTCGGGCTGCTGCCGGGCCAGATCAACAACCCGAAGCCAAGTTCGACAACGCCAGCAAAACCGGGCATTCAGCCCCCAGAAAGCGAGGATCGTCCATGAAGGGCAGCAAGAGGATGGCGATGGTGAGGAACCCGTGGGGGCAGATGGCGGTACTGGCATTGGCCACCGCATTGCTGGGCGGGTGTGTGACGGTGACGGCGCCTGACAAGCCGATCGTCATCAACCTCAACATCAATATCAAACAGGAAGTCGTCTATCGGCTCGATGGCAAGGCCAAAGAGGTGATCGACGAAAATGCGGAGATTTTCTGATGAACAGGGCGATTATCAAGGCGGGGCTCGCAGGCGTTCTGGCGCTGGGGCTGGCGCTGCCCGCCATGGCGCAGCGCGATCCGGCCTATGAGGCTGCGCGCGAAAACGGCAGCATCGGCGAAAAGCCGGACGGCTATCTGGGCATTGTCAGCGGCGGCGATGCGCAGTTGCAGAAGCTGGTCAGCGACATCAACCTCAAGCGCAAGCAGGTCTATACCGACCGTGCTTCGGCCGAAGGTTCGACCGTCGAACAGTTCGCTTTCACGGCGGGATGCAACACCATTTCGCGCACCAGGCCGGGTGAAAAATACCAGGCGCCCGATGGCAGCTGGAAGACTCGGGACGGCAGTCCACCGGTGCGCGATGCACGCTGCCCCTGAGGCACACAGCCGTATTAACCTGGATCAAGCCCGGATTTCATCGGAAATCCGGGCTTTTTTGTGCGTATTCTCGCAGCGCAGCATGACCATTGACTTGGGCACCAGCCCTTTCTAAACGGGCCGCGCCTTGGCGGGTCCGCTCGCTGTCGGGTGCGTGCTTTTTGAACATCGTAGCCTCAGGCCCGATAACAGGGAGTAAAGCACATGGCAGAGAATGAACCCGGGCAAGACCCTGTCGGCGGCGACGCGCGGATCGATCACATCGGTGACCGTATTCGCGATATCACGCAGCGGGAGCAGGCCGAAGCGAGCGGCAAAGGGGGCGGGGTCGATGCAAATTATCGACTTGGCAACCGGGTGCTCGCCGATCTGCTGGGGGGAATTGCAGGTGGTTTGCTGTTCGGCTGGCTGTTCGATCGCTGGCTGGGCACATCGCCCTGGCTCCTGATCACGTTCCTCGCACTGGGGATCATCGTGGCCTTCAGGAACATCATCCGGGTTTCCAACGCATATTCGGCGGGGCTGAAAAATCAGCAGTCTCCGCAGGATAAGTCTGAAGATTAAACGAAGAGGTAGGTTGTGGCAGCCGAGTCAGGCAAAATCGACCCGATGCACCAGTTCGAGATCGCTCCCCTGTTCCAGGGCGGGTTCGATCTTGCTGGCCAGACCATCACCTTCACCAACAGCGCCCTGTGGATGCTGTTGACGCTGGTTGCCGTCTGGGTGTTCATGCAGGGCGGCATGAAGCGCGAGCTGGTGCCCGGACCGCTGGCAGTTGATGGTCGAAGGCTTTACCGGCTTTATCGACGACATGATGACCGCCAATATCGGCGCCGAAGGCCGCAAGTACGCGCCTTATGTGTTCTCGCTGTTCATGTTCATCCTGTTCGCCAATATCCTGGGCCTGCTGCCCATTGGTGTTGTCGGCGGACACCCGTTCACCGTCACCAGCCATCTGACGATCACCGGCGTGCTCGCCATCGTAAGCTTCTCGATCGTGCTGATCGTCGGCTTTGCGCGGCATGGCTTCCACTTCTTCTCGCTGTTCGTGCCGCACGGTACGCCGCTGCCGATGATCCCTTTCATCTTCGTGGTCGAGCTGCTGTCGTTCCTGGTGCGTCCGTTCAGCCTGGGTCTGCGACTGTTCGTCGCGATGACCGCGGGGCACATCCTGCTCAAGGTGCTGGCCGGTTTCGTGATCAACTCGACCAACGCCGGTATCGGCTATGGCCTGATGGTCGGCCTGCCCAGCCTGACGCTGATGGTCGGCATCAGCGCGCTGGAAATCCTGGTCGCGGTTGTCCAGGCCTATGTCTTTGCGCTGCTCACCTCGCTGTACATCAACGATGCGGTGAACCTGCACTAAGCCTTTCTTTTCGTTATCAATCTTTCCATCCAATCGAGTTTCTTAAGGAGTATTACAATGGACGCAGAAGCTGCAAAACTGGTCGGTGCTGGCCTGGCTGCAATCGGTGCCGGCATGGCCGCCATCGGCGTGGGTAACGTGTTCGGTTCGTTCCTGGAAAGCGCACTGCGCAACCCGGCTGCTGCCGATGGCCAGCAGGGCCGTCTGTTCATCGGCTTCGCCGCTGCCGAACTTCTCGGCCTGCTGGCGTTCGTCGTGGCGATGATCCTGATCTTCGTTGCCTGATTTCCGCGGGATCGGGGTCCGGTGTTCGCACCGGCCCCGTCCGCACCTACAAGATTCTGATCCACGGATAGCTTCGATATGCCCCAGATAGACCAGATCATGACCACTTACGGGTCCCAGCTTTTCTGGCTGGTGATCACGTTCGGGCTGATTTACTTCGTGATCGGGCGCTCGATGTTTCCCAAGATCCAGGGCACGGTCGATCAGCGCAAGGCCAAGATTGCCGGCGACATCGCCGCTGCCAAGGCCGCGCACGCCCGCGCTGATGAAATCGAGGAAGAATATCGCCTGGCCCATGCCAAGGCCCGCGATGCGGCGCTCGCCGTGACAGCGGAAGCCAAGGCCAAGGGTGCGCGCGAAGCCGAAGCCAAGGTGCGTGAGGCCGATGTCGGCATCGCATCGCATCTGGCCGAAGCGGAAGCTGCGATTGCTGCCCAGCAGACCGCGGCCCTGACCGAGATCGAGGCGGTGGCTGTCGAAGCGGCACAGGATATCGTCGCCCGGCTGACCCCGGCAAAGATCACCAAGCCGCAGGTCAACCGTGCGGTCAAGGGAGCGCTGGCCGATGCTTGACCTCATCATCCTCGCCTCGGAAGCAGGCGAACATGCTGACCCCTCCGTGGGCGGCGTCCACCTGCTGAACGCGACCTTCTTCGTTTCTGCCGCGATGCTGATCCTGATCGGCATCATCCTGTGGAAGAAGGTGCCTGCTGCGGTCGCCGCATCGCTCGATGCGAAGATCGCCGGTATCAAGGCCGAACTCGACGAAGCCCAGACGCTGCGTGCCGAAGCCGAAAAGCTGCGCGCCGAATATGAGGCCAAGCTGGCCTCTGCTTCGAAGGAAGCTGCGGACATGAATGCCCGCGCCGAAGCCGAAGCCGAAGCCGTGCTCGCCAAGGCGCGCACCGATGCGGAAAACCTGATCGCACGTCGCCAGAAAATGGCGACCGACAAGATCGCTGCCGCCGAGCGTGCTGCCGTCGCCGAAATCCGCGAAAAGGTGGCCAAGGCAGCGACGGGCGCAGCCGCCAAGCTGATCGCCGAAAACCACGGTGCGGAAGCCGACCAGGCACTGGTCGATCACACCGTCGCCGAACTCGGCACCCGGCTGAACTGATCACGCTCCTCCCCTTTCGGGAGAGGGAAATGTCGCCTGGCCAGCTTGCTGGCCAGGCGAACGTGTTTCTGCGGGGCGCTCTTGATGCTTCTCGCTTGAGGGCAGGGGGCCAGCGTGCAGGGGCCAGACGCCAAAGCATCGCCAGCCCATTGACCTGATGACTCCGCCGCGCCACATGCAGCGACATCATGGCAGGCCGTCCCGCTCATCCCAATGACAGCAACCCGCGCGCACCCGACCGCTTTCTTGAAGAAGCGGCGACGTACAGCGTGCGCGGAGCCGATGCGCCGGACCTCGACACCGGGATAGCCGCGATCCGCAATACGTTGAAAACGCTGCCCACGCGACCTGGCGTCTATCGCATGATCGATGCGCGCGGCGATGTGCTCTATGTCGGTAAGGCGCGTGCACTTAAGAACCGCGTGACCAACTACACCCAGGTAGACAAGCTGCCGCGCCGGTTGCAGCGCATGGTCTCGCTGACCCGGTCGATGATGATCGTCACGACCAACAGCGAGGCCGAGGCGCTGCTGCTGGAGGCGCAGCTGATCAAACGCTATCGTCCGGCGTACAATGTGCTGCTGCGCGACGACAAGAGCTTCCCCTATATCCTGCTGCGCGAGGATCACGATTTTCCGCGCATGTCGAAATATCGCGGCGCTCAGAAGTACAAGGGCCAGTATTTCGGCCCCTTCGCCAGCGCCGGATCGGTGACCAGCACGCTCAATTCGCTGCAGAAGCTGTTCCTGCTGCGCTCCTGCTCGGACAGCTTCTTCGCCAACCGCTCGCGGCCGTGCCTGCTGTACCAGATCAAGCGCTGCTCGGCCCCGTGCGTCGACCGGATCAGCAAGGAGGACTACGCTGCCCTGGTGGGCGATGCGCGCGCCTTTCTGACCGGCAAGTCGACCGATGTGCAGGCCAAGCTGGGCAAGAAGATGGAGACCGCAGCCGAGGCGCTCGATTTCGAAAGCGCGGCGGCCTATCGCGACCGGCTGAAGGCGCTGACCTTCATCCAGGGCAGCCAGGCGGTCAATGCGCAGGGGATTGCCGATGCCGATGTGTTCGCCATGGCCAGCCAGGGCGGCACCGTGTGCATCCAGGCGTTCTTCATCCGCGCCGGGCAGAACTGGGGCCATCGCAGCTTCTTCCCCGCGCATGTCCAGGATCTGGACGAGGCGGAGATCCTGACCAGCTTCCTGATGCAATTCTATCAGGACATGCCGCCGCCCAAGCTGATCCTGACCGACCGCCAGCCGTTCGAATGCGATCTGATGCTGGAGGCCCTGTCGGCCAACCGCACGAGCAAGCTGGAGCTGCTGGTGCCGCAGCGCGGCGAGCGCAAGCGGCTGATCGACCAGGCGCAGCGCAATGCAACCGAGGCCTTGCAGCGCCGTGTCGCGGAGAGCGCGAGCACCGCCAAGCACCTGACCGAGATGGCCGAGCTGTTCGGGCTCGATGGCCCCCCCGACCGGATCGAGGTCTATGACAACAGCCATATCCAGGGCACCAATGCGCTCGGCGCAATGGTCGTTGCGGGGCCGGAGGGCTTTCGCAAGGCGGCCTATCGCAAGTTCAATATCAAGCGCGCCGAGACAGTGCCGGGCGATGACTATGCGATGATGCGCGAAGTGTTCGAACGCCGCTTCGCCCGTGCGCAGAGCGAGGATCCGGATCGCAGCGGCGGCGACTGGCCCGATCTGGTGCTGGTCGATGGCGGCAAGGGCCAGCTCAAGGCCGCAATGGAGGCGTTGGCGGGGCTGGGCATCGATGACGTTGCGCTGGTCGGCGTCGCCAAGGGGCCCGACCGCAATGCCGGGCGCGAGACCTTCTTCCTGCCCGATGGCAAGGAATTCACCCTGCCGGTGAACAGCCCGGTACTGTTCTACCTGCAGCGGCTACGCGACGAGGCGCATCGCTTCGCCATCGGCGCGCATCGCGGCAAGCGCAAGAAGGCGATGACCACCAGCCCGCTCGACGAGGTGCCCGGCATCGGCCCGGCGCGCAAACGCGCGCTGCTGATGCATTTCGGCACCGCCAAGGCGGTGCGCAGCGCCAGCCT
The DNA here is from genome assembly GCA_026625625.1 of Blastomonas sp. SL216. Taxonomy (NCBI): domain Bacteria; kingdom Pseudomonadati; phylum Pseudomonadota; class Alphaproteobacteria; order Sphingomonadales; family Blastomonadaceae; genus Blastomonas; species Blastomonas sp. SL216. Next base: position 249,031 of record CP113055.1, read on the forward strand.
GGAGGATCTGCAAAAGGCCCCCGGCGTGTCCAAGGCGATGGCGCAGATGGTCTATGACTATTTCCGGGGATGATTGCATTTTTATACCATTTTGGTATATCGGCGATCCATGCAGTTCGAGTTCGATCCCGCAAAGAGCGCGTTGAACAAGCAGAAGCACGGCATCGATTTTGTCGAGGCGCAGGCGCTTTGGGATGGACGTGCCAGCTACATCATTGAAGCAAGGCATGACGGAGAACTCCGCTATGCCTTGATTGGCAAGATTGACGGGAAGGTCTGGACGGCGATCCATACCATTCGAGATGGGATGTTTCGGATTATTTCCGTGAGGCGGGGGCGTGAAGCAGAGGTGCGATATTATGAAGCCCAAGACCATTAGTGCAGAAGAATTTGACCGGATGTTCGACGATGGCGAGGACATAAGCGAATATCTCGATTGGTCGACAGCACGCCGGTTGCATGAGCCTGCCAAGCGCGTAAATGTCGATTTCCCCGCTGACGTCGTCTCAAAACTTGATCGCGCGGCAAAGCGACGCGGTGTTTCGCGTCAGGCATTGATCAAGATGTGGATTGTGGCCCAACTCGATAACGAAGCCCTGGTCAACAGGTCGAGCAGCCGGAGCGAGGCGGTCGGAGCTGCCCAGCAATCCGAAAATGAACCGAAACTCGACAACGCGGCCTGAAATTTTTACAGTTGCATGCCCGTCATCCGCACCTCCGCGATCGTCTGCACGGTGCGCAAGCATGGCGAGCATGGCGCGGTGGTGCGGCTGTTCACGCCCAATCATGGGCTGCAATCGGGCTATGTGCGGGGAGGGCGGTCGACGGCGTTGCGCCCGGTGCTGATGCCCGCGAACCTGGTGACGGCGGAGCTGCGCAGCCGGGTGAATGACCAGCTTGCCGGGCTGACGGTCGAACTCGCGGAGAGCCGCGCGCCTTTCTACAGCGAGCCGCTCGCTGCTGCGGCGTTCGAATGGGTGACGTTGCTCACCGCGACGGTCGCGCCAGAGGACCAGCCATTTCCGCGTCTTTACGCCGCGCTGACGGCGCTGCTCGACCTGGTCTGTGCGGCCCCCTCGGCGCGATGGTGGCTGCGCGCGATGGTGCGCTATGAGGCGCTGCTGCTGGCCGAGCTGGGCTTCGGGCTTGATGTGGAGCGCTGTGCGGTGACCGGCGAGCGCGAGGATCTGGCCTATGTCAGCCCGCGCACCGGGCGCGCGGTGTCGCTGCACGCCGCCGGGGTCTATGCCGAAAAGCTGCTGGTGCTGCCTGCGTTCATGACCGGCGATGAAGAGCCCGACTGGGAACAGCTGATGCAGGGCTTTGCGCTGACCGGGCATTTCATCGAGCGCCAGTTCTTCACCGACCGCCGTGCCGATGCGCTCGCCGCGCGGGCGATGCTGATCGATCGGGTGCGGCGCATGGTGGGCTGATCGGATCACCCGCAAAACAATGTTGCGGAAATGCGCTGCCGGACGCTATGCGCGCCTCCACAACAGACAGGATGACCCCATGAAAATTGCCATTCTCCCCGGTGACGGCATCGGCCCCGAAATCATGGCCGAGGCGGTGCGCGTGCTGCGCGCGCTCGATCTGCCGGGGATGGAATTGCATGACGGGCTGGTCGGCGCTGCCGCCTGGCGCGTCCACGGCCATCCGCTGCCGCCAGAGACGCTCAAGCTGATGCACGAATGCGACGCGCTGCTGTTTGGTGCGGTGGGTGATCCCGCCTGTGATGGTCTCGAGCGGCATCTGCGCCCCGAACAGGCGGTACTGGGGATGCGCAAGGAGCTGGGCCTGTTCGCCAACCTGCGTCCGGCCAAGGTGTTTCCGGGGCTGGAAGCGCACAGCTCGCTGCGTCCCGAGGTCGCAGGCGCGATCGACCTGATGATCGTGCGCGAACTCAACGGTGACGTGTATTTCGGCGAGAAGGGCATGCGCACCACCGCCGATGGCCAGCGCGAAGGCTATGACATCATGTCGTACAGCGAGAGCGAGGTCCGCCGCATCGCGCATGTCGCCTTCCGTACCGCGCAAGGCCGGTCGGGCCGGCTGTGCTCGGTGGACAAGGCCAATGTGCTCGAAACCTCGCAGCTGTGGCGCGACGTGATGATCGAGGTGTCGGCGGAATATCCCGATGTGACGCTTGAGCATATGTATGTCGACAATGCCGCGATGCAGCTGGTCCGCGCGCCGGGCAAGTTCGACACCATCGTTACCGGAAATCTTTTCGGCGATATCCTGTCCGATCAGGCGAGCATGTGCGTCGGCTCGATCGGCCTGCTCGCCTCGGCGTCGCTGGGTGCGGAGCAGACCGCGTTCGGCACCAAGGGGGCGTACGAACCAATCCACGGCAGCGCGCCCGATATCGCGGGCAAGGGCCTGGCCAATCCGGTCGCGATGATCCTCTCCGCCGCGATGATGCTGCGCCACAGTTTCAGCCTGGAAGCCGAAGCCGCGCGGATCGAGGCAGCGGTGGCGAGCGCGCTCAATGCAGGCGCGCTGGGTGCAGACCTGGGCGGGACCATGGGGACAGTCGCGATTGGCGATGCGGTGCTGGCGGCGCTCTAACCCCGCTCGCGCGCCACTTCGCGCCAGCCGATGTCGCGGCGGCAGAAGCCGGTGGGGAAATTGATCGCATCGACGGCGGCATAGGCCGCACGCTGCGCCTCGGTGACGCTGCTGCCGGTCGCGGTGACGTTGAGCACGCGGCCGCCGTTGGCGACAAGTGCGCCATCCTTCAGCGCGGTGCCTGCGTGGAAGACCTTTGCGCCGCCGGTATCGCCCAGTGCAATCGCGCCACCCTTTTCGGGCGTGCCCGGATAGCCCTTGGCGGCCATCACCACGGTGAGCGCATAGCCATCGGAAAAGCGGGGAGGGGGGCAATTCGCTAGCTCGCCCATGGCGGTCGCCAGCAGCAACTCGGCCAGATCGCTCTGCAGCCGGGTCATCAGCACCTGACATTCCGGGTCGCCAAAGCGGCAGTTATATTCGATCAGCTTCGGGCCTTCGCTGGTCAGCATCAGTCCGGCGAACAGCACGCCTGAATAGGGCAGCCCTTCGGCGGCCAGCGTGGCGACGGTCGGCGCGATGATGCGCTCCATCACTTGCGCTTCCAGTTCGGCCGTCAGCACCGGGGCAGGGCTGTACGCGCCCATGCCGCCGGTGTTGGGGCCGGTGTCGCCTTCGCCCACCCGCTTGTGGTCCTGCGCCGATCCGAACGCGACAATCGCGCTGCCATCGGTGATCGCAAAGAAGCTCGCCTCTTCTCCGCACATGAACTCCTCGATCACCACTTCGGCCCCGGCCTCGCCAAAGGCACCGGCGAACATATGGCCGATGGCATCGTCGGCCTCCTCGCCAGTTTCGGTGATGATCACGCCCTTGCCGGCTGCCAGCCCGTCAGCCTTGATCACCACCGGCAGGTCGAAATCGGCCAGCGCCGCGCGTGCCTCTGCGGCATGGCTTGCGCGGACATAGCGCGCGGTGGGGATGCCGGCGCGGTCGCACAGGGCTTTCGTGAAACCCTTGGAGCCTTCAAGTTGCGCGGCCTTGGCCGAAGGGCCGAACACCGGCACCCCGGCGGCGCGCAGGCTGTCTGCCAGGCCATCGACCAGCGGCGCTTCGGGCCCGATCACGACCAGTCCGATGGCCTGTTCGGCACAGAATGCCGCAACCGCTGCATGATCGCTCACGTCGAGCGAGACGCAGGTCGCATGCTCGGCTATCCCCGGATTTCCGGGCGCGGCGAAGATGCTTTCCACCTGCGGGGATTGCGCCAGTTTCCAGCACAGGGCATGTTCGCGTCCGCCGCTCCCCACCAACAGGATATTCATGCCCGACCCCTTTTCAGATGATGTACCCCCCATGATGGAAGGGACGCGTTCGGGCGGGCTGTTAGCCCAGATGCCCCCCGGCGACAACGCCCCGCCGCTGTCGGTTTCGGAAATCTCTGGGCAGTTGAAGCGCATGGTCGAGGACCGCTTTTCGCACGTGCGGATTCGCGGCGAGATTTCGGGCTTCAAGCGCGCGGCGTCAGGGCATTGCTATCTTGCGCTCAAGGATGACAAGGCAGTCATTGATGGCATCATCTGGAAGGGCACGGCACAGCGGCTGCCCTTTCGGCCCGAGGACGGGCTCGACGTGATCGCCACCGGCAAGCTCACCACCTTTCCGGGCCGATCCAAGTACCAGATCACGATAGAATCGCTCGAACTGGCGGGCGAGGGCGCGCTGATGCAGCTGTTCGAGAAGCTGAAGGCGCGGCTGGCGGGCGAAGGGCTGTTCGATCCGGAGCGCAAGCGCGCGCTGCCCTTCCTGCCGCGCACCATCGGTGTGGTGACATCGCCGACCGGATCGGTGATCCGCGACATATTGCACCGGCTCGCCGATCGCTTCCCCAGCCATGTGCTGGTCTGGCCGGTGCTGGTGCAGGGCGAGGGAGCGGCAGGCCAGGTCGCGGCCGCCGTGCGCGGTTTCGGCGCAATGCCGCTGGCAGAGCGGCCTGACCTGCTGATCGTGGCGCGCGGTGGCGGTTCGATCGAGGATCTCTGGGCGTTCAACGAGGAGCCGGTGGTCCGCGCGATTGCCGAAAGCGTGATCCCGGTCATCTCCGCGGTCGGGCACGAGACCGACACGACGCTCGCCGATTTTGCTGCCGATCGCCGTGCGCCGACACCGACCGCTGCCGCCGAAATGGCGGTGCCGGTGCGCGCAGATCTGCTGGCGGGCCTCGGCGAGCTAGGTCTGCGCGCGACGCGGGCGATCAACCGCACCCAGGCGCTGGCGCGCGAGCGGCTGGAGGCGCGCGCGCAACGCCTGCCCCGCCTCACCGATCTGCTCAGCCCGCAGCAGCAGCGCGCCGATGACCTGGGCGAGCGGCTGCGTGCGGCGCTGGGCCTGCGCCTCGCCGATGCGCGCGGCACGCTGGCGCGGGCGTCCGGAGCACTGCGCCCGGCGGTGCTCGATGCCCGCGCGGGACTGGCGCGCGAACGGCTGGCGCGGCTGACGCTTGATCCGGCGGTGCTGGAACGGATCACCGGCAGGGCTGCCGAGCGGCTTGCCGGGCTGGAGCGGGTGCTGGCCCAGCTCGATCCCGATGCGCCGCTGCAGCGCGGCTATGCCCGCGTGACCGCTGCCGATGGCCGGACGCTGATCGACAAGGCCGCAGCCGCAGGAGAGCCGTCGCTCAAGCTGCATTTCCGCGATGGTGTGCTCGATGTCGTCCCGGCAGATGGCCCGGCCACGCCGCCCACAGCAAAGCCGAAGCCGAAGCCTGCCGAGCCGCGCCAGCCGAGTTTCCTTTAGGCTGGCCCATGGATTTGCGATCCGCTCTAGGATCGCTTATCTTGGCCGCCAGCCCATCTGCCGCGCATAAAGCGGCCGTACATATTCTGGGGAGCATGATAGCCCGATGTTGATGTCCAACCGTGATCGCGTCGCGCGCGTTCAATATATGCCCAACGGTTTTCGCCTGCTCAGCGCGGGCGACCATGTCCTGTGCGCCGAGACCGGAGCGAAGATCGATCTGGAAGAACTCCGTTACTGGAGTGTCGAGCGGCAGGAGGCCTATGCCAGCTGCGAGGTCTCCGTTCGCGCTGCGCTGGGCCAGGGCTGAGCCGGTGCGGGGGGCGCTGGCGTTTGGCAGCCTGATCGCTATGACGCTGGCCGCGCCGCTGCTCGGCCAGGCCAGCCCGCAGACCCCGCCGCCGCAATCGGCGACACCCGCGCCCAGCGGTCCCGATTTCCTGACCCGCCCGTTCGGTGCGATGCGTCCATTGGCGAGCGGCATCAAGCTCAGCGCCGCGCCGGTTCAGGGGGCGCTGCTGCGCGGCACCGCGCCCAAGGGCGTGGCTGCGCTCGACCTGGATGGCGTTAAGGTGCCGGTCGCGCCGGATGGCGCGTTCCTTCTGGGCTTCAACCGCGACGCGCCGCCGCTGGGCGTGCTGACCGTAACCTTTGCCGATGGCCAGGTGGTGAGCGAGCCGCTGGCCATCGAACCGCGCGCCTGGCGCCGCGAGTTCGTTGCAGTGGCGGCGCGCGGCGGTGTGCCGAGCGAAGCGTTCATGGCGCGGCGCAAGCCCGAGCTCGAGATGATCGAGGCCGCCCGCCAGCGCCAGTCGGACAGCAATGGCTGGCGTCAGCCGTTCATCTGGCCCGCCAAAGGACGCGTGTCCGGCGTCTTCGGTTCGCAGCGCATCTACGCGGGCGAGCCGGGCAGCTTCCACAGCGGCGTCGATGTTGCAGGCGCGGTGGGTGCGCCGGTGGTGGCGCCTGCCGATGGCGTCGTCATCCTCGCCGCGCCGACGCCGTTTTCGCTCGAGGGCAACCTGCTGATGATCGACCATGGCATGGGCCTCAACAGCGCCTTTCTCCACCTGTCGGCGATCGACGTGAAAGTCGGTGACACGGTGCGCCAGGGCCAGCCGATCGGACGAATCGGCGCGACAGGACGGGCCACCGGACCGCATCTGCACTGGGGCATGAAGTGGAACGACGCCCGGATCGATCCGCAACTTCTGGTTGGTCCCATGGCGCAATGAAATAATTATATTTCGCATGCCAACCTGACACATCCGTAAATGTGGCGTTCATGTTACAGGTTGAGGTAAATCTGGCGACGTGATGCCCCCCGGCGCTTTACAGAGCGCGAACACCCCGGTTAGCTGGGTTCCAAGGTCTGGGGAGACTGGCTGCTGTTCTGATAGGACCGAGGTTCGGCCCCCGACTGCTATTGCCCGCGCTTCGCGCGCACAACGCACAGGGGTTGCATCACATGAAGGTTTCTTCTCGTCTTTTCGCGGGCGTTGCACCGCTCGTTCTCGGGTTCGCTCTTTCGACCGTTCCAGCAATGGCTCAGGAGCAGGAAAGCAAGCGCGAGCAAGAAGATAAGGCGATGACGCTTCCCGAGAGCGCGACGGTTGCGAAGGACAATGTCATCGTCGTCTCTGGTTCGCGCATCAAGCTGCCGAACCTCAGTAGCGCTGAGCCGATCGTCACCGTTGCGGCGCAATATGTCGAAGACCGCAACATCACCAATATCGCGGACGCATTGAACGAAATCCCCGGCTTTCGTGGCTCGGTGACGCCAAACGGAGCGCAGGGCACCTTCGGCCAGGGCGTGAACTTCATCAATGCGTTCGGGCTGGGTTCCAACCGCTCGTTGACGCTCATCAACGGCCGTCGCGTCGTCTCGTCGAACGTCGCCACCATCTTTGGTAACGCAGCGCCGGGGACGCAGGTCGATCTCAACATCATTCCGACCATTCTGGTCGACCGCGTTGATCGTGTTGGTATTGGTGGTGCGCCGACCTACGGTTCGGATGCCATTGCCTCGACGGTCAACGTCATCCTCAAGAAGCGGTTTACCGGCCTTGATCTGCGTGCCACTTCGGGCCTCACTGAAGAAGGTGACAATTTCCGTATCAACATCAGCGGCGCAGGCGGTATCGATCTGTTCGGTGGGCGCGGCAACCTAACCGCTGCCGTTCAGTACGAAAAGGTTGACGGCGTTCTCAGCAATGCCCGCAGCTATTTCCGGGACAATGTCGGCGGTGCTCAGAACCCCTGCACGGTTGTGGCTGCAGGCGCATGCGTGGCCAGTAACCTTGTCAGCACAATCCGCGGCCCGGGCGGCGCAGCCCTGGGATTGAACGATGGACGTCTGAACCCCAATATCGGCTTCAACAACAGTACAACGGACAACTTTCCTGGCACCATCCTTGTACGTCGAAACGGAATTCCGTCACTGTCAGTGAACGGCGTGATTGCGAACATCGGTGCACTTCGCCCGCTGGATTTCAATGTGCAGTTTTCGCCGTCAGGCGACCTCGTGCCTTACAGCACTGGCACGCTCTTTGCCGGACCAATCACCAGCGCTGCCTCTCGTTCCTCGGGTGGTGATGGCTTCGTCTTTGCAGACTTTACACAGATTACCAGCACAGTACGGCGTATTTCTGCTAATCTGTTTTTCAATTACGATGTGACGGACAACATTCGCTTTTTCGCGGAAGGTATGTTCTTCAATGGCCAGGGTAACGAACTGGTTCAGCAGCAGTCGTTCAACTCGACGCTCTTTGGCGGCGGCAGCAGCGCACTGACCTTCTCGGTCAACAATCCGTTCCTCACCGCTCAGGCGCGCAACCTGCTGGTTGCCAACGGGTACCAGACTTTCCGTCTCAGCCGCGTCAACCTCGATCTGAATGACGGTACCGGCTCATCGGATAATGACCTGTATCGTGGCGTTGCTGGCTTCGATGGCGATTTCAAGGTCGGTGATCGCGATTTCAATTTTGAAGTGGCGCTGACCTACGGCCGCAACAATTTCACCGATTTCGGTCAGGACATCAACCAGCAGAACTTCGTGAACGCCGTCAACGTTGCCACTGTCAATGGCCAGATTGTCTGCACAACTACGCCTGCAGTCCTTGCCACGCCGGGCTTTACGCCGGTGGCTGACCCGAACTGCAAGCCGCTGAATCTGTTCGGTCGCGGCGCACCCTCGGCCGAAGCCTTGGCCTATGTGGTGGAAGATAACGTAGCGCAGAGCGTTCTGGAGCAGACCGTATTCAATGCGAATATCGGTGGTTCGCCTTTCGACATTTTCGGAAACCCGATTGGCTTCAACGTGGGTTACGAGCACCGCGTTGAAGAGGCATCGTTCACCCCTAGCGCATTCCAGCAGGCTGGTCGTGGCCGTTCGGTTGCTATCTTGCCGAACGGGGGTAAGTACACTCTCAACGAGGTGTTCGGCGAACTTTACGTTCCGCTGATTTCGCCGGACAACGACTTCTTCATCCACAGCCTGGAAGGCTTTGCCCGCGGTCGCTATGTTGACAATACTGTGAACGGCGGCTTCTTTGCCTGGTCTGCAGGTGGATCGTTCTCTCCGATCGAGGACGTGACATTCCGCGGTAACTTCACCCGTTCGTTCCGTGCACCTTCGATCACCGAACTGTTCTCGCCCGTCACCAACACCTTCGTAACCGTGCCTGACCTTTGCGCTCCCGGTAACATCGCGGCAGGTCCGGTGCCCGCAACGCGCACCCGGAATTGCAATGCCTTCCTGCAGCAGTTCCCGAATGGTACGCCTTTGGCTGCGGCAGTCGCGACGGTGCCGGGCCGGAGTGGTGGTAATGCCAATCTGGATAACGAAGAAGCTAACAGCTACACCTTTGGTGTAATTCTTCGTCCCCGCTTTATTCCGGGTCTCTCGATTGCTGTCGATTATCTCGACGTGAAGATTCGTCAGCCCATTGCCAACCTGACGATTGCGCAGATCGCATCGGGTTGTTTTGACAACGAAACCTTCGATGCGGCCAATCCGGCGAACGGGAACAACTTCTGCTCGTTCATCCGTCGCGATGCGAATGGTCAGGTGCCTGCGGATCCAGCCAACCCGGCTGTGGTTTCGGGCTTCGTCAATGGCCAGAAGATTACCTTCAGCGGCATTCAGGGCGTGCTGGATTACGAAACCTCGCTTGACGGAATCGGTCTGGGCGGAAAGTTCGAGATCGGTGGTGACGTTTTCTACGTGCGTCGTCGTATCGTCGACATCACTGGTGTTGCCCCAGCCCGCTCGGATGGAATCCTGGGCGATCCGGAATGGCAGGGTCAGCTGAGGCTCCGCTATACCAATAACGGTTTTGGCATCTCGACCAACTTCAATTATACGGGCGAGCAGCTAACCTCGCGCTTCAACCGTGGTCCGTCGCCGAATGACACGCGCGAATTCGATCAGTACAAAGATTTCGTGACGATTGATGCGAGCGTATTTGCCACCACAAAGGACGACTTCCGGTTTACCTTCTCGGTGACAAACCTGACCAACCGCGTCGGACAGGGCTATTTCGGCTTTATCGTTCCCGCCTCGATCAACGATCCGTTCGGTCGTCGCTTTGCCGTGAGCGTCCGCAAGCTGTTCTGATCTTTTCGATTGCATGTCATTGATCGTGACTGGCGTGAGGCAAGGGCATTCGCCTCACGCCAACGATCAAGGAAAATGCTGCTAGCAAAAAAATTGGGCAGCACACCATCGCCGGTGTGCTGCCCAATTCCGTTATGTCACCTTAGGTTGGCGAATCTTACTCGATCCGCTTTGCGCGGATCGCGCGCTTGTTGCGCACCTTGACGAAATAGCCGCCCATCACACCCGCCTTGATCTCAAGCGCGTCGCCGATCTGCGGGATGAAGCTGACGCCTTCGGTCGTCTGCCAGACAGCGCCTTCCGCGATGCCGATATTCCAGCGGCCGCCCTCTGCCTTGCGCAGCGTCTTGATCGTGGTCGTGAGGGTGCGCTCTTCTTCGGCGTCATCATCGCTGCCGCCGAAAATCGAAAGATCGGGCAGGCGGAAGCCGAACAGCGAGCGTTTGGTCTTCTTGACCTCCTTGTCCTCGATCACGACGATCTGCTTGGAATCGACCGCAGCGGACAGCTTGGCCGATGTGGTGTCGAAACAGGCGAGGCGTTGGGCATTGTCCGCGATGCCGCGGCAGGCCTCCATCGCTTCGAACAGCTCGGGGCTGGGGGGAGGGGGCGATTTCTTCCGCTCCTGCGCTGCAGCAGGGACCGCCAGCAAGGCGGCGATCGCCAAGCCCGATGCGAGTGTTCGATGTACCTGCGTCATATATGTTCGCCTCTTGCTGATTGCGTGTTGCGCCACGCATAAACCATGCTGCGCAAAAGGTGAAAACCCTTTCGATTGCGGCCTGCATGAAGGCCAAAAAGGCGGCGAGGGGGCGAGTGTCATTCGCGGCGCCCCAAAGTGACGGTTGTGTGTCTTTTATGCTACATCCACCGGAAAAGCGTTGAAAATCCGTGCTCGCCGGTTGCGCTCTTTTCCGCACTTCGCCTACACCGATGCCATGGCGGGCCAAAGAGACCCTCCAGAACTGGGTTAGCCAAGCCTTTTGGGTGAGGCAATCAAGGGGAATACCACATGAAAACGCAATTTAAGCTAAGCTTGCTTGGCACCAGCCTTCTGGTTGGTGCAGCGGCGCTGGCAACGCCTGCGTTCGCGCAGGATCAGGATCAAGAGCAGGACCAGGCGTCCAGCGGCGATTCTACCATCGTTGTTACGGGTTCGCTCATCTCGAATCCCAATCTCGAGCGTTCGGCTCCGGTCAATGTGACGGGCGCTGAAGAAATCGAACTGCTGCAGTCGAACGTTGCAGAAGAAATTCTGCGTGAAATCCCGGGCGTTGTCCCGTCGATCGGTTCGGCGGTGAACAACGGCAACGGCGGTGCTTCGTTCGTCAACCTGCGCGGTCTGGGGAACAACCGCAACATCGTGCTGCTCGACGGCACGCGCATCGTTCCGGCTGGCCTGGCCGGCGTGTTCGACTTGAACAACATTCCGCTGGCCCTGGTTGAGCGCGTTGAAGTGCTGACCGGCGGTGCGTCGACCACTTATGGTGCGGACGCTATCTCGGGTGTGGTCAACTTCGTGACCCGTCAGGACTTTGCTGGTCTGGAAGCCAATGTCGGCTATCAGATCACCGAGCGTGGCGATGGCGGCACCTTCCGTGCCGACGTGACCATGGGTGCGAATTTCGACGACGGTCGCGGTAACGCCGTGTTCAGCGTCGGCTATCAGCAGTCCGATCCGGTCTACCAGGGTGCGCGCGACGTTTCGCTCACCACGCTGGAAACCTTCAGCGGTACGGCACTTGGTTCGGGTACGTCGTTCCCGTCGCGCTTCTCCGGCGTTCGCAACCTGGCTGGCACTGCCAACGGCGGTACCGACCAGATCAACGCGGCTGGTCAGTTCGTTCCGACCTTCCAGACGTTCAACTTCAACCCGTTCAACATCTTCCAGACGCCGTTCGAGCGTTACAACATGTTCGGTGCGGCGAAGTACGAAGTCAGCGATTCGGTTGAAGTCTACACCCGCGGCATGTTCTCGAAGAACACCGTGGATACCATCATCGCCCCGTCGGGTGCCTTTGGTATTGCCGTCAACGTCAGCCTGAACAATCCGTTCCTGCCTGCCGCTGCACGCAACCAGTTCTGCGCGTTCGACGTCAACCCGAGTGCAACCGTCTACACCCCGCGCTTCACGCCGGCTGAGTGTACTGCTGCGGCAACCGCACTGCCGGGCTCGGCGGCCTATCGTGAAATTGGTCTGAACAACACGTTCGTTCCGTTCGATATCAACGGAAACGGCGTGATCGCTGCTGGCGAAGGTTATTTCAACAACCCGCAAACCGCTCTGTTCCGTCGTTCGGTCGAAGCCGGACCGCGTATCAGCAACTTCTCGACCACCCTGTTCGACTACAAGCTCGGTGCGCGTGGATCGATCACGGACTCGATCGACTGGGATGTGGCTGGTTCGTACGGCGAGAGCGAAAACCGTCAGACGATCAAGGGCTATTTCACCAACTCGCGCGTTCGTCAGTCGCTGCTGACCACCCGCGATGCTGCTGGCAACGTCGTCTGTCAGAACGCGGCCAATGGTTGCGTTCCCGCGAACTTCTTCGGTGACATCTCGCCTGAAGCGGTGGACTTCCTGGTTCAGGAAAGCTCGTCCTTCGTTCGTACGTCGCTGGCTCAGGCTCGCGGTACGATCAGCGGTGACTTCGGCGTGACCAGCCCCTGGGCGGCCGAGCCGATCTCGTTCGCAGTCGGTGGCGAATACCGCAAGTATCGCGCATCGCAGGGTGCCGATACGCTGGCTCAGTCGGGTGATCTCGGCGGTGCCGGTGGTGCGACCCCGAATATCAGCGGTGGATATGACGTTTATGAAGCTATCGGCGAAGTCATCGTCCCGATCGTTTCGGATCGTCCCTTCTTCCAGAGCCTGACTCTCGAAGGCGGTCTGCGTTACTCCGATTACTCGGTCGATGCACCCGGCAGCCCGGGCTACACGGCCACGACCTACAAGGTCGGCGGTACCTGGGAACCCGTTCAGGGCGTCTCGATCCGTGGTAACTATGCCCGTGCGGTTCGTGCACCGAACATCGCGGAGCTGTTCAGCCCGGTCAACACCGGCCTGACCAACCTCGGCGTTGATCCCTGCGCTACGCAGCGGACCAATGGCACGACGCTTCGTGCGCCGCTGACCGGTGAACTGCTCGCAGTTTGCCTTGCGCAGGGTGCGAATGCCGGCAACGTGCAGAGCATCCCTGAGCCGATTTCGGGTCAGGTTCTGTCGACCGGTGGTGGTAACCTGAACATCCGTCCTGAAAAGTCGGACAGCTACACGATCGGTCTGGTGCTGCAGCCGTCGTTCCTGCCGGGCTTCTCGGCGTCGTTCGACTACTACAACATCAAGGTCACGCAGGCGATCAGTGCGCCTACTCCGGCAGACGTCATCGGCGCTTGCTTCGGCGTGGGTAACAACGGCATCTTCACCCCGGCAGCTGGCGCTGCGGCATCGGTGGCTTGTACCTCGATCCGTCGTGACCCGATTACCGGTGGCCTGAGCGGTGACCCGAACACGAGCACGGGTCTGCCCTCGACCCTGTCGAATGGCGGTAGCCTGAAGACCGACGGTATCGATGTGTCGATCAACTATGCGACTGACCTCACCGACGATATCGGTCTGGCCCTGTCGTTTGTCGGCAACTACACGTTCCAGTCGCGGTTCAACGCTTTCGTGGCGAGCCCGATCTCTGTGAACCGTGATTGCGTCGGCTATATCAGTGCCAACTGCGGATCGCTGCAGCCTGAATTCCAGTGGTCGCAGCGCACCACCCTGACGTTCAAGGATGTCGACGTTTCGCTTCTGTGGCGTCACCTGTCCTCGTTCCAGCAGGAACCGCTGGACGTCGCTGACTCGGGCGCGTTCTTCAGCGGCACGCTCGGCGCAGCGATCCCTGGTGTTGGCGGTCAGACGGTTAACTTCGGCCGGATCAAGGCGTACGACTATTTCGATCTGTCGGCACGCTTCAACGTCAGCGACACTCTGACCTTCACTCTGTCGGTTCAGAACCTGTTCGACAAGGATCCGCCGCTGACCGGTAACAACGCTGGTACGACGTCGTTCAACTCGGGTAACACCTTCCCGTCGACGTATGACGCGCTGGGTCGTCGTTACGCTGTGGCTGCAAAGCTGCGCTTCTGATCCCTTACGGGTTCAGCAACGAACAAACGGGGGTGGGTCGCAAGACCCGCCCCTTTTTGTTTGTCCGTCAATCGTCTGACGGGCAGGCTATTTGATCAAAACGGCTAATGCAAATCCGTTGCAATAGCGTTTGAGGCTTGGTAGAGGCTCCCCCAAGAGAAGGGGTGAGTCATGAAGTTTTGCCGTTTGATTGCCGTGCTGCTGGCTACAGCAACGACATTTCCTGTTCTGGCGCAGGATGATGCCGGAAATGCCGACGCGTCTGCTGCCGATGAAGCGCAGAAGGACGATGCGCAGATCGTTGTCACGGCCGCCCGTACGATCCTGCCGCCCAACGCCTTGCCATTGACAATCGATATCATCGACAAGCAGGCGCTCGACCAGCAGATCATCCTGTCCGGTTCCGTGACCGATGCCGTCGCGACACTCACGCCGTCGTTTTCGCCGACGCGCGGCAAGCTGTCGGGGGCAGGGGAAACGCTGCGCGGGCGGTCGCCGCTTTATGCGATCAACGGCATTCCGCAATCGACGCCACTGCGCGACGGCAGCCGTGACGGCTTCACCATCGATGGCTTCTTTGTCGAGCAGGTCGAACTCATCTATGGCTCCAATGCCTTGCAGGGCATCGGCGGCACGGGCGGCATCGTCAACCAGGTGACGGTCGGTGCGCCGAAGCAGGAGGGTCTTTCGGGCCGCGTGCTGCTTCAGGGCACGGCGGACAGCGATTTCCGTTCGGACGGGTTCGGCGGCAAGGCTGCGGGGCTGGTCCAGTACAAGGCGGACCGGTTCGATGCGACGGTCGGGGCCTCCTATGAGCGGCGCGGCGTGTTTTACGACGCGCGCGGCCGTCGGATCGGCCTCAACCTGACCCAGGGAGAGACCCAGACCTCGGATGCGCTCTCGCTGTTCGGGCGCTTCGGCTATGCCCTGTCGCCCACTGCGCGGCTCGACCTGATGGTCAGCCGCTATGAGCTGAAGGGCGATGGCGAGTTTGTCGCGGTGGCCGGCAACCGGCTGACCGGGCTTCCGACCAGCGCTGCCAAGGGCACGCCTCCTGGCAAGCCGGCGGCCAACCGGACCGAAAGTGTCGCGCTCTCGCTGACCGACACCGATCTGGGTGGTGGCAATCTGGTCAGCCAGATTTTCTTCAACCGCACCCGCGACACCTTTGGCGGTGAGCTGGGCGCGATTGCGGCATTCCAGGACGTGCGCATTGCGCCTATCGGCACGCTGTTCGATCAATCGCAGAACCGCTCGCGCAAGCTGGGCGGCAAGATCAGCTATGAACGCGCGGTCCCCGGGGTCGAGGATCTGACTGCGATCATCGGCTTCGATGCGCTGTTCGACAAGACCGAGCAGCGGCTCATCGCCACCGACCGCATCTGGGTCCCGCCGACAGACTTCCGCAGCCTCGCACCCTTTGCCCAGGCGAACCTGAAGCTGTTCGATGGCGTCGTTCGCCTGGCCGGCGGCGCGCGCTGGGAAAATGTCGAGATCAAGATCGACAATTATACCACGATCGCCACCACCACGACGCCGCGCGGCGGCGTGCTGGTCAATGGCGGCAGCCCCAAGTTCGACGATGTGCTGCTCAATGGCGGGGTGATCATCGAACCGGCCCAGGGCATCCGGCTCTATGCCAGCTATGCCGAAGGGTTCACCGTGCCCGATGTCGGCCGCATCACGCGGGCCATCGGCACGACCGGGGTCGATCTCGACAATTTCCTCGATATCAGCCCGATCATTTCGAACAATCGCGAGATCGGTGCCGAGGTGAAGCGCGGGCCGATCGATGCCAGCGTCACCTATTTCTGGTCGACCAGCACGCGCGGACAGCTGCTCGTTGCCCGGCCTGACGGCATATTCGACGTGCAGCGCCAGCGGATCGAGATCGAGGGGCTGGAGGTGAACCTGGGCGTGCAGATGCCGATCGACGGGCTGCGCCTGTCGGCAGGCTATGCGCATATCCTGGGGCGCAGCGATACCAATGCCGATGACCGGGTCGACACCGATCTGGACGGGACCAATATCTCGCCCGACCGCCTGAACCTTGCCGCCAGCTTCGACCGGGGCCGGGTTTCAGCGCGGGTGCAGACGCAGGTCTATTTCTCGCGCACGTTCAACGGCCTGGTCCGCGATCCGCGCAACGACTTTGGCGGCTATACGCTGACCGACGCGTACATAGGCTATGATGTCGGGCCGGGGCGGATCATCCTGAGCGCGCAGAACATCTTCAACCGCCAGTATATCGATTACAACAGCGACGTGCGCCTGCCGACCGACAACCTGTCGTTCTTCGCCGGGCGCGGGCGCACGATGACCCTGGCCTGGGACATGCGCTTCTGATGAAGACGCTCGATCTGCTGCACCGCTGGACGGGCGGGCTGATCGGCCTGGTGCTGCTGGTACTGGGGCTGAGCGGGACCGTGCTGCTGTACCGCGATGCCCTGGTCATGCTGCCGCATGCCAGCGACGAGCAGGTGCAGCAGACCGGGGCGCTGATCGCGGCGACCGAGCGGTTGATGGCCGATCCCGCTAACCGGCCGAGCAGCATCGTCTTTGCCAGCAACAGCTTCGGGCTCGACCGGGTCTCCTTTGGCAGGGAGGCTGGGGCCTATGCCGACCAGGCAGGCAATATCATTGCCCGCTGGAGCAGCCCCTGGGAAAGGCCCGAGCTGTTCCTGTTCGATCTGCACCACCATTTGCTGGCCGGCGAGGCCGGGGAGATCGTCGCCGGAATAGCCGGGCTGTGCGGGCTGTTCTTCGTCGTCAGCGGCATCATTCTGTGGTGGCGCACGCGCGCAACCTTCCGGCTGCGGCTGTTGCCCGCGCGCATGACGCGCCCGGCCATCCTGTGGCATCACCGTGATCTGGGGATTGTGTTTGCGCCGCTGTTGCTGCTGGTGATGTTCACCGGCACCACGATGATCTTCCGCCCCGTTGCCGCCCTGATCCTGGGCCCATCCGCGCCTGCCACGATCGAGGCCTCGTTCAAGCCGCCCGAGGCCCAATTCGGCGCGCTGGCCGATCGGCCCGATTGGGCCGCGATGCTCGGCACCGCGCGCCAGCGTTTCCCCGATGCCGAAATCCGCATCCTCAGCCTGCCCAGAGAGCCTGGCAAACCCGTGACGATCCGGATGAAGCAGGCTGCCGAATGGCTGCCCAATGGCCGAACGACCTTGTGGTTCGCGCCCGATACCGGCCATCTGATCGAGGCGCGCGATGCCCTTGAGGCACCGGGCGCAGCGCAGGTGTTCAACACCTTCTATCCGCTGCACGCCGCCAAGGTGGGCGGGCTCGCCTATCGGCTGGCGATGACGCTGGTCGGCTTGGCGCTCAGCCTGCTGGGTTCGCTGACCGTCTGGACATTCTGGTTCCGACGCGGGCGGACGGTGCGGCGGGTCGGCTCGCGCGTCACGGTTCCCGCCGAATAGGGATCACAGATCGAACAGGCCTTCCTGCGCGCCTTCGGGCGGGTTGAGACCCAGATGCTTCCACCCGCGCGCGTTGAGGCAGCGGCCGCGTGCGGTGCGGGCGATCAGGCCGAGCTGGATCAGATAGGGTTCGATCACGTCCTCGATCGTGTCGCGCGGTTCGGAAAGGCCCGCTGCCAGCGTTTCCACGCCAACCGGCCCACCGCGATAGATATCCGCGATCATCATCAGGTAACGCCGGTCCATTGCATCCAGCCCCAGCCGGTCGACTTCAAGCCGGGTGAGGGCGGCATCGGCGGCGGCGGCGTTGACGGTGGGGTGGCCTGCGACATTGGCGAAATCACGTACCCGGCGCAGCAGCCGTCCGGCGACGCGCGGGGTGCCGCGTGCGCGCCGCGCGATCTCGGTGGCGCCATCCTGCGCAATCGCCAGCCCCAGCAGCCGCGCCGCACGGCTGACGACCAGTTCCAGCTCTTCGACCGTGTAGAAATTGAGCCGCACCGGAATGCCGAACCGGTCGCGCAAGGGGGTGGTGAGCAGCCCCTGGCGCGTGGTCGCACCGATCAGGGTAAATGCGGGCAAGTCGATCCGCACGCTGCGCGCTGACGGACCTTCGCCGATGATCAGATCAAGCGCGCGGTCCTCCATTGCGGGGTACAGCACCTCCTCGACCACCGGATTGAGTCGGTGAATCTCGTCGATGAACAGCACGTCGCCTTCTTCGAGGTTGGTGAGCAAAGCGGCCAGATCGCCCGATTTGGCGATGACCGGGCCGGATGTCGCACGAAAGCCCACGCCCATCTCGCGCGCGATGATCTGCGCCAGTGTCGTCTTGCCCAGACCTGGAGGTCCGAACAGAAGCACATGATCGAGCGCCTCGGACCGGCCCCGCGCCGCCTCGATGAACACACGCAAATTATCGCGCGCCGCCGCCTGGCCGATGAATTCGCCCAGGGTCTTGGGGCGCAGCGCCGCATCCTGATCTTCAGGAATGCGATCGGGGGTGAGCAGGCGGTCTGTGGTCACTTGATAGCCTTGAAAAATTCATCTTGTGAAAGCCCGGCCTGGCGGATGATGCCTGCCAGCGTGCCGGTTTTCACTTCTTTGTGGAGCGGCACCACGGTGCCTTGGTCTCCGCGACGCATGACGACGTGGCTGCCTCGCTCACGAACCTGCTGAAAACCCATCCGCTCCAGCGCACGTATAATATCAGGACCGGACAGTACCGGCAGTTTAGGCATTTTCCTGCACAGCAAAAGTTGTGATCAGCGGCGAGCCTGTCAGTTTCATCGGGAACTCTTCAAGGTACAACTCGACAGCTTCACGCAGGTTGGTGATGGCTTCGTCGAGTGTGCCACCTTGGCTGGTTGTCCCCGTTTCCGGGTTGAAGGCAACAAAGCCACCTTCTTCGGCATGAGTCAGAACCGCGGTCACCTGCATGGCAGTATCCTTGTGAAGCTATCCGTTCCTTAGCGCGCCGCCTTCTTCAGCGCCAGACGTACCAGTGCATCGAGGCTCGCACCTTCGCCGAGGTCCTCTTCCGCCCCTGCAACTGCACGCGCGGCATCGGCGGGTTTGAAGCCCAGGTTCTGGAGCGCGGAGACCGCATCGGCGGCATGGCTGCCCACCGGGACCGGCACGCCCATACCGCCTGTACCCAGCGCGATCACGCCCATCTTGTCCTTGAGCTCGTTGCAGATACGGACCGCCAGTTTGGGGCCGACGCCCTGCGCGCGAGCGATCATCGCCTTGTCGCCCTGCGCCACGGCGCGGGCCAGTTCTTCGGGGGTGAGCGCGGAGAGGATGGCCAGCGCCACCTTCGATCCCACGCCCTGCACGCTCGTCAGCAGGCGGAAGCCGTCGCGTTCGCTGGCCGAGGCAAAGCCGATCAGCCGCATGTCGGTCTCGCTCACCTGCATTTCGGTGTGCAGCACGACCTTGTCGCCGCGTGCGCCCAGGTTGGACAGGGTGCGCGATGAGGCAAAGACCAGATAGCCGACGCCGCCCACGTCGATCACCGCATGGTCATGGGCGGTGCTGTCCAACAGTCCGGTAAGCTTGGCGATCATTCTGCTTCATTCCCTCTCCCCTCTGCGGGAGAGGGTTGCGCAGACTTAGGCGCTCGCGCCCTAGTCGGAGCTGGGTGAGGGGGCGTTCCACCCTCTCCTAGCTGCGCTAGCCGCTTGCGCAGCAAGCTTCGCTATCCTCTCCCGTCAAGGGAGAGGAGTGCCCTAGCGCAGTTTCTCGAATGCCGCCAGATGCGCATGGGTGATCGCGACGGCCAGCGCGTCTGCGGCATCGGGCCCTGCAATCTGCACGCCGGGCAGCAGCCGCTGGACCATGGCATCGATCTGTACCTTCTCGGCCGCGCCAGTGCCGACAATGGCCTTCTTGATCAGCCGCGGTGCATATTCGCCGACGCCAAGCCCCGCACGCGCCAGTCCGAGGAGCAGGGCCCCACGCGCCTGGACGAGCTTGAGCGTGGTTTGCGGGTTCTTGTTGACGTAGATTTCCTCGATCGCAGCGGCATCGGGCTGATGATCGGTCACGATCGCCGCGAGTGCGGTGTCGAGTTCGAGAAGGCGCGAAGGCAGGGCGGCCTTCGCGTTGGTCTTGATCTGTCCGTTGGCAATATGGCTCAGCCGATTGCCCTGATAACGGATGATGCCCCAGCCGGTGGTGCCGAGGCCAGGGTCGATGCCAAGGATGATGGTCATCGGATTCAAAACCCCTCCCCTGAAGGGGAGGGGCCTGCCACATAGCTCAACCCAGCTTCTCCATCACCGCGTCGGAGACTTCGTAATTGCCCCAGACGGTCTGGACGTCGTCGTCATCGTCCAGCGCGTCGATCAGCTTGAACAGCGACTGCGCATCGCCTTCCGCGACATCGACCTTGACCTGCGGACGCCAGGCGAGCTTGACGCCTTCGGCCTCGCCCAGAGTCTTTTCCAGTTCGCCGGCCACTGCATGAAGGTCTTCCATGCTGGTCCAGATCTCGTGGCCGTCCTCGGTGGATTCGATATCCTCGGCGCCGGCTTCCATCGCGGCTTCGAGAACCTTTTCCTCGTCGCCCGCGCTCGCCGGATAGCTGATCAGGCCCATGCGGTCGAAGCCATGGCTGACCGCGCCCGATGCACCCAGATTGCCGCCATTCTTGCTGAATGCCAGGCGCACATTGGTGGCGGTGCGGTTGCGGTTGTCGGTCAGCGCTTCGACGATCAGCGCGATGCCGCCGGGGCCATAGCCCTCGTAGCGGATTTCCTCGTAATCCTCGCCACCTGCGGCTGCAGCCTTGTCGATCGCGCGCTGGATATTGTCCTTGGGCATCGACTGGGCCTTGGCGGCATTGACCGCGAGGCGCAGGCGCGGGTTCATGTCCGGGTCGGGCAGGCCCAGTTTGGCCGCGACGGTGATTTCGCGGCTGAGCTTGGAAAACATGGCCGAGCGCTTTTTGTCCTGCGCGCCCTTGCGATGCATGATGTTCTTGAATTTACTATGGCCTGCCATGGCGGATTTCTGCCTGCTTGATGGGGTGAATAATGGTTCTGGAGCGCGCCTTTACACCAGCGAGGCGACTTATAGCAACCGCTGCCACCAGCCGACATCGCGCCAGTCGCCGAGCTTCCAGCCAACCTCGCGATAGATGCCGACCGGCACCATGCCCATTGCCTCGTGCAGCGCGATGCTGGCGGGGTTGGGCAGGGCGATGCCAGCGAACACCGCGTGGATGGATTTCGCCCTCAACCGGTCGAACAATGCGGTGTACAGCGCGCGTCCCAGGCCCAGGCGCTGGGCATCGGATGTGACATAAACGGCTATATCGGCCGAGGTCGCATAGGCAGCGCGGGTGCGGTGTGGGCTGCCATAGGCATAGCCCAGGATCTCGCCATCGCGTTCGGCGATCAGCCAGGCGTGCGATTGGCCATATTCGGCGATCCGCCTGCCCATCTCTGCGGCATCGGGGGCTTCGGTCTCGAAGCTGACCCATGTCTGTTCGACATAGGGTGCGTAAATGGCGGCGATCGCGGCTCCGTCGCGGGGGTGCCCGTCGCGGATGGCAAACGCCGCCATTGCGAGATCAGCCCAGGCCCAGAGCCGCCTTGTAGGTGTCCAGAATGGCTTCCATCTCCAGCCTATCGTGCGGCTCCATTTTGCGCAGCCGGACGATCTGGCGCATGATCTTGGCGTCATAGCCCTGCGACTTGGCCTCGTTATAGGTGTCGCGGATATCGTCGGCGACGCCCTTGCGCTCTTCTTCAAGGCGCTCGATGCGCTCGATGAAGAGGCGCAGCTGGTCGTCGGCGGCAATAGGTTCGCTCATCGCTAATGTCTTTCAAGAAAGGGGTGGGAGCGCCGGGCGAATCTCCGGCACGGAATCAGTCGGATCGCCCCCTTAATGGCCAGGCGCGTTCTTCGCCACGCTTTCCTTCATCCGGGCAAGCTGCTCCTCGCTGGCCTCGCCCTGATAGCGCGACTTCCAGGTGGTAAAATCCATGCCGTAGATCAGTTTGCGGGCCGCCTCGCGGTCGGCTGCGCCGCCTGCTTCCATCACCCAGTCGGCCAGGCAATTGCGGCAGAAGCCGGCCAGGCCCATCAGGTCGATATTCTCCGCATCGTGCCGATGACGCAGATGTGCGACCAGGCGGCGGAAAGCGGCGGCAGCGACATCATCGGGAATATCGACTTCGGCGGGCGGGGCGGTAACAGCGTCTGTCATAGCATTTTTTCCACAAAGTTTTGCGCTTGGCGGCGGTCTGGCCTAAGCAATGCGCGAACGAACCGTGAGCCGTGCAAACGTTCGCGGCATGACCAGTCCAGGGGATGAGAGTGAGCAAGACTATCGCTAAGCGCAGCCGCAAGGTCAAGATTCTGGCGACCTTGGGCCCAGCCAGCAACAGTCCGGAAATGATCGAGAAGCTGTTCCGCGCCGGCGCCGATGCCTTTCGCGTCAACATGAGCCATGGCGAGCACGCGACGCACGCCGCCACGATCAACGCCATCCGTCAGATCGAGACCAAGCTGCAGCGGCCGATCACGATCCTGTGCGATCTGCAGGGGCCGAAGCTGCGCGTCGGCACGTTCGAGGGCGGCAAGGCATTCCTGAAGCATGGCCAGCATTTCACGCTCGATTCCAATCCGGAGCCGGGCAACGACCAGCGCGCCTATCTGCCGCACAAGGAGATTTTCGCCGCGCTCGACAAGGGACAGCGGCTGCTGATCGATGACGGCAAGATGGTGCTGCGCGTGCTGCGCCCGGGCGATGCCGAAATCCTGTGTTCGGTCGAGGTCGGCGGCTTCATTTCGGACCGCAAGGGCCTCAACGTTCCGGACAGCCTGGTGCCAATGGCCGCGCTGACCGAGAAGGACCGGCGGGATCTTGCCTTTGCGCTCGACATGGGTGCGGACTGGATTGCGCTCAGCTTCGTGCAACGGCCCGATGACGTGGCCGAGGCGCGTAGCCTGATCGGCGGGCGCGCGGCGCTGATCGCCAAGATTGAAAAGCCCGCAGCGCTGGCCTCGCTGGAAGCGATCATCGAACTGTCGGACGCGGTGATGGTCGCGCGCGGCGACCTGGGCGTGGAAATGGCGCCCGAAGAGGTGCCGGTG
Organism: Blastomonas sp. SL216; assembly: GCA_026625625.1. NCBI lineage: Bacteria > Pseudomonadati > Pseudomonadota > Alphaproteobacteria > Sphingomonadales > Blastomonadaceae > Blastomonas > Blastomonas sp. SL216. The sequence goes on from CP113055.1 coordinate 272,135, forward strand.
ATGCAGAAGCGCATCGTCGAAACCGCGCGCCGATCGGGCAAGCCGGTGGTCGTGGCGACGCAGATGCTCGAATCGATGATCACCAGCCCGTCGCCAACCCGTGCCGAGGTGTCGGACGTCGCCAATGCGGTCTATGACGGGGCCGATGCAGTGATGCTCTCGGCCGAGACTGCGGCGGGCGACTGGCCGGAGCTGGCCGTTGGCATGATGGACCGGATCGCCACCCAGGTGGAAAGCGACCCCGGCTATGCCGCGCGCGTGCATTTCATCGAGACGCTGCCCGATGCGACGACCGCGGATGCGCTGTCGGCTGCATGCAGCGAGATCGCCAATACCGTGCGGGTGAGCGCCATCGTCTGCTTCACCTTGTCCGGATCGACCGCCCGGCGCGTGGCGCGCGAGCGGCCCGCTGTGCCGGTGATGGTCCTGACCCCTTCGCGCGAGACAGCGCGGCGGGTCGGCTTGCTCTGGGGCGCCTATCCCGTGGTGACGCGCGATATAGGCAGTTTCGAGGAGATGATCGGCAAGGGCAAGCGCATGGCGCTGCGCCATGGCTTTGGTGAGGCCGGTGGCCGCATCATCGCGCTGGCGGGCGTTCCGTTCGGTACGCCGGGCTCGACCAACGTGCTGCACATCGTGACGCTGACCGGCGACGAGCTGAAGGGCTATAAGGGCTGATAGGCCAGCGGATGGTTGAGCAGAGCGCGGTCGCGGGTCAGCAGCCGCGCGCCTTCCAGCTGCGCCTGGACGAGCAGCAACTCGTCGAACGGGTCCTTGTGGTCGATCGGGACGAGCAGGGGCGCGGCGGCGGTCTGTGCGTCGAGCATCAACAGGCTCATTCCGGCTGAATGAACCAACGCCAGCGCTTCGATAGGATCGATGGTGCCCTTGCGCTCACCCGAAGCATAGGCCGACGCCCATTTCAGCCTGATTTCCCAAATCGAAATTGCGGACGCAATGATCCGATTGTCTTGACTGGTTAACACCTCGCGCTCGTGCGCAGTCAATCTGGCGGGATCGCTCGCTAGCCAGATGATGAAATGCGTGTCGAGCAGGATGTTCAATCTTCGAGGCCAAGCACTTTTCGACTGAATGCTGGATCGTCGAATTCGGGGGGCCAAAGATCCTGCCCTTCGAAGCGGTCCAGTCCGTGTTCCTTGCGGAATGTTTCAGCAGCGGCCCAATCGATGCCGCCCCGACGACGTTCTACCAGGGGAGAAAGCTCGGCCACGGGCTTGCCTTCGTCGGTGATGACAACCTTTTCGCCGCGCATTACGGCAGCCATGGCCTCTGCAAAGCGGGCCTGGGCATCACGGATCGACAATTCCATCGGCGCGAGATACCACAAAGCGTGACCATCATGTAGTCACATTCTCGATCACCCCGCGCTGGACCAGCTCGGCCTCCAGCGTGGCGACATCGCGGAAGACATGGCCCTGCAGCCCGCAAGCAACCGCGCTTTCGATATTGTCCTCGCGATCATCGATGAACAATGCGCGCGCCGGATCGATGCCGAAGCGCTCGATCGCCAGGCGATAGATCGCAGGATCGGGCTTGATCAGCTTCTCTGCGCCCGACACGACGATGTCACGGAACAGATCGAAGACCGGGGCGGTGGGGCGGAACATGTCCCAGAATTCGACGCCGAAATTGGTGATGCCGAAAATCGGATAGCCCATCAGGGCCAGCCGCTCGGCCAGATCGATCATGCCAGGTACCGGTCCGGGGATCGTCTCCAGCCAGCGGGGGACATAATGGCCGATCAGATCGGCATGGCCGGGATGCTCGGCAGTCAGTTCCGCAACCATCTCGGACAGCAGACGCCCGGCGTCGTGCTGCGAATGCCATTCGATCGTCAGCACCTGGCCGAGAAAATGGTCGAGCTCCGCCGGATCGTCGATCAGCTTTGCATAGAGGTTGCGGATATCCCATTGGTACAGGACATTGCCGACATCGAAGATGATGACATCGACTGGCTGCATCGCGTTTTCCCCCTCAACCACGCAAGCAAAAGGCCCCGGAGCTTTCCGGAGCCTTTAGACCGTTTTCAGACCTGTGCCGACGCGCCGGATTGTGGCGCGGCGCGCCGATCAGCCCTGGCGGGCCTTGAAACGACGGTTGGTCTTGTTGATCACATAGGTGCGGCCGCGACGACGGATAACGCGGTTGTCGCGATGGCGATCCTTGAGCGACTTCAGCGAATTGCGAATCTTCATGACGTTCAGGCCCTTGATTGAAATCGATACAGGGTCATGGCGTCCGTGGCAAAGCGCAGCTGCGCATTTGCCGGGCCGGATCAACCATGCCGGAAAGCGGCGCGGATACGGTGAGGGCGGCACAAAGTCAAGCATCGCTGCCGGATCGCCAGCCGTTTTTTCTGCGCTTCATTGGCCATTCATCGCAAGGTGGGTTAGGCAGTGACAATACAGGCGCGCTGCGTCTGATAGACGAAAGGGCGCTGACATCATGGTTTTTTCAGGCAGATCGCACGCGCTGGTCCTCTGTGCGACGCTGGCAGTGACGATGCTCGCCAGCGGCTGCGTTTCGCCAGCAGGCCCGGTGGAAGCGGTACGCTTCGTTTCTCCCGACCGCGCGAACGAGCTGGGCCGCGGACCGATTCGCGTGGTGGCGGGCGAGGGGATGGAGAGCAACAGCCTGGAGTATCGCAGCTACGCCGCTGCGGTCGAGCGCGAGCTGGAGCGGGTCGGATATCAGGTGCTGCCGGTCGGAACGCGCGACGCCCCCGACATCCAGACCGCCACGGTGCGGGTCGAGCGGACGGTGCTTTCGCCAGCTGTCCCGGATCGCAATCCGGTGAGCGTCGGCGTTGGCGGAGGGACCGGCGGCTTCGGATCGGGCGTGGGTGTCGGCATCGGCATCAACCTGGGCAGCAAGCCCAAGGACCGCATCTCGACCGAAATGTTCGCCAATATCCGCGCAGGCGACGGCACCATGCTGTGGGAAGGGCGCGCTAATGTCGAGGCCAAGGAGGGCTCGCCCATGGCCGAGACACAGCTCAATGCGGCGAAACTCGCCCAGGGGCTTTTTACCCGCTTTCCCGGTGAGTCTGGAGCGACTATCAGCGTGCCATGACTCACGCGCACACCCCCAGCATCACCGCCGCCTTTGATTCCGGAAACATCGTCACCCATGGTCTGTCACCGCTTGCGAGCGGCGGCTGGCGTGCCGAGCTTTCGATCCGCAAGGACAAGGATTCGGATTTCTTTCAATGGTTTCACTTCCGTGTCGCGGCGCAGCCCGGTACCGATCTGGAACTGGTCATCACGGGCTTGCGCGAATCTGCCTATCCCGATGGCTGGCCCGGTTATCGCGCCTGTGTCAGCGAGGACCGCGACTATTGGGGCCGTGCGGAAACCAGCTATGACGCCGCAGCCGGCGCGCTGACGATCCGCCACCAGATGGGCACAGGCGTTGCCTGGTTCGCCTATTTCGCACCCTATTCGATGGAGCGTCACCATGACCTGGTGGCCGAGATGGCGAGCCGTCCCGGCGTACAGCATCGCGAACTGGGGCTGAGCCTCGACGGCCAGCCGATCGATTGCCTGACAATGGGTGAAGGACCGGTCCAGGTCTGGCTCTACGCCCGCCAGCATCCTGGCGAATCGATGGCCGAATGGTGGATGGAAGGTGCGCTGGAAAAGCTCACTGATCCTGCCGATCCGCATGCCCGGCTGCTGCGCCGCGATTGCACGCTGCATATCGTGCCGAACATGAACCCGGACGGGTCGCTGCGCGGCCATCTGCGCACCAATGCCGCCGGCGTGAACCTCAACCGCGAGTGGCACGAACCGTCGCCCGAACGCAGCCCCGAAGTGCTGTGCGTGCGCAACGCCATGGATGCCACCGGCGTGAATTGGGCGATGGACGTGCATGGCGACGAGGCCATTCCGCATGTCTTCATCGCCGGTTTCGAGGGCATCCCGTCCTGGACCGACGCGCAGGGCGGACGCTACGATCGCTATCGCACCCTGCTGGCGGCGCGCACGCCCGATTTCCAGACCGCCAAGGGCTATCCCAAGGCTTCGGCGGGCAGGGCCAACCTGTCCATGTCGACCAACCAGCTCGCCGAACGCTTCGGGCCTTCGCATGGCTGTGTTTCGATGACGCTGGAAATGCCGTTCAAGGACAATGACGATCTGCCGTGCCCCGATCAGGCATGGAGCCCCGAACGGTCGAAGCTGCTCGCGCATGATTGTCTTGCCGTGCTGGCGGAGATGATTGCGGGCTGATCCGGGCCGTTCATCGCGATGCAAGGCGGGCAGGCGCATGGTGCGCCTGATCCTGGACCAGAAAGGACTCGTCATGCCCGCCCATCGCCGTCTGATCGCCGCTGGCCTGTTTGCCACCGGAACCGCGCTGTTCGCCTTTCAGTCGCTTGCCCTAGCCGAGGGTGAAACGCCCAAGCCGTCGCGGGTTCCGCCTGCGGAGGTGGTCGGCGAACCGGTGAGCTGCATCAACCTGGCGCAAATTCGCGACAGCCAGGTACGCGACAGCAAGACGATCGATTTCATGATGGCGGGCGGCAAGGTCTTTCGCAACGAACTGCCGCAGCAATGCGGCACGCTCGGCTTTGACCGCGCCTTTACCTATTCGACCTCGCTGACCCAGCTGTGCAATGTCGATATCATTACCGTGCTGCAGAATGTCGGCGGCGGCCTCAATCGGGGCGCAAGCTGCGGTTTGGGCCAGTTTACCCCGGTCAAGCTGATCAAGCAGCCCAAGGCCAAGTGATCCGCTTCGCGATCAGTTCAGGCCGATGATCGCGAAGCAGGTCGCAAGACCAACCCCCATGGTCAGCGGGATGCCCGCCTTGAAGAAATCGGTGAAGCGGTAATTGCCCGCAGCATAGACCAGGGTGTTGGTCTGATAACCGATGGGCGTTGCAAAGCTGGCAGAAGCGGCGAACATCACCGCAATCACCAACGGGCGTGGATCGATTCCCAGATCGTTGCCCAGCTTGATGACGATCGGCGTCACCAGGATCGCGACGGCATTGTTGGTGATGATCTCGGTCAGCAGCACCGACACGATATAGACCGCAAACACCACCGCCCAGATCGGCGCATCGGTGAGGAATGGGGCAAGCGCGTTGACCACCACGGTGACGCTGCCCGATTCTTCCAGTGCCAGGCCAACGGCGAGCATCCCGAAGATCAGCACCAGCACATTGCCGTCGATCGAGCTCCAGGCTTCCTCGGCATCGATGCAGCGCGCGATCAGGATGAAGCCCACCGCCAGGATCGCAGCAACCTCGATCGCGACCACGTTCAGTGCGGACAGGATGACCACCGCCGCCAGTGCGCCGATGGCGAGCGGGGCCTTGTCGCGGCGGAAGGCACGGGCATTGGTGTTGGTGACCCCGAACAGGTTCGGGTTCTCGTACATCCGCGCAATATCCTGCTTGGAGCCGGTCACCACCAGCTTGTCGGCGGCGTGGATCTTGGCGTTGGGCAGGTCCGATCGCGGCAGGTTGCGATAGCGGCTGAGGCCCAGAATGCGGACATTGAGCAGCGACAGGAAGGGGATGTCGTACAGCCGGTTGCCGATGCTGGGATGGCTCGGCGCGACCATCGCCTCCACCACCTCTTCACCCATCGGCCCGACATCGCCCTTGCGCACGATGCCTACCTTGAAATCCTGGCTTTTGCGCAGCGACATCAGCTCGGGCAGGTCGGTGCGGATCACCACCACGTCATCGGGCTGCAGGACCTCGCCGGCCAGGCTGTGGCGAATATAGCGGCCGTTGCGCTTTATCGCGGTCACCTGGATCTTGGCGCGCTTGAAAATGGCGGTTTCGCCCAGCGTCTTGCCGCGCAGGGTTGATGCGTTGCGGATAGTGAGCTCGGTCAGGAACAGTTCGTCGTTCTGGCCATCCCGGGTCAGGCTGGCATCATCCTTTGGCAGCAGCCAGGCGCTGGCGGATGCGAGCATGATCATCCCCGCAACGCCGGCAATCAGGCCGTAAGGCGTGATCTCGAAAATGCCGAAAGCTTCCAGCCCGCTCGACCGCGCGACCGAATCGACGATCAGGTTGGTCGACGTGCCGATCAGCGTCGTCGTTCCGCCCAGAATGGTGATGAAGCTCAACGGGATGAGCAGCTTCTTGGCCGAATATCCCGTGGCTTGAGCGAGGCGCAGGATGATCGGGATCATCACCACCACGACCGGCGTGTTGTTCATGAAGGCCGATGCGACATAGACCCCGACGAACATCTCGGCGACCGCCAGCCGGGGATGGCGTGCGGCGCGGCTGATGATCGCCCCGGCGATCGCATCGATCGTGCCGGTGCGCAGCAGCGCGCCCGACAGAATGAACATCGCCCCGATGGTGATCGGCGCGCTGCTCGAGAAGACCGAAAACAGCTGTTTGGAATCAATGATGCCGAGGAACAGAAAGGCGCAGGCACCCAGAATGGCGATCACAGCCGCCGGAAAGCGCTCCATGACAAAGCCTACGAACATCATCGCCAGGATGACCAGCCCGATGACGGCCTGCCATGTCTCGATAAACAGCCTGACATCTTCCACAGGCCGTCCCCCCTTGTCGCCTCAAGACAGCATATGCCTTAGCCGCTCTTCAGTTCCGCTGTCAGCCGCAAACTGGCCCGCCAGAACAGGAAGGCCGGAATCAGCCCCAGCCATGCTGCGCCATAGAGCACCCAGCGGACGCTATCCTCGCCGGCATAGGGCTGAAACGCATCGGACATCATGCCGAAGAGCAGCGGCCCAAGCCCCAGGCCGATCAGATTTTGCGAAAACAGCATGACCGATGCCGCAACCGCGCGCACTTCCGGGCGCACCAGACCCTGCACACAGGCATAGACCGGGCCGTAATACATGATGTTCATCGCGGTCGGCAGCACCAGCAGCGCCAGGGCTACCCGCCAGTCGGTGGCCGAATAGGCGAGGAACAGGATCGGTGCGGCCAATGCGATTGCCACGGCCGGGCCGGTGAGCAGGTGCTTGCGGTCGCGCTTGCCGAAATGATCGGCCAGCTTGCCGCCGCCCCAGGTCCCGATCATGCTCGAAATGCCCAGCGTCACGCCGAGATAGAGGCCGGTTTCGCCGGGGGTGAGCCCGAAATTGCGGATGAACAGCACCGCTACCCAAACGCCCTTGCCGTACGACAGGAACGCAATCAGCCCGCCGGCAATGCACAGAAAGACAAAGCAGCGCGACATGAGCAACTCGCGCAGCGCTTCGCGCACCGGCACCTGCGCCTTGGCGGCAGGCAAGGCGGCACCCTTGATCAGCCCAACCCGGCGCGGCTCCTTCATCAGGAACGGCACCAGCAGCGCCAGCAGTACGCCCGGTGCGCCGACCACGTAGAAGGCGGCGCGCCAGCCATAGGCATCGGCCAGGCCACCGCCGATCACCATGCCCAGCAGCGATCCGATGGGGATGCCCAGCCCGTAAAAGGCGATAGCGGACGAGCGCTTGTCCGCAGGAACGCTGTCGGAAATCAACGAATGCGCGGCCGGGGTGCAGCCGGCTTCGCCCACGCCGACGCCGACCCGCGCCAGCAGCAGTTGCGGAAAGGTCCGCGCCGCGCCGCAGGCCATCGTCATCGCCGACCAGATCGCCACCGACCAGGCGATCAGCGAGACGCGGTTGGTGGTGCTGCGATCAGCATAGCGTGCGATGGGGATGCCCAGCAGCGTGTAGAACAGCGCAAAGGCCAGACCCGTCATCAGCCCGAGCTGGGTGTCGCTGAGCTGGAAATCGCGCTTGATCGGTTCGGCGAGGATCGAGACGATCTGCCGGTCGAGAAAGTTGAAGATATAGATGATCATCAGCGTCCACAGCATCACGCGCGGACTGGATGCGCCATGAGTGGGCGAGGGGGCTGCTGGCGTGTCTGCGGCCATGGCGGACGATACATCGGTATCATCTGCCCGGGTGCGGGTGACGGTCATGCACTCTCCTGTCGCGCCGCTTCCTGACCCTTGCGGGGTGGGCGGCTGCTTGTGGAGCCATGCTAGACCTGTTTGCGCAGCAGAGGCAATCACCCTGCGACCAAAATGTGCCGTTAACGTCAACTGTCGCTACGGCACAGGTGGTTCAGCTGTAACGGAAAATGCCTGTCAGCCGCACTGCGCGCGGTGCAGCAGCTTCTGGTCGGCCAGCACCAGCGCCACCATCGCCTCGACCACCGGGGTGCCGCGAATGCCGACGCACGGATCATGGCGTCCCTTGGTGACAATTTCGCTCGCTTCGCCTTCGCGCGTGATCGTTTCCACCGGGGTCAGGATCGAGCTGGTCGGCTTGAAAGCGACGCGCACCACCACGGGCTGCCCGGTCGAAATGCCGCCTGCAATGCCGCCGGCATGGTTGGCGAGGAACTCGGGCGATCCGTCCGTGCCGGGACGCATCGGATCGGCATTGCGCTCGCCGCTGAGGCGCGCGGCGGCAAAGCCATCGCCAATCTCGACGCCCTTGACCGCGTTGATCGACATGGCTGCAGCAGCAAGCTCGCTGTCGAGCTTGGCATAGAGCGGCGCGCCCCAACCCGCAGGCACCCCGGTGGCGACGCATTCGACGACGGCACCCAGCGAACTGCCCGCCTTGCGCGCGGCATCGACCTTGGCCTCCCAGCGCTTCGCCGCTTCGGGATCAGGGCAGAAGAACGGATTGCGGTCGATCTCCGCCGCATCGAAGCGCGCAGGGTCGATGGCATCACCCCCCAGCTCGCAGACATAGGCGATCAGCTTCACTTCCGGGATCACCAGCCGCGCGACGCCGCCTGCTGCCACGCGCGCAGCGGTTTCGCGCGCGCTCGACCGGCCACCACCGCGATAATCGCGAAAGCCGTATTTGGCGTCATAGGCATAGTCTGCATGCCCAGGTCGATAGGCCTTGGCGACCTCGCTATAGTCCTTGGACCGCTGGTCGACATTCTCGATCATCAGCGAAATCGGCGTGCCGGTGGTACGCCCTTCGAACACGCCCGACAGGATGCGCACTGCATCGGGCTCCTGCCGCTGCGTCGTGAAGCGCGAGGTGCCAGGACGGCGTGCGTCGAGGAATGGCTGGAGGTCCGCTTCGCTCAGCTCCAGACCCGGGGGGCAGCCATCGACGACAGCACCCAAGGCAGGGCCATGGCTTTCCCCCCAAGTGGTGAAGCGAAGCACGCGGCCAAAGGTGTTGAAGCTCATGCGGGCAGTCCAGTCAGGCGCAAAATGGATTTCGCGCGCTTTGCGGTATTGCGCGCGCGCTGTCCAGATGCTGAACTGGCGGTCAGGCGGCGCGAGAAGAGGGCAATGTTCGGTCCCCGCGACCGGCAATCAGCCCGGCAACCGAAATATCCTCGTCAATTGCTTCCCAATGGAGGCCACGCGGCGAGAGGGTAACGGCTGACCGCTGCTCCGGCGTCGCATCCAGCAGACGGTGGAACCATACCAGAGGCACGCCCAGCGACCGTCCGTCCGACAGGTTGACCCAAAGCGTGTCGTCATCGCAATGTGCCGAGGTCGGGCTAACCGAAATATCCATGCCAAGCCCTTTCCAACACGCTGCGGTTGGCGCGGACGATCAGCATTGCTATCGCCAGATCGCGCCTGTTCAGGCCTTGGTTATAGGCCACCGACACTTCCCCACCAAGCCAGAACTTGGCCTCACCATCGCCATTGGTGACGTGAACATGACATGGCTCGAGCGGACTACCTTCGTCGGAATAGCAAAAAGAACCGAAAGCCTCTCTCACGCAGGACCGTTGGCACGACCGCTCAATCCAGCGCGATGTCGGGTGCGTCTTCCTGCTTCATGCCTACCACGTGATAGCCCGAATCGACATGGTGCGTTTCGCCTGTCACGCCCGAGGACAGGTCGGAGCACAGATACAGGCCTGCACCGCCAACATCCTCGATGGTCACGTTGCGGCGCAACGGCGCGTTATATTCGTTCCATTTGAGGATGTAGCGGAAGTCGCCGATGCCGCTGGCGGCGAGCGTCTTGATCGGCCCGGCGGAGATGGCGTTGACGCGGATGTTCTCGCGGCCCAGATCGTTGGCGAGATATTTCACGCTGGTTTCCAGCGCCGCCTTGGCCACGCCCATCACGTTGTAATGCGGGATGACCTTTTCCGCGCCATAATAGCTCAGCGTCACGATCGAACCGCCATCGGGCATCATCGCCCGCGCCCTTTTTGCAACCGCAACAAGCGAATAGGCGGAGATGTTCATGGTCATCAGGAAGTTTTCGAGGCTGGTATCGACATACAGGCCGCGCAGCTCGTTCTTGTCCGAAAAGCCGATGGCATGGACGACGAAATCGATCGTCGGCCAGCGCGCCGCGAGTGTCTCGAACGCGCGGTCGAGCGCCGCCATGTCCGATACGTCGCAATCGAAGGTGAAGTCGCTGCCCAGCTCTGCCGCCAGCGGGATGACGCGCTTGCCAAGGGCCTCGCCCTGATAGCTGAACGCCAGCTCTGCGCCATGTTCGGCGAGCTTCTGCGCAATACCCCAGGCGAGCGACTTGTTGTTGGCAAGCCCCATGATGAGGCCACGTTTGCCCTTCATCAGTCCGTCCATGTCTTGGTCCTTCAGTCTGTGTCTGTTTCTTGCGGCACACCGCCGCGCGCCCGCGCAATGGCGGCGTTCAATTCGGCCCCGATTACCATAGCAAGACCGATGAGAAAGAAGAAAATCAGGCTGACCATCACGCCGGCGAGGCTGCCATAGGTCAGGTCATAATCGGCAAAGGTCCCCAGAAAATAGGGCAGCAGCGCCAGGCTCGCCATCCACCAGATGCTGATGAACAACGGCCCCGGCCAGAATGGATGGCCTGCGCGCCGGTAGACCGTGGGGGTCAGCATGCCGAATACGAGGTAGAGCATGCCGAGCAGCACCAGAAAGGTGAACAACTGGCTGAACGCGACCAGCGACAGGGCGTTGTCGGGGAAGGGGACGTTCTGGGCGATGACCTCGGCGGCGCCCACAAGCACCACCTGCATGCTGAGCGCGAGCATGGTGGCGATCACCGCGATGATGATCAACGCCATCGACCCCAGGCGATAGCGCCAGAACGGCTTGTTGGACGCCGCGCCATAAGCCCGGCGGATCACCGAGCGGATCGATTCGATCAGGCTGCCGGTGGTCCACAGGCCGACGATAACCGCCAGCCACAATAACGGGCCGGTGCGCGCGGTCATCGACGCTTCGACCGGCCCCGCCAGCACATCGGCCATGCTGGGCGGGACGGCGGCCAGGAAGGCCCTGACCGCTTCCTGCCCATATTCGCTGCGCCCGAAGACGCCGCCCAAGGCTGCTGCCACGACGAAGAACGGAAAAACGCTCAGCAGCGCGAGATAGGCAAAGTTGCCCGCAACCACCCCGCCATTGGTGGCAACATTGGCCGCCACCTCGCGCAAGATGGCCTTGGCCTGCACGTAATGCTTGCTGAGCCTCTGCGGCAAAATCCGTTCAATCGCGGACATGCAAGATCCTGCGGTCAGCCGGCCAGACCGCAGCGCGGGTCATAATCGGCGCTCCAGCCTTCGACGAACGCGCTCAGCGCCGCATCGCCGCCTTCGGGAAGCCGGATCTGCAGTTCGATGATCTGGTCACCGCGCACGCCGTTCTTGCCATGAAAGCCCTTGCCCTTGAGGCGGAGCTGCTGGCCCGACTGGCTGCCCGGCTTGATCTTCAGCATCACCGCGCCATCGACCGTGGGCACGCGGACGTCGCCGCCTGCGACCGCTTCCTTGAGCGAGACCGGCAGATCCAGCCGCACATTGTCGCCATCGCGGCGGAAGAACCGGTGCGGCCGGACCTCTATGGTCACGATGCCGTCGCCATGCCCGCCGGGGCCAGGCTGGCCCTTGCCGGACAGGCGCATGTTGGTGCCCGTCTCGACACCATTGGGCAGCTTGAGGTCGATGGTCTTGCCATCGGCCAGCGTGATCCGCTGCGGCTTCAGCGTGGCGGCATCGGTGAAGTCTACCGCCATCTTGTAGGCGACATTGGCCCCCTTGGGGGCATTCTGCCTTGTGCCGCTATAGGCCCCGCCGCCGCTAGCCCTGTTGCCGCCACCAAAGCCGCCGAACAGGCCATCAAAGATATCGGCAAAATCGATGCCGTCATTGCCGAAGCCGGAAAAGCCCGCATTGTCGCTCGACCGGCCCTGCTGGCGATAGCCGCCACCGCCAAAGCCGAACGGCGCGGCCGGGTTACCGTCGATATCGATCTCGCCGCGGTCGAAGCGCGCGCGCTTGTCCTTGTCGGACAGCAGGTCATACGCCCGCGTCACTTCCGAAAAGCGCGCAGCGGCCGCCGGATTGTCCTTGTTGTAATCCGGGTGCAGCTCCTTGGCGAGCTTGCGGTACGCGCTCTTGATGTCCTTCTCGCTTGCGCCCTTGGAAACACCGAGAATTGCATAGGGATCAGCCATGAATGTGGTCGCCATTGTTGGTGAGGATATCCATTGTTGCCGATTTACAACAATATCTGGGGTAGGGGCAGGGCATTTTTCAAGCCGGGATGCGGCGGTCCGAGGGGCCGCGCAATAAAATTGTCCGCACCACGATGTAAAGTGCCAGGCCGAACGGTCCTGCAGCAAAGGTGAAGAACAGGATCGGTGCCTGGACCAGCCGCCCCTTCAGCGTGCCCAGCCCATGCGCATCGGCATTGCGCGCGATCCACAGGCCGACGAACAGGTCGAACGCCAGATAGTGCACCCAGCCGATCGTGACCCCGGGGTCGCTGGCAAAGATGCTGCGCACGCCCTTGATCGTCGAGAAATCCGCGCCGCCGCCGGTCGGCACGATCCCGGTCAGCACCAGAGTCAGGCCCAGGACATAGCCCAGCGCGAGCAGCAGAAGCGGGCCGAAGAACAGCGCCGACATCACGCTCTCGCGACGCGGGGCAAGGATCAGCACGGCCCAGGCGATCATTGCCAGCAGATTGGCCGCCCCGAAAATCTGTTCCCACATCGCCGGCTATCCCCTTGATGACCGCAGCAAAACCCTGTTCATCGCCAGGCCGCTGCGCCATAAGCCGCGCTGGCGGAATCACCACTGTCTTATATGGTTAAGGCAGTCAAGCGAGCCGCATTGACCAAGGCAGGATGAAATGGCCGACGATCCCTTTGCGCTGTTCGATACATGGTATGCTCAGGCGCGCGAGACCGAGATCAACGACAGCAATGCGATGGCGCTGGCGACTGCGAACGAGCAGGGCCACCCTTCGGTCCGCATGGTGCTGCTGAAAGGCCATGGTCCGGACGGGTTCATCTTCTACACCAATTACGAGGGCCGCAAGGGCGGCGAGCTGCTCGCCAATCCGCATGCCGCGCTGCTGTTCCACTGGAAGTCCTGGCGCCGCCAGATCCGTATCGAAGGGCCGGTTCAACCGGTCGATGATGCGACCGCCGATGCCTATTTCGCGAGCCGGTCGCGCGATTCGCAGCTGGGGGCCTGGGCTTCGGACCAGTCGCGCCCGCTGCCCGAACGCGCGATCTTCGAACAGCGGTTCGCCGAAGTGCAGGCGCTGTTCGCCGACAAGCCCGTGCCCCGGCCGCCACATTGGTCTGGCTTCCGCGTCGTGCCGCAGCGGATCGAGTTCTGGGAAGATCGCGACCACCGGCTGCATCATCGTCGCGTATTCACCCGGACCGGAAACGGTTGGGATGAAGGACTGCTGTACCCCTGAGGACCATGGCCATGACCGAATTGCCCCAATCACTGCCTTATTGCCATATCGACGCCTTTGCCGATCGTCCGTTCACCGGCAACCAGGCGGCGGTAATGCCGCTCGATGCCTGGCCTGACGATGCGGTGCTGCAGGCGATCGGCGAGGAGAACAATTTCGCCGAAACCGCCTTTATCGTGCCGATCGACAGCGACGAGGCGGAATATGAGCTGCGCTGGTTCACGCCTGCGGTCGAGATTGCGATGTGCGGCCATGCGACGCTGGCCTCGGGCCATTATGCGTTCGAGAACGGTTTTGCAGGCGATACCGTTCGCTTCCTCACGCGCAAGGCCGGCGTGCTGAGCGTCAGCCGCGATGGCGACAGGCTCTCGCTTTCGCTGCCGGCTCTGGCCCCTTCGCCCGCCGCACTGCCCGATTGGACTGGCCTGCTGGGCGGAACGCCGCGCGAATATCATGTCCATCCCGGGCGGTATAATGTCCTGCTGTTCGATCATGCCGACGACGTGCTCGCGCTCCAGCCCGACTTCAAGGCGCTGGGCGCGCTGGGCGATCACCAGTTCATCTGCACCGCGCCCGGCAAGGATACCGATGTGCTGAGCCGCGTCTTCGTGCCCGGTGCCGGCGTCGACGAGGACAGCGTCACCGGCTCTGCCCACGCGGTGCTGACGCCCTTCTGGGCGGCGCGGCTGGGGCGGAGCAGCTTTACCGCGTTCCAGGCCAGCCAGCGTGGCGGCTTGCTCCACTGCACGCTCGATGGTGACCGCGCGGTGCTGGCGGGCCAGTGCTTCACGGTGGTGACAGGTACGTTCCGGCTGCGCTGAGGCCTGATCGCTCGCCCTCGAGCCTGCGGTAGCGAGGGGAGGGGGCTGGCTAGCCCGCCACCTTCGCCTTGCTCGCCGCCTCCAGCGCATCCCAGCTGCTCCAGTCGATGGCGCGGCCGGGATAGGCGATGCTGCGCAGCGGCCAGTCCTTCGCGATCCATTGCTGCACCCAGGCATAAAGCTTGGCATCGAAACCGGCGTCATATTCGGCCTTGGTCACCCACAAGGTGACCATTGCGTCATAGCCGGGCACCGGGCTGGGATAGACATAGACACAGCCGCGCTCGCGCTTGCCGTCGGGGGTCAGCACCGCATAGGCAAAGGATTCGCGCCGCTGGAACCTGCCTTGCTCGGTTTCCATGTCCTTCATCGCATCGGCGTCGGAAATGTTCGGGTGCGGCCAGGCGGTCGAGCGGGTGAAGGTCTTTTGCAGATGCTCGATCGACGACATGTACGCGTCGAAATCGACCTTCACCAGGTCCGGGCCCAGCGGCACCAGCTTGAAGCCCGGCCCTTCGATCAGAGTCGGGACGGCAAAATCGGCGGCGACAAATTCCCGCGCTGCGCTTTTCTGGGCGTTCGCATAGCCGCTGGCGACCTGCGCCTGGGCGGGTGCGGTGACCGTGATCGCCAAGGCGGCACAAGCGGCAGCAAGAAGTTGTCTGGTCATCGTCAGTCCCCCGGAGAATCGCTCGGGCACAGCCTGACAGATGCAGCGCTTTCAGCCTAGTCCCTCGGGAACATCGCCGCGATCCTGCCGATCTGCTCCTTCACGGGATCGAGCACATCATCCTGCGTCTTGCCGAGCCGGACGATGGTCAGCCGCTGGCTGGGGCTGACGATGACGAACTGCCCCAGATGCCCCTGAGCCGCGAACACGTCGGGCGGCAGAAGATCGGGGTAGAGGATCTTGCGCTGCCCTGCGGCATGGGGCTTGTTGAGCCAGATGTGCCCGCCATAGGTCGGATTGTTCGGCGAGCTGGTGAGCATGAAATCGACCCAGCCGCGCGTCAGGAACTGGTTGCCGGCGATCGAGCCCTTGTTGCGCAGGAATTCGCCGAACTTTGCCCAGTCGCGCGCATTGGCCTGGATGATCGACCCGCCGACCAGCGTCCCCGACGCATCGAATTCGGGGACCATCGATGTCATGCCCAGGGGTTCGATCAACCGCCCGCGCATGTAATCCAGCATGGCGCGGCGGCGCACGTCGGGGTCCTTGCTGTCGGTGAGCTGGCGCGTGATGATATCGCTGAGGATCACGCTGGTATTGGTCGAATATTCAAACTTCGATCCCGGCTCCGCCTCCAGCGGCTGGCCCTCGGCATAGCGCACCATATTGTCGCGTCCGTCGAGGAACAGCATCCGCACTTCGTCCGATTCGTACGGCGGGTCTCCGGCCTCTGTGTGCTGCAGGCCGGAGGACATGTGCAGCAGATGGCGCAGCGTGATCGCACCGCGCGGATCGCCAGGGCGCTGCCAGTCGGGGACCGGGGCAGGCGCATCGAGCGCCAGCCGTCCGTCTGCGACCATCAGGCCGACAAGGACGGCGGTCACGCTCTTGGCCATCGACCAGCTGATGAAGCGGGTGTTGCGATCATAGCCCGGCGCATAGCGCTCCGCCACGATCTCGCCGCCGCGCATGATCACCAGCGCGCGCGTTTCGGCAAATTCATCCTCGTTGAACAGCTTGTCGATCTCGGCATTCAGCGCCGACGTAGAAACGCCGGGCGTGTCTGCGATCATCGTCTCGCCGCTGTCTGCTGCCTTGCCCTCTATCGCGTAGAGTCCGAAAGCGGTTGCGCCAAGAAGGCCGGTTGCGGCAAGGGCAAGAAGGATGCGGTGCTTCATGCTCGCCTCCATCAATCAGGCAGGGACCAATGGCAACTCGAAATATGGGCACGATGCAGGGCAGCGGCGGCAAGCTGAAATGGGTGCTGCTGGCCATCGCCGTGATCGTGCTGTGCGTGATCGCCTATCTCTATCCGTCGCTGCGTGCCTATAGCCAGACGGGTGCGGCCTATTCGGCGCGGGTGGTCTGTTCTTGCCGCTATATCGGCGGGCGCGAGCTGGGCGATTGCGAGAAGGACCTGGAGCCCGGCATGGAAGTTGTCAGTCTGAGCGAAGCCGCCGATGCCAAGCGGATCGACGCCACGGTGCCGTTGATGGCTGCCGAAAGCGCCGAATATCGCGAAGGCTGGGGCTGTGTGCTGATGACGCCCAAGGAGCGCGACGCCATCCGCTGATCGTGGCCGTTCAGCCCTGATCGCGGATCTTCTCGTGATGGCGGATCACCTCGTCGATCACGAAGCGCAGGAACTTTTCCGAAAAATCGGGGTCCAGATCGGCATCGACCGCCAGCCGCTTCATCCGGGCGATCTGCTCTTCCTCGCGGCCGGGATCGGCCGGCGGCAGATCGGTCCTGGCCTTGTATTCGCCAACGGCCTTGGTGATCTTGAAGCGCTCTGCCAGCATGAAGATCAGTGCAGCGTCGATATTGTCGATGCTTTGCCGAAATGCAGCCAGTACCGGGTCTTGCGCCATAAAACTCGTGCCTTGTCAGAATCGGTCAGCGCGTTGCGTAAAAGCTGCGCTTTGCGCTTGCCTTAAGCCATGCGGCTTGCCACATCGCAACCCATGACCGCGACTGTTCATCCGATTGGCCGCCCTGCGGGCGCAGCAACCGCCGCCCCCAGCCTTGATCCGATCATGGCGCTGGTGGCGCAAGACCTCAATTCGGTGAACAGCGTCATCCTTGATCGCATGCAGTCCAAAATCCCGCTGATTCCCGAGCTTGCCGGGCATCTGATTGCCGGTGGCGGCAAGCGCATGCGGCCCATGCTGACGCTCGCCTGCGCGCGTCTGCTCGATTATCCCGGCACCCGCCATCACAAGCTGGCCGCCGCTGTCGAGTTCATTCACACCGCGACGCTGCTGCACGATGACGTGGTCGACGGGTCGGACCTGCGCCGGGGCAAGAAGACCGCGAATCTGGTATTCGGCAACCCCGCCACGGTGCTGGTGGGCGACTTCCTGTTCAGCCGCTCGTTCGAGCTGATGGTCGAGGACGGCTCGCTCAAGGTGCTCAAGATTCTCTCGGGCGCCTCTGCGATCATCGCCGAGGGCGAGGTCGACCAGCTGACCGCGCAGCGCCAGATCGAAACCAGCGAAGAACGCTATCTCGCCATTATCGGCGCCAAGACCGCAGCATTATTCGCCGCTGCCTGCCGCATCGCCGCTGTCGTGGCGGAGCGTGACGAGCAGGTGGAACTGGCGCTCGACGCCTATGGCCGCAATCTGGGCATTGCCTTCCAGCTGGTCGACGACGCAATCGATTATGTGTCGGACGCGGCGACCATGGGCAAGGGCGTGGGCGACGATTTCCGCGATGGCAAGGTGACGCTGCCGGTGATCCTGGCCTATGCGCATGGCAGCCCCGAAGAGCGCAAGTTCTGGGAAGCCGCGATTATCGGCCACCGGACTTCGGACGAGGATCTGGCACATGCGACCACGCTGCTCCGCCAGCACAAGGCCATCGACCTGACGCTCGACCGCGCCCGGCATTTCGGCCAGCGCGCAATCGATGCGATTGCAGGCTTCCCGGCGAGCAAGGCCAAGTCCGCGCTGATCGAAACGGTCGAATTCGCCATCGCGCGAGGCTATTGAACCCGGCTGACCCGAATCGCCGGGCAGCCCCCGGCAGATCGAGATTCAGTGCATGACGGCGCTTTCAGCCAGTTCCAGTCCAGACCGATCCGCAGGCACCGGCCTTGCGGCAGAGATTCGCGCGCTGCTGTTGCTTGCTGGGCCGCTGGTGCTGGGCAATCTCGCGCAAATGGCGATCCACACGACCGAGGTGATCATCCTGGGCCGTTATGACGTCCAGGCGCTGGCCGCTGCCGCGCTGGCGGTGAACCTGTATTTTGCCTGCGGAACCTTTGGCATGGGGCTGATGACCGCCGCCTCGCCGATGATCGCGGCCGAGCGCGGGCGGCGCAAGCATTCGGTGCGCGACATCCGCCGAACCGTGCGCCAGGGCATGTGGGTCGCGCTGACCGTGTGCGTACCGATCTGGGCGGTGCTGTGGAATGCCGAACTGCTTTTCCTGCTGATGGGGCAGCAGCCCGACCTGTCGCGCGATGCCGGGCAGTTCATGCGCATCGCCATGTGGGGCCTGCTGCCCTGGCTGCTGCAATTCGTGCTGCGCATGTATGTATCCGCGCTCGAACGCCCGATCTGGGGTGTGTTCGTGACGCTTTGCGGTGTGGGCATGAACCTGATCGCCTGCTGGGCGCTGGTCTTCGGCAATCTGGGCTTTCCCGAACTGGGGCTGCAAGGCGCGGCGATCGCCAATCTGCTCGCCAATTGCACGCTGTTTGCGGTGATGGCCCTGGTGGTGACGCGGGTGCGGGTATTTCGCCGCTACCGGCTGTTCGGCCGCTTCTGGGTGGCCGATTGGGCGCGCTACAAGGCGCTGTTCCGGCTGGGCCTGCCGATCGCGGTCACCTTCGCCTTCGAGGTCGCGATCTTCAGTTCCGCCGCCTTTCTGATGGGCCTGATCAGCCGCGATTCGCTCGCGGCGCATGCGGTGGCGATCCAGATCGCGTCGTTCGCGTTCATGGTGCCGTTCAGCCTGTCCCAGGCGGCGACGGTTCGCGTCGGCCTGCACCATGGCGCGCGCGATGCCAGGGCGGCGGGCCGTGCAGGCTGGGCCGCGCTCGGGCTGGGCGTGCTGGCAGCGTGCGTGATGTCCGCGACCATGGCGTCGATCCCGGAGGCTTTGGTCGGCCTGTTCATCGATCCGGCAGACGCGAGCGCTGCGCCTGCCTTTGCCCTGGCGCTGAGCTTCCTGCTGGTCGCTGCGATCTTCCAGCTGGTCGATGCGGTGCAGGCGGTGGGGGCAGGGGTGCTGCGCGGCCTGCAGGACACGCGCTGGCCGATGCTGTTTGCCGCGTTCGGCTATTGGGTGGTCGGCATGGGCACCGCCTGGTTCTTCGCCTTCCGCCTCGGATGGGATGGCGTGGGCGTGTGGATTGGCCTCGCTGCCGGGCTGGCGGTGGTGTCGGTGCTGATGGTCGGACGCTGGGCGCTGCGCGACCGGTTCGGGCTGGGGGTCTATGCCTGACCTGCCCATTCACGCGGTCCTGCCCGATCTTCTGGCGGCGCTGAACACCAGCTCCAACGCCGTTCTCGTTGCTCCCCCCGGTGCCGGCAAGACCACGACCGTGGCACCTGCGCTGCTCGACCAGCCCTGGTGCACGGGCCAGGTGCTGCTGCTCTCGCCCCGGCGTCTCGCTGCGCGCGCGGCGGCCGAGCGTATGGCGGACCTCGCCGGTGAGCCGGTCGGCCAGACGATAGGCTATGCGACCCGCATGGACAGCAAGGTGAGCGCGGCAACCCGCGTGCTGGTGCTGACCGAAGGCATTTTCGTGGGTCGCATCCAGGCCGATCCCGAGCTTGCGGGCGTGTCTGCGGTGCTGTTCGATGAGGTGCACGAGCGCAGTCTGGACAGCGATTTCGGCCTCGCACTGGCGCTGGAGGCGCAGGGTGCCTTCCGGCCCGATCTGCGCCTGCTCGCCATGTCGGCGACGCTCGACGGCGCGCGCTTCGCTGCGCTGATGCAGGGCGCACCGGTGATCGAGAGCGAAGGCCGCTCGCACCCGCTCGACCTGCGCTATCTGGGGCGGCGCGGCGAAGTGCGGATCGAGGATGAAATGGCGCAGGCGATTCGCACGGCGCTGAGGGAGGAGACGCAAGGTGATGTGCTCGCCTTTCTCCCCGGCGTGGCGGAGATATCCCGAACCGCCGAGCGCCTGGAAAGCCTGGGCGATGGCATCGCCGTGCTGCCCCTGCACGGCACGCTGACCCCGCCCGAACAGCGCGCCGCAATCCGCCGCGACCCAGACGGGCGGCGCAAGATCATCCTCGCGACCAGCATTGCCGAAACCAGCCTTACCATCGATGGCGTGCGCATCGTCGTTGATAGCGGCCTGGCGCGGCGCGCGCGCTATGATCCGCTGGCGGCGACCACCCGGCTGGTGACCGAGCGCGCGAGCCAGGCCGCCGCGACCCAGCGCGCGGGGCGTGCAGCCCGCCAGGGGCCGGGCGTCGCCTATCGCCTGTGGGAGGAAGCCGCGACCGGCGGCCTGCCGCGCTTCGATCCGCCCGAAATCCTGGACAGCGACCTTGCGCCGATGGTGCTGCAATGCGCGGCGTGGGGAGAAAGCGATCCGGCGCGCTTGAACTGGCTCGACCCGCCGCCTGCGCCCTTGCTGGCAGAGGCGCGCAAGCGTTTGGTCGCCTTGGGTGCGGTTGATGCGGGCGGAGCGATCACGCCGCTGGGCCGATCGATCGCGGCACTGCCGCTGCCGCCGCATCTCGCGGCGATGCTGCTCAAGGGTGCGGAGGCTGGCTGCGCCCTGCTGGCGGCGGAAATTGCGCTGCTGCTACAGGAACGCGCCCTCGGCGGGCAGGGCGAGGACCTTGATGCCCGGCTGTCGCGTTGGCGCAGCGACCGCGGCGAACGCGCATCGAAATCGCGCAAGCTCGCCGAGCGCTGGGCGAAGCTGGCCGAGCGCCAGGTGCCGGCAACCACGCCGCGCGCGCTGCCGCCTGCGGTGCTGCTGGCCATTGCCTATCCGGATCGAGTCGCCAAGCGGCGCGATGCTGCGGGGGAAAGCTGGGCCAGTGCTGGTGGGCGCAGCTTCCGGCTCGATAGCGCATCGTCGCTGATCACCGCGTCCTGGCTGGCGATCGGCGAGGTGCAGGGCAAGGCCGCCGACGCGCGCATCCTCAGCGCCCTTGCGCTCGATGCGAACGATGTCGATGCGCATCTGGCGCACCGGATGGAGCGGGTCAGCCGCTGCGATTTTGCCGTCGAGGGCAGGCGGGCCGAAGCCCGGCTGGAGCGGCGGCTGGGCGCGATCCGGCTGGCGAGCGCCCCCGATCCGGCGCCCGATGCCGATGCCGTGCTGGCCGCGCTGCTGCGGGGCGTGCGCGATCATGGCCTCGCCCTGCTCGACTGGGGCGACAAGGCACTCGCCTTGCGCCAGCGCGCTGGCTTTGCCGGGGTCGAGGCGCTGGGTGAGGCGCATCTGCTCGAAACGCTCGAGGATTGGCTCGCGCCGCTGCTTGTCGGCAAACGCACGTTTGGCAGCGTCAGCCCTGGCGATCTGCACAACGCGCTGCAGGGCCTGGCTGGCTGGGACGCGATGCAGACGGTGGACCGGATTGCGCCCGCCGAATTCCAGAGCCCGGCCGGGACGCGCCATGCGATCGATTATACCGCAACCGCCGGCCCTACGGTGGAACTGCGCGTGCAGGCGCTCTATGGTCTCGATACGCACCCGGTGGTGGGGCGCGATGCCATCCCGCTGGTGCTGTCGCTGACCTCGCCCGCAGGCCGTCCGATCCAGACCACGCGCGACCTGCCCGGCTTCTGGCGCGGCAGCTGGCGCGATGTCGCCAAGGACATGCGCGGTCGCTACCCGCGTCACCATTGGCCCGATGCCCCCTGGGAAGCGGTGGCAAGCCTGGCGACGAAGAAGCGCCAGGGCATTTGAGTGCGTAAAGCCCGCTCTCGTTCAGGCGAGAGAACAGCGCTGGATGACCACAGCACGCTTGACCCGCACGCCCGCACTGTAGCAAAGGCGCGCAGGATCACTTTTCCCGGGACGGATAATCACCAATGGCCGCACGAATCTATCAGCGCCCCAAGAACGCCATGCAGTCGGGCCGCGCGCTTACCGATCTGTGGGTGCTCGAATTCGAGCCTGCCGAAGCCAAGAAGCCCGATCCGCTGACGGGCTGGGCCGGTTCTGGCGATACGCAGCAGCAGGTCGTGCTGAAATTCCCCGATCTGGAGGCTGCCAAGGCCTATGCCGACAAGTACGGCATCACCGTGCGCATCGAACAGACACCTCCGCGCCGCCTGAAGATCCAGGCCTATGCCGATAATTTCTGCTGATATTTGCTGATCGGTGCCTGGCGGGGTCAGCCCGCCATCGCGTCGATTGCCCCTTGCAGGATGAACGCTGCGGCCGCGCTGTCGACGCGCTCGGCGCGCTTGGCGCGGCTCATGTCCGCATCGATCATCGCGCGTTCCACCGCCTGGGTCGACCAGCGCTCATCCCATAACAGCACCGGCAGGCCCAGCACCGCGATATTGCGGGCAAAGGCGCGCACGCTCTGCGTTTGCGGGCTGTCGCTGCCATCCATGTTGAGCGGCAGGCCGATGACCAGCCCGGTGATGTGCTGATCGCGCACCAGCTGCTCGATCGCCGCCTTGTCTGCGCCGAACTTGGTGCGCTTGATCGTCTTGGCCGCCGTTGCAAAGCTCCACCCGGCATCGCAGAACGCGGTGCCGATGGTCTTGCTGCCGACATCCAGCCCGATCAGCCTTCCACCAGCAGGCAATGCCGCGCGGAAATCAGCCGCGTGCGTCGTGATCAGCGCGCCAGAAATGCTGCTACCCTCCGCTCCGCATCGGCGCGAATGCTCGCCCAGAACAGCGGATAGTCATAGACGTGATAGTTGTTGCCGGGCAGCACATAAGGGCCGAGCTGCGGTTCGCCGCCCAGCAGCAAAAGCCCGCGATCGTCGCATCTCGCGCCGACCAGGCCGGGGGTGATGACGCCGTCGGTCAGGTCCTCGTTCGGCACCAGCGTGCCCAGGTTCCTGTCCGCCGGGGCCTCGTCGCCCAGCACACCGGTGATCGGGTTGACGCACAGCATAGGGCTCTGGCCGCGCAGTTCTCCGTCAAAGCCGACGCTCGCGGCATAGGCATCGAGCAGCAATTGCGGCTCGGCCGGTTCACCGAAGCTCTGCCAGCCCAGCATGCAGTTCGCCTGATCGGGGTCGGTGCAGGGCGGAAGCCCCAGCGCCAGCAGATCGGTGGTCAGCGACACCGGCCAGCCGACGACATAGGCGGCAACTACCCGGTCGGCGAGCGGCCGGGTGACGACGCGCTGGCGCATCAGCGTGGTCAGATGCAGCCCGCCCTGGCTGTGCCCGGCGATGATGATCGGCATGTCCTTGGGGATTTCGGCAATGAACTCGTCAAAGGCCGCCAGCACATCGGAATAGGCGGCATCAAAGGCCATTTGCGCTTCGGGCTTGTTGGTCAGAAAGGCCCCGATGGCCGCCTGGCGGTAGCGCGGAGCCCAGATCTGGCCGATGCCGTTGAACACGCTCGCCTGGCTGCGCAGGAAGATGCGCGCCCGGTCCTGCGATTCCTTGTCGTCCAGCGGTGCATTCCACAGCTCGCGCTTCATGTACGAAGTCGGATGAATGTAGAACACCGCGACCTTGGGGCTGGCGGTCGGCTCGAAGCCCTCGGGCGTCCATAGCGACGGGTTGGCCTCACCCTCGATTCCTGGGCGGGAGAACCACATGTCACGCTTGGCATAGGCGCTGGTCTCGACCGCTTCAGGCTTCACGAATTCTGCGGAAGGAACAAAGGCGGCGGCGAATATCTGTTGGGGAAACAGTCGGTAGGCCGCGAAAGCTACGACGATGAGGAAGATGATCGTGGCAATCAGGTACAGGAACTTGCGAGCCAAAAACTCTCTCCGGGGGCAGGGCCGTGCGCGCGAAATGGCGTCGCCGGGATGGAGCGCATATAGAAGCGCAATACGGGCGTCGCCAGTAAAGTGTTGCGCAGCGTCTGGATTGCGCAAATGCAGCATTTGCCCGCTTGATGGCCGGGCAGGCCAGTGCTAGCCGCTGAAGCCATGTCAGTAGATAGCAAAACTGTGAAAAAGATCGCCAGCCTGGCGCGGATCGCGATGACCGACGCCGAGGTCGAAGCCATGGTGCCGGAATTCAACGGCATATTGGGCTGGGTCGAGCAATTGGGCGAGGTGGACGTCACCGGTGTCGAGCCGATGACCGCCGTTATCCCCAACACCCTGCGCCTGCGTGAGGATGTCGTCACCGACGGCAACATCCGCGAAAAGGTGCTGGCCAATGCGCCCGCAGCCGAACACGGCTTTTTCGGCGTTCCCAAGGTGATCGAATGAAATCCGCAGGATTTCAGTCGATCATCCCGGACAGCGGCGCAGCCGCGACCGATCCGGGATCCATGACAAAAGGCAACGAGCGACGCCCCTGGACTCCGGCTTTCGCCGGAGAACGGTTGGCTTGTGGCCTGGATGAGATAGAGTTTTCAGCATGACCGACCTTACCGATCTCGGCGTTGCCGACATCCGCAACGGCGTGCGCGCCGGTACCTTCAGCGCGCGCGAAGTCGCCACCGCCTTCAACGCGCAGGTGGCAGGCGCCAAGGCGCTGAATGCGTTTCTGATCGATACGCCCGACCACGCCTTGGCAGCTGCCGATGCGATCGACGCAAAGCGCGCGGCGGGCGAGGACCTGCCGATCATGGCGGGCGTGCCCATCGGCATGAAGGACCTGTTCTGCACCATCGGCGTCGAGGCGCGCGCGGCCAGCGAGATCCTGAACGGTTTCAAGCCGACCTATGAATCGACTGTCAGCCAGAAGCTGTGGGATGCCGGCGCAGGCATGCTGGGCAAGCTCAACATGGACCAATTCGCGATGGGATCGTCGAACGAGACCAGCGCGTTCGGCAATGTCATCTCGCCCTGGCGGCGCAACGATGGCGGCAACGCGCCGCTCGCGCCCGGCGGTTCTTCGGGTGGCAGCTCAGCGGCGATTTCGGCGCGGCTGTGCCCGGCAGCGACCGGCACCGATACCGGCGGCTCGATCCGCCAACCCGCAGCCTTTACCGGCATCAGCGGCATCAAGCCGACCTATGGCCGCTGCTCGCGCTGGGGCGTGATCGCGTTTGCCTCGTCGCTCGATCAGGCAGGGCCGATGGCGCGCGACGTGCGCGACTGCGCGATCATGCTCGAGGCGATGAGCGGCTTCGACCCCAAGGATGCGACCTCGCTCAACCTGCCGGTGCCCAATTGGGAAGCCGGATTGTCGAGCAATCTGAAGGGCAAGCGCGTCGGTATTCCCAAGGAATACCGCATGGACGGCATGAATGCCGAAATCGCCGCGATCTGGGATCAGGCCACCGACTGGCTGCGCGACGCAGGCGCGGAGATCGTCGAGGTCTCGCTGCCGCACACGCGCTATGCGCTGCCCGCTTATTATATCATCGCTCCGGCGGAAGCTTCGTCCAATCTCGCGCGCTATGATGGCGTGCGTTACGGTCAGCGCAACCTGCCCGATGGTGCAGGCCTGCAGGACATGTATGCCGCGACCCGTGCTGCGGGCTTCGGCCCCGAGGTCAAGCGCCGCATCATGATCGGCACCTATGTGCTTTCCGCCGGCTTCTACGACGCCTATTACACCCAGGCGCAGAAGGTTCGTGCGCTGATCGCCCGCGATTTCGCGCGAGCATGGGACCATTGCGACGTGCTGCTCGCGCCGACCGCCCCGAGCGCCGCCTTCGGCCTGGGCGAAAATAGCGACGATCCGATCGCGATGTATCTGAATGACGTGTTCGCCGTGCCTGCCTCGCTGGCGGGCCTGCCTGCGATGTCGGTGCCCGGTGGTCTCGACAGCATGGGCCTGCCGCTCGGCCTGCAGATCATCGGCAAGCCGCTCGACGAGCAGGGCGTGCTCAACGCGGGCCTTGCGATCGAGGAACGCGCCGGGTTCACCGCGCGGCCCGAGCGGTGGTGGTGAGATGGCGTTGACGGTATTACCGGTATTCGGTAATACTTTTGCTATGACCTATCAAAGCAACATGACCTCGAAAGGCCAGGTTACGGTCCCCAAGGACATTCGCGATGCGCTGGGGCTGGAGCCAGGACAGGCTGTGGCATTTGAAATAGACGCAGACGGAAATGCCCGGATCATGCGCGCAAACGGCCCGGATCAGGTTGAGGCGAAGAAGGCTGAGTTTCTGAACAGGCTGAAAGAGGTGCGGTTGCGGTTCAAGGCAATGGATACGATGTCCGACATGGATGGCCTTGCGTACCAGCGCTGGCTCCGCGGCAACGAATTTGACGATGACGGCCAAAGCGCGTGATCTTTGACACCAATGTGGTGATAGACCTGATCGAAGGGTCGTCTTCACCCCTGTTTGACGATAACATTGCGCGCTTGATGACCCGGCATAGGTTTTTCATCAATGAGATCATTTTTGCTGAACTTGCGGGTCGCTATGCCTCGTCTGAGGAGGTCTCAGGATTGTT
The DNA here is from genome assembly GCA_026625625.1 of Blastomonas sp. SL216. NCBI lineage: Bacteria > Pseudomonadati > Pseudomonadota > Alphaproteobacteria > Sphingomonadales > Blastomonadaceae > Blastomonas > Blastomonas sp. SL216. The sequence goes on from CP113055.1 coordinate 298,787, forward strand.
GCATGATCTGGGACTGCACATGGCGCGCCTGACGTTGCCAGACTGTTACAGAGCCGGAGTTGCGTTTCATGCCTATCGCAAGAATGGTGGTGCTCGCACGACGATTTTGCCGGATTTTCTGATCGGCGCCCATGCCGCCGGTCAGGGATGGCCGCTGGTCACGCGCGACCGCAAAGGTTTTGCTGCCTATTTTCCTGAGGTCGAACTGATCGACCCGATGAAGGTGTCCAATGACTGAATCAACCTATCGTATCCAGGGTGCCACCGGTGAGTGGGAGGTCGTGATCGGCCTTGAGGTGCACGCCCAGGTCACCAGCAACGCCAAGCTCTTTTCCGGCGCGGCCACCGCATTCGGGGCAGAACCCAATGCGCAGGTTTCGCTGGTTGACGCCGCGATGCCCGGCATGCTGCCAGTGCCGAACCGCGAGTGCATTCGCCAGGCGGTGCGCACGGGCATGGCCATCGGCGCGCAGATCAACCGCTGGTCGCGGTTCGATCGCAAGAACTATTTCTATGCCGATCTGCCGCAGGGTTATCAGATCAGCCAGCTCTACCACCCGCTGGTGGGCGAGGGCGCGATCGAGATCAGTCTGGACGAAAAGAACCCCGATGCCGAAACCAAGACGATCGGCATCGAGCGCATCCATGTCGAGCAGGATGCCGGCAAGCTGATGCACGATCAGCACCCGACCATGTCCTATGTCGACTTGAACCGGTCGGGTGTGGCGCTGATGGAAATCGTCTCGCGCCCCGACATGCGCTCGCCTGCGGAAGCGGGAGCTTATCTCAAGAAGCTGCGCACCATCCTGCGCTATGTCGGCAGCTGCGACGGCAATATGGAAGAAGGCTCGATGCGCGCCGACGTCAACGTCTCGGTGCGCAAGCCGGGCGACGAATTCGGCACCCGGACCGAGACCAAGAACGTCAACTCGGTGCGCTATGTGATGGCGACGATCGAGCATGAGGCCAATCGCCAGGTCGATGTACTGGAGAGCGGCGGTTCGATCGTCCAGGAAACCCGGCTTTATGATCCGGACAAGAACGAGACGCGGTCGATGCGCTCCAAGGAGGATGCGCACGACTATCGCTATTTCCCCGATCCGGACCTGTTGCCGCTGGAACTCGACGATGCGTTCCTGAGCGAATGCGAGGCGTCGCTGCCCGAACTGCCCGATGCCAAGCGCAGGCGGTACGAGAGCGATCTGGGCCTTTCGGCCTATAACGCAGCGGTGCTGACCGCCGAGGCGGAGACGGCGCGCTGGTTCGAGGCGCTGCTGACAGAATGCGCCAAGGCGCAGAGCAAGCCAGAGGCAGAGGTGGCCAAGGCTGCGGCCAACTGGCTGCTGTCAGAGCTTTATGGTGCGCTCAACCGCCTGGGCAGGACGATCGACGATAGTCCGGTCAGCGCGGCAGCGGGCGCGGAGCTGATCGCGCTGGTCGCCAATGGGACGATTTCGGGCACCATCGCCAAGCAGGTGTTCGAGATCATGCTCGAAACCGGCGACGCTGCCGGCAAGATCGTGGAGGAACGCGGCCTCAAGCAGACGTCCGACACGGGAGCCATCGACGCGGCCATTGCCAAGGTTCTTGCCGACAATGCCGACAAGGTCGAGCAGTATAAGGCTGGTAAAGAGGCGCTATTCGGCTTCTTTGTTGGCCAGACGATGAAGGCGATGCAGGGCAAGGGCAATCCGCAGCTGGTAAATGAACAGTTGAAGAAGGCCCTTAACTGAACATGTCAAAGTCGGCCCCACGGCCGTCAATTGTAACTTTTAAGTGCGAATTTTGCGGGCTTACGCGATGTTAACAATTTGACCGGATATCCCGAGGTCATAGAACGCCGGAAATGGGGGAGGGCGGGGCTGTAAATGGAGCCCTCCACCTGTGTCCGGCACCGAGGGAACCGGGCTTTTGTTGAGACACATCAAACCAGCTGACGTTGCGACGGGGATGTTCGTCCACGGCTTTGTCGGCTCGTGGTTTGATCATCCGTTCTGGCGGAAAAAGTTCCTTCTCGAAGACGATGACGATGTCCTGAAGATCCGCCAGAGCAAGGTGGAAGCGGTGATCGTCGATGATGAGCGCGGTATCATGCCGCGCCCCAGGGTAGAGATCCGCGACGTTGCCGAGCCGATGCCGGCCCGCCGCCTCGCGACTCAGCCCAATCCCATGGCGACGCGCTATACGCCGCCATCATCCGCGCCGAAGAACACCGGCTTCAAGCAGGAAGCCAGGCGTGCGGCCAAGATCGTCGAGAAATCGAAAAAGCAGGTTGGCGCGATGTTCGAGGCGGCCCGGATGGGCCAGGCGATCAAGGTCAAGGACGTCGCGCCGCTGATCGATGAAATCCGCGAATCGGTGGAGCGCAACAACAAGGCGCTGACCAATCTCGTCCGGCTGAAGAGCAAGGACGAATATACCTATATGCATTCCGTCGCGGTATGCGCGCTGATGATCAACATGGCGCGCAAGCTGGACCTGGACGAGGCGACGATCCGCAACATGGGCATGGCGGGGCTGCTGCACGACCTGGGCAAGATGGCCGTGCCGCAGATGATCCTCGACAAGACCGGACGGCTGACCGAGGAAGAATTCTCGGCCATCCGCACGCATCCCGAACGTGGCCATGCGCTGATCGGCGACAATCCCGAGATTCCCGATATGGCCCGCGATGTGTGCCTGCACCATCACGAGAAGATCGACGGTACCGGCTATCCCTTCGGGCTGGCGGGCGACGAGATCAGCATGGCGGCGCGCATGGGCGCGATCTGCGATGTCTATGATGCGGTCACCTCCAACCGCCCGTACAAGGACCCGTGGACGCCGTGCACCGCTTTGGGCCGCATGGGCCAGTGGAAGGGCCATTTCGACGAGCGGCTGATGGGCGTGTTCATCAACTCGATGGGCCTGTACCCGGCAGGGGGGCTGGTGCGTCTGAACGATCACCGGCTGGCGCTGGTGGTCGACAATTGCCCCGAAGAACTGATGGCCATCCGCGTGCTGCCATTCTACTGCACCTCGCGGTTGCAGGAGATCAAGCCGGACGAGCTGATCGTCGCGCCCGACAAGGGTCCGCAGATCCTGGGCATCGAACGGCCCGATTTCTGGCATTTCGACGACTGGTCGGCCATGCGCCAGTCGGTCCTTGCCAAGGCGCAGGGTCTTTCCGCAGCGGCTTGACCGTGCGGGCAATCACCGCTAAGGGCCGCGCTTCGACCGCCGGAGCCCCTGGGCCAAATCGGTCGAAACCAAGCAGAACACTGGCGCAAGGTGCGGGTGGGTAAAAGGCGGAGCCTCCACCAGATCGGCGTGCGAACAGCACTCCGGTACCGTATCGGGCGACAGAGTAACCTCATACTCTACCAATCAGGTGAAGAGAAACATGCCAACGATCAACCAGCTGGTCCGCAAGGGCCGGGTGCCCCAGAAGGCGAAGTCCAAGGTGCCCGCAATGGATGCAAACCCGCAGAAGCGTGGCGTTTGCACCCGCGTCTACACGACGACCCCGAAAAAGCCGAACTCGGCACTGCGCAAGGTGGCCAAGGTCCGTCTGACCAACAGCCGCGAAGTCATCACCTATATTCCGGGTGAAGGCCACAACCTGCAGGAGCACTCGGTTGTGCTTATCCGCGGCGGCCGCGTACGCGACCTTCCCGGTGTGCGTTACCACGTGCTGCGCGGCGTTCTCGATACCCAGGGTGTCAAGGACCGCAAGCAGAGCCGTTCGAAGTACGGCGCCAAGCGTCCGAAGTGATCCGTCCCGGGGACGGATCATCCCGGATAAATCGCTTCACGCGATTGTGTCCGGGATCCATCGGTCCCTGCTGCTGATCCCGCTATTTTCAGGAGTTACCTATGTCTCGTCGTCGTCGCCCGGAAAAGCGCGTCATCCTTCCCGATCCCAAGTTCGGTGATCTGACGCTGTCCAAGTTCATGAACAACCTGATGCTGGACGGCAAGAAGTCCGTCGCAGAACGCATCGTCTATGGCGCAATGGATGCCATGCAGGCGAAGGCCAAGGCCGACCCGCTGCCGATGTTCCACGATGCGCTGAACAACGTGAAGCCCGGCATCGAAGTGCGCAGCCGCCGCGTCGGTGGTGCGACCTATCAGGTCCCCGTCGAAGTGCGTCCCGAGCGCGCCCAGGCGCTGGCCATCCGCTGGCTGATTGCCGCTGCGCGCAACCGCAGCGAAACCACGATGGCCGCGCGTCTGTCGGGCGAACTGCTCGATGCCGCCAACAATCGCGGCAATGCGGTCAAGAAGCGTGAAGACACGCACCGCATGGCCGAAGCGAACCGTGCCTTCTCGCACTATCGCTGGTAATCTGTGTCCTCTCCCCTGATGGGGAGGGGCCGCAACACATCCGTGTTGCAGGGAAGGGGAGGGCGCACCATATCGGCCGCGCCAACCCCTTTTCGCTTGAGGACCGGGACTTTGCTGGTCCTGTTGCAAATGCCCCCTCCCGCAAGGGATGAGGGGTTGAGGCTGCATCCCGTCATGAGCCAATTCGCGCTGGTCAAAGCGCCGGGGCTTCATTATAGGGCGCGGCAAATTACGCCCCCAAATCTTGGAGTTTGAGATCATGGCACGCAGCCATCCCCTGGAGAAGTACCGCAATATCGGCATTATGGCCCATATCGACGCGGGCAAGACCACCACGACCGAGCGTATTCTCTATTACACCGGCAAGTCGTACAAGATCGGCGAAGTGCATGAAGGCACCGCGACGATGGACTGGATGGAGCAGGAGCAGGAGCGCGGGATCACGATCACGTCTGCGGCCACCACGTGCAAGTGGCGCGCCGAAGAGGGCAAGGGCGAAGAGCACCTGATCAACATCATCGACACCCCCGGCCACGTCGACTTCACGATTGAAGTCGAGCGTTCGCTGCGCGTGCTCGACGGCGCGGTTGCATGCTTCGACGGCGTTGCCGGCGTTGAGCCTCAGTCCGAAACCGTGTGGCGTCAGGCTGACAAGTACGGCGTGCCGCGCATGTGCTTCGTCAACAAGCTGGATCGCACCGGTGCGGACTTCTATTTCTGCGTCCAGTCGATCATCGATCGTCTCGGTGCGCGTCCGGCTGTCCTGTATCTGCCGATCGGCATCGAAGGTGGCTTCAAGGGCCTGGTCGATCTGGTCGAGAACCGTGCGATCATCTGGCTGGAAGAAAGCCTGGGCGCCAAGTTCGAATATCAGCCGATCCCCGATGATCTGGTCGAAAAGGCGGCGAAGTATCGCAGCGACCTGATCGAAATGGCGGTCGAGCTCGATGACGCGATGATGGAAGCGTATCTCGAAGGTAATGAGCCGAGCACCGCTGACCTCAAGCGGCTGATCCGCAAGGGTACGCTGGAAATGGCGTTCGTCCCGGTGGTGTGCGGTTCGGCGTTCAAGAACAAGGGTGTGCAGCCGCTGCTCGACGCCGTTGTCGATTATCTGCCTTCGCCGCTCGACGTTCCTGCGATCAAGGGCGTGAAGCTTGACGGCGAAACGCCGGACGAGCGCCCGTCTTCCGACAGCGAGCCGTTTGCAGCGCTGGCGTTCAAGATCATGAACGACCCGTTCGTCGGCACGCTGACCTTCGCCCGCATCTATTCGGGCAAGCTGGAAGCCGCTTCGACCGTCATCAACTCGGTGAAGGACAAGAAGGAAAAGGTTGGCCGCATGCTGCTGATGCACGCCAACAGCCGTGAGGACATCCAGGAAGCGTTTGCTGGCGACATCGTCGCTCTGGCGGGCCTGAAGGATACCACGACGGGTGACACCCTGTGTGCGGCCACTGCGCCGATCATTCTCGAGCGGATGGAATTCCCCGAGCCCGTGATCGAACTGTCGGTCGAACCCAAGACCAAGGCCGACCAGGAAAAGATGGGCGTGGCGCTCAACCGCCTTGCACGCGAAGATCCCTCGTTCCGCGTGTCGTCGGATACCGAAAGCGGTCAGACGATCATCAAGGGCATGGGCGAGCTTCACCTGGAAATCCTCGTCGATCGCATGCGGCGCGAGTTCAAGGTGGAAGCGAATGTCGGTGCGCCGCAGGTGGCCTACCGCGAATATCTCGCTAAGCCGGTGGACATCGATTACACCCACAAGAAGCAGTCGGGTGGTTCGGGTCAGTTCGGTCGCATCAAGTTCAAGCTGACGCCGGGCGAGCGCGGATCGGGCATCACCTTCACCGATGCGGTGAAGGGTGGTAACATTCCGAAGGAATATATCCCGTCGGTCGAAAAGGGCATGCGCGAAACCGCTGCCTCGGGATCGCTGGTCGGCTTCCCGATCATCGACTTCGACATCGAGCTGTATGACGGTGCCTATCATGACGTCGACTCGTCGGCGCTGGCGTTTGAAATCGCCGGTCGTGCCGGCATGCGCGAAGCCGCCCAGAAGGCCGGTATCAAGCTGCTGGAGCCGATCATGAAGGTCGAGGTGGTGACGCCGGAAGACTATCTGGGCGACGTCATCGGCGACTTGAACAGCCGTCGTGGCCAGATCCAGGGCACCGACACGCGCGGCAACGCGCAGGCGGTGGAAGCGGTCGTGCCGCTCGCAAACATGTTCGGTTACGTGAACCAGCTGCGTTCCTTCACCCAGGGACGTGCGCAGTACACGATGCAGTTTTCTCACTATGACGAGGTTCCGGCGAATGTCGCAGCCGAGGTCAAGGAGAAGCTGGCATAAGCCGGGCATAGTCGCTATAGGCGCTCGACCTTAGCCCGCCGAATCGCGCCGTCAGGCGCCTCGGGCTTTCATTAGGGTGTTGACAGTTTTGGGCAGTCTCGCCAGAGCGCGGCGCGGACTATCCCACAGATAGTAAAGAACGAAGGTAGGAAAAAATGGCCAAGGCTAAATTTGAGCGGACCAAGCCGCACTGCAATATCGGTACCATCGGTCACGTCGACCATGGCAAGACCACGCTGACCGCAGCCATCACCAAGGTGCTCGCTGAAACCGGCGGCGCGACCTTCACCGATTATGCGAACATCGACAAGGCTCCCGAAGAGCGCGAGCGCGGCATCACCATTTCGACCGCACACGTCGAATATGAAACCGAAGCCCGTCACTATGCGCACGTCGACTGCCCGGGTCACGCTGACTATGTGAAGAACATGATCACCGGTGCCGCCCAGATGGACGGCGCGATCCTGGTGGTGAACGCTGCTGACGGCCCGATGCCGCAGACCCGTGAGCACATCCTGCTCGCTCGTCAGGTCGGCGTGCCCGCACTGGTCGTGTACATGAACAAGGTTGACCAGGTCGACGACGAGGAAATCCTCGAGCTCGTTGAACTGGAAGTTCGTGAACTGCTCAGCTCGTACGACTTCCCCGGCGACGATATTCCGATCGTCAAGGGTTCGGCTCTGGCCGCTCTGGAAGGTCGCGACGACACCATCGGCAAGGAATCGATCTACGCCCTGATGAAGGCCGTTGACGATTACATCCCGCAGCCGGCTCGCCCCGTCGACAAGCCGTTCCTGATGCCCGTGGAAGACGTGTTCTCGATCTCGGGTCGTGGTACCGTTGTGACCGGCCGCGTCGAAACTGGCATCGTCAAGGTTGGCGAAGAAGTCGAAATCGTCGGTCTGAAGGACACCCGCAAGACCGTCGTCACCGGCGTCGAAATGTTCCGCAAGCTGCTCGACCAGGGTGAAGCTGGCGACAACATCGGTGCGCTGGTTCGCGGCGTTGCCCGTGAAGAAGTCGAGCGTGGCCAGGTTCTCTGCAAGCCCGGTTCGGTTACGCCGCACACCGAGTTCAACGCAGAAGTGTACGTGCTGTCGAAGGACGAAGGTGGCCGTCACACGCCGTTCTTCGCCAACTATCGTCCGCAGTTCTACTTCCGCACGACCGACGTGACCGGCGAAGTGATCCTGCCCGAGGGCACCGAAATGGTGATGCCGGGGGACAACGTCACGATCGGCGTCAAGCTGATCGCTCCGATCGCGATGGATCCGGGTCTGCGCTTCGCAATTCGCGAAGGTGGCCGTACCGTCGGTTCGGGGGTTGTCAGCACGATCACCAAGTAATATAGGGCCATCTCCCGGACGGATCTGATTCGTCCGGGGGATGGCAGTTTTTCAATAGGCCGCCCCGGCGTTGGGCTCGAAAGAGCCAACGGGTTTCTGGGGCGGTTTGTTTTTCGCTCTTTCGCATCGGTAAAGTGGTAATGGAAACGCAGAATATCCGTATTCGCCTCAAGGCATTTGATCATCGCGTGCTCGATCAGGCGACCGGCGACATCGCCGACACCGCCCGCCGCACCGGCGCTCTCATTCGTGGTCCCATTCCGCTGCCGACGCGCATCGAGAAGTTCACCGTGAACCGCGGCCCGCATGTCGACAAGAAGTCGCGCGAGCAGTTCGAGGTGCGCACCTACAAGCGTCTGCTGGATATCGTCCAGCCGACCCCGGCCACCGTCGATGCGCTGATGAAGCTCGAACTGGCCGCTGGCGTCAACGTCGAGATCAAGCTGGCCTGAGGCCGGCACGCCCCGGACCTGGTCCGGGGATCTCTGCCCGACAGGGCAGGGGCCTAAGGGATACCGCGCAGCCTTTGCTGCGGCTCTGGTCCCCCGTCTTTTCCCTCATTCGTGCGCGGATGAGGGGAAAAGCCAACCCGGACGGGGTGATCATCAAAATTCGGGTTGGCCCTCAAGGTTTAACGGCCTTGGGGGTTTTTCGTTGGATACGCCCGCAAGCATTCACGCAAGCGGGCCTCTATTGGGAGAATGATCATGCGCACTGGCGTGATCGCGAAAAAAGTCGGGATGACCCGCCTGTTCCAGGAAGATGGCCGGCACGTGCCCGTCACCGTCCTGTCGCTGGAAGATTGCCAGGTGGTTTCGGTGAAGAACCAGGACCGTGACGGTTACGTCGCTGTCCAGCTGGGTGCCGGAGCTGCCAAGCCCAAGAACGTCAACAAGCCGCAGCGCGAGCATTTTGCCAAGGCAGAAGTCGCTCCCAAGATGCTGATGGCCGAGTTCCGCGTCGCCGACGATGCGATCCTCGATGTGGGCGCCACCATTTCCGCCAACCACTTCATCCCCGGTCAGCTGGTCGACATTACCGGCCACACCCAGGGTAAGGGCTTTGCCGGCGCCATGAAGCGCTGGGGCTTCGGGGGTATGCGCGCGTCGCATGGCGTGTCGATCTCTCACCGTGCCCATGGTTCGACCGGTCAGCGTCAGGATCCGGGCAAGGTCTTCAAGAACAAGAAGATGGCAGGTCACATGGGTGATCGTCAGCGCACACAGCAGAACCTGGAAGTCGTCCGTACCGACGAAGCGCGCGGCCTGATCTTCGTCAAGGGTTCGGTCCCCGGTTCCAAGGGTGGCTGGCTGATGGTTCGCGATGCCGTCAAGGTTCCGCTCCACGCCGATGCTCCGTACCCCGCCGCGATCCGCACTGCTGCGGGCAATAACGACAATGCTCCCGCCGACACGCCTGCTGAAGACGTGGCCGCTGTGGAAGCAACCGACGGCCAGGAGGGTTAATCGGTCATGAAGCTCAAGGTTCAAACCCTCGACGCCACTGCCAAGGGCGACATCGAACTGAACGATGACGTCTTCGGCGTGACCCCGCGTGCAGACATTCTGCACCGCGTCGTCACCTGGCAGCTCGAAAATCGTCGTGGCACCGCGCGTGCCGCCCGCGAGCGCAGCGATGTTGCCCGCACCGGCAAGAAGTTCGGTCGTCAGAAGGGCGGTGGTACTGCTCGTCACGGCGATCGTCGTGCCCCGATCTTTGTCGGCGGTGGTAAGGCTCACGGTCCCCGCGTCCGTGACTTCAACCCCTCGCTGAACAAGAAGGTGCGTGCACTCGGCCTGAAGATGGCGCTGTCGTCCAAGGTTGCCAGCGAAAGCCTGATCGTGGTCGATACGCTCGATCTGGCTGATGCAAAGACCAAGGTTCTGGTCGCGCAGCTCGGCAAGCTCGGCCTCGGCAAGAAGGCGCTGTTCATCGATGGCGATGCCGTGAATGACAATTTCAAGAAGGCTTCGGCCAACCTGATCGGTCTGAACGTGCTGCCCGCCGTCGGTGCCAATGTCTATGACATCCTGAAACACGATACGCTGGTGCTGACCCGCGCCGCTGTTGAAAAGCTGGAGGCCCGGTTCAATGGCTAAGAAATCCGACACCATCGATACCCGTCATTACGACGTGATCGTGGCCCCGCACATCACCGAAAAGTCGACGCTGCTGAGCGAGAACAACGCGGTGGTCTTCAAGGTCAGCCAGGACGCGACCAAGCCGCAGATCAAGGCGGCGGTTGAAGCTCTGTTCGACGTCAAGGTCGTGGGTGTGAACACCCTGGTCCAGAAGGGCAAGACCAAGCGTTGGAAGGGCCGTCCCTATACCCGCAACGACATCAAGAAAGCCGTTGTTCGTCTGGCCGAAGGCCAGTCGATCGACGTCACCACCGGCGTCTGAGCGCGGTCGGCAAGCTGACAGGATAGAGATATGGCACTCAAATCATATAATCCGACAAGCCCGGGCCGTCGTGGCCTGATCCTTGTCGACCGCAGCGACCTGTACAAGGGCGGCCCGGTCAAGGCGCTGACCGAAGGCAAGCGCAAGACCGGTGGACGCAACAACAAGGGTCATGTGACCTCGCGCGGCATCGCCGGCGGTCACAAGCAGCGTTACCGCATTGTCGACTTCAAGCGTCGCAAGCTCGATGTTCCCGGCACCGTGGAGCGGATCGAATATGATCCCAACCGCACCGCCTTCATCGCGCTGATCAAGTACGAAGACGGCGAACTGGCCTACATCCTGGCGCCGCAGCGTCTGGCCGTTGGCGACACCGTGATCGCTGGCGAAAAGACCGACGTGAAGCCGGGCAACGCCATGAAGCTGGCGCAGATGCCGGTCGGCACCATCATCCACAATGTGGAAATGAAGCCGGGCAAGGGCGGTCAGATCGCCCGTTCGGCAGGCACCTATGCACAGGTCGTCGGTCGTGACCGCGGCATGGTGATGGTCCGTCTGAACTCGGGCGAGCAGCGTTACATCCCCGGCGCCTGCATGGGCACCGTGGGCGCCGTGTCGAACCCCGACAACAGCAACCAGAACTTCGCCAAGGCTGGTCGCAAGCGCTGGATGGGCCGTCGTCCGCTGACCCGCGGTGTTGCAAAGAACCCGGTCGATCACCCGCATGGTGGTGGTGAAGGCCGCACCTCGGGTGGCCGTCATCCGGTTACGCCGTGGGGCAAGCCGACCAAGGGCATGCGCACTCGTAAGAACAAGTCGACCGACAAGATGATCATCCGGTCGCGTCACGCGAAGAAGAAGAGGTAAGTCATGGCTCGCTCCATCAAAAAAGGGCCGTTCTTCGACCTGTATCTGCTGAAGAAGGCAGAGACGGCGCAGGACGCTGGCGGCCGTGCACCGATCAAGACCTGGTCGCGTCGTTCGACGATCCTGCCGCAGTTCGTCGGCCTGACGTTCAACGTCTATAACGGCCACAAGTTCATCCCCGTGGCGGTCAACGAAGACATGGTGGGTCACAAGCTGGGCGAATTCGCTCCGACCCGCACCTTCCCTGGCCACGCTGCTGACAAGAAGGGCAAGCGCTAATGGGCAAGGCAAAATCTCCGCGCCGGGTTGGCGAGAACGAGGCTCTGGCCGTCGGCACCACCATCCGTGGTTCGGCACAGAAGCTGAACCTGGTTGCTGCGCTGATCCGCGGCAAGAAGGCCGAGGACGCGATGAACATCCTGTCCTTCTCGAAAAAGGCCATGGCGGTCGATGCGAAGAAGGTGCTGGCTTCGGCCATCGCCAACGCGGAAAACAACCACAATCTCGATGTCGACGCGCTGGTCGTGGCCGAGGCGAGTGTTGGCAAGGCGATCACGATGAAGCGTTTCATGACGCGCGCTCGTGGCCGTTCCAGCCGCATCGTCAAGCCGTTCAGCCGCCTGCGCATCGTGGTGCGCGAACAAGAGGAAGCGTAAGCCATGGGTCACAAGAGCAATCCGATTGGCCTGCGTCTGCAGATCAACCGCACCTGGGACAGCCGCTGGTTCGCCGAAGGGCGTGACTATGCGCGTCTGCTCAAGGAAGACATCGAGCTGCGCAAGTACATCATGAAGACGCTGCCCCAGGCTGCGATCTCCAAGGTGGTCATCGAGCGCCCGGCCCGTCTGTGCCGCGTCTCCATCTATGCTGCACGCCCCGGCGTGATCATCGGCAAGAAGGGTGCGGACATCGAAAAGCTGCGCAAGACGCTGGAAGGTCTGATCGAAGGTGGTGAGGTCAAGCTCAACATCGTCGAGATCCGCAAGCCCGAAATCGACGCCAAGCTCGTCGCACAGGGCATTGCCGATCAGCTGATCCGTCGCGTTGCCTTCCGTCGTGCCATGAAGCGCGCGATGCAGTCGGCGATGCGTCTGGGTGCCGAAGGCATCAAGGTGATGTGCGGTGGCCGTCTGGGCGGTGCTGAAATCGCGCGTACCGAGCAGTATCGCGAAGGTCGCGTGCCGCTGCATACGCTGCGTGCCAATGTCGACTATGCCGAAGCCGAAGCGCTGACCGCGTACGGCATCATCGGCATCAAGTGCTGGATCTTCAAGGGCGAAATCCTTGGTCACGATCCGATGGCGCAGGACCGGCTGATGATGGAAGCACAGACTTCCGGCGTCCGCCCGGCCCGCTGAGCCCAGAACAGACAGACAAGGTAGAGCATCATGCTGCAACCGAAGAAAATGAAGTTCCGCAAGGCTTTCAAGGGCCGTATCAGCGGCAATGCGCCCGGCGGAACCAGCCTGAATTTCGGGTCCTATGGCCTGAAGGCGCTGGAGCCCGAGCGGATTACCGCTCGCCAGATCGAAGCCGCTCGTCGTGCGATCACGCGTCACATCAAGCGTCAGGGACGTTTGTGGATCCGCGTGTTCCCCGACGTGCCCGTCACCAAGAAGCCCGCTGAAGTCCGTCAGGGTAAGGGCAAGGGTTCGGTCGAATATTGGGCCGCCCGCGTCAAGCCCGGCCGCATCCTGTTCGAACTGGACGGCGTGCCTGGTCCGATTGCCGCGGTGGCGTTTGAACGTGCAGCGATGAAGCTGCCGATCAAGACCAAGGTCGTGGCGCGCCTGGGCGATACGTCGCACCTGGGAGGTGAGTGATGAGCAAGATTTTTGAAGACCTTCAGCAGAAGACCGACGATCAGCTTTCCGCTGAACTGGGTGCGCTGAAGAAGGAAGCGTTCAACCTGCGCTTCCAGGCCGCGACCAACCAGCTGGAGCGCCCCGCGCGCGTCCGTGAAGTGCGTCGCACCATTGCCCGCATCAAGACCCTGCAGAGCGAGCGCGCTCGCTCTGCAGCCAAGTAAGGAGGCCGATATGCCGAAACGAGTTCTGACCGGAACGGTGGTCTCCGACAAGGGCGACAAGACCGTGGTGGTGAATGTCGAGCGCAAGGTGAAGCACCCGCTTTATGGGAAGATCATCCGCCGCTCGAAGAAGTACCATGCGCATGATGAGAACAACAGCTTCAAGGAAGGCGAAACCGTCCGCATCGAAGAGACGGCGCCGATTTCCAAGCTGAAGACCTGGAAGGTGCTGGATCGGGTGAACACCCACAAGGCGCCCGAGGCATCGAGCGAAGCATAAGCCATTAGGAACTGCCGGACTGGTTCCGGCAAGCCAGACAAGAAGGAAACGGATCCATGATCCAGATGCAATCCAATCTTGATGTCGCTGACAACAGTGGCGCGAAGCGCGTCCAGTGCATCAAGGTTCTCGGCGGATCGAAGCGTCGCTTCGCCGGCGTGGGCGACATCATCGTCGTCTCCGTCAAGGAAGCCGCTCCGCGCGGCCGCGTGAAAAAGGGTGACGTGCACCGCGCCGTCATCGTGCGCACCGCCAAGGATGTGCGCCGCGCCGACGGCAGCGTCATCCGCTTCGACAGCAATGCTGCTGTGCTCATCAACAAGAATGACGAGCCCATCGGCACCCGTATTTTTGGCCCGGTGGTCCGTGAGCTGCGCGCGCGCAAGCACATGAAGATCATCTCGCTGGCTCCGGAGGTGCTGTAACCATGGCAAGCGCGAAGATCAAAAAGGGTGACAAGGTCGTCGTCCTGTCCGGCAAGGACAAGGGCCGCAACGGCACCGTCACCAAGGTGATGCCGAAGGACGACAAGGTCGTCGTTTCGGGCCTGAACGTGATGGTCCGCCATCGCAAGCCCAGCCAGACGAACCCCCAGGGTGGTCTGGACCGGGTCGAGGCCCCGCTGCACATTTCCAAGGTCGCCGTGGCTGACCCCAAGACCGGCGCGCCCACGCGCGTTCGTTTCGAGACGGTCGACGGCAAGAAGGTCCGCGTGGCTGTAAAGTCCGGGGAGAAGATCGATGGCTGATAAGTACGTGCCCCGCCTGCGTCAGCGTTATGACGACGTCATCGTCAAGGCGATGCAGGAAAAGTTCGGCTACACGAACCCGATGCAGATCCCGAAGCTGGAAAAGATCACCATCAACATGGGTGTCGGTGAAGGCAGCCAGGATAAGAAGAAGGTGACCACCGCCGCTGCCGAAATGGAACTGATTGCCGGCCAGAAGCCCGTGATCACCAAGGCGCGCAAGTCGATCGCTCAGTTCAAGCTGCGCGAAGGCATGCCGATCGGCTGCAAGGTGACCCTGCGCAAGGAGCGCATGTTCGAGTTTCTCGATCGTCTGGTGACGATCGCGATGCCGCGCATCCGCGACTTCCGTGGCCTGAACCCCAAGAGCTTCGACGGTCGTGGCAACTATGCCATGGGCCTGAAGGAGCAGATCATTTTCCCCGAAATCAGCTACGACCAGATCGACGCTGTTCGCGGAATGGACATCATCGTGACCACGACCGCCAAGACGGACGATGAAGCGCGCGAACTGCTGCGCCTCTTCGGCTTCCCGTTCCCGGTTGAGGAAACCCAGGAAAAGGCGGCGGCTTGATTGCCCTCCGTCTCGCATTTTAGAAAGGCGAGAACTTAAGTCATGGCGAAACTGAGTTCCATCAACAAGAACGAACGTCGCAAGAAGATGGTCAAGCAGTATGCTGGCCGTTATGCGCGTCTTCGTGCGAAGGCAGAAGACAGCAGCCTGGACGAGACCGAGCGTCTCATCGCCCGGCTGAAGATGGCTGAACTGCCCCGCAATGCAAACCCCACGCGCGTTCGCAACCGGTGCAACACCACCGGCCGTCCCCGCGCTTATTACCGCAAGTTCGGGCTCTGCCGTATCGAGCTGCGTGATCTGGCCAACAAGGGCCTGATCCCCGGCGTTACGAAGTCCAGCTGGTAAGGATTTGATGATATGGCAATGACCGATCCTCTGGGCGATATGCTCACCCGCATCCGCAATGGCCAGCAGGCCAGGAAGGACAGCGTGATGTCTCCGGCGTCGAACCTGCGCGCTCGCGTGCTCGACGTTCTGCAGCGCGAAGGCTATATCCGCGGATATACCGAAGAGCTGCTGGGCCGCCACAAGGGCCTGCGCATCGAGCTGAAGTATTTCGAGGGCCAGCCCGCGATCAAGCATGTCGCGCGCGTGTCCAAGCCTGGCCGCCGCGTCTATTCGGGTTCCAAGGAACTGCCGATCGTGCGCAACGGCCTGGGTATCACCATCGTATCCACCCCCCGTGGTGTTCTGTCCGACGCGGAAGCGCGCGAACAGAATGTCGGCGGCGAGGTGCTGGCGGAGGTATTCTGATATGAGCCGCATTGGTAAAAAGCCTGTGGCAATTCCCGCAGGCGTCACTGCTTCGATGGCCGATGGCGTCATCACCATGAAGGGCCCCAAGGGCGAGCTGACGATGCAGACCGTTCCCGACATCGCCTATGAACTGGGTGATGGCGAGCTTTCGGTGAAGCCGGCCAACGGCACCCGCCGTGCCCGCGCTTTCTGGGGCATGCAGCGTACGCTGGTTCAGAACCTGGTGGTCGGTGTGACCGAAGGTTTCACCAAGACGCTGAACATCACCGGCGTCGGCTATCGTGCCAACGTCCAGGGTAGCAATCTGAAGCTGCAGCTCGGCTACAGCCATGACGTCGATTTCGCTATCCCCGATGGCATCGATATCAAGACCCCGGACCAGACCACGATCCACATTTCGGGCAGCGATCGCCAGAAGGTCGGTCAGGTTGCCGCCGAAATCCGTCGCTGGCGCAAGCCGGAGCCCTACAAGGGCAAGGGTATCAAATATGCGGGCGAGTTTATCTTCCGCAAGGAAGGGAAGAAGAAGTAAGCCATGGCGAAGCTCTCTTTGTTCGATCGTCGCCGCCAGCGCGTCCGCAGCTCGCTGCGGGCCCGGGCCGGTGGACGTCCCCGTCTTTCGGTGCACCGCACCGGCAAGCACATCTATGCGCAGATCATCGACGACGCAGCCGGCAAGACGCTGGCTTCGGCTTCGACGCTCACCAAGGGCAGCAAGGCTACGGGTGCAACCGTTGCCGACGCGATTGCCGTGGGCAAGCAGATTGCAGAAGCCGGCAAGCAGGCTGGCGTGACCACCGTTGTGTTCGACCGTGGCGGTTTCATTTTTCATGGCCGGGTCAAGGCCCTGGCCGATGCCGCTCGCGAAGGCGGTCTGGAGTTTTAAGCGATGGCAGATGAACTGAACAACGCAGAAGGCGGTGCCGACGGTAACCCTCAGGGTGAACGTCAGGGCCGTGGTGGTCGCGGTCGTGGCCGTGGCGGCAATGATCGTGGCGGTGAGCGCGGTGGCCGTGGTCGTCGTGACGATCGCAACAAGCGCGATGAAGAGCAGGGCGAAGAGCTGATCGAAAAGCTCGTTCACATCAACCGCGTGTCGAAGACCGTCAAGGGCGGTAAGCGCTTCGGTTTCGCCGCTCTGGTGGTGGTTGGCGACGGTCAGGGCCGTGCCGGCTTCGGTCATGGCAAGGCGCGCGAAGTGCCTGAAGCGATCAGCAAGGCGACCGCTGCTGCCAAGAAGAAGATGATCCGCGTTCCGCTGAAGGAAGGCCGCACGCTGCATCATGACGGCAAGGGCCATTTCGGTGCGGGCAAGGTGACGCTGCGCAGCGCGCCGCAGGGTACCGGCATCATCGCCGGTGGTCCGATGCGCGCCGTGTTCGAAAGCCTGGGCGTGGCCGACGTTGTGACCAAGTCCAACGGCACCTCCAACCCCTATAACATGATCCGCGCGACCTTCGAGGCGCTCGGCGAACAGACCAGCCCCAAGTCGGTGGCAGCACGTCGTGGCAAGAAAGTTGCCGACCTGCTGGGCCGTGGTGGTGCATCGGCTGCTGTCGCCGAGGTCGAAGCCGCCGCGATTACGGAGTAATCGACATGGCAACCATCAAGGTAAAGCAGACCGGATCGCCGATCCGTCGCCCGGAATCGCAGCGCAAGGTGCTGGCCGGTCTGGGCCTCGGCAAGATGAACCGCGTGTTGGAACACACGGACACGCCCGAAATTCGCGGCATGATCCAGAAGGTCCGTCACATGGTGACCATCGTCGACTGACCAACTTGTCCCTCTCCCTTCACGGGAGAGGGTTGGGAGAGGGGCTTGCGCTGAGGCTTGCCCCTCTCTACTGCGCCTAGCCAGCAGGCTGGAAAGGCTGCGTATCTCTCCCCTCAAGGGGAGAAATTTTGTATTAGCGCGAACAAAGCGAAAGCGAGTGCACCAATGAAACTGAATGAGATCAAGGACAATGATGGCGCCCGCAAGGGCCGGATGCGCGTCGGACGCGGCATCGGCTCGGGCAAGGGCAAGACCAGCGGACGCGGTCAGAAGGGCCAGACCAGCCGCTCGGGCGTCTCGATCGCCGGATTTGAAGGCGGCCAGATGCCGCTGCACATGCGCATCCCGAAGCGCGGCTTCAACAATCCGTTCGGCAAGGATTACGACATCGTCAACCTGGGCATGATCCAGAAGTTCATCGATGCCGGCAAGCTCGCCACCGATGCGACTGTCGATCAGGCCGCTCTGCGTGCAGCCGGTCTGTCGCGTGGTGGCAAGGATGGCGTGCGTCTGCTCGCCAAGGGTGAACTCTCGGCCAA
Source organism: Blastomonas sp. SL216 (assembly GCA_026625625.1). Lineage (NCBI taxonomy): Bacteria > Pseudomonadati > Pseudomonadota > Alphaproteobacteria > Sphingomonadales > Blastomonadaceae > Blastomonas > Blastomonas sp. SL216. The sequence goes on from CP113055.1 coordinate 316,787, forward strand.
GGTGACCTTTGCGGTTGCCGGTGCCTCCAAGTCGGCGGTGGAAGCCATCGAAAAGGCTGGCGGCAAGGTTGAAATCATCGCTCCGCGCGAGCCCTACCGCAAGCCGGAACGCGAAAAGAAAGCCTGACCCTTACGGTCGGCTTGTCAAGCACGCCCCGCCTCCCGATATGGTGAGCGCGGGGCGTCTTGCTTGAAGCGCCCCGAGACGGTATCGCTGCGCTTTGCCGCCACGGCGGACGAACGCAGGGCAGGGCGCTTCGGAAAGATTTTTCGGCCTCGCGCCATCATGGGCGCTGCATAGGCCGCTTTTTGGGAAACAGGTTTCATGGCATCACGGGCCGACAATCTGGCTAGCAATTTCAGCCTGGCAAAGTTTAGCCAGGCGACGGAGCTGAAGAACCGCATCTGGTTCACCATCGGCGCCCTCATCATCTTCCGCCTGCTGAGCTATGTTCCGCTCCCCGGCGTCGATCCGACCGCGCTGGCCACGCTGTACCAGCAGACCAAGGGCGGGGTTCTCGACATCTTCAACACCTTCTCGGGCGGTTCGCTGGAGCGCATGAGTCTGATCGCGCTCGGCGTGATGCCCTATATCACCGCCTCGATCGTGGTGCAGCTTGCCGCTTCGCTGTCGCCGCAGCTCGCCGCTATCAAGAAGGAAGGCGAATCGGGCCGCAAGAAGCTGAACCAGTACACGCGCTACGGCACCGTTTTCCTGACCGCGATCCAGGGCTATTTCATCGCTGTCGGTCTGGAATCCTATGCAGGTGCCAGCGGCATTCAGGCCGTGATCGACCCGGGCATCATGTTCCGCGTTGGTGCGGTCATCAGCCTTGTCGGTGGCACCATGTTCCTGATGTGGCTGGGTGAGCAGATCACCGCGCGCGGCATCGGCAACGGTATCTCGCTGATCATCATGGCGGGCATTGTCGCGCAGATGCCGGTGTTCGCCGCGCAGATGTTCGAAGGCGGCCGTACCGGTTCGATCTCGCCCTTTGCGATCATCGCGCTGATCGGCATGATCGTCGGCCTGGTGCTGCTGATCAGCTTCATGGAGCGTGCTCAGCGCCGCGTGCTGATCCAGTATCCCAAGCGTGCCACCCAGCGCGGTGTGATGCAGGCCGACCGCAGCCATCTGCCGCTCAAGATCAATACCGCTGGTGTGATCCCGCCGATCTTCGCGTCGTCGCTGCTGCTGATGCCGCTGACCATTTCGCAGTTTGCCGGCAACTCGACCGATCCCAATTCGGCAGTAGGCGGCGTGCTGGTGACGCTGAACCAGTATCTGGCGCATGGCCAGCCGCTGTACATGACGCTCTATGCGCTCGGCATCATCTTCTTCTGCTTCTTCTACACTGCCGTGGTGTTCAACCCGGAGGAAACGTCGGAGAACCTCAAGAAGAATGGCGGCTTCATCCCGGGCATCCGTCCGGGCAAGAACACCGCGACCTATCTGGATTATGTGCTCACGCGCATCACCGTGGTCGGCGCAGCCTATCTGACGCTGGTCTGCGTCCTGCCTGAATATGTGATCGCGCAGACCGGCATCCCGCTGTTCTTCCTGGGCGGCACGAGCCTGCTGATCGTCGTCAACGTCACCGTCGACACGATTACGCAGATCCAGAGCCATTTGCTGGCGCATCAATATGCCGACTTGATCAAGAAGGCGAAGCTCAAGGGGCGCTTGCGCTAAGCGACGCGCTGGGGAATAGAATGGGCCGGGCACAACCGGCCCAGTGGGGGATGGATTACCCATGAATATCATACTTTTGGGCCCTCCGGGGGCGGGCAAGGGCACGCAGGCACAGCGTCTGGTGGACGAACGCGGCATGAAGCAGCTTTCCACCGGGGACATGCTGCGTGCAGCGGTCAAGGCGGGAACGCCGATTGGCCTCAAGGCCAAGGCGGTGATGGAAGCCGGCGAACTCGTCTCGGACGAGATCGTCTCGGGCATCATCGGCGACGCGCTCGACGAACTGTCGCCCGATACCGGCATCATCTTTGATGGCTATCCGCGCACGGCGGCCCAGGCAGAATCGCTCGACGAGATCCTCGACGCGCGTGGTCGCAGCCTGCACCATGTGATCGAGCTTGAGGTCAATGAGGATGCGCTGGTCGATCGCATCACCGGCCGTTTCACCTGCGCCAATTGCGGCGAAGGCTATCACGACCGCTACAAGCTGCCCGCCAAGCAGGACGTGTGCGACAAGTGCGGATCGACCGAATTCAAGCGCCGTCCCGACGATAACGAAGAAACCGTGCGGACCCGCATGGCCGAATATCGCGCCAAGACCGCGCCGATCCTGCCCATCTATGAAGCCCGCGACATCGTTTCGCGCGTCGACGGCATGGCCAGCATGGATGCGGTTGCCGGCCAGATTGCGGCCGTTCTCGACGCCTGATTGACCGTTTTCTCCCCTGCCGGTTGCGGGAGGGGAGAAACGGCAGCGCCTTGGTCAGCCAAGGCAATCGCACGCCTGGCGCCGACGCGCCACTTGCCCCGGCACCATTTCAGCGGCATGGCTGATACCCTGATCCAGGGGAACCCAACGCATGCGTAACGCTCTTGCCTCTCTCGCCTTTGCCCTTGCCGCCATCGCGCCCGCGCAGGCCGAAGTGGTCGAGCAGGCCGATAACGGCTTTGTGGTTCAGCACAGCCTGACCGTGTCCACCGATCCCGATGCGACGTTCGCCATGCTGCGCACGCCGGCCAAGTGGTGGGACAAGGACCATACCTGGACCGGCAATGCCGAAAACCTGTACATGGACGCGCAGGCGGGTGGTTGTTTCTGCGAACTGATCCCCAACGAGGCGACCACTGAGAGCGGCGCTCCGCAGCGCACGCTGCGCGGCAGTGTGCAGCATATGCAGATCACTTATGTCGATCCGGGCAGGCTGCTGCGCATGTCGGGCGCGCTGGGCCCGCTGCAGAGCGAGGCTCTGGCCGGCGCGATGACCTTCACGCTGAAGCCGGTCAAGGGCGGGACGCGGATCACGATGGACTATGTCGTGGGCGGCTTCATGCGGATGAAGACGGCGGACATCGCGCCTGCGGTCGACAAGGTTCTGGTGGCACAACTGTCGCGGCTGGCCATGGCGCTTGGGCCGCTGGTCGGGGCAGGGGACGCGGCAGATACGGCGGACGAAAAGCCCGAGGATCCAGTACCTGCCACTGGAGATGAACCTGCCAGCGACAGCGCAGTCAGCGCGCTGGTCAGCGATCTTGCCCCCGATGATGCAGTCACAGATAGTAGCACCGATCTTGGCGACCCCGAGCCCGAGCTCAAGCCCGAAGCAAAGCCTGCACCCAAGCCTGCGCCCAAGCCAACGTCCAAGCCGGCCGCCGCCTCGGTTCCTGCGGCCAAGAGCGGCAAGCCCGCCACCCGTCCGGTGACCAGACCGGCCCGCGACGAGAATGAAAGCGAAAGCGGGCGCTGAACGCAGCGTATTTGCATCGACCATAGCGGTCTGAATTGCTGCAAGACGCGGCGTTTCTCACCGCCGATTTAACCGAACTTTGCCGGGCTTGTGGCCCCGCTTCTTGCTGCGCTTTGGCTGTGCGGATTAGCACTTTCGCTGCGCCCGTTTTGCGTTAGAGTTCCGCAGCAATGCAGGCGAATCAGGAGAGTTCGCTGCATTCGGGCCGGGTCGCGCAGTTCGCAGCATCACCTCAAAGGGGGGACCTATGGCCGTTACCGATCACGTAGATTTGCCGACCTTCATGGAAGGCGTGAAAAAGCGCAACCCGCACCAGCCGGAATTCGTCCAGGCCGTGCAGGAAGTCGCCGAAGACATTTTCGATTTCATGGCAGACAAGGAGCAGTACCACTCGCAGCAGATCCTGCGGCGTATTGCCGAGCCTGATCGGGTTGTCTCGTTCCGCGTCTGCTGGGAGGACGATAACGGCAATATCCGCGTGCAGCGCGGCTGGCGCGTGCAGAACAACAACGCCATCGGCCCGTACAAGGGCGGCATCCGCTTTCACCCCTCGGTGACCGAATCGGTGCTGAAGTTCCTGGCCTTCGAACAGACCTTCAAGAACGCGCTCACCGGCCTGCCCATGGGCGGCGGCAAGGGCGGATCGAACTTCAACCCCAAGGGCAAGAGCACGCGCGAGATCATGCGCTTCTGCCAGAGCTTCATGACCGAGCTGTATCGCCATATCGGCGCAGACGTCGATGTGCCCGCGGGCGATATCGGTGTGGGTGGCCGCGAGATCGGCTATATGTTCGGCCAGTACAAGCGCATCACCAACCAGTTCACCGGCGTGCTGACCGGCAAGGGCCTCGAATGGGGCGGCTCGCTGATCCGCACCGAGGCAACCGGCTATGGCGCGGTCTATTTCCTCGCCAACATGCTGGCGCACAAGGGCGATGACCTGGTCGGCAAGACCGCCGTCATTTCGGGCTCCGGCAACGTTGCAACCCATGCAGCGGAAAAGATCGTGCAACTGGGCGGCAAGGTGCTCACGCTGTCCGATTCGGGCGGCTTCATCCACGATCCCGACGGCATCACGCAGGAGAAGATCAACTGGGTGAAGGACCTCAAGAACGTGCGGCGCGGTCGCATCGAGGAATATGTCGCCCAATATCCCAATGCCAGCTTCACCGCCGGCAAGACGCCCTGGGGCGTGCCGTGCGACGTCGCCTTGCCCTGTGCCACGCAGAACGAGCTGCTGGGCGAGGATGCCAAGATGCTGGTCGCCAATGGCTGCATCGCGGTGGCCGAAGGGGCCAATATGCCGACCGATCTTGACGGTGTGCATATCTTCAAGGCGGCCAAGATCCTCTATGCGCCGGGCAAGGCGTCCAATGCTGGCGGCGTTGCGGTTTCGGGCCTTGAAATGAGCCAGAATTCCGAACGTCGCGCCTGGAAGGAAGACGAGCTGCAGCAGATGCTCAAGGACATCATGATGGGCATCCACAACAGCTGCCTGACGCATGGCGACCAGGGCGGTGGCTATGTCGATTATGTGAAGGGCGCCAACATCGCCGGCTTCAAGAAAGTCGCCGATGCCATGCTCGCCTTTGGCGTAGTCTGAGACAATGCGGGGGGCGGCGGGCAGGACGAACTGCTCGCCGCAACCCTGTTGCATTGTTGCCGTTGCCTGCTAACGGGCGCGGCGATGGCCCGGTCTTCCCGCACCCCACGAGCAGACCGGCAACCGATTGATATCGGCTGGGTCGAATGCGTCGACCTGCCTGATCTGGGCCTTTCGAAGATCAAGGCCAAGATCGACACTGGCGCTGCCACCTCTTCCATCCACGCAACGCGGGTCAACCCCGTGACGATCGACGGCAAGCTGTTCGTCGAATTCTGGTTCCGCGCGCATCGCGGGGAACCGGCGCGTAAATATCGCGCGCCGGGCGTGGAGCAGCGCCGGGTCAAGAGCTCGAACGGCGCGATCGAACTGCGCTATGTCATAGAAACGACGATGATCCTTGGTAGCGTGCGCTGGAAGGGGCACATGACCTTGGCCAATCGCAACACCATGAACTTCCCCATATTGATTGGCCGCCGAGCGCTGCGGCGCGGTTTCCGCGTCGACTGCATGCGCAAATGGACGCTCGGCCCGCCAGAGGAAACCGACAGATGAAGTACCCCCGATGAAAATCGCGATGCTGGCGCGAAACCCCAATCTCTATTCGCATGTCCGCCTGTGCGAGGCTGCGAAGGCGAGGGGGCATGAAATCGACATTCTCAACACGCTGCGCGTGACGCTGAACGTCACCTCGCACCGGCCCGGCGCGCAATATCATGGCGAGCCGATCGCGCATTATGACGCGGTGATCCCGCGTATCGGTGCGTCGATCACGCAATATGGCCTGGCCGTGCTGCGCCAGTTCGAGATGATGGGCGTGTGGCCGCTCAATGAAAGCGTCGCCATCGGGCGTTCGCGCGACAAGCTGCGCTCGATGCAGATCTTTGCCAAGCATGGCCTGGGCCTGCCGGTGACGGCCTTTGCCCATGACCCCAAGCAGACCGATGAGGTGCTGAAGATCGTCGGCGGCGCACCGGTTGTCATCAAGCTGCTGGAAGGCACGCAGGGCATCGGCGTGGTGCTGGGCGAGACCGAGAAATCGGCCAAATCGGTGATCGAGGCGTTTCGCGGTGCGAACGTCAACATCCTGGTGCAGGAGTTCATCAAGGAGGCCGATGGCAGCGACATCCGCATCTTCGTGATCGGCGGCAAGGTGGTGGCATCGATGATGCGCACCGGGGCCAAGGGCGATTTCCGCTCCAACCTGCATCGCGGCGGCAGCGCCAAGGCGATCAAGATCACGCCCGAAGAGCGCTCCACCGCGGTCCGTGCGGCCAAGGTCATGGGGCTGAATGTCGCAGGCGTCGATATCCTGCGCTCCAATCACGGGCCGGTGATCATGGAGGTGAACAGCTCGCCCGGGCTGGAGGGCATTGAAAATGCCACCGGCAAGGACATTGCCGGCATGATCATCGATTTCCTCGCCGCCAACCGCCAGGCGGGCAAGACCAAGACCAAAGGCAAGGGCTGATCGGAAAGCTGGGGCGGGGGGCCTCAGCCCAGCATCCCTGCTCCCAGCAACAGCAGCAGCTTGACGTCGACGCCACAGCCCTCGGCGCGCTTGGTGGCGATGAACGCCTCCAGATCGGCCAGCGGCACGATATGGACGGTGATATCCTCGCCCTCGACGCCGCCGCCCTCATGAACGCGTTCCAGATCGTGCGCCCGCATCAGATGGAAGGATTCGCTGACCATGCCGGGCGAGGAATAGAACTCGCCCAGATTCTCGATCCGTCTGGGCCGAAAGCCGGTTTCCTCTTCAAGTTCGCGCGCAGCAGCCCGTTCGGGCGCTTCACCCTGCGTTTCGTCGCCGACCAGCCCTGCGGGAAGCTCGATGCAGTTGCGGCCCAAAGGCATGCGAAACTGCTCGACCAGCACCACCGATCCATCCTGCACGGCCAGGATGACCGCCGCGCTGATGCCGCGGCTGCGCGAGACATATTCCCATTTGCCCCGCGTCTTGGCGGTGATGAAGCGGCCCTGCCAGGCGATTTCCTCGGGTTCTTTCAGGGATTCCATTGCGGTCAAAGCGATTGTGCTCCTGATGCCGTCATTCCCGTGGACGCGGGAGCCCCGCCTCTGCGGAGGTGACGAGGGAAGGACCGAAGAGTGAGCGCCCCGCCTTCAAAGCTCGATCAACCGGTCAGGCAGTTCGTTGGGGTTGTCGTCGCTCTTGGGGAAATGCTCGGCCAGCACCTTGCCGACATCGCGGACAGCCGCCGCCATGCCTTCGCCAGCACGGCCTGCGCGCAGCTCGGCTATCATGTCGGCCATGGCTTCGCCCCAGACATCGGGGCTGACCTTGGCCGCGATGGCGCTGTCGGCGACGATTTCGGCCCGGTGTTCGGCCATGGAAAGGTAGATCAGCACGCCCGTCAGCCCGCGCGTGCGCTTTTCCGCGCTTACCCGGAACAGGTTGATCGCCCGCTGCCGCACGCGCGCGCGTTTCACCGCGCTGGGGGTCAGCGCCAGCCGGACCAGCTTCCACCCGACAATCAGATGGACCAGCCCGAACTTGGCGGCGAGCGCCAGCATGATCAGCGTCAGATATTCGCTGGCGGTATAGACATGCTCCCAGCCACCAGTGGCCTGGGCCAGCAGCGCTTCGAACCATTCGGGGAAAACCGCGATACAGGCGAGCGCGAGGAACATCACCGCGACCGCCCAATAGATCGGCGTCTCGCGATAATCATCCGAGTGTCCGGCGATGACCGTGACGATCTCGCCATCGGTCTGCTTCTCCGCCTCCGCCACGGCTGCGGTGACGATGCAATGCTCGTCGGGACTGATGCTTTCGACCTTGGCCATGTTTACCATCCCCCTGACGAGCCGCCGCCGCCGAAGCTGCCGCCGCCACCGCCAAAGCCGCCACCGCCACCAAAGCCGCCGCCACCGCCGCCCCAGGAAGAGCCCGAAGACGCGCCCCAGGTGGTGATGCCGCCGATGCCCGATCCGCGATACCGGCTGCCCTTGCCGCGCATGCCGTGGAGCATCGGAATGACGAAGAAGAAGAAAATGATGATCGCCCAGAAGATGAACAGGCCGATGCCGTCGCCGTCATCGGCCTTGCGCGATTCCTCTTCGACTTTCGATGCATAGGCGCGCGCTTCCTCTTCGGGCAGCGTCAGCTGGGTGATGATCGCATCGGTTCCCGCCGCGATGCCGCCGGGCATGTCCTTGTCGCGAAAGCGTGGCAGAATGTCCTGCTGGATGATCTGGCTGGACAGGGCATCGGTCAGCACACCTTCCAGGCCATAGCCGACCTCGATCCGCACCTTGCGGTCATTGGGCGCCACGATCAGCAGCGCGCCATTGTCCTTTTCCAGCGAGCCCTTTTCCGCCTGGCCGATGCCCCATTTGCGGCCGAGCTGATAGCCATATTCCTCGATCTCATAGCCCTGCAGATCGGGCAGCGTGACGACGACTAGCTGGCGCGTCGACTGCTTTTCCAGTGTCTCCAGCTTGGCGGTCAAGGCCGCTTCCTGCGCGGGATCGAGCAGATTGGCGGAATCGACGACCCGGCCCGTCAGCTTGGGAAAGGTCTGGGCGAATGCGGTGCCATGCGCAGCCGCGACCAGCAGCAGCGTTACCGCCAGCCACTGGCCGAGCCACGATTTCAGGCCACCCGCAGGAGCGGTGAGGCGTGTCACTTGCCGAAATCGACCTTGGGAGCCTCCTCGGCGCCTTGGGTCGTGGCCTTGAACGGCACCATCGGCTTGGCACCATGGATCAGGTTCGCGCCGATCGAATCGGGAAAGGTGCGGATGGTGGTGTTATATTCGCGCACCGCCTCGTTATAGTCGCGACGCGCCACCGAAATGCGGTTCTCGGTGCCTTCGAGCTGGCTCATCAGCGTCGTGAAATTCTGCTGGCTCTGCAGCTGCGGATAGGCTTCGACCACGGTGCGCAGCTGGCCCAGCGCCTGGGTGAGCTGGTTTTGCGCCTGGCTGAACTTCTCGAAGGTTTCCGGATCGGACAGATCTTCGGTGGTGATGTTGATTGCCGTCGCGTTGGCGCGCGCCTGGGTCACCTGGGTCAGGATCTTCTCTTCCGATGCCGCCCCGGCCTTCACCGTCGACACCAGATTGGGGACCAGATCGGCACGGCGCTGATACTGGTTTTCCACATCCGCCCATTTCGCCTTGGCGTTTTCTTCCGCCGTGGGGACCGAGTTGATGCCGCACGCAGTAAGCGACAGCGCTGCCACCAGGGGCAGGGCATAACGGGTGATACGCATAGTCAGTAATTCCCTCCGATTGATAACGCGCGACCGTTATATCGTGTTAATACGGCAAGGCTGCAAGGGCATGTTTTACATGTTGCCCTCGCAAGGCGCTCGACATCTCCACGTCGGTTGGGATTATAGGGCCATCTGCTGACAGCAAAAGGGGAAAGACGTGCTTCAGGAATTCAAGGCGTTCATCGCGCGCGGCAATGTGCTCGATCTGGCGGTTGCGGTGATCATCGGCGCGGCCTTCGCCACCATCACCACCTCATTGACCGAAGACATCATCATGCCGGTGGTCGGCGCGCTTTTCGGGGGGGCAGACTTTTCCAGCTATTTCATCATGCTGGGCCCGGTGCCTGAAACCTATGCCGGATCGCTTAGCGATTATGCCGCGCTCAAGAAGGCAGGGGTGCCGCTGCTCGGCTATGGCCAATTCATCACCGTGATCATCAATTTCGTGATCCTGGCCTTCATCATCTTCCTCATCGTGCGCACCGCGAACAAGCTGCTCAAGAAGCCGGAGGAACCGGCTGCGCCGTCTGGCCCGAGCGAAGTCGAGCTGCTCGCGGAAATCCGCGATCTGCTGAAGAAGTGACCGCATTCTCCCCTCCCGCGCGCGGGAGGGGTGGACGGAGCGCAGCGACGGACGGGGTGGGGTAGGCGTTCGACCGGTGGACGCCCCCACCCCGGCCTTCGGCCACCCCTCCCCGCGGGGAGGGGAAAGAGCAGCACCGAAATTCTTGCCCGCTCACTTCCCATTCACCAAAGCATCGCTATATACGCCTCTGCCGGCTCGTCCGGCTATGACGATAAACTGCGGCGTGCAATAGGCACAGCGGACCCGGGGGCGGTACCCGGCGGCTCCACCATGATCCTCGCGCAGGCGGGGCTTTTGATGGGGCCGAACTAGGATCGACGTGTGTTGAAAGACGTTGTTTTCGTCCGGGCTGAGTAACCCGTTAAAGGCTCAAACACGATAAGTGCCAATGACAATGACGCACTCGCCCTCGCTGCATAATTCAGCGGCCTAACGGCCAAGAAATATCTAGCAAGAGCGCGGTTGAACCCACCGGGCAACAGAAGCGGAGTTCAGCGGTTTGGAGAGCACCGGGCAACAGAAGCTCTCCACTTTCCCATCATATCATTCCGGCCCGTAAGCCTTCTGGTAATCGATCGCGTCGAGCATCTTGGCGCCGGCCATGAACACCGCGCCGGTGCAGGCCACAAACAGCAGCCAGCCGCCATAGCCGGGATATTGATCGAGATAGAGCTTGCCGCGTTCGCAGGCGCCCAGGGCCAGGGCATAGGTGATCAGATACACTTCGAACTTGGTCTTGATGATGAACAGGCGGCGTATCTTCTCAAACATGGCTCTTCCCCCGCAAGCCCTGTGCCAAGGGCGGTTTTCTGCGGAACAGGATAGTTAAGAAAGGGTTAAACTGTAAAGCCTGCCGACAGGTCATCCCAGCGCTTCGAGGTCCAGGGCCGACAGCAGCGCCGCGCGCGCCGTGCGGACGGTGTCTGCAAGAGCGGGATCGGCCAGCGCATCGGGTGCGATGCTCTCCGGCCAATATTCGGCGATGATGCGTTCGGCCAGGTCGAGCCGTTCGGGCGTGGCGATGAAGCGCGGGTCGACGGTGGCAGGATCGGCGACGACGCGGAGCCTGAGGCACGCGGGGCCGCCGCCATTGGCCATGGACTGGCGGACATCGACCGGCACCAGCTTTCGGATCGGGCCATTGCCGGCGACCATCGCCTCCAGCCAGCCCCATACGGTGGGCACGGCTTGCGCCTCGCTCGGCAGCACCAGCGCCTGACCGCCACCGGGCAGGCTGACCAGCTGGGCATTGAACAGATAGCTCTTGATCGCATCGGCGAGCGAGACCGCGCTGGCCGGCACCTCGACGATCTGGAGCGGCGGGAAGGCGGCGCGGATGGCGGCATAAGCGGCTTCGCGGTCCTCGAACGCCTGTTCATGCGTAAACAGCACCGTTTCATTGGCGACCGCGACGACATCATTGTGGAATGCGCCCGCGGCGATCGCGGTCTCGCTCTGCTGGATGAACAATGTGCGCTCGGGGGCAAGTCCGTGCCGCCTGGCGATCGCCTTGCCTGCCTCGATATGCTGGCGGGCGGGGAAGCGGCCACCCGCCTTGCCATAGACGAAAATCTCGACGCCGGGCGCGCCATGGCCATCGCACAGCCGCATATGGTTGGCCGCGCCCTCATCGCCGAACGGGGCAGGCACGGGGCCGTGCACCGCGAAATGCCGCTGGTCGGCAAAGGCGATCTGCAACTGGGCCAGCGTCCCGGTCCATTCATGGCTGCGGTGCGGCATGGTCATGAGGTTGGCGATCGTGAGGTGGCAGCGGCCATCACGGGTGTCCGGGGCAGGCGAGACGGTGGCCGCATTGGCCGCCCACATCGATGAGGCGGAAAAGCTGGCGGCGCGCAGATGCGGTTCGGCGCTCGCCATGTCGGTCGCCAAGCGGTCAAGCCAGCCGATATTGGGCCGGTCGAGCGGCATGAAGAAACCCTGCGGCAGGCCCAGCGCCAGGTTTGCGCGCATTTTGGCGATGCCCTGCAGCGCCGCCGCGCGCGGCGCGCTCACCGATCCGGCATTGTTGGCCGAGGCGATATTGCCGAGGCTGAGCCCCGCATAATTATGGCTGGGGCCGATGATTCCGTCGAAATTGATTTCGGTGAGCATCTCTCGTCCTGTTTTTCTTTTTCCTCTCCCTTCAAGGGAGAGGGGTTTTCGGTGTCACCGTTCGATCCAGCGCAGGGCATCGCCTGCACCTACCCGCAGCACATCGGCTGCTTGCGCATCCAGCGTGACCCCGTCTGCGCCATCCGCCACCTTGCCATAGGCGCAGCGGAAATCGGCGAGGCGGCCCGAAGCGACCAGCGACATCGTGCCGCTGTCGCCAAGCCCTGCGACCCTGGCATCGCGGGCATTGCGGATCGAATGAACCTGATCGGTGCGCGCGGTCATGGTCGGTCCGCCATCGAAGATGTCGACATAGTTTTCGTGCGCAAAGCCTTCATTTTCCAGCATCCGCATCGCCGCGCGGCCGCTGACATTGGGCCTGCCCAGCACATGGCGCGCGCTGTCGCTCAGCATGGCGACATAGACCGGGTGCTTGGGCATCAGATCGGCGATGAACTGGTTGCCGTGCAGCGCATTGAACGTGTCGGCCTCGTCGAAGCTCATGCCGAAGAACCGCCCGGCGATGCTGTCCCAGAAGGGCGAATCGCCGGCATCGTCGATGATGCCGCGCAGTTCGGCCAGAATGCGGTCGGCAAAGCGCGCGCGGTGCAGGCCGATGAACAGATAGCGGCTGCGCGCCAGCAGCATGCCAAGCCCGCCGGCACGCTCATTGGGGTGGAGGAACAGCCCGCCGACCTCGCTCGACCCTTCAAGATCGGTGACAAGGCTCAGAATCTCGGCGCGGAAGGTGCGGCCCAGTTCGGCGCTGTGCTGGGTCAGCGTGCTCAGCCGATAGCTGTAGAACGGCCATTTCTGCCCGACTTGGGTCAGCAGCTGGCATGTGCCGCGAATCTCGCCGGTCTCGGTGTTTTCCAGTACCAGCACGAACAGCTCGTCGCTCAGGGAATCGTCGTCGCGCCCGAAACAGGCGGTCGATCGCTCGAGCTTGCCTTCCAGCGACTTGCGGTCGGCGGGCAGGTTGGTGAACCCCCCGCCGGTCAGCTTGGCCATTTCGTAAATGGCCTGCAGATCGTCAGGCGTTGCCGCCCGGATGACAAAACTCATAACCCCCTCTTTTCGGCAAGCCGCAATATGGTGAGCGCAGACAGCCGGGCGCGTTCGGCCAGGCTGTCGGTGATCAGGAATTCGTCCGCGCTGTGGATCGCGCCGCCACGCACGCCCATGGTGTCGACCACCGGCACGCCGCAGGCCGCGATGTTGTTGCCGTCGCACACGCCGCCGGTTCCGCGCCAGGCGATGTCGAGCCCCAGCGCCGCGCCGCAATCCTTGACCAGCCCGAACAGCTTTTCAGCGCCGGGATCGATCGGCTTGGGCGGGCGGCCGAAGCTGCCGTGCACATGCACGCCCACCTCGTGCGCTGCCGCAATCTCGTCGCCCAGCCTGCGCAGCGCTTCATCAGCGAAAGCCTGCATCTCAAGGCTTTGCGGGCGGAAGTTGACGCGCAATATGGCGTGATCGGGCACGACATTGTTGGCGCTGCCACCGTCGATCTTCGCAGGGTTCACCGACAGTCCGTCACGGGTCAGCGCCTTCAGCCGCACCGCGAGATCGGCGGCGGCGACCAGCGCGTTGCGTCCTTCATGCGGGTTGCGCCCGGCATGGGCGGAGCGGCCGGTGATGATGATCGCAAAATTGCCCGATCCGCCGCGTTCGCCGGCCAGGGTGCCGTCGGGCAGGGCAGGCTCATACGTCAGGGCGGCGACCTTGCCCGCAGCAAGGCTGGCGATCAGCGGCGCGGACGAGCCTGAACCAACCTCCTCGTCGCTGTTGATCAGCACGTCATAGCCGATCGATGCAGCGAGCGGCGAGGCTTCGACGGCCTTGAGCGCCGCCAGCATCACCGCGATGCCGCCTTTCATGTCGGCGACGCCGGGGCCATTGAGCACGCCCGGCTCAATCCAGCGCAATGCCTGGAAACCGTGATCGGCGGGGAAGACCGTGTCCATATGCCCGGTGAGCAGCAGCCGCAGATTGGCGCCGGGACGAACGGTCACGACCAGATGCTGGCCGCGCGCAATCGTGTCAACGCTGCCATCGGCGCGCACCGCTTCAACCGGCGCACCATCGACCAGCCGGACCTCGCCGGGCAGGGCGGAGAAGCTGTCGGCCAGCAGCGCGGCAGTCTGGGCAAGGCCGGCAAGATTGCCCGATCCGCTGTTGATCGCGGCCCAGCGCTCGACCTGTTCCAGCATCGCGGTCTGGTCGATCCGGTCCAGACAGGCGCGCTCCATCGATGTCAGGCTGGCGGATGCGGTCAGGCTTGAGGTGCTGCTCGTCATCCGCCACCCCATAGCCCGGTTGCAGGCCCGCCGCCACCCATGCCGAGCAAAAGCACATTTACTTTGGCCGGTTGCATTGCCATAGGCTGTCGGCCATTCCTCCCCGGGAAAACTCTCTTACTCTGCGCGCCTGCCGCCGGGGTGATTGTATCAAGCAAAGAGGACCGGGAATGAGCGAATATCTCCAGAGCAACGGCATCAGCATCGATTCCGCGCTGCATGGTTTCATCACCGAATCGGTGCTGGCCCCGCTTGCGCTGGATGCGGATCGCTTCTGGGCGGATTTTGCCGCACTGCTCGAACGCTTCGTGCCTGTGAACCGCAAGCTGCTGGAAAAGCGCGAGGATCTTCAGGCGAAGATCGACGACTGGCACCGGGCGCGTAAGGGCCAGCCGTTCAATGCCATGGAATACCGGACGTTCCTGTATGACATCGGCTATCTGGTCACCGAGCCGCAGCCGTTCAGCATCGGTACGGAGAATGTCGATCCGGAAATCGCAACCATGGCGGGGCCGCAGCTCGTCGTTCCCTCGCTCAACGACCGGTTCGTGCTCAACGCCGCCAATGCGCGCTGGGGCAGCCTGTACGATGCCTATTACGGTACCGATGCGCTCGACGCCGCCGCGGCGCAGCCCGGCGGCTATGACCCCGTGCGCGGCGCGGCGGTGGTGAAGGCGGCCAAGGCTTTTCTGGATGAGGCCGTTCCGCTCGCGGCTGGCAGCTGGGCCGACTATACCGGCGGCATGCCTGCGCTCGCCGATCCGGCACAGCTGGTCGGTACGCGCGGTGCCAGCCTGTTGCTGCGCCACAATGGCCTGCATATCGAGATCGTGATCGATCCTGCGCACCCGATCGGCAAGGACGATCCCGCTGGCATCGCCGATGTGCTGATGGAAGCCGCGCTCACCACGATCGTCGACATGGAGGATTCGGTCGCGGCGGTCGATGCCGAGGACAAGATCCTCGCCTATACCAACTGGCTGGGCCTGATGCGCGGCGATCTGCAGGCGAATTTCCCCAAGGGCGGCAAGACGCTGACCCGCGCGCTCGAAGCGGACCGCGACTATGTCGCGCCCGATGGCACCGCGTTCACCTTGCCGGGGCGCAGCGTCCTGTTCGTGCGCAATGTCGGCCATCTGATGACCAACCCGGCGGTGCTGCTCGCCGATGGATCGGAAGCGCCCGAGGGCATTCTCGACGCGGTGTTCACCAGCGCGATCGGCTGCCATGACCTCGAGGGCCTGGGCCGTTTCCGCAACAGCCGTGCGGGATCGATCTATATCGTCAAGCCCAAGATGCACGGGCCCGAAGAATGCGCCTTCACCAACGAGCTGTTCAACGCGGTAGAGGACATGTTGGGCCTTGCGCGCCACACCATCAAGGTCGGCGTGATGGACGAGGAGCGCCGCACCTCGGCGAACCTCGCCGCGTGCATCCATGCGGTGAAGGACCGGATCGTGTTCATCAACACCGGCTTCCTCGACCGCACCGGCGACGAGATCCACACCTCGATGCAGGCGGGCGCGATGATCCGCAAGGGCGACATGAAGGCTTCGGACTGGATCAAGTCGTACGAGGCGCGCAATGTCGGCATCGGCCTGAAATGCGGGCTCGATGGCAAGGCGCAGATCGGCAAGGGCATGTGGGCCGCGCCCGACATGATGCGCGACATGATGGAACAGAAGATTGGCCATCCGCTGACCGGCGCGAACACCGCCTGGGTACCATCGCCCACCGCCGCGACGCTGCACGCGATGCACTATCACAAGGTCGACGTCTTCGCCCGCCGCGCCGAAATCGCGAGCCAGCCGGTGCCGACGCTCGAGCCGCTGCTCAATGTGCCGCTGGCCGCCGGTCAGAACTGGTCGCCGGATGATATCCGCGCCGAGCTGGACAATAATGCGCAAGGGATCTTGGGCTATGTCGTTCGCTGGGTCGATCAGGGCATCGGCTGTTCCAAGGTGCCCGACATTCACGATGTCGGCCTGATGGAAGACCGCGCGACACTGCGCATCTCATCGCAGGCGCTCGCCAACTGGCTGCTGCACGGTGTTTGCACGGCGGAGGAAGTGGACGCGGCGCTGCTGCGCATGGCGGCCAAGGTCGATGCGCAGAATGCGGGCGACCCGCTCTACACACCGATGTCCGACAATCCGGACGGCTCGTTCGCCTTCCAGGCGGCGCGCGATCTGGTGTTCAAGGGTGTCGAGCAGCCCAGTGGCTATACCGAACCGCTGCTGCACGCCTATCGCCAGAAGGTAAAAGCCGCGGCCTGATCCGTACCTGAAAAAATCCCCGTCACTCCCGCGAACGCGGGAGTGACGGTAAGGGTGCTGGAAGTTGGACCCGGCCCAGCCGTTACTCGTCCACCGCATCCAGATGGGCGCGGATCGCGGCCAGGCTTTCGTCGAGATGGCTGAGCAGGAACAGGTGCCCGCCATCCTCGATGATCTTGAGCTCCGAATTGGGGATCAGCGTCTTGAGGATATGGCCATTGGCGACCGGCACGATCTGGTCGTCGCCGCCCATCAGCACCAGTGTCGGCTTGTTCATGAACGGCAGGAACGGCGCGCTGGTCCAGCCGAGCATGGCGAGCAGCTGGTAGAAATAGCCGATCTTCGACGGCGGCGTGATGCGCCCGGTATGGCCGGTCGCGCCTTCGGTCGATCCGCCATAGAGCGTCGCGAAATGCTTCTCCATATAGCTGGGGTCGATATAGCGGCGCGGATCGGCCATCTTGCTGAGCGCAGAGATATTGCCGGGGATCATGAACATGCCGGCGGTGGTCGCGGCTAGAACGAGCCGGTTGACGTTGGCCGAATGCTGGAGCGCGAAATGCTGCGCCATCGCGCCGCCCCAGCTCACGCCCATCACGTCGACCGTGTCGATACCGAACCGGTCGAGCAGCAGCCAGGCCACACGCGCCATCAGAAAGGCGTTATAGGGCACGCGCGGATCGGGCGAACCGCCGACGCCGGGCATGTCGAAGGTGATGAACGGCCGCTCTTCCAGCAGGTCGGCAAAGGGCGCGACCGCTTCCATGTTCGCCCCGATGCCGTTGAAGAACAGCAGCGGCGGCTTGGTCAGCCCTTCGTCAAAGCGCCAGCGCGCCACGCGCAGGGTACGCCCATCGGCCTGTTCCATCGTGATTTCGGGGCCGGATGCGGCGGCGGGCTTGGGTTTGGTGGCCAAAACGGAATTCCAGTCGGTTGATGTCAGATCGGACAAACCCTCCCCGATCTGGGGAGGGTTTGCAACGCTTCACTCCAGTACATACAGGCCGGGCGCGGGTTCCAGCGCGGGGTGTTTCTTGCTGCCGGTCGAGGCTGGCGCGGCCTTCTTGTCGCCCGAGCGCGCCTGGACCCATTCCATCCAATAGGGCCACCAGCTGCCCTTGACCTCTTCGGCCTTGGCCAGCCAGTCGTCGACATCGGCCGGGGCCTTGCCCGCCTTGGTCGGCGTGCTGCCCTTCATCTTGAAATATTTGGCCTTGGGGTTGGTCGGCGGGTTGAGGATCGCCTGCATGTGTCCCGATTGCGAAAGGATGAAGTCGACATTCTTCGATCCGAACAGCTGGGTCGAGCGATAACAGGCGCGCCATGGCGTGATATGGTCGGTCACGCCGCCCAGGATGAACAGGTCGTTGGTCACCTTGGACAGATCGATCTTGTGATCGACCATCTCGACCTCGCCCTTCTTCGTGAAGGCGAGCGTCTCGAAGATGGTGAGGAAGTCGCCCATCAGGCTGGCCGACAGGTTGGTGGCGTCGGCATTCCAGAACAAGACGTCGAATGCCGGCGGGTCCTCGCCCATCAGATAGTTGTTGATGACATAGTTCCAGATCAGGTCGTTGGGGCGCAGCCAGGCAAAGCCGCGCGACAGGTCGCTGCCCTTGATCACGCCCTTGCGCGCCGCGCGCTGCTTGGCGAGTGCCAGGCCATTGTCGCTCATCAGCGATCCGGCCTCGATATCGGTCTGCTTGGGGTGCAGCACGCACACCATCAGCGTTACCGAGCCGATCCGGTCATCGCCCGAGGCCTCCAGCTTGGACACCAGCATCGCCAGCGTCTGCCCGCCGGAGCACCCGCCCGAGACATTGACCTTCTTGGAGCCCGTAATCTCGCACACCACATCCAGCGCGCGTGTGCAGGCGGCGATATAATCAGCCATGGCCCAGGCGCCATGTTCCTTTTGCGGGTTGCGCCAGGAGATGACGAAGGTCTGGATGCCGTTGTCGACCTGCCACTTCACCACCGATTTTTCCGGCGACAGGTCGTTGATATACATCTTGTTGATCTGCGGCGGGATGGTCAGCTGCGGGATCGCGTACACCTCGTCCGTGGTCGGCGCATACTGGACCAGTTCCATGATCTCGTCGCGATAGACGACATTGCCCTTGGAGGTCGCGACATTCTCGCCCAGCTTGAAGGGCTTCTTGTCGACCTGGCTGACCATCCCGTCATTATAGACCATGTCGTTATAGGCGTTCTTCAGCCCCTTGAGCAGCGACAGGCCGCCCGAATCGACGATGCGTTTCTGCGCGGTCGGGTTGCCGATCAGGCTGTTGGTGGGCGCGAGCGCATCGATGATGATCGCGGAGATGAAATTCGCCCGGTCGCGCTCGAGCGCGTCGAGTTCCAGCTCGTCGATCCAGGTCTTCATGCCCTTTTGCACGGCGAGATAATATTGCGCGCCCGCCTTGAAGAACGGGTTGAACCGCCAGGCCGGGTCCATGAAGCGCTTGTCCTTGGGGTCGGGCGTCAGCTCCGACTGGCCCATCATGATCTTGACGACATCTTCCGAAAAGGCCTGGGCGTGGCGCATCGTGCGCGCAGGATCGCTGGCGGTCTCGCGCAGCAAAAGGCCGATCGCGCCGATAAAATCCTCGCGCGCCAGCCCCATCAGCGGACCCAGCGCCGTGGTGGACTGGGCCGCTTCATCGACCAGATCCGGGGTGTCACCTGCCATAGACTGTCTCTCCCAAAATGGCTTGCCGCCCCGTTCATGCAGGGTCGGTCCGGGAGCACAGTATAGCGCGGCTGCGGCGGGCACAATGGCCGCAATTTCAGGTGTCAGACGAGCGCGTCGATGGCGCGCGCGAGGTCGATATCGCGCTGCGACAGGCCGCCCGCGTCATGCGTCGTCAGCAATATCTCGACCCGGTTGTAGACATTGGACCATTCGGGATGATGATCGGCCTTTTCCGCAAGGATGGCCACGCTGGTCATGAAGCCGAACGCGCGGGTGAAATCTGTAAACTTGAACGAGCGGGTGATGCCGTCGCGCGCCGGTTCGTGGCGCCATTCGGCCAGGCTGGCCAAGGCTGCAGCGCGCTCGGCGTCATCCAGTTTGCGAACCATCATCGTCTCCTCTTGGCAGCGGGCGGCAAATGCGCCATCCGGGGGCAGATGGCGCATGATGCTGCAATATCCAAGGGCTTTGATGCCAACAGCTTTGAAGGGGGCGCGGCGCTGGCATGCACCGGGCTTGCCTGTCTGCGCGGCGGCCGGATGCTGTTTCGCGGGGTCACGTTCAACCTGTCGGCGGGCGAGGCGTTGCATGTTACCGGACCCAATGGCCTTGGCAAATCGAGCTTGATCCGGGTGCTCGCCGGACTGCTGCCGGCTTATGCGGGCGAGGTGACGGCGACCGGGCGCATGGCGCTGGCAGACGAGAAGGTCGCGCTGGATGCTGGCCAGCCACTTGCCCGCGCGCTGATGCACTGGACCCGTCTCGATGGCAGCGCCGATGCCGATGTAACCGGCGCGCTGGCAGGGGTCGATCTGGCGCATCTGGCCGATGTCCCGGTGCGCTTTCTTTCGACCGGGCAGCGCAAGCGCGCGCTGCTTGCACGGATCAGCCTGTCGCGCGCCGGGATCTGGCTGCTCGACGAACCGGCCAATGGCCTCGACACCGCCTCGATCGCGCGGCTGGGCACGCTGATGGAGCGGCACAGGGCAGGGGGCGGCATCGTGCTCGCCGCCTCGCACCAGCCGCTGCCGCTGGAAGGCGCGCAGACGCTGCCGCTGGCTGATTTCGTGCCCGCGCCTGAAGCCGAAGAGCCCGCATGATCGCTGCGCTGGGCACGCTCATCCGCCGCGAGCTCATGCTCGCCTTTGGTCTGGGCGGCGGCGCGCGCGGCTCTGCCGGCTTCGTGATGCCGATCATCTTCTTTCTGGCGGTCGCGACCATCTATCCCTTTGCCGTCGGGCCGGATGCGCAATTGCTAGGCCGCACCGGCGGCGGAGTGATCTGGGTCGCGGCCTTGCTCGCCAGCATCCTGCCGATCGACCGGCTGGTCCAGGCCGATGTCGACCAGGGCATGATCGACCAATATGTCGTGCGCGGCCTGTCCGAAGAGCTGATCGCGCTGGCCAAGACGATCGGGCATTGGCTGAGCTTCGGCCCGCCGCTGATGCTGGCAGCGGTGATTTCCGCAGGTTTGCTCGGCCAGTCGGCAGAGCAGCTGATGATCGTCGAGATTGGCCTGGCCTGTGCGACGCCGGCGCTGGCCGCCCTTGGGGTCATGATCGCCGCACTGACCGCAGGGCTTCGCCATGGCGCGGCGCTGGGTGGCTTGCTGCTGCTGCCCCTCGCAGTGCCGCTGCTGATCTTCGGTGCGGGCAGCCTGACGCCGGGCAGCCAGAACGGGCTCTTACTGCTTGCCGCCGCCAGTCTGTTGCTCACCGTCATCTGCCCGATTGCGGCAGGCGCTGCGATCCGCGCCGGGCGGGAGTGATCAGCGACAGGCGCGCCAGCCCATCGTCCCGCGATCAGCCAGATCGAGGTGAAGATGATCGGCATGCGCAGCGTTGTAATCGGGCGAAAGCGTGGTCGAAAACAGCGCGCATGCGCCATCACGCACCGCGCGCAGAAAGCCTGCTCTGTCCGCATCGCCATTCCAGTCCTTGAGTACCGAAATGCGCCGCCCATCGGCGAGCACGAAAGCGCTGACGTCGAGCGCATCGGCAGTGGCATGTTCGCTCCACGGCCCTTCGCCGCGCCCGTACATGCGGCGGCAGGAATAGCTGCCAAAGGTCTCGATCTTCACGACTTTGCTGCCCAGTATCGCCTGTGCGCGGGGCTGTACCACCTGTGCCTGCCAGAGCAGCAGCCCGATAGCCATCGGGCAGGACGGCGCGACCGAGGCCGGGGCGAGCGGGAGCAGCATCTGGCCAGCGTCGGCCCTTACCGCATCTTCGACGCGGCATTGGTCCGCACCGAAAGGATCGCGCGAGCTGAACTCCAGGCCAGAGCTTTCCAGCAGCGCCAGGCACTGATTGCGCTGCCCGGTCAGGTCGACGATCTTGCCGCGCGTTGCCATGCCGATGGGATCGGTAAGGCTGAGCGGCGTCCAGGGCAGGTCCTCGCGTCCAGGTTTCAGCCAGACATAGCCGACCAGCAACGCACAGCCGATCACGGCGAGCCAGATGAGCCGTTTGAGCCAGCTGAAGATTTTGGGAATACGCATATCGCTGTCTAACGCGAACCTGTGCCGGAAGATGCAGCGCGATTACCTTTGGCGTAATTGTTCCGCGTCGGCAAACAACCGACAAGCAACGCATTGGACGCAATGGGAGAGACGCAGATGACCAACTGGACCACGCAGATGACGCTCTGGTGCTTCGGGGTGATGCTATTCGGGCTGGTGCTGATGGGCGGCGCGTTTGCGCCCACCGCTGCACCGGTGACGCTGCTGCTGGAGGTGCTGGGGGCAGATGCGCCGATCCGCTACGATCCGCTCCACCGCTTCAGCCTGGCGCTGATGGGCGCCGTGTCGCTGGGCTGGGGCGCAAGCCTGCTCGCGGTCGCGCGGATCACGCCGGACCTGTCGGCACCACATGCGCAGAAGCTGTGGCGGATGGTGACCTGGGCGGTGCTGCTGTGGTTCGTCGTCGACAGTTCACTCTCGGTCGCGACTGGCTTCTGGCGCAATGCTATCCCGAACACAGTGCTGCTGGCCTGGTATCTGCTGCTGCTCGCGCGGCTGCCAGGAAGTGCGGGCCAGATGGCGCGGGCATGATCACGGTTCCCCCTCACCCAGCTTCGACTAGGCAGCGAGCTGCCAAGTCTGCGCAACCCTCTCCCGCAAGGGGAGAGGGGAGGACGGGGAGCAACGCCGGTCAGAACTGCATCGCGCCGTAGATTCGACTGAGATCGCCGCCCCATTCGCCATGGTAGAGCGCGAGCAGGTCTTCGGCCGGGGTCTTGCCGCGCGCGACGACATCGCGCAGCGGTTCCAGGAAGCCGGTTTCATTGTCGCCGCTGCTGTTCAGCCGCGCTCGTGAGGCAAGGCCCGATGAGGCGATGTCGAGCACTTCGGCTGCGATGTCGCGTAGCTTGCGACCCCCGGCGATCGGCGCGTCGAGGCCCAGCTTCGGCACCGAATCGCGCAGCGCCTGGCGCTCCTCGATCGTCCAGCCCTTGACCACGTCCCAGGCGGCATCGAGCGCGCCCTGGTCATAGAGCAGGCCGACCCACAGCGCGGGCAGCGCGCAGATGCGGCTCCACGGCCCGCCATCGGCGCCGCGCATTTCGAGGAAGCTTTTCAGGCGCACTTCGGGAAAGGCGGTCGAGAGGTGATCGTTCCAGTCGCTCAGCGTCGGCCGCTCGCCGGGCAGGGCAGGGAGCTTGCCGTTCAGGAAATCGCGGAAGCTCTGCCCCGCCGCATCGATATACAGGCCGTCGCGGAAGACGAAGTACATCGGCACGTCGAGCATATATTCGACATAGCGCTCATAGCCGAACCCGTCCTCGAACACGAACGGCAGCATGCCGGTGCGCGCAGGATCGGTGTCGGACCAGATATGGCTGCGGTACGAGAGCATGCCGTTGGGCTTGCCCTCGGTGAAAGGCGAGTTGGCGAACAGCGCGGTTGCCAGCGGCTGGAGCGCAAGGCCGACGCGGAACTTCTTGGCCATGTCGGCTTCGCTGGCATAATCCAGATTCACCTGGATCGTGCAGGTGCGCAGCATCATGTCCAGCCCCATGCTGCCGACCCGCGGCATATGGTTCAGCATGATGCCATAGCGGCCCTTGGGCATGATCGGCAGTTCGGCTCGGGTCTTGTCGGGCCACATGCCCAGACCCAGAAAGCCCTTGCCGGTCTTTTCGCCGATCGCCTTGACCTGGGCGAGGTGCCGCCCGGTCTCTGCGCAGGTTTCGTGCAGGTTTTCCAGCGGCGCGCCCGACAGTTCGAGCTGGCCGGCAGGCTCGAGACTCACCGTGCCATCGGGGCCGCGCATCGCGATGACATTGCTGCCGCCATCGGGGGTGCGTTCCTCGACCGGCTCCCAGCCGAATTCGGTCAGCGCCATCAGCAGGTCGCGAATGCCGCCGGGCTCGTCATAGCTGGGTGCGTGGAAGTCGTTGCGACAGAACACGAATTTCTCGTGCTCGGTGCCGATGCGCCAGTTCGCCTTGGGCTTTTCGCCCGCCGCCATCGGCTCTGCCAGCTGCGCAATCGAGGTGATGACGGGATCGTCTTCACCGGTGGTGGTACGTGTACTCATCGCTGCGCCCTGAACCCCTGAATATTCTGTCGCCGGTGCTTTAGTTGCGCCTTGCAACCCATGCCAGCCTTAAAATCTGTAATGGGATCAATGACCGGACAATCAAGGGCCCCAGTCGCCATTCGCCGCCATCCAGACAGAGGTCGCGACGATGGCAGCAGTCTCTGCCCGCAGGATGCGCGGGCCCAGCGAAACCGGCACTGCTGCCGGATGCGCGCGGATCGCGGCATTCTCGGCATCGGTAAAGCCGCCCTCGGGGCCGATCAGCACCGCTGCCGGACCGGAATGGTCGCGTGCTGCCTGTGCCAGCGAAACCCCGCCCTGATCGTGCAGCCGTTCATCGGCGAAGAACAGGTGCCGCCCCTCGGGCCAGGCCTTGAGCAGCGCATCGAGCCGGGTGAGCGGCGCGATCTCGGGCAGGGCGGTGCGCTCGCACTGTTCCGCCGCCTCGATCATCGTGCCGCGCAGCCGGTCGTCCTTCACCTTGTCGACCACCGCCCGGTCGGTCAGCACCGGGACGAACCGCGCAACGCCCAGTTCGCAGGCCTTTTCGGCGAGAAAATCGAACCGCGCCTTCTTGATCGGCGCCGCGCACAGCCAGAAATCGGGCACGGCTTCGCGCGGACGGGTCTGGCCTTCGATCTCGAGCATCAGATCGCGCTTGCCGCGGGCTGTCACCCGGCCGAGAAATTCGCCGCTGATATCGTCGAACAGCTTCACCGCCGCGCCTTCGGCCAGCCGCATCACGTTGAGCAGATAATGCGCCTGATTGCCCTCGATGCGCAGCGCTCCGCCCGTGGCGAGCGGCTGATCGGTGAACAGGCGCGGGGCAGAGCGCGGCGGCCAGGCAGGGGTTGCGGTCATGCCCTACCGACTAGCCCGCGCGCGCGCCTGCGTCTAGCGCGCCCCGTCGCCGATCAAGGTAAACGGCGCCCAGGCATTGGGATGGGCGAGCGTGTCGCTGTCTGAATCCTGGCTGGCATCGTTGCGGATCTCGCGCATCGCCTGGGCAAAGGCTTCGGCGCGGGACAGCGCGGGGTTGTCGCGCGCGATCTCGATCGTGCGCACCGTCATCTTCGCCGCGACATCGTCGCGCACCGGCCAGTGCGAGGCGAGCAGGTTGCGCGCGCCGGCATAGAAGAACGCGCGGGCCAGGCCCGACAGTCCGGGCGCGCCTTGCGAACCATCGCCCGCAGCGGTGTTGCAGGCTGACAGGATGACCCAATCGGCATCGAGCTTGAGCGTGGCGACTTCGGACGCGGTGAGCAGCCCGTCATCGGCCTCGGACGGCGTAGCGGGCGGGGTGAAGACTAGGCCTGGCTCTGCCGCGCCTTCGATCTCGCCCGCCATCAGCCCGTGCGTCGCCAGCGCGAGAATGCGCGCGTCGGAAAGCCGGGCCTTGCGGACA
Source organism: Blastomonas sp. SL216 (assembly GCA_026625625.1). Taxonomy (NCBI): domain Bacteria; kingdom Pseudomonadati; phylum Pseudomonadota; class Alphaproteobacteria; order Sphingomonadales; family Blastomonadaceae; genus Blastomonas; species Blastomonas sp. SL216. Next base: position 341,986 of record CP113055.1, read on the forward strand.
TTGGCCTCGGTGGCCTGCGCGCCGGTCATCACGCTGGCGGGGCTTGCCCCCAATGCAGCGCGCATCGCGGCAAGCTCCTGCGCGGTACCCGGCAGGCGCGCCATCGATTTGAGCGTCGCGATATCGACCACGCCGCCGCCCGATCGCGTCGTGCCTTGCGCAAAGACCTGCGATGCGGCGAAGCCTTGCGGCCTGGCGCGACGCGGATCGCGGCCCTTGCCCTTGACGAATGCCCCGCGACCACCGCCGCCGCGCACGGCGACCGCGCCTTCCAGCACCGGATCGCCAAAGCCCATGAACGGCTGGCGGTTTGCCGCGCCGCCAGCGGGTGCGGTGCCCAGCTTGTCGCGCAGGAACTTCAGCGATTGCAGCGAGGGGATCTGGATCAGCGCATGGGCATCGGCGAACCATTTGGTGCTGCGCAAATTGGCCGGATCGCCATCGGCTCCGGTCGGCTTTTCCGTTACCAGCATGCCGAAGGGCAGGGAGGACAGTGCCCCACCTGCCGCGATGAACACATGCCGCTTGCCCTTCAGCCCGGCCTCGACCGGCGCGATCAGGCTCTGGTACAGCGCAAAGGCGGACTGGCGATCGAACGGATAGGCGCCTTCGCCCTCGTTCGACCATTCGGCGTCCTCGACCGTATCGACCTCGACATTGGCCCCGACATCCCAGAGCAGGCGGCGGACGAGCAACGCCACCTCGCGCTTCTTCAGGCCGGCCCGGTTCCAGTTGACCCCGCTATCGGTCACCGTGATGACATGCGTGCCGAATTCGGACGGCAGCACCAGCAGCAGCGCTTCGTCAGGCTGCATCAGGTCGATGATCTGCTTGGCATCGAGCGGACGTGGCTGAACCAGATCGAAATATTGCGGGAAGCGGCCGAGCAGGATCGTATCGATATTGGCGGTCTTTGCCTCGATCGCGCTGCGTTCCGCGTCGATGGCAGCGACCTTTTGCGGCGTATCCGGCGCGCCGGAGCCCAGCACCAGATTGCGTTCGCTGCCCAGCGCTGCCCAGCGGTCGCCCAGTTCGCGCCGCTGGCGGACATAATCGCCCAGCCCGCCTGCGCTGTCGGCGGCGGCGCGCGCAGCCGATTCTGCCACCGCCTGGCCCGCGGGGCCGTCCATCGCCTCTTGCGCGGCGACGATGGCGCGCACGAACATGTCGGCGCGACGATCGGGCTGCACCTCGCCCAGTTGCCAGGCCGCGTCCATCAGCGTGGAGAAGTAAAAGGCTTCGTTCTCGGTCGGCTGCTGGCCGGCAGCGGCAAGGCCCCGCCTTTTGCCGACAATGCCGCGCTGGGTACGCAGCGCTTTCACCGTCTGTTCGGCAATGCGAAACGCTTCATCCTCGCTGCCCTTGCGGCTGAGCAGCGCAATGCCGAAGCTGTTCAGCGCCTGTTGCGTGAACGGATGGTTCTTGCCGAACTGTGCCTCATAGGCGGGTACCAGCTCGCGGTAGAGCGGTTCGGCCTCGGCATAGCGACCCTGGAAAAACAGGCACAAAGCGAGGTCGTTCAGGCTGTAGAGACGTTGCGGGTGCGTCTTGCCCAGCAACCGGGTGCGCGCCTCCAGCGTGCTTCGGATGACCGGCTCCGCCTCGGCAAAGCGTTGCTGGTACATCAGCAGCGCGCCCAGATTGCCCGCATAGATCAGCGTTTCGGCATCGTCCTCGCCCAGCACATTTCGGCCCAGGTCCAGCGCTTCGCGATAGAGCGGTTCGGCCTTGGCGAACTGCTCCTGCGCCTCATAGGTGCGCGCCAGGTCGTTGAGCGTACGGATGCGGATCGGCGAGGCCTGGCCATATTCGCGGGTCGCAACGTCGATGATCCGTTGCTGCAGCGTCTCCGCCTCGGGGAAGCGGCGCTGATCCTTGAGCACAATGGCGAGCCGACCCATGGCGTTCAGCGTATCGCGCTTCTGCTCGCCCTGGGTGCGGATATAATCGCTCACCGCCTCGGCCAGCCAGGGTTCTGCCGCCGGGTTCAGACCCTGGTCGGCGAACAGCTGGCCGATAGAGACCTTGGTGGTAATGGTGGCGGGATTGTCGGGGCCGTTCAGTTCCTTGCGCAGCGCCAGTTGCTCGCGCAACAGGGCCTCCGCTTCGGCAAATCGGCCCTGGGATTTGAGATTGAACGCAAGACCATTGAGCGGCGGCAGGATGTCGGGCGTCTTGCGGCCCTCCAGCTTTTCCCAACCGGATACGGCCTGGCGAAACAGCGGTTCGGCATCCTTGTGGCGGCCCATGGCATCCAGATTGACCGCCACGTTTGTCGTCATCGCCACGGTCGCGGCGTGATCGGTCCCGAACAATCGGATCGTCGTCTCGCGCGCCTCGGCCAGCAGCGGGGCGGCCTCGGCAAACCGGCTCTGGTCGCGCAGCACATCGGCCAGCGTGTTGAGCGCGACAAAGGTTTCGGCGGCGTCTGGACCGTTGATCCGGCGGCGTTCGGCCAACAGCGTTTCAGCCAGCTTTTGTGCTGCCGAAAGATCGCCGCTGCGCCGCAGGGCCGCGATCTCTTTGGCCAGTTTTGTCAGCCGCGCCTCATCCGCGCTGCCTGCAGGCCCAGCGCCTGTTTGCGCGGCGGCCTGTTGCGTCTTGGCCGGTGCATCGGACGTGCGATAGCGCTGCGCGGCATTGGCGATCTGCCGGGTCAGCGGCGCATCAGGACCCAGGGTAGCGGAAAGCCGCGCAGCGGCCTTGTCCATCTTTTCCAGGCCCTTGGCGGACTGACCCGCCAGGATCTCGTCCGCGCCGAGCAGCGCCAGCGCGGTCAGCGTGTCGACATGGTCTGCACCCTGCTTGCGCTTGCGGCGGTCGTACACGTCTTGCAGCACCGTGCCTGCGGTCTTGTGGTCGCCGATGTCGGTGAGCAGCATGCCGTAATTCTGCGCGAGCTTCAGCGTTCCCGGCGCATCCTCGCCCAGCGCCTTGCGCATGCGCGCATAGGTGTCGGCATAGCTGGCCCTGGCCTCATCCTTCTTGCCCTGATCGGCCAGCGCCACCGCAACCTTGCCCTGCAGTTCGAGCGCGGCTTCGCTGTCCGCGCCATATTGCTTGGCATAGCCTGACTGGACCCGGCGATAGAGCGCCTCTGCCCGGGCCGGTTCGCCCGCGCGGTTGAGGGCACCCGCCAGATTGTCGGCGGCAGGCAGCGTCTCGGGATGATCCTTGCCGAACCGGGCCTCGATGGCGGTCAGGATGGCTTCGAGTTCCTTGGCGGCATCCGGGAAGCGGTTTTGCTGGAACAGCGACAGCGCCAGCGCGGTGCGTGTTGCCCGTGCGAGCGGGTCAGCGCCGTCGAGCGCGGTGCCGATGTCCTGCAACAGCGCGCGCGCCTTGCGCTCGGCATCGACGGGCCTTCCCGACCGGTTGAGCTGCTCGATCTCGCGATTGGCCTGCTCGATCTGCCTGGAATCGGGCGCGAACGCACTCAGCGGGAGCGATGCCAACAGCATGGCGCTGCTCGCCAGCGCCAGGATGCGCAGCGAAATACGAGGATTCTGGGTGATATCTGGCGAGCCGGAACGCATCGATTGCCCCGCAATGGATCGGCAAGGCTTAGTGCCATGATGCCGACAGATGGGCGCGACCCGAATGTGCACCTTGTGCGCAATTCCGTGCCGCTGCGCAAGGGGCAGGGCGGTGCGTCAGGCTATGGGATGGGGGGGCAGAAAAATATAAGCCCGGGCGCGATGAGAAGGGGGGAGGATCGCGCGCCCGGGCTCATGTTTTTTAGGACGGCATTGGAGGGGGGGCTTGGTCTGCCGTCCTGAATGAAAAACCCATATGCCGATATTAGGTTCCAAAAAATTTTCGCCGACGATAATTTTTTTGAATGCGCTTCGAGGAGCTGCAGCAACTCCATGAAAATGCGGCACAAACGCACCCGTCGCCGGATAGCCGACACAAAAAAACGGGGCCCTAAGACCCCGTTCTCTTGATTCAGTTGGACCAGAGCGGTCCGACCATGCCTGAAATAATCAGGGGCTGGTCGGGCTGTCGCTGTCCTGGTCAGCAGCGATCACGATGCCACCGATCACGGCAGCAGCAGCGACGACACCGATGATGATGCCGGTGCTGCCTTCGGCTTCGCTCTCATCGCTCGAAGCAGCCGAAACGCGTGCGACACTGGTCTGAGCCAGTACCGGCGTTGCGGCGACGGCAAGTGCGGCAAGAGCTGCCACAGCAAAACGATTCTTCATTATAGCCTCCGTCACGTATTCAATTCATCACCAAGATCTTTTTAAAATCAAGGCTTTGCAACCCGTTGCGAAAAGAGTGTTTTACGAGCTCTTCCCGACGCTCAATGCCCAACTAGGCGGAAAGTTCCCAGCTTGCAAGCCAGTATTGGGCTCTCGTTCACCGTAAAAAAGCTTTTGTGGCAGCCTGTTGCAAGCGGGCAACGAATGGTTTCTGCATGGTTAACACCGGGTCCATCATCGGTCAGCCACCTTCGCCGCGCTGGTAGCGGCGCACCCCGCCGACCCATGTTTCGACGACCTTGGCTCCGCGCAGTTCTCCGGGCGTACTCAGCAGCGGATCGACATCGAGCAGGATGAAGTCGGCGCGCATGCCGGGCATCAGCGTGCCGAACCGGTCTTCGGCAAATCCCGCATAGGCAGCGCCGCGCGTGAACGCATCGATCACCTCGGTACGGCCCAGACGCTCTTGCGGCTGCCACCCGCCGAACGGCTGGCCTTGCGCATCCTCGCGGGTGATGGCGGCGGCCAGCCCGGCAAAGGGATCGGGCGATTCCACGGGCGTGTCGGAGCCGAAAGCGAGCGGAACCCCCGCCTGGCTCAGCGTCTTCCACGCATAGGCCCCCGCCAGCCGGGCCGGGCCCAGCCGCGCCTCGGCCATCAACCGGTCGGAAATCTGGTGGACCGGCTGCATCGAGGCGATGATGCCGTTCTTGGCGAAGCGCGGTATGTCGACCGGGTCGATGATCTGCGCGTGCTCGATGCGCCAGCGCCGGTCGCCCTTGTAATCCTTGGCCAGTTCCTCGATCGCCGAGAGCGCCTGCGCGTTTGCGCCATCGCCAATGGCATGGGCGGCGACCTGGAAATCGTCCATCGCCGCGCGGCTCATCAGATTGAGCAACTGGGTATCGTTGACGAATGCAAGGCCGCGCTCGCCGGGCTTGTCGGCATAATCGGCCTTGAGCATCGCGCCGCGCGAACCGAGCGCGCCATCGAGATACAGCTTCACGCCATTGAGCCGCAGCCTGTCCTCGTAAAGCCAGGGGGTGGGACGCGGGCCGCCGATCGCGACCATCGCCTCGATCCCGGCGGCATAGGACATGATGCGCACGCGCAGCCGCCCCTCGTCACCGGCCCGGCGATAGGCCTGCCAGTCGTCGATCGTGGTGCCCATATCGGCGATGCCGGTAATGCCCAGCGCGAGCAGATGGTCCTGCGCGGCGATCAGCGCGGCATCGCGGTCCACCGCGCGCGGCGGCGGCACGGACTTGCTCACCAGTGCTTCGGCGGCATCGACGAACACGCCTGCCGGCTTGCCACCGATGCGCTCGACACGGCCACCGGGCGGGTCCTTGACGTCAGGCTTGACGCCCGCGACCTGCATCGCGGCGCTGTTCGCCCAGCCGGCATGGCCATCGACCCGCTCCAGCCATACCGGGCGATCGGGCACGACGGCGTCCAGATCTGCGGCGGTCGGGAAGCGGCCCAAGCCCCATTTCTCCTGGTTCCAGCCGCGCCCGATGATCCACGGGCGGCTGGGATTCTCGTCGGCATAGGCCTTGATCTTGGCCAGCGCCTCTTCCAGCGTCCTGGTGCCGCTGAGGTCGAGCGTCAGCAGCGAAAAGCCCAGGCCCATGACATGGCCATGCGCGTCGATGATGCCGGGCATCAGGGTGCGGCCGTCGCCGTCGAGTCTGTAGTCGATCTTTTCGGGGCGCTTGTCGCGGCGCTCGAGCAGGGTCTTCACCTTGCCGTCATTGTCGATCACCAGCCCGGTGAAACTGATCACCTTGCCCTTGGCATCGAGCGTCATGCCGTTGACATTGTCGATCAGCCCATCGGCGAGCGCGGGCGTGGCCGCGCTGGCGAGCAGGGCGGCGGCGAGTGCGGCGGTGCGCACGAACAGTGATCGCCTCATTTGCGCGGCAGCCTGCGGATCAGCGCGCTGGTATCCTGGCGACCTGCGCCCAGATGCTGCGCCTCGGCAAAGAACTGGTCGAGCAGGGCGGCAACCGGGAGCGATGCGCCATTGTTGCGCGCCTCGTCGAGCGCGAGCCCCAGATCCTTGCGCATCCAGTCGATGGCGAAGCCGAAGTCGAAACTGTCTTCGGCCATGGTCTTCCAGCGATTGTCCATCTGCCAGCTTTGCGCAGCGCCGCCGGAGATCGCCGAGAAGACCTTGTCGAGATCGAGCCGGCTGGCCTGGGCAAAGCGCATCGCTTCGCTGAGCCCGCCCAGCACGCCTGCGATACAGATCTGGTTGACCATCTTGGTGGTCTGCCCGTCGCCCGGTCCGCCGACATGGACGATGCGGGTGGAATAGCTTTTGATGATCGGGCGCGCGGCATCGACCGCATCCTTCTTGCCGCCGCACATGATAGCAAGCGTGCCGTTCTCCGCGCCTGCCTGGCCGCCGGTGACGGGAGCATCGACGCACAGGATGTTCTTGGCGCGGCCCTCGACCGAGATCTGGCGCGCGATGGTCGCAGAGACGGTGGTATGGTCGATGAACAGCGCGCCCTTGGGCAGCGTGGTGAACGCGCCCTGGCGGCCCATGATGACCTGGGCAAGGTCGTCATCATTGCCGACGCAGGTGATGACCGCATCGACGCCTTCGGCCGCGTCGGCGGGAGTCGCGGCGATGCGTGCCTTGTCCGCCAGATGCGGATGTGCCGCCAGCCAGGCCTCGACCTTGGCCGGGCTGCGATTGTACAGCGCCAGACTGTGGCCGTCATTTCCAAGATGGCGGGCCATCGGGCCCCCCATCACACCGATACCGATAAATGCTATATTTGCCATGGCGGTGCCTTAACGGATGTTTTCAATCCGCGCCATATCGGTTAGGGGCCGCAGCCGATATGACCAGCCCCACAGACCGCCTCACCCTGGATGATATCCGCGCCGCGCATGCTCGCATCGCCGGCTCCATCGTCCGCACGCCCACGCTTGTCAGCAGGACGCTGTCGGCGATTACCGGGGCGACGGTATATCTGAAGTTCGAGAACCTGCAGTTCACTGCGGCGTACAAGGAGCGCGGTGCGCTCAACTTCCTGTCGCAGATGAGCGAGGAAGCCAAGGCCAAGGGCGTGATCGCTGCGTCTGCGGGCAATCATGCGCAGGGCCTGGCCTGGCACGGCACCCGCCTGGGCGTGCCCGTCACCATCGTGATGCCCAAGCCCACACCCACCATCAAGGTGCAGCAGACCGAGGCCAATGGCGGCCGCGTCATCCTGTTCGGCGAGAAATATGACGATGCCTATGCGCATGCACGCGAGCTCGAAGCCAGCGAAGGGCTGACCTTTGTCCACCCGTTCGACGATCCGGTGATCGCGGCGGGGCAGGGGACGGTCGCCATCGAAATGCTGGAGGACGCGCCCGAGATCGATCATTTCGTGATTCCGATCGGCGGGGGCGGGCTGTTCTCGGGCATGGGCACGGCTGCACGTGCGCTCAAGCCCGATATCAGACTGACCGGCGTCCAGGCGCAGCTCTATCCCAGCATGTACAATACGGTGAAGGGCACCCAGTATCCGTGCGAGGGCGATACGCTGGCCGAGGGCATTGCGGTCAAGCAGCCGGGCGACTTCACCCGCGAGATCGTGCGCGCGCTGGCCGATGACATCGTGCTGGTGAGCGAGCCGCAGCTGGAAACAGCGGTCAGCCTGTTGCTGCAGATAGAAAAGACCGTGGCCGAAGGCGCAGGCGCTGCCGGGCTGGCGGCGCTGCTCGCAGAGCCCGAGCGGTTCAAGGGCCAGACGGTGGGCGTCGTGCTGTGCGGCGGGAATATCGATACCCGGCTGCTCGCCAATGTGCTGCTGCGCGATCTCGCCCGATCGGGCCGTCTGGCACGCCTGCGCATCGCGCTGCAGGACCGGCCCGGCGCGCTGTTCAAGGTGATGCGCCAGTTCGACGCGCATCAGGTCAACATCATCGAGATCTACCACCAGCGCGTGTTCACCAACCTGCCCGCCAAGGGCCTGATCACCGATATCGAATGCGAAGCGCGCGACCGCAGCCAGCTCGACGCGCTGGTCGCCTCGCTCAAGGCCAGCGGATATGATGTCGGCCTGGTAGAGGTGGCATAACTCTCTTCTGCCCCCTGTTTGCGCAGGAGGGTTCAGCCGAAGGGCGGCCGGGCCCGATCACTCTTGCCATGTCCTGTTCACCCCGGTCCGCAAGGCCGGGTGAGGAGAGGGAAGTCGCGTGTTGGCCAGCATGGCTGATGCCTGCGATTCAGCATGAATCGCGCTTTATCCACAGCCAGCCCGCGCTCTACCGCCGATTTGACTCGACTTGGCGCGCCTTAACCAAGAAAGTTGGTTAACCGGCTTGGCGGTTGCGGCGGTTGTCGAGCATAGCATGGCAACGGCTTTCATCCGCCGATCTGGACCATTTGGACAAGGACCGTTCCGTACGTGAGCGCACCGGCACGCTTTCCCCGCTTCTTCGTGACCAACCCTGGCCCATGCCCCTATCTTCCGGGCAAGAGCGAGCGCAAGGTGTTCACCGAGCTGAGCGGTCCGCATGCGGACGAACTCAACGACGCGCTGAGCCGCATCGGGTTTCGTCGCAGCCAGAACGTCGCCTATCGTCCCAGCTGCCTCGATTGTCGCGCCTGTGTGTCGGTGCGCGTGGTGGCAGACAAGTTCGTGCCCTCGGTCAACCAACGCAAGTTGCTGAAGCGCAACCGCGATCTGATCGTTTCGGCCTGCAAGCCCTGGTCGACACAGGAGCAGTACGATCTGCTGCGCCGCTATCTGAAGACCCGGCACCCGGGCGGCGGCATGTCCGACATGGACGACATGGATTATGCCGACATGGTCGAGCACACCCCGGTGCGCAGCTATGTCATCGAATATCGCGAGCCCAACCCCGATGGCAGCGCCGGCAAGCTGGTCGGCGCGTGCCTGACCGATCAGCAGGGCGATGGCCTGTCGATGATCTACAGCTTTTACGAGCCCGACCATCCGACCCGCCGGGGCCTGGGCAATTACATCATCATGGATCATATCCAGCGCGCCGCGCGCGCCCGGCTGCCCTATGTCTATCTGGGCTATTGGGTAAAATCTTCGCCGCGCATGCAGTACAAGATAAAATACCAGCCGCTGGAACTGCTTGGCCCCGATGGCTGGCACCCTTTCGACCTTGAACGGGACGGCGCTGGCGCATAACCACTATTTTGATTTCGGGCGGGAACCCGCCTGCGCTGAAAGCATATAGGGTTGATGAGGCTGGGTGATCGCGCGCGTCTGTGTAAGGCGGGAACACTGGTCATGCTGGCCGCTGGCTGCGCATGGCCGGGCTATGCGCACGCGCAGCAGGTCCCCGCTACTTCCAGCGATGTTGCGGCTCAATCGTCCGAACAACCCGAACTGCCGGCGCCCGAGGCGGAAGACCCGCTGGGCATAGACCCGCTCGCCCCGCTGGATCAGCTTCCCGGCATGGAAGTCGAATGGCCCGATGGTGGCGACATTCCCGCATGGCCGGGTGAATTCACTGCCGAAGATACACTCCCCGCCGATACCCAGGCCGCCGATGCCTCGGATCGCACCGATGGCGATGCTGTGGCTACGGGCATTGACGATGTCCGCGATGGCCTCGCCGCACTGCCGGGGGACGCGGCGGTCGATCCCCTGCTCGAAGGTGAGGAAGGGGACGCTGCCCAGCGCCGCGCCGAACGCGAGGCGGAGCGCGAGCAGAGGCGCGCCGAGCGCCAGGCGCTGCGTGAGCTCGATGATGGCGATGTGCGCTACCGTGTCACGGTCAACTTCCTGCCGTCCGAGGACCTCGCCGATCTGGACCAGGATGCCTTTCGCGATCGCTTCCAGTCGCTGTCGACCCTCGAGCGACTGTCGGACGACGACGCCAATCTGGCCCAGGTCAACCGCCGCGCCCGCGACGATAACGACCTGCTCGATACCATGCTGCGCGTCTATGGCTATTATGATGGCGAGGTGCGCAATTCAGTCGCCCGGGTGGCGGGGGAAGATCGGGTTGCGCTGAATTTCGAGGTGACGACCGGCCCGGTCTATCGCCTGAGCGCGATCGATCTCGCCGGGCTGGACGCGGTGGGGGTCGACGTGCCTGCGGCCCGCGCGGTCTTTGCCATGCAGGTGGGCGATCCGGCCAATTCGGACAAGATCGTCGCCGGGCGTCTGGCGGTGCTGACGCGCTTGCTGGAAACCGGATTTCCGTTTGCGCAGACCGGCGAGCCCGATCTGCTGATCGACCACGAGGCGCGCAGCGGTGCGCTGACCGTCCCTGTCACCCCCGGCGGCCAGTATCGCTTTGGCGGCATCATCGCCAACGATCAGGGGCTGTTCGGGTCGCGGCACCTGCAGCGGATTGCGCGGTTTGCGCCGGGCGATATCTTCCAGGCGTCGGAGATGGACGATCTGCGCCGCGCGATCCTCGCAACCGGGCTGGTATCGACCGCGACCCTGACCCCGGTCGCTGCGACCGATCCCGTCGGCAACGAGCCCGGGACAGTGGATGTCACGGTAGAGACCGTAGCCGCACCGCTCCGCACGATCGCGGGCGCAGTCGGCTATGGTACTGGAGAAGGCTATCGCGCGGAGGTCAGCTGGGAACATCGCAACTTTTTTCCGCCCGAAGGCCTGGTCCGCGCGCGCGCTGTGGGCGGCACGCAGGAACAGCTCATCAACCTGGTCTTTCGGCGCAACAATTTCCTGAAGCGCGACCGGGTGCTGACCGCTCAGGTGCTGGCCAGCAACATCAATCGCGATGCCTTCGAGGCACGGACCTTCCTGGTTGCGGCCTCGCTGGAGCGGCAGACCAACCTGATCTTCCAGAAGAAATGGACCTGGTCGCTGGGGGCGGAGCTGGTGCTGTCCGACGAACGCGACAGCCGGGCGCGGATTGTCGGCGGTGCAAGGCAGACGTTCTTCATCGCCGCGTTGCCGACGGCGCTGACCTATGACGGCACCGACAGCCTGCTCGATCCGACCAAGGGTTTCAGGCTCGGCGGGCGCGTCTCGCCCGAATATTCGCTGCAATCGGGCAGCAAGGGCTATGTCCGCATCCAGATCGACGGCAGCTATTACCAGCCGATATCGGACAGGATCGTGCTGGCAGGGCGGGCGCGGCTGGGCAGCACGCTCGGCGCGGACCGCTTCGATATCGCCCCGTCGCGGCGGTTCTATGCCGGTGGCGGCGGGTCGGTGCGCGGCTATGGCTTCCAGCGGATCGGCCCGCGCGACGGCAATGATGATCCGATCGGCGGCAATGGCCTTGCCGAATTCTCGCTCGAGGCACGCGTGCGCTTCGGCAATTTTGGCGTCGTCCCGTTCTTCGATGCGGGCAATGTCTATGCCGGCAGCACCCCCGATTTCAGCGGCATGCGCTATGGTGCCGGTATCGGCGTGCGCTATTACAGCAGCTTCGGGCCGTTGCGGCTCGATGTCGGCACGCCGCTGAACCCGCAGACGGGCGACAGCCGCATCGGTATCTATATTTCGCTGGGACAGGCTTTCTGATGGCGGATGAGCCGGTGACCGACGCCGTGTCGTCGCAGCCCCTGGCGCCGGCGCGCAAGCCGGTGCGGTGGGTGCGCGGGCTTGTCATCGGCGTGCTGGTGCTGGCCGGCCTGGTGGCAGCAATGCTGTTCGGGCTGGACAGCGGGCCTGGCCGCCGCTTCGTCGCCGAGCAGATTGCCGGCTATCAGCTCAAATCGGGCCTTTCGCTGCGCGTCGCACGGATAGAAGGGTCGATCTATGGCAAGGCGGTGCTGCGCGGGGTCGAAATCCGCGATACCAAGCGCGTCTTCTTCACCGCCTCGACCGTCGATCTCGACTGGCGGCCGTTTCGCTTCCTCAACAACCGGCTCGACATTCGCGATCTGGTCATCCGGCGCGGCGAGTTGCGAAGCCTGCCAGAACTGAACCCGGGCGACCCCGACGATCCGCTGCTGCCGGCCTTCGATATCCGCATAGACCGGCTGCAGGCCGATGGGCTGGTGATCCGCGATGGGATTGCCGGGCCGCGCCGGGTCGCCAATATCGCGGGCAAGGTCGATATCCGGTCGGGCCGGGTGCTGGTCGATGCGCGCGCTGCGCTGGCCGATGGCAGCGACCGGCTGGCGGTGATGATCGACGCCATCCCCGATCAGAACCGGCTGATGATCAATGGCGACATTGTCGCGCCTGCAGGCGGAGCCATCGCTGCGCTAGCAGGCCTGACGCAGGACATGTCTGCCTCGGTCAAGGGCCGGGGCGATTGGAATTTCTGGGAAGGCAAGTTGGCTGCCCGCCTGGGCGACCGAGAATTGACCGCGCTCGATATCAACCAGCGCGAAGGCCAGGTGCGCATCCGGGGCTTTGTCCGCCCCGAGCCGCTGATCGGCAACAGCTTTACCCGCGCGCTCGGCCCTGCCATCGGCGTGGTCGCGCGCGGCACGCTTGACGCGCGCGTGCTGTCGGGCATGGTCGCGCTGGCGGGCCAGGCTGGGACGATCAATGCCAATGGCGCGATCGATCTTGGCGAAAACCGTTTCGACAATGTTGAGCTGCTGGCCGCACTGTCTCGCCCGCAACTGCTCGCAGAGGGGCTTGAGGCGCGCAATCTGCGCGGGCAGGTGACGCTGAAAGGTAGCTTCGGCGAACTGGAAGCGCCCTATCGCCTCTCGGCGGACCGGGTTGCAATGGCCGGTGTCAGCGCCGAAACGCTGCTGGCGCAGGGCACGATAACCCGGCAGCAGCGCGATTTCACCATCCCCGTCAAGGTCAGCGCGACGCGCGTCGCCACCGGCAATGCCTATGGCGACCGCCTGGCGAACGGCCTGCGCGGGCAAGGCGTTGTGCGGATGCGCGACGGCATCCTCAGCAGCGATCCCATCAGGCTGGTCAGCAACAGCCTTGTCGCGCTGGTCCAGCTTTCGGGCAGCAGCCAGCGCGGACGCTATCTGGCCGTCGCTGATGTCCGCCTGCCTGCCTTCGGGGTCGAGAATGTCGGTGATGCCGATATCGATGCCAATCTGCGCCTGGCCTTTGGCGGCGGTGCCGCCTGGGATCTGCTGGGCGATGTCCGCGTGCTGATGCGCCGTGTGGTCAACGAGACTGTGGTCACCCTGATCGGGCCAGGCCCGCGATTTGCCAGCAAGTTCAGCTATGGCGCCGGCCAGCCCTTCGTGCTGCGCGATGCGAGCCTGGCGGCGCAGAAGCTGGCGCTGATCGGTGGCGGCCGGCTGGAGCCCGATGGCCGTATCGTGCTGCGTGCCAGCGGTCGTCACCGCGATTACGGCCCGCTGGATGTGACGGCAGATTCCATCCGGGGCGACACGCGTGCGGTGCTGACGCTGGAAGATCCGCTGCCTGCGCTGGGGGTGCAGGATCTGCGGCTGGCGCTGGGCACCGTGCCCGATGGTTTCTCGGTCGATGTCACCGGCCAGTCGGCGCTCGGTCCGCTCGAAGGTGCAACGCGCATCTTTGCGCGCGAAGCCGGGCGGACGCTGATCCAGATCGAGCGCTTCACCGTATCGCGCGCGCTGTTTGCGGGCGATATCTATGCGACCAAGGCGGGCATCGAAGGCGCGCTCGACGTCTCGGGCGGGGGCATTACCGGCAATGTTACGCTCGATCCGCGCGCCGGCGGGCAGGGCGTCAAGGCGTTGCTCAACCTTGCCAATGCGCGCTTCGATGGCGAGGTGCCGATCACCATCAACCGGGGCGCAGCAGAAATTGATGCGCTGATTGCCGAAGGGCGCAACACGATCGTCGGCAGCATCCAGGCGCAGGGCATCGGGCGTGGGCCGCTGTTCATCGGGCGACTGGCGGCCAATGCCAATCTGGTCAATGGTGAGGGCAGGGTGACCGCGTCGCTGGCCGGTCGGCGCGGCAGCAATTTCGAGCTCCAGACCAGTGCGCAGATCGCCGGCAATGCGATCACGCTTGCGGGCAATGGCCAATATGGCAACCGGCGGCTGCGGCTGGTGCGTCCGGCGCGGCTGACAAAGCTCGAAGACGGCGGCTGGAGACTGGCGCCTGCGGTGCTGCGCGTCGGTCGCGGGCGCCTGGGCGCGCAGGGGCGCTTTGGCGGCGGCCTCACCGAACTCAGCGCGCAGTTCAACACGGTGCCGCTGGCGCTGTTCGACGTTGCGGTGCGCGAGCTTGGCTTTGGCGGTAACGCCTCCGGCACGCTCAACTATCGTCAGGCCGATGGTGGCTTGCCGACCGGCAAGGCCAGTGTGAAGCTCGACAACCTGACCCGTACCGGCCTGATCGTCAGCTCGCGCCCGGTCGATATCGCTGCCAATCTGGCGCTGACCGCCGATGCGCTGGCGGTACGCGCAGTGATTGCCGAGCAGGACAAGACCGTCGGCCGCGCGCAGGCGCGGATCGGCAATCTGCCGCAGGGTTTCGACCTGTTCGGCCGTTTGCAGCGCGGTACGCTGGCAGGGCAGCTTCGCTTCAACGGTCCGGCGGACTCGCTCTGGCGGCTTCTGGGCATCGAGGCGTTCGACGTCACCGGCCAGGTCGGCGTCGCAGCGGACCTTTCAGGCTCGCTGCGCGATCCCAGCATCAACGGCATTCTCGCCACCCGCACCGCGCGGCTGGAAAGCGGGCTTTCGGGCACGGTGATCTCCGACATCGTCTCGCGCGGCCAGTTTAACGGATCGCGGCTGACGCTGACCAGCTTCAGCGGCAAGGCCGGATCGAACGGCACGATCACCGGGTCGGGCTATGTCGATTATGGCGGCCTATTCGCCTCGCCATCGCAAGGCGTCGCGGTCGAGATCAAGGCGACGGCGAAGAATGCGCAACTGGTCAATCGCGACGATTTCGGTGCCACCGTCTCGGGGCCGCTGACCATATCATCCGATGGCACGACCGGGACGCTGGGCGGCGATGTCGTGCTCAATCGGGGGCGCTTCCGGCTGGGCCAGTTCAACGCTGCTGAAGCGCTGCCGGTGATCAACGTGCGCGAAATCAACCGCCGTGCCGACGAGGCCCCCCGCCGCGAGCGGCCCGCCATCTGGCGCTACAATGTCAAGGCGCGCGCGCCCAACCAGTTCACCGTCACCGGTCTTGGCATCAACAGCGAATGGGCGGCCAATATCACGCTCACCGGAACGGTCGATGCGCCGCGTATCAGCGGCCAGGCCGATCTGATCCGCGGCGAGTATGAATTTGCCGGTCGCGATTTCGATCTCGAGCGTGGCCGCATCAGCTTCCGCGGGGAATCGCCGCCCAATCCGGCGCTCGACATCGCGGCCTCGGCCAACCTCACCGATCTCAACGCCACCATCAACGTGCGCGGAACGGGCCTGGCGCCGGAGATCAGCTTTACCAGCACCCCGGCGCTGCCCGAGGACGAGCTGCTCGCGCGGTTGCTGTTCGGATCGTCGATCACCGATATTTCCGCGCCCGAGGCGGTGCAGCTTGCAGCGGCGCTGGCATCGCTGCGCGGCGGCAGCGGGCTCGACCCGATCAACGCACTGCGCGGGGCGATCGGGCTCGATCGTCTGCGCATCGTCGAGGGCAACCAGACCCTCGGCCAGGGCACCAGCATTGCGGCGGGCAAGTATATCACCCGCAACACCTATGTGGAGATCGTCACCGACGGGCGCGGCTATTCGGCCACCCAGGTGGAATTCCAGATCACGCGCTGGCTGTCGCTGCTGTCGTCAATCTCGACGATCGGCCGGCAGAGCGCCAACGTGCGGATTTCGAAGGATTATTGAGCTTGGCGCGAGCTATCCCTGAACACCGCCGCTCAGCCTGAGCCGGTCGAAGGCCACGCGCTTTGGTGGTGGCCTCAAGCTGCATCTTGCACCAGCCAACCCTGTAAGCGAGAAGGCATGGTGCGAAAGCGGTCTTGGCTCGATAAGGGTTCTTTGTGAAGGGGTTGCGCGGGGCCTTTGACAAGCTGAGGCTGAGCGGACGTGGATGCGGACGGAACACCTAGGGGAGGAACCACATTGTGCGAACGGTTACATGGGGAGCAATTGGCCTGGCGGTTCTGCTGCTGGGGATCAGGCTCGTCGATGGGTCGCAGGTCGCAGCCATGCTGAACGACGACAAGCCGATCATGCAATGGCCCGATCTGCTTGATCAGCCGCGCCCCCAGCCGGACCGCACGATCACCTATGGCAAGGATGCGCTGCAGCTGGTCGACCTGTGGTTGCCCAAGGGCGAGGGACCGCATCCGGTGGTCGTGATGATCCATGGCGGCTGCTGGCAGACCGAAATCGCGACACGCGACATCATGAACTATATCGCCGATGATCTCCGCAAGGACGGGATCGCGGTGTGGAATGTCGAATATCGCGGAGTCGATCGTGGCGGCGGCTATCCCGGCACCTATCTGGATGTCGGCGCAGCGGCGGACCTGCTGGGGGCTGAGGCCAAGGCGCTCAACCTCGACCTTACGCACACCATCGCCATCGGCCATTCTGCTGGCGGACATCTTGCCCTTTGGCTGGCCGCGCGTCAGGCGCTGCCCGAGGGTGAGCCGCTGCGTGGCGCGAAGCCTCTGCGGATCGACACCGCGATCAGCCAGGCCGGCATTGCCGATCTGCGCGCTGCGATGAAGCGCACCGGTCATGCCTGCGGCACCGACGCACCGACACGGATGGCGGGTGAAAAGTTCGCGCTGACCTCGCCTCCCGAAATGCCGGTCAGCACCGCGCAGCAGATCCAGTTCCACACCGACAAGGACAAGATCGCTCCGCCGGCCTATGCCGAAACCTATGCCGCAGACATGAAGAAGCGCGGGGTCACGGTCGAAAACCATGTCCACGGGCCTGAAGGCCATGTCGAGCTGATCGCGCCCACCAGCCGCAGCTGGGCGGCGCAAAAGGCGCGGATCAAGCAGTTGCTGGGACAGAAATGAGCATGGACTATCCTTCGCTTGCCGAGGCAGAAGCACGCGATGCGGCCGATCCGCTGTACGCCTGGCGCAACCGGTTCACGCTGCCCGAAGGCGTGATCTATCTCGACGGCAATTCGCTGGGTGCATTGCCGACCGCGACGCGCGCACTGATGCGCGATGCGACCGATCGGCAATGGGGCGAGGGGCTGATCCGCAGCTGGAACGATGCCGACTGGATCGGCGCGCCGCGCCGCGTGGGCGACAAGATCGCTACGCTGATCCGCGCTGCGCCGGGCGAGGTGATCGTCTGCGATTCGGTGACGGTCAACCTCTACAAGCTGATGGGGGCGATCCTCGCGGCGAGGCCGGGCCAGGGCAGGACGATCCTGACCGAGAGCGGCAATTTCCCGACCGACCTGCATGTTGCTGCAGGAATTGCTGCGCAGCATGGCCTGGTGCTGGATGCCTGCCAGCGCGGCGAGATTGCCGATCGCATCGGCCCGGACACCGCGCTGATCGTGCTGACTCATGTGCATTACAAGACCGGCGAGCGGTTCGACATCGCCGCGGTGCAGGCACTGGCCGACACGCATGATGTGCCGCTGATCTGGGACCTGTCGCACAGCGCGGGTGCCGTGCCGCTGAACATGGCCGCGGATGCTGCGCGCTTTGCCGTGGGCTGCGGGTATAAATATCTGAACGGCGGCCCCGGTGCCCCGGCGTTCCTCTATGTGGCCGGTGAAGCGCTGGAGTTTCTGGGGTCTCCCATTCAGGGCTGGATGGGCCATGCCGCCCCCTTCGCGATGACCGATGATTATGCCCCGGCACCGGGTATCGAGCGTTTTCTGGCAGGCACGCCGCCGATGCTGTCGCTGCTCGCGCTGGAAGGCGGGGTCGACCTGATGCTGGAGGCGGACCGTGATGCGCTGTGGACCAAGTCGCAGGCGCTGTTCAATTTTCTCATCCAGTTGATGGCGGCGCGCTGCCCGCAGCTTGAGCTGATTACCCCGGCGCGCGCAGATCTTCGCGGCAGCCATGCCAGCTTTGCGCATCCGCAGGCCTGGCCGATCAACCGCGCGCTGATCGACGCGGGCGTGATCGGCGATTTCCGTGCACCCAATGTGCTGCGGCTGGGGCTGACCCCGCTCTATCTGGGCTTTGCCGATCTGTGGCACGCGGTGGATCGGCTGGCCGCGATCATGGATGAAGGCCGCTGGCAGCGTAGCGAGTACAGCGCCCCGACACGGGTGACCTGATGATGCAGCACTCCCATGGCGTAGATGCGCATAAATTTATCCGGGTGTAATTGACAGATATTATACCCGGATGTAATTGGATGCCCACAGCAATGGGGTGTCAGCACAATGTCCAGTTTCACGGCCTTTCTTGGCGGCAAGCAGATTGCTTCCGGCAGCAGCGACGATGTTGTCAGGGCGATCCGCGATAGCCTGCACCTTCACGATGGCGCGCTTCTGGTGTTCGATGACGAGACGGGGCGGGTCACCGATCTTGATTACCGGGCCGTCGCTCAGCAGGGGGCCGGTCGTCCCAGGCTTGGCGTGAAAGCGCGAGAGGTCACGCTGCTGCCGCGCCACTGGGAATGGTTGTCCGGTCAGCCCGGCGGTGCATCCGCTGCGCTGAGGCGGCTGGTCGATGCGGAGCGGAGCAAGGGGCAGAGCGAGCACCAGCGCCGCGACGCAGTCTACCGGTTCATGCAGGCCGCTTGCGGCGATATGCCGGGTTACGAGGAGGCATTGCGGGCGCTTTACGCGGCGCGCCGTGAAGATTTCCTGGCGGCGATTAACCCATGGCCAGCAGACATGGTACGCTATATCGCCAGGCTGCTGACCGGATCTTCCGATGAGCCGGGGGCAGAACCGGGCGCATAACGACGGGGTTCAAGCCAGGCCGGGCGGCGCCCTATTCCAGATACAGCGACCGCAGCCTTGCGACATCCACCGCAGTCACTCCGAGCGTCGCCAGATAACCTTCGACACCGCCATAATCGCGATCAATCACCTCAAAGAACTGCGCGAGATGCGATTTACCCGAGGCGGAATAGAGCGGCTCTGCCTTCACTCCGCCGGGCTTTTTCGCGGCGGCGGCATAATATTGGACGATCGGGTTGGTCGGATAGTTGGCCGGGTCGAGCGGCGGCATTTCGTTCTGCGGGCGGCGCAGCTGGGTGGAGAGGTGATAGTCCGCCAGGATCGTCTCGCGATCCACGCCGAGTGCGCTCAGGATCAGCGCCGAGGCAATGCCGGTGCGGTCCTGCCCCGCAGAGCAGTGATACATCACCGCGCCATCATCGGCGAGCAGCCGCTTGAACAGCGAGCGGTACTGGGGGGCGAGCAGCTTTTCCATGCCGGTATAGACATATTCGCCCTTCATGCTGCCCATATTGGCCATCAGGGGTTTCAGCGAATAGTCGTTCGATACGAACAGCGCGCCGGTGCGGTCGTCGAGCAGCGTGCCTGCGACCTCGCGCTCCTCGAGCGAACGCAGATCGACGATAGTGCCGATCTGGAGTCCGCCGAGCAGCGCGTAATCATCCTCGGTCAGCAGCGGCAGCGCGCCTGAGCGGAACACCTTGCCCCAGCGCACCGTCTTGCCGCCTGCGCCCTTGTAGCCGCCCAGATCGCGGAAATTCGATCCCTTGGCGAGCGGCAGCTCGCGCTCTGCGGTCAGCGTCAGCGAGGCATCGCCGCCATCGCGCAGCACCAGGAACTGGCGCTTGGTCGAAGGCAGCGCGACAACGGCCTCACCCTTGCGATTGGCCTTGACCACGGGCACGGCCGCCCCGGCCGCAACCGGAGTGTCAGTGACGATGATGTCGACCGGATCGCTGTCCTTCCAGCTGACCTTGACATGATCGGCATCGACGCGGCTGACCGTGACATTGTCTATGGCAAGGGCAGGCGCGGAGCCAGCGAGCAGCACCAGAGCGAGAGCGGTCTTGAGGCGCATGTCAGTCTCTCCTGTCAGAAGCCGAAGCGGATGCCGGCAAGGTAGCGCCTGCCGATCTGTTCGACCTCGGTCGGGCGTGCCTTGGTGCCCAGAAATGCCGTGTATTTGGCGTCAGTCAAGTTGTTGAGATCGGCAAACAGGCTGATGTTCGGGGTGATGTCATAGCGGATCGCGACATCGACATTGGTATAGCCGCCGCGGAACTCGTCCCCGGTCACGGTACCACCGGTGCCAATCGACAGCGATTCGAGGTAATCGCTGCGCCACTGGTAGCTGGCGCGGATCGAGAGCCCGTATTTCTCGTAATAGAGCGATGCGTTGACGATCGTGTCCGACGTGCCGGGGAAGCCGATATTGCGGCGCTGATCGGTATCGAAGCTGCCCTCGATCAGCGTCAGGTTGCCCTGGAAGCCGAAGCCGTCGAGCGGCGAGGGCAGGAAGGTGAACTGCTGCTGGTAGTTGAACTCGACGCCGTACAACTCGCCCGAATTGCCGTTGAAGCTGGAGGTGAGCAGATAGCGCGAACGATCGACGCCATTGCTGTTGAAGGCGTCCGAACCCACGATCTGCGTGTTCGAGAACAGCACATTGTCGACCCAGCGGTGGAAGCCCGACACCGCGATGATGCCCTGGCCGGGAATATAATATTCGAGGCTCGCATCGACGCCCCAGGTATATTCTGGCCGCAGCGTCGGGTTGCCGCCGCTGATCGTGCCAGGGCTGTTGGTATCGTTGATCGCAGAGCCCACGCGGATTTCGCCGAAGCTGGGCCGGGCAATGCCGCGCTGGCCGGCCACGCGGAACACCAGATTGTCGGTGACATCAAAGCGCGCGTTCACGCTGGGGAAGATGTCGGTATAGTCCTGCGGTGCGGACAGCGGCACCAGCGTGCCGTTGGCGAGCCGGGCCTGGCCCTGGTTCTGCAGCCGGAAATGCTCGACGCGCGCACCGGCGATCACCTGGCCGCCATCGAACACCCATTTGGCCATGCCATAGGCGGTCAGGGTCTTCTCGTTGAGTTCGAAGCGGTTTTCCGCGGGCACATTGTTGGCCGGATTGAACCGGCCCTGGCGCTGCAGCGTCGCGAAGATATTGTCGAGATCGGCGCGCATCCGCGTGTTGTCGACATAGTTGAAGGTGAGCCCGAGCGGGAAACCGGTGTCCCAGGGCGTGTTGCTGATATAGCTTGCCGGGTTGAAGCTGAGGCCGGTGCCGGTGAGTGCCTGAGGCGACAGCAGCACCGCATTGGACGTCGCGAAGATGAACCCGCCAATGTCGCGATCGGCATAGAGCAGGCCGCCGGTCAGCGTCACATCGCCCAGTTCCTTCGCGACATCGAGTTTCACGGTATAGCTGTCGGTGAACACGTCCTGCACGATCGGGATGACCAGAGCGGGCGAGGTGTTGGCATTGATCAGCGTGGTCTGGTCGAAATTCGCCAGCGCCGGACCGCGCACGAAGCTGCCCGCCGTCGCTCCCGGCACGGTCTGGAACAGCTGCACGATTGGGAAGTTCGGGCGACTGAAATCATAGCGAACCGAAGGCGAGGTCGCGGTCGCCGTGCTTGCCTGGACCAGCGGCAGATAGGTGGTGTTCTCGGTGCGGGTATAATTGGCCGCGAAGTTCACCTTCCAACCGTTTTCCTCATAATCGCCGCCGATGGTGTTGATGAAGTTGCGCGTGCGATAATTGCCGAGATTGAAAGAGCCCCGGATCGGCACGCGGACGAGATCGCCGCCCGACAGGTTGCGCGTGCCCGAGAGCGCGCGGTCGAGCCGGATCTCGTACTGGTCGCGCTGCTCGTCGTCCTTGAACTCGGTATAGATGGTCTTGGCGTAGAGCTTCTGGCCTTCTTGCGGTGAGAATTCGAAACCTGCAAACAGGCCGTTATTCTCGCGCACCAGGCGATACTGGCGGATGTCGATTTCGGTCGGACCAAACTGGGTATCGGTGGGGCCGCTGGGTTCGTCATACAGGCCGACCTCGCGATTGTCCGTGACCTGCTCGCGGCGGTAATGCGATGCGCCGGCGACCACGCCGAACGTGCCATCGCTGTACGATACGCGGATCGAGCCCTGGCGCTGCTCGCCTTCGCCCAGTTCCATGAAACCGTATCCGACATCGCCCTGGACGTGGAAGCCGTTCTTGCCTTCCAGCGGCGAGAAGGTGCGCAGGTCGATATTGGCGACGATCGCCTCAGCCTGGATATTGGGGGTGAGCGACTTGTTGATCGCCAGCGCGCTCAGGATCACGGCGGGCACCGCATCGAAGCGATAGGCGCGGGTGAGGCCGCCTTCGTCCGCGCCGATCATCGGCACGCCATCGATGCTGACCGAAGTCCAGCGGTTGGGCGCGCCGCGCACCTGGATATAGCGTTCCTGGCCCTGGTCGCGCTGCACCGCGACGGCGGGCAGGCGCGAGAGCGCAGCGGCACTGTTCTGGTCGGGGAAGCGGCCGACCGAGTCTGCTGCCGAAATGTCGATCAGATTGTCGGCGTTGCGCTTCTGCGCGATCGATTCCCCCTGCGCGGTGATGATAGCGCCCTGGACGATGATTTCGCCTTCGGCTGCAGCCTCATCCTCGGCCTTGTCCTGCGCCATCACAGGCAGGCCCGCAGCGGCGACAAAGGCGATGACCGAGATGGATGAGCGCAGCAGCGCATCGGCACGTGTGTTCAGAATCATGACGCAACCCCCGTTGATGTTCGAGGGCGCAGCTAGGGGCGGGGGATGACGCCGCCATGGCGTCACGATGACAGGTTATCCGGGTTGCTGCGGCAAAGCGTCTTCTGGGTGTCAGCGCAATGTCACCAATCTGACGCTATCGCCTCAACCCTTCAGTTCTTCCGCGACCATGTCATCGATGCCGGACACCACCCTGGCGATGCCCTTGGGGTTGGGGTGGATGCCATCAGGCAGCATCAGCGCCTTGTCGGTGATCACCCCGTCGAGAAAGAACGGATAAAGCTCGGCATCATATTTCTCGGCGAGCTTCACATAAATGGGGTTGAACTTCGACGCATAATCCTGGCCCAGATTGGGCGCCGCGATCATGCCGGTGAGCACGACGGGGATCGACCGCTTCTGCAATTCCTTCAGCATCGCCTCCAGATTGCTTTCGGTCTGATCAGGGCTGATGCCCCGCAGCATGTCGTTGCCGCCCAGGCCCAGGATGACGAGATCGGGCTTGCGCGGCAGGCCGTCGAGCGCAAAGGCAAGGCGCTGCAGCCCTGCTGCGGTGGTATCGCCCGAGACCCCGGCATTGTGGACCGAGACCTTCAACCCCTTGGCGGACAGCGCTTTTTCGAGCTGTGCGGGGAAGCTTTCATCCTGCCGGACGTTATAGCCTGCATACAGGCTGTCGCCGAACGCCATGACCAGCCGGGTATCGGCGCTCAGCGGATTGCGGCCAGGCTGTTCGGCGCCATTGTCCGCACCCTTTTCGACCGGAGGCTTCGGCGCTTCGTCCGACGGCTGCGAACATCCGACAGTGCAATGGACAAGCAACAAAGCCGCCCCATATAGAATGCTGTTCCGACCCAAAGCGAAAGCCCTTTCATTTCATGCACGATACGCTCACGCGGCCTCATATTGCCATTGCCGCCCGCAATGTCACCCTCTCGCTCGGCGAGGCAGGCAATCAGACGCAGATTTTGAAGGGCATCGATCTGGAAATTCCGCTGGGCCAGTCGGTGGCGCTGCTCGGGCCTTCGGGATCGGGCAAGTCCTCGCTGATGGCCATCCTGTCGGGTCTGGAACGCGCCAGCAGCGGCGAGGTTCAGGTGGCGGGGCTCGATTTCGGCCCGATGGACGAAGACGGGCTGGCGCGGGCACGGCGCGGGCGCATCGGCATCGTGCTGCAGGCCTTTCACCTGCTGCCGACGATGACCGCGCTCGAAAATGTCGCGGTCCCGCTCGAACTGGCGGGCATTGCCGACCCGTTCGGCACCTCGGCGCGCGAGCTGGAGGCGGTGGGGCTTGGCCATCGCACCACGCATTATCCCAGCCAGCTTTCGGGCGGCGAACAGCAGCGCGTGGCGATTGCCCGCGCGATGGCACCGGGGCCGGAGATCATCTTTGCCGATGAGCCCACCGGCAATCTCGACGGCACCACGGGCGAGGCGATCATCGACCTGCTCTTCAGCCGCCAGCGCGCCAGCGGGGCGACGCTGCTGATCATCACCCATGACCCGGCGCTGGCCACGCACTGCAACCGCGTCATCGAAATGCGCGACGGCCTGATCATCGCGGACCGGCCCGGCGGCGCGGCATGAGCTGGGCGCAGATCTGGCGGATCGCGCGCCGCGACCTTTCCGGGCGTTTTCGCGGGCTCAGGCTGCTCATCATCTGCCTGTTCCTGGGCGTGGCGACGCTGGCGACCATCGGCAGCCTGACGGCATCGATCACCGGCGAGCTTTCGCAGCGCGGCCAGGTGATCCTGGGCGGCGACTTCGAAGCCACCATGTCGCAGCGCATGGCGAGCGATGCGGAGCTCGCCGCGTTCGAGCGCGAAGGGCTGGTCTCCGAAACCGTGCGCATGCAGGCGATGGCGCAGCGCGCCGCGCCGCGTGGCACCGGAAGCGGCCCCGATGCGATCCTCGCCGAGCTGAAGGGGGTAGACTATGACTATCCGCTATATGGCACGCTGACATTGCAGTCGGGCAGATATGGCCCGCTCGACCCTCAGAGCACCGTGATTGGCGCGGGCCTGGCCGACCGGCTGGACCTGAAACCCGGCGACCAGATCCGCTTTGGCGAGGCCGAGTTCACGATCAGCGGCATCATCACCGATGAGCCCGACCGGCTGGGCGAGGGCTTCACCCTGGGGCCGGTGGCGCTCGTGTCCGATCTCGGTATCAAGCGGACCGGGCTGATCCAGCCGGGCAGCATGTACGAGGCCAAATATCGCGTGAAGCTGGGGCCGCTCGCCGACCCGCAACAGGCGATCGCGCGATTGAAGGCCGAGTTTCCTGAAGCCGGGCTGGAACTGCGCGACCGCGATCGCGGTGCGCCGGGGACGTCTCGCTTCATCGAGCGCATGGGCCAGTTCCTCTCGCTGGTCGGGCTTGCCGCGCTGGTGATTGCCGGGATCGGTGTCGGCAATGGCGTCGCCTCCTATCTCGCCACCAAGCGCCAGGGCATCGCGACGCTCAAGATCCTGGGCGCAGGCTCGGCGGACATCCTGCGCATCTATCTGGTGCAGATCCTTGCGGTCTCGGCGCTCGCCATTCTGGGTGGGCTTGTCGCAGGCGCGCTGATCCCGCCTGCGATCATCGCGGCGGCGGGCGATGTGCTGCCCGTAAAGCCCGGCTTTGCCATCCATCCGCTGCCGCTGTTGGTGAGCGCGGCTTATGGCCTGCTCATCGCCTTCATCTTCGCGTTGCCGCCGCTCGCCCGCGCGCGGCACGTGCCTGCGGCCGGACTGTTCCGATCGCTGATCGAGGGCAATCGCTGGCCCGACCGCGCGACCATGGTTGCGGTGGCGCTCGGCATTGCGGCGATCGTCGCGCTGGCGCTGGTCACCGCGCGCGAGGCGCTGTTCTCCGCCTGGTTCATGGCGGCGGCGACCGGCGTGTTGTTGATGCTCGCCGCGATCGGTTGGGCGATCCGCTGGACCGCCGCGAGGTTGCCGCGCCCCAAGGCTCCGCTGCTGCGGCTGGCGCTCGCCAACCTGCACCGCCCGGGCGCACAGACCGGACAGCTGGTGGTCGCGCTGGGGCTGGGGCTGACCCTGTTCGTCATCCTGGCGGGCATCCAGACCAGCCTCACCAACGAGATCACCCGCACGGTCCCCCAGGAAGCGCCCAACCTGTTCGTGCTCGATGTGCCGGTCGCCAAGGGGGCCGATTTCCGCCGGATCGTCGAACAGGCCGCGCCTGGCGCTGCGGTCAACACCGTGCCGTCGCTGCGCGGAACGGTGACCGGCTACAAGAACATCCGCGTCGCCGACCTCAAGGACATTCCGGAAAATGCCTGGGTGCTGCGCGGCGAGCGCGGCCTGACCTATGCCGAGACGCTGCCGCAAGGGAGCGAGCTGATCGAAGGCACATGGTGGCCCAAGGATTATGACGGTCCGCCTTTGGTCTCTGTCGACCGCGAGATGGCGAAGATCCTGGACCTCAAAGTTGGCGACAGCCTGACCGTCAGCCTGTTGGGGCGCGAGTTCACCGCCAGGATTGCCTCGCTGCGCCAGATCAACTGGGACACGATGGGCTTCAACTATGTGATGGTGTTCAGCCCCAACACGCTGCGCGATGCGCCTCACAACCTTGCCGCAACGGTCTCGCTCAAGGGCATGGCGGATGCCGGTGTGAAGGAGCGCGCGGTGTCCAAGGCGGTGCTGGCGAACTTCGCGTCATCCTCGGTGATCGAGGTGCGCGATGTCATCGGCCAGGTGACGACCATCCTCACCCAGATCGCGACCGCCATCGCCGCCGCCGGGTCGATCGCGATCCTGTCGGGCATTGCGGTGCTGATCGGTGCGATCGCCGCCAGCCGCCAGGCGCGCATCTATGACAGCGTGATCCTGAAGACGCTGGGCGCGACGCGCGGGCAGATCTTGTCGGCGCAGGCGCTCGAATACGGCCTGCTCGCTGCCCTGCTGGCGCTGGTCGCGCTGGCGCTGGGGCTGACTGCGGCCTGGTATGTCATCACCCAGATATTCAGCTTCAACTGGTCGCCTGACTGGCCGGTGGTGATGCTGACGCTGGGGGGCGGCGCGCTGCTGACCTTGGGGCTGGGGATTGCCGGATCGCTGCCGGTGCTGGCGGCGCGGCCCGCACGCGCGCTGCGCCAGCTGTGAGCGGCGCGATGCGATAGTGCCAGCGCAAGGGGTAACTCGGATCGGGCGCGGCGCCGGTACAGCCTGAGGCTGCGCGCACCAGCCGCGAATAGAGCCGCGCGAACACCCCGGCGTACCAGTGGAACAGCGTGTCGGGCGGCGCGATGCGATCGCCCGCCTGGCTGCGGTCGATGCTGAAATGCCACGGCCCCGCCACGGTGAAGCATCCGGCGCCGATGAAGGTCCAGGCGTGCCGCTCGATCGCGCGCATCAGCAGCCGCGCGGCAATGGGAGCGGGCAGCCAGCGCAGCGCCAGCGCGGCGAGGCGCGGGATGCGGTTGGCGATGATATAGTCCGCCGTGCCCAGCGCCGCCTCTTCCGCGACGGCCTCTGCCGCGTCCGGGTGCAGCATCGCCAGCGCCTGGTGCAGCCGCAGCGCCTCGCCCTCTGCAATCATCGCCTCGCCGGAGGGCAGGGTATCGATCCCCGCTACCTCCAGAACCTCGCGCGCCGCCACTGCGCCGATCTTGGCCTCCATTGCCGATGCCATTTGCAGCACGGCATTGGGGCCGATCAGCGCGCCCGTGTGCGCCTGCACACTGCCAGCGCGCGAGGGAGCGGCAGCCACCTCACTCGCCCTTTGGTGCTGCACTCAACTCGATGCGATCGCGGGCGCGCTCCTTCATCTGCGCGCGGACGGCGGCGCGGCGTTCGCTGGCGCGGGCGGCGCGGTCTGCCGCCGTTTCCCAGTCGGTCGCGGCCTGCTCGACCGGAACGCGCTTTTCGTCGAAATGGAAGTCGACGCTCTTGGCGGTCTGCGGCCCCCAATAGCCCGCCTTGCCAAGGTCATAGAAGGTGCGCTTGAACCCGGCGCGCAGGAACGCATAGAGGCAGCCGAGCAGATAGCGCCGCCGAAAGCCGGTGCCGCGCCAGGGATAATGGAACAGGGCCTTGCGCATATAAAACCGGCGGTAATTCGCCATCACCCGGTCGAGCAGCTCGCCGCGCTCCATCGCCGCGGGCTTCATGATCGGCGTCACGAAATTATACTTGCTGAAATCGTGCACCTCGACCTTGTCCTTCAGCTCCTCGAACAGCGGGGTGAAGGGCCAGGGCGTGTACATCGACCAGTTGGCAAGGTCGGGCTGCCAGTCCCAGGCCATGCGCCAGCTTTCCTCGAGCGTCTCGGCGGTCTCGTTTTCCAGCCCGACGATGAACTGGGCCTCGACAAAGATATCGGCCTCGCGCAGCAGGCGGATCGCGGTCTTGTTCTCCTCGACCTTGGTTTCCTTGTTGAACATGTCGAGCCGCATCTGCGCCGCTGCCTCGGTGCCCAGGCTCACATGCACCAGCCCGGCCTTGCGGTAGAAAGGCAGCAGTTCCTTGTCGCGATAGATATCGGTGACGCGGGTGTTGATGCCCCATTTCACCTTGTCGGGCAGGCCGCGATCAATCAGCTCCTGGCAGAACTCGATGAACTTCTTGCGGTTGATCGTCGGCTCCTCGTCGGCGAGGATGAAGAAGCCGACGCCGTGCTTCTCGTGCAGCTCCTGGATCTCGTCGACGACCAGCTTGGGATCGCGCACGCGGTAATCGCGCCAGAATTTCCATTGCGAACAGAAGGAGCAGGTGAACGGACAGCCGCGCGCCAGATTGGGGATGGCGACGCGCGTGCCGAGCGGGATATAGGTGTACTGCTTCCAGTCGAGAATGTCCCAATCGGGCTTCAGGCTGTCCATGTCCTTGATCGTATCGGCCGCCTTGCTGGCGATGACCTGATCCCCCTCGCGCCAGGCGAGCCCGGCAATGGCGGCGCGGTCCTGCGGCCAGCGGCCTTGCGCGATG
This sequence comes from Blastomonas sp. SL216, assembly GCA_026625625.1. Classification (NCBI taxonomy): domain Bacteria; kingdom Pseudomonadati; phylum Pseudomonadota; class Alphaproteobacteria; order Sphingomonadales; family Blastomonadaceae; genus Blastomonas; species Blastomonas sp. SL216. The sequence continues at coordinate 370,611 of CP113055.1, forward strand.
GCGGTGAACAGCTCGACCGCGATGTTCTCGCCCTCGCCGCGCACGATGACATCGATATGCGGCGCTTCCATCAGCACCTGGGCATACATGAAGGTCGCATGCACCCCGCCCAGCACCCGCACCGCATGGGGGACGGTGAGCGCGGCGATCTCCAGCACCCGCTCGGCGGCATAGATGCTGGGCGTGATCGCGGTGGTGCCGACGATATCGGGCTGAAGCTCTGCCATGCGCGCGGCGAGATCGTCATCCGACACCCCCTCGGTCATCGCGTCGATGAAATGGATGTCGTCAAAGCCTGCGCGCCGCAGCGGCCCGGTGAGATACGCCACCCAGGCCGGCGGCCATGTCCCGGCAATCTCCGCCCCGCCAGAGCGATAATTGGGATGCACGAACAGGATACGCATGGGGCCCCTCCGGAGACTCGGGGGTGATGCCCCGTATCGTCAGAGGATGGGGGAGGAGGCAGGCGCGATCATTGAGGTGGATCAAATTTGGTCGGGGGGTGCCGCCGATCTTATTCAGGCCTCTTCCAGAGGACCCGGTGGCGCCGCTGCCGGACGGGGCCGAACGCCCGCCGCCTCCCCGATCATCCGCGCCCATTCGCGAAACGGGTAAAACCACAGGGCAACGAAATCATTGTCGGGCACGCCTGCGCTTCGGGCACCCATGGGGGCGTCGAGCTGGTGCGGTGCGCGATAGGTGCCGAACAGCCAGTCGTACAGCGGCAGCGCATTGGCCAGGTTGGTATTATAGGCGGGCTCGGCATCGAGGTGATGCCAGCGGTGGAAGCGCGGGCTGGCGATGACCATGCGCAAGGGCCCGTGGTCCCAATCCAGCGGCGAGTGGACATAGGCCGAATGGAGCAGCACCGCGAGCGTACTGGCCGCGGCGGCGGCCGGCGGCAGACCCATCCAGCCGATCATGACCAGCGCGAACAGGCGCATCACCACCGCCTCCAGCAGGTGGATGCGCCACTGGGTCAGGCCATTCACATGGGTGTCGCTGTGGTGGATGGCGTGGATTGGCCATCCCCAGCGGCTGTGCAGCCAGCGGTGCGACCAATAGAGCCAGAACTCCTTGGCCACAAAGGCGATGAGCACCAGCAGCGGGAACGGCACATCATGCCAGATCGAGGGCGACAGGCGCGGCAGGCCAAGCGCGTTATAGGCCATGAGAACGCCGGCAGTGGCCAGCGCCAGCCATGGCGTGAGCACGAGGTTGCTGAACCAGAAAAGCACGCTGACGCCGCTATTGGCCAGCGCATTGCGCGACACCCACGCCCGATATCCGCCGACCAGGGCGATCAGCAGCGTGACGGCCGCCGTGGCGACGATCACCTGGAAGGATCGCAGCTCCCATAACCGCATCGGATCGAGCGAGAATTCCAAGCGACAACTCCGCAGGGGGTGGCGGGGAAGCTTAGCGTGGTTGTTCTCAACAAATCATTTACCGGCGCGCCGAACGCCCGGTGAGATAGGCCGCCCAGGCGGGAGGCCATGTCATCGCAATCTCCGCCCCGCCCGACGATGTTCGGATGCACAAACAGGATACGCATGAGACCGTCCGGAGACTCGGGGACGGTATGCCCCGTAATGTCGGACGAGGTTGGGGCAGCGCGGAAGATCATAGAGGTAGATCGCCTTACAGGGCAGCAAACTCCGGGTTAGCAAAAATCTGCTTTGCGGCTTCTAAGACCAGCGGCTCAGCAAATAGCGAGATAAACGACTTATGATCATCTTGCAGGACAAACTCTCCAATCCGGTTATGCGCAATTGAGCACCTAACTCTATAAATCCAATATGCACACAAATCCGTGATAAATTGACCGAAGTCATCCTCGTTCTGTACCAATCTTTTTAGCTTAAATTGCTGAGGATTTAGTAAATTATTATCAATGCAATCTATAAGCAGATTCCACTTGTTCACATCTGAAACTATGTTTCCTGTTTTGCTGTGATGAAAAAATATTTCCTCACGTTCCGTCGAAAAGGGCGTTGATAAAAGAAGAGATGATGCCAAGCTATTATGATTATTACAAAATTCTCTCATAATTCTCTTAAGCCGATCAAGTTCTGAGCGACCAAATTCGGAATATATCTGGCTAAAGCCCGCTATATTTTCATCTAATGCTTTGATTCTTTTAACTAAAACGAAATCAAATAAAAGCTCTATGCTCTGGTAAATTTTTAAAAATCGTTCAAATGGATTGTTTGCATAAATAAATCGATTGATTGACTGGCGATGGTGCTCAGAAGCGATTTTAATGCCGGGGATTGCGGTGATAATGTTGACTTCAACCTCATGCTCTAGAGGTTCAATAGGTATGTGACTGAATTTTCCCCAAATAGGAGCCGATACCAGGTAATTATCACGATATTCCTGAAAATATGCAGCATCTAAAATTAAACAATCTTTTTTAAAGCTGTAATGGTTGTCTCCAATTTCAGAAAAGTCTGCATCTGCCAGAAATGCAACATATTTCCAAATCGTAAATTCGGAAATCAACATGTTGCCGTTCGATCGACAAAAACACAGCGTTCCAATTGATGCATTGTTTAAATCAATAACCTCAATGTCGGTTTGTTGGCGAATTCCACTTGAGATAGCCTCTACTTGAATTGCGATAAACTGATTTATCGCCAAATAACCATCTATCATCCGTGGGTTTTCAACGGTAAAACCCTCGCAAATCGGCATTAATTCACTCAAAACCGCTTCTGTTATTTCGTCGACAGTCATCACTCAGATGCCAACTGCCATGCACGCGCTAACGAACTATCGCCCTCATCTCGAAAAAACTCCTTAAATCCGTTAAGTAACAGCTTTCTCGTTGCCGCGCCGACATTGACTTTTCTGGGGTTGTTCCCCATCCGAAGCCTATCAAAAACCTCTAAATCAAGTGGATCAGTTCCTATCGGGGCTGCTTCAAGTTTCTTACTCAATTTTTGGAGGGCTGCATCAAGCCTTTTCCCTTTTAGTTCAATATTCTCTGGTAACTCGCTTGAAGTGAATTGGGCAACGGCAGCAAAGAATGATACAAACACATTTTCTGATGCAAGCCAGTGCACATTGCGCGACGGCTTTACCGAAATAGCACCGTCTATTTGGTCAATAGGATCGAGCTCAGGCTCTGGCTCTGGCTCGTCATCACCCTGATAAATTCGAAATATGTGATCATCGAACTCTGAGTAAATCTTCAGGTACTTTATGAAGGACTGAAATTGCTCAGAAATATCTTGTTCAGATGCATCAAGTGCTTCCTCTATTTGCATTCTATTTGCAATAATATTATCTTTTTGTGATTCTGTCGATGCAGTTATATGTGCTTGGTAGGCTGATACTACAACATTGAGAGGGAATTTTCGCGATCGACGGCGTCTTGTTGTATCTCTCTCTGTATATATCTGCAGGTTATCAATTTGACTTTCAATTGAAGTTTTGAGCGACATAAAAAGGAGTTCAACCTGATGGCGAATTGACATCGGTTTCTGGCCGGCATTAAGAACAATAATACGGTATATTAATTTTTTTATGTCAGATTCGAGCCAAAACTCCACTAATATTTTCTGGTCTTCACTGAAAATGTGTCGAGAATGCAACAAGTCGTGCATAATATATGTACGCTGGAGGCCATCCAAAATATCAACCCGGCCGGGTTTTGATAAAGCTTCAGCCGTTGCGCGTGAATCATTGATCAGAGGGATGATTTCTTCTACAAATTCAGGCTTTACTGCTAGTGTTATGGAAGGAAGTAGTGCGCCGTTACGAATATCTAGAGATAATCTTCGGTATGCTTTATGCGACTCTCGGCGTCGTTGTATCGTGAAATTTCCGAAATCTTCCCCAACGATGCTCAGGTATTGTGGTATATCCATCTGACAATAGACAACTGGTGTGTCAGACCTGAGATCCCGGGTATGTCCCAATACGCTAAGAGGCATAAATTCTCCTGTACCGGCCAAACTAGGCTGACCGTCTCGAACCGGACAGCCATAAGCAGCTAGGTCCGATAGTTTTGCAGATCGCTTCGCGCTGTCTCGCGGTGCCGTCCCGGAGACTTGCTATCGCTCCCGGTTGTTTACGTCTAGTTTTTCATGACGATATGATTCTGTAATTTCCAACGTCCTATGTGATGGCGCCCGACGCATAAAAAAGCCGCCCCGGTTGCCCGGAGCGGCTTTTTCAATTCCCAGCGGGAAGGGGGGTAAGGGTTACGCGGCCTTCTTGAAGCTGTCGACCGCGACGCTGACGCGGTTCGAGATCGGCTGGAACACGTCGCCGGCCAGCTTGATGAACGCTTCGCTGTTCTTCGAGGTCTGGGCGACGGCGGTGTCGAAGCTCTTCTTGACCAGCTTGGTCTGCAGCTCGATGAACTCGGTCGGCGACTTGACGGTGGTCATTTCCTTGAGCGCCGCGGTCAGCTCTTCAAAGCCCTTCTTGGCGTCTTCGGCATAGGCCTGGCCCATTTCCTGCGCGCCCTTGGCAGCGATCTTGCCCGATTCGACCAGGGCTTCAACGTTGCCCTTGTTGAACTCGCTGGCCTGCGAAGCCATTTCGGTGCCCTTTTCATAGGCGGTCTTGGCGCGGGTCGACATGTCGCCCATCAGGCCCTTCAGGCGCTCGGTCATGGCTTCGGCGGCCTTCTTGGTTTCGGTGGTGATGGTTTCTGCGGTGGTCATGATCTTGGATTCCTTCTTGATTGCGGGTGCGGCGGCCTTGGCGGCGACCGGTGATGCTTTGACTGCGGACTTCTTGACGATGGTCGTCTTGGGCGTGGTCTTGGGCTTTGCCGGTTTGGCGGCAGGCTTGGCCATCTTTGGTTCCGCGACCTTGGCGACGGGCTTTGCAGCCGGCGCCTTGACCACGGGGGCAGGCTTCGCCGCCACGGGCGCTGCGGTGACGGCGGGTGCCGCGACCTTGGCGACCTTCGGCGCGATCACGGGATCGGCAGCCTTGGCAGGTTCGGCCTTGGGAGCCGCCGGAGCGGCTTCCGCTTTCGCACTCACGGCAGCGGCATTGGCCACGCCTGCGTCCCCGGCGGCGGGCTTGTTGCTTTGATCGGACATTGCGGTATCACTCTCGTGCTGCTTCATGCTGCACTGCACAATAGTGATCGGCGGGCTTGACGTCAAGGAAAATGTTGCACTGCACAAAAGGCCCTGGAGCGCAATAACGTCGCCCGCATTTCATAGCGCGCTCCGCCGTGGCTCGCAAGCGGTTCAGCGCGTCTTGACGTAGCGTCCCGGCGCATCCTCGATGGCTTTGAGCTTGCCCTTGCCGGGGACGCGCGCGCCCTTGGCCTTCACGGTTTTCGGGCCATGCGCCTTCAGCCATTCGATCCAGTCGGGCCACCAGCTGCCGCGCGTTTCCTTCGCACCTGCAATGAAATGCTCCAGGCCGTTCACCGGCTCGTCATTGGTCCAGTACTGGTATTTCTGCATCGAGGGCGGGTTGACCACGCCGGCGATATGGCCGGAACCGGCCAGCACGAAGCGGGTGGGGCCGGAGAGCTGCTCGTTGAGACGCCACACGCTTTCCAGCGGGGCGATATGGTCTTCGCGCCCGGCCTGAATATAGGCCGGGGTCTCGATAAGGCGCAGGTCGATCGGCGTGCCGTCGATGACGATCGATCCGGGGCGGACCAGCCGGTTGTCGCGGTACAGGTCCTTCAGATACGACCGGTGCCATTTGGCGGGCAGGTTGGTGGTATCGCCATTCCAGTGCAGCAGGTCGAACGGGGGGTAATCCTCGCCCAGCAGATAGTTGTTGATCACATAGTTCCAGATGAGGTCGCGCCCGCGCAGCAGGTTGAAGGTCGCGGCCATATAGCGCCCGTCGAGATAGCCGGTGCTGCCCAGCTGCTCGATCAGCGCGAGCTGCTCGTCATCGACGAACAGGGTGAGGTCGCCCGCCTTTTCGAAATCGACCTGCGCGGTGAAGAAGGTGACCGACTTGACGCGGCTTTCCTCGCCGCGTTTCGCGAGCAGAGCCAGCGTGGCGGCCAGCGTGGTGCCCGCGACGCAATAGCCGATGGTGTGGACATGCGGCACGTCGAGCAGGTCGCGCACGGTATCGATCGCCTCGATCTGCGCCTTGACATAATCGTCCCAGATCACCTCGGCCATGCTCTCGTCGGCGGACTTCCACGAGACCATGAACACGGTGATGCCCTGTTCGGTCGCCCAGCGCACGAAGCTTTTCTGCGGGTTGAGATCAAGAATGTAGAAGCGGTTGATCCAGGGCGGGAAGATGACCAGCGGGATCTCCACCACCTCGTCGGTCGTGGGAGCGTACTGGATCAGCTGGAACAGCGGGCTTTCGTACACCACCTTGCCCGGCGTCACCGCGATGTTGCGGCCCAGCTCGAACGCGTCCGGATCGGTATGGGTCAGCTGGCCCTTGCGCATGTCGGAGAGCATGTGCTCCAGGCCCTTGAGCAGGTTGTCGCCCTTGCTCTCGACCAGCTTCTCCATGACCAGCGGGTTGGTCAGCGCAAAGTTCGCGGGGCTCGACGCATCGAGCAGGCCCTTCAGGGCAAAGCGCAGCTTTTCCTTCTGCTTGGGCTCCAGCCCGTCGACGCGGTCGGCAATGCGCAGCATCTGTTCGGAGACCATCAGATAGCTCTGCTGGATCAGCGCATAGACCGGGTTGTCGTGCCACTGGCGCGCGGCAAAGCGGCGGTCGCTGCGCAGCTCGGGCACGGTGCCGGGCAGCCTGGGCGGGCCGCCTTCATGCTCGGCGATCAGGGCAGGGGGGGTGATCGCGCCGATAAAGCCCTGCCACAAGGTCATGCCATCGCGCCACATATCGGCCTGCGCATCGAGCATCGCCTGCGGCATCGACCCCATCCAGGCGGGCAGCTTGGCCTGGAACGCCTGCGGATCGGTGAGCGCGGGCATGTCCTTCTGCGCCATCTGCTGCGCCATGGTCGCGGCATGCTCCAGCATCATCTGCTGCGCGCGGCCGAACACCCAGGTCCAGTGCTGCATCTCTTCCAGCGTGGGCAGGCCCGGCGGGGTGAACTCGTTGTCGGCGGACATGGCGGCCTCTCGTTTCAATGCTTTGGGCTTTCCTAGCAGCGCTGAGTTGCAAAGATAAGTCCCTGATAATTGCCCGATGATCGCCGCAGACTTCCCGCTTTTGCTCGACAGGCGCGCATACATAGGTCAAGGAAGGCGCTCCATTCACGGAGAACTGAAAAGCGAATTTGATATGTCCGACGAATTCTACCGCATCAAACGCCTGCCGCCTTATGTGATCGCTGAAGTCAATGCGATGCGGGCCGCGGCGCGAGCGGCCGGAGAGGACATTATCGACCTGGGCATGGGCAATCCCGACCTGCCGCCGCCGCCGCACGTGATCGAAAAGCTGTGCGAAGTCGCGATGAAGCCCGATGCGCATGGCTATAGCCAGTCCAAGGGCATTCCCGGCCTGCGCCGCGCCCAGGCCAATTATTATGCCCGCCGCTTCAATGTGGAGCTGGACCCCGAGACCGAGGTCGTCGTGACCATGGGATCGAAGGAGGGCCTGTCGAGCCTCGCCACCGCGATCACCGCGCCGGGCGATGTCGTGCTCGCGCCCAATCCCAGCTATCCGATCCACACCTTCGGCTTCATCATCGCCGGCGCGACGATCCGCTCGGTGCCGACCACGCCCGACGAGAATTACTGGCGCTCGCTCGACCGCGCGATGGCGTTCACCGTGCCGCGCCCCTCGGTGCTGGTGGTGGGCTATCCGTCCAACCCCACCGCAGAGGTGGTCGATCTGGCGTTCTACGAGCGGCTGGTCGCATGGGCCAAGGAGAACAAGGTCTGGATCCTGTCCGACCTCGCCTATAGCGAGCTTTATTACGATGGCTGCCCGACGCCCTCGATCCTGCAGGTGCCGGGCGCGAAGGATGTCGCGATCGAGTTCACCTCGATGTCCAAGACCTATTCGATGGCCGGATGGCGCATGGGCTTTGCGGTGGGCAACCGCCAGCTGATCGCCGCGCTGACCCGGGTGAAGAGCTATCTCGATTATGGAGCATTCACGCCGATCCAGGCCGCCGCCTGCGCAGCGCTGAACGGCCCGCAGGATATCGTCCAGAAAAACCGCGAATTGTACCACAAGCGCCGCGATGTGATGATCGACGCATTCGGCCGGGCAGGGTGGGACATCCCTGCGCCGCGCGCCTCGATGTTCGCCTGGGCACCGTTGCCGCCAGCGCTGAAACATATGGGCAGCCTCGAATTCTCCAAGCAATTGCTGCAGCATGCCAAGGTCGCGGTCGCGCCAGGCGTGGGCTATGGCGAGGATGGCGAGGGCTATGTCCGCATCGCCATGGTGGAAAACGAGCAGCGCCTTCGCCAGGCCGCGCGCAACGTGAAGCGCTATCTATCCAGCATGGGGGTCAACACCCCCGGCCAGGCGGTAGGCTCCTGATCCTGGCGCTGCCAACGCTCCGTTTCGGAGCGGACTGCGCTCAACCCCGCAGCGTGAACACGCTTTAATGCTTCCCACGGCACCAGTTGGTGCCGCTGGGGACATTGATGAAACTTCCATGCGATCCGGCACTGGGCGGCGCAGGCGGCGGCAAAGGCGCTTCGGCGCCGCGCTGGCTGCTGGCGGGCGGCGACACTGCAGCGCTCGAGCGACTGGCGCTGGTGCTGTCGCGCTTCGCCATCGATGCGCAGCCCTATCTGCGCGCGCCGGATCAGGCGCGGCACAGCCCCGTGCTGTGCGATGCCCGGGCGCGCGCCATGGCCCGGCAATGGATCGATGAGATTGCGCTGCGATCGGCACCGCTGCTGTTTGTCGGCGCAGCGACGGGCGGCACGCGCGCGCGGCTGATCGATGCCGGGGCGGCGGACGCGATGTCGGCCCGCGTCGCCGCATCCGAACTGGCGGCCAGGATGAAGGCTGCCGACCGGCTGCACGAAACGATGCAGGGCCAGGTCCGGCTGGCGGGCCTGACCTTCGATACCGGGCTTCGTCAGGTGCGCTGGCACGACCTTCTGCTGCCGTTGATGCCGCGCGAGTTCGATCTGCTGCTGGTGCTGGCGCGGCAAGCCGGATCATCGGTCAGCCGCGATGACCTGCTCCGCGCGGTCTGGCGGACGGAATTCGACCCCGGCACCAACAGTGTCGAGGTGCATATCTGCAAGCTGCGCCGCAGCCTGATGGGCCTGCGCGGCCGGGTGTGGATCGAGACTGGGCGGCACTGCGGCTACCGATTGGTCAGCCTTTCCGCAACTGAGGGGTGACAGACCGCCCTCAGCGATTATGGTCGGTTGCAAGACGCAATGCGAATCTGCGCGGGAGAGGCTCAGCCGTGATCGATCTCTATTATGCCCCCACGCCCAATGGGTGGAAGATTTCCATCATGCTCGAGGAATGCGGGCTGCCCTATCAGGTGCGGCCGGTGAACATCGGCGCAGGCGAGCAGTTCGCGCCCGATTTCCTCAAGATCAGCCCCAATAACCGCATCCCGGCGATCGTTGACCATGATCCGCCCGGCGGTGGCGAGCCGGTCAGCGTGTTCGAGACCGGCGCGATCCTGCTGTATCTGGCGGAAAAGTCCGGTCAGTTCATGCCAGCCGATCTGCGCGGGCACGTTTCTGTGATGCAGTGGTTGATGTGGCAGATGGGCGGGCTGGGGCCGATGCTCGGACAGAACGGCCATTTCAAGCTCTATGCGCCGGAAAAACTGCCTTATGCCATCGATCGCTACGAGCGCGAGACGGCGCGGCTTTATGGCGTGCTCGATCGGCGGCTGGGCGAGGCCGACTATGTCGCGGGCGCGGATTACACCATCGCTGACATGGCGATCTTCCCGTGGATCATGACGCACAAACGGCAGGAGATCACGCTCGATGATTATCCGAACATTGCCCGCTGGTACGCGCTGTGCCGCGCGCGTCCGGCGCTGCAGGCGGGGCTGGCGGTGATGAAGGACGCGATCAACCGCAACCCGCAAGCCGATGCCAAGACCCGCGAAACGCTGTTCGGAATCAAGACCGCATGACCCACGCCGTCGAATTCTGCTTCGACCTGTCCAGCCCGTGGACGTACCTGGCCTTTCACAATATCCGCCCGCTGGCGGCGCGCCATGGGGTGACGATCCAGTGGACGCCGATCCTGGTCGGCGGGGTGTTCAATGCGGTCAATCCCTCGGTCTATGCCGCGCGCGAAAATATGGACAGCCCCAAATACCGGCACATGGGCAAGGTGATGCGTGGCTGGGCGCAGCTCGCCGGGGTGGAGCTGAAATTCCCGGCGCCCTGGCATCCGCTCAAGAGCATCGCCCCGATGCGGGCGTGTTGCGCGCTGGAGGACGATCAGCCGGCGCTCGAGCGCTTTGCCGAGGCAGCGTTTCACGCCTATTTCGTCGAGCAGCGCAACCTGGATGATCCCGCCGAAGTGGCTGCGGTCGCCGATGCCATCGGCATGGATGGCGCAGCGCTGGTCGAAGCGTCCGTCAGCCAGCCGGTCAAGGACCGCCTGCGCGCCAATACCGAACGGCTCGTGGCGCGCGGCGGCTATGGATCGCCCTCGATTTTCGTGCATGGCACGGATATGTATTTCGGCAACGACCAGCTCCCCCTGGTGGAGCAGGCACTCAAGGTCAACGGAGAGGCAGTTTCATGAACGACCGGGTCAGCATTACCATTGAAAACCATGTCGCCGATGTGCGGCTGAACCGTGCGGACAAGATGAATGCGCTCGATCCGGCGATGTTCGACGGCATCATCGCCGCGATCGACCGGCTGGAAAACGAGCCCGGCGTGCGCGCCGTGGTGCTGTCGGGCGAGGGGCGTTCGTTCTGCGCGGGCCTTGATATGGCGAGCTTCACCGCACCTGCCGGAGGTGGCGAAGGCTCTGCGCCGTCCAAGCTCACCGACCGGACCTATGGCAATGCCAACAAGTTCCAGCAGGTCGCGTTCGGCTGGCGCAAGCTGCCGATGCCGGTGATCGCGGCGGTGCACGGCGTGTGCTTTGGCGGCGGGCTGCAGATCATGTCGGGCGCGTGCATGCGCATCATCGCGCCCGATGCGCGGCTGTCGATCATGGAAATGCGCTGGGGCCTGATCCCCGATATGGGCGGCTATGCGCTGTGGCGCGGCACGGTGCGCGACGATGTGCTGCGCGAGCTGACCTATACCAACCGCGAATTCTCCGGCGAAGAGGCGGGGCGCATCGGTTTTGCCACGCATCTCGATGCTGATCCCCATGCCCGCGCAATGGCCATCGCCACCGAGATCGCCACCAAGAACCCGGACGCCGTCCGCGCCGCCAAGGACCTGTTCAACCGCACGCCCGATCTCGATACCGATGCGATCCTGATGGAAGAGAGCGTGCTGCAAGAGGACATCATCCGCACGCCCAACCAGATGGAAGCGGTCTTCGCGTTCATGCAGAAGCGGGCTGCGAATTTCAGCTGAGGGGTTTCCTGTTCTCCGGCGAAAGCCGGAGCCCAGGGGCGATATTGTATTGCAGCCGCTCTGGATTCCGGCGTTCGCCGGAAAACGAGAAGGGCAAGCACTCTCTAACGCTGGTGTCGCTGCAATCCTGTACGTTCACAAACACGTTGCAGGTGCCAATTCGTTAGAAGTTTGCGTCTTCTGACGTTTTTGCAATGTCCGCTTCTGGCGTTGATTTTATCCGACACGAATGACCATTTCTGGGTGGTTTTCTGCCTTCAACGCAATGTCTCAAGCAGAGCGCGGGTTTCGTCGTTTGTAGGTGGTCGACTGTCATCAGCCACCCACCCGATTGCCTCTGCGACTTCCTTGGTTTCAGGTTGAAAATCGTCGCTCATCATTAGGCAATCGCCGATGTAATTTACAGACATCCACGGGATGGTTCCATCGAGCAATGACTGGAGAAGCCGAGCCATGTGCGTCCGGGTGACTGTAAACTGCGGACCGTCTGTGACGATTATATAGCCGATATTCGTGGGCGACCGAACTCCAGCTTCGCAAGCATCAACCTCCTGCTCGATGGCTTGAGCTAAGGTCGTAGCCGAAGTCGTGCCGTCAAGAAATGACGCGAGTAGAGCGTGTTCCATTCGCTCAAGTTAGCGGAGGGCCGAATGTCGGCAATGGGGTCGTTTCCTGAACGGCAAGATTTGTTCTGCGAGGCTGAAAAACCGCCACCCACATCCGCTCAGCCTGAGCCTGTCGAAGGCCCCGCTATTCGGCCAGCGTGGGCGCGGGTCCTTCGACTTCGCGGGCTCTTAGCCCGCTGCTCAGGATGAGCGGGGGTGGTTAGTCTGGTGCCGGTAACGGGACCGCTTAAAGATACACTGCCTTTGCCCGTGAGAACGTCAAAGCTGGCAACGTCGTGATCCTAGGCTAGGCTGCATTATTCGTGGCAGTGCACGCTAGGGCGCTGATGTCCCCGGCAGGCGCAAACCGACGCTCTCCGGTGAATGAACCGCTGAGCCTCAATCCCGATAATCCAGCGGCGGTTTGCGGTCGCCCAGCAGTGATTGATACTTGTAGTCCGGACCCAGCGCTGTCTTGAACGCCGCCGTCGCTTCATCACGCAATGCCGGGTTGGTGTAGAGCTCGATCGCGGCCAGCGTCATCGCTTTCGCTGCGACCTGGGCTCCCTTGAAGCCGATGGTCATGCCGCTCGCCGCTGCCGATTGCCAGCTGTGCGATGACGTTCCCGGAACCCAGGTGGCCGCACGCAGGCCGACGGTCGGCGTCGCATAAGACACATCGCCGACATCGGTCGAGCCATAGCCCAGCGTGACATCATAAGGCTGCACCTCGCTCTGGCTGCCCAGCGGCAGATCGGGCTTGTCGAAGCTGGTGCGGATGCCCTCGGCGAACCTGGTTTCCTCCGCCGTATAGGTGATTCCGCCGACCTGGCGGAGCTTCATGTCCATCATCTTGGCGAGCGGCTCGTTGACCAGCAGCGGGTTGTTGCCGTGGATGATCTCCCATTCCACCGTGGTTCCGGTGCCCTGCGCTGCGCCTTGCGCTGCAGCCTCCAGCCGGGTCCAGATGCTGCGGACCTGATCGGCATCGGGGTGGCGGACGTAATAAAAGACCTCGGCGAAATCGGGCACGACATTGGGCGCGCTGCCGCCTTCGGTGATCACGTAATGGATTCGGGTCTGCTGCGGCACGTGCTCGCGCATCATGTTGGCCATCATGTTCATCGCTTCCACGCCGTCGAGCGCCGAGCGGGCACGCTCGGGCGCGCCTGCGGCATGCGCGGAAACGCCCGAGAAGCGGAACTTGGCCGACCTATTGGCGAGTGTCGTGCGTGCCGCGGCGGAATTCTCGTCATCGGCATGCCAGTGGATGGTGAAATCGACATCCTTGAACAGCCCGTCGCGCACCAGATAGACCTTGCCGCTGCCGCCTTCTTCCGCAGGCGTGCCATAGAGGCGGACGCGGCCCGGCGTGCCCGTAGCCTTCAGCCAGTCGCGAACCGCCAGCGCAGCGCCCAGCGATCCGGCGGCGAACAGATTGTGCCCGCAGGCATGCGCCGCGCCCTTGCCGGCGAGCGGTGCGCGCGTCGGCAGCGCATCCTGGTTGATGCCGGGCAGTGCGTCATATTCGGCCAGGATCGCGATCACCGGGCCGCCGCTGCCATATTCGGCGATGAATGCGGTGGGGATGCCTGCGACGCCGGGGGTCACCTTGAAGCCTGCGGTCTTCAGCCGCTCCTGCAGCAGCGCGCTCGATCGTTCCTCCTTGTAGCCGACCTCGGCCCATTCCCAGATCTGCCGCGCGACCTTGGCGGTATCGTCATAGCGCGCGTCGATGGCTTTCAGCGTCTGGGCCGTGGCGGCGTCCTCGGTTTCCCCCGCCAGCGCGGCAGAAGGCAAGGCGAAGGCGAGCGTGGCGAGCAGAAGATGTTTCATGGATGCGGCCCCTTGGTTGATCGGATGGCGGCATCATGTTGAAGCAAAAGGGGGAGCGCAAGAGGGCGATCGCGCGGGCTATTGCCAGTCGAGGAACCCGACCTGCACGCAATGGTCGATCATCCGCCGGAATGCGGCTTCATCGATCGCGGGCGGGTCTATACCTGCCATCCGCTGCAAGCTGTCCCCGGCAAAGCGCGGGCTGCGCAGGAAATAGTCGAAGAACTGCGGCCCGATACGGCGGTGGACCATCGCGGTGCGGCGGTCGAGCGCCGTGGCGCCATAGGCCGCAGGATCGATCATCCGCGCAGGGACCGTGCCGGGATAGTCGGCGACGATGCGCAGCATCTCGGCCATCGCAAATGGGGCTGCTCCTGCCAGATGCACCCGCGCTCCGTCGAACGCGGTCATGTCGCCCGCCATCGCCATCAGCCCGGCGACGACATGGCAGATCGGCACGATCGCAAAGGCGGCGTCGGGTGCAGCGGGGACATCGCCGAGCATCGGCGAGCCGAACAGACGGAACAGGTGGTGGAAGCCGTCGATCCGCGCGATCGCGCCATCCCGGATCCGCCCGACAATGATCGCGGGTCGCGCCAGTGCAGCGACCAGTCCCGCGCTGCGTGCCGCCTCGACCAGCGCCTCGGCACGCGCCTTGCTCGCCTCATAGCCATTGGTGAAGCTGGCCTTCAGGTCCGCAGCCGTCTCGCCTATCTCGCCATCGGCACGGCCGCAGACATAGGCGGTGGAGACGTGCAGCAACGGGCAGTTCCAGGCTTGCGCCAGCGCGATGGCATGCGCGGTGCCGCCGACATTGACCGCCTCATGCACCGCATCGCTGGCGGCGAAATCGACGGTGGCGGCGCAGTGCACCAGCAGGTCGATGCCCGAGAGCGGCTCGGCCAGCCCAAAGCCGGGCAGCGCCACATCGCCCTGCAGCGCGACCAGTTCAGCGACCCGGTCGCGCCCGTCCATGTCGAGCACGTCGCGCCCTTCGCCCCGCACCAGCGCGGTGACGCAGTGCCCGGCATCGAGCAACGCACCCGCCAGCGCGCCGCCGACGAGGCCGGTCGCTCCGGTCAGAAAGATGTGCATGGAAGCCCCGTTTGGATGAGCATCAACCCCCTCCGCTCAGCCTGAGCCTGTCGAAGGCCCCGCGCATCCGGTCCGGCCACCTTCCTCGTCACCCCCGCGAAGGCGGGGGTCCCGCTTGTGCGTCGCGCGAAAAAAGAAGCGGGTTTCCCGCGTGCGCGGGAATGACGAAGATGGATACGCACAACTCGCACGGGGCCTTCGACAGGCTCAGGCTGAGCGGGGGTGGGGCGCATGATGTTGTGCTGGTAGGGGTGACACCAAGAGGTCGTTCAGCAGCAGCCTGCTGCCACCGCTCCATCCTCGCCCGCCGCCTGTGCGAAGGGCAGGCCTCCGCCGCATCCTGCGAACACGCCATAATGGGTCGAGAAATCGCCGATGAACTGGAAGTGCGAGGCAAAGCGGGTGTCGCTCAGCATCTTCCAGCTGTTGCCGCAGATCGGGAAGATGCGCCCGCGTTCGATCCGGTGGTGCTTGTCGAGCGTGAACACGCGCTCCTCGCCCTCGACCGTGCCAAGATAGACCACCGCCTGGCCATAATCCTCGCACTCGGGCTCCAGATCATCGAGCTTGAACAAGCGGTAGGTGGCCGAGAAGAAATCGATGCCATCGAGCATCTCGGCGATGCGCGGGTCGCCGATGCCCAGCGGGCGGTCCTTGACGAGGCGCGGATCGGTAAAGCCGGCGGCCTTGGAAAGCTTGAGGAAATCGCCCCAATAGAGCGCGCCCGAGAGGCATTCGCCATGCAGTACCGGATCGGTCAGCAGATGCTGCGGCACCCGCCGGCTCGAATAGACGTCGGAAAAATACATCTCGCCGCCGGGCTTGAGCAGCCGGTGCGCATCGGCGAAGACCTTGGCCTTGTCCGCCACCAGATTGATGACGCAGTTCGATACGATGATGTCGAAGCTGCCGGGCTCGAGATCGAGCGCGTCGAGTTTCTCGATATCGCCCTCGACAAAGCGCACATTCGATTTGGCATAGCCGAACGTCTCGCGGTGCCATTCGATATGGGCATTGGCGACGGCAAGCTGCTCGGGCGTAGCATCTACGCCGACGACCTCGCCATGCTCGCCGACCAGTTGCGCCAGGATATAGGCGTCCTGGCCCGAACCCGAGCCGAGATCGAGGATGCGCGCGCCTTCGATCGCCGAGGGGGCGATCAGGCCGCAGCCATAATAGCGCGCCTTCACGTCGGGATGGACATTGGCTAGCGCCTTGATCACCGCGAGCGGCGGCCGTTCCGCCGTGGTGCACGCATCGGTCCGCAGGTCCGCCGATTCCGACAGGACTTTGCCATAATATTCGCGCGAATTTTCAAGATTCATGCTGGATTCCCTTGGCCGTCACGCACAAACACTAGCCTTGAGGCCGTCCGGTAACCAGCGGCAATTTGAAGGCGAAGGACAGTCCATGGCATATACGCATGACGTGATCGTGATCGGGGCGGGATCGGCTGGGCTCGTCTGTTCGGGCGGATGCGCGATGTTCGGGCTGAAGCCGCTGCTGATCGAGCGCGGACCGATGGGGGGCGACTGCCTCAACACCGGTTGCGTGCCCAGCAAGGCGCTGATCTCTGCCGCGCACCGTGCGCATGACCTGCGCACCGCGAGCGAGTTCGGCATGGCCTCTGTCGAACCTGTCGTCGATTTCCGCGCGGTGCACGATGCGGTGCACGAAGCCATCAAGACCATCGAGCCGCACGACAGCGTCGAGCGCTTCGAAGGGATGGGCGTCGAGGTGGTGCGCGGCGATGCGACCTTCACCGGTCCGAAGAGCGTGGTGGTCGATGGGAAGACGTACACCGCGCCACGCATCGTCATCGCGGTGGGCAGCCGCGCCTTTGTCCCGCCGATCAAGGGGCTCGATGCGGTGCCTTATCTGACCAACCACAATGTCTGGGACCTGACCGAGCTGCCGCAGCGGCTGATCGTGCTGGGCGGCGGGCCGATCGGCATGGAACTGGCGCAGAGCTTCCGCCGGTTGGGATCCGAGGTCGTGGTGGCGACGCTCGGGCGGCCTTTCCCGAAGGACGATGGCGATGCCGCGAAGATCGTCATTGACCGGCTCGAAAGCGAAGGCGTCGAGATCATCCACGATGCCGAGGGCGATGCGGTCGAAAAGACCGCCGACGGCCTGGTGCTCACGCTCAAGGACGGGCGCACGCTTGAGGGCACGCACCTGCTGATCGCTACCGGGCGCGAGGTGAATTTCGATGGGTTGGGGCTCGAGGTCGCGGGCGTAGCGCATGACAGGAAGGGCATCCTTGTCGATGCCCGGCGGCGGACCAGCGCAAAACACATCTATGCGATCGGTGACTGCCGCGACGGCCCGCGCTTCACCCATGCCAGCGGCTATGAGGGCGGCAATGTCGCGCTCGAGATCAGCCTGGGCGTGCCGACCAAGGCCAATTATGCCGCGCTTCCCTGGGTCACCTATACCGATCCCGAACTCGCGCAGGTCGGCCTGACCGAGGACGATGCGCGCAAGGTGCACGGCGATGCGATCACCGTCTGGCGCGAGGACTTCGACCACAACGACCGCGCGGTGACCGAGCGCGAGGTCACCGGCTTCGTCAAGCTGGTCAAGAAGGGCAGCAAGGTCATCGGCGGCACCGTGGTCGGACGCGGCGCGGGCGACCTGATCCTGCCGATCGCGATGATGATCGCGGGCAAGTCCTCGACCTTCGGCGTCGCCAGCCTGATCGTGCCCTATCCCAACCGCTCAGAGCATATCAAGGCGGCGGCATTCGCGTCCGATGAGGGCAAGGTGTTCAACAAATGGTCGCGAGGCTGGGCGCGGTTTCTGGCGCGGCTGCGGGGGTGAGGGGTTGGACGCGCGGGGATATGGTGCGTCAGGTTTCGGGTGACGGGCCCCAAAAGCGCAGATGGCCGGGACTAAGTAGGAAGCGGTCGTCAAGTCGAACCCGCGTATGTCCCAAAGGTCCACACGTGCCCCTCAAGATCCAGGCAAACAAAGTCGCGAGAGCCAAAATGCGTGTCATAGGGCTCGGTGACTATCCTTGCCCCCGCTGACCGTGCCCGCTCGCAATGGCTATCGACCTCCCCAGGCAAAACCACGCAGACGCACTGATTGGTCCCGTTGAGTGCGATCGGAGAATGCATTCCATATTTATCATCGAGCCGATCAAGGCTGAGGTAGAAAAGCCCATCGCGGAAGCGCATTTCTGCAAACACAACCTGTTGGTCAGCCTCGACAACTTCCTGAACGGTAAAACCGAACGCTTCGGCAAGCCAGGCTATTGCCGCCTTGGGATCGCGATAGCGTAGGTTGGGTATCAGACTTGCCACCCATGCAGCGTAGGAAATCAGTCCGACATCTGCAATGGTGGCGTTTGTTGAAAGGCAGCTCTTTTTCTGAACTGCGTCAAACCGGCCACCACCTCCGCTCAGGCTGAGCGGAGGTGGTGAGGGGCGCGCTCCTCTGGCTCGCACCCGGCGCACCGGTCGGCAGATGAGCCGTTAATAGAGCCAGGTTATTCTTTTCACCCTTTGCAATGGACCTTTCTGGGGTGGCAGGCTGAGCGATGTGCCTGTGCTTCGCTGGGCCGAATGATCGGGTGGGCACCTGCTGGTGCGCGGCCAGCCACACGCTCAATGTAAAAACGCCTTCACCATCAAACACTAACGCTATGTTCACCCTTTTTCGTCATAGCTGCTGCCAATCTGCGTGAACCTGGCCCAGCAAACCGCTGTGCCTCGGGGATTCGCGGGGCGACGAAAAAGGTGTTGAAATGGAAGTGTTCCGTCTGTTGAAAATGGCCATCGCGGCCCTGGCGACCACCGCTCTGCTCGCGGCTTGTGCCTCGACCGCCAGCGGTCCGCAGCTTCCTCCGGCATCGTTCGTCTCGCTCTCCGACGGGCCTGGCGAGGAATATATCATCGGCCCGCTTGACGAGCTGACCGTGTTCGTCTGGCGCAACCCCGAGCTCGGCGCGAAGGTGCAGGTGCGCCCCGATGGCCGCATCACCACGCCGCTGATCACCGACATGCCCGCCGTCGGCAAGACGCCGACCATGCTGGCCGAGGACATCAAGCTGCAGCTGTCGCAGTACATTCAGGAGCCGATCGTCTCGGTCATCGTCAACAGCTTTGCCGGCACCTTCTCGCAGCAGGTGCGCATCGTCGGCGCGACGGAAAAGCCCGCATCGATCCCGTATCGTGCTAACATGACCTTGCTCGACGCGATGATCGCCGTCGGCGGCCTGTCCGAATTTGCTGCGGGCAATCGGGCAAAACTGGTGCGTTTCGACAAGGTCTCGGGCCGCCAGCAGGAATATCCGATCAAGCTGGGTGACCTCATCAAGAAGGGCGACAGCCGCGCCAACGTGCTGCTGCAGCCCGGTGATGTGATCATCATCCCGGAAAGCATGTTCTAAGCCCGGCGCGAGCCGGACCGCACCGCACCGCAACAGCGAAAGAAAAGCCTGACCGATGAATGGCCTGTACGAAGAATTCCGGATCGCGGTACACAGCGTGTGGCAACGCCGCTGGCTTGCCATGGCCATTGCCTGGGCGATCTCCCTGGCGGGCTGGCTCGCCGTCGCGCTGATCCCCAACACCTATGAATCGCAGGCCAAGCTGTTCGTCCAGACCAAGGCGATCCTGCCCGAGAATACCGGCATCAGCCCGGTCGAGCGGCAGAAGCAGATCGATACCGTCGAACAGACGCTGACCTCTGCCGCCAATCTGGAAAAGGTCGTGCGCGGGACCGATCTGGGCAAGGGCCTGGTTACCCCGCGCGAAATCGAGGGGGCCGTGAACGGCCTGCGCACCGCGATCAAGATCAAGTCCGAGCAGGACAATCTGTTTGAAATCGCCGCGACCATGTCTGCCGGCGGCCGCTCCGACGGTGAAGCCGCCAATCTGGCGCGCGACGTGGTGCAGAAGCTGATCGACATCTTCGTCGAGGAGAACCTGGCCGGTGGCCGGGGCGAGACCAGCGATACGCTGCGCTTCCTTGATGAACAGCTCGCCAAGCGGCAGAAGGAGCTGGAAATTGCCGAACAGAAGCGGGTGAAGTTCGAGACCGAGAATCTGGGCATGCTGCCCGGCATCGGTTCGGTCAGCCAGCGGCTGGAACAGGGCCGGGTCGAGATCAACCAGATCGATTCGCAACTCATCGCCGCGCAGAGCGCGCTTGCTGCGATCAACGGCCAGATTGCCGGCACGCCGCAGACCATTGCTGGCGGCGGCGGTGGCGGCATCAACCCGGTCGCACAGGCCCAAGGTGAGATGGCCTCGCTCAAGGCGCGCGGCCTGACCGACCAGCATCCCGATGTCCAGGCGTTGAAGAACCAGATCGCCGCGCTCAAGGCGGCAGGCGCTGGCGCCAGCACGGCATATGGCGTGTCCAACCCGGCCTATAGCTCGCTGGTCAGTATGAAGGCGGAACGCCAGGCGGCGGTTTCCGCACTGCAATCGCGCAAGGCCGCGCTGCAGGGCGAGATGAACGCGATGGTCGCCAAGCAGATTCAGGAGCCGGGTGTCGCCGCTGAACAGGCGCGGATCGCGCGCGACTATGAAGTGCTCAAGGCGCAATATGACAAGCTGCTCGCCGATCGCGAACAGGTGCGTCTGCGCGGCCAGGTAGAAACGCAGACCGATGCAGTCCGCTTTGACCTGATCACCCCGCCGTCGAGCCCGCGCACGCCGATCGCGCCCAAGCGGCCCCTGCTGCTGGCGGCGGTGCTGTTTGCAGGCATTGCCGGCGGCATCGGCGGCGCGTTCGCGCTCGGCCAGCTCAGCGCCAGCTATCCCACCTCTGCCAAGCTTGAAGCGGCCAGCGGCCTGCCGGTGATCGGATCGATCTCGCAGATGCTGACCCAGGTCCAGCGCGACGAGCGCAAGCGCAAGCTGCGCATGTATATCGGCTCGGGCGGGGCGCTGGTGGGGGTCTTCCTGGTACTGCTGATCATCGAGTTCATTCAGCGCGGCTCGGTGGTTTGAGGGGCGAAAGAGACATGACCATGCACGATCCCATCAAATCGCCGGACAAATCCGAAGGCACGCCCTCGCTGATCGAGCGCGCGGCCCAGATGTACGATTTCCGCAAGGCGCTGAGCCCGCAAACCCCTGCATTGCCTGCAGAGCCCGAGGTTGCGCCCCAGGCAGCTCCGACGGCGCCCACGCCTCCCGCGGCACCGGCAGCTCCGACGGTCGCGGCAACGCCCGTCGCTGCAGCACCTGCCGCCCCGGTGCCGGCACCGCAGCCCGTGCTGCCTGCCGAACCCGTGGCTGTGGCAGCCGCCGTCGCCCCGCCGGTACGCCCGCGCGCGCCCAGCCTGCCGGAGGCCAAGGTCGACCGCGATGTGTTGCGCGAATCCGCATTCATCGTGCCCGACGGCCCGGTGACCAGCATCTCGGAAGAGTTTCGCATCGTCAAACGCCGCCTGCTCGCCAGTGTGCAGGCAGAGGCCAATGCCGGGCTGGGTGTCGCAGCCCAGCGCATCCTGATCTGCTCGGCCAATCCGGGCGACGGCAAGACCTATAGCGCGATCAACCTCGCGATTTCGATCGCGACCGAAAAGGACCATGACGTCCTGCTGGTCGATGCCGATTTCGCCAAGCCCAGCATCCTGTCCTCGCTCGGCATTGCCGGGCAGCGCGGGTTGATGGATGCCCTGGCCGATCCTTCGGTGGCGGTGGAAGATTGCATCATCCCCACCGACATTCCGGGCCTTTCGGTGCTGCCAGCCGGTCGTCAGACCAACACGGACAGCGAATATCTCGCCTCGGCGCGGACCCAGGAGGTGCTCGCCAGCCTGACCGCTGGACGGCCGGGTCGGATCGTGATCTTCGATTCGCCGCCGCTGCTCGCCGCATCGCCCGCAGCGACGCTCGCCCAGCATGTCGGCCATGCGCTGATGGTGGTGCGCGCCGATGTGACCAGCGAGCGCGCTCTGCGCGACGCGCTCAGCCTGATTTCGGGATGCAACCAGATTCAGCTGCTGCTCAACGGGGTGAAATTCTCCCCCTCGGGCCGAAGCTTCGGATCCTATTACGGATATGGAGAATGACCATGACGAAATGGTCGGATTTCATCGGCTTCAAACGTGGCGCGCCGCTGGCAGTGCTGGCCGTGGCTCTTGCGGCAATGCCGCAGGCCGCGCAGGCACAGCAGGGCGGCACCGACCCTGGCGTCGGCCAGGGTCAGAGCCAGGGGCAGGGCGGCCGGAGCGGCGGTCTCGCCAATGGCCGCCGCTCGGTGGTGATCCCCTATCTGGAAGTCGGCCAGGTGCTGAGCGCCGACCTCAAGAATGGCGGCGATCTTCTGACTTACAGCCTGGCCGCAGTCGGTGTCGATGCGGCGGTGGCGACGTCGCGCGCCGAGGCGCAGATCAGCCTTCGGTACGAGCGTCGCTTCTCGTGGAACGACGATTTCGGCGATGAAGATGCGATCAGCGGCGTTGCGCGGGGCAATCTGCAGATCATTCCCAACACGCTGTCGATCGAGGCTGGTGCCCTGGGTGTCCGCTCGCGCGTCGATAACCGTGGCGCCGCGCCCAGCAACCTGATCGGCGGGTCGGATAATGTCACCCAGATCTATTCGGTCTATGCAGGCCCGACGCTCGCCACCCAGATCGGCACGGTCGATGTGAACGCGCTCTACCGCATCGGCTATACCAAGGTGGAAGCGGACGCGGCAGCGCTGCCGGCGGGCGCGCGCCCGCTCGACCTGTTCGACGACAGCGTCAACCACGCTGCCAGCCTTGCCATCGGTCAGCAGCCCGGCGGTTTCCTGCCGATCGGCTGGTCGGTCAGCGGCGGCTGGTATCGCGAGGATGCCAGCCAGCTCGACCAGCGGTTCGACGACAAGATCGTCCGCGCCGACGTGACTGTTCCGGTCAGCGCCACGCTCGCGCTGGTCGGCGGTATCGGCTATGAAGATATCGAGATTTCCGAACGCGATGCGGTGCGCGATGCGACCGGTGCGCCGGTGGTGGGCAATGATGGCCGTCTGGTGACCAACAAGGCTTCGCCGCGGCTGCTGTCCTATGATCAGGATGGCCTGATCTGGGATGTCGGCGTGCTCTGGCGTCCCAGCCGCCGCACCTCGCTCGAGGCGCGGGTCGGCAAGCGTTATGACAGCATGACCTATTACGGCACCTTCAGCTACACGCCGAACCAGCGCGTGGCGGCAAACCTGACGGTGTACGATCTGGTCGCAGGCTTCGGCTCGCGGCTGAACGACAATCTCTCGGGCCTGCCGACGCAGTTCGATGCGACGCGCAACCCGTTGAGCGGCGACCTCAACTCGTGCTTCTTCGGCACGGGCGGGGGCGGGGGCGGCAACTGCCTCAACGATGCGCTGCAGTCGGTCGCGTCTTCGGCCTTCCGCACCCGCGGCGTCACCGGCCAGATCAGCCTGACCAGCGGCAGCTGGCAGCATGGCATCGGCGCGGGCTATAGCCGCCGCAAGTTCTTTGCCGCCGATACCGGCGCGCTGGCTGGCTTTGACCAGACGATCGACGAGATCTGGTTCGCCAGCTATGTCGGCGCCAAGCAGCTTGACGCCCGTTCCAGCATCACCGGCACCATCTATGCCAATTATCTGGAGAACGGCCCCGGACAGGTGCTGAACGGCGGTGGCAGCGACGTGCTGGGCCTGGGCACAAACCTGGCTTATGGCCGCAACTTTACCAACCGGTTCAATGGTACGCTGGCCGTGGGGCTCGACTATTTCGATCCCAAGGGCTTCGAAAGCAGTCTGGTGGCCTCGGCGCTACTGGCGCTGCGCTATTCGTTCCAGTAAAACTCATCGGAATATCAGGGGGAAAGCCCATGTTTGAAACCCATTATGGCCTCAGCGGACGACCATTTCAGCTGACCCCGGACCCGCGCTTCTACTTCGAGAGCGCGACGCACCGCAAGGCGATGTCCTATCTGGGCTATGGCCTGGCGCAGGGCGAGGGCTTCATTATCATCACCGGCGAGATCGGCGCGGGCAAGTCGACGCTGGTCGCGCATCTTATGCAGACGGTGGACAAGGCCCGGCTGACCGCCGCACAGATCGTCACCACGCAGCTCAAGGGCGATGACCTGCTGCACATGGTGGCGAGCAGCTTCGGCGTGGCCACTGCGGGTCTCGACAAGACCGGAACGCTGGCCGCGATCGAGCATTTCCTCCACACCGAGGCGCGCGCCGGTCGCCGCTGCCTGCTGGTGGTCGATGAATCGCAGAACCTGCCGATGGCCGCGCTCGAAGAGCTGCGCATGCTGTCGAACTTCCAGCTGGGCAGCCACCCGCTGCTGCAGATCTTCCTGCTCGGCCAGCCCGAATTCCGCGCCATGGTGCAGGGTTCGCCCGGTCTGGAACAGCTGCGCCAGCGGATCATCGCGACGCACCATCTGGGCGCTATGGAGCAGCACGAGCTTCAGCCTTATGTCGAGCATCGGATGACGCTGGTCGGCTGGACCGGTCGCCCGGCCTTTGCCGAGGATGTCTGGGCGCGGATGTTCTCAGAGACCGGCGGGATTCCGCGCAAGGTCAACATGCTGATCAACCGCGTGCTGCTGATGGCGGCGGTGGACAATCGCGATACCGTCGATGCCGCGCTGATCGATGCCGTGCTGGCCGATCTGGCGATGGATTCGATGAGCGACGAGGATTGGCAGAACGAGGCCATGCTGGCGAGCGCCGCCCGCCATGCCGAGAATGCCGCCCCTGTCGCGCCCGCGCCTGCGCCTGCTGCGCCGCTTGCAGCTGCAGCGATCCCGGAAGTCAGCCGCACCGACTTCAACCATTTCGTGCGCGAAGTGCGCGCCTTTGCTACCGAGCAACAGGATGCGCGCGCGCTGCTGGTGCAGGAACTGCAGGCGGCGCTCGACCGCGTCGATGCGCTGGAGGCCCGTCCTGCTCCGACCGTCGATGTCGAACCGCTGGAACAGCGGATCGCGGCGCTGGAAAAGCTGCAGGCCGAACAGCAAAAGGCGCTGCATCGTGTGCTTGCGCTGCTGGTCGGCTGGGTCGAGGATGATTCTGCAGGCATGTGGCCCCAGGGGCGTGCAGCCTGATCGTGTTTTGAACGCGGCCATTTGGCCAGGAGTGAGTGACCGTGCGCGAAGCATCGCTGGGCCAGCAACGCGCCGCTGACAGGCGCATCGTCAACGGCCTGTCGGTCGATGTCGAAGAATATTTTCAGGTGGGCGCGTTCGAGAACACGATCGCGCCGCAGGATTGGGATGGCATTGCCAGCCGGGTGGAGTTCAACACCGGCGCGGTGCTCGACCTGTTCGCGCGCTGCGGCGTCAAGGCGACCTTTTTCACGCTGGGCTGGGTGGCGCACCGCTATCCGGCGCTGATCCGCCGCATCATCGCAGAGGGGCATGAGATCGCCAGCCATGGCTGGGACCACACCCGCGTCTTCACCATGACCCCCGACCAGTTTGCGCAAGATATCGACAAGGCGCGCAAGGCGCTAGAAGATGCAGGCGGCGTTGCCATCAGGGGCTATCGCGCGCCCAGCTTCTCGATCGACCAGCGCACGCCCTGGGCGCACCCGATCCTGGCCGAACGCGGCTATGCCTATTCGTCGAGCGTCGCCCCGATCGCGCACGACCATTATGGTTGGCGCGAGGCACCGCGCTTTGCCTTTCGTCCCGTCGCAGACTCCGACCTGATCGAGCTGCCGGTCACTACCGTGCAGCTGGGCGAACGCCGGTTCGGGGCAGGGGGAGGCGGGTTCTTCCGCATCCTTCCTTACGCGTTGTCGCGCTGGGCGCTGCGCCGCGTCAACGCGACCGACGGCCAGCCCGCGATCTTCTATTTCCATCCCTGGGAGGTTGATCCCGACCAGCCGCGTGTCGAAGGCGCGCCGATGCGCTCGCGCTTGCGGCACTATACCAGGCTCGATGCGATGGCGGGCAAGCTGGAGCAACTGACCCGCGATTTCAGCTGGTGCCGGATCGACGAGATCGCGCTGCCGCTTGCGGCCGGAAGGCTGTGATGCTGCATTTTGCTCCGCCGATGCTCGCGCAGCCTCTGGTTCGCGTCGCAATACTTGCCGATCCGCAGGAGCGTGCACGGATTTCCGCTTGGCTGGATGCGCACGAAGCCGCGACCGCCTTTCACAGGCTGGCCTGGGGCGAGGCGATTGCCGCTGCTACCGGACATGACCTGCTGGCCCTGATCGCAGAGGATGCAGCCGGCGCGATCAGCGGATATCTGCCGCTGCATGTCGTGCATTCGCCGCTGTTCGGGCGTGCGATCGTCTCTGCGGGCTTTGCCGTGGATGGCGGCATCATCGCCGATGATGCGGCGAGCGCGGCGATGCTGGCGCAGGCCGCGTGGCAGCTGTGCGAACGCTACAGCGCGCCGACGCTGGAATTGCGCGGTGGCTTGCTGCCCGACGATCCCAGCTGGACGATCAAGTCGAACGCGCATGCGGGCTTTGCTGCCGATCTTGTCGCCGATGGCCCCGATGCCGATCAGAAGCAGCTCGAATGGATCCCGCGCAAGCAGCGTGCCGAGGTGCGCAAGGGCCTGGCCAACGCGATGACGGTGCGCACCGGCACGGGCGCGCTCGACCGGCAGCAGCATTATGCCATCTATGCAACGAGCGTCCGTAATCTCGGAACGCCGGTCTTCCCGCGCGCGCTGTTCGATGCCGTGCTCGATGCATTCGGCGACGATGCGGATATCCTGACCGTGCTGCACGACGATGTGCCTGTGGCCAGCGTACTCAGCCTTTATCATCGCGGCGCCGTAATGCCCTATTGGGGCGGCGGGGTCTGGGAAGCGCGCGGCCTGCGCGCCAATGACGTGATGTATTATGCGCTGATGAACCATGCGCGCCGCAAGGGCTGCACGCGGTTCGATTTCGGCCGGTCGAAGGTCGATAGCGGGGCGTTTGCGTTCAAGAAGAACTGGGGTTTCGAGCCTGCACCGCTCAGCTATGCGGTGCGCACCGCCGACGGCCAGCCGCCGCGTGACGTCAACCCGCTCAGCCCCAAATACCGGATGCAGATCGCTCTTTGGCAGCGCCTGCCGCTGGGCATCGCCAACCGGCTCGGCCCCTGGATCGCCAACGGACTGGGCTGATGGGCGAACTGCTCTTCCTGGCGCATCGCATTCCCTTTCCGCCCGACCGGGGGGACAAGATCCGCTCGCATGCCCTGCTCAAGGCGCTCGCCGCGCGCTCGCCGGTTCATGTTGCGACCTTTGGCGAGACCGATGCCGATATGGCGGCAGAGGAAGAGCTCGCCGCGACCGCAGCGAGCCATATCCTGGTGCAGCGGACGATATCGAACGTGCGCGCCGGGCTGCAGGCACTGTCCGTCGGGCTGCCGGTCTCGCTGGTGGCATTCGATAGCGACCTGATCCGGCGCTATGTCGGACGCCTGATCGCGACGCGGCCGATCGACACGATCTTCGTGTTTTCCGGCCAGATGGCGCAGTTCATTCCTGAAAGCTTTGCCGGGCGCGTGGTCATCGATTTCGTCGACATGGATTCGGCCAAGTTTGCCGCCTATGCGCGAGGCTCGCTGAGCCCGATGAGACTGGTCAATGCGCGCGAGGCGCGGCTGCTGGGCGCGTTCGAGCGGGCGATGGCGCGGCGCGCGCATCTCAGCCTGTTCTGCAGCCCCAATGAGGTGGCCGAATTCCGGCTGGGCCTGGGCGAGCAGAATGTGCGGGTGGATGCGGTGGTCAACGGCATCGATACGGTGTTCTACGATCCGCAGGGCGTCAAGCCGGCCGTCTATGCCGGCGCGCCCGGGCCGCATATCGTGTTCACCGGACAGATGGATTATGCCCCCAATGTCGATGCGGTGGTGCACTTTGCAGAGGCTGTTCTGCCGAGCGTACAGCAACGGTTTCCGCAGGCCTGTTTCCATATAGTCGGGCGCAATCCCGCGCCGGCGGTACAGGCGCTGCAGGGCAGGGCCGGGCTTGATGTCGTCGGTGCGGTCGATGATATCCGCCCATGGATCGCGTCGGCGGACATGGTGGTCGCGCCGCTGCGCATCGCGCGCGGCATCCAGAACAAGGTGCTTGAGGCCATGGCGATGGCCCGCCCGGTCATTGCCTCTGCCGCAGCCGCCGAAGGTATCGAGGCGCGGTCGGGCGGGCATTTTCTGGTCGCAGCCAGCGATGAGGCCATGGTCGAGGCGCTGTGTGCGCTCGCTGCCGATCCCGCGCGCGCAAAGGCGATCGGAGAGGCCGGGCGCGCGCACATGCTGGCGCATTATCAATGGGATGCCCGGCTCGCACCGCTGCTGCAATGGCTCGACCAGCCGCCCGCCCTGGTGCCGAGCGAAGCCTGATGGCAAGCCTGGCCGCAGACATTCCCGATACCGCCGAACCGCAGCCGCTCAGCCCCGCCTGGCGTTCGGCGCTGATCCGGCTGGGCATTGCCTGGGCGGTGATCCTCGCCGTGTTCGCACGCGATGCGGCGGATATGGTGATGATCTGGTGGGACAGTTCCACCTTCAACCACATCCTGCTGATCCCCTTCATCCTGGGCTGGCTGGTGATACAGCGTGCAGAGGAACTGAAGCGCATCACGCCTTCGCTCTGGTGGCCGGGCCTGCTGGTGATGGCCGCAGCGGCTGGCGGCTGGGTGCTGGGCGAGGCTGCCGGGGTTGCGCTGGCGCGGCATCTGGCATTGGTCATGTTCCTGCAGGGCAGCACCCTCGCGTTGCTCGGCCCGCATGTCGGCCGCGCACTGATGTTTCCGCTCGGCTATGCGTTCTTTCTGGTTCCGGTGGGCGAGGAGCTGGTCCCGCCATTGCAGACCATTACCGCCGACATATCGATGGCGCTGCTCGGCCTGAGCGGCATCCCTGCGCATATCGAGGGGGTGTTCATTTCCACCCCCACGGCGCTTTTCCGCGTGGCAGAGGCCTGTTCGGGCGTAAAATTCCTGGTCGCGATGGTCGCTTATGGCGTGCTGGTCGCCAATGTCTGCTTCAACAGCTGGCCGCGCCGCATCGGCATCGTTGCGCTGTCGATCGTGATCCCGATCCTGGCCAATGGCGTTCGCGCCTTCGGCACCATCTATATCGCCGACCTGTACGGGCTCGATTTTGCCGCCGGGTTTGATCATGTCTTCTATGGCTGGATATTCTTTGCCGTGGTGCTCATCCTGGTGATGGCGATCGGCTGGCGCTTCTTCGACCGGCAGGTGAGCGATCCGTTCATCGCACCGGCACTGGCGCAAACGCTCGCCACCGGATCGCGCAGCGTCGCGCGGCAGGGCCGGGGCGTGATTATCGGCGCGGCCTTGCTGCTCGCCGCGCCGCTGGGCTGGGCGCTGCTCGGGCTGCCCGATGCAGCCCCGCTTCCGCAGCGTGACAGCCTGCCCGAGATCGCAGGCTGGCAGCGCGCGCCCTATGCTCCCGCAACCGCCTGGACGCCGCGCGCCACGGGCAGCGATCGGCGCTGGATCGCCAGCTATGTCCGCGATGGCCAGCGCGTCGATGTCTATGCGGCGCTGTTCGATGGCCAGTCCGAGGGGCGCGAGATCACCGGCTATGGCCAGGGCGCGCTCGATCCCGATGGCACCTGGTCATGGGTGGAACAGGGCCAGCCAATCGCCAATGGCAGGGCCGACATCATTACCGGGCCCGGGCGCCTTGTGCGCGATGTCGCGACCTTCTACCGGGTGGGGGATGTGGTGTCCGGCAGCAACCTTGCCATTCGGCTGGAATCGTTGAAGGCACGGCTGCTCCGCCAGAGCCAGCCGGCGATGATCCTGATCGTCTCGGCTGAGCGTCGCGACGACCTGTCTGCGCGCCCGGCGATCGATGCGCTGCTGCGCGATGCCGGCGGCGCAAGGCGGCTGTCCGAAACCATTCTGGTGGGGCGCTGATCGGCCATGTGCGGTATTGCTGGCATTTTCCATCTCGAGACCGCCAAGCCGGTCGATCCGGCGCGCATCCGGTTGATGACCGATGCGATGCTGCACCGCGGCCCTGACGGAAACGGGTGCTGGACCGCGCCGGGCGTGGGGCTGGGCCATCTGCGGCTGTCGATCATCGATCTGGAAGGCAGCGCGCAGCCGATGCTCAGCGCCGACGAGGCCGATGTGCTGACCTTCAACGGCGAGATCTACAATTTCCAGGAGGTCCGCGCAGAGCTGAGCGCGATGGGCCATCAGTTCCGCACCTCGGGCGATACCGAGGTGATCCTGGCCGCCTGGCGGCAATGGGGTGAACGCTGCCTGGAGAGGCTGAACGGCATGTTCGCCTTTGCGATCTTCGATCAGCGCCAGCAGCGGCTGTTAATGGCGCGCGACCGGCTGGGGGTGAAGCCGCTCCATTATGCCAGCCTGCCCGATGGCAGCGTGATCTTCGCGTCCGAGCTCAAGGGCCTGCTCGCGCATCCGGCGCTGCGCCGTGCGCCAGACCTGCTGGCGGTCGATGACTATCTGGCCTTTGGCTATGTGCCCGACCATCGGTGCTTCGTCAGCGGGGTGAAGAAGCTGCCCGCCGGCCATTATCTGATGCTGGAGCGGGGCAAGCCCTTGCCCGAGCCGGTACGCTATTGGGACGTCGATTTCTCGCGCCGTGCCAGGGGGTCGGTGGCTGATCTGCAGGCCGAATTGCTGCACCATATGCGCGAGGCCGTGGCTTCGCGGATGGTGGCGGACGTGCCGCTGGGCGCATTCCTGTCGGGCGGCGTGGACTCCTCGACCGTCGTGGCGCTGATGGCCGAGCGCAGCAGCCAGGCGGTGAAGACCTGCAGCATCGGCTTTGACGTCGCCGCGCTGGACGAGAGCGATTACGCGCGCCGCATCGCCGAGCGCTTCGCCACCGATCATCGCACGCGGACCGTGTCGCCCGACGATATCGCGATCATCGACCAGGTCGCCGCGCAGTTCGACGAGCCCTTTGCCGACGCATCGATGCTGCCCACCTTCCGCGTCTGCCAGCTGGCGCGCGAAAGCGTGACGGTCGCGCTGTCAGGCGATGGCGCGGACGAGGCGATGGCGGGCTATCGCCGCCATGTGTTCCACCATGGCGAGGAACGGGTGCGCAGCCTGTTGCCGCAGGGCTTGCGTGGTCCGGTGTTCGGAGCACTGGGCGCGCTGTACCCCAAGGCGGATTGGGCACCGCGCCCGCTGCGCGCGAAATCGACATTGCTGTCGCTCGCGCGGTCGGGGGCGGAAGGCTATGCCGATGCGGTCGGCGTGACCGGCCATGCGATGCGGCAATCGCTCTATTCGGACAGCCAGCGCCAGGGCCTTGGCGGCTATCGCGCCGAAGATCACATGATCGCGCTGATGGAAAATGCGCCCGCGCGATCGGGCCTCGATGCTGCGCAATATGCCGATATGAAGCTGTGGCTGCCCGGCGATATCCTGACCAAGGTCGATCGCACCAGCATGGCGGTCAGCCTGGAAGCGCGCGAGCCGCTGCTCGATTACCGGCTGATCGAGTTCAGCGCCTCTTTGCCCGAAGCCATGCGCGTGAGCGGCGGGCAGGGCAAATGGCTGATGAAGCGCGCGATGCGCGGCACCTTGCCCGACGATATTCTCTATCGCCCGAAAATGGGTTTTGTCAGCCCGATCGCGCAATGGTTTCGCGGGCCGCTCGCCGATCAGGCGCGGCAGATCGCCAGCGGTTCGGCGCTGGCGCGCAGCGGATGGTTCAACACCGCGCGGCTCAGCGAGATCGCCGAGGCGCATATCGCAGGCCGCAGCGACAATGCGCGGCTGCTGTGGCAATTGTGGATGCTCGACAAGGCGATCGACCGCGTGTTCTGACGCCGCGTCAGAAGTTCAGGACCATCTGGCCATAGGCATAGCGCGTGTCGCCAAAGCCGGTGGCATTGGGCGCTTCTTCCAGCAATCGTCCGGTGGTCAGCACCGCCGCGCCCGCCTCCAGCCGCAGTGTCCTGTCGATCAGCCAATGGCCCAGCCGCACCTCGAGCATATGCCCGGCAAAGCGCCCCGATCGGCCCTGCGCATCGACCGGGCCGTTGTTGCCGAAGCGGTCGCGCCGGCTGTGCACCCAGGCCGGGCGCCACAAAGTCATTACATCCCAGCGCGGGGCGGGGGCGATCTCGGTGCGAAGGCCCGCCGTCAGCAGATTGGTGCGGGCCAGCGGGCCGAATATGCCGCTGGGTCCCAATTCGAACCGGCGCGGGCCGAACAGCGTGTCGAACCGGCCAGAGGATTCCGGGGTGCGCGGATCATCGCCACTCGCAAGATCGAACAGCGCCGAAAAGCGCGGCTTGCCTGGCCAGACCGGGCTGAAGCCCAGCTCGGCATGGGCGAAAAAGGCACGCACATCCTGTCGCCGCGCGCTCGCAGCGATCGACTGGCGGACGGTGCCGGACTGGACCGCTCCTTCCAGATCCATGTCCCATCGCCCCGCCGCAGGAGCGCGGTGCAGGCGCGCACCCCAGGTGAACAGATGGCGGTTGCGCGTCGGCCCATTTTCGCCATCGCGTTCGTTCAGACCGAAGACATTGGCCTGCAGCGTGATGCCATCGAACAGATCGGGCCGGGAATAATGTGCGCCCCAAAAGGTGAGGTCGAAGCTCTCGCGGTCCCAGCGCACTTCATTTTCGATCAGTTCGGCCTTGGCGGAAGGCAGCCGCGTGTGCGGCAAGGTGTAGAAAGCGACGAGATGATCGTTGGCCTTGCCGCGCCAGTCGAGCCTGACGCCGGTAAAGCTGTTGATGCTGTTGCGGAACGCGTTGCGCCCTGTAAGCCTGCGCGAGCCGAGATTGAGGTGAAAGCGGCCTGCGGTCAGTTCGACGGGGCCGGAGCCATAGCTGATCGAGGCGCGGCTCAGCTCCAGCGCATTGACTTCGCTTGTCGTGACCGCGCCCGGTGCGTCGATCACATAGGCGCGCGCGTCGATCAGCTCTGCCGATAGTCGCCATGGTCCGGTGCGGTAGTCGGCGGCAATCGCGGTCTGCACCGTGATGGCATCGTCGCGCGAGGGCAGACCAGGGCGAAACTGGCCTTCGAGCAGCTCATAACGCACCCTCAGGCTGCCCGAGAGAGTGAGCGAATCCCCGTCATCCGGTTTCCGGTTCTCGCTGGATGGCGGTTGAACCGGCTGCGCAAGGGCGGGCGCGGCCGAAATGGCCGTGGTGATCGCCGTCAGGATTGCGAATGCGCGCAAGGTCGTTCCCCAAGTTTGCCGGGCTTAGCGGATATCAAGGCGTGAGGGGAGGGCGAACCGTTCAGGCGGCGAGCGCAGGTTCGACTGGTTCGGTCGAGGCGATCCAGCCGCCGCCGAGCACGCGGTCTCCAGCATAGAGCACCGCAGCCTGGCCGGGCGCGACGCCATATTCGGGGCTCAGGAACACCAGCCGCCGGTTGGCGCCGCTGCCCTCGATCCGCACTGGCGCAGGCCGCGCGAGCGAGCGCACCTTGGCTTCCATCGGCCCTTCATAGCTGCCGCCGATCCAGTTCATGTCCACAATCTCGGCAGCCCGCGTGGCGAGCGCGGCGCGCGGACCGACGATCACGCGGCGCGTGCCCGCATCGAGCTTGATGACATAAAGCGGCTCGGGCTGGCCGCCGATTTCCAGCCCCTTGCGCTGGCCGATGGTGAAATGAATGAGCCCCTTGTGCTCGCCCAGCACGCGGCCATCGACATGGACGATCTCGCCGCCGGTATCGGCATCGGGCCGCACCTTGCGCACGACGGCGGCATAATCGCCATCGGGCACGAAGCAGATATCCTGGCTATCGGGCTTGGCCGCGACGATCAGGCCCATGTCCTGCGCCAGCGCGCGTACCTGCGGCTTGGGCAGGTCGCCCAGCGGAAAGCGCAGAAAGTCCATCTGGTCGTCGGTGGTGGCGAACAGGAAATAGCTCTGGTCGCGCGCGGGATCGTGCGCGCGGTGCAGCTCGGCCCGGCCATCGCTGCCCAGCATGCGGCGGACATAATGGCCGGTGGCCAGGCAATCCGCGCCCAGATCGCGTGCCATCTGCAGCAGATCGGTGAACTTCACGCCCATGTTGCACTGGATGCAGGGGATCGGGGTGCGTCCGGCCATATATTCGTCGGCAAAGCGATCGACCACCGACTCGCGGAAACGGCTTTCATGGTCGAAGACATAATGCGCGATGCCCAGCCGGTCGGCGACTGCACGTGCGTCACGAATGTCCTGGCCGGCGCAGCACGATCCGGCGCGCTTCACCGCTGCGCCATGATCATAGAGCTGCAGCGTGATGCCGATGGTCTCTGCACCCGTCGCCGCCGCCAGGCCCGCCACGACCGATGAGTCGACTCCGCCCGACATGGCCACGACGATTCGTCGCGCCTTCATGTCGCCGTCGAGCTGGAAACCGTGGGAGGAGGGGAGCTGCATGTGCGTGCATGTAGCGGTGGCGGCAACATTCTGCCAGCCCGACACTGCAAAAAATTGCAGATGCATGACACCGGCAAAACCCCGTGATTTCCGGCCTTTTCGGCACAGTCTTAGCGACATTTAACCAAGGCTAATTACCTGTGAAGGCAGCTTTTACCTGCTCTTACGGTTTGCCTGATACACCCTTGGTCATGGACATGAACTTCCCCCATGACTCAGTCCACCAGGCCAACAGCGTGCCGGTAAGCCTGCGCGCCTTGGATATGGACATCCTGCGTGCGCTGGCAGCCGCGCCGGTGACGGTGCGTCCCGACCATCCCCGCATGGTTAAGGACAGCGCGGACCCGGTGCGGATGCTGGCGGCATGGCTGGCTGGCCAGGTGCGGGCCGACCGAGTGGTGCCGGGCAGCTTCAACCCCCACTTTGCCGCTCTTCTGAACCGCTTCACCCCGGTGGAACAGCAGGGTGAAAATGGCGTTTACCATTGTGCTTCAGTCAATCGAAAAGCCGATTGGTTACACCCTGGCCACGCGCAAACTTGCAGTAACCAGGCCTTTTGAGGACGTGATGATCGAGAATCAGAAAATCAAACCGGCACAGGTCATTGGTCCGCTCGGCGAACCCTTGACGCTGGACAACCTGCCGGCCCCGGGCACGAAGCGCTGGGTAGTGCGTCGCAAGGCGGAAGTCGTTGCAGCCGTGAACGGCGGCCTGCTGACGATCGACGAGGTGTGCGAACGCTATGATCTGACGCTGGAGGAATTCGCTTCCTGGCAGCGTGCGGTCGATCGTTCGGGCATGCCTGGCCTTCGCGTCACGCGCATCCAGCACTATCGCGACCTGTACGAGCGCCAGCAGCGCTACTGACGTTCCCCCACCGTCAACAGAAAAGGGGCGCGGTCCACATCCGGACCGCGCCCCTTTCTTTTTGTCCTGGCCAGATCCCCGAAAGGGAGCAGGCGCTTATTCTGCAGCCGTCGTTTCGACGTCGCCCGATTCTGCAGCCTTGCGACGCGGCGCCGCGCGGCGCTTGGGCTTGGGCGCCTCGGCTTCGACCGGAGCGTCCGAAGTGATGCCGATCGCGGGCGGCAGGATCATCGGATCGAGCGCATTGCTGCCTTCGCCATCGGCAGCGCGCGGCAGACGTCCGCGGCCGCGCACGGTGCGGCGGGGCTTGGCATTGCCATCGTCGTCGTTCGACGCTTCGGCAGGAGCGGGGTTGCCCGCATCCTGGTCGTTGCGCGGTTCGGCATCGCGACGCTCGGTGCGCGGACGCAGCTGGCGCTCCTCGCGCTGACCCTCGTCCCGCCGGCCTTCTTCGCGCGGACGACGCTCACGACGGTTGTCGTTCTGACGGCCTTCGCTTTGGCGAGCTTCGCGCGGCTGGGTATCGCGACGATGGTTGCGGGGTTCGTCCTGCTCATCGCCATCGTCATCGTCATTGCCGCGCGACGAGGCTTCGTCGGCCTGGTCCTGCGCATAGTTGCGCTGGCTGTTGCCCTGCACCGAGCCATAGACGTTATCGTCTTCGTCATCGGCATAATCGCCGCCATTGTCGCGGCCCTGGTCTTCGCGCGGACGACGATATTCGTCCTGACGGGCGCGGTTGTCGGCGAGCACGCGGAAATAATGGTCGGCAAATTGCAGATAATATTCGGTGGCCACGCGGTCGCCGTTCATCTGCGCATCATGCGCCATCTTCTTGTATTTCTCGAGCATCTGCGTGGCATTGCCGCGCGCCCGGCTGTCGATCCGGTTGCCCTGATCCATGCCCCCGCCGCGACCATTGTTCTGCGGACGGTTATTGCCACGGCCGCGACGACGGCTCGTTCCACGATTGTTGTTCAAAGTTGACGCTTCCTTATCAGTCGCAAGTTTCCTGCGTGTCCTCTGCGCGTCCGTGCAGGCCGTCGCCCTAAGGCGCGCCGCGCGTCCCAAGCCTTTCATCCGCTTTGAGTGGCCGTATCAAGCTGCCCGAAATAGATGATTGGGGTCAGCAAGCGTGATGGGCCATGTGCCTGCATCACCTGTCTTGCTGCACCGGTGGTAGCGGGTCGCCAAGGCCTTGCCAAGCGAAATATCAGGCGGAGGCGCGTCTGCGCAATATCAGTGCGCGGTCGTGCCCCGCCAGATCGCGCCTGCATTCGAC
This sequence comes from Blastomonas sp. SL216, assembly GCA_026625625.1. NCBI lineage: Bacteria > Pseudomonadati > Pseudomonadota > Alphaproteobacteria > Sphingomonadales > Blastomonadaceae > Blastomonas > Blastomonas sp. SL216. Next base: position 407,015 of record CP113055.1, read on the forward strand.
ATCGAACTTGTGCGCCACCGCGAGCGCGGAGACGGCCTCGCGCTGGCTTGTCCCGATCTCGAACACCGCAACGCCATCTGGGGCCAACAGCGCGCGCAGGGCGGGGATGAGAATGCGATAGTCGTCCAGCCCGTCGTCCCCGGCAAACAGCGCGCTATGCGGCTCATGCCCGCGCACCTGCGGTGCCAGCTCGGCATCGGTCTCGACATAGGGCGGGTTGGCCAGGACAAGGTCGAACGGCCCCGGCAGGGCGGCGGTCCAGCCATCGACCCGCCAATCGCCGCGGATCAGTGCGGCACGGTCCGCCAGCCCGGTTGCCGCAGCATTGCCGCGCGCGATGTCGAGCGCGGCCAGGCTTGCATCCATGCCGGTTCCCGTGGCCTGCGGATATTCGCTCAGCGCCGCGAGCAGCAGCGCGCCCGATCCTGTGCCCAGGTCCAGGATGCGCGCCGGAGGGGTGTCAGCACGTGCCGCCAGCGCCGCCTCGATCAGCGTCTCGCTATCGGCACGGGGGATCAGCACGGCGGGGGAAACGGCGAGGCTGAGCGTCCAGAAATCCTGCCTGCCGGTGATATAGGCGACAGGCTCGTGCGCCAGCCTGCGGGCCAGGCGAGGGGCGAACCCAGCAGGCACCACATCGCGCATCCGCATCAGCAGCATCGATCCGCGATCGATGCCCAATGCATCGGCCATCAGCAGCTCGGCATCAAGCCGGGGCGTCTCGGATATTCCGGACAGGTCCGCCGCCGCCATGCGCAAGGCGTCGGCGATCGTCGCATCCGCCGTCATTCCCGCGAGTGCGGGAATCCCGCTTGCGCGCTAGCGATGGAAGCAAGCGTTACCCCCGCATCCGCGAGGGGCACGGCGAAACGCAGATCAGGAAAGCTCACCCGGCCACGTCCATATTCGCCAGGCGCGCGGCCTGATCTTCGGCGGTCAGTGCATTGACCAGTTCGTTGAGACCCCAGCCTTCCAGAATCTCTTCAAGCCGGTGCAGCGTCAGGTTGATGCGGTGGTCGGTCACGCGGCCCTGCGGGAAATTATAGGTGCGGATGCGCTCGGACCGGTCGCCCGAGCCGACCATCGACTTGCGGGCATCAGCCTCGGCATTCGCGGCCTTGCTGCGTTCGAGCTCGTACAACCGCGCGGCCAGCACCTTGAGCGCCTTGGCCTTGTTCTTGTGCTGCGACTTCTCGTCCTGCTGCGTCACCACCAGGCCCGAGGGCAGGTGGGTGATGCGCACCGCGCTGTCGGTCGTGTTGACATGCTGACCGCCTGATCCCGACGCGCGATAGACATCGATGCGCAGATCATTGTCGTTGATCTGGACATCGACCTCTTCGGGCTCGGGCAGGACGGCGACGGTGGCGGCGCTGGTATGGATGCGCCCGCCGCTTTCAGTGACGGGAACGCGCTGGACGCGGTGCACGCCGCTTTCGTACTTGAGCTTGGCGAACACGCCCGATCCGTTGACCGAGGCGATGACTTCCTTGAACCCGCCGACATCAGCGGCGTTCGCGGACAGGATTTCGATCTTCCAGCCCTGTTCCTCGGAAAAGCGCGTGTACATGCGCAGCAGATCGCCGGCGAACAACGCTGCCTCGTCGCCGCCCGTGCCTGCGCGGATTTCCAGCATCGCCGGGCGATTGTCGGCGCTGTCGCGCGGCAGCAGCTTGATTGCCAGATTCTTTTCGGCAGGGGGCAGCCGCTCGCGGATGGTTTCCACCTCACCGGAAGCCAGCTTGACGATATCGGGGTCCGACGCGTTGTCCGCGATCAGCCCTTCGAGCACTTCCAGCTCGGCACGCAGGCGGCGCACTTCGGCGGCGGCGCGTGCCACCGGTTCCAGCTCGGCATAGTCCTTGGCCGTCTGCACGAACTCTTCGCCTTCGAGCGTGCCCGAAGCCATCCGTGCCTGCATCTTGCCAAAGCGCGCCTCGATCTGCGCGATGCGCTCATCCGCGATGCGGGTCATTCCCTATTCTCCCCCGATGATACGCTGCAGCCTTGAAGGACATCGCCCCCGCTCCACGCCACAGCGCCGCTTGCCCCCGAATACAGCCCGTTGCAAGAGCAGCAGGCCATTGAATTGGAGGCAATTGGCATCTCAACTGACATCATTTGGTTGAAATACCGTTCAGCACGCCGGCCACTTTCTCATGCAAGGTGCTTTCCGGGGCAGAGCGGATGTTGGCTTTCGCATTCTCGCCGTCATGCTGAAAGGATATCAGCACCTTGGCGTTGGTCTTTGCCGCCTTGTCATAACGCTTGCGCGGCGATCCGCTGGCGATCATGTCGCTGGAAATGCCCGCGCCGCGCAACCGTGCCTGCGCCGATGTTGCCTCGCCAAGCGCGCGATCATCCTCCACCGCGATGATGACGTCGAGGCCGAGGTTCAGCCCCGAAATATCGCACAGCATGGCCAGCCGCTCGATCCCTGCGGCCCAGCCGACTGCCGGGGTGCTGGGCCCGCCGAGATTCTCGATCAGCCCGTCATAGCGCCCGCCGCCCAGGACGGTGCCCTGCGCGCCGAGCCGGTCGGTGACGAATTCGAACGCGGTGTGGCGATAATAATCGAGCCCGCGCACCAGCCTCGCATTGCGCGTCCATGCGACGCCCGCGGCATCGAGCCCGCTCGTCACCTTGGCGAAGAACGCGGCCGCTTCATCGGTCAGATAGGCGTCGATATCGGGCGCGGCATCAGCGATGGGGCGGTCCTGCGGCTCCTTGCTGTCGAGGATGCGCAACGGATTGCGTTCCAGCCGATCCTGCGATTCTGCCGAGAGATCGCCCTTATGCGCATGAAAATACTGGATCAGCGCGGCGCGCCAGGCGTCGCGGCTGGCGGCATCGCCCAGCGTGTTGAGCTGCAGCGTGACGCCCTCGGCAATGCCCAGTTCGCGCAGGATCTGGTCGGCCATCACCAGCAGCTCGACATCGGCCTGCGGCTCGCCTGCACCGATGATCTCGGCATCGATCTGGTGGAACTGGCGATAGCGGCCCTTTTGCGGGCGCTCATAGCGGAACAGCGGACCGTGCGTCGCTAGCTTGAGCGGCGCATATTGCTGCCAGCCATTGGTGAGATAGGCGCGGGCGAGGCCGGCGGTGAATTCGGGCCGCAGCGTCAGCGAATCACCGCTGCGATCGTCGAACGTGTACATTTCCTTCGAAACGACATCGGTGGTTTCGCCCAGCGAGCGCGCGAACACGGCGGTCGCCTCGAACACCGGCATTTCGGCGCGGCGGAAGTTGTAAAGCCGGCGCACACGCTCAAACGTCTCGACCACATGGCCGAACCGCTCCTGATCTTCGCCGAAAATGTCCTGTGTGCCGCGGATCGCGCCCGGTGTGGTAATTTTGCCCATATTTTGCCGCCATTAGCGACTTTTTGAACCGACGCCAAACCGGCGGGTGCATTTTTTTGAATGCGGTGTTTATGGTGGGGAAACACGCGCGTTCAAAAGGGTCCTGAAATTGCGTCATCTTTTCGCTTCCACCTGCCTCGTCCTCGCACTTGTTGCTGCGCCCGCCGCTGCCGAGAACAGCAAGCCCCAGCCTGTACCGGTGGCCGATCTGGTGCCAGCCCCGCGCGATCTTCCATTTCCCGGCGTGATGACGATCGAGGTGGACGCGACAGATATCGACCGCGCGATCTTCAGTATGAAGCAGACGATCCCCGTGCCCGATGATGCGCGCGCGAGCGGGCGGCTGACGCTGCTGTATCCGCAATGGCTGCCGGGCAATCATGCACCGCGCGGAGAGATCGAGAAGCTGGTCGGGTTGAAGTTCAGCGCCAATGGCAAGCCGCTTGCCTGGCAGCGTGATTCGCTCGACGTGAACGCGTTCCACATCACACTGCCGCAGGGCGTGCGCGAGGTGGTGGCCAATTTCCAGTTCGTCAGCCCGACAGCCGGCAACCAGGGCCGCGTCGTCGTGGCGCCCAAGATGATGAACCTGCGCTGGAACAATGTGTCGCTTTACCCGGCAGGCTATTTCACCCGCAACATCCCGGTCGATGCCTCGGTCACCTGGCCGATGGGCTGGCAGGCGGGCAGCGCGATGCGGGCCAAGCGCACCACCGGCAACAAGACGGCTTATGAACGCGTCGATTACGACACGCTGGTTGACAGCCCGATGTTCGCCGGCGCGCATTTCAAGAGCTTTGCCCTGTCCGACAAGGTGACGCTGAACGTCGTGGCCGACGCGCCGGAGTTCCTGGCCGCGACGCCCGACCAGATCGAGGCGCACAAACGGCTGGTGGCAGAGGCAGAGAATCTCTTCGGCGTGCGCCATTACGACCGGTACGACTTCCTGCTGTCGCTCTCTGACGAGATGAGCGGCATCGGCATCGAGCATCATCGCAGCAGCGAGAACGGCGTCGGTACCGGCTATTTCACCGACTGGGCCAAGGGGCCGGGATCGCGCAACCTGCTGCCGCACGAGATGACGCACAGCTGGAACGGCAAGCACCGCCGTCCGCAGGGCATCTGGGCACCCGATTTCCGCCAGCCCAGCCGCGACGACCTGCTCTGGGTCTATGAAGGCCAGACCCAGTTCTGGGGCTATGTGCTCGGCGCGCGGTCGGGGCTGTTCAGCTATCAGGACACGCTCGATGCCTTTGCCAGCATCGCCGCCGGGCTCGATCGCAGGGCAGGGCGGAACTGGCGGCCGCTGATCGATACCACGCACGATCCGATTATCGCGGCACGCCGCCCCAAGGGCTGGGCCAGCTATCAGCGCAGCGAGGATTATTACAACGAAGGCATGCTGGTATGGCTGGAGGCTGATCAGATCATCCGCCGCGAATCGGGCAATGCCCGCTCGCTCCAGGATTTCGCGCGCAGCTTTTTCGGCGGACGCGAGGGCGATTGGGGCGTGGTGACCTATGAGCTGCCCGATGTCGTCGCGGCGCTGAATGCGGTGCAGCCTTATGACTGGCAGGGCTTTTTCCAGACCCGCGTCTATGAGGTGACGCCCGAAGCCCCCAAGCAGGGTTTCGCACTGGGCGGGTACGAACTGGTCTATGTGCCCGAGCTCAGCAACTTCATCCGATCGGGTGAGGCGGCATCGGGGACGACCGATCTCAGCCATTCGATCGGCCTTGTGGTGGAAAAGGACGGCAAGATTGCCCAGGTGATATGGGGCAGCCCGGCCTTTGATGCCGGGATGACGGTGGGCGACCAGATCACCGGCATTGCCGGGCGCGATTTCACCACGGATGCGCTGAAGACCGCCGTTGCCGCCACCACCACGACAGGAACGGTCGATCTGCTGGTCAAGCGCGGCAAAAGATACCGCGAAACCGCACTTTCCTATAAGGGCGGCTTGCGCTATCCGGCGCTCCGCAAGACGGGGCAGGGCGAAACGGGCCTTGACCGCCTGCTTGCGCCACAAACCCGCTGAACGCTGAAGGAACGGGCAGCTCGTTCAGGGGGGAGCGAACCAGAACAAGGGCCTCCATCCACATGCTTATCAAAGAGATTCCGACCGGCAAGAACCCGCCGAACAATGTCAACGTCATCATCGAAGTGCCCACGGGCGGCGAACCGGTGAAGTACGAATTCGACAAGGCTTCCGGCGCGCTGTTCGTTGACCGCATCCTGCACACGCCGATGCGCTATCCGGCCAATTACGGCTTCATCCCGCACACGCTGTCGCCCGATGGCGACCCGCTGGATGCGCTGGTCGTCGCGCGTTCGCCGTTCATGCCCGGCTCTGTCGTGCGTGCGCGCCCGATCGCCGTGCTGAACCTGGAAGACGAGCATGGCGGCGACGAAAAGGTCGTCTGCGTGCCCGACACCGCGACCTTCCCGTATTACAGCGATGTGCGCGAGAAAGAGGACATGCCCGACATCGTCTTCGCCCAGATCGAGCATTTCTTCACCCACTACAAGGACCTGGAAGCCGAAAAGTGGGTGCGAATCGGCAAATGGGGCAATGCCGAAGAGGCACGTCGCATTATCATAGAGGCGATCGAGCGCGCCCAGGGCGTGAAGACCGAAGCCTGACATGGTGCCCGGGATCGCAAGCCGGAAAGGGGTGTCACGCGTTGGCGCCGTCCTGTCCGGCCTTGCGATCCTGGCGCTTTCCGGGTGCGCCACGCCCGAAATAAGGACCCGCGCTGCGCTCGAGCGGACGGGGCTCAGCCGCCCGGTTTCCGCCTGTATGGCCTCGCGCATGGTCGACCGGCTGTCGCTGGCGCAACTGCAGCGGCTGGGGCGGCTCGGCAAGCTGCAGCAGGCGGGCAATTTCGAAGAATTCCTGCGCCTCACCATTGCGCTGGGCGACCCCGAAATCCTGGGTGTGGTCAGCTCTTCGGGCCTTATTTGCGCGGTACGCAACTGACTGGCCAAAAACCGCCGCGCCCTGTTCGATTGCAGGGTTTCCTTTGGCCCGCGTCTATGCTTTAGCGCCCGCACAAACGTTCATCGACCGATTAACGGTCGGGTTTGGACCGAAATCGAGTCGTCCGCCCGGCCACATCAGAAAGGCATGGGAGCCCTCATGAACATCCACGAATATCAGGCCAAGGAACTGCTCGCGAAATATGGCATCGGCATCCCCGCCGGCCATGCCGCGCTGACCGTTGAAGAGGCGGTTGCCGGCGCCGAGAAGCTGCCTGGGCCGCTTTATGTCGTCAAGGCGCAGATCCATGCCGGCGGACGCGGCAAGGGCAAGTTCAAGGAACTGGGCGCCGACGCCAAGGGCGGCGTGCGTCTCGCCAAGTCGATCGATGATGTCCGCAAGGATGCGGGCGAAATGCTGGGCAACACGCTGGTGACCATCCAGACCGGCGATGCCGGCAAGCAGGTCAACCGCCTGTACGTGACCGACGGCGTCGACATTGCTGCCGAATATTATCTGTCGATGCTGGTCGACCGCAAGACGGGCCGCGTCGCGATGATCGTCTCGACCGAAGGCGGCATGGACATCGAAACCGTGGCGCACGACACGCCCGAGCGCATCACCACGATCACCATCGATCCCGCACAGGGCTTCATGCCGCACCATGGCCGCGCCGTGGCGTTCGCGCTCAAGTTGTCGGGCGATCTCAACAAGCAGGCCGCCAAGCTGGCGAGCCAGCTCTACACCGCGTTCATGGACCTCGATTGCGCGATGCTCGAGATCAATCCGCTGGTCGAAACGAAAGACGGAAAGCTGCTGGTGCTCGACACCAAGATGAGCTTCGATTCGAACGCGCTCTATCGTCACCCCGATGTAGAAGCGCTGCGCGACGAGACCGAGGAAGACCCGATGGAGGTCGAAGCCTCCAAGTACGACCTTGCCTATATCAAGCTCGATGGCGACATCGGCTGCATGGTCAACGGTGCAGGCCTTGCCATGGCGACGATGGACATCATTAAGCTCAACGGCATGTTCCCCGCCAACTTCCTCGACGTCGGCGGCGGCGCGAGCAAGGAAAAGGTGACCGCGGCGTTCAAGATCATCCTGTCCGATCCTGCGGTGAAGGGCATTCTGGTCAACATCTTCGGCGGCATCATGAAGTGCGACATCATCGCCGAGGGCATCGTTGCTGCTGCCAAGGAAGTGAACCTGTCGGTGCCGCTGGTCGTGCGCCTGGAGGGCACCAACGTGCAGCAGGGCAAGGACATCCTGGCGAACAGCGGCCTGCCGATCGTCAGCGCCGACAATCTGGGCGACGCCGCCGAGAAGATCGTCGCACAGGTCAAGCAGGCGGCTTGATTGCCGCAACCCAACCCTCTCCCGTGACGGGAGAGGGTTGCGAAGACTTGGTGAGCGAAACGCGAACCTAGTCGAAGCTGGGAGAGGGTGGCTTCGCGGCCCTTGCGCCTGACGCCGGCCCTCTCCAATTCCGACTAGGCGGCCCCGCCGCCAAGTCTCCATATCCTCTCCCGTGAAGGGAGAGGATGGGGTATATGCCCCCACTTGACGTTTACGTGAACGGAAACTAAATACCGCTCACGATCATTAGGGAAGGAAGCGCCATGAAGATCCTTGTGCCCGTGAAACGGGTCATCGACTATAACGTGAAACCGCGCGTCAAGGCGGACGGCACCGGGGTTGACCTGGCCAACGTCAAGATGAGCATGAACCCGTTCGACGAGATCGCCGTCGAAGAGGCGCTTCGGATCAAGGAAGCGGGCAAGGCGGAGGAAGTCGTCGCCGTGTCGGTTGGACCTGCCAAGGCCCAGGAAACGCTGCGTACCGCGCTCGCCATGGGTGCAGACCGCGCGATCCTGATCGAAACCGACGAAACCGTCGAGCCGCTGGCCGTCGCCAAGCTGCTCGCCAAGGTGGCTGCGGAAGAAAACCCCGGCCTGATCCTGCTGGGCAAGCAGGCGATCGACGATGACAGCAACCAGACCGGCCAGATGCTGGCCGCACTGCTCGGCTGGGGCCAGGCAACCTTCGCCAACACCGTTGCGGTCGAAGGCGATGCCATAACCGTTGCGCGTGAAATCGATGGCGGCCTGCAGACCGTCAAGCTGAACACGCCCGCCATCGTCACCACCGACCTGCGTCTCAACGAGCCGCGCTATGCTTCGCTGCCGAACATCATGAAGGCGAAGAAGAAGCCGCTCGATGTGAAGACCCCGGGCGATTACGGCGTCGATATCGCGCCGCGCCTGACCACGCTCAAGGTTACCGAACCGCCGGTGCGCAGCGCCGGGATCAAGGTCGCAGATGTCGACGCTCTGGTCGGCAAGCTCAAGGAAATGGGAGTTGGCGCATGAAGACGCTCGTATGGGTTGAACATGACAATGCTGTCATGAAGGATGCAACGCTTGCGGTCGTTACGGCTGCGGGCAAGCTGGGTGAAGTGCACGCGCTGGTCGCAGGCTCGGGCTGCGCTGGCGTGGCCGAACAGGTCGCCAAGGTCGCTGGCATCGCCACCGTCCATGTCGCCGATGATGCCTCGCTCGAACATGGCCTGGCCGAAAATGTCGCGCCGCTGGTAGCCAAGCTGATGGAAAGCCATGACGCGTTCCTGGCGCCTGCCACCACCACCGGCAAGAACATCGCGCCGCGCGTCGCAGCCCTGCTCGACGTGATGCAGATTTCGGACATTCTCTCGGTCGAAGGCCCCAAGACCTTCACGCGTCCGATCTATGCCGGCAACGCGATTGCCACCGTCGAATCGTCGGACGCCAAGCTGGTCATCACCGTGCGCGGCACCGCCTTCGACAAGGCAGCGACCGAAGGCGGCTCGGCTGCGATCGAAAATGTCGGCGGCGCATCGGACTCCGGCCTGTCGACCTTCATCAGCGCCGAAATCGCCAAGAGCGAGCGTCCGGAGCTGACCAGCGCCAAGATCATCGTCTCGGGTGGCCGTGCGCTGGGTTCGGGCGAGAAGTTCGAGGAAGTCATCACGCCGCTGGCCGACAAGCTCGGTGCCGGCATCGGCGCATCGCGCGCCGCGGTGGACGCGGGCTATGTCCCCAACGACTATCAGGTCGGCCAGACCGGCAAGATCGTCGCACCGGAAGTCTATGTCGCTGTCGGCATTTCCGGCGCGATCCAGCACCTTGCGGGCATGAAGGACAGCAAGACAATCATCGCGATCAACAAGGACGAGGACGCCCCGATCTTCCAGGTGGCGGACATCGGCCTGGTCGCGGACCTGTTCACCGCAGTGCCGGAGCTGACCGGCAAGCTGTGATCGGCTGATCCGGTTTCAATTGTACGAAAACCCCGGCGGGCAACTGCCGGGGTTTTTGTTTGTGTGCCTTCAGACGCGCCGTCTCGTGCGTCACCCTGAACTTGTTTCAGGGCCCATTTCTCCCCCAAGCGGCTTCGGCAATCGGGGCACGATGGATCCTGAAACAAGTTCAGGATGACGTGGTCATGTCTCGGTGGGGAGCGCGGGGCCTTCGACCCGTTCAGGCTGAGCAAAGGTGGGTTCTGCGTGCTCGAGGCTCGAACGAGCACCGCCTTCCGCCCCCAAGCTCAGCGAAAGCGTGCGCATGTTTGTGTGGATCGGGCTGCAGCGGCCTTGGGCCCGGCTTTCGAGTTGTTCATTTAAAGTGCGATTTACCTGAACAAATGCTGTCATCCCAATTCAGGCTCGCCACAGCGGCGAATCGCTAGACCTTCCATTGTCCCCGCCGGAAATGACGGGGTGAGATGGAAGGAATTGGACGATGGCAAAGGCAAAGGGTCTTTTCGGCGCAGCGCTGCTCGGTGCTGCTGCCATGGTTTCGGCGGCGGTTCCTGCTGCTGCCCAGTGGCACGGCGGTGGCGGCCCCGGATGGGGCGGCGGTGGCGGCTGGGGCGGGCGTGGTGATCGCGCGATCAACCAGTGCGTACGCGCTGCCGAATTCGAGGCGCGCCGCTTTGGCCGCTTTGCCCAGGTGACCGACATCCGCGACGTTGATCGCACCCGCTTCGGCCTGCGCGTGCAGGGCCGGGTCGTCGTGGAACATGGCGGTCGCTGGCGCGGTGGCGGGGTCGATCGTGGCCGCTTCACCTGCTTTGTGGATCGGGGCCAGGTGCGTGATCTGCGTCTCAGCGGGCTCGGCAATTTCCGCTAAGACGGGGGTCTGACCTCCTGCTCCCTGGCGGTTCAGCCTGGCGACAGGCTGAACCGCCTAAACCAACGATCAATCAGGTACAGCGCCTCTGCGCCAGGGCCTTGCCGAACGAAAGGCAATGCAATGTTGAAAGCACTCACAGGTCTGGGCGCAGCGGGCGCAATGCTGGTGACCGGTTCGGCCTCGGCCATGGCCGCGCCGGTGTCTCACACCGCGATTTCCGATGCCCCTCTGGCCGCCACCGGCTGGGACAGTTCGTCCGAAAGCGCGTCGCAGTGGCGCGGCGGCTGGGGCGATCGGCGCTGGCGGGGCCGCAATCGCGGGATCGATGGCGGCGATATTCTGGCCGGCGCCCTGATCCTGGGCGGCATCGCGGCCATTGCCAGCGCGGCGACCAATTCGGCGCGGCGCAATGGCGATGATCGCAGTTATAATGATGATGTCCGCTCCGCCAGCGACCGTTGCGGTGCGGCGGCGGTGGCGCAGTCCGGCCTCGGCTCGCGGATCGAGCGCATCGACAATGTACTGCGCGACGGCAATGGCTGGCGCGTCGAGGGACTGGTCGGCTCGCGCCGCAATGGCGTCGACAGCTTCACCTGCGGCATCAGCTATGGCCGGATCGATTATGTCCGCTTCAACCGCGCCAATGGTGCCTGGGGCGCGAATGACGATGCGTTCGACAACAGCGTGGCGGTGACCGAACCGCCGTTCAGCGTCGATCCGAACGAAGACGATTATGCCTGGCGCAATGACGATGCGGAGCCCTTTCCGCCGGAATGACGCCAGGCCTTTTTTACCGGAAGGGACCGGCTAGACTTGGCCTGTCCCACCCGGTCTGACCCCCTGCGGCGCGCTTCGCCCCTTCGTGCGCCGCAGGGGTAACAGACAGATCCCGACCAGGATCGAGATGACCGCCAGCGCCGCAAATCCGATCAGGATCGGATGGTTGGTGTCTTCGCGCTGCTGCAGGTCCATGATGTGCAGCCCCCACATGAAATCGAACATCCGCCACAACGCGCTGCGCGTCGCCAGCACCGCGCCGGTTTCCTCGTCGATATAGATATGCGTGTCATCGGCGAAGCGCGCCTGCCAACTCGGGCGGGGGCGGCGCAGTTCGAGCGGCGCATCTTCGGCGGTGAAGCGGGTCACGCCGTGCAGTTCGGCGGTCCCGGCAAAGGCCGCACGGGCGAGCAAAGCAGCCTCGCTGGCGCTCACTGCGGGCAGCAGCGCGCCGGTGCGCGCATCGGCGCGGCGCTGGCCGCCATCGGCATAGTCGATCAGCCACACCGGTGTGCCTGCCTGCTGGCTGAGCGTGAGCGTCTGGACGGGCCGTCCCTGCAGATAGGGTGCCACGGGGCGGATGCCGGGCAGGGCGGGCACTTCTGCCTTCAGATGCTCGCCGCGCACGGTATCGATGGGGAAGCTCGCCATGAACAGGCCCGATGCGGTCCAGAGCAGCAGCGGCACGCCGACCAGCCAGCCCAGCCAGATATGCCAGCGCATCACCATCCGCCGCCTCAGCCGCAATGCCATGGCTCAATCCTCCATGCGTGTACTGCCACCGCCACGATAGGCGGGCAGCGCGATATTGTAGCGGATGGCCAGACCGCGCAGCACGAAACCGGCGACCGCGCCGATGATCGCGGCGATCTCGACCTCCAGCCCGGCGAGCCGCAGTCCGACATACAGGCCCGATCCCAGCGCCGCAGCGGTGACATAGAGTTCGGGCCGCAATATGATCGACGGTTCACCCGCCAGCACGTCGCGGATGATGCCGCCCACGCATGCGGTAATAACGCCCATCATCACCGCGGGCAGAGGATCGACGCCGAACTGCATCGCCTTGGCCGCGCCGAACACGCTGTACGCGCCCAGGCCGATGGCGTCGAACCAATCGAGCATCCGTCCCTCCCACCAGCGCTGCGGTGTCACCCAGAGCAGGCCCGATACGGCCAGCACGACGACGAGCACGCGCGAGTTGGCGATCCAGAACACCGGCGCGCCGATCAGCAGATCGCGCACCGTCCCGCCGCCGACCCCGGTGATGAGCGCAAAGAAGGTGAAGGTGACAAAGGTCTGCCGCTTCGCCGCCGCTGCGAGAGCCCCCGATGCCGCGAACACGGCGATGCCGAACATGTCGAGCGTGCCGAGGATCGTGCCGAGATCGATGGCGGCGGGCAGGGGCGTTGTCATGCGGCCCCCATAGTGGAACGGCGGCCCGATTTCACGTGTCATATGCTCTCTCCTCTTTAGGGGAGAGATACGTAGGCTTGTGTGCGCAGCACACTAGACGGAGTTGAGAGGGGCGCAGCACTGGCCCCTCTCTGCTGCGACTATGGCAGCAAGCTGCCAAGTCTCGCTTCTCTCCCCTAAAGAGGAGAGAGCGGTGTCCCACTCCATCAAATATGGATCGGCTTGCCCTGCACGGCCATGGCCGCTTCCTTCAGTGCCTCGCTGTGCGTCGGGTGGGCGTGGCAGGTATAGGCGATGTCCTCGCTGGTGCCGCCGAATTCCATCGCTTGCGCAGCCTGCGCGATCATCGTGCCGCCGAGCGATGCGATGATCCACACGCCCAGCACGCGGTCCGTCTTGGCGTCGGCGATCACCTTGACCAGGCCGTCGCCTTCATGGTTGGTCTTGGCGCGCGAGTTGGCCATCATCGGGAACTTGCCGACCTTGATCTCGCCGCGCTCGCGGGCCTGCTCCTCGGTCAGGCCGACGCCCGCGATTTCGGGCATGGTGTACACGACCGACGGAATGATGTCGTGGTTCACGATTCCCGTGAGGCCCGCGATATTTTCCGCGACCGCAATGCCCTCGTCCTCGGCCTTGTGCGCCAGCATCGGACCGGGCACGCAATCGCCGATGGCCCAGATGCCGGGGACCTTGGTCTGGAAGTCATGGTCGATTTCGACCTGACCGCGACCGTTGACCGCAAGCCCCGCCTTGTCGAGCGCCAGGCCGTCGGTGTTGGGACGACGGCCGATCGAGACCAGCACGACATCGGCTTCGATCGTTTCCGCAGCGCCGCCAGCCAAAGGCTCGACGGTGAGTACCGCCTTGCCGCCCTTGACCTCGGCCCCTGTGACCTTGGTCGAAAGCCTGAATTCGATGCCCTGCTTCTTGAAGACCTTGTTCGATTCCTTGCGGATTTCGCCGTCCATGCCGGGCAGGATCTGGTCGAGATATTCGACCACGGTGACCTTCGCGCCCAGGCGCTTCCATACCGAGCCGAGCTCCAGCCCGATCACGCCGCCGCCGATGACGACCATGTGCCCGGGTACCTTGGCCAGTTCGAGCGCGCCGGTGGAATCGACGATGATCTGCTTTTCATTGTCCACGGTGATGCCGGGCAGCGGGGTGACCGACGATCCGGTGGCGATGACGATGTTCTTCGCGCGATAGCTCTTGCCCGCGACATCGACGGTATCGGCACCGGTAAACGCGGCATGGCCCTTGAGCCATTCGACCTTGTTCTTCTTGAACAGATACTCGATCCCGCCGGTCAGGCCCTTGACCGCATCGCGCCGCTGCGCGTGCATGGTTTCCAGGTCCAGCTCGACCGAACCCTTGATGCCCAGCTTGGCGAGCTTGCCGCTGGCGGCTTCTTCGAACAGTTCGGACGCGTGCAGCATCGCCTTCGAAGGGATGCAGCCGACATTGAGGCAGGTGCCGCCCAGCGTCACGCGGCTTTCGACGCACGCGGTCTTCAGGCCCAGCTGCGCCGCACGGATCGCCGCGACATAGCCGCCAGGGCCGGCACCGATTACCAGAACGTCGAAATCATAATCAGCCATTTTCAAACTCCATCGTGCGGTCGGGCTTTATCAAACCTGTCAGGCACTGTCTTTCCCGTCATTCCCGCGAAAGCGGGTATCCCGCTTGGTCATGGTCGAGGAGGCATAAGCGGGACCCCCGCCTGCGCGGGGGTGACGAAAGAAGGTCCCGTCGGTTCCGTCTTCCGCATCGCTTGCATCAAAGATCGATCAGCAACCGCGTCGGATCCTCGATCGCTTCCTTGATACGCACCAGGAAGGTTACAGCTTCACGGCCATCGATCAGGCGGTGGTCATAGCTCAGCGCCAGATACATCATCGGGCGCGCGGCGATCGAGCCGTCGGGCATCACCACCGGGCGCTGGTCGATGCGGTGCAGGCCCAGCACTGCGCTCTGCGGCGGGTTGATGATCGGGGTCGACATCAGCGATCCGAACACGCCGCCGTTGGAGATGGTGAAGGTGCCGCCCATCATCTCGTCCATCTTCAGCGTGCCATCCTTGGCGCGCTTGCCGAAATCGGCGATGGTCTTCTCGATGCCGGCGAACGACAGGCTCTCGGCGTTGCGGATGACCGGAACGACCAGGCCGTTGGGCGCGCTGACCGCGACCGAGATATCGGCGTAATTGTGATAGACGATCTCATCGCCCTCGATCTGCGCGTTGACCGACGGAACGTCCTTCAGCGCCAGACAGGCGGCCTTGGCGAAAAAGCCCATGAAGCCCAGGCGGATGCCGTGCTTCTTCTCGAACAGGTCCTTGTACTTGTTGCGCGCTTCGATGACGGCGGTCATGTCGACGTCGTTGAACGTGGTCAGCATCGCCGCATTTTCCTGCGCGCTCTTGAGGCGCTTGGCGATGGTCTGGCGGATGCGGGTCATGCGCACGCGCTCGGTCTCGCGACCGGCGGTGCCACTGGCGACAGGCGCGGCTGCAGCAACGGGAGCGGCGGCGGGTGCAGCGGGTGCCTTCGCGGCTTCAGCCGCAGCGGCGAGCACGTCTTCCTTGGTCAGGCGGCCGTCCTTGCCGGTGCCCTTGATGCTGGTCGGATCAAGCCCGTGTTCCAGCACCAGACGGCGCACGGCGGGCGACAGGCTCACCGGTTCGCCGTTCGGCGCGGACGCAGCCGCAGCAACCGCTGCAGGGGCAGGGGCGGCTTCGCTCTTGGCGACCGCAGGCTGCGGCGCGGCGACGGCAGCGCCCGATGCTTCGATCGTGGTCAGGATCGATCCGACCTGCACGGTATCGCCCTCGGCAAAGATCAGCTGGCCCAGCACACCTGCAGCAGGCGCAGGGACTTCGACCGCGACCTTGTCGGTTTCCAGGCTGGCAATCGGCTCATCGGCGGCAACGGTGTCGCCCGGCTTCTTCAGCCATTCGCCGATGGTCGCTTCGCTGATCGATTCACCCAGGACGGGCACTTTGACTTCGATGCTCATGGTTCACAAACCCTATTTCTATCCGCGATCAACCTGCGGAATTGATTATATTTCTGTGTCTCAGCTCTGGCGCTGGCGGCGGATCTCTCCGCGGACATCATGGCCCAGGGCGTCGGCAATCAGCGCGCCCTGTTCGGCCTGGTGCCGCTTGGCAAGACCAGTGGCGGGCGATGCCGCCGCGACGCGTCCGGCATAGCGGGCGCGTTGCGGCTTCACACCGGCATCGGCCAGGCATTCCTCGATGAACGGCTCTACGAAGAACCAGCTGCCATTGTTGCGCGCCTCTTCCTGCGCCCAGACGACCTCTTCCAGATTGACCATGCGCTTCAGGCGGATGGTCAGCGGCTCGCCGGGGAAGGGATAGAGCTGTTCGAGGCGGATGATCGCGGTGTTCTTGTCACCGGCCGCATCGCGCGCTTCCATCAGGTCGAACGCCACCTTGCCCGAACACAGCACCAGGCGCTTGACGTCCTTGTCTTCCGGCTGGTTGGGGTCGGAAAGGATGCGCATGAAATGGCTGTTGCCCTGGAAGTCGCTGGCCTTGGACACCGCCATCTTGTGCCGCAGCAGCGACTTGGGCGTCATGATGATCAGCGGCTTGCGGAAGTTACGGTGCATCTGGCGGCGCAGCACGTGGAAATAGTTTGCCGGCGTCGTGATGTTGCACACCTGGATGTTGTCGCCCGCGCACAGCTGCAGGAAGCGTTCGAGGCGCGCCGAGCTGTGCTCGGGCCCCTGACCTTCCATGCCATGCGGCAGCAGCATCACCAGGCCATTGGCGCGCAGCCACTTGGCCTCGCCGCTGGCGATGAACTGGTCGATCATGATCTGCGCACCATTGGCGAAATCACCAAACTGCGCTTCCCACAGCACCAGAGTCTTGGGATCGGCCATGGCATAGCCGTACTCAAAGCCCAGCACGCCATATTCGGACAAGGGGCTGTCCAGCACCTCGAACCGGCCATGCGGCACCTGTTCGAGCGGCAGATAGCGTCCGCCGGTATTCTGGTCGATCCAGACCGCATGACGCTGGCTGAACGTGCCGCGGCCCGAATCCTGGCCCGACAGGCGGACGGCATAGCCTTCTGACACCAGCGAACCATAAGCGAGCGCTTCGCCGGTGGCCCAGTCAAAGCCTTCGCCCTTTTCGAACATTTCGCGCTTGGCCTCGATCACGCGGCGCAGCGTCTTGTGCACCTCATGGCCTTCGGGGATCGTCGTGAGCGTGCGGCCCAGGCTTTCCATCAGCTTCTTGTCGATGCCGGTTTCGACATTGCGCCGCGCGCTTTCCGAATCCGCCGGCATGTGCAGGCCCGACCAGCGACCGGCGAACCAGTCCGCCTTGTTCGCCTTGTAGGTCTTGCCCGCCTCGAACTCGACCTCGAGCTGATCGGAGAAGGTCTTGGCGCTGTTGTCGATCCAGTCCTGCGACACCACGCCTTCGGCAATCAGGCGATCGCCATAGATCTTGCTGACGCGCGGATGCTTGCGGATCCGCGCGTACATCAGCGGCTGGGTGAAGCTCGGCTCGTCGCCTTCGTTATGGCCGAAGCGGCGATAGCACCACATGTCGATGACGACATCGCGGTGGAAGCGCTGGCGGAAGTCGATCGCCATCTTGCAGGCAAAGGTCACCGCTTCCGGATCATCGCCATTGACGTGCAGGATCGGCGCCTGGACGCCCTTGGCGACATCCGACGGATAGGGCGACGAGCGCGCGAATTGCGGGCTGGTCGTGAAACCGATCTGGTTGTTGACGATGAAGTGGATGCAGCCGCCGGTATTATAGCCGCGAATGCCCGAAAAGCCGAGGCACTCCCAGACAATGCCCTGGCCGGCAAAGGCCGCATCGCCGTGCAGCAGCACCGGCAGCACCTGGTTGTGATCGGCCAGGTCGTCGCGGATCACCTGCTGCGCGCGGACCTTGCCGAGCACGACCGGATCGACCGCTTCGAGATGCGAGGGGTTGGGGACCAGCGACATATGGACGCTGATGCCGTCGAACTCGCGGTCGGTGCTGGTGCCGAGGTGGTATTTCACGTCGCCCGAACCGCCGACATCATCGGGATTGGCCGAGCCGCCCGAGAATTCGTGGAAGATCACGCGATAGGGCTTGGCCATCACATTGGCGAGCACGTTGAGGCGGCCGCGATGCGGCATGCCGTAGACGATTTCCTTGAGGCCGAGCTGGCCGCCGTACTTGATGACGGCTTCCAGCGCGGGGATCATCGATTCCCCGCCGTCCAGACCGAAGCGCTTGGTGCCGACATATTTCTTGGCGAGGAAATTCTCGAAGGTTTCAGCCTCGATCACCTTGGAGAGGATCGCCTTCTTGCCGTTCTCCGAAAACTCGATGACCTTGTCGACGCCTTCCATCCGGTCCTGGAAGAAGCGGCGCTCCTCCACGTCCGAGATGTGCATGTATTCCAGGCCGACCTTGCCGCAATAATTGGCGCGCAGCGTATCGATCAGCTGGCGCACGGTCGCGCTTTCAAAGCCCATGGTGCCGCCCAGGAACACCTGCTCGTCGAGCTCGCTGCCGACAAAGCCGTGATATTCCGGGGTGAGGTCAGCAGGAAGCTCCTGCTGCGACAGACCCAGCGGATCGAGATCGGCTGCCAGATGGCCGCGCACCCGGTAGGTGCGGATCAGCATCATCGCCCGGATCGAGCGATCCGCTGCGCGTGCGATCGCGGCTTCGTCGATCGGTTTGCCCGCCTTGGCCGAAGCGTCGCGGACAGCAGCCTTGACCGCCGCCTGCATCTGCATCGGGTCAAGCGCCGCCGTCAGGTCATCGCCATCGGCCATCGGCCAATTGCCACGCTGCCAGCTGGGGCCCGGCTGCGGGCCTTCTGCGGGGTCGAAATCAAATCCGTCGTAGGTCATGTTCTAGCGTCCCTTTTCCCTCTCCCCATCGCGGGAGAGGGTTGCGCAGACTTGGCGCTGAAAGCGCCTGGTCAAAGCTGGGAGAGGAGGGGACACGCACTACCGGTCGTGTTCCCATCCCTCTCCCTCGCATCGTTTCGCGATGCTTTCCCTCTCCCGTGCTGGGAGAGGGATATTTCCAATCACACCGTTTCCAGCAGCTCAGCAAGGGTCGTGCCAAGCAGCGACGGCGAGGGAGAGACGCGGATGCCCGCTTCTTCCATCGCCGCGATCTTGTCCTCGGCGCCGCCCTGGCCGCCCGAAACGATCGCGCCTGCATGGCCCATGCGGCGTCCCGGAGGCGCGGTGCGGCCAGCGATAAAGCCGACCATCGGCTTCTTGCGACCGCGCTTGGCTTCGTCCTTCAGGAACTGCGCGGCTTCTTCTTCCGCGCTGCCGCCGATTTCACCGATCATAATGATCGACTTGGTTTCGTCATCGGCCAGGAACAGTTCCAGCACGTCGATGAAATTGGTGCCGTTGACCGGGTCACCGCCAATGCCGACGGCCGTGGTCTGGCCGAGGCCGACCGCCGTGGTCTGGTGCACGGCTTCATAGGTCAGCGTACCCGAACGCGAGACGACGCCGACCGAACCCTTCTTGAAGATGCTGCCGGGCATGATGCCGATCTTGCACTCGTCGGGCGTCAGCACGCCGGGGCAGTTGGGGCCGATCAGGCGCGACTTGCTGCCCTGCAGCGCGCGCTTGACGCGCACCATGTCGAGCACCGGAATGCCTTCGGTGATCGCAACGATCAGTTCCATCTCGGCGTCGATCGCCTCGAGGATCGAGTCCGCGGCGAACGGCGGCGGAACATAGATGCAGGTCGCGGTCGCGCCGGTCGCGGCCTTGGCTTCGGCGACGGTGTTGTAGTTGGGCAGGCCGATATGCGTGGTGCCGCCCTTGCCGGGGGTCACGCCGCCGACCATCTGCGTGCCATAAGCCAGCGCCTGCTCGGTGTGGAAGGTACCGGTGGCACCGGTCATGCCTTGCGTGATGACCTTGGTGTGCTTGTTGACGAGAATGCTCATTTCTTGAGAAACTCCATTGCTGTGGCCGTGAAGACAAGGCCGGTAAGGGGGATGCCGGTGCCAGCGAGTGCGCCGGGCGCGGCGTACGAAACTTCCATTTCCATATGGCCAGGCTTCAGGCCGGGGTTCCACACATGCTTGATGATGCCCGGCGCCGGTTCGGTCGAGCTACCGGGCTTGCGCACCGCCCAGTCTTCCAGATCGTCAGCCGATATGGGGGCGGTGGCCGCGAAATCATAGACGCGGCAGCCTTGCGAGCGGATGGTTTCCAGATCGACGCCGGAAAGCGCCAGCGAGAGCTCACGTCCCGCAACGGCCATGCGATATTCGCCGCCATCGAGCAGCCTGGCTTCGGGATCGCTCTCGACCAGCCTGGCCTTGCCATAATCGACCAGCTGGCGCAGCGCGCCCTTGTCATCAGCAGGGATAGGTTGCCAGCCAGCAGCGGCAATCGAGGCCTTGGCGACCGCCATGTTCTCGATGCCCGAACAGGCGGTGGCAAACGCGGCGAGAACCTCGCGCGCAGGGTAGGGGTTTTCGGCTGGCGGCGCGTCTTGCAGCGCCGCCAGCGCGAAAAGTCCGATCAGAAGACCGGAAGCCGCCATCAGGCGAGGCTCGGGTCCAGCGCCTTGCAGGCGTCGAGCAGTTCCTTGACCGCATCGACCGAGACCTGAAGGTTGCTCTTTTCTTCGTCGCTCAGCGCGATCTCGATCACCTCTTCGGCACCGTTCGCGCCGATCACCACCGGCACGCCGACATACAGGCCATCAAGGCCGTACTTGCCGTCGACCTGCACCGCGCAGGGCAGGATGCGCTTGGTGTCGCCCAGATAGGCTTCGGCCATTGCGATCGCGCTGGTGGCGGGCGCATAGAAGGCAGAACCGGTCTTGAGCAACGCGACAATCTCGCCGCCGCCCGAACGGGTGCGCTTGACGATCTCGTCCAGACGCTCTTCCGAAACGCCCTTGATCTTGGCCATGTCCTTCACCGGGATGCCGTTGATCGTCGAATAGCTGAGCACGGGAACCATGGTGTCGCCATGACCGCCAAGCACGAAGGCATTGACGTCCTTGACGCTGACGCCGAATTCCCAGGCGAGGAAGGTCGCGAAGCGCGCGCTGTCCAGCACGCCGGCCATGCCGACGACCTTGTTGGCAGGCAGGCCGGAGAATTCGCGCAGCGCCCAGACCATGGCGTCGAGCGGGTTGGTGATGCAGATGACAAAGGCGTCGGGCGCGTTGGCAGCAATGCCTTCGCCCACGGCCTTCATGACCTTCAGGTTGATGCCCAGCAGGTCATCGCGGCTCATGCCCGGCTTGCGCGCGACGCCAGCGGTGACGATGATGACGTCTGCACCTGCAATGTCGGCATAATCGTTGGTGCCGGTGATCTTTGCGTCAAAGCCTTCGACCGGGCCGCACTGCGAAAGATCGAGCGCCTTGCCCTGGGGCACGCCTTCCACAACGTCGAACAGCACGACGTCGCCCAGTTCCTTGAGCGCTGCGAGATGCGCGAGCGTGCCGCCGATATTGCCTGCGCCGATGAGCGCGATCTTCTTGCGTGCCATGGTCAATCCTTTCCGAAAATTATGTGTCCCGGCCGAAACTGCCTGTCAGGAAATGCGGGGGTGCCTTGTGGTGCGTGTGCGTTCCCTGAACAGAAATCCGGCAATATGCTTGTCCGTTTCACGACCTCAGATGGGCGCGCCCCGGCCTTGCACAGCCTGAGTCATCGCGCTCGCCGGCCTGCCTAGGCCGCTTGGACGGGCATTTCAACCTTCAAAAGCCGCTCAGGATCAATTATTTGTGCAATTGAAAACTGTTAGCAATAAGCCAAGTTTGGGGTGCTGGTCCGATCGCTTGCCGCCACGATTGCCGCTGAACACTGACCCAAAGCGGAACACCCCAGATTAACATGGGATAGACATGATACAGTGTTTCCTGTAGCCGATCCAACGCTGCGAAAAAGGTAAGCGGGTCTTAACCCGGCCGACATAAGGGTTGGATGATGGCTACCAAGGTTCAATATACCGTCGACACCGAATTGTCGCTCAAGCTCTTCCAGCAAGGCGTGAGTGCACAGGAGAATTTCGACAGCTCGATCGCCGGCAAATGCCGCGACGGCGAATTCGGCATTTTCTATCAGATGGACCGGCTGGAGGCCTATGGGCTGACCGGCGTGTTCTTCGTCGATCCGTTCCCTGCGCTCGTCTATGGCCCCGGGGTTGTCGCCAAGATCGTCGAACCGATCCTGAAGCGCGGGCACGAGGTGCAGCTGCACATCCATACCGAATGGCTCGAATTCGCACGCGGCCATGATCTGGAGCACCTGCGCGGACGCAACATCGCCGATTTCGCGGCAGACGATCAGATCCGCCTGCTCGACCAGGCGCGGGCACTGCTGATGATGGCGGGCGCGCCCAAGCCGACCGCCTTTCGCGCGGGCAATTTCGGGGCGAATGACGATACGCTGCGGGCGCTCAGCGCGCTCGACGTGCAATATGACAGCAGCTTCAATCCCGCCTTTCTCGCCGGTGAATGCGCCATCGATCTGCCCGCCGATACACCGCCCTTTGCCGAGCACCTGGGCGTTGGCATCATTCCGGTCAGCGTGATCGAGGACCGCCCCGGCAGCATCCGCGCGGCGCAGCTGTGCGCGCTTTCCGCCTGGGAAATGCGCGATGCGCTGACCCACGCCGCCCAGCATGACTGGCCGTGCTTCACCATCGTCAGCCACAGCTTCGAGCTGCTCAGCCGTGACCGCAGCCGGGTGAACCCGATTGTCACGCGCCGCTTCGAATCCATGTGCCTCAACATTGCCGAGCAGGCGCGGTTGGAAGGCACGGGCTTCGAGGCGCTCGAACCTCGCCGCAAGCGCGCCCTGACTGCGGTTCCGGCCAATCTGGTGCGCACGGCGCTGCGCTATGGCGAGCAGGCGGTGAGCCGCATCCGCTATGAGGCGGGTATTATCTCGACCCTGTTCCTGAACGAGTTCGCTGCGTTCGAGAGCGTCGTCGCGATCTGAACCGCAGCGCGGATCAACCGCGCAGAAGCTTGCGGATGCGCGCCTTCACGCCGAGCCGGTCAAGCCAGGCCCCGGTACCCTCGACCGTGGCGTTGAACGCTTCGTGCCCCGCCAGCAACGCCCTGTTTGCCAGTGTCGGCTTGAGCAGGAACACCGTCGCGCATCGCGCCTGATCGGTGCCGAACAGCGCCTTGTGCGCGCCGTCCCCTTCAGTGAAATCGAAATAGCGGAAACGGTGTTCGGCAAACAGCTCTTCGAGCGCATGCATCTGCAGCACCGTCCCGGGGGAAAGCTGCGCGGTGGCCTGATCGTAGCCGAGATAGGCATAGATCAGCACGTCGTTCACGACCGGCAGGTACAGATAGGCAATCGGCTGGCCGTGCAGGAACAGGATATAGGCGCGCAGATTGCCTGACCTGGCCAGAGCATCGGCTTCGGCGCGAAACGCGGCATGGCCTGGCAGGCCTGCATCGAGCAGCCGTGCCTGATAGGTCTGATCGGACAGCGGCAATGCGGCCGCGAAGAACGCGTCGAGCTGTTCGGCCTGATGATAGCTGCGAATGTCGAGCGTGCCGTCCCCGCTATCGGCCAGCTTGCGCATCTTGCGTTTCAGCGTGGCCCGCGTCTTGGATGAGAACTGCGCCATATAGCCATCATGGCCCAGCGCCATGTCGATATAGTGCCGGGCATAGACCTGCGGTTCGGAGGCGATCAGGCCCGGAAAATCGCGCGCCAGATGTACCAGCCGGGCGGCCGGCACCGATTGCAGCCGATAGCCATCGGCATTGGCCTCCAGCGCTGCCGGTTCAAGCGGTTGGTCGGCCAATATGGCATCGAGCCCATAGCCGATCGGCACCAGATGCCGCCGCGCGCGCAGGACGCACCGGTCCCCCAGCAGAAAGCGGATATCGGTGGCGACAGGCTGCATTCGGATGTTCCGGTGAGGGCGGGTGGGGTGCTGCACACGATAAATGGTGACGGTTAAGATCGCTTGAACCCTCTGATCTTCGTCCAGGGGTTTACCCGATATTCACGCGCGCCTTATAGTCCCTCCGCCTACGAGCTGCGACCTCGTGATCTCTGCCACCGCTGATGGAACACTGACATGACGCAGCCCCGGCCCGATGCCGCGTGCAACCATTGTGGATCGACCGGGACGCGGCCAGTCGCGCGCGTCGATGGCTATAGTCTGGTTCGCTGCGCCGCCTGCGACCTGGCCTTTATCGCCGATCCGCCCGAGCCCGCTGCGCTGGCCGCGATGTATCAGGCGGGCAACAACTACCACAGCGCGCTGCACGACCCGGCCAGCGACGATTTCGCGCGCATGACCGATGTTGCGCGCACGCATCTGCGCTTCGTCCGGAACTACGCCCAGCACGGCACGCTGATCGATATCGGCTGTTCGACCGGGTTGTTCCTCAACGAGGCCCGCCGTCAGGGCTTTGATGTCGCCGGCGTGGAGTTTTCCGGATCGTCCGCCAGCTTCGCGCGCGATCATTTCCAGCTTTCGGTCACCGACGGCGATATCCACGCGCTGGACGATGCCGATGGCACGTTCGATGTCCTGACCATGTTCGATGTGATCGAGCATGTGCGCGATCCGGCGAGAGACATCTTGGCGGCGCACCGGCTGCTCAAGCCCGGCGGCCTGTTCATCCTTTCGACGCCCAATATTGACGGGCTGTTCCCCAAGGCGTCGGAGCCATTGGCTGGCCCACTGGGATACTGGCCGCACCCCGAGCCGCCATGGCATCTCTACCAGTTTTCGGTGCGGACGCTGTCGGCCATGCTCGAGGCACGGGGTTTCGCCTGTCTGGGCACGCACCACACCGCGATCGATCTTGGCTATACCTTCGGCACGCCGCGCGATCTTGCGCGCAGCCCCAAGAGGCTCGCCTATGCCATGGCCTTTGCGCCCCTGGCCTGGTTGGGACCCAAATTGGGGATGGGCGACTGGTTCTATATTGCCGCCCGCAAGTGCTGATGCTCAGTCGGTGACAGCGTAGTGGATCGGCTTGAACGATCCGTTGTTCGACTGCAGCGCCGAGCAGGCGGTGAGCCCAATGATCAGGTCCATCTGCGCGGTGAAACTGATGCTGTCGCCTGCCTTGCTGAGCGGGGGATCGACGCGCAACTCGCCGGTCGCCGCATCGATCGGCACGTTCATGAAGCAGTTGAACGCCACCGGGATCATGTCCTTGGTGACGCCGTAGGGGGCGAGCGCTGCGGCCAGATTGCCAAAGCAGCCGCGATGCGGATCGGTATCGCCATAGATGATCCGGAACGTGTCCTTCGAACATGGGGTGAGCAGGAAATCGTGCCGCCCCACATCATCGGCGACAATGTCGAGCATCACCTGGCTGCGGTTGGAATAGAGCCTGTCGCCCAGCCCGAGATAGATCTTGCTCGCATAATCGAGCGTGCGTCCCGACGAGATGACCTCGCCGATGTCATGCCGGTTGAACGCCAGCAGGTCGGCCACCTGTTCGCCGAGCACATCGGTGACGGTGAGCGTCTGGCCCTTGTTCAGCGTGAAGGCTGTGCCCGAACGCGGAGGAATCTCATGCGGCACGTTCGGCTGCCTTTCTGGGACGCAGCGGGCAGCGCCACTCGGCACCGACAGCGCGTCCGCTATATTGCCGCGCTTCCGATATCGTGCCGTGCAGCGCCAGCATTGGGTTTGCCTCGCCCGCCAGTGCGATATCGCGCTCGATGATCGTTCCTCGCATCTTCTCGTACATGCCCGAGGCGCGCAGCTGTTCGAACTGATCGTGCAGATTGAAGATGATCGCAGGGCGTTCGAACCGCCGCGCCGGGCGGCTCGCGCCCGGATGCAGCCCGACCACGAAAAAGGCCTCACCGCCAAAACTGAGCGAGAAATGCGGATCGTCCGGATCGCCGCTGACCCGGGGGTCGACAGGCTGGCCCAGCCAGTCGTCCTTGTCGCTCAGCGATTGCAGCCGCTGCCACAGATGCTGCTCGAACCCGGTCTCGTCGAGCCCCGGATCTTCCTCGAACAGCACGGCAAGCGATTGGAACGGTACCGGGTCGAGCGTGTAATCGCGCGCGATGTCCATCAGGGCAGGGTGAATGCGCAAGTCATCCCAGGCCGAACGCAGATCACGCCCGACTATGATGCGCATATTGCCTTTGCCCAGCGCGGACTTTGCGCCGACACAGGGGAAATTGCGGTCCTGAATGAAAGCGCGGAACCGGTCCGCGAGAGCTTGATCGCGGTGCGTGCATGTTTGAGCCATGCCACCCCTACGCTGCGAGTGCATTGGGGTTGCTCGCTTGGCCTCATGCAAGTTTTGCGGTGAGAGCTTGCGCGGCAGCGAGGTCGGCGATGAAGGCGCGGCGTTCTGCAGCGGCGCGCTCGCGGTCGGGCAGGCGCAGCAGGAACGAAGGGTGCACCGTCGCCACCAGCTGCGCGCCATCGTCGAGCCGGTGCACCGTGCCGCGCATCGAGGCAATGCTCGCCGACTTGCCGGTCAGCCCGCGCAGCGCGCTACCCCCCAGCGAAACGATGATGTCGGGTTTCACCAGCGCGCGTTCCTGGTCGAGCCACCAGCGGCAGATGTCGATCTCGCCCGTGCTGGGGTTCTGGTGCAGCCGGCGCTTGCCGCGTGCGACGAACTTGAAATGCTTGACCGCATTGGTGACATAGAGCGTCGCACGGTCCATCCCGGCCTCGGCAAGGGCTTCGTCCAGCAGCTGACCGGCAGGGCCAACAAAGGGGCGGCCTTCCAGATCCTCGCGGTCGCCGGGTTGCTCGCCGACCAGCATGATGCGGGCATCGCTTCGTCCTTCGCCAGTCACCGCCTGGGTCGCCTGGCAATGCAGCGGGCAGCGGGTGCAGCTGCGCACGGCCTGGTTCAGCGCCTCGATCGATCCGGCATCCTGCGGCATTGCGGTTTCCGCCTGACCGCGCACGCGCCATTTGTCGCTGCGCGGATTGGCGAGCGAGACAGCGGTCTCCCGCATCTGCTCCACCCGTGCTTCGGCTCCGGCGATTAGCGGCGCGATGTCCTGCGCCTCGGGAAGGTTGTGCCAGTATTTCTTGGGCATTTCCGCACGCATCGCGGCGATCTTGACCCGGGCGGGGTTGAAGATCGCGCCATAATAGGTGCGCCACTGATCTTCGACGACATCATGGTCGGGCACCTCGTCGCGGGTGCCGCCGGGGCCGAGATGCAGCTCTTCACCATGCCAGATCGCGCGTGCGTCCGGGGTCAGTATCGCCCAGTCCATGCCGTAGAAGCGCTTGCGAAAAAAGGGTGCGGCAAGGCGCAGGATGCGGTGTTCGGGCTCGAACCAGGCGGCAAAGCGCTCGCGCCCCGTCTCGTCTTCGCCCAGACGGCGAAAGCGCACGAACGCATGCATCTTGTGCAGGTCGCGGCGGATCGCCTTGTCCAGCCGCATCAGCCAGTCGGTATCGGGATCGGAGCGCCGCTCGAGCAATCTGCGATCGTCCAGCGCCCGCCACACGATCCGATACAGCCGCGAGGGCACGGATTGGTCGCGATGGCAGATCACGCGATCGGTAATCGCCACCAGTTCGCGGGGCAGGGTGATCGTGCGCTGCGGCTGAAGCGGCGTTGCATCGGCAAACAACGACCCGCTTTCACCCGCGTGTCGCCACACGATATCCTGCGGCGGCACCTCCGCGGCGAGCAAGGCGCGCGCCGCCGTTCGCCATTCACCGAAATCGCCAGGTTGCTGCAGGATGATCTCGCGCATCGTGGCGGGCCCTAAAGTGCCAGGCTCATCTGCTCGGGCGGCGGAGCGAAGCGCGCGCGCAGGTTTGCGCTGTCGGTCAGCCCGCCTGGCCGCCAGTCGGGGGTAGTGACAAAGGGCAGCACCTTCTTGACCGATGCGGTGAGCCGGGCGAGATCACCGATGCGGATCGCGCCCAGCCGCCGTGCGGCGATGATCCTGTCCACTGCGCGGGTACCCAGCCCGGGTACACGCAACAGCATCTCGCGCGGGGCGCGGTTGATATCGACCGGAAAGCTCTCGCGTCGCTGCAGCGCCCAGGCGAGCTTCGGGTCGATGGAAAGGTCGAGCATCCCTTCATTCGCTCCGGCCATGATCTCTGCCCGATCGAACCCATAGAAGCGCAGCAGCCAGTCCGCCTGATACAGCCGGTGCTCGCGCATCAGGGGCGGGCGCACCGGCGGCAGATCGCTGCTCGCATCGGGGATCGGGCTATAGGCCGAATAATATACGCGGCGCAGGCGATAGCCCGAATACAGGCTGGTGGCAGAGGCGAGAATGTCATCATCGCGCGCACCATCGGCCCCGACGATCATCTGGGTCGATTGACCTGCGGGAGCAAAGCGCGGCGGCCGGGCTTTTCTGAGCAGCCGGTCCTTGCGCGCCTCGACCGCATCCTCGACCCCGACACGCACGCTCGCCATGGTCTTGCGAATGGTCTGCGGCTTCTTTTCCGGCGCGAAGCTTTTCAGCCCGTCCTCGGTCGGCAGCTCGACATTGGTCGAAAGACGGTCGGCATAAAGCCCCGCGCGCGCGATCAGTTCGGGCGACGCACCCGCTATCGTCTTCAGATGAATATAGCCGTTGAAACGATGCTCTTCGCGCAGCAGCCGCGCGACCTCGACCAGCTGCTCCATCGTGTAATCTTCCGACCGAATGATGCCGGAGGACAGGAACAGCCCCTCGATATAGTTGCGCTTGTAGAAGTCGAGCGTCAGCCGGACGACCTCTGCCGGATTGAACCGCGCTCGCGGGACGTTGCTTGACGCGCGGTTGATGCAGAAGCGGCAGTCATAGATGCAGAAATTGGTCAGCAGGATCTTCAGCAGCGATATGCAGCGGCCATCGGGCGCATAGCTGTGGCAGATGCCCATGCCACCAGTTGACCCGATGCCCTTGGTGCCGGTCGAATCACGCCGCACCGTGCCCGACGATGCGCAGGACGCATCATATTTCGCCGCGTCGGCGAGCACGGCCAGCTTTTGCAGAATCGGTTTTTCGCTCATGCCCCTGATATAGAGGTAAGAACAAAGAAAGAACAGTGCTTTGCTGTCGCGGCCTGCCCGGCTCACCGCATGCGGCGGGCCGGGCAGGGCACTGGATTATCGGCCGATGAAATCGAGGATGTCGGCGTTCAGCTGATCGGCATTCACCGTGAGCATGCCGTGCGACAGGCCTTCGTAGATCTTCATCTCGGCATGCGGCAGCAGGTCGGCCTGGAGCAGCGCGGCATTCCTGTAGGGCACCACCTGATCGTCATCGCCATGCAGCACCAGGGTCGGCACGGTCATGGCCTTGAGATCATCCGTCTGGTCGGTCTCGCTGAACGCCTTGATGCCCTCATAATGCGCCTTGGCGCTGCCCATCATGCCCTGACGCCACCAGTTTTCGACGACCGCCTCATCGGGTTCCGAATCCTCGCGGTTGAAGCCGTAGAACGGGCCCGATGCGACATCGCGGAAAAAGGCGGCGCGGTTCGCGGCGAGCGCGCTGCGGAAGCCGTCGAACACTGCCATCTCGAGCCCATCGGGATAGCGGTCGGTCTTGACCATGATCGGCGGGACGGCGGCAACCAGCACTGCCTTTGCAACCCGGCCCTGCGGAATGCCGTGCTGCGCGACATAGCGCGCGGCTTCGCCACCGCCGGTGGAATGGCCGATATGCACCGCGTTCCTGAGGTCCAGATGCGCGGTGACGGCGGCGGCATCGGCGGCATAATGGTCCATGTCATGGCCCTCGCTCACCTGCTCGGACCGGCCATGGCCGCGGCGGTCATGCGCGATCACGCGGAAACCCTTGCTCAGGAAGAACAGCATCTGCGCGTCCCAATCATCGGACGACAGCGGCCAGCCATGATGGAACATGATCGGCTGGGCGTCCTGCGGGCCCCAGTCCTTGAAGAAAATCTGCGTGCCGTCAGAGGCGGAAACATAGCCCATCATCGTTCTCCCGTGTTGCGGAATACCCAGCATAGCGACCATTAGGGGCGGCAAGATGACGCCGCGCTGATGCGACTGACGTGCTGCCCGCAAAAGGTCTTGAGGCAATACGATATCGGGACGGTCGGGTTGCGCCGTTCAGGCGGGCGCGGGCATGGTTCCCGGGCGCAGATAGGCGAACATATGCGCGACATAATCGCCCTTGCCCAGTTTCACCCCCTGCGCGCGCAGGATCGCATAGGCGGCCATCACGTGGAAGAACAGCTGCGGGATCGCCCAGTCGCGGACATATTGCGCGGCGCTGAGATCGAACACCATGCCATTGGGCAGGCTGTGGGCGACGGGGGTTTCCGGTGGCAGATCGGCCATGTCTGCCGATGCCTTTTCGACGAGGGCGAGCGTGCCGGCGATCCGCGCCTGCGCATCGGCAATCGACCAGCGCTGCTCCCCCGCGCCGCGCCCTTCGTTCAGCAGCGTGGCCAGGCTTTCGGGAAAGGGCTCCTGGCGAAGGCGGAACACGCCTTCCTGCGCCTGCACGCAAGAAAAGCAGATCTGGGTGAACAGCGGGAACATGTCCGGCGCCAGCCGTGCGCTCATCAGGTCGGCAGCCTTGTCGGCACCCAGCTGCGTTTCCGCCTTGTCGATCCAGACGGACAGCGCCTTGAGCATCTGCATGTACGTGGGAACGAGCGTGTCCTTGAGAGTCATCGGGCTATCCTCTTGGTATCGGCCAAGGTGATAGACGCGAAGGAAGGCAACGCAAGCGCGATGCAGGGCAAGGACGAAGGGCTGAAAGAAAAAGTGGTGCCCGGGGACGGGATCGAACCGCCGACACTGCGATTTTCAATCGCATGCTCTACCAACTGAGCTACCCGGGCATCGGGCCGCGCCGCACCGGAAAAGCTGGTGGGCTGCAAGGCTCATCGCCAGACCGGCGATTTGGAGCGCCGCCTATAGGCAGGCTTGGGCAGGCTTGTCCATAGCAAAATCGCTGTGCCGTTCGCGCAGCTCAATCATATTCCGCATCGGGACGATCAGCGGGCGGGCCGGGCACGCTATAGCCTTCGCCCAGCCATTTCAGCAGGTCGCGATCCTTGCAGGCCTTGCTGCAAAAGGGCGAGAAATCGGGCCGTGCAGGCTTTTTGCACAAGGGGCAGGGGCGGGGCGTGCTCATGATCGATGCATCTAGGCAGAAACCGCGCTGACCGCAACCATGCGTCCGGTGCGGCGCTGCAGCGCGTCCAGCCATTCGGGCCTGGCGCCGAGCAGCTGCGATTCGGCGCTGGGCAGATCGAGGCGGAGTATGCCTGTCCCGATACCGCGCTCGGCGCTGCGCAACCGGGCGAGCAGCTGCCAGCGGACCGGATCGGCGGCATGCAGTTCGATCAGCGACGCGCCTGTCCGCCGAATGACGATCTGCATCAGGCCAAAGCCATTGATCGCGGTGCGCTCGCACGCGGTGGACATGGCCGCATCAAAGGCAGCCATCACAGCGTTGCGATCGGCCTTGTCGCCCAGCGTCGGGAAATCGACGGCGATGCTGCCGCCCATGCCGTGCCGCCGGATCGCCTCGGCCAGGGCAGGCGCAGCAGCCAGCGCCAGCGCGCGGGGAGCCAGATCGCCATCGACATCGACAACCATCATCGCCGGGGTCGGCGAGAAGGTCAGCATCCCGCCGGCGAATCCAATCTGGCCGGTTTCCGCCTCGTCGATCAGTTCGTTCCAGCCAGCATCGGCCAGGCTGTCGGTCCCGGCGGCGATGCAACGGACGATGTCCAGGCCTTGCGATTCGATCCGCTCGATCAGGCTGGGGGCAGGGCGCAGCGGCGTCTCTGGTGCTACGGGCCGCAGCCGGGGCGGCTTGGTGCGTAGGGTGCCGGGTTCGACCAGCGCCTCGCGCACGATTTCGGCGCGGACAATGGCCCCTTCGCTCACCCCCTTGGGGAGCGGCTGCAGCATCGCCTCGCTGCCATCGGGCATCAGCGCGCGTGCGCGATGACCGCCCGCGCTTCTGGCCAGCAGCTTCACGTCGATAATGGCGCCGGGAAGGTGCGGCTCGTCCTGCCGCTGGATGCGGGCCTCTGTCAGGCGACCCTGTTCGATCAGCGCCGCGCGCTCTTCGCCTATGCCCGCTTCATACAGCCAGTGCATCATGCCGGGCGCGGCAACAGGCCCGCGCTCAGCAGCATGCTGCGCGTTTCGTACAGGGGCAGGCCCATGATGCCGCTATAGCTGCCCGCCATGGAGCGGATCAGCGCTTCGGCGCTGCCCTGGATGGCATAGCCGCCCGCCTTGCCCTGCCATTCGCCGCCGGCGATATAGGCTTCCAGCTCTTCGGCATGCAGCCGCTTGAAGGTGACAGTGCTCTCCGAGAGCCGGTGCAGCGCGCGCCCGCCCGGCAGCATCAGCGTGACTGCGGACAGCACCATGTGGCGGCGACCGGACAGCAGCTCCAGGCAATAGCGGGCATCGGCCTCGCTCTCTGCTTTGGGCAGGATGCGGCGTCCGGCCGCAACCACGGTATCGCCGGACAGCACGGCATCATCGGGATGCTGGGATGCGATCACCGCTGCCTTTTCGGCCGCCATGCGCCGGGCATAGACGCGCGGCAGTTCCGCCTTGTTCGGCGTTTCGTCGATATCTGCGGGGATGATGGCGTCCGCAGTAATGCCGATCCGTGCCAGCAGCTGCTGGCGGCGGGGGCTGGCCGATGCGAGGATCAGCTTCGGCATTATTTGAAGCGGTAGGTAATCCGGCCCTTGGTCAGATCATAAGGGGTCAGCTCGACCAGAACCTCATCGCCCACCAGCACGCGGATGCGGTTCTTGCGCATCTTGCCGGCGGTATGGCCCAGGATTTCGTGATCGTTTTCCAGCTTGACGCGGAACATCGCGTTGGGAAGCAGTTCGACCACCTGGCCGCGCATTTCGAGAAGTTCTTCTTTTGCCATTCGGCCCCTGCAATGTGGTTTGCTGTGATGGCGGTGCGACCTTTCGCACCACCGTGTTGCGCGGTCATGGAGTCCATGGGCCTACGCAAAGTTCAGCGCGCCTTACAGACAAAGCGTGCAAAAGAAAAGACGGGAGTTTGGGCGACTTGCCGCACCGCTGCCGGGCCATGCGCCAAAATTTGTTACAATTCAGCACTGGCTAAGGCGGCTTTGCGCATCATATTGCGCTGCAACAGACAAATCCCCCCATGCGCGTTCCCCATCTGCGCAAACGATAAAGAGACACCGCCCCCATGATGCTTCCGCTGCGATCCCGGATGACGCCCCCCGTATCTGTGCGCCCCTGGCTGGGCATGTCCTTCGCTTCGGCACTGTTGATCGCGACCAGCCCGGCGGCGCTGGCGGCCTCGCTGGACGATGAGACGGTCGATGCCAAGGCGGCTGCGGCAGATACCGCCCAGGCGCAGACTCCGTCCGAGCCTTCGCCGCCCGATACCGAACCCGATAGCGATGGCGAGACGATCGTCGTGGTGGCCGAACGTCTGCGCGGTTCGATCCAGACCGATATACCGCCCGTCGCAGAGCTGAATGCGCAGGACATTGCGAGCTATGGTGCATCGTCGCTTGCCGAGCTGCTGCAGCAGATTGCGCCGCAGACCGGCAGCGCGCGCGGGCGCGGCGGCGACGGGCCGGTCGTGCTGCTCAACGGCCAGCGGATTTCAGGCTTCCGCGCCATCCGCGACATCCCGCCCGAGGCCATCGCCAAGGTCGAGGTGTTCCCCGAGGAACTGGCGCTGAAATACGGCTTCCGCCCCGACCAGCGCGTCATCAACTTCATCCTGGTCGAAAATTATCAGAGCCTGGCGGCAGAGGTCGACAATGGCCTGTCGACCCAGGGCGGCTATGGCACCACCGAATTCGAGGGCACGTTCACCAAGCTGGGCAAGAACACGCGGCTGATCGTCGATGTCGAATATGAGATGGCGACGGCGCTGCGCGAGAGCGAGCGCGGCATCGTCCAGCCGGATAGCAGCGCGCCTTTTGCGCTTGGCGGCAATATCGGGGCATCGCCCTTCGGGACCGGGGCGGATATCAGCCCGGCGTTGAGCGCGCTGGCCGGACGCAGCGTGTCGCTGGCCGGTGTGCCGCAGGGCATCACCGGAGTGCCTGCGCTTTCCGCCTTCACCGCAGCGCCCAACACCACCGACCTGGGCGAGTTCCGCACGCTCATCCCCAATTCCGACCGGATCCAGGCCAATGCGACCTATATCCGCAATCTCGGCCCGGACACCAATGTGCAAGTCAACGCGACCTATAGCAACAATGCCGCCACGTCGCTTCTGGGGCTCAACACCGCGACGCTGACCATTCCTACGGCCAATCCGTTCAACCCGTTCGGCCGCGATGTCAGCCTGCTCACCGCCTTTGGCGATCCGCGCGCGATCACGCGGACCATCGACACCGACACCTATTCGCTGGGCTTCAATGCCAATGGCGTGCTGCCCGCCAACTGGAAATGGGCGCTGACCGGCGACTATACCCGCATCGATACGCTGACGGTCATCGACCAGCCGGTCGATGTCAGCGGGGTCCAGGCGGCGATTTCGCGCGCCACCGGTGCGATCAATCCGTTCACCGGAACGCTGGGCAGCCTGCTCCCCGGACTGGTCAGCGACACCGCACAAAGCCGCAACCAGCTGTTCAACACCCAGCTGACCGCCAATGGCAAGCTGGCGGACCTGCCCGCCGGCCCGGTCAACCTGACACTGGTCGGCGGCTTTGCGCGTCGGCTGCAGGACTCGACCGACAGCCGCCGGGCCGGGCAGGGCAGCGTCTCGCTCACCCGCAGCGAGGCCAATGTCTCGGCCAATATCGATGTGCCGCTGGTCGACACCTATATGAGCGACTGGTTCGGCAAGCTTTCGGTCAATGGCAATCTGGGCTATCGCGAATTGAGCGATATCGGCGGGTTGCTCAGCTTCGGCTATGGCCTCAACTGGTCGCCGACCGACACGGTGACCATCCAGGCCTCGCTGATCGGCGAGGAGGCTGCGCCCGGCATTGGCCAGCTTGGCGATCCGCAGATCGTGACGCCCAATGTCAGCACCTTCGACCTTGCGCGTAACGAGACCGTGCTGGCGACGATCATTTCGGGCGGCAATCCGCTACTGACGGCTGAAGAGCGGCGCGACGTCAAGGTCTCGCTCAGCTATCGCCCGCCGTTCGTCGAGGGGCTCGATTTCCTGGCCGAGTTCATCCGCAACCGCAGCTATGGCACCACCGCGTCCTTCCCGATCCTGACGCCCGAGATCGAGGCGGCCTTCCCGGACCGGATCATCCGCGACACCGATGGCACGCTGCTGGCCATCGACCAGCGCGCGATCAATTATGACCGCGTGACCAGCGACCGGCTGCGTTATGGCATCAACTTCTCCAAGCGGATCGGTGGCGACGAGCGCGGCGGCGCGGGCGGCGCCGGCGGTCCCGGCGGCCCCGGCGCGGGCGGGCCTCCGCGCGGACCGGGTGCGGGTGGTCCGCCGCCCGGTAGTCCCGGAGGCGAGCGGGCTGGTGCAGGCGGACCGCCGCGAGGCCCGGGTGCAGGTGGTCCTCCGCGCGGCCCGATGGGCGGCTTCGGCCCCGGAGCCGGCGGCCGTGGCGGCCGCTGGAACATCTCGATCTATCATACCGTCCGCTTTGCCGAGACCATCCGCATCCGTCCGGGACTGGCCGAGCTCGACCTGTTGAACGGGTCTGCCATCGGGTCGAGCGGGGGCGTGCCGCGCCATGGGGTCGAGCTGGAAGGCGGGCTGTTCCTGAACGGCATCGGTCTGCGCTTTACCGGCAATTATCAGAGCGGATCGCGGGTCGATGGCGGCGGCTTGGCCGGTTCGACCGATCTTCGCTTCAACGATATTGCGACCTTCGGCATGCGCGCCTTTGTCAATTTCGACAACAAGCCCAAGCTCACCGAGGCGCTGCCGTTCCTCAAGGGATCGCGGCTGCGCCTGGGGGTCGACAATATCTTCAACGCCCAGCAGCGGGTGACGAATGAGGCAGGCGAGGTGCCGCTGCGTTACCAGCCCGGCTTCATCGATCCCCAGGGCCGCGTCGTCTCGCTCAGCTTCAGAAAGCGCTTCTGACGCGGGCAAAAGCTGCGGCAAATTTGCCATGGCTTTTGCCCGGCACGGCGGTTAAAGACGCTGACCTTGAGCCGGGGCGAAAGCCTTGCGGCCCTGAAAGCTATGCAAGGAGCCCCCTTTTGGCGCTGACACCGAAACAGGACGCAGATGCCGCGCGCGACAACATGTTCCTGCGCGAAGTCGATGAGGCGCTGCGCCAGGATCAGATGACCGGCATCGTCCAGAATTACGGCAAGCAGCTGCTGATCGGTATCGTCGTCATCCTGCTCGCGCTGGGCGGCTGGTTTTGGTACCGGCACATGCAGACCGAAGATGCAGGCGTGCGCGGCGAAGAGCTCACCAATGCGCTTGATGCGGTGCGCGGCAACAATCTTGCGGGCGCCGCCAATGCGCTGAAGCCTCTCGAGACCGCTGATCAGCCTGGGTATCGCGCTGCGGCCCAGCTGCTGGAAGCGGGCATCAAGCAGGAACAGAATGATCCCAAGGCCGCAGCTGCGCTGTTCGCCAAGGTTGCAGGCGACGACAGCCTGCCGCAGCCGCTGCGCGATCTGGCGCTGATCCGGCAGACTGCGGCGGAATATGACAGCCTGAAGCCTGCCGATGTCGTCGCGCGGCTGAAGCCGCTGGCGGTGCCTGGCAACCCCTGGTTCGGCAGTGCAGGCGAGATGGTCGCGATTGCGCACATGCGGATGAACAAGCCCGATTTGGCCGGGCCGCTGTTCCAGAAGCTGGCGGAAGACAAGCAGGTGCCTGAAACCATTCGTTCACGTGCGCGTCAGTTGGCCGGTGTCATGGGCGTCGACGCGGTGGATGATCCGAGCAAGGCGCAGGGCGTCGCTGCTCCGGTTGCTGCGCCGGGGCTGGCTGCACCGGCGGGTGCGCAGTAAGATAAGTTTTGCGGGTCGCTACCGTTGACGTTGATTTTGTGATGATTCGGGGAGCTTGACTGGCAATGCACAAGGCAAAATGGGCGATGATTCTCGCGCTGTCGGCGACGCTGGCAGGGTGCGGCGTATTGGGTGGCGGAGACAAGCCCAAGGTGACGCCCACGGTGGGCAATCGCACATCCATCCTTACCCGCGCTGAAAGCGGCGCGAATGTCGACAAGGATCTGGCGGGCGTTTCGGTGATCCTGCCGCCTGCGGTGACCAACGCCAACTGGAACCAGCCCAGCGGCACCGCGACCAAGGCCATTGGCCATCTGACCATCGGCGACAATCTCGCTCGCGCCTGGAGCGCCCGGATTGCCGGATCGAGCCTGCGCGTCCGCCTGGCTGCCGCGCCGGTCGTTTATAATGGCCGCCTGTACGCGATCGACACCAACGGCACCGTGCATGCCTATGATGCTGCCTCCGGTACGCAGGTCTGGTCGGTCACGCTGGAACCCGACAAGGGCGGAACGTCGTCCGTGTTCGGCGGCGGCGTCAGCGTCGATGCCAACCGCGTCTATGCCACCAACGGCGTCGGCGAAGTGGCCGCGCTCAACCCGGCAGACGGTTCGCAGATCTGGCGCGTCAAGCCGGCAGGCCCGCTGCGCGGATCACCGACCCTGGCCTTTGGCTCGGTCTATGTGATGTCGCAGGACAATCAGCTCATCGCGCTCAACCAGACCGATGGCACCACCACCTGGAACCAGAGCGGATCGCTCGGCCAGGCAGGCGTGTTCGGCGTGGCCGCTCCTGCTGCAGGGCAGGGCACCGTGGTCGCAGGCTTCTCCAGCGGCGAGCTGATCGCCTATCGCTACGAGAATGGCCGCAACCTGTGGTCGGACGCGCTCGCGCGCACCAGTATCTCGACCTCGGTGTCGACGCTGACCGATATCGATGCCGACCCGATCATCGATCGTGGCCGCGTCTATGCGGTGGGTGAGGGGGGCCGCATGGCCGCCTATGAACTGGTCACCGGCCAGCGCATCTGGGAACTGAATATCGCAGGCATTTCGACCCCGGTGATCGCGGGCGAATGGCTGTTCGTGCTGACCGACGATGCGCGCATCCTGTGCATCGCGCGCGCCACCGGCAAGGTGCGCTGGTCCACCCAGCTGCAGCGCTATCGCAAGGAAAAGAAAAAGACCGGCGCGATCTACTGGAACGGCCCGGTGCTGGCCGGTGGTCGCCTGTTCACGGTGAACACCGAAGGCGAAGTCGGTGCGGTCAACCCTGCGGACGGCACCTTCTCGCTGCTGTTCGAGCTCAAGGAAAAGGTGTCGCTGCCGCCGATCGTGGCCGACAACACGCTCTATATCCTCGACGACGGCGGCACGATTACCGCCTATCGGTGATGCCTGTCTGATCGCGGGGGGAGACAAAGCCTCCCTTCCGCGATACAGGCGCAATCATGTTACCCGAAATCGTCATCATCGGCCGACCCAATGTCGGCAAATCAACCCTGTTCAACCGGCTGGTCGGCAAGAAGCTGGCGCTGGTCGATGACCAGCCCGGTGTCACGCGCGACCGCCGCGTTGGCAAGGCAGAGCTGCTGGGCCTGCATTTCCAGATCGTCGATACCGCAGGCTATGAGGACGAGGACCCCGAAACGCTGCCTGGCCGCATGCGCCAGCAGACCGAAGCCGCTGTCGCCAGCGCGCGCGCGGCGATCTTCGTCTTCGATGCGCGCGCCGGGCTGACCCCGCTCGACGAGGAAATCGCCCGCTGGCTGCGCACCACCAAGACGCCGATCATCCTGATGGGCAACAAGGCGGAAGGCAGGGCGGCAGATGGCGGCCTGATGGAATCCTATGCGCTGGGCATGGGCGAACCGATCGCGTTCAGCGCCGAACACGGCGTCGGCGTCGCCGAGCTGTTCGACGCGCTGCGCCCACTGATCGAGGATTGGGATGAGGGCGGCGAGGCGGAAACCGAGTTTGCCGCGGTGCATCTCGATGCCGAATCGATCGATGAAAGCGCGCTGGAGGCAGCGCCATTGCAGCTGGCGATCGTCGGACGCCCCAATGCGGGCAAATCGACGCTGATCAACAAGATTCTCGGCGAGGACCGGCTGATCACCGGACCGGAAGCAGGCATCACCCGCGATTCGATCGCGATCGACTGGACCTGGGAGCCCGCCGACGGCGCGCCCTCGCGCAAGGTGCGGCTGATCGATACCGCGGGGATGCGCAAGAAGGCCAAGGTGACCGACAAGCTGGAAAAGCTCTCGGTCGCCGATGCGCGCCGCGCGATCGACTATGCCGAGGTCGTGGTACTGCTGCTTGATGCCACGCGCGGGCTCGAGCTGCAGGAGCTCAAGATCGCCGATCATGTGATCAAGGAAGGCCGCGCGCTGGTCATCGCGATCAACAAATGGGATGTGGCGCAGGACGCGTCGAGCCTGTTCAACGGCATCAAGGCCGCGCTCGACGAGGGCCTGGCGCAGCTCAAGGGCGTGCCCGTGCTCACCATTTCGGGCGTCACCGGCAAGGGCATCGATACGCTGATCAAGGTCGCGTTCGAAACCCGCACCGCCTGGTCGCGCCGCGTTTCCACCGGCCAGCTCAACCGCTGGTTCGAAATGGCGGTGGAGACCAATCCGCCGCCAGCCCCCGGCGGCAAGCGCATCAAGCTGCGCTATATCACCCAGGCCAAGGTGCGCCCGCCGGGCTTTGTCATCTTCGGCACCCGGGTGGACGAGCTGCCGGAAAGCTATTCGCGCTATCTGGTCAATGGACTCAGGCGCGAGCTGGGTTTCGGCGCGGTTCCGGTCCGCATCACCTATCGCGCACCGAAAAACCCGTTCTCGAACAACTGATTTTCGGCGCTTAGCTGATCCGGCACTGAAAACATGGTTTTTGTTGTTGAACGTTGCAGTTACTTGGCTCGCGCAAGACTTCATTTACCATTCGCGATGTAATTTGAGCCTTGAGTGCTTTGGGGCACGTCGGGAGATTGCATCATGTCGTATCAAGAGGCACCGTTGATTAACTGGTCGACCTATGCCGAAGCGCGTGCGACCCTGGGCGGCGATTTCGTGCGCATCCTGGGCTATTTCCGCGAAGACGGGGTCAAATCGGTCGACGCGATAGAGACCGCGATGCGGGAGCGCAGCGCCGCTCGGCTCGTGCTGCCTGCGCATACGCTCAAGAGCGAAGCGCATCAGTTCGGTGCGGAGCGGCTGGGTCTGCTGGCCGAAAAGATCGAGATGGTGGCGCGGCATTGCGTCGAGACCCATGTTGAGCCGGACGAGCTGCTCGAAGATGTGGTAGGCCTGCGCGACATGTTCTCCGGATCTCTGACGCTGCTGGAAAAAGAGGCCAACCCGCTGGTCGAACGGCGCACCTTTGGCCGCAAGCCCAATATGGCAGGCGCGAGCCTGGGCGCGCAGCGCAGCTTCGGTCGGGCCTGATCGGCCCCCGCACGGCTTGACCGCGCCGCATTGCAGTCATATCTGGGCGGCATGGCTATCCGTCCCATCCTTGAAGTGCCCGATCCGCGGCTGAAGACCGTCTCCACCCCTGTCGAGACGTTCGACGATGAACTGCGGACGCTGGTCGCCGACATGTTCGAGACGATGTACGATGCACCCGGCATTGGTCTGGCTGCGATCCAGGTGGGCGTGCCCCAGCGCGTGCTGGTGATCGACCTGCAGGAACAGGAAGACGAAGAGGGCAAGCCGATCCGCGCCCCGCGCGTCTTCATCAATCCCGAAATTCTCGATCCTTCGGCCGAACAGTCGCTGTATAACGAGGGCTGCCTGTCGGTCCCCGACCAATATGCCGAAGTCGAACGCCCCGCATCGATCCGCGCCCGGTGGCAGGACCTGGACGGCAAGGTGCATGAGGAAGCGATGGAGGGCCTGATGGCCACCTGCCTCCAGCACGAGATGGATCATCTTGAAGGCATCCTGTTCATCGACCACCTGTCGCGCCTCAAGCGCCAGATGGTGCTGAAAAAGCTCGAGAAGCTGCGCAAGGCTGCCTGATTACCCCCTAGAATGTAACAAAGAATAGCTGTGACCCCTGCGGAAGCGGGGAGCCCGCTAATTGTCCGGCGGTGGGCAGGAAGCGGGATAACCGCGTGCGTGGGAATGACGGAAACAGGCATCACCCGGTTCGGCGGCAATGCCCCATTGCCAAGCCGGTTGGTGCGCTCTAGGTTCGCCTTTCGTTCCACTCCTCAGCGCGGAAACCTCTCATGGACCCCATGGTCGCCATCCTCAACATCATTGCCCTGGTCATCGGGCTTGCCATCGGCTGGTGGCTGGGCGGCAAGCCTGTCGCCATTGCCCGTGCCGAGCGCGAGGAAGCGCAGGCGGCGTTCAAGACTTTGCAGGAGCAGTTCAACGCCGCGATCCGCGACCTGGCTGGCGCGAGCGAGCGAGCGAAGCTGGCCGATGAGCTTGCCGGCAAGCTCGACGAAGCGCGGCAGCACAATGCGACCCTGGGGGGGCAACTGGCCGCTGCTAGCGAACGCGCTCGCCAGGCCGACGATCTGGCCGAACGGCTCGATACGGTACGTGGCCAGTATGAGGCCGCTTCCACCCAGCTGTCCGCGCTCAAGGCCGATGCGGCCAATCACGACAAGCAGGTGCGCTTGCTGGTCGAGGCGCGCGAACAGCTGGTCCAGCAGTTCGGCGAGGTCGGCAACAAGCTGCTCGGTGAAGCGCAGGAGGCGTTCCTGCGCCGCGCGAACGAGCGCTTTGCGCAGTCTGAGGAAAAGAACGAGGAAAAGATCCGCACCCTGCTCGCCCCGGTGGGTGAGCGGCTCAAGACCTATGAAGAACAGGTTCAGAAGATCGAGGCGACGCGGAGCGAGGCCTATGGCAATCTCACCGGCCTGATCGAGCAGATGCGCGCCGGGCAGGACCGGGTGCAGGCCGAGGCCGCACGTCTGGTCAACTCGCTGCGCAATGCGCCCAAGGCGCGTGGCCGCTGGGGCGAACAGCAGCTGCGCAACGTGCTCGAAAGCTGCGGCCTGGCCGAACGCACCGATTTCCTGATGGAGCTGAGCGTCGATACCGAGGATGGGCGGCTGCGCCCCGATGCGGTGGTCAAGGTGCCCGGCGGGCGCTCGCTGGTGATCGACGCCAAGGTGTCGCTCAATGCCTATCAGGATGCGTTCGGGGCGGAAGATGACGACGGTCGTCGGCTCGCGCTGACTGCGCATTGCGCCTCGATGAAGGCCCATATCGATGGCCTGTCACGCAAGGCCTATTGGGACCAGTTCGAGGACGCCCCCGATTATGTCATCATGTTCGTGCCCGGTGAGCACTTTCTGTCCGCCGCGCTGGAGCATGATGCCAAGCTGTGGGACTATGCCTTTGAAAAGAAGGTGTTGCTGGCGACACCTACCAACCTCGTTGCAATCGCGCGCACCGTCGCCAGCGTGTGGCGGCAGGAAGGCCTGGCGCAGGAAGCGCGGCAGATCGGCCAGCTCGGCAAGGAACTCTATGACCGCCTTGCGGTTTCCGCCGAGCATCTGAAGCGCGTCGGCTCGGGCCTGTCGAGCGCGGTCGGGCATTACAACAAGTTCGTCGGCAGCTTCGAACGCAATGTGCTGTCGACGGGCCGCAAGTTCGCCGCGCTCAACATCGAGACCGGCAAGCGCGAACTGGAGACGATCGACGAGATAGAGGCGCTGCCGCGTTATGGCGATGCTGCGCTCATTGAGGCGGATGAGGGTGTGAAGGACGCGGCGGAGTAATCTGAAATCCTCCCACAGCTCGCTGGGGGAAGGGCAGCGGGATCGTGCCGCCGATCAAAGACCGTGCAAGTCCGTTTTTCGTGACGAGCCGGGCGCGGATTTTTGAGCGAAATCTCCCCTCCCGCTGGCGGGAGGGGTTAGCGAAGCCGGGGTGGGGCGAGCCGCAGGCGAGCTTACGGACGGTGCCTGTTCAGGCCCACCCCGCGCGGCAGGCCGCGCTGCCCCTCCCGCACGCGGGAGGGGAGAGGATGGAGCGCGCAGCAGCAGGGGCGACTTACTGCCCGGTGAACTTCTTCGCGAAGCCCATGATGTCGTTGACCGGGTTGCCGTCGCCATCCTGATCCAGGAAGCCGGTGACCTTTTTCAGCGCATCCTCGCCGCCGACCTGGGCGAGCAGGTCCTGCAGCTTGTCCATCGGCAGGCCGGTGGACTCAGCAGCGGATGCCACCGTGTCGCCGGGCTGGGGTGCGGCTTTGCCCAGCGCTGCCATCGCGGACTGGACCTGCTCTTCGCTCAGGCCTACCTGCTTGGCGAGGCCAGCAATCTTGTCGACGCCGCCCAGCTGGCCGACGATGTTGTTGAGGAAATCCATGCGTTCAGCTCCCTTTGTTTGGCTGCAAGTTAACATGGGGGCAGGGGCGTAGCCACGACATTCACTCCGGTAGCGGCGCGACATCTGGTAAAATCACCGCACGGCGCGCCTCGACCGAGAACAGCCGGTCGCGCGAAAAGAAACGCAGCGGCCAGTTGCGCGCGCCTTCAGGCTCTGTCAGCAGCGCGTTGACCCGCTGGGCGAGCGGCAGATCGGGATCGCAGCGCCGGTGATAGGCGGTGACGCCGACTGCATAGCAGTGCGTGATTGTCGCATGGAAGCCGCTGCTGTCAGTGTTGGGCGTGCCGACGCTGGCATTGTGGCGGCAGATGATGCCCGGAAGATCGCGGGTCAGATCGATATCCGGCCGCTCGGCTGTGAGCCAGTAGCAGGCGGCGACATGCGCCTCGTGCGTCCATTCCTCGCGCGGCAGGCATGAAGCGATCAGCCGTTCGCCAAGGTGGCGAACGGCTGTGCTGGAATCGAAAAATCGGATTGTGTGGTCGGTCATGATCGGGCTTTCAGAAGCGAAGGCCCGATCGTGAAC
The DNA here is from genome assembly GCA_026625625.1 of Blastomonas sp. SL216. Classification (NCBI taxonomy): domain Bacteria; kingdom Pseudomonadati; phylum Pseudomonadota; class Alphaproteobacteria; order Sphingomonadales; family Blastomonadaceae; genus Blastomonas; species Blastomonas sp. SL216. The sequence goes on from CP113055.1 coordinate 450,522, forward strand.
CGGGCCGGGTCAGGCAGCGACGGCCTGACGTTGCGGGGCGGCGGCGCGGACCGCCTCATCGACATGCTCTTCGAACTGCGCGAAATTATCGATGAACTGGCCGACCAGCTTCTGCGCGGTGGCGTCATAATCGGCCTTGTCCGCCCAGGTGCCGCGCGGATCGAGGATCGCGGTGTCGACGCCCGGCACGCTGACCGGGACTTCGAAGCCGAAATTCGGATCAGTGCGGAATTCGGTGCTGTTCAGGCTGCCGTCGAGCGCGGCGTTGAGCAATGCCCGCGTTGCCTTGATCGGCATGCGGCTGCCGACGCCGTGCTTGCCGCCGGTCCAGCCGGTGTTGACCAGCCAGCAGGTGACATTGCCCTTGGCGATGCGCTCCTTCAGCAGATTGCCATAGACCGAAGGGTGACGCGGCATGAACGGCGCACCGAAACAGGTCGAGAAGGTCGCCGAAGGCTCGGTCACGCCGATTTCTGTGCCGGCGACGCGTGCGGTATAGCCCGAAAGGAAGTGGTACATCGCCTGTTCCGGGGTCAGCCGCGCGATCGGGGGCAGCACGCCATAGGCATCGGCAGTGAGGAAGATGATGTTCTTCGGCACCGGACCCAGATTGTCCTTCGACGCATTGGGAATGAAGTCGATCGGGTAGGAACCGCGGCTGTTTTCCGCCAGCGAATTGTCGGCGAAATCGAGCGTGCGGGTGGCCGGATCCATCACCACATTTTCCAGCACCGTGCCGAAGCGTCCGGTGGTGGCGTAGATTTCGGGCTCGGCCTCGGGCGACAGGTTGATCATCTTGGCATAGCAGCCGCCTTCGAAGTTGAACACGGCGGTGTCCGACCAGCCATGCTCGTCGTCACCGATGAGCGTGCGGCTGGCATCTGCGCTGAGCGTGGTCTTGCCGGTGCCCGACAGGCCGAAGAACACAGCCGTGTCGCCTTCGGGGCCGATATTGGCGGAGCAATGCATCGGCATCACGCCCTTGGTGGGCAGCAGATAGTTGAGAATGCCGAAAACCGACTTCTTCATCTCGCCGGCATAAGCGGTTCCGCCGATCAGGATCAGCTTTTCCGACAGGTTGACCGCGATCACGGTCTCGCTGCGCGTGCCATGCTTGGCCGGGTCAGCGCGGAAGCTGGGCAGGTCGATGATCGTGTATTCGGGCACGAAATCGGTCAGCTCTTCCGCCTTGGGGCGGACCAGCAGGGTGCGGATGAACTGGTTGTGCCAGGCGAATTCGTTGATGACGCGGACATTGACGCGATATTCGGGCTGCGATCCGCCGAACAGGTCCTGCACGTACAGCTTCGGCTTTTCGCCCAGGAAGGCGAGGAAATCGGCCTTCAGCGTCGCGAAGTTTTCCGGCGTCATCGCGACATTGGTCTTGCCCCACCAGACGGTGTTCTCGGTCTCCGCATCGCGGACGATGAACTTGTCATTGGCGCTGCGGCCAGTGTGCTTGCCGGTCGCAACGACCAGTGCGCCGCCCTTGGCCAGCGATCCTTCGCCATTGCGCAGGGCTTCTTCGACCAGGGCTTCGGTGCCCAGGTTCCAGTGCTGGTTGTCGGTTGCGGTAAAGCCCTGATCGGCAAGCGAAACTTTGGATTTATTGGCCACTGCTGAAATTCTCCCAAGTTGGTGCCGCCTTCGGCTGATCTCGCGCCCACCCGCCAGCCTTTGCAATCCACGGCGACTCACGCAGTTCTTCCCTCGTGATGCAATCGTCCAAGACCACCGCTCGGCACTCTGTCAATAGCTGCTACCGGTGTCATAACACGGGTGGTGCATTGTTGTGTGTGCACACCCAAAATGCTGCGCCGCGGCAAGTGGCAGATAGCGGTTTACCCCGTCGCCATGATATGCGACCCGCAGACAGCTATATCGAGGAGGATAGAGCCACTCATGGCGGCAGTGATTGCGCTGGTCGATGACGACCGCAACATTCTGACATCGGTATCGATCGCGCTGCAGGCAGAGGGCTTTGTCACGCGCCTGTATTCGGACGGAGAGGCGGCGCTCAAGGCGATCACCGAAACCCCGCCCGATCTGTGCCTGTTCGACATCAAGATGCCGCGCATGGACGGGCTGGAACTGCTGCGCCGGGTGCGTGAGACGAGCGCGGTGCCGGTGATCTTCCTGACCTCGAAGGACGAGGAGCTCGACGAGGCGCTGGGCCTGGCGATGGGCGCGGACGATTATATCACCAAGCCCTTTTCGCAGAGGTTGCTGATCGCGCGGATCAAGGCGATCCTGCGGCGCGCAGAGCTGATGCGCACGCCCGATCAGCCGAGCAACGAGCCAGCCGCCGAACCGATCGTGCGGGGCCGGCTGGAGATGGACCCGGCGCGGCACATGGTCAGCTGGGACGGCAAGAAGGTGACGCTGACGGTCACCGAATTCCTGATCCTCGAGGCGCTGGCGGCGCGGCCCGGCGTGGTCAAGAGCCGCAACCAGCTGATGGATGCGGCGTATCAGGATGACGTTTACGTCGATGACAGGACCATCGACAGCCATATCAAGCGGCTGCGGCGCAAGTTCCGCGAGGTCGATCCGGAGTTTTCAGCAATCGATACGTTATATGGCGCCGGATACCGATTCGCTGGCGAATAACCTGCCCGTGGGCAGGCTGGGCTGGACCCGCCGGGTATCGCTGACCTGGCGGATTCTGGCGGTCAACGTGTTCGCCATCGCCATGCTGGGCGGTGGCCTGCTGTATCTCGACAGCTATCGCGAACAGATCATCCAGGAGCGGCTGGAGCAGGAGCAGCAGAGCATATGGCTGCTGGCGCACGCGCTCGAGCGGTTGGACCAGCCGGGGCGCGTCGCGATGATGCGGGCGGTCAGCACGCGCTATGGCTCGCGCATCCGGCTCTATGATCGCAGCGGTGTGATAAGGCTCGACAGCTTTGCGCTCGGCCGCCCCACATATGAGCTGCGCAATCCCGATGAGGAGCCGTGGCAGCGGCATGCCGCACGCTTGCTGGACCAGGGGTTCGACTGGCTGGTCGATGCCGCCAGGGTCGATTTCTATGCCGAGCGCCAGCCCGACCGGCTGCAGAACTGGCCCGAAGCGGCGGCGGCTCGCTCCGGCCAGGGGGCTTATGCCCGCATGCGCTATGCGCCCGACCGCACGCCGATGATCAGCGCAGCGATTGCCCTGCCACGCGGCGACGGCGTGCTGCTGACCAGCTATAATGCGCGCGACATCACCCGGATTGTCCGCGCAGAGCGGTTCAACCTGGCGATGATCGTGCTGGCAACCACGATCGTCTCGGTGCTGTTCTCGCTGTTCCTGGCGCGCACGATCGTCCAGCCGCTGCGCCGCCTGGCGAGCGCGGCGGTGCGGGTGCGGCTGGGCCGCGCGCGCGAGGTGGTGGTACCGCGGCTGCCTTCGCGCGGTGACGAGATCGGCTTGCTTGCGCGGTCGCTGTCCGACATGAGCATGGCGCTGCGCCAGAAGATCGATGCGACCGAGGCCTTTGCCGCCGATGTCAGCCACGAGCTCAAGAACCCGCTCGCCTCGCTGCGCTCGGCGCTCGAAGGGTTGGGCAGCGTCAAGGACGAAGGACTGCGGGCGCAGCTTTTCGAGATTGCCTGCAGCGATGTCCGCCGTCTCGACCGGCTGATTACCGACATTTCGGAAGCCTCGCGCGTCGATGCGCAGCTCACCCGGACCCGGTTTGAGCCGATCGACCTGGGCGAGATGATCGAGAATCTGCTCGAGCTGCGTCGGTCGCGCGGATTGAACCAGGGGCGCGAGACCGCCTTTGCCCGGCCTCGGCGCGGCGTGGCGGTGGTGATGGGCGAGGGGACCCGGCTGGAGCGGGTGATCTCGAACCTGCTCGACAATGCGGTGTCCTTCTCGCCGCCGGGCGGGCTGGTGCGGATCGAGGCGACGCAGATGCGCGGGCGCGTGCTGGTGCGGGTGATCGACGAGGGCCCGGGCGTGCTGCCCAGCGAGCGCGAGGCGATCTTCCGTCGCTTTCACAGCGCACGGCCCGAAGGCGAGGCGTTCGGCCAGCATAGCGGCCTGGGCCTCGCGATCGCGCGGACGATCGTGGAGGGGCATCACGGCACCATCACCGTCGCCGACCGGGATGACGGCGCGCCAGGCGCAGTGTTCGAAATCTGCCTGCCGGCGATGGACCATCAGGAACTGCCCATTTCCCCGGCCTGAGTGTGACGCTAAACCGGGGGTAATCCGAAAACGGAGCAGGGGGAGGACAAGATGGCACAGGGTGATTCATGCACCTATCCGGCCAGCTGCGTCAGCATCGGCGGAGCGGCGCTGCTGATCAGCGGCGAATCGGGAATCGGCAAGTCCGAGCTGGCGCTGGCGCTGATCGATCGCGGCGCGCGGCTGATCAGCGACGATCACACGGCGTTGCGGCCCGGGAACGGGCGCCTGATCGCGTCGCCCGCGCCCAATATCGGCGGGCTGATCGAGATACGCAATCTGGGGCTGCTGCCGGTCGAGCCGGGTCCGGATTGTCCCGTCGCGCTGCTGATCGAGCTCAACCGCGCCGCGCCGCGCTGGATCGAGCGCAGCCAGCAGCGGATCATTCTTGGCCTGGCTGTCCCTGAGATTCTGCTGTCGCCCGATAGCCGGGTGCTGCCGATCAAGGCCGAAATGGCGTTGCAAGCTTATGGCCTGAAGGGCTAGTGCGGGGGGCATGCGCGGCCCGTGTGCCGCGCGCCATGCCGGGAGTGGCCGATGACCGATTCCAGTGCAGAGCAGTCCAGCCCGCAAGCCGAAGAGCCGCACCGGGTATTGCTGGTCACCGGGCTGTCTGGAGCCGGCAAATCGACCACGCTCAAGACACTGGAAGATCTGGGCTGGGAGGCGATCGACAATTTTCCCATCCGGCTTTTGCCGCTGCTGATGGACACGCCCCAGGCCGTCCGGCGCGACGGGCAGGAGCGCCCGCTGGCCATCGGCTTCGACACGCGCACGCGCGGGTTCGATCCCGGTTCGATCGTGCGTCAGGTGCGCGATCTGGAAGAGCGGCCCGAATATGCGATCAGCACGCTTTTCCTCGATTGCGCAGGGCGCGAACTGCAGCGCCGCTATGCCGAGACGCGCCGCCGCCACCCCCTGGCCCAGGACCGGTCCGCCGAGGCGGGCATTGCCGAAGAGCGCGAATGGCTGCAGCCGCTGCGCCGCTGGGCGGAAAATGTCATCGATACCACCAACCTGCCGGTCTCCGACCTGCAGCAGGAAATCCGCGCGCGCTTTGCGCTGGAACAATCGCCCACCAGCATCATCGTCACCAGCTTCGGCTTTGCGCGCGGCATGCCGCCCAGCGCCGATCTGGTGTTCGACATGCGATTCCTGCGCAATCCGTACTGGGACCGATCGTTGCGCGAGATGACCGGATTGGATGCGCCGGTTGGTGCCTTCGTGACCGAAGACCCGGCCTATCAGGGTGCGATCGACCGGATTGTCGAGCTGCTGACCTTTCTGCTGCCGCGCTATCAGGCCGCCGCCAAGGCCTATGTGCACATTGCCATCGGGTGTACCGGGGGGAGACACCGGTCGGTGTTCGTGGCGCAGGAGATCACCAAACGCTTGCAAGCAGCAGGCTTTTGTCCCACTGTCCAGCATCGCAATCTGACGTCACGACCCACAGATGCCATAGAGGAAAGCCCCGCGCCGCCTTCGTGAATGCGACCCGCCGGGCAGGGGAGAGATCGCTGAAAACGGCACGGGTCTGGGACAGACGTCGGAAACTGAGACTTCAAGATACAGCAATTGGTACAAACATCCCCCATGATCGGTCTTATTCTCGTCACCCATGGACGGCTCGCACAGGAATTTCTGGTCGCGATGGAACATGTGGTGGGCAAGCAGCAGCATATCGAAACCATCGACATCGGCCCGAACGATGACATGGAGCAGCGGCGGGCGGACATCGCCGCCGCTATCGCCAAGGTCGATACGGGCAAGGGCGTCATCGTGCTGACCGACCTGTTCGGTGGCACGCCGTCGAACCTTGCCATATCGCTGCTCGAGGCGGGCCGGGTCGAGGTGATCGCGGGCGTCAACCTGCCCATGCTGATCCGGCTGGAAGGCGCGCGCCGATCGATGGACGTGCGCGAAGCGGTCGCTGCCGCGCGCAACGCCGGGCAGAAATATATCAGCGTGGCCTCTGACCTGCTGGGGCAGGAAAGCGCCCAATGATCGAGCAGACCGTGCAGATCACCAATGCACGCGGCCTGCACGCCCGGGCGAGCGCCAAGTTCGTCGCAGCGGTCGCGCGCCTGCCCGATACGGTCAAGGTGCACGTCAGCAAGGACGATAACGAAGTCACCGGCAGCTCGATCATGGGCCTGATGATGCTGGGCGCGGCGCGCGGCGACAGCATCACCATCCGCGTCGAGGGCGAGGGTGAGGATGCCGCGCTCAAGAAGCTGGTCGGCCTTGTCATGGACGGCTTTGGCGAGGACTGATCCTCGCCGCCTGCGCGCGCCATGACCCATAACCGCCTGCTCATCACCGGCTTTTCCAACCCTGCGGTCAAGGCCGCGCGCGCGTTGCGCGAGAAGAAGCACCGCAAGCGCGAGGGCCGGTTTCTGGCCGAAGGACTGCGGCTGCTGACCGAGGCACGCGAGGCGGGAATCCTGCCCGAAGCATTGTGGCTGGGCCAGCAGCGCGATCCGCATCCGCTGGTCGATGCGCTGGAGCAAGCGGTCGTCGCAGCGGGCGGCACGATCTACGAGACGACGACCGACATCCTTTCCAAGATCAGCGGCAAGGACAATCCGCAAACCGTGCTTGGCGTTTTCGCCGACCTGCCGACCTCACTGCAGGCGCTGGATCGCAGCCGTTCGGGCATCTGGCTGGTGGCGCAGTCGATGCGCGATCCGGGCAATCTGGGCACCATGCTGCGCACCTGCGATGCGGTAGGGGCCGGCGGGCTGATCCTGGTCGATCAGTGCGTCGACCCGTTCTCGGTCGAGGCGGTGCGCGCCAGCATGGGCGCGGTGTTCACCGTGCCGGTCGCGCAGGCCGAATGGGGCGATTTCCTGACCTGGCTGCGCGCGGGCGAAGGCCAGCTGGTGGGAACGAGCCTCAACACGCGTTTCGACTATCGCGGCGCGGATTATGTCGCGCCCTGCTTCCTGCTGATCGGCAACGAGGCCCAGGGGCTTCCGCCGGCTTATGAGGCGGAATGCGATCTGCTGGTCAAGATCCCGATGCTGGGCAAGGCGGACAGCCTGAACGCGGCGGTCGCTGCCGCCGTCATGGCCTATGAGGTGCTTGCCCGGCAGGGCTGAGCATTTTCAAGCTGACCGTTGATGGTCAACGGCTCGGAAAACGCGACCACAAAAAGTGCAGAGCGCTTCAACACATTGTGAAAACGCTCTCACCCCGCCGAGAACGCCCGCATCAGTGGCGGAAATGGCGCATGCCGGTGAACACCATTGCCAGGCCGGCCTCGTCGGCTGCGGCAATCACCTCGTCGTCGCGCATCGATCCGCCCGGCTGGATGACGGCCGTCGCGCCCGCCTCCACTGCGGCCAGCAGGCCATCGGCGAACGGGAAGAAGGCGTCCGACGCGACCGAGGAGCCGACCGTGCGCGGCTCGCCCCAGCCATAGGTTTCGGCAGCCTCGCGCGCCTTGGCGGCGGCAATGCGCGCGGAATCGCGGCGGTTCATCTGGCCCGCGCCGATCCCGGCGGTCGCGCCATCCTTGGCATAGACGATGGCGTTCGACTTGACGTGCTTGGCCACCGTCCAGGCGAACAGGCAATCGGTCAGTTCCTGTTCGGTCGGCGCGCGCTTGGTGACGACCTTAAGGTCTTCGCGCGTGATCCGCCCATTGTCGCGCGACTGCAGCAGCGCACCGCCCGCAATCGTGCGCAGCGCGATGCCGCCGCGCGCCGGGTTCCAGAGCTCGCCGGTCAGGATCAGCCGCAGGTTCTTCTTCTTCGCGAACACCGCCTTGGCCGCATCATCCGCATCGGGTGCGCACACGACTTCCGTGAAGATATCGCTGATCGCCTCTGCGGTCGGCCCGTCGAGCGGACGGTTGACCGCGATGATGCCGCCGAACGCCGACACGCTGTCGCATTGCAGAGCCGCCTTGTAGGCGCTGACCAGGTCGTCGCCGCTGGCCACACCGCACGGGTTGGCATGCTTGACGATGACCACGGTTGGCGGGCCGTCGCGGAATTCGGCGACCAGTTCCAGCGCGGCATCGGCGTCGTTGAGGTTGTTGAAGCTCAGCTCCTTGCCCTGAACCTGCCGGTGATCGGCGAGCGATCCACCCGGCGCGAAGGCGGGCAGGTAGAGTGCAGCGCTCTGGTGCGGGTTCTCGCCATAGCGCAGCGCCTGGCCCTTGCGGAACGGGACCGAGAGCTTCTCGGGATACATGTCGCCCTGATCGGCAAAGGCGAACCAGCTGGCGATCATCGCGTCATATTCGGCGGTGGCGGCATAGGCCTTGGCGGCCATCTTGCGGCGGAAGGCCAGCGTGGTGGCGCCGCCGCTTGCCTGCATTTCCTCGGTCAGCGTCGCGTAATCGGCAGGATCGGTGACGATCGTGACGAACGCATGGTTCTTGGCGGCTGAGCGGACCATGCTGGGGCCGCCGATATCGATGTTCTCGATGATCTCGTCGCGCTCGGCGCCCTTGGCGACGGTCGCGGCAAAGGGGTAGAGGTTGACGACGACCAGATCGATCGCGCCGATGCCATGCGCTTCCATCGCCGCCACATGCTCGGCATTGTCGCGCACCGCGAGCAGGCCGCCATGCACCATCGGGTGCAGCGTCTTGACGCGGCCGTCCATCATCTCGGGAAAATCGGTGATCTCTGAAATGTCACGCACGGTGAGCCCAGCATCGCGCAAGGCTTTGGCGGTCCCGCCGGTGGAGACCAACTCCACGCCATGCGCGGCCAGAGTGGCCCCGAGTTCTGCCAGGCCGCTTTTGTCGGAGACGGAAAGCAGCGCGCGCTTGATCGCAATGTCGGTCACGTGATTATCCCATATGCTTGATTAGCCAGCCGTAATTGCCGCCGCCCACCGATGCGGTGCCGGACAGGACAATCTGCTGACTGGGCCTGATCTGCCCGTTTTCATCCACCCAGAGGCTTTCCTCGAGCGTTACCTTGCTCGCGGCAGTGCGGAACTGCCACAGCGACCCATCGGCGACGCGCAGAAACACGCCCCAGCCATCGGTGGCGAGATGCGCCTCGACATCCACGCCCAGATGGAAGCGGATGGCAAAGGGCACGTCGCCCTGCTTCTGACGGCCAAAGCCGCGCCCGAAGCCTCGATTGGGCACGGGCAGCAATACATCCTCGCCGCGCAGCTCGCGCCCGTCGCTGCGCAGGACGAGCAGGCGGCGGTGCACCAGGCCATAGCGCCTGGCATAGCCGTCATGCGTCATGTCCAGCCGCGCGGCATCGTCGCTGTCGCGGCGGTCGAGCTCGACCAGGCCAACACCCTTGCCGAGCTGGCCCTTGGGCAGAACCGAGGTGCTGTTGGTGTCATCAAGGCAAAGTGTCGAATGCGCGGCAGTCGCGCGCAGGCCCTTGGCAAGCTCGGGCGGCATGTCGGGCGCGATGGCGCTCGCTCCGCCGCAATTGACGATCAGCCGGTGCGGGCCATGGCTCATCTCGAACGCCAGCGTCGAAGCGCAGCCCATCACCGCGTGGCGCGCCATGGCCGGGGTTCCGGCATCGACAAGCACGACGGTGCGCCCGGCGGGAACGCGCTGATATCCCCAGTGCCGGGCATCGCGCAAAGGACGGGCGCGGATGCCGCTGGCGCGGATCAGCGTCGCCATGGTCTCGGCGGAAATGCCGGGCGCGCCCTGCCAGCTGCCCAGACCGCCATCATGATGCGTCAGCCCCTGCAGCGCAGGCACCGCGCGGCTGAGCGCCAGCTCGACAATGGGCGACAGAAGCTCGCCGCGCGCGGCATAGACGGCGCGGAGCATCGACAGCATCCGGATCGCCTCGATCTGCGCCAGCGGAGCGCGCGACAATGCGCCGCCATCTTCGCCCAGAAAACCCTCGATCGCGCGCTTGAGCCCGGCCTCGCCAAAGATGCGGCGCGGCTCGCCATCGGGCAGCAGCAGCGCGGCGGCGACGACACCGGTCCAGGCGGTGACCCGGGCCAGCCCTTCGGGTGCCTTGTCGGCAACATGGTCCAGATGACGCGCCGTGCTGGCGAAGTTTCGAAGCACGCGCGAGCGATAGACGAGGTCGCTGCTCGACAGGATCAGCGGGGCATGGGCAGCGCAGTTGATGATACGCTTGGCCGCCAGATCGGCGCGCCAGGCCGGGTCTGCGACGGTCTCCAGATGGGCGTCCAGCCATTGGGTGACCAGCCGTTCGGCAATCGGCACGCAGGTTTCGCGCGGTGCCGCAGCGGCCAGATCGCGCAGCCATGCAAAGCTGTGGACATATTCCAGCACCTCTGGGGGTGCCTGCAAGTTGCCGAAATTGACCTTGGCCAGTTCAACGCGCTGCCCTGCTATCTGGAAGAATCCGGCGCGAATGGCCTTGCCGCGACGGGCGTCGCCGGGGAACGGATCGTCCGGAGCGGCCAGCAGGCGGAGCGGTGACCGGCCCTTGAGCCGCAACTTGTGCAGCGGGGTGCGCCAGGTCAGCCGATAGAAATAATGGACGATGCTCTCGGTCAGCGAAAGACCACGGTCGTTTTCCAGCCGGACGAGCTGCTTGCGCTCCCCGGAGCGCGTCGATCCATCCTCGATCAGGTCGGGGCGCGGCTCGCTGTCTGCGCCGATCAGCGGCAGGCGACGTTCCTGCTCGCTGGCTTGGGCTGCGCGGGCGCCTGTCCGGCGGCTCTCGGACAGGACATCGTTCATTGGCCCTTCAACTCCCGGATATTGGCGGCATATTGGTCCGGCCCGCCCTTGAAGCTTGCCGTGCCCGCGACCAGCACATTTGCCCCGGCATTGGCGGCCTGGGGCGCGGTGATCGTATCGATGCCGCCATCGACCTCCAGATCGATCGCGCGGCCCGATTTTGCGATCATCTTGGCGATCGCCTCGATCTTGCGCAGCTGGCTGGTGATGAAGCTTTGCCCGCCAAATCCGGGATTCACGCTCATTACCAGCACCAGATCGACCTCATCGATCAGATAATCGAGCATCTTGGCCGGGGTTGCAGGGTTGAGCACCACGCCAGCCTTTTTGCCCAGCGACTTGATGAGCTGGACGGTGCGATGCACATGCGGCCCCGCTTCGGGATGCACGCTGATAATGTCCGCGCCGGCATCGGCAAAGGCCTGGACATACTGGTCCACCGGCGAAATCATCAGATGCACGTCGAACGGCTTGCTGCTGTGCGGGCGCAAGGCCTTCACGACAGCCGGGCCGATCGTGATGTTGGGCACGAAATGGCCATCCATCACATCGATATGAATCCAGTCAGCACCAGCGGCATCGATCGCGCGCACTTCTTCTCCCAGACGCGCGAAATCGGCGGACAGGATGGACGGGGCTATCAATGGGGGCTGCGGCATAGGCTTAGCCGCTTAACCCTCAACATCTTGTGGAGCAAGGCGCTTTGGCGCGCTTTTCCACATGATTTGCCCCATGGGCGGACAGCGTGCCGAAGATCAGCCGTTATGCCGCAGCCGGGCCATGAAAAAACCGTCGAGACCGCCTGCATCGGCCAGCATGCCGGGGAGCGTGCGCACCTGGCCCAGCGCATCGGGCGTCACGCCATCGGGCAGTTCATCGCTGCGCACCGGATCGATCGCATAGCGGCTGTCATCCGCCAGAAAGCGCGCGATCACGTCCTCTCCTTCGGTCTTTTCGAGCGAGCAGACCGCATAAACCAGCATTCCGCCAGGCTTCACCCAGTTCGACGCACGCTCCAGCAGCAGCGCCTGCTGTTCGGCTCGGTCCTCGATATGGCGCGGGGCGATGCGGTAGAGAACATCGGGATGGCGGCGGAAAATCCCGGTGGCGCTGCAAGGCGCGTCGAGCAGCACGGCATCGGCCTGCTCGTCGGGCCGCCATTCGAGCAGATTGTCGGTGACCGTTGCCGCATCCAGCCCGGTGCGCTTCAGATTCTGGCGCAGGCGCTTGATCCGCTTTTCGGAATTGTCCAGCGCGGTCACCTGCCATCCGGCAGCGGCAAGCTGCATCGTCTTGCCCCCCGGCGCAGCGCACAGATCCAGGACGCTGCGGCCCTGGCCTGCGCCCAGCAGCCGCGCAGGCAGGCTGGCGGCCAGATCCTGCACCCACCAGTCGCCCGATTCGAAGCCTTCGATCTGTTCGATCGCGCCCGCGCGCGGAAGCCGGACATGACCGGGGGCGAGCGAGATGCCGCCGAGCTGCTCGGCCGTGGCGGCGGTAGAATCGGTGCTGGCGAGGCTGAGGTCGAGCGGGGGCGGGCTGCCGAGCGCTGCGCTGGCGGCCTCTGCCATCGGTTCGCCCCACAGGGCGCTCCAGCGGTTCGCGGTGGCGGGCGGCAGTTCGGGGGCGGGCAGGGCGACGCCGGCGCGCATCAGGCTGCCGAAAACGCCATGCGCCAGCTTGCGCGGACCGCCCTGCAGCAGCGGCAGCGCGGTAGCAACGGTCGCGTGCGGCGGGGTTTCCAGCGCCAGCGTCTGTGCCAGCATGATGCGCAGCACCATCCGCGCCTTGGCATCCTCGGCCAGCGGCAGGCGGGTCATGCTGTTGATCAGCAGATCGAGGCCCGGCAGATGCCGCAGCACCTCTCCGGCGATCGCCATGGCCAGCGCGCGGTCGGAGCGGTCGTCTATGCCCTGGCAGGCGGCGTGCTGCGCGACATCGAGCGATTCTCCGCGCCGCATGACAGCGTCGAGCATTTTCAACGCCGCGCGGCGAGCGGGCAGGCCGGGGGTATCGTCGGTGGTGGAAGTGCGGTTGTTCATCGAGGCGCGTTAGGCCGGGTCGGGCAACAAATCAAATCCGCTACCGATCTGGGGGTTGCTGTGCCTATCCCCTCCCGCAGGTGGGAGGGGATAGACGGGATCATCCCCGGCCTAGCGGGTCGAGCGCGCTGCCCTTGCGGCGCGGCGCGGGCTGGGCGGCCTGTTCGCCTGCCATGGCTTCGAGCGCGGCGATGCGGTCGCCGGTATCGGGATGCGTCGAAAACAGCGCGCGAACGCCCGAGGGCACGATATAGAGCTGCGCCGCCGCAGGGTTGCGCTCGACCACCGGATTGGGGATGCGTTCGGCCTGGCCAGCAATCCGCGCCAGCGCAGATGCCAGCGCGAGCGGCTTGCCGCTGATTTCCGCGCCGCCCCGGTCCGCGCCGAATTCGCGGGTTCGGCTGATCGCCATCTGCACGATCATCGCCGCAAAGGGTGCGACCAGCACCGCCAGCATCGTCGCCCAGGGGTTGCGGTTGTCATCACGGAAGAACAGCCCAAAATTGGCCAGCATCGAGACGGCCCCGGCGATGGTCGCGACCATGGTCATGATCAGTGTGTCGCGGTTCTTCACATGCGCCAGTTCATGCGCCATCACGCCCTCGACCTCGTCGCGGCTCAGCATCTGCAAGAGCCCGGTCGTGGCGGCAACGGCAGCGTTCTCGGGGTTGCGGCCCGTGGCAAAGGCATTGGGCGCGGCCTGATCGATGATGTAGACGCGCGGCATCGGCAGTCCGCCGCGTTCGGCAAGACGCGCCACCAGGGTGTAGAAATCGGGGTGGCTCTGGGCATTAACCTCGACCGCATTGTGCATTTTCAGCACGATCTTGTCAGCGTTCCAGAAGGTGAACAGGTTCATGCCCGCCGCAACCAGCAGCGCAATGACGGCACCGCCCGACCCACCCAGCGTATAGCCCAGCGCCATGAACAGCGCGGTCAGCGCTGCCAGCAGCATGGTGGTCTTCAATCCGTTCATGGCAACTTGCAATCCTTGTGTCAGCGTTGCGCGCCCGGCGCTTCACATTGCGCCGACCACGCCCCATATGCCCGGAACAAATCTAGGAATGCCGCGCTGGTTTTCAATCGACCGCGCGGTCCAGCCCAAGGGAAGCAGCATGTCACAGACCCCCCGCGCCACGCGCCGCCCCGATCATGTCAAGCCGCCTGCCCATTGGGGGAAATCCGTGCCGGTGCCGGTGCCCCAGCCGATTGCTGCAGATCAGGCGGAAGAGGCTGCCAAGGGGCCGACGCGGTTCGGCGATTGGGAGCACAAGGGCATCGCCATCGATTTCTGATCATCTGTCATTGCCGATGACACGACTTTTCAACCTTTGCCGGACATGTTATTGACACGACTGTCAGTTTCAAACGCTTAGGCGAGGTGCATCATGTCTGAACCGGTGTTCCGTCATCCCGAACGGCCCGTGCCGAAATTCCGCCCGTTCAAGGCGATGCACCATTTCCGCAATCTGATTGCGGACAAGGAAGATACCGAGCAGGTCTTCCACATCTTCCAGTGCCTGCCCCGGATGAAGCTGGTCGATGAGATCCGCGCCTTTGTGTACAACGATTTCGGACGCCAGCTGCGGATGAGCGAACCGTATCTGCCCGATATTCTGGACGATCACGCCCGGCTGCGCGCGATGCCCAAGGGCAGCGTGGCGCATGCCTATGTCGATTTCATGGAGCGCGAAGTCCTTTCCGCCGCAGGGCTGGTGGCGGAATATGACCGGTTCCAGGGCAACCGCCGATATGGCGACATGATCGAATGGTATGTGAACCGGCTGCGCGACACGCATGATCTGCTGCACGTGCTGACCGGCTATGGCCGCGATGCGCTGGGCGAGGCGTCGGTGCTGGCGTTCACGTACGGGCAGAACCCGTCGCCGGGCAACATCTTCATCGCCTATATGGCCGCGCTCAACATGACGCGCACGATCCGCAGCGATGCGCCGGTGTTCAAGGCGGTGGGCGAGGCGAAAAGGCTGGGCAAGGCCTGTCCGCGCATCGCCGAGCAATCGATGCTCTCGTTGCTCGCCGAACCACTGGCTGAAGCCCGCAAGCGGCTCAACATCGATGAACCGCGCTATTATGTGATGGCGCATGACAGATTGCGTGCGCGCGGGATCGATCCCTATAACCTGCTTGGCAAGGCCCAGCCCGCCTGACGCTGCGGCTGGCGATCAGCCCAGCGAGCGCATTGCCGTCAGCACGCGCTCGGTCCATTCCGGACGGCAGATCAGCAGGTCGGGCATATAGGTGTCGAGCTGGTTGTAGATCAGCGGCGAACCGTCGGCGCGGCTGACATGCAGCCCGTGCGCGGCGGCGACCGCGACGGGGGCGCAGCTGTCCCATTCATACTGGCCGCCGGTGTGCAGGTAGATTTCGGCCTCGCCGCGCACCACCGCCATCGCCTTTGCCCCGGCGCTGCCCATCGGCAGAAGCTCGGCACCGAGCAGTTCGGCGACCGCCAGCGCCTCTTTGGCAGGGCGGCTGCGGCTCACCAGCATGCGCGGGATCGGCGCGCCGGGGGGCAGGGGCTGCGGCTGGTCGGAGCGCAGCACCAGATCGAGCCCTGGCAACGCCACCGCACCCAGGACCGCATGGCCGTCGACCGACAGGCCGACATGCACCGCCCAGTCGCCGCGTGCCTCGCCATATTCGCGGGTGCCATCGACCGGATCGACGATCCACACGCGTGAATGGCCCAGCCGCTCGGCATTGTCCTTTTCCTCTTCGGAAAGCAGGCCGTCGCCGGGCCGCTGTTCGCGCAGTGCGTGGCACAGGAACTGGTTGGCGGTCTGGTCGCCGGTCTTGCCCAGCGCCGGACCCGTCACCAGCCCGCAGTCGCGCACCTGCAACAGGATGCGCCCTGCGGTTTGTGCCAGCTTCGCGGCGAGCTCTCCGTCGGTCAGGCTCATTTCAGCGGCATCAGCTGGCGAACGATGTGGTCGGCGGCTTCTTCCGGCGTCATTTCAACGGTGTTGACGCGGATGTCCGGGTCTTCGGGCGGCTCATAGGGGCTGTCGATACCGGTGAAGTTCTTGAGCGCGCCCGAGCGGGCCTTCTTGTAGAGCCCCTTCACGTCGCGCGCCTCGGCAACCTCCAGCGGGGTGTCGACGAAAATCTCGACGAATTCGCCTTCGGGCAGCATCTTGCGCACCATGTCGCGCTCGGCGCGGAAGGGGCTGATGAACGCGGTCAGCACGATCAGACCGGCATCGGCCATCAGCTTGGCGACCTCGCCAACGCGGCGGATATTCTCGATCCGGTCCGCCTCGGTAAAGCCGAGATCGCGGTTGAGGCCGTGGCGGACATTGTCGCCATCAAGCAGGAAAGTATGGCGGTTCATCAGGTTGAGCCGCTTTTCCACCTCATTGGCGATGGTCGACTTGCCCGATCCGGAAAGCCCGGTGAACCACAGCACCTTGGGCTTCTGGTTCTTCAGGCTGGCGTGCACCTCGCGGGTGATGTCGGTCGCCTGCCAGTGGACGTTCTGCGCGCGGCGTAGCGAGAAATGCAGCATGCCCGCGCCGACGGTGCGGTTGGTCAGCTTGTCGATCAGGATGAAGCCGCCCAGCGTCCGGCTGTCGGCATAGGGTTCGAACACCAAGGGCTTGTCGGTGGCGATCTCGGCCACGCCGATAGCGTTCAGCTCCAGCGTCTTGCACGCCAGATGGTCGAGCGTGTTGACGTTGACCGTGTATTTGGGCTGCTGCACCGTCACCGACACGGTTTGCGTGCCCAGTTTCAGCCAATAGGAGCGGCCCACCAGCATCGCATCATCGTCCATCCAGACGATCGTCGCCTCGAACTGGTCGGCGGCCTGCGGCGGCTGGTCGGCGGTAGCGATGACATCGCCGCGCGAGCAGTCGATCTCGTCCGCGAAGGTCAGCGTGACCGATTGTCCCGCCACCGCTTCGTCCAGATCGCCATCCAGCGTCACGACGCGGCTGACGGTGCTGGTCTTGCCCGAAGGCAATACGCGGACCGGATCTCCCGGCTTGATCGATCCGGTGGCGATCAGCCCCGAAAATCCGCGAAAATCGAGATTGGGCCGGTTGACCCATTGCACCGGCATGCGGAACGGCTTGTCGGCATCGAGCGAGGACAGCACTTCGACGGTCTCGAGATGTTCGATCAGCGTCGGCCCGGTATACCACGGCGTATTGTCCGACCTGGTGGTGATATTGTCGCCCTTGAAGCCGCTGATCGGCATCGCGGTGAAGCTCTCGATGCCGATGCTCTGCGCAAAGGTCCGGTATTCCGCGACGATCTCGTCGAAACGGCTCTGGTCATAGTCCACCAGATCCATCTTGTTGACCGCCAGCACGATGTTGCGGATGCCGATCAACTGGCACAGATAGGAATGCCGCCGCGTCTGGACGAGCACGCCCTTGCGCGCGTCTATCAGGATCACGGCAAGATCGGAGGTCGATGCACCGGTGATCATGTTGCGCGTATACTGCTCGTGCCCCGGGCAGTCGGCGACGATGAACTTGCGCTTTTCGGTGTTGAAGAAGCGATAGGCGACATCGATGGTGATGCCCTGTTCGCGCTCGGCGGCCAGGCCATCGACCAGCAGCGCGAAATCGATTTCCTGCCCCTGCGTGCCGACCTTCTTGCTGTCGTTTTCAAGCGCGGCGAGTTGGTCCTCGAAGATCATCTTGCTGTCATAGAGCAGCCGTCCGATCAGCGTCGACTTGCCGTCATCCACCGACCCGCAGGTGATGAAGCGCAGCATCGTCTTGTGCTGGTGGACATCGAGATAGGCGTCGATATCCTCGGCAATCAGGGCTTCGGTCTGGTACACGGCGTCCATCAGAAATAGCCCTCCTGCTTCTTCTTCTCCATGCCCGCGCCGCCGGCATCCTTGTCGATCACGCGGCCCTGGCGCTCGGATGTTGTGGTGAGCAAGGTCTCCTGGATCACCTCGCTCAGGGTGCTCGCAGTGCTTTCGACCGCGCCGGTGAGCGGGAAGCAGCCCAGGGTGCGGAAGCGGATCGAGCGCTCGGTGATGTCGGGCGTCTTGCCCAGCACGCGGGTCAGCCGGTCAATGTCATCGGCCATGAACAGCTGGCCTTCCCATTCGAAGGTCGGGCGGACGGCCGCAAAATAGAGCGGCACGATCGGCACGTCGTTGAGCTGGATATATTGCCAGATGTCGAGCTCGGTCCAGTTGCTGATCGGGAACACGCGGATGCTCTCGCCCTTGTTTTTCCGCGCGTTATAGAGATTCCAAAGCTCGGGCCGCTGGTTCTTCGGATCCCAGCCATGGCTGGCGGTGCGAAACGAGAAGATGCGCTCCTTGGCGCGGCTCTTCTCCTCGTCGCGCCGCGCGCCACCGAACGCCGCGTCGAAGCCGTGCAGGTCGAGCGCCTGTTTCAGCCCCTCGGTCTTCCACATGTCGGTGTGCAGCGGACCGTGATCGAACGGGTTGATCCCGCGCTCTGCCGCCTCGGGATTCTGGTAGACCAGCAGCTCCATGCCGCTTTCGCGCGCCATCTGGTCGCGCAGCGCGTACATGTCCTTGAACTTCCACGTCGTATCGACATGCAGCAGCGGGAAGGGCGGGGGCGATGGGTAAAAGGCCTTGCGCGCCAGATGCAGCATCACGGCGCTGTCCTTGCCCACCGAATAGAGCATCACCGGCTTTTCCGCCTGCGCCACGACTTCGCGCATGATGTGGATCGCCTCGGCTTCCAGGCGCTCGATATGGGTGAGGGTGCGGGTCATGCTTCAGGCTCCACTGTCGATTGCGCGCCATTGGCACACGCAAGGCCCCCTTGAACCTCCCATATGGGAGGGTATAGATAATTCATGCGTTTTGACCCCGGCCTTATCGAAGCATTGCATGAAGGCATGTTCCAGGCGCCCTTATGGGATGACTTCCTCCACCGATTGCGTGCGAGTTCCGGCGCGGCGCTGGCGCTCCTTGCCATCCGCCCGCAGGGGCAGAGCGATGTGGCAGAGCTGGTCGCGGGCGAGGGGCCATCGGGCGCGCTCCGGCGGATGATGGTGGGTGGCCAGATGCGCGAGGGGCGCGGCTACGCTCTGGAGGAACTGCAAGACCTGGCGACAGCTGCCGATCGCGAGGCGCTGGCATCGGCGCAGATCAAGGCATTGCGCGCGGTCCGTGTTACCGAGCCGAGCGGCGTCGATGGCTGGCTCGTCTGTGCCGGCGGTCGCTCGCTCGGCTCGTCCGCCGGTGCGCTGGTGCTGGCGCTCGCCCCGCACCTCAGGATCGCGTTGCGCGGTTTTGCAGCGCTGGAGCGCGAGCGTTTCCGGTCCTCGGTCACGGGAGAGGCGTTCAACCGGCTCAATATCGGCTGGCTGACGCTGGACGGGCAGGGGCGCATTGTCGAGGTCAGCGAGAATGCCGGACAGATGTTCCAATGGGGCTCGCTGTTGCGACGCGGGCGCTATGACCGGCTGGTGCCGTCAGAGCCCGCGATCGACCGCCAGCTGACCGGTTATATCAAGCAGGTGACTGCAGGCCGCACCGTGCGACCGCTGGCGATCAACCTGAGCCGCGATCCCTGGCTCGACATGCTGGTGGCGCCGCTGCAGGGCGACACCATTTCGGGCCATCGTTCGGCCAGCGTCATCGTCTATGTCAGCGGTGACCGGCGCAGCCAGGCGGACCGGTGCGAGCAGCTGGTCGACATGTTTGGCCTGCTGCCCAGCGAGGCGCGGCTGGCCTGGCTGCTGGCCCAGGCGACGAGCATTGCAGATGCGGCGGAAACGCTGGGAATCACGGTCGAAACCGCGCGCAACTATTCAAAGAAGATCTATGCCAAGACCGGCGCGAGCGGCCATGCCGAGCTGGTGCGCGTGATCATGACCAGCGTGCTGGCGCTGAGCTGAGCAGGTCAGGCAGATAAGGCGCTGCAATTTATCGCAAATCGGCAATGGGGGGCATTGACCGGCATGCGATAGTATCACATGCAAGCACCCTGATCATTTCAGGGGCAACAATGCCCCGAAAAGGGGGTCGTCTTGCGTCGTTTTTCCGGAGTTTCCGCTTCCCTGTTCGCGCTCGCCATCGGCGCTGCTGCCTCGCCCGTACTCGCCAATCCGGTCGAACAGACCAAGGGCAGCTACGAGGACAAGTTCCGCCAGCTCGAAGGCGAGGAATGGCCGACGCCGACCGATTATCGCAACGCATCGGGCGCTCCGGGCTATCGCTACTGGCAGCAGAAGGTCGACTATGACGTGCAGGCGCGGCTCGACGAGGCTAGGCGCACCGTCAGCGGCACGCAGACCGTGCGCTATCAGAACAATTCGCCCGACGCGCTGCCCTATTTGTGGCTGCTGCTCGACCAGAACGATTACAAGCGCGATTCCATCGCCGCGATGACCGAGACGGTGTCCGGCGACAAGATCAGCCTGGCTGAAGTCCGCCGCGTCAAGCGGATGCAGGAATGGGAAGGCGGCTTCACCATCTCTGCCGTGCGCGACGCGAGCGGCAAGGCGCTGCCCTTCACCGTGGTCGACAGCCTGCTCCGCATCGATCTGGGCCAGGCGGTCGCGGGCAATGGCGGCGAGACCAGTTTCTCGATCGAATGGTCGTTCCCGATGGTCGAGAACAAGGTTGTTGGCGGCCGATCGGGCTATGAATGCTTCACTCAGCCGGGCGAGGACGGCAACTGCATCTTCGAAGGCGCGCAGTGGTTCCCGCGTCTGGCGGTCTATTCGGACTATGAAGGCTGGCACAACAAGGCGTTTCTGGGCTCGGGCGAGTTCACGCTCGAGTTCGGCGATTATCGCGTCGCGCTGACCGTGCCCGCCGATCATGTCGTCGCCGCCACCGGCGTGCTGCAGAACCCCGATCAGGCGCTCACCGCCGCGCAGCGTCAGCGGCTCGAACAGGCCAAGACCGCGACCAGCCCCGTCTATGTCGTGACCCCGCAGGAGGCCGTGGCGGCCGAGCGCGGCAAGGCGTCGGGCGAGAAGACCTGGGTGTTTGCGGCAGAAAACGTCCGCGATTTCGGCTGGGCCTCGTCGCGCAAGTTCGCCTGGGACGCGCTGGGCGTGAAACAGGATTATGCCGATCAGCCGCTGGTGATGGCGATGAGCTTCTTCCCCAAGGAAGCGCGCCCGCTTTGGGATGCCTATTCGACCAAGTCGATCGCGCACACCATCGACGTCTATGGCAAGTTCGCCTTCCCCTATCCCTATCCGGTCGCGCAGTCGGTCAACGGCCCTGTCGGCGGCATGGAATATCCGATGATCACCTTCAACGGCCCGCGCCCGGTGAAGGACAAGAAGACCGGCAACCTCACCTATACCGAGCGCGCCAAATACGGCCTGATCGGCGTGGTGATCCATGAGATCGGCCACAACTGGTTCCCGATGATCGTCAATTCGGACGAGCGCCAATGGACCTGGATGGACGAGGGGCTGAACACCTTCCTGCAGTTCCAGGCCGAGCGGCTGTGGGACAAGGATTATCCGGCGCGGCGCGGCGAGCCCAAGGATATCGCCGAATACATGCTGTCGACCAACCAGATGCCGCTGATGACCCAGTCGGATTCCGTGCTGCAGTTCGGCGCGAACGGCTATGGCAAGCCCGCCACCGCGCTCACCATCCTGCGCGAGACGATCCTGGGCCGCGAGCTGTTCGACCGGGCCTTCCGCGAATATGCCGAACGCTGGCGGTTCAAGCACCCCACGCCCTATGACTTCTTCCGCACCATGGAGGAAAGCTCGGGCGTCGATCTCGACTGGTTCTGGCGCGGCTGGTTCTATTCGACCGACCATGTCGATATCGCGCTCGACAAGGTCGTGCGCGCGACGCTGGAGCCTGCGGATGCCACCGCTGCGGCTGCTGCACGCAAGAAGCTTCGCGATGCCGAACCCGCCTCGCTCACTGCTACGCGCAATGCCGGTCAGCAGACGGTGGTCGAACGCGATCCTGCGACGCGTGATTTCTATGACGCCATCGATCCGCTCGACGCCACGGCCGCTGACAAGCGCAAGGCCTCCGAAGCCTTTGCCGATCTGACGGCGGAGGAAAAGGCGGCTCGGCAAGTGACCGACAATTTCTATCGCTTCAGCTTCGGCAATCGCGGCGGCCTGGTCATGCCGGTAATCCTGAAAATGGATTTTTCGGACGGATCGAGCGAGACCGCGCGCATCCCTGCAGAGGTGTGGCGCTACAACCAGAAGGCGGTGACCTGGCAGTTCGTGACGCCCAAGACGCTGGTGCGTGCCGAGGTCGATCCGCTGTGGGAAACCGCCGACGCCGACCGGTCGAACAATGTCTTCACCGGCCAGATCGATCCCAAGACGCTGAAGATCGACACGCCCGAAGAGGGCAAGAACCGCATGAAGGATTCGGACATGAAGGTGCTGCCGGATTCGCTGCGCACCTATGATGCGCCGAAATGATGCGCCGCGTTCTGTGCTTGGCTGCGGCGGCAACGGGCCTGGCGCTCGCCCCGCAGGCCGGCGCGCATCGCGGGCATGATGCGATGAGCGTGGTGACACTCGATCCTGACGGGAAGGTCACCGTCTCGCACCGGTTCGAGGCGCATGACCTTGAACCGGCGCTGGCCGAGATCGCGCCCAATGCGCAGACCAGCCTCGACGATCCCGATGCGATTGCCGAGCTGAAAACCTATCTTCTCGCGCATTTCCATCTGCGCGCCGATGGCAGTGAGGTGCCGCTGTCGGTTGCCTCGGTCGAGATCGGTGTGCGCGACGTGCGGGTGGACTATGCGGGCTCCGTCAAGGGCAGGCCCAAGGCTGTCGCCGTTCAGTCGACCATCCTGCGCGATATCTACCCGCGCCAGGTCAACCAGGTGGTCGTGAAGCGCGGCAGCTATGTGCAGACGCTGCGCTTTTCGGGCGACGAGGTGAAGACCGTCGCGCTGCCGTGAAGTTCAATCGTCCAGCGCGGTAAAGCGGAAATCGCGGAATTTCGCTTCGCCGGGACCTGCCGCATAAAGTCCGGGGCGCAGCATCAGAAAGCCGCCGCGGACATTGTGGTGATAGCCCGAGACTTCCATCCCGCGGTCGAACTTGACCCAGGTCCTGCCGCCATCGCCCGAGCTGTGGAAGCTGACGATATGCTGGCGGTTGGTCACGCGGAGGCGCATGTGCTTGCCATGCGGGTTGACGGGGCGCCCACGCTCGATGCCGTACTGATGCGTCACGAAGCGTTCGGCGTCGAAGCCGAGGCCCGCATAAAGCTTGTCGTCATAGAACAGCACCAGCCCCGCGGTGCCGCCAGGCGCGAGTTCGATATCGCATTCGAACCGGTAGGATGTGTCGCCTGCGGTCAGCAACAGCGGCGATCCGGTCGAAGGGGCAAGGCCCTTGCCTTTCAGGAACAATGTCTTGTCCGCAACGCGGGCGCGGCTGGCCTCATCAGGGTCAGGGCGGAAGAACGACCATTTGGTGCCGAGCTGCAGGCTGGCGAAATCGTCGGACAGCGCCATGCCATGGGGCAGGGCTTCGCCGCCCTGGGGCTTTGCGATCGGCGCGGAAAGATCGCCGCCGGTCATCCTGAACCAGCCGTCCGCCGTGAATGCGACCGGATCGAGCAGGCACTGCCGTCCGAGTGTCCAATAGCCGTTCTCGAACCCGTGATAGAGGCTCCACCAGCTGCCATCGGGCGCCTCGACCAGACTGGCATGACCGCGCGACCACCAACCTTCGCCGATGTCGGTGGTGCGCACCAGCGGATTGCCGGGATGCTGCTCCCACGGGCCGTGGATCGATCGCGAGCGGGCAGCGATGACCATATGACCCGTGGGAGGCCCTGCCGTGCCGCCGACAGCGGTCAGCATGTAGAAATACTCGCCGATGCGTTGGATCTTCGGCCCTTCGGGCGCAAAGCCTTCGACATCCCATTCTTCAGGATAGCGCCAGGGATCGTAGACATGCTCGACATCGCCCGTGACGCGCATGCCGTCGTCGGACAGCCGCACCCGGTCCCCGCCTGAGAGGAACAGCCAGCGCGATCCGTCCTCGCCCACCGCATGGCAGGGGTCGATATGCCTGTGCAGGCCCAGTGGTACCGGATCGCTCCAGGGGCCGTCGATATGGTCCGCCCATATGACGAACGTGTCGTTCTGCGGGCTGGCCTTCACCGGGATGTAGATGAAATAGCGGCCCTGGTGCTTCTCCAGGCTGACCGCCCAGACCGAGCCGATATTGCGGGTGAGTGCAGGCTTGCGGGGCTGCCAGTTCACCAGATCGCGCGAATGCCAGATCAGCAGGCCGGGATAGGATTCGAAGCTGGAAAAGGTGAGGTAATAATCCTCGCCGTCCTTGAGGATTGCAGGATCGGGCCGGTCACCCGACAGCACAGGGTTGAGGAAGGTGCCATCGCCCAGATCGGCGATGCGCTGATTGTCGAGGCCCCGGCGCCAGCCTGGGGAGGGTAATGACGCCGGGGAGGGGCTTGCGGGCAGAGATGTTGCAAGCCCCAAGGTCGAAAGGCCAGCCGAGGCGAGCGCGCTGCGGCGGCTGAACAGAGGGAAGCGGCTGGTCACAGCGCCAGCCCCGTGGTCCGCGCCCAGGCGCGCCAAAGCTCTGGCCAGGCCTCGACCGGCTTGCCGATCGCCTTGCGCAGGCCAAAGCCATGACCGCCATGTTCGAACAGATGTGTCTCGACGCGCACGCCCTTGTCCTTGAGCGCGGGGCGCAGCAGCAGCGCGTTGCTCACCGGCACGACCTCGTCGTCTTCCGCATGCAGCAGGAAGAAGGGCGGGGCATTGGCGGGGACATTGCGATGCGGCGAATGCGCAGCTTCCATCGCAGGCGTCGGGGTCTTGCCGAGCAGCAGGTCGCGCGAACCGGGATGCGCATCGGGCGGGGTCATTGATATGACCGGATAGATTGGCGCAGCGCTATGCGGCCGGGCCGAGAGCTGGTCGGCGGCGTCTACTGGGTCATAGACCTGCGCATCGAAGCGCGTCGCCAGATCGGCGCACAGATGGCCCCCTGCGGAAAAGCCCATGGCAGAGACTCGCTCGGGATCGATGGCGAAATCGCCTGCGTGCGCGCGGATCACGCGCATCGCCCGCTGCGCATCGGCGAGCGCGACATTGGGCCCCGCCGCCCAACCTTCGCCCGGCAGGCGGTAGAACAGCACAAAGACGGTAAAACCGCGCGCCGCCAGCCAGCGGCCCATTTCATAGCCTTCCTTGTCGACCACCACCCAGCGATAGCCACCGCCGGGCGTGATCAGCACCGCCGCGCCATTGGGCCGATCGGGTCGGAACACCGCGAGCCGAGGCTTGGTGATGCCGAACACCGCGCGGTCGGTGACCAGCCGGTCGGTCGAGCGCTCCTGCACGGTTTCGACAAGCGGCTTTGCAGGGGCACCCGGCGCGCCATTGGGCCAAATGTCGATGGTCTCTTGCGGCTGTGGCAAGCCGGGGGGCAGAGCACCGCCCGGCACCTCGGGTACCGGCGTCTGCGCTCTGGCCAGACCGGCCAGGCCCAGAACGAGCGGAGCCGCCATGAGGGATCGGCGGTCGATCGTCATGGCGGCTCCTCTCGTCATTCAATGGGGCGGCAGCGAGCCGCCGCCCCGGTTGCGATCAGTATTTGAAGCGCGCGCCCAGGAAGAAGGTGCGGCCGAAATGGTTGTTCTCGTAGTTCCGGTTCGCGTCGAAATCGGTGAAGCGATAGCGATAGGTGTCGGTCAGGTTGTTGCCTTCCAGCGAGACTTCGACCCATTCGGTCAGCTTGTAGCGGATCGAGGCGTCGAGGTTGAACTGGCTGCCAAAGCCTTCCAGAATGTTGCCGGTGCCGCTTGCGCCTTCGTGCCAGCGGCTGCGATAGGTCGCCATGACGCGGGCGGAGAACTTGCCATCGTCATAATAGAAGGTGCCATTGTACGAACGCTTCGACACGTTCGCCAGCGCCGCGCTGCGGGTCACGTTGACCAGCGCGCCACCCGGCAGGGTCGCCGGGCCCTGCACGATGAAATCGGCATTGCTGTCGATAAAGGTCGCGTTGGCCAGAATACCGAAATTGCCCAGGAAGCCATCGGTAAACACGGTGAACGGCAGCTGCAGGGCGACTTCGACACCCTTCAGCTTGGCACCGGTTCCGTTGACCGGCGTGGTCAGCGTCCAGATCGGCTGAGTCAGAAGCGCCGGGTTCAATGCAGCAGGCGAAGACGGGTTGAGCACCGAGACGGGCAGGCCGGTCTGGGCAAAGGTCGCCTCGGTGATTGCCGCCGTCTGGGTGAAGCTGTCGACATTCTTGATGAAGCCAGCCACCGACAGCAGCGCCTGCGGAGCGAAATACCATTCGATCGCCAGGTCATAGTTGGTTGCACGGAACGGCTCCAGGAACGGGTTGCCGCTGTTGACGCGGAAGTTGAACCCGTCCGCCGAACCGCCAGGCGTCAGCGAACCCAGCGTAGGCCGGGTGATGACCTCTGCTGCTGCAGCACGGATGATCAGGTTCTGCGTCGGGAAGATGGCGAGATTGGCCGAGGGCAGCCAGTCGTCATAGCTGCGCTCGATCGTCGCTTCGACCGTGCCGACCAGGCCGTAGGACGACTGTTCGGTCTTCACATAGCGGATGCCGGCGTTCAGCGCATATTCCATGCCGAACAGGTCACCCTTGGCATCGAACTGCAGATAGCCGCCCTTGGTGGTTTCCTGCACGCCGCGGTTGTTGCCCGCATCCACCGCCAGCGGACGGCTGTAGAGCTTGGTGAATTCGGTCGTGGCGTCGAGATTGGGGACGAGCCAGGCGTTGGTATTGCCTGCAGGCTGACCGGCCTTGCCCAGATTGAACAGCTCAGACAGCGCCGGTGTGGCCTGGAAGCCGTAGATCGCCGTCGGTCCGAACAGGCTGGTGGGCGAGCAGGTGATGGTGCCGAGCACGCGGTCCAGACCGCCATTGCCGCAGACAGCCGTATCGCGGGTAAAGGCCACCGTGTCGAATTCGAACCGGCGCCACATCACGCCTGCCTTGACCGTGAAGCCGTCGGTGACGTCCCATTCGGTGCGCAGCTGTGCGGTCTTGAACTGGTTGACGATCTCGGACGGACGGTCGCGAATTTCGGCGAGCTGGAACACCGCAGGATCGGTGACGCTGGTGCCGAAGGTGAGGCGCGGGCGCTTCATGTCGGTATAGTCGTAGCTATAGCCCTGCGCGTCGCGGTCATCGAACACGATGGTCGTTTCCACCGGAATATCGGCGGTCGACTTGGAAATGCCGCCCAGCATGGTGAAGCGGAAGCTGTCCGACAGGTCCTGATCCCAGGTGCCGCCGACCTGATAGAATTCGGTGGTGCTCTCGCGCAGATAGTGTTCGGTGCGGACCCAGGCATCGTTCAGCGTTGCCGAGATCATGTTGTTGTTGGCGTCATAGACCGGGTTGACGACGTCAATCGAACGCTCGTTTGAGCGCAGCAATACCTCGCCCCAGCGCTCGCGACGGTCGCTGTTGAAGCGCGAGAACAGGCCGTCGATCGAGAACTTGGTCATGTCGGTCGGCGCGAACTGGATCGATCCGGTAATGCCCAGACGCTCGCGGTCGTGCTTGACTTCACCATAGCGCGGAATGCGCGGGTGGAAGGACAGCGCGGCCTGGTCGCACGCGGCGCTGCGGCCATTGGTGTAGACGCCGCCGCTGTTGCGCACGGCGGTGAGGTTGGTCGCGCTGGTGGTGAAGCACGGCGCGCCGTTGACCGAGTCGAACCGCGCCTGTGCCCAGCGCACGGTGTTGTTGCCGAGCTCGAGCACCTGCGTCTTCTGGTACGCAGCCGACAGTGACACGCCGAACGTGCCCGAATCGTTGCGCCAGCTCAGCAGGCCTGCGAGACGGGGACCGGCATATTCGGACAGATCGTTATAGCTCACCACGGCCGAACCGACGGCGGTGAAGCCCGCCTTGGCCGCGAGCGGGTTTCCGGTGTTGAGATCGACCACCGCGCCCAGCGAACCTTCGTCGAGGCTGGCTTCGGCGGTCTTGTGGACCACGATCGAGCTGAACAGTTCGGAGGCGAACACGTTGAAGTCGAACGCGCGGTCGCGATTGGCCGATGCGCCATCGGTCGAGGTGGCGACGGTTTCGAGGCCGTTGACGCGGACGCGGGTGAACTGGCTCGACAGACCGCGCACGGTGATCGCGCGACCTTCGCCCGCGTCACGCGTGATCGAGATGCCGGGAATGCGCTGCAGCGATTCTGCCAGGTTCTGGTCGGGGAACTTGGCGATGTCTTCGGCGACGATCGCGTCGATCGCACCGACCGAGGTGCGCTTCAGGTTGATCGCCGCTTCAAGCGACTGGCGGAAACCGGTGACGACGATCTCATCGGCTGCAAGACCTTCGTCCTCAACCTGAGTCGGCTGCTCGGCTTCGGCCACCTGGGCCTGTGCGGTACCCGCAGCGCCCAGCGCGCATCCGGTGAGCAACGCGGCCTTGAAAATGGAAATGCCGGTTGCCCGGTGCGAATGCTGTTGGCGCATGTCTGTCCCCTCCTGATCGCCTTTTTGAGGCAATTGCTACCGGTGTCAAAGGAGAAGATGCATCCTGCATCCGACACTCTCTGACACCCTGACTCCCGATCCCAGGTACCTCGCTTAAGCGTGCACCACTGTTCTTTCCGATGTCCCAAGCGAACAGGCCAGTGAGGCTGGCTGATCGCGGTAACCGGTGTCATTATGTATTGCCCTCTTGGCATGGCTCTGTCAATAACCATGGCAACGGGAGAGAGCATATGCGCAAGACACTCAAAAAGGCCGCATTTGCCGGGGCTTTTGCCCTGGCCTGTCTGGGGCCGGTGGCGGCCGAGCCGCATCCGGGTGATCCGACACGTGGCGGGGCAGGGGGGCGAATCATCCGCGTGACCACGCTTGCCAAGGCGGGTCCGGGATCGCTGGCAGAGGCGCTTGCCGCCAAGGGTCCGCGCACCATCGTGTTCGAAGTCGGCGGGGTGATCGACCTGGGCCGCAGCACGCTGGAGATCAGCGAACCGTTCGTCACCATTGCCGGGCAGACTGCGCCCTCGCCTGGCATTACCATCATCAAGGGCGGCATTGATCTGCGCACGCACGATGTCATCGTCTCGCACATCCGCGTGATGACCGGCGCCGACGGCCAGGCGCGGATGTCGGGCTGGGAAGCCGATTCCTTCTCGACCGTTGCCGCGCACAATGTCGTGGTCGAACATTGCAGTTTCCTGTGGGGGGTGGATGAGAACATGTCCGCCTCCGGCCCGCGCTTCACTGGCGACACGGTCGAGCAATGGCGCGCCGGGACCAGCCATCACATCGTCTTCCGCGACAATCTGGCAGCTGAGGGTCTGGCCAATTCCAGCCACCCCAAGGGCGAGCACAGCAAGGGCTCGCTCATCCATGATAATGCAACGAATATAATGTTTTACCGCAATGTCTGGGCGCACAATGTCGAACGCTCGCCGCTGGTCAAGGGCGGGGCCCAGGTCGCGATGGTCAACAACCTGATCTACAATCCCGGCCACCGCGCAGTGCATTACAACCTGATGAACCTCGAATGGCAGGGGCATGACTATGTCACCGGCGAGATCACGGCGGTCGGCAATGTCATGCGCGGCGGCAATGACACCAACGAGGGTCTGCCGTTCCTGATGCTGGGCGGGGACGGCGATCTTGCCTATTTCGGCAAGGACAATCGTGCGGTCGACCGGCATGGCAATCCGCTGCCCCAGTTCGGCCGCTATGGCGAGACGCGCGCGAAGCTGGTCGCCGCAAAGGCACCGCTTGCGAACCTGTCGGCCTATAGCGTCCTGCCGTCGGGCGAGGTCGAGACATCGCTGCTGCAGACCGCGGGCGCCCGCCCCTGGGACCGGGCACCCGATGACATTCGCGTGCTGTTCTTCGTGGCCGAAGGGCGCGGCGACATTATCGACGATGAGAGCGAGGTCGGCGGTTATCCCGCGCCGGTGGCGACCTTCGCGCCGTTCGACGAGGCGCAATGGGATCTGGCCACGATGACCCCGAAATCGGGTCGCTATCCCGGCCAGAAGGGCGGCGCGCAGGAGTCGCTTTCCACCCGCGACCGCCAGATGCGGACCCCCCAGCCATGAGCGCGCTGGTCGCCGCGCTGCTGCTGGCCGCAGCGCCGCCGATGGCGGTGATCGACGAGCTGGACACGGTGAAGCGCGAACCGCCGCCGCATGGGGCGATCGGCATGAGCACGGCCTGGCGGATCAGCGACCATGTCCCGCAGCCGCGCAGGATGGAATTCCGCCGGCGGACGCTCGATATCGGTGCCGCTATCGGCGAACACCCGATTGCGCATGACGAGGTCTATTATGTGCTCGACGGCGAAGGCGAGGTGGTCTCGGACGGCCAGCGCGCGATGCTCAAGCCCGGCATGACTGCCTATCTCTATGACGGCGCGGTTGTCGGCATCTGGCAGAAGGGCGACAAGCCGCTTGCGCTGATCATCGCCTATCCGGTCAAGGAACCGGTCAGCTGCCCGGCTGAATGTACGGCGCCGTCGCCCACAGCTCCCGCTCGAATCGGCGGGGATCGTTGATCGCGCGCGCCGCGCTATCGCCCACCACCAGCGTCGCGCGATCGGGCAGGCCATAGGCCGTCCAATCGGCAAGGCCCGGCTTTCCGGTTCTGGCAAGGCTGGCAAAGGCCGACATCATCAGATCGCGCGTGCGGCGCGCGCCTTCGTTCGTCCCGCTATAGCTGCCCGGCGCATCGAGCGTGCCGAAGACATAGGGAATGTCATCGGTATGCGCCGCACCGCGCAGCGGATCGACGGGCGAGCGGCGATCGAGCTGGTACACCCAGGTGGCTTTCGCGCCTGCTGTCGCGCGCGCATCCGCCTCGATCACCTGGCCCGGCCATGACCGCCCATCGGTGGTCGCGGCATAGAAGAGCCGTTCGGGCGTCCAGTCCGGATAATGTTCGCGGTAGCGGGCGACGACCCATTCGGGGTCGAGATCGATCTTCACTTCGGCCGCGATGCGCCGCGCGATATTGCTCCAGTCCAGCCCTTGCAGCCTGGCCCCGCGCGGATCGATAAAGGCGCGCGTTTCCTCGCGCGTGTTGCCGAGGATCATCGGAATGGCGAGCGACTGTGGCGCTGCATCGGGCCAGAACGGGTGGCGCGGCAGGTTGGTCATGTCGAGCACCGGCCCGAAATAGAGCGATCCGCCGATCACCGGATCGGTGGCGGCCAGCGCGTCGACAATGCGCGCGGCAGGCGCTGTGCGCAGGCCGTCGACATCATCTGTCGCGAGCTTCATCGCCGTCATCAGCGCCTGGGTGCGCTTCCAGGCATTGCCTGGGCCGCTGGCAGTCACCTGTTGTCCGCTCATCGTGGCGGCGCGGTGAAACAGGCCGTCAGCCTGGGGCATGGCCATCAGTGTTGCGATCTTCGCCCCGCCGCCCGATTGGCCGAACACCATCACGCGATCCGGATCGCCACCGAACTCGGCGATGTTTTTTCGTACCCATTGCAGCGCGAGGACAAGGTCGAGCTGGCCCAGATTGCCGCTATCGGCAAAGCGCGCGCCAAAGGGCTTGAGCCAGGCATAGCCAAAGGCGTTGAGCCGCTGGTTGACCGTCACCACCACGACATCGCCCTGCGCGGCGAGCCTGTGGCCATGGGTCAGCGGATCGGTGACGGTGCCGTTGCTGTACGCGCCGCCATGAAAATAGACCATGACCGGGCGCTTGGCTGCAGCATGCGTTTCCGGCGTCCAGACGTTGAGGAACAGGCAATCCTCGGACTGCGGCAGCTCTGCATTGCCCCGCTGCGGCGCGATCGGGCCGAATTGCTGGGCGAGCACCCTGGCGTTGATCAGGGGTTCAGGCGCAGCGCGGGCAAAGCGCTCGGCGCGGCCATAGCGGATGCCCTTGAAGGCCAGCACGCCGTCCTCGCGCAGCCCGGTAAATCGCCCGGCGCGCGGATCGATTCGCCGGGCCAGCGCAGGGGCAGCGAACAGTGCGGTGCCGCCAGCGAGCAGCGCCCGCCGGCTCAGCTCAGCGGCGGACATCGCCGCCCTGGGCTGAAAACGCGGCCAGTTCCTGCGGCCCGATCAGGCAGAAATCGCCCGGCAGCGAATGCTTGAGCGCGGCAAGCGCCAGTCCGCATTCGGCCATTGCCTGCGCATCGCCGCCTTGCAGATACTGGTGCAGCACGCCGGCAGCAAAGCTATCGCCGGTGCCGATCCGGTCGACAATGCCTGTGACATCGATCTCCGCTGTCTGATGCTTGGCATCGCGGGTGTCGACGCGCGCGGCAATGCGGTGATGATCGCTGCTGACGATATGCCGCGCGGTCGAGGCGACGAGCTGTAGCTTGGGGAAGGCCGCAAAGGCCGCTTCCACCGCTTCGCGCCGCCGTTCTGCGCCATCGCCCGAAAAGCTCTTGCCCAGCAGCAGCGATATGTCGCGATGGTTGCCGATGAGCACGGTCGCCGCGCCGACCAGCCGGTTGAGGATAGCACGCGGGTCGCTGTCCCAGCTTTCCCACAGCAGCGCGCGATAATTGCCGTCGAAGCAGATCGGCACGCCCGCCGCCTCTGCTTCCGCCACCGCTGCTTCGGCGAGCGCAACGCCGCCGGGGCCCAGTGCGGGAGTGATGCCCGACATGTGCAGCAGCGCTGCGCCGTCGAGCGCGCCCTTGAGGTCGATCGCTTGCGGATCAGCCAGCGCAAAGGCCGATCCGGCCCGGTCATAGGTAATCGATGATGGCCTGAGCCCTGCGCCCGGCTCCAGAAAGTACAGGCCCATGCGGCCAGCGGCGCGCGCGACGAAGCGCGTGTCCACGCCCGCAGCGCCGAGTTCTGCCCGTGCCCTGTCGCCCAGCGGAGAGGAGGGGAGCAGCGTCGCCATGCGGGCATGATGGCCGAGCGAGGCCAGCGCGGCGGCGACATTGGCCTCCGCACCGCCCACGACCATGTCGAGGCTCTGCGCCTGGACCATCATCTGCGCGCCCGGAGGCGACAGGCGCAGCAGCATCTCGCCGAAACAGACGACAGGCCCCGTCACCGGGCGAGCCACCCGCCATCGACTGCCAGCACATGGCCCTGGACATAATCCGCAGCACTGCTGGCAAGAAACACCGCCGCCCCGCCAATGTCCGCGGGATCGCCCCAGCGGCCTTCGGGGATGCGTTCCATGATCTGCCGGTTGCGCGTCTCATCGGCCTGCAGCGCCGCGGTATTGTTGGTGGCGATATAGCCCGGCGCGATGGCGTTGACATTGACGCCCTTGGCCGCCCATTCGCAGGCGAGCAGCTTGGTGAGGCCGGCAAGGCCGCTCTTGCTCGCGGTGTAGCTGGGCACGCGGATGCCGCCCTGGAAGCTCAGCATCGATGCGATGTTGATGATCTTGCCGCGCCGTACGGTCTTTTCGCGCTGTGCGATCATGTGCCGTCCGGCCGCCTGGCTGAGGAAGAAGACCGACTTGAGGTTGGTATCAACCACCGCATCCCAATCCTCCTCGGTAAAATCGACCGCATCGGCGCGGCGGATGATGCCGGCATTGTTGACCAGAATGTCGAGCCCGCCAAGCGATGCCAGCACCTGATCGATCACGGCCTGGACCGGGGCAATGGTGCCGAGATCTGCCGCTACCAGTTCGCACCGGCGACCCAGCGCGCGGACCTTGGCGGCAGTGTCATCGGCAGGCGTACGGCCCACGGCGGCGATATCCGCACCCGCCTGCGCCAGCGCCAGCGCAATGCCCTGGCCGATGCCGGTATTGGCCCCCGTCACGACTGCAACGCGACCCGAAAGGTCGAAAAGCCCGTTCGTCATATCGTCCTCTCCCCGATTTTCGGGCGCTGTTATCAGGCGGTCAGTTCGCGCAGATAGGCGGCGATCGCCTCATCCTGGCAATTGGGATAAAAATACTCGGCAAAGCGCTCGCCCGCCACCGCTGCCTTGAGCAGGTCCTGATCGACGGTCTTGAGCACCGTCAGCATGTCGTGGCACGACGCCGCCTTGAGGTCCTTCAGGATGCCGCGGTTCTTGGCCATGATCGCGGCACGCTCCTTGGGATAGCCCAGGCCGCGTTCGCCGTCGAACAGCTTGGCATAGCAATCGCGCAGGTTCAGCTCTGCCGCCCAGCCAAAGCCCTTGGCATAGGGCATGGAAATGGCGTTGCCGTCATTGATCTGGCCGAACAGAAAGGCGTCGGTCGGGTCGATGACCAGACCACAGAACACGCCGGGCATCGCGTTGCAGGCGAGCATCGATCCCATGCCGGTGCCGCAGCCGGTAACGACGAAGTCCGCCGCGCCCGAATTGAGCAGGATGCCGGAGAGCAGGCCGTTCATCACATAGGTCAGCGAGGCTTCATCCTCGGCAGTGTACATGCCGTAGTTGAACACCTCATGCCCCAAAGGCACGGCGACATCGGTCAGCGCTTCGTGAATGATGCCGTTCTTGGCGGCCTGGCTGTTTTCGGTGATCAGGGCGATCTTCATGTGTCTCTCCTGTCCGGGCGATGCCGCCCCGGATATGTCGGGTGGTCGTTTGACCCGCTTGGTAACCGGTGTCATTGCGCGGCGCAAGCGTTATTGCGGTGGCGCAGGTGCGAAGCTGGAGGAGCGTCACGCCTCGGCGACGGAGGCGCGTTCGATCAGATCGGAGAGGAAATGCGAGGGCTGCTCGCGTGCCTCGCCGGGGTCGATCAGCTTGATCGCAGCGGCCTTGGCCATCGCCTGGATCGGCCAGCGGACGGTGGTGAGCGGCGGCCAGATATGCGCGGCAATCGCGGTATCGTCAAAGCCGATGATCGACAGATCCTCTGGCACCGACATGCCGATGCTGCGCGCGGCGTGCAGCACGCCTGCGGCCATCTCGTCATTGCTGGCGAAGATCGCGCTGGGGCGGGGGGAGGCGGCGAGCAGTTTCTCGCCCGCAGCAATGCCGGTTTCGAAGGTGTAGCTACCCTCGGCCATGATGGCGGGGTCGATCGCGATCCCGGCGCTTTCCAGAGCGTCACGATAGCCCAGCGCGCGCTCGGCTGCCGAACGGAAGCCTTCAGGCCCGGCGACAAAGCCTATCCGGCCATGGCCGCGCCCGACCAGATAGCCGACCGCCTTGGCCACCGCCTCGCGATCATTGGACGCGACCATATGCGCATCCTCATCGAGGCGCACCGAGCCCATGCGGACATAGCTGACGCCGAGTTCGTCGCACAATTGCGCGAGTGCGTCGTTTTCGGAAATCGGCGGCAGCAGCAACACGCCGAACAGCCGCTGCTGTTCCAGAAAGGTGCGGACATCGTCGAGCATGTCTGGCGACCGGCGGTTGACCGGGCGGACGACCAGAGCAAATTCGGTGTCGCGGATTGCCGACAATATGCCTTCCTGCACGCCCAGAACCATCTGCGCATTGGGGTTGTCGTGGATCAGTCCGATCAGGAAATTGCGGCGCAGCGCCAGCGCGCGCGCCTGCGGATTGGGCACATAGCCAAGCTCGGCAATCACCGTCTCGACCTTTTCGCGCGTGGCGGAATTGAGCAGCGGCGATCGGTTGATGACGCGGCTGACGGTCTTTTTGGACACGCCGGCCAGGCGGGCCACGTCGTTGATCGTCGGCTTGCCGTCCTTTGCCTTGTTCACGCGCTCTTGTGCTCCATCGCCTTGCTACACCGGTGTCAGTGCAACGCCCCTCCTAGCGCCAAGCGCAGGTCAAGCGCAATCCCGGCGGCATTGACACCGGTTACCATGGCGCTATGGCTGTGCGCGGACGATCGATCGAGAGTCGTCGCCTTGGGGGAGCCTGATGATGGCCGATGCGATGCAGGTACATGCCGCAGATACGGTGGCCGTGGCCCTGCGCGCGCTGCAGGCGGGCGATCGCGTCACGCTGGCCAAGACCGAGCTCACGGTGCTCGCCGACATTCCCCAAGGCCATAAATTCGCGCTTGCGCCGCACGCTGCGGGCGATGCGGTGGTCAAATACGGCCTCACCATCGGCCGCGCCACGCACCCGATCATGCCGGGCGAGCATGTGCACAGCCACAATCTGGCGACCGCACTCGAAGGCGAGCTGCATTATGCGGCGGCTGCTCGGTCTGCGCCCGTATCGGATGCCCGGCCCGAGGGGCGGACATGGCAAGGCTATATGCGGGCCGATGGCCGGGCAGGGACCCGCAACGAAATCTGGATCCTTCCCACCGTCGGCTGCGTGGCGCTGACCGCAGAGCAGATCGCGCGCGAGGCCGAGCAGCGACATGCCGGGTTGATCGCCGAAGGGCGGATCGACGGAATCATGGCCTTTGCGCATCCGCATGGCTGTTCGCAGCTGGGCGATGATCTTGCTGGAACCCGCGCGCTGCTTGCGGGGCTGGCGGCGCACCCCAACGCGGCGGGCGTATTGCTGATCGGGCTGGGCTGCGAATCGAACCAGCTCGACGCGCTGATCGAGGCCGTTCCAGCACAGGCGCGCGCCAGGGTCCGCACCCTGGCGTCCCAAGCTGCGGGGGACGAGCTGGCGGAAGCGGGTGCGATTGTCGACGCGATGGTTGTCGAGGCGGCGCAGGCCCGCCGCGAAAACCTGCCGCTCGGCGCGCTGGTCGTCGGGTTGAAATGCGGCGGGTCGGACGGCTTTTCGGGGCTTACCGCCAATCCGTTGCTCGGCCGGTTCAGCGAACGGCTGGCGGCGGCGGGCGGAATCCCGATCCTCACCGAAATTCCAGAGATTTTCGGGGCGGAACAGGCACTGCTCGACCGCGCGGTCGATGGCGAGGTCTTTGCGCGCGCAGCCGATCTCGTGAACGGGTTCAAGCGCTATTATCTCGATCAGGGCCTTCCGGTTTCGGAAAACCCGTCGCCCGGCAATATCGCGGGCGGCATTACCACGCTCGAGGAAAAATCCGCCGGCGCGGTGCAGAAGGCCGGCACGGCACCGCTCACCAGCGTGATCGATTATGGCGCGCAGGCGGTCACGCCCGGCCTCGCCCTGTTGGAGGCCCCCGGCAATGATGCAGTCTCCTCGACCGCACTGACGGCTGCTGGTGCGACCCTGGTGCTGTTCACCACCGGGCGCGGGACGCCGCTGGGCTTCCCCGCGCCCACGGTCAAGGTCGCCTCGAATCGCGCATTGGCACAGGCCAAGCCGCACTGGATCGATTTCGATGCTTCAGCGGCTCTGGACGAAGGTGCGCAGGCGACCGACGAAGCGTTTCTGAAGGCGCTGCTCGCCATCGCCAGCGGGCGCAAAACGGCTGCGGAACGGGCGGGGC
The DNA here is from genome assembly GCA_026625625.1 of Blastomonas sp. SL216. Taxonomy (NCBI): domain Bacteria; kingdom Pseudomonadati; phylum Pseudomonadota; class Alphaproteobacteria; order Sphingomonadales; family Blastomonadaceae; genus Blastomonas; species Blastomonas sp. SL216. The sequence continues at coordinate 487,590 of CP113055.1, forward strand.
AAAGGGCGATAGCAATCTGGAAAAAGGGTGTGACCCTCTAGCGCGATCGGACGCGAAGACGCGGCCCCTTGCGGATGACACCGGTTTCCTCTAGGCAACAAACAAGAGAAGGACGTGAGGATGGGGATGGAATTGACGGTGAGTTCGGAGGTCGACGCGGTGGCGCAGGCCTTTGTCAGCGCACGGCGCGAAGCGCGGGCGCTCAGCGCCTATCCGGGCACCGCGCCTGATGCGCTTGCGGCGGCCTATTCGATCCAGGACCGCGCAATCCATATCGACGGCCGCGCTGTTGCCGGCTGGAAGGTCGGGCGGATCAATCCCCCACTCGATGGCACGCTGGGCGCCAATCGGCTGTCCGGGCCGATCTTTGCTGATAGCGTGGTCGATGCCGCTGCCGGCCAGGTGCCCGACATGCCGGTTTTCGACGGCGGCTTTGCGGCGGGCGAGGCGGAAATCCTGCTCCATGTCGCGCCCGGCTTTGCCGGACCCGTGCCCAGCGACGATGACGGCACCCGCGCGATCCTGGATGATGTGCGGCTGGGGATCGAGATTGCCAGCTCGCCTTATGCACGGATCAACCTTGATGGCCCGGCGGTCACCGTATCCGATTACGGCAACAATGCCGGCATGGTGCGCGGCGCAGAGCTGACCGGCTGGCGCGATCTGGACCTGTGCGCGATTGTCGTGCGCAGCGAGATCGACGGGGCTGAGGTCGGCGAGGCGACTGCGGCCAACATGCTCGACGGGCCCTATGGCGCAGTGCGCTTTTTGCTGGCCAATCTGATCGAGCGCGGTTTCGATGTATCGAACGGCCTTTGGGTATCCACCGGCGCGATCACCGGCGTGCACGAGATTGCTGTCGGTCAGTCGTTCCGGGCGGAATTCGTCGGCCATGGCGATGTCCGCTGTCGGGTAGTCGCCGCGCAGCCGCGCTGACATCCACGCTTGCGATGCGGATCGGCAAGAGCCGGGCGCCCGATTTGGGAGAGTTGAACATGGTTGAAACCGCAGCAACGTCGGCACGGCCCCAGGCGCTCGATGCCGCAGCGGGCAGGGCAGGGCGCTATCGCTGGGTGATCGTCGGCCTGCTGTTTGCGGCGACGGCGATCAACTATATCGACCGCCAGATGATCGGCGTGCTCAAGCCCACGCTGGTCGCAGAATTCGGCTGGACCGAAACCGACTTTGCCGCGATCGTCTTCTGGTTCCAGCTGGCTTATGCCATCGGTTATATCGGCTTCGGGCGCATCGTCGATGTGCTGGGCGCGCGGCTGGGCTATGCCATTGCGATCGTCATCTGGACCGCAGGCCATATGGCGCACGGCCTGGCGACCGGGGTGACCAGCTTTGCTGCGGCGCGCTTTGGCCTGGGCATCGGTGAAAGCGGCAACTTCCCCGCCGGGATCAAGGCGGTGACCGACTGGTTCCCGCAGCGCGAGCGCGCCTTTGCCATCGGCCTGTTCAATGCCGGGGCCAATGTCGGCGCGATCATAACGCCGCTGCTGGTGCCGGCGCTGGTGCTGTGGTTCGGCTGGCGCGAAGCCTTTTACATCACCGGCATTTTCGGTGTGATCTGGCTCGCGGCGTGGTGGGCGATCTATCGCCACCCGTCCGAGCACAAGAGCGTGTCTGCGGCTGAACTGGCCTGGATCCAGCAGGACCCTGCCGATCCGGTGGAAAAGATCGGCTGGGGCAAACTGCTCACCGTGCGCGAGACCTGGGCCTATGCGCTGGGCAAGTTCCTGATCGATCCGATCTGGTGGTTCTTCCTGTTCTGGCTGCCGGGCTATCTGTTCGAGCGCTATGACATGGACCTCAAGACCTTCGGCCTGCCGCTCGCCGCGATCTACCTGATCTCGGATGGCGGTTCGATTTTCGGCGGCTGGATGTCCTCGCGCCTGATCAAGGCAGGCAAGACGCCCAATTTCGCGCGCAAGGCGACGATGCTGGTCTGCGCTCTGGCGGTGACGCCGATCTGGTTTGCGCAGGGCATCGACAGCGTCTGGGGCGCGGTGCTGATCATCGGCCTAGCGACAGCCGCGCACCAGGCCTTTTCGGCCAATCTCTATACGCTGCCGTCAGACGTGTTCCCGCGCGGCGCGGTGGGCTCGGTGGTCGGCATCGGCGGCACCGTCGGCGCGCTGGGCGGCATGGGCATGGCGCTGTTCACCGGCTATATCCTCGACAGCACCGGCAGCTACGAAATCCTGTTCGCGATCTGCGCCAGCGCGTATCTGATGGCGCTGCTGGTGGTTCACCTGCTGAGCCCCAGGCTGGAACCGGCCAAGGTCTGATCGAGCCTTGTCGCGTATCGGAACCCGAATTGTGGCCGTGTTCCTGCGCTTTGCTTATGGGCTTGACCCGTTTTTGCCGTGTCGCTAGCCCCCGATCATGGATCTGCCCGTTTGTGTCATGCTGTGGATTGGAGATGCGCTGAGCGCGGTCGAAAGGGCGTGCATACGCTCGGTCCTGCGGCAGGGGCACAGGCTGGTACTCTATACCTATGACGATCTGAAGGGCGTGCCTGAAGGCGTCGAGCTGGCCGATGCGGCTTCGGTGCTGCCGCGCGAAACGATCATCCGTCACAAATCGGGCAGCGTTTCGCTTTTTTCGGACCGGTTCCGCTTCGAGATCATGCGCCAGTCGCTCGGCGTGTGGCTTGATTCCGATGCCTATCTCATCAAGCCGCTTCACATTGAACAGGACAAGCATTTCTTCGCCTTTTGCGAGCCGGGCTATGTCGGTCAGGGCGTGCTGTATATGCCGCCGGACTCTCCGGTGATCGAACCTCTTCTGAGGCTATTCGAGCAACCCTATATTCCCGACTGGTTGCGCAAGCGCGATCGGATAAGGGCGTACTGGCGCAAGTTCAGACAGGGCCATATCAACCTTGGCGACATGCCCTGGGGCGTTGGCGGGCCGATGGGTCTCACGGCCCTGGTGCAGCGCCACGGGCTTATGGATCAGGTCATGCCGCCGGACGTCCATTACCCCTGGGACTGGCAGGTAGCGGACTGGATTTTCGATCCCGCACGGTCGCTGGAAGAGCACATCACGCCCGCCACGCAGGCGCTACACTTGTACAATACCATGATAGCCAGTCGCAAAAATGAACCCGCACAGCCGGGTAGCTTCATGCATAGATTGCAGCAGGAAGGCGCTTGAGCTCCAGCGCTTTTGGCTTGCTGGCATATCCCGGCATCGAGAATCTGGGCGATGTCATGCAATCGCGCGCAGCAAGGCGCTTTCTGCCGCAGGTCGATTGCCTGATCGAGCGCGAGCGCCTTTCTACGAGGCAGCATGACGGCCCGGTCAAGCTGATCACCAATGGCTGGTTCATGCACGATGCGACGCAATGGCCGCCCCACCCGTCTATCGACCCGTTGCCGGTGTCGATGCATTTCGTCGAATGCTCAAAGCCAAGAGTGCGGCGCTGGATCAAGTCCGCCCGCGACGTGATGCTGTCCGGGGCCGGTGCGGAATGGCTGCGCGCGCACGGTCCCATCGGGGCACGCGACATGGTGACCTGCGAAACGCTGCTGGCGCATGACATACCTGCCTATCACACCGGCTGCCTCACGCTGACGCTCAAGCTCGATCGGCCGGTCCCGCGCGGGGATTATCTGGTGGCCTGTGACCTCAGCCCCCGGGAGCTTGCCGCGCTGCAGCGCCTGGCCAGGGGAAGGCAGGTTGTCAGCGTCACCCATCTGGGTGGCGAAACGCTGGATCAGCAGGGTCAGGAGCGGGAGGTCGAACGCCTGCTTGACCTTTACGCCGGGGCTGCAGCGGTGGTGACCACGCGCATCCATGCAGCGCAGCCATGCCTGGCGATCGGAACTCCGGTGCTGCTGCTGCACCCCAGAAAGGCGGCGCGCCGGATTGCCGATGTGGCTCAGCTGATGCACCATTGTTCATCGGATGTGTTTGTCCGGGGCGGCTGCGATTACGATTTTCTCGCGCCACCGGCCAATCCGGATCGCCACACCGCGCTTGCGCGGGATCTGGTCAAGCGCTGCCGCGCGTTTACCGGCTTTGACGATCAGGACCTTCCGCGACCAGCACCGCAGCTTCCTTGACTTGGGTGAGCCGCCCATCCTCCAGCCGATAGACGATGTCGCAGCAATCGAGCAGCGCGGTCCGGTGCGTGACGAGCACGATTGCAATATGGCGCGGCAGGCTCTGCAGGCAGCTCCGGATGACAGCCTCGCTTTCCATGTCGAGCTGGCTGGTGGCTTCGTCCAGCACCAGCAGGTCATGCGCGCGATACAGGGCATGGGCTAGCGCGATCCGCTGGCGCTGTCCGCCGGACAGGCTTGACATGGTCTCGCCCAAAGCGGTGTCGAGCCCATGCGACAGCGAAGCGACAAACTCCGTGAGGCCTGTCTGCTCGACGGCCCGCAACAGCCGCTCCTGATCGGTGTCTTCGGATCGAACGGGGAAGCTTATCGCTTCGCGCAGGGTATGGCCGACCAGCAGCACATTCTGGCTGACCACGCCCATGCGGTCGCGCCATGCGGCGGCATTGGCGGACGTTATCTCCTGTCCGTCGACCTGCAACATCCCCTCCACGGGAGTGATAAGGCCGCTCAGCACGTCCAGCAGCGTCGATTTTCCCGAGCCGCTCGCTCCGACAATCCCGATCCTTCCGCCATAGGGAACAACGAGATCGAGCCCCTTGAGCGTATCGCCGCGGTCGGGCCGCGATACCCGGATGGCCGACAGTGTTATCGAATGGCGAAAGGCAATGGGGGTTCGCGAAGCTTCGGGAACAGAGCCAGGCAATTGATCGAGCAGCTCGCGCATCGATGACGTCACCTGGCCATGGGCGCCAATCTGGCTGACGGTACCGACCGGATCGTGGCCAGGTGCGGCAGCAGCCGCAGCCCACCCAGCGCCAGAACTCCGAGCGCGGGGACCAGGGTGCGATAGTCGGCATTCAGCAGTGGCCATATCAGCGCAGCGATCAGGAATACGAGCAGGCCGGCTATCTCGATTTCGGATCGCGCCGTCTGGCCAGCCACGACCGATTGCACCAGCCCACCCCGAAACGTGCGCTCGATATCGTCAAAATCCGCAGCGATACGCGCTTGGCCGTTGGTCAGGCATATGTCGCGGAACGCGGTTCGCGCTTCGTAGATGAGGCGTGCGCGCTGCCGGCTGAGCTCGGGCACGTCATCCTTGGCGGCCGGCCTTTTCCTGAAACGAGACGCTGCCATCATGCCGCCAATGGTGACCAGCAGGATCGTCAGGCCGAGCAGCGGGTAGAGGAGGGTGAGCACGGCGACAATCAGCAGGCCGGTACCGAGCGAAATCACGCCGCTGATCAAGGGAACGAGGGCGTGATAGCAGACGATCTGCAGTTCCTCGAACGCAGCAAATGCCCGCGATGCGCCGGTTTCGAGATAGCTTGCATAATCCTGATTCTGCAGGCGTGAAAATGCCAGTATCGCAAGCGAGGTCGCCACCGCATATTGTGTCTTGATGACGGCGCGCTGGCCCAGCAACCGCAGGACGGCACTGGTCAGCATCGTGCCGATCAACGCCAGCTGGACAAAGGGAATGGTGCTGCGCGCCGATGACACGAACAGGGCAGAGGCAGCATGCTGGATCAGCAGGAGCGACCCGATTTCTGCGGTTGCCGCCAGGGTACTGAGCACGATGGCCCATCTGAAAGCCCGCTGCGCCGAGAGATCGGCATAGCGCACCAGTTCCCAAAGTTCCCTGGCACGCACCAAAAAATTGCGTTTCCCTGCCGAGGCAGATACCGGGCGTGCGTCCGTCATGTCGGTCTATCCTCGCCACGACTCAGGCCATTCAAGCGGGCAGTTTCGATTTTTCCATCCCCATCCCGTTTGTCGAAAAGATGGCGGAAAAGGTTGGAGTTTGGATACGATTGAGCGAAAAGGCGTTTCAAGGCAATCAGGTTGGCATGGGCCGGTTTCGGGCTTGCCTTCCGTCCGTTGGCCTCCAGCTGCGACTGGACAAACACGTTTTGCGTCTGCTGATGATCTGATCGGCGATGGCGTGAACGTTGCAGGTAGAAAAAGTGCATGAGGAGAGCAGGCTCAAGCGAAAGCCAGGCAACAGCGGATGCGCCGTCATTGTCGGTGGTGATGCCTGTGTACAATGCCATGCCCTATCTCGATGCAGCCATTGCCAGCATTCTCGGACAAACCAAAACTGATTTTGAATTTTGCATCTATGATGACGGATCGACCGACGCGTCGCTGGAGTGCGCCCGGTCATGGGCGGCCCGCGACACGCGCATCAGGGTGGAAACGGGTGGTCGGCGGCTCGGCCCGGTCGGCAGCTCGAATGCGGCCATGGCGATGGCCTCCACCGATCTGATCGCGCGCATGGACGCCGACGATCTGGCGCATCCCGAACGGCTCATGCTGCAATATGAATCCATGCGGAGGCGACCCGACATAGCGCTGCTCGGATCGACGTTCCGCATTGTCAACGAGGCGGGAGAGCTGTTGTCGACCGAGACCTCCGACCGGCTTTTGGCGACATCAAATCCGCTGGCGCATCCCACCATCATGGTCCGTCGTACCGCATTTGTGACTGCGGGCGGCTATCGCGAGGGTACGGAGTATTTCGAAGACAACGACCTTTATGCAAGGATGAGCGCGATAGGTGCTTGTTATGTCCTCAGAAAACCGCTGCTCGATGTCCGTATGGGCGGGCAGAATGCGCGCCTCCAGGATGATCGCGCCGCCCTTGTCGCGCAGCTCGATCGGTTTTTCCGCCCGCACAGCCGGCGCGATCGTGCGAATGAAACCCATTCAGCCAATGCGGTGCGAACCCTGGCCCAGTTGCGCGTCTTCAATCTGCAGCGGCCCGGCCTGATAGGATATATGGTGCGGTGCGGCTCATTCGAAAACCTGCGCCAGGGGCTTGCCGTGCTGGGGTTTGTGACGCTGGCGGAAGTGTCGCCCAAGCTGACATTGGAGGCTCTGCGCGCCATGTGGCACCTGCGCGAGCGGCAGGTCGCCAGAAAGCTGGGCGACCGAAAACTGTTTCGCTGGGTCCCGGGCATGGGTTCGGCGCTGATCCATGACGGGGCGTCTTCGGTCGGCCAGCCGGAGCGCGATTGCGCTCATCAAGGGGCCTGAAGGTGCGGACGGCCCCGTCAATCCAGCGATAGCAGACCGGCGACAGCGCACGCCGGCAGATGATCAGGACGGCCTGATCGCTGCCGACCACTGCCCGAGGCGCCGGTCGCGCACGGCATTGTCCATGGCGGGCTCGAAGGTCTGGATCGGGGCCACCATCGCGCGGGCCTCTTCAAGCGAGCCATAATGGCCGGAGCCGATCGCCGCCAGGATCGCCGCGCCGCGCGCCGTTGTCTCGACGTCGCTCGGGCGTTCGCAGGGAATGCCCAGCACATTGGCGATATCCTGCGCGATCCAGTCATTGGCGCTCATGCCTCCGTCGAGCCGCAGCACCGACCATCCAGCCCCGTCGGCGGCAAAGGCACGACCGAGATCGTGGAACACATTGGCGACCGATTCGAGCGCAGCGCGCACGATATGCGCGCGGGTGGTGGCGAACGAGAGCCCGCTGATGCTGCCGCGTGCATCGGGCATCCAATAGGGCGCTCCCAGGCCTGACAGGGCAGGGACCACGACCACGCCGCCGCTATCGGGCACCGACCGGGCGAGCGCTTCGCTCTCGGCCGCATCGCCGAGCAGGCCGATGCTGTCGCGCAGCCATTTGACCAGGCTGCCAGCGACAAAGACCGATCCTTCCAGCGCAAAGCTGCGCGTGCCGTTCACCTCGCACAAAATCGTGCCGAGCAGGCGATGCTCTGACCTGGGCGGGGTCTGGCCCATATTAGCCAGGATGAACGCGCCGGTGCCCAGCGTCGCCTTGGTCTGGCCCTGGCTGAAACAGCCCTGGCCGATTGTGGCGGATTGCTGGTCGCCCGCAAGCCCGGTGATCGGGATCGCCGCGCCGAACAGCGCGGGCAGGGTGGTGCCGAACGTGCCGGTGCTGGGCACGACCTCCGGCAGCGCGGAACGCGGCACGCCGAAAAGGTCGCACAGCCCCTGGTCCCAGCCCTGACCGGTCAGGGCGAACAGGCTGGTGCGGCTCGCATTGGAAACGTCGGTGACATGCAGACCGCCGGTGAGATTCCACACTAGCCAGCTTTCGATCGTGCCGAAGGCAAGCCGGTCGCTCAGCGCGTCTGCCCCATCGATGTTGCGCAGCATCCACGCCATCTTGGTCGCGGAGAAATAGGGGTCGAGCAGCAGGCCGGTCGCCGATTGCACCGCGCCCTCATGCCCGGCCGCGCGCAAGTGCTGGCACTGTTCGTCGGTCCGCCGATCCTGCCAGACAATCGCCTTGCCGAGCGGCTGGCCGGTAGCTTTGTCCCAGGCCACGACAGTCTCGCGCTGATTGGTGACGCCGATCGCGGCGATCCGCTCCGCGCCGCCCGCGCGCTCGATCATCTTGCGCGCGCAGACCAATGTGCGGTCCCAGATTTCGGCTGCGTCATGCTCGACCCAGCCGGGCTGGGGATAGTGCTGGGTGATGTCGCGCTGTTCGGTGGCGATCCATTCTCCCGACAGCGTATAGAGCATCGCGCGGGTGGACGTGGTGCCTTCGTCCAGCACCAGGATCAGCTTGTCACCCGCCATGCGCTGCCTCCTTGTCCGCGCTGTCGCCCAGCAGATCGCCGATATCGGCAACCTCCAGGCCGAAGCGTTCGACCAGATCTGCAATATCGGCAGGCCGCGCCATCTCGCCATCGTCGCGCATGATCGAGCAGATCACCGCCGCATCACCGCAGCCTGCGCGGCGGGTCAGGTCGATTGCGGCTTCGGCGGCGGCAGGTCGCTCGGCAACGCCGCCTGCAGAGCAGATTAGCGGGAAGATATGGCCCGGCGAGACGATGTCGTCGGCGGTGGCATCGGGCGCGACCGCGACCTTGACGGTCTGTGCGCGGTCGGCGGCGGAAATGCCGGTGGTGACGCCTTCTGCCGCCTCGATCGAGCGGCCCAGGGGCCGTCCGGACTGACGATCCTTGCCTGGGTTCATCAGGCCGATGCCCAGCCGCAGCGCGCGGTCCTGCTGCATCGCAAGGCAGATCAGGCCCCGGCCATAGGTCGCCATGAAATTGATCGCCTCGGGCGTCGCATGCTCGGCGGCGACGGCGAAATCCATGTCGCCCCGGCGGAACTGGTCGCCGGTGATGATGATGACCTTGCCCTGTTTCAGGGCCTCCACCGCAGCTGCGATGCTCATGCGGCGGGCCTTGCCATGGCGCTGAGGCTGGTTGCGCCCTGCACGACCTGCTGGCCGACCATGTCGAGCTGCATCCGCGCGCGGTCGTCGAGACACTCGCCATCGGGCGAATACAGGCCGGGATAGGTGCGGATCGTCGCGCCCATCGGCGTCGGCCAGCCACGCAGCGCGTGGACGATGCTGCGCAGCGTCTGCATCGTGCTCATCGTCGCCTGGTCGCCATAGGCCGTGGCGATCAGCCCGACCGCCCGCCCATCGAGATAGGGCCGGGCGTCCTTGGACAGGTCTTCCAGATAATCGAGCGCGTTCTTGACCAGGCCCGAGATCGTGCCGTGATAGCCGGGCGCTGCGAGCAGCACGCCATCGGCGGCACGCACCGCCTCGACCATCTCGCGGCCTTCCTCTCCCGCATGCGCGCTGCTGCGATAATGCGGCAGCGCGGCGAGATAGGCCCCGTCGAACAGCTGCACCTCTGCACCGTGCGCGGCGGCGCTCGCCATCGCGGTGCGCAGCGCCAGCTCAGTGGTGCTGCCGATGGAAACGGTGCCGCCGATGGCGACGATGCGGGGTGTCATGACGTCAATTCCTCTGTGAAAAACCGGTCGAGATCGTGCGCCTGTTCGGGCGAGAGATGAAGCCCCAGCTTGGTGCGCCGCCAGAGGATATCCTCAGCGCTCATCGCCCATTCGTTGGTCACCAGATGGCGGACTTCGGCTTCGGTCAGGCCATGGCCGAAATGGCGGCCGCATTGGTCGAGCGTCGCGGCATCGCCCAGAAATTCTGCCGCGACCGTGCCATAGCTGTGGACCAGGCGCTCGGCCCAGCCGGCCTCGAGGAACGGATAGCGCGCGCGCAGCGAGGCGATCTGCTGCTCCACCTGATCCACGCCGAAATCGCCACCGGGCAGGGGGCGGCTGTGCGTCCAGTGATCGCCGCGCAATGCCGGGATGCGGCTCGCCATCGTGTCGACCGCTTCCTGGCTGAGCGTGCGGAAGGTGGTGATCTTGCCGCCGAATACCGACAGCATCGGCGCACCCTCGTGCGCTTCGGTAAGATCGAAGCGATAGCCGCGCGTCGCGGCTTCGGGCTTGCCCGACCCGTCATCGACCAGCGGCCGAACGCCCGAATAGGTCCATACGACATCGGCGGGGGTCACCGGCCTGGTGAAGAAGCGGCTCGCGCCCTCGCACAGATAGGCGATTTCTTCCTCGCTCGCGACGATGGGTTCGCCAGGTTGCTGGTCGCGGTCGGTGGTGCCGATCAGCGTGAAATCCTGCTCATAGGGAATGGCGAAGAAGATGCGGCCATCGGGGAGCTGGAAGAAATAGGGGTGCGGGTGATCGAACAGCTTGCGCACCACGATATGCGATCCGCGCACCAGCCTGATCGACTGTTTGGGCTGCTCGCCTGACTTGCCCAGGATCCCGAGCACCGAGGGACCGGCGGCGTTGATGACAGAGCGCGCGGCGAATTCGCCCTGCGGCGTCTCGATGCGCCACAGTTCGCCTGCGCGCTCCAGCCTGGTCACCGGGCAGCGTGTGCGCACCTGAGCGCCATGATCGGCGGCGTCGCGGGCATTGAGCACCACGAGCCGCGCATCATCGACCCAGCCGTCCGAATAGACGAAACCGTGCACGAATTCGGGCTTGAGCGGCTTGCCCGCCGGATGTCGGTCGAGCCGGATCGTCTCGGTCGCAGGCAGCAGCTTGCGCATGCCGAGATGGTCGTAGAGGAACAGCCCGAGCCGCAGCAGCCAGCGCGGGCGCAGGCCCTTGACCCAGGGCAGCACGAACCGCATCGGCCAGATGATGTGCGGCGCGATGCCCCAGAGGATCTCACGCTCCCCCAGCGCCTCGCGCACCAGACCGAATTCGTAATGCTCCAGATAGCGCAGGCCGCCATGGATCAGCTTGCTCGAGTTGGACGAGGTGCCGCTGGCCAGATCCTGCGCCTCGAGCAACAGCACGCGCGCGCCGCGCCCTGCGGCATCGCGCGCAATGCCGGTGCCGTTGACGCCGCCGCCGATCACGGCGACGTCGAACACGCTGGCGTCAGGATGCGGCGACTGGTCCATCAGATGTCGAGCGGTCCGTGCTGGATATGCGGCAGAACGTAGCGCGCAAACATATCGGCTTCCTGCACATGCGGATAGCCCGAGAGGATGAACGCCTCGATGCCCTCGGCCTGATAGGCGCGCAGCTTGGCGAGCACCTGATCGGGCGTGCCGACGATCGCTGCGCCACAGCCCGAGCGGGCGCGGCCGATGCCGGTCCAGAGGTTTTCCTCGACAAAGCCATCGCCATCGGCGGCCCCGCGCAGCTCCTGCTGACGCTGCACGCCGTAATTCTTGGCATCGAGCGACTTTTCGCGGATCGCCTTGCCGGCTTCGTCGTCGAGCTTGGAGAGCAGCCGATCAGCATAGGCGCGCGCTTCGTCTTCGGTCTCGCGCACGATGACATGGACGCGATAACCGAACTTGAGCGTACGGCCATATTTCGCGGCGCGGGCCTTCAGGTCGGCGATGTTCTCGCGCACCTTGTCCATCGTGTCGGGCCACATCAGGTATACGTCGCAGGCTTCTGCAGCGCACTCGCGCGCTTCATGGCTCAGCCCACCGAAATAGAAGGCGGGGCATTTGCCCGACAGCGTGGTGACGCGCGGCGGATCGAGCTTCAGGTTGAAAAAATCGCCTTGGAAATCGAGCGCCTCGCCATTCAGCAGGGTGCGCACGATCTTCATGATCTCGGTTGCGCGGGCATAGCGGGGGCCGGATTCGATCTTCTCGCCCGGCATGTCGGACGAGATGATGTTGACGTTCAACCGCCCGCCGGTGCCTGCGGCATTGGGGCCGAGGATGCGGTCCAGCGTCGCGATCCGGCGGGCGAGCTGCGGCGGCCAGTCCTCACCCATGCGCGTCGCCCAGAGCAGCTTGATGCGGCGGACCTGGGTGGCGACGGCAGCGGCGAAGGCGGTGGTGTCGAGGCCAAGGCTATAGCCCGAAGGCAGCAGGATGTTGTCGAACCCGCCCTCTTCGGCGCGCAACACGATGTTGCGGCAATGCTCCCAGCTCGACTGCAGATACGGGTCGGGCACGCCCAGGAACTCATAGTCATCGTCGCACAGCGCCGAAAACCAGGCGATTTCGCATTGTTGGTCGGTGGCTTGGGTCATTGTTGCTTCCTTCGGTCTGGCGCGGGGCCTTCGACAAGCTCAGGCTGAGCGGATGGGGTTTGAATGGCTGCTTTGACTCCGCCCATGTCGAGCCTGTCGAAGCACGCCGCGCAGCTTCAGGGCAGGGGCTCGCCGCGCGCTGCCACGAGCACCGCGTACCAGTCCTGCCGGCTCCAGCGCACCTTGAGAGCCTGAGCGCCCTCGGCAATGCGCTCGGCCTGTTGCGACCCGATGATGGGCACGATGCCCGCCGGGTGCGCCATCAGCCAGCTATAGGCCGCAACGCTGCGCGACACGCCTTGCGCCTCTGCAACCACATCCAGCGACGCTGCCACGGCGCGGTCGCGCGCGGTCTCTGCCGCTGCCAGCCGTCCGCCGCCCAGCGGCGACCAGGCCATCGGCGTGAGGCCCATCATCATCGCCTGATCAAGCTCGCCATTTTCGAAGCAGGTGATGCGCAGCGGGCTGATCTCGGGCTGGGTGGTGACCAACTTGTTCGCCAGGAAATGGTCGAGCGCCGCAATCTGGGGCATTGTGAAGTTCGACACGCCGATGGTGCGGATCTTGCCCGCACTCACCGCGTCGTCGAGCACGCGCGCGACCTCCTGCGGGTGCGCCAGAATGTCCGGGCGGTGGATCTGCCACAGGTCGACCATGTCCACCTGCAGGCGGCGCAGCGAATTGTCGATCGCGGTGCGCAGATAATCGGCGCTCTGGTCATAGGGCAGGGGGGGCAGGATCCCGCCCTTGGTGGCCAGCACCATGCGCTGGCGCAGCGCCGGATCGGCGGCGATCACCTCGCCCAGCAGCGCCTCGGCATCGCCAAAGCCGCCCTGGCCGTCAAAGCCATAGATGTCCGCCGTATCGAGAAAGTTGATCCCGGCATCGAGCGCGGCATGGACCAGCCGTGCGGCATCGGCAGCGCTGCGGCCATTTTCGGCCAGCCGCCACATGCCCCAGGCGATGGGGGAGACAGCAATGTCGCTTCTGCCCAGCGGACGGAAGGCGGGCGGCAAGGGCAGTTCACTCATGAAAACGTCCTGTTTGGGGGCGCCACGGAGGCGCGTTCGATAAGGGTGTGGGGCAGGCGGCGATGGCTGATATCGCCGCCTGCGATCAGGATTTCGGTCGCGGTGCGCGCCAGCTCGGCCATCGGCTGATGGATGGTGGTGAGCGGCGGCCAGACGGTGCGGGCGAGCGTGGTATCGTCAAACCCTGCGACCGAGAGCTCGGCGGGCACATCCATGCCGCGATCATGCGCGACGGCGAGCACGCCGGCGGCCATATCGTCGTTCGAGGCGAAGATCGCGCTGGGCCGCTGCGGCAGATCGAGCAGCACGCGGCCACCGCGCACGCCCGAATCGAAATCGAACTCACCATCGCAGACCAGTACGGGATCATAGGGCAGACCGGCGCGGTCGAGCGCGCGGCGATAGCCGAACAGACGGTCGTCCGACGCCATATGGTTCTGGTGCCCCTTGATGAAGCCGATGCGGCGGTGCCCAGCATTGATCAGGTGCGTGGTCATGTCGTCGGCAGCCTGGGCATCGTCCATGAACACCGAACTGGTGAGCGCGTGATTGGTGCCCGGTGAAATACGCACGAACGGAATGTCGAGCGCTTCGAGCGCGCGCAGCACCGGGTCGCAATCGGTCACGGGCGACGACAGGATGATGCCGTCAACATGCGTTTCGGTGACCAGCCCGCGCACCTGTTCGCCGACCTGGGGGTCGGCCACATCGACCGGCTGCGCGAGCAGCCGGATGCGGTTGGCGCGGCAGAAATCCCAGCAGCCGGTCTGGATCTGGAACATGTAATAGGGGCTGTGATTGTCATAGATCAGCGCGATCTGGTTCGACTTGCCGCCGGACAGGATGCGCGCTGCCACGCTGGGGCGGAAATCGAGGTCGCGCATCGCCTCCTCGACCCGGTCGCGCGTCGTCTGACTGACATAGGGATGGCCGTTCAGCACGCGGCTGACGGTCTTGACCGCCACGCCCGCCTTGGCCGCGACATCGCGGATATTCGCCCGTTCGCTCATCGCTCCAGCACCTCGTTTAGCCCGCCAAACAGCGCGGCAAAGGCGCTGTCGGGGCGATAGAATACTGGCGGCTGGCCGATCGGCGCAGCGATGCGGTGCGTGCCGGGGGCATAATCCACGCCCGTCCACACGTGCCGCCATTGCCCGGCGCCGGGCAGCACGACATCGCGCACCACGGCGCCCTGTTCGACCACCGGAGCCACCAGCAGGTCGGCACCGTAGAGAAACTGATCCTGCACCGTAAAGAGGGCAGGGTCGTGCGGATGGTGCAGGAACAGTGGGCGCTGCACCGGCAGGCCGTGTGCGCTTGCCTCCTTGCACAGGTGCCGCACATAGGGTGCCAGATGCGCATGCACCCGGCTCCAGCGCGCGAAACTGGCCATCAGCTCGGGCGTCGAATCATATTGCAGATTGTCATCGGGCCGGTTGCCTTCATGGCTCCGCATCACAGGCGCGAAGGCGGCCAGCTCGCACCAGCGCTGCATCAGCTCTTCGGTGCGGATATTGCCGTGCAGCGAGGTATAGCCGCCGCAGTCCGAATGGCTGTACGTATTGCCGACAAGGCCGGCGGACAGTGCGCCTGTGATCACCGTGCCGATGCCGTCATGCCGGGTGAAATCGACCGACTGGTCGCCCGCCCAGAGCAGCGCGCAATGCGCTTGAACCCCGGAAAATCCGGCGCGCATGAAGAACACCGCATCGCCGGTGCGGCCCCGGCTTTCGACGGCGCGGGCGTTGACCTCGGCCCAGAGCACTGGCCAGCGATTATGCGCCTCCATCGGGTCGGAGCCATCGGCGAGGCGCAGATCGGTGGGAAGATATTCGCCAAAATCGGCCATCCAGCCGTCGATGCCGATATCGAGCATCTCGCGGCCCAGCACACGCTCGGCGAACCAGGCGCGGGTTTCCTCCCGGGTGAAATCGACCACGCCGCAGTCGAACTCGCCGAAATCGACGAGATGGACTTCGTCGCTATCGGTGCGAAGACAAAAGTGGCCGCCGCCTTCCGCCTCGGCGAACAGGTCGCCATCGACGGAGATGTAGGGGTTGGCATAGGCCATGAACCGGATGCCGCGCTGATGCAGATCTGCAATGCGCGCCTTCAGGTCCGGATAGCGCTGGGCACTGCGCTCTCCATTATGCCAATCCCAGAACAGGCGGCGGCCAAAGCTGGTTTCGCGGATGCCCGCCCAGTCTTCGCACCACAGGGCGGAGACGGCGGTACCCGCGTCGATAAAGCGTTCGAGCCGGTCGAAACTGGTAATGCCCGATTTCAGCCCGACGATTGCGCCGCCAATCGCCCAATCGGGCAATTCGGGCTGACGGCCGAAGCGCTTCGAGAGCGCGGACACAAGCTCCATCGGGCCATCGGCCGCAAACAGCTCAAAACCTGCCTCACCGCTCCACACGTCGACCGCATGGAAAGCGGGGTCGGTGAAATCGAGCACGCTGTAGCAGCTGGCATCGAGATGCACGGCGATCCAGCGCGAGGTCATGAAGGTTGGCTGCGGATAATTGGTGTTCCAGTAATCGCCGCCCGCCATCCCCTCGGCATCCATGATGCGGGTCAGCTCGGTCGATTTGTCGCGGCCCACGCCCGGCTCGCTGGTCCAGATGGGGAAGGCGCGGCCACTCAGCGCCAGATAGCTCATCTGCTCGCCGCCGCCCCAGACGCATTCCCCGCTCTCGGCATGGAAGCGGACGCGCAGGCGATCATAGCCATGGGTGAGCGCGCGCACCGTCAGCCGGTTACCCTTCAGCGCGATGGTGGCGACAGGCTGTCCGTTGCCGATCAGCTCGATACCATCTGCGGTCTCGCGAAACGCGGCGGGCGCCAGCTGATCGCTGGGCGAGTCGGAAATGCGGAAATTGCCGCGAAACATCGTGATATCGGGGTTGCCGCGCGCCATGACCACCGCCGGACAGGCGGGGCGATGAGACAGCACGATCCGGTCCCCGAACAGGAGATCGAACCCGTCATTCTGGGCTTGCACCCGCAGTTTCAACGCGCTTTTCCTCATCCCTGGCTGTCAGTGTTGCGAAATGGTCGCAGCCCTTGTCCGTTTTTCTGACACCGCTTGACATATCGAGGCGGTCATAGCAGATCAAGCGTCAATCGCGGCGACCATATCAAGGGGCATCAAGCCCCCGCTACGACCGCAATCTCGCAGGGAGAGGGTATCATGAAGCTCACCAATTATCTGTCCATCCGTGCCGCCGCGCTGTCTGCCACCGCGCTTTCGCTCGCCTTTGCCATGCCCGCTCATGCGCAGGATGCAGCCGATGAAGACCAGGGCGGCATCACCGAAATCGTCGTGACCGCGCAGAAGGTTGCCGAGAACGTCCAGGACGTTCCCATCGCGATAACCGCGATCACCGCAGACCGTCTGGAAACCACCGGCGTCACCAGCCTCGAAGGGCTGACCCAACTTGTTCCTTCGGTCAGCTTCCGCAAGGGCACGACCAGCGCCAACAGCGCCATCGTGATGCGCGGCGTTGGCACCATCACCTTCTCGATCGCGGCAGAGCCCAGCGTTTCGACCGTGGTCGACGGCGTCGTGCTGAGCCGTTCGGGCCAGGCGTTCATGGACCTGGTCGATGCCGAGCGCCTTGAAGTGCTGCGCGGCCCGCAGGGCACGCTGTTCGGCAAGAACGCATCGGCCGGTCTGGTCAATATCGTGTCCAAGGGCGGCACCGATACGCTGCAGGCCGAAGCGCGCCTCGAAGCGTTCGACGACGATGAATACCGTCTGCGCGGCGCGATTTCCGGTCCGCTCGCCGAGAACCTGACCGGTCGCATCACCGCGTTCTACGGCAGCTATGACGGCAACATCACCAATATCAACGGCGGCCGTCGCAATACCATCAACGGTTACGAGCATTACGGCGCGCGCGGTATCCTAGATTATGATGGTGGCGGCTCGCGCTTCCGCTTCATTGCCGATTATTTCGAGGCCGACGACGATTGCTGCGCCGACGTAACCGGCGTCAGCCGTGGCGCGGTGCTCGATGCCGAACTCGGCCTGCCCGGCGGCGTGGCGCGCGGTGTCAACCAGCGCTTCGTCAATCACAACCTCGTCACCCGCACGCTCGACAAGCAGTGGAGCCTGACCGCGTCGGCCGATTTCGACGTGTTCACCAGCCATGTGCTGAGCGTGATCGCGGGCTATCGCAACTGGGAAAACACCGAAATCCGCGAAGGCGACTTCCTGCCGCGCGCGCTTGTCGGCACTGGCGAACTGCACGACAATGGCCAGGTCCGCACCGAGCAGCTCTCGCTCGAAGTGCGTCTCGCCTCGGACCAGACCAAGCCCTTCTTCTATCAGGTCGGCGGCTTCATCTGGGGTTCGGACAACGAGCAGGACTTCACCCGCCGCAACATCACCTGCGCGACCTCGACGCTGCCGATCGATCCGATCACCGGCGGACGTCCGTGCAACGTCAACGATCGCACCAACACGCTGTTCCCGACCGCGACCTCGTTCAGCGCCGTGGAATCGCGCAACTATGCGATTTTCGGCCAGGCGACCTATCGCCTGAGCGACATGTTCGCGGTGACGGGCGGCCTGCGCTACACCTGGGATGACCTGAGCTTCGTCCACACCCGCGCGCCGGGCGTGAACGCGACCACCGGCCTGCCGGCGACCGGTCCCGGCGTCTCGGGCGCGCCTGCTGGAGGCACGATCGCTTCGGGCGGCAATGGCACCAACACCTCGCGCGGTGACAGCACCAACGGCAACCTTTCGGGCCGCGCCGTGCTGCAGTTCACGCCCAGCGAAGACGTGATGCTCTATGGCAGCTATACCCGCGGCTACAAGGGCCCGGCGTTCAACGTGTTCTTCAACCACACCGCGCCGACCAATGCGATTCCGATCGACGAGGAAACCTCCGACGCGTTCGAAATCGGCATCAAGTCGCAGTTCCTCGACAACCGCGTGCAGCTGAACGCCTCGGCCTTCACCGTCACCTATGACGGCTTCCAGGCGAACAACTTCGTGCTGCTGAATGGCGCGGTTGTCTCGAACCTGACCAATGCCGGATCGGTGAAGAGCGAAGGCTTTGAAGTCGATCTGCTTGCCGTACCGGTCGATGGCTGGACGCTGCGCGCGAGCGGGGCCTATGCAGACGCCACCGTCAAGCGGTTCAACCCCAACCCCGCCACCAACGCACCCGATGCCCGCAACGGCACCCAGCTGCCGCTGGCGCCGAAGTTCACCTGGACCATCGGAACCAGCTACGAGCGCGATCTGGGCGGCTTCAAGATGTATCTCGACACCGATTTCCGCCATGTCAGCCGCCAGTTCTCCGATCTCGGCGAACAGGGCCCGATCGCGGCCTATGGCATCTGGAACGGCTCGATCGGTTTTTCGGACCCCGAAGACAATTACCGCATCAGCTTCCTGGCGCGCAACATCACCGACAAGGCCTACGCCCTGCTCAACGTGACTGCCGGCCAACGCCTGCAGATCCCGCGCGACGCGGACCGCTATTTCGGCATCAGCCTGCGCGCACGCCTGCGCTGAGGGTTACCGGCATAGAATAGCCCTGCAGGTCGTGGGGTGAGACAAAGGGGGCTCTGGGCGCAATGTCCGGAGCCCTTTTTTGATCCTCCCCCAGCTTGCTGGGGCAGGGGGCCGCCCGCGCAGCGGGTGGTGGAGGGGAAGCGTCCGGGTATCCTATCCACCCCAAAGCACAATCCCGCTCATACGGAGCGGCGAATGTCGGCTATAGGGCTTTGCAGGAAAAAACCTGCCGTTCTGCAATCGACTCCCTTCTTGCCGCTCTATAAACCTAGGTGTTGGCCCAAATGCGGGCATTTGGAATTGGCCGATGGATTATAGGCGCGAAGCTTAGCTGTCCCGAAACTTCTGAACGGCTATCCAGATATAGAGGCCAAAGAACGCACCGCTTCCGATGAGCCAAGCCCATGTCTTGAGATCGCGTTCCGGCGAGTTGAACGATCCTAGGAATGCGACGCCGCTGAACAGGAGCGCAAAGATAATAAAGCGCCAATTGAGCATGGCGCGAGCTTGACGCCGCGCTTCTGAAGCCGGTCTTGGGGGTGCTATAGTGGGCCGGCCCCGAACGAGGCGACGCGGGGCAAAGCTGGCCCAGATTAGCCACGCTGATATACCGATCACGCATGCTGCAACCATGATCGAGTTCGACCAATCCGGCAGTGACAATAATTTTGAGGTGACGGTCCAAACGAAGACCGCCAGCATCACAATGCCCACTACCATCCAAATACCGCGCCGCCCTGCTACTTTACGCCAGCTTTCGGTCAGTCGTTCATATTCGTCAGCAGTTACAAGCTTACCACCGCTCTTCATCGAAGGGTAATAAAGATATCCCCCGTCTATAGGCGTAAATTGCTTCGTGAACACACTAATCGGATCAAACACCCAAGTCCCCCCTGCCGCCGAGCATTGCGCGTGGATAATGCGTTGCACAGGTGTTAAGGCGCGATGATGGCCGAAAGCAAGTGAGCCTGAGGGGCCGCATGCCAAGCGTCCATTCCAAAAGCAGCCTTTCTGCAATCCACCCATTCCCGTCATTTGCGCTGCCCCCGCGCTTCGCCAGAACCTGCCGTCACACTGAACCCTTCGACGGTGCTCAGGACAGGCTTGTTTCAGGGTCCATTTATCCCCGCGTACCTTCGGTTTATCCGGCGCGATGGATACTGAAACGCGTTCAGCCTGACGGGCTTTGCTCTCTCCCCTTTTGGGGAGAGAAACGAAGGCTCGGCAGCTTGCTGCCTAGCCGGAGTTGAGAGGGGCGAGCGCGCGGTGTCTGATATCAACGGAGCCTGATCAGGTGCAGGTCTCGCCATCAAACACAATCGCACGCACCTTGCGCATCATTTCCATGGCCACTGGCGGATCGCGATTGGCCATGATCACAATCGTCATTTGATCATCCGGAAATGTCGCAGTCTCGACATTCACCCCCAAAGTCCCGCCATTGTGGCCCGTCCATCGGTGCCCGTTGTAATTGCCAACCGCAAAGCCGAGGCCATGCGACACCGCAGGTCTGTTGGGACCAGCAGGAGCCACCTCAATCTGCGGGGAAATGAGAAGATCACGCATGGCGGCACTGGTCAGCTTTCCTGACATCAGAGCCGCAAAAAAACGCTGCATATCGGCTGCGGTGCTATAGGCGCCGCCCGCCGAATTGCCGACAAGTGCTGCTTCCACGGCGGGACGAAGCGGACCGGGCGGCGGCATCTGCATGCCATTCGGCCCGCCAGGCGTTCCCGGTGGTGGTCCGGGGGGCGGCCCCGGTGGTCCAGCATGCTGGCCGGGTGCGCTGCCAGGGGGCGGGGGCAGCATTTCAGGCATATTGGTCATCCCGACGGCGCGATTGGCCTTATCGGCTGGCAGGATGCTCGAAGCGGTCATCCCCGATGGCGCAAAGATATGCTGCTGGAGATAGGCCTCAAAGCTCTCACCGCTGACACGCTCAACCATCAGGCCCAGCAGGAGAAAGCCGGAGTTTGAATATTGGAACCGCGAGCCGGGCGTGAATTGCGGGACGTCGCGCACGACCAGAGGTTTCAGATCGGAAAGGCTTCTCGCTGCCTGAAGAGCCGACAGATTGTCCGGCGTGAAGAAGTTGCCGAGCCCGCTGCTATGGGTCAGCAACTGACGGACGGTCACTGCTCCAGCTTCGGTCGTCAGGCCATCGACATGAATCTTGATGGGATCGTCCAAACCGATCTTGCCCGCATCGACCAGTTGGGCCACCGCGACCGCCGTGAACATTTTGCTGGCTGATCCCAGATTGAACCTGGCATCGCTTGCGATGGCGGCGCTCCCGTCCCCGGCCATCAGGCCCTGCGTAAAGGATACAGCGCCGCCTTGCCGCGATACTGCAATGACGCCAGAGAAAGACGAAGGGGCTGCAACGCCCGCCAGGCACGCGCGCAACGCATCGTCGTCCAGCGCTTGTGCGGTGGCGGTGGCACCAGCCCCCGGACAGGCCAGCACTGCCGTGATGAGCATGGCTGAAATCGGTCGAATCAAACGCACCATTTTGTCTCCCACAGAGGTTCAGCAGCTTTGACGGGCACCAACTTCAAATTCTATAGATGGTCTTGAACTAGCAGGTTTGTTGAATGGTCAGCCCAGGAGGCAGTCGATGCGTGAACATATGCATGTAACGGAGCGAGCAGCGGCCGCAGCCTTTGCATCGCCCCGTCAGCGCAAGACCATACAAACTCTGATAGCGGGGGAGATGTCGATGACCGAACTGGCATCGGCCACCGAGCTCCCGCTCAGCCTGCTACACTATCATGTCTCGCAATGTATGCGACTGGGCCTGGTCGAGATCACGCGAGAGCAGCCCCGGTCCGGGCGGGCGGTGAAATTCTATCGTGCGGTCGCCAAATCCTTCTTTGTGGCCGCCGATCTCATCGACGAAATGCCGGGGACAGCATTCACACGGAAACTGCGGAACCTGCTTGATCAGAATTTGAACAGGTCACTGCAGGGGATTTGCTTCAAACATGATGGCGTTCGTCCCCGCGCCGAGCTTGTGACTGATCCCGACCAGCAGAAGGATGCCGTTGAACTATGGCTCGACGTCGGTCTGACGCGAGCCGATGCGGCCCGGCTGCGACAGGAACTGAAAGCCCTGATGGACCGCTATCGCGCATGCGAAAGCGCTGCAAGTCCGCGCTATCTGCTGCACGTTGCAGCGGTCAAACTCTGATCCCGCCGACAACCTCGATACCCTCACTCCGCCGCCAGCTTCAACCTTGGGATCATCACCTGGATGAACGCCAGCGCGACCAGATACGCGCTGCCGCAGATCGCGAACAGGGGCACATATCCCATGCCGCTGCCCAGCGAATAGCCGGCAAACTCGATGATGGCGGTGCCCGACAAATTGCCCGCGACTGCGCCCAGCGCGATGACGCTGGCGACGCGGGTGGCGGGGATGATGTCGGCGGTCATGCCGAAGACATTGGTCGAAAAGCCCTGATGCGCGAACAGGCCGAGGCCGATCAGCACCGCTGCGATCCACGGATTTCCGGTCTGGAGCGAGAGCGGCATGGCGAGCACCACCAGCGCATAGAACAGCATCGAGGTCTTGCGCGCGGCGTTGACGGTCATGCCCCGGCTCAGCAGGATCGGATACAGGCCTCCGGACGTGATCGCGCCCAATGCGGCCAGCGTGAAGATGATCGCGATCGGCCAACCCAAGTCGCCCTGGGAAAGCCCGAACTGGCGGTTGAAGAAATCGGGCATCCAGAACAGCACGAACCACCATACCGCATCGATGCAGAATTTCGCGCCGATCACGGTCCAGGTCTTGCGGTCGGAGAGCAGCACGCCCCAGGGCACCGGCGACCGCTCCGGAATGTCGCCGATCGGCTTGAGGTTCCGCGTGCCCCACCACCAGCCGGCGAGCCAGAAGAAGCCGAGCGCGCCGGTGACCCAGAATGCCGCCTGCCAGCCGAACGCCAGCGCAAAGGGCGGGATCAGCAAGGGGGTGAGGATCGCGCCGATATTGGGCGCGGTGTTGATCAGGCCGATGGCGACACTGCGCTGCGCGACGGGCAGGTACATGGCCGCCGCCTTCAGCCCCGCAGGCGTGCTGACCGATTCGCCCGCCGCCAGCACGATCCGCGCGGCGACGAATTGCTGCACGGTCTGCGCCAGCGCGTGCGCCATTCCGGCGGCACTCCACACCGTGACCGCGATGGCATAAGCGACGCGCACGCCGAGGCGATCAACGAACCAGCCGACGAACAGCAAGGTGCCTGCCGCGGCAATCTGGAAGGAGGAGCCGAGATGCGCGTAATCGGCATCCGACCAGCCGAATTCGGCCTCCAATGTCGGTTTCAGCAGCGCGAGCACCTGCCGGTCGACATAGTTGAGCGCATTGCCCAGGAAGAGCAGGACGACCAGCGCGATTGCCGCGCCGCGTGCCATGCCCTGATGCCGTGCCTCGTCCATCGCGCTTCCTCCCGTTGCACGCGCCTGTCCACGGCGCTTCATGCTTGCACGATAGCCGCTCGCGCGCGTAAGAAAAGCCCTATATGACACCGAAGGACATATCCGGGCATCGGGCAGGGGAGGGCTGAGCATTGAAGCGGCAGGAGATTGACTGGGATTCGCTGCCCGCAGCAGGTGACCTGTTCGGCGAAATGTATCTGGCGGATGTCACGCCGCAGCCAGCCGCCGATGCCGCACCAGAGGCGGCCAAGCCGCGCGACACTATCTTCCAGGGGCTGGCCATCTGCGCGATTGCTGCAGGCGCGGCCGCATGGCTTTCCGAACATTACAACTTCCCGATCATCCTGCTCGGGTTGCTGATCGGGCTGTCGCTGAGCTTCGTCGCGCGCGATCCGCGCAGCCACAAGGGGCTCGATTTCGCCTCGCGCACCTGTCTGCGCTTCGGAGTTGTGCTCCTGGGGTTGCAGGTGACCTTCGCGCAGATCGGGTCGCTGGGCGTGCAGCCCTTTGCCGCGCTCGCCGCGATCATGACGGTGACCTTCCTCGCTGGGATTCTCGGCGCGCGGCTGGTTGGTCAGTCCAACTATACCGGCATTCTGGCAGGCGGTGCGACCGCGATCTGCGGGGCCAGCGCGGCAATGGCGCTCTACGGCATTATCGGGCGCGAGCGGCTCAACCAGTCGCAATTCGCGATCACGCTCGTCGTCGTGTCGCTGGCCAGCGCGCTTGCGATGTCGCTCTACCCGATTCTCGCGGAATATCTGGGCCTGAGCGACCAGCAGGCGGGGTTCCTGATTGGCGCATCGATCCATGATGTCGCGCAGGCCATCGGCGGCGGCTATGCGTTTTCGGAAGCCGCGGGCAGCTATGCCGCCATCGTCAAGCTGTCGCGCGTGGCGATGCTGGCACCCGTGGTCATCATCACGGGGCTGGCCATAGGCAATGCCGATCAGGCCGAAGGGAGCCCCTTGTGGAAGCGGCTGGCGCTGCCCTGGTTCATCGTCGCCTTCTTTGGCGTGGTGTTGCTCAATTCGCTGGTCGCCATGCCCGAACCGGTGCGCGATTCGGCGCTCAGCCTTTCGAAAGGCCTGCTGCTGATCGCGGTGATCGCCACCGCGATGCGCAGCCGCATGGACCTGTTGCTCGAAACCGGAATTCGTCCGGCAATCCCGGTGATGATCGCGACATTGACCAGCCTCGCCGCCTCGTTCGCGGTGGTGATGCTGCTCTTTTAACCGAAGCGTTCGGCCAGCAGTTTCGCGATCGCCTCGGCATCGGCGGGCTCGACCGGCGCGCCATAGACCTTGACCATCTTGGTCACCTCGTCGGTCCAGAACTTGTCGCCCATGCCGCGCGGCTGGGTGGTGACATATTCCAGGCTGTGACAGGCGGTGCAGTTGTTGACCACGACCTCTGCGCCCGCATCCGCAAGCTCGGCAGGAATGGTCTCTTCCGGCAGCTGATAGCTGACCGGCTCTATACGTGCTTCGACAACCTGCGGTCCGTTCTCGCTGTCCAGCAGCGACCATGCCGCACCGGCTGCGGCAAGGCCCAGCAGGCCGAGCCCGATGACAAGTCCCTTGCTCTGCATCACACTGCCTCCAGCACGACCGTTTCGGCCACATTGCGCATATAGCCAGCAGGCTGCCAGAGCGGCTCCATCGGCTGAACCTCGCCGCTCTGGGTCTCTGCGCGCACGCGCAGGGGGTGGCGACCCTTGGCTAGCGTGATGCCGAGCCGCCAGTCGCGGAACGAATAACGGCCCATATCCTCGCCCAGCTTTGCTTCCTGCCAGTTGCGGCCATTGTCGGGCGAGACCATCACCCGCTTGACCGGATCGCCGCCGCTGAACGCAATGCCGCGCAATTCGGTAGTGCGCCCGGCACCAATTTTTTCGCCATCGGCATGGCTGGTGATGAAGCTGCGCACGTTGAACCGCGCAATCGGACGGGTCTTGTCGGGCTTGGTGCCCGGCTCGACACAGCGGCAGTCATTGTCGGGAATGCGATAGGCGGTCTTCATCCAATACCCGTCAAACTCGGCGTCCACGACATTGATTTCATTAAGGTGCTTGACCCAATAGGTGCCGAAATGGCCCGGTACGACCAGGCGCAGCGGATAGCCGTTGAGGAAGGGCAGCTCCTCGCCGTTCATGGCAAAGGCGACCATCACCTCGCCATCCCGGGCATGGTCGATGTCCAGCGCCTTGACGAAATCGGCAATGCCATCAGCAGGCGGATTGTCGAGCCCGTTGAACGTCACCTGCGCTGCGCCGGGGCGAATTCCGGCCTTGTCGAGCAGGTGCTTGAGCGCCACGCCCTGCCAGCGCGCGTTGCCCATCGCGCCATTGCCCAACTGGCCGCCGGCGACGCGCGGAGTGACAAAGCCCCGGCTGTTGCCCGAGCACTGGTTCACCGCGACGATCTCGCTCACCGGAAAATCGCGGCGCAGCGAATCGAGCGTCAGCTGCAACGGCTTTTCGACATGCCCTCCGATGGCCAGGCGGAAGCTGCGCGGATCGATCTCTGTCGGCAGGCCCGACAGGTGATAGCGCACGAAAAAGGCGTCATTGGGCGTCAGCAGCCCGTCATTGAAGACCGAAAACGGGGTTTCGAGTTGCGGTGGGCGGCTGGTCAGCAGGATCATCGCGCGCTTGCCGGGCAGCTGGACCAGCGGCCGTTCTCCATTGGCAAAGGGCAGGGTGATGCTGCCGCCACCGCTCTTGGCCGCCGCCCCGATGAGCGCCGCGCCTGCGCCTGCCACGAACAGCCTCCGGTCGATCCCGTTCATTTCCGCTCCCATATCCTTCCGCGCCATAGCGCGCATCGCCTTTTTGCGCAGGATGCAGCGTATGTCCACCGTTAGTCATAGTCGCGCGCGGGCAGGAATGCACGATAGCGTTCGCGCCATGCGGCGACCTCGTCGGCGAGGGCGGCAGGCGGCGGGTCACCCGACAGCACGAGCTCGGCAACATCATTTTCCGGATGCATCAGCATCTTGCGCGCACCGTCGCTGAACCACACCGCGACCAGCTGGTCGCACAGCGAATCGAGCACGCGCGCGGCCATGCCGCTGGCGATCGCATCGCTGCCGGGAAGCGCCAGCACGGTCAGCGCGATGGCCTCGAACGCGTTGCGCGCTTCTTGGTTGAAGCTGACCGAGACGATCAGGCCCGATCGGTCTGGCCTCGCCTCTTCGGGCAGCGCCGCCACCCTGCGCC
Source organism: Blastomonas sp. SL216 (assembly GCA_026625625.1). Lineage (NCBI taxonomy): Bacteria > Pseudomonadati > Pseudomonadota > Alphaproteobacteria > Sphingomonadales > Blastomonadaceae > Blastomonas > Blastomonas sp. SL216. The sequence continues at coordinate 514,240 of CP113055.1, forward strand.
AGGCACAGAACCAGGTGCGGCAGATCGTGGGGCGCACCGCATGGATGCTGCATCCTGTGGGAGTAAGCTTGGTGCACGGCGTGCCGGCGGGCTTGGCGAAATCCGGCGTATCGACCTTCAGCGTGACGCAGCAGGCGGTGCAACCGCCGCAATCGCGCTCCGCAAGCACGGGGCCCAGCAGCAGTGTTTCCAGATCCGTATCGCCCGTCATGGCGTCAAGCTGTGGCGGGCAGGGGGGCTGAATGCAAGTGCCCCGGCGTTGTTCAGCGCCAAGCGATCCATTCGCCATAAGGGTGGCAGGTTGCCAGCAGGCGCTGTTCGCCATCGGGCCAGCAGGTGAGCATCAGCTGCACCTCGCTGCGATCGGGCGTCCATTCCAGGTTGATCCAGGCAAGCGGGCTCTGTTCGGTTGCGCGTTCACCCGCATCGGCGATGATTTCGGCCAGGCGTGCGCGCTCGGGCACCGGCAGATACTGGCGGAACATCGAATGGAATATCACGCGGCAGGTGCCGGCGGGCTGCGGCCAGGCAAGCTTGCGCTCGATCCAGGCCAGGGCCTCGGCCTGTTCGATCTGTGGCGGGCAGGCGCGCGCGATGTCGAGTGCATGCTCAAGCCGCTGCACGCGATGGCGCTGATCGGCCCAGATGAATGCCAGCAGTCGCTCGCAGGAATCGGCATGGCTGGCATAAAGCGGGTGCAGATCGGCGCCGCTGGCGGAGATTATGTCGACCGGAGCGGTTACGGGCGCAGGGCCCCGCCATTCGGGCGCGATGCGCAACGGCGATTCCCGGTCTCCGCACTGCACGCCGCCAAGATCATAGCCATAGCGGGCGAGGTTGAGGTTGAGGCCACAGCTGGTGCCCAGCTCCAGCAGCTCGAAAGGCAGGTCAAAGCGCTTGGCGGCGACCATCAAGGCCGCCATCAGTGCGGCGGAGCGGCCGACCTCGTTGGTCTGTGTCGGGTCGCGCAGCCATTCGATGATGAACAGGTCGCAACGTGCCAGAGCGAGCGCCAGCGCATGGTCGAAATCGGCATGATCTCCGCGATAGAGCGCGGTCAGTTCCGGCACGATCCCGCGCCGCGCGATGGCATGCAGCGCACCGTTGAGGCGCATGGCCAAGGCCGCAGCGGCGCGGTCACCCGGCCAGCTGGCAATCACCGCCTCGGTCATGGGCGCATGGTGGAGTTGCCGGTCGGCAGCCTCCAGCACCCGGCCGACAAAATCCGATCCCAGCGCGCGGCAGATATCTGCCTGCCGCGTCAATTCCGATGGCGTGTCGATGGTACCAGGCAGCGTCAGCAGGTCGGCGCTGTCTGGCATGCGCTTGCGGTCTGGGCCGAGCTTTTCGGCTGATAATTGAAGCGCTAGTGAAGTCATTTTTCCCGCCAATGAGAAGTCGGCAAGGACACCCGACCACTTTCCAAAAGGCTAGGCATTCAACGTAAACAAGAAGTTAATGCTGGCGGATGTGACAACGTGAGCCAGTGCCCTCAGGTGGCAGGCCATGCAGGGCTGACGAGGCAGGGCGAAGGGGCCTTGCGGGTCAGGGAACGGCAGGCCTTTGCGCGAATCGGGCCGACCTTGCGGACGGCGCATGCGATGTTCCGGGCGTTGCTGATGCGGGAAGACTGTCCGAAGCGCGGATGGAAACCGAAAAAATCGATCGATCGGGTCCGCATGTCGGCCGCAGCCACAGCAATCTGCAGCATTGAAAGAACTGTTTTGATTTCAACGCTTTGAAAACGATTGCCGGCTTTTATCGGTTTCGCCTGCCTATCGCGCTGGACGCCGATGTCACTCGGCTAAATATATGTAAAATCTGGAAAAACTTTAATTTCAGCGTGGGCTGGTTGCAATTCGTTTGCGTGATCACCTGGCGCTTTAAAACCAGCGTTCAGGTTTAACTTTGCATTAAGCAACCGATCCTAACCCGCCCTCGAAACCAATCGCTATTCTTTTGGGGGCGCAAATGAACACTTTGAAGACCAGTATTTTTACATGTGCATCGTTTTCCGTAATGGCGCTGTGTGCAGTTTCTGCGCCGGCCATGGCGCAGGACGAAAAGCCGATGACCGCGTGGGAAGCGAGCCGGACGGTTGACGAGGGCGATATGGTCACCACCGGCGTGGCCCGTGGCCGCGACCGTCTGAACAGCGCGACATCGACCAGCGCGATCAAGGAAAACGACATCATCCGCCTGGCGCCGCGTTCGCTGGCCGAACTGTTCCGCAACATCCCGGGCATCCGTGTAGAGGCGGCCGCAGGCGAGGCGCAGAACAACTATACTGTGCGCGGGTTGCCGATGGTCAATGGCGCCAGCAAGTACATCCAGATCCAGGAAGACGGCCTGCCGGTCATGGAATTCGGCGATCTGATGCGTCTGACGCCCGATCTGTTCGTGCGCGCCGACTTCAACGTCGCGCAGGTCGAATCCATTCGTGGTGGATCGGCCTCGACCTTCGCTTCCAACGCACCCGGCGGCGTCATCAACCTGATTTCCAAGACTGGTGAGGTCGAAGGTGGATCGGTGATGGCCACGGTCGGCGTCGACTTTGAAAGCTATCGCACCGATTTCGACTATGGCGGCCGTCTGGGCAATGGCTGGCGCTTCCATGTCGGCGGCTTCTATCGCGAGGGCGAGGGCGTGCGTGAAACCGGCTTCAACGCTTCGCGCGGAGGCCAGGTGAAGATGAACGTCACCAAGCAGTTCGATGGCGGCTATATCCGTTTCTACGCCAAGCTGCTCGACGACCGCGTTCCGACCTTTACCGGCACGCCGCTGCTGGTCACCGGCACCAATGACAATCCGTCTTTTGCCGATCCCGTCGGCATCAACAGCCGCACCGACTCGCTACTGTCGCCGACGCTGCCCGTGGCGCTGACGCTCGGATCGTCCGGAGCGGTGCGTCGCCGCGACTTCACCAACGGGGTGGAGGTTCAGGCCAAGTCGCTGGGCTTTGATGCGCAGTTCAGCCTCGGCGAATGGTCGTTCACCAACCGCTTCCGCTATGCCGACCAGTCGACCCGCAACACCACGCTGGTGGTATCTTCGGCTGCTCCGGCGGGCCAGTTCGCAACGCGCTTCGGCGGTGCGGGCGCGGTCTACCGCTATGCGGCTGGGCCGCGTGCCGGCCAGCTGTTCAACGCAGCAGGCGGCAACGGCCTGGCGGCGCTCGCATTCTTCTCGGACAATGCGGCGCCCGATGTCAGCAACATGACCAACGATCTGCGCCTCAGCCGGGTGTGGAAGGTCGGCGGCGGCGATCTGACCACGACCGCCGGGCTCTATCGCTCCAACCAGAAGTTCGTGTCCGAAATCGGCTTTGCCACCTTCTTCCAGGACGTCGTGGGTGGTGGCCAGGCGGTTCCGCTGAACCTGTTCAACGCTGCTGGCGCTGCGCTGACCGATGGTGGCTATCGCAATTTCGGCGGCCCGGGTGCTGCCGGCAACATCCGCGACAACAATGTCACCTACCAGACCACGGCACCGTTCGCCTCGGTCAACTTTGCCAAGGGCAAGATCGCGGTCGGTGGATCGGTACGCTGGGACAACAGCCGCGCGCGCGGCAATATCATGAACGACGGTGCAGTGCGCCGGTTCGACATGAATGGTGACGGCTTTATCTCGGTTCCGGAAACGCAGGTGTCGTTCGTACCGGTCGGCGTGACGCAGCCGGTACGCTACAGCCACGACTATCTGTCCTATTCGGTCAGCGTGAACTATCGCATTGCCGAGCCGTTCGCGATGTTTGCCCGGTACAGCCTGGGTGGCCGTGCAGCGGCGGACAAGATCCTGTTCACCCCCGCGATCAGCCGCACGACCGGTGCGCTGCTCAATCCCGGTGCCGGCGATGACAGCGTGCGCCAGGCCGAGATCGGGCTGAAATATCGCAAGGACGGGCTGGTGCTGAACCTCACCGGTTTCCATGCCAAGACCGATGACACCAACTCGCAGATCCTGACCAATCCCGTCACCGGCCAGCTGGAGCTGAACTCTGTGACGCGTGCCTATACGGCCTATGGTCTGGAATTCGAAGGCGGCTTCCGCCGTGGTCCGTTCAGCATCACTGCGCATGCCACCTATACCGATGCCGAAATCAGCAGTGCCGAAAACCCCGCGCTGGAGGGCAACATCCCGCGCAACCAGCCCAAGCTGCTGTTCGGGGTCACCCCGCAGTTCGACACCGACAGCTTCACCATCGGTGCCAACATCATCGGTGTGACCAAGAGCTTCAGCCAGGACGTCAACCAGCTGCGGATGCCGGGCTATGCCACGGTCGGCCTGTTTGCGCAGGTTCGCCCGATGGAGCGCATGGAACTCAGCATCAATGCCAATAACGTGCTGAACGAGCGGGCGATAACCGGCATTTCCGAAGGTGTACTGCCGACATCCGGCGTGGTCATGGCGCGGCCGCTGTTCGGGCGCTCGATCTCAGCCTCGGCGCGCTTCTTCTTCTGATCCGCGCCGACCTGACGGTTCTTGTCGTCATGTCCACGTTCCAGACCGCCCGGGCCGCCATGGGGGAGGCCCGGGCGGTTCTGTGTGTAAGGGGGCCGGTTGGGACGTGCCGTTCGCTGTCGCCCAGGTTGATGGATTGAGGGCCGGGCCAACAATTTTTCCGCGAGGTCGAACAGGCTGAATCGCCATTAACCACGCTTTAATTGGAATCACATAGGCCAGTCTCCAAGGTCTAAATCAGGGGCAACCAATGAAGTTCCATAGTAATCGAGTAACTATTTGCACGTCTGTCATCGCTATCGCAGCCAGCGCCGTTGCAGCACCCGCAGTCGCGCAGGAAGCAAAGCCGCAAACCGCATGGGAAGCCAGCCGCACCGTCGATGAAGGCGATATGGTCACCACTGGCGTGGCCCGTGGTCGCGACCGTCTGAACAGCGCGACCTCGACCAGCGCGATCAAGGAAAACGACATCATCAGCATCGCACCGCGATCGCTGGCCGAACTGTTCCGCAACATCCCCGGCATCCGCGTCAATGCCGCGACCGGCGAGGGCGGCAACAGCTATACCGTGCGCGGTCTGCCGCTGGTCAATGACGGCGCCAAGTATATCCAGCTGCAGGAAGACGGCCTGCCGGTGCTCGAATTCGGTGACCTGCTCACCCTGACGCCCGATATCTTCATCCGCGCCGACCTCAATGTCGCGCAGGTGGAATCGATCCGCGGCGGCTCCGCGTCGACCTTCGCATCGAACGCGCCGGGCGGGGTGATCAACCTGATCTCCAAGACCGGTGAGGTCGAAGGCGGATCGGTGATGGGCACCATCGGCGTCGACTTTGAAAGCTATCGGACCGATTTCGATTATGGTGCGCGCCTGGGCGATGGCTGGCGCTTCCATGTCGGCGGGTTCTACCGCGAAGGCGAAGGCCCGCGTGAAACCGGCATGAACTCGATGCGCGGCGGCCAGGTGAAGTTCAATGTCACCAAGCAGTTCGACGGCGGCTATATCCGCGTCTATGCCAAGGTGCTCGATGATCGTGCGCCCAGCTTCATCAACACCCCGCTGCGCGTCACCGGCACCAATGCCGATCCATCCTATTCGGATGTGGCCGGCCTCGACACGCGTACCGATTCGCTCGTCTCGCCGCTGTTGCCGAACTCGCTGCGCCTGGGCACCTCGGGCACGCCGACGCGCCAGACCCTGGCCGAAGGCACGCATTCCAAGTCCAAGTCGCTGGGCTTCGACGCCCAGTTCAGCCTTGGCGAATGGTCGGTCACCAACCGTTTCCGCTATTCCGATCAGTCGCTGCGCAGCCTGATCCTGTTCCCGTCGGCCGCAGCGCCTGCGGCTGCTTTCGCCACGCGTTTCGCTGGTCCCGGTGCGACGGTCAGCTATGCGGCGGGCCCGCGTGCTGGTCAGGCCTTTGACGGGTCGGGCAACGGCCTGCTCAACGTCTCGTTCATCGTCGACTCCGATGTTCCCGATGTCAGCAACATGACCAACGACCTGCGCGTCAGCCGCGTATGGAATGTCGGCGGCGGCGATCTGACCACGACGGCTGGCCTTTACCGGTCGAGCCAGGAATATGTATCCGAAATCGGCTTCACCACCTTCCTTCAGGACGTTGTCGGTGGCGGTCGCTCGGTCGCGGTCAATCTGCGCACGGCGACCGGTATTCCGGTCACCGATGGCGGCGTTCTGGTCTATGGAAGCGCGGGCGGCGCCGGCAACTCGAAAAATACCGACCTGACCTATCAGGTCACCGCGCCGTTCGGATCGTTCAACTTCGCCAAGGGCAAACTTGCCGTCGGCGGGTCGATCCGCTGGGACAATGTCCGCGTGCGCGGCAACATCATCAACGATACCGGGGTCCGTCCGTTCGACATGAACGGCAACGGCACGATCTCCATTCCGGAGAGCCGCGTCGCGTTCATCCCCAATAACGTGACCTTCCCGGTCAATTATAACCACGACTATGTGTCGTACTCGCTGAGCACCAACTATCGCGTGTCCGAGCCGTTCTCGATCTTCGCCCGCTACAGCCGTGGCGGACGTGCAGGGGCGGACAAGATCCTGTTCACGCCCGCCGTCAGCACCGTTACCGGCGCGCTGGTCAACAGCGTGGCGGGGCATGATGTGCTGCGCCAGGCGGAACTCGGCCTGAAATACCGCAAGGACGGCATTGTCCTCAACCTGACCGGCTTTTATGCGCTGACCGACGAGACCAACTCCCAGCTGCGCACCAATGCCGTCACGGGCCTGGCCGAACTCGCCACGGTGGCGCGCTCGTACAAGGCCTATGGTCTGGAGTTCGAAGGCGGCATCCGTCGGGGTCCGTTCAGCCTGACGGCGCACGCCACCTATACCGAGGCGGAAATCGATGCGGCGGAAAACCCGGCCCTGGTCGGCAACATTCCGCGCGGTCAGCCCAAGCTGCTCTATGGAATCCGTCCGCAATATGACAGCGACATGTTCTCGGTCGGGTTCAACGTGATCGGCCAGACCGGCAGCTTTGCACAGGACGTCAACCTGCTGCGTCTGCCTGCCTTCACCACCGTGGGCGCCTTTGCCCAGTTCCGCCCGATGGAGAAGCTGGAGTTCAGCGTGAACGCCAGCAACCTGCTCAACGAACGCGCGATAACCGGCGTGTCCGAGGGGGCAATTCCTGCAGCGGGCGTGGTGATGGGACGCACAATGTACGGCCGCACCGTGTCGGCTTCTGCACGGTTCTTCTTCTGATGTGCGGCCTGCCCCGGGACGAAGTGCCCGCCGCAATCCGGCTGTTTCCGCGCCCTGGGGCAGGCGCACCTTCTATCTGGACCACAAAGGCTTGATCATGCTGAACAAACTGAACATTCCGCGGAAGCTCAGCCTGTCCTTCCTGATGATCTGCAGTTCTGCTGCGCTGATGATGATTGTCTTTGCCGTCAACCTTTGGTTGATCCAGTCGTCGACGGACCAGAACAACCATTCGCAGTTGATCTACGGCAAGGTGCAGGTGCTGGAAACGTCGCTGCTGCGGCAGAACAGCCAGTTCCGCGGCTTCCTCGTCACCGGCGATGAATCGTACCTCAAGAGCTATTACGAAGGCCGCGACGAATATGACGCCGCTGCCGACGAGCTGGAGAAGCTGATCGTCAACCCTGCGCATCTGGCGCTGCTTGAAGAAGCACGCACCGAGACGCTGGCCTGGCGCAAGAACTGGGGCGACAAGCTGATCAAGTGGACGCAGAGCGGACGCCGCGAACAGGCGGTCGATGCTGTGCGCAATGCCGGCAAGGCGGTGCTGGTGAGCAAGGCGGTGCTGCCGCTGCGCGACATTCGCGATGCCGAGCTGGCGTCCATCGAAAACAATTCGGCCCGGCAGGAATCGGCGCTGACCTCTGCGATCATCGCGCTGGTCGTGGGCGGCATTGCACTGATCGGGATCGCTATCGGTTTGGCCGTTGCACTCAGCCGCGCCATCGCTCTCCCCATCACCCGCCTGACCGAAGCCATGGCCAGCCTGGCAGCGGGCAAGAACGCGATCGATGTCGATGTGAACCGCGCCGACGAACTGGGTGACATGGCCCGCGCCGTGGTCGTGTTCCGCGACGCTGCGGTCGCCAAGTCCCGCGCCGACCAGGATCAGGCCAATGTCGTGACGGCCTTGGGCAAGGGTCTGGAAGCGCTCGCCTCGGGCGACATGACCTATCAGATCACCGAGCCGTTCGCGGCCAATTACGATGGTCTGCGCATGACCTTCAACCGCACGGTGGAAGGCCTGGAAACCAGCCTGTCGAGCGTCGCCAGCTCTGCCCAGAGCGTGCACAATGGCGCGGGCGAAATCCGCGCGGCATCCGAAGACCTGTCGCAGCGCACCGAACAGCAGGCAGCCAGCCTGGAAGGTGCGGCCAGCGCGATGGACAAGGTCACCGGCATGGTCGGCGAATCCGCCAGCAGCGCCAAGACCGCGCGGATCGAGATTGATACCGTGCACAAGGATGCCAATGAAGGCGGGCAGGTCGTCGACAAGGCAGTGAGCGCGATGGACGCGATCGAGCGGAGCTCGCAGGAGATCAGCCAGATCATCAACGTCATCGATAGCATTGCCTTCCAGACCAACCTGCTGGCGCTCAATGCCGGGGTCGAGGCGGCGCGGGCAGGGGAGTCCGGCAAGGGCTTCGCGGTCGTCGCCAACGAGGTTCGCAGCCTCGCCCAGCGTTCGGCCGATGCCGCCAAGGACATCAAGGCGCTGATCACCGCGTCGAGCGAACAGGTGCAGGAGGGCGTTGGCCTGGTTGCCGAGACCGGCAAGATGTTCGACCGCATCATGGGTCGCATCGGCGATGTCAGCAAGATGGTGGCAGAGATTGCCGAGGGGGCCGAGACCCAGTCGTCCAACCTGCGCAGCGTCAACAACTCGGTCGGCGACATGGACAAGATGACCCAGCAGAATGCCGCGATGGTGGAAGAGACCACGGCTGCTGCACGCACGCTGGCATCGGAAGCCGACGAACTGGCATCGCTGGTCGGTCGTTTCCGGCTCAAGACCAGCCTTGGCCGCGCACCCAGTGCGCCGAGTGCGCCAGCCAGCCGATCGGTGGCACGGGCACGCCCGATCCCCCGCACCTCTGGCAATCTCGCACTCAGCCCTGTCGCGGATGACGATGACTGGAGCGAGTTCTGATCAGCTCAACCTGATACGCGGGCAACCGCGGACCATCACGAAAATCGGGAGGATGGGGGCCGGCCTGGCAAGGGCTGGCCCCCATTTTCATGGCCGTGGAGCAGGTGGCAGAAGCACCCCGCAACATGTTACAAATTGGGGATTTTCTGCGGTCGAGAAACGTATACCGCATGTTGCAACATTTTTATCTTTTGTTAACATCACGGCAGTTCAGGGGATGATCTGGCCCGCGCGACTCGGCGCGTCCATGGCGTCGAGGGGGCAATATGAAAGCTTGCCTTTTGGCGTGCGAAGTTAAGCAAGCGGCTGATTTTATTGCTAATGCTTGCAATTGCGCCTCTCATTCCGTTTGCGTTTTTTCCCAATTCTCTCGCCCATCCTCACGGCATGGACATTCCGGCCCGTAAGCGGCTGCGCGCCTTCACAATATACTTAAACCGGGTCGCAACTGGTTGATAGATTGAGTTTGGGGGGAATTTATGCAGTCGATCCGGAACAGCGGTGCAGACCGTTCGGAACGTCGTGCCAAGTCGATGCCGCAGCGGCATGGCTTGTTCAGCAGCACGGCGTTGATTCCCGCGATCGCAGCATTGGCAGGCGGCGTGATCATGCTGCCCACCAGCGAGGCGCAAGCCCAGACCTTGGTCGATCCAGGCACCGCCGCCAATGGCTTTGGCGACAACAGCCTCTGCCTCGATTCCGCGCTGGATCTGTGCCCGATCGATCTTGGCGCGATCAACGACACGACCCCACCGGTCCTGGCCGATCTGTCTACTGGCCGCGCTGGTCGTTCGCTGCTGATGGGCGGTGACAATGGCGCGCAGATCTTCAGCATCAACGCGGATGGGGACTTTGAGTATTTCTCCGATTTCAACCAGAATACGCTCGTCCTCAACAAGCCCATCACCAATTTCATCGTTAGCGGCAACTCGTCGCAGTTGGGCGCCATCACTGAAAGCGGTGGCGCGCGCGCGCTCCGCAAGACCGGTTCGGCACGACTTGATATCGGATGTTTAGGCGGGTGCGCCACCAACACCTATTCCGGCGGCACCATCATTGCCGAGGGCTTTCTGGGCTGGGACAGGGATAATGCCTTTGGTGCCGCGGGCACGTCGATCACCATCGATGGCGGAGCAGGGCTGCTGTTTAACGGCACCTTCTCCACGAACCGTCCGATCACGCTGAGCGGCGGCACCGCCACGATCAGCGCGTTCAGAAGCGACCCGATCAATCATACCGGCACGATTTCCGGCGTCATCTCCGGCTCCGGCGCGTTGAGAATCGGCGGCAATGCCCAGCAGTTTGGCACGGTGGTGCTGTCGGGTGCCAATAGCTACCAGGGCGGCACCACCCTTGCCTCGGGAACCTTGTCGGTATCGTCCGATGGCAATCTCGGCGCATCGGGAACCGGGGTCAGCATTGGGAATGCGACCTTTGCCTTTGGCGGCAGCTTCTCGACCAGCCGCCCGTTCGACCTGACCGGTCAGGCAAAAATCACTGTCGGCACCGGCCTGACCGGAACGATCACCAGCGCGATAAGCGGCAACAGCGGCAGCCTGGACAAACTGGGCGCGGGCACGCTCGTCCTCAGCGGAACCAACAGCTACCGCTTCGGCACGACCATAGCTGGCGGCACCCTGCAGATCGAGGCGGACGCCAATCTGGGTGCGGCTGGACTTTTCGTGTCCATCAGCGACGGCGCGGGGCTAACATTTGCCAACAACTCCTTTGCGACCACACGCGCTATTACCCTGTCCGGGACGGGTGGCACGATCACGGTCAACCCCTCGCTGACGACCACCCTTAATGGCGTCATCCAGGGGGGAGCAGGCCTCACCAAGAGCGGTGCGGGCACGCTGATTCTGACCAACGCCAACAGCTATGCCGGCACGACGATCAATGCCGGCACGTTGCAGATCGGCAGTGGTGGTACGACGGGTACGCTGGGTCTGGGCGATGTTACCAACAATGCCACGCTGACCTTCAATCGTTCCAATGACCTGACAGTGTCCAACGCCATCTCAGGCGGCGGCTCGGTCATCAAGAACGGTGCGGGCACGGTGATCCTGACCGGGGCGAACACGTATTCCGGTACAACGACCATTTCGGCGGGCACGCTGCAGATCGGCAATGGTGGAACCAGTGGCGTGCTGGGGTCCGGCCAGGTCACCAACAGCGGTACGTTGGTTTTCAACCGGTCCGACGACATCACGGTGGCCAATGTCCTTGCCAACACGCTCAATGGCGTGGTGGTGAAGCAGGGCGCAGGCATGCTGACCCTGACGGGTGATCTCAGCGGTATCGGTGGCCGGGTAGAGATTGCGGGCGGCACGCTCTCGCTGGGCAACGCCAGTGGTCTGGGGGCACCGGTCACCTTCACCGGCTCGGGCATGTTGCGGACCGCCGGCAACGCGGGCCAGCCCACGAACAGCTCCATCGTCAATGGCATCACCGTGAGCAACGGCGTCATCGCCACGCTGGCAGCCGCCAATTCGCGCACGCTGACCATCAACGGCAACTTCGATCTCGGCACCGCAGCAGGCACGACCTTGCGCTTCGGCGCGGCGGGCATTGAAGGCGATGTGCAGATGAACATCTCGAGCGTCACAGGCACGCTCGGCAACAGTAGCGTCATTGCTATCGACCGCACTCGGTTGATCACCAACGCGACGTTCAACCAGTTGATAGCCGCAGCAACCGGCGGGCTCACGGTCACGGCCGGTGCAACACTTGATGTCAATGGCACCAGTGTTCAGGCCAACAACCTGACTGGCAACGGACTGATCACCAATTTCCGCGTCAACGGCAACACAAATTTCACCGCCTTCCAGACCGCAAGTTCGACCTATGGCGGTGTCATTGCATCGACCATCGGCACCCTGTCGCTGACCGTTGCGGGGACCGGCGGGCCGCTGATCCTGACGGGAACCTCGACCTATAATGGCGGCACCACGATCAACGCCGGCGCAACGCTGCAACTGGGCAACGGCATCACAAGCGGCGCCATCACCCAGGGCAGCTTCGCCAACAACGGCACGCTGGTCCTGAACCCCGGCGGTGCGTTCACCTTTGACCGGACGGTGACCGGCACGGGCACGCTGATCAAGCGGTCCACCAACACCGCCACCATCACCAGCAATCTCCAGCAAGGCGCGATCACGGTCGAGGCGGGGACGCTGGCGCTTTCCGGCACCAACACCATTGGCGGCATCACCGTGAGCGGCGGCATGTTGCAGCTGGCCAGCAACGCTGCTGCGGGCGGGGCTGGCGGGCAGATCACCACCACCGGATCGGTGATCGATTTTGCCAACGGCATCACCAACGCCACGCCGATCCTGCTCAATTCCAATACCACCCGGTTGCAGGTGACCACTGGAACGGCGACGCAATCGGGCATCATTTCGGAAACCGGCGGCGCGCGGCCGCTTGAGAAGATCGGTGCTGGAGCGCTCGTCCTTTCGGGCCTGAACAGCTATTCTGGCGGCACTTTGATCAGCGGCGGCACGTTGTCTATCGGTTCTGACGAAAACCTCGGCGCATCGGGCACCGGAATCGACATCGGCAATGCGACGTTCCAGTTCAACAACAGCTTTTCGACCACTCGTGCCTTCACGCTCACGGGTACGTCTACCATCAGTGTGGACGCTACGCGGATTGGTACAATCAACGGCAATATCGCCGGCGTCGGCAGCCTCACCAAGACAAGCTCAGGCACATTGGTTCTGACCAATGGCAACAGCTATGAAGGCGGGACGACGATCAGTGCCGGTGTTCTGCAGATCGGCAATGGCGGAACCACCGGCACGCTGGGACGGGACGACATTGCCAACAACGCCTCGCTCGTGTTCAACCGGTCCAATGATCTCACCGTAGCAAACCGCATCACCGGCACCGGCACCCTAACGAAGCAGGGCGCAGGCACGCTGGTCCTGAACGGCCTCAACACCTATGCCGGCGGCACGACGATTTCTGCGGGGACGCTGCAACTCGGCAGTGTCGGCGGCTCATCTGGCACGGTGGGCAATGGCTCGGTCTCGATTGCTGCGCTGGCCAACCTTAGGTTTGATGGGGGCGGCAACAAAGTGGTTTCCGGCGCGATTTCGGGCGACGGATCGATCACCGTGGCGGGCACCGGCAGCGCAATACTCGACAACGCGAACAACCCCTTTACCGGCGGCACCACCGTCAATGCGGGCACACTTGCCCTGGCAGCGGCCGGCAGCGCGGGCACCGGCACGATCCGGATGAACGGCGGCGCATTGCAAGCCAATAGCTCGTTCACGCTGACCAACCGATTGACCGTCGCGCAGGGAGCGGACGTGCGGATCGTGACTGCGCCAGGCGTCACGCTGACGAAGACCGGCGACGGAACCAATCCATTGGACCTTGTCGGTACCTTGCGGATTGCAACCACCGGGACCGGCGCAAATGCAGGGACCTTCCGGTTTTCCTCGGCTGCCACGACAGCCGAAACGGCACGGCTCATTATAGAGAGCGGCACGTTGCTCAACACGACCTCGGTTGTTCTGCCTGCCCTTCTGAACGTCATTGAGCTCACGCAGATCGACGCGGCCGGAACGCTCAACTTGGGCGGGGTCAATTTCAGCGGCACCGATGGCATCAAGAACCTGCAGGGCAGCGGCACGCTGATCAACAGCGGCGCGACGACCAGAATCCTTGGCGGCAGCTTCTCAGGCAGCCTCAGCGGCACGCAGAACATCATTTCCACCGGAACGCTAAGCCTGTCGGGGACAAGCGATTTTACCGGCACGACGACCGTCCAGTCGGGCAAGCTGACCGTCAGCAGTGCGGGCGCCCTGGGCACCAGTGCCAGCGGGACGACCGTCAACAGCGGTGCGACTCTGGAGATCGTCGGATCGTCGCCATCGCTGGTGGTCAGCGATGCGCTCACGATCAGCGGTACAGGCGTTGGTGGCACGGGCGCACTGCGTGTGGTGCCCAACGCTAATCCGGGTTTCCAGGGCGTCAGCTTGTCGGGGGGCGTTACGCTTGCAGCCAACGCGACGATCACGAACACGGACCGGATGCTGCTGCTGGTGACCGGTTCCCCCATTCAGCTTGGCGCTTCCACGCTCACCTTCAATGCGGAAGGGACCGGAAATTCCACGTTGAGGCTGAACAGCGTGATTTCGGGCACCGGCGGCCTGATCAAGAACGGCGCATCAGCGATGGACCTGAACGGTGCCAACACGTTCACCGGGCCTTTCGCGATCAATGGTGGCGACGTCAGCGTGAACGGCGGGGCGGCGCTTGCGGACACGGTTGCGGTCAGCATGAGCACCGGCACAAGGCTGTTCGTCAACAGCTCTGAAACCATCGGGTCGCTGGCCGGGGCGGGTTCGGTCAACTTTCAGAACAATTCGATCCTGACGACCGGGGGCACCAACACGTCGACCAGCTTTGCTGGCAATATCCTGGGAATGGGCAGCCTGACCAAGCTGGGGACGGGCACGTTCACCCTCTCCGGGACGAACAGCTATTCCGGCGGCACTACGATCAGTGCAGGGGCGCTGGCGGTTGGCAGCGATACGGCGCTGGGCACCGGCGCGCTGACCATGGCCGCTGGCACGACGTTGGAATGGGCGGCCACAGGAAATCGTTCGATCAGCAACGCCATCAACCTCAGTTCCGGCAACGGCTTCAGCGTTTCAGATCCGAATTTTACCCTGAACTTGGGTGGCGTGATCAGCGGAACGAGCGGTTTCACCGTAACCGGTGCTGGCATCGTGGCGGTCACTGGCAACAACCTTCTTGCCGGCACCATCACGATCTCGGCGGGCATCCTGTCGGTCGGCAACGGCGGCACCAGCGGAACGCTGGGCACTGCCAATGTGGTGAATAATACATCACTTCAGTTGAACCGTTCGGACAATGTCACGCTGAGCAATGTCATCAGCGGCACCGGCTTTTTGTTCAAGAATGGCTCGGGCACCCTCACGCTGTCAGGCGACAACAGCTATAGCGGAATCACCCGGATCTTCGCAGGCACTCTTCAGATCGGCGATGGCGGTACTTCAGGCTCGCTCGGTAGCGGCAGCGTGTTCTTGGAGAACGACTCGTCGCTGCTGTTCAATCGGTCGGACAATATCACTGTCGCCAGCAGCATCGGCGGTGGCGGCCCGCTGACCAAGCTGGGCGCGGGGACCCTCACGCTGACCGGCGCGAACAACTATGTTGGCACGACCATTATCAGTGCGGGCACCCTGCAGATCGGAAATGGCGGCACTACAGGCACGCTGAGCACCACTGCAGGCACGCCGAATTTGGGCAATGTCGTGAACAATGCGGCGCTGGTGTTCAATCGGTCGAACGATTTGACTGTCGCGAACGCCGTCAGCGGCAGTGGCTCGCTGACCAAGCTGGGCGCCGGCACCCTCACGCTGACCGGCCGAAACACCTATGATGGGGTAACGACTGTTTCTGCGGGTACGCTCGTCGCTCTCAGGGACAGCTCGCTCGGCACCGCGGTCGGGAACACGATCGTTGCCAATGGCGCAACGCTTCAAATCGTCGCAGATGGCCCAGTGGCCGAATCGATCACCATCAACGGCACCGGGGTGGGCGGCGTTGGTGCACTGCGTTTCAATGGGGCAACCCAACTGAATGGCGCAGTCACGCTCGGCAGCGCGGCTCGGATCAACACGGATGCCCCCTTTAGTGCCGTCTTGGCCGGTGGCATTACCGGCGACAATCTTGCTCTGACCATTGGCGGCACAGGCAGCACGACCGTCAACTCGGTGCTCGCGCTCGGCACCGGCAACCTCGTCAAGGATGGTACCGGAACACTGGTACTGGCGGGCAATAACACCTTCGGTACCACGACCATCAACTCCGGCACATTGCGGATCGGGAATGGCGGCACAACCGGTACGCTGGGCAGTGGCAATGTCTTGAACAACTTCGCGCTGGTGTTCAACCGGTCGAACGACTTCTCGGTCAGCAACGCCATCAGCGGCGGCGGTACGCTGACCAAGCAGGGCGCGGGAAATCTGACGCTGAGTGGTGCGAACGCCTATTCAGGGCTGACGACCGTTTCGGCAGGCACGCTGACCGTCAACTCCGATGGCGCGCTGGGCAGCAATGTGGCCGGGACGACGGTCAGCAACGGCGCCACGCTGGCGTTCGGCACGGCTGGAACCATTGCCGATGCCATCAGCTTCAGGGGAACCGGGGTGGGCGGCGTCGGCGCGCTGAATGCGCTCGGGTCGGTCAACCTCGATGGCAATGTGCTTTTGGAGGCCGCCGGGTTGGTCAGCGTCCAGAACGGACAGTTGATCCGTTTTCGGGGGTCAAGCTTCGGGGCCCTCGGCAATGCCGTGCTGACCCTGAATACGGACGGTAATTCGTCGATCTTTGTGAATTCCGCGGTCAGCGGCATCGGCGGCCTGATCAAGAATGGCGCCGGCCAGGTTCAACTGGCCGGCAACAACAGCTTTACCGGCCCTGTCACCATCAATGCCGGCGTACTGCAGGTAACTGGTGGCAATGCGATCAATGACTCGGTGGCGATCACGGGTGTCGGATCGGGCCGCTTGTCGCTGGACGCCAGCGAGACCATCGGATCGATCGCGGGTACAGGGTCGATTGGCCTGTTCAACAATTCGACCCTGACGACGGGCGGCAACAATTCGAGCACCAGCTATTCCGGCCAGATCTTGTCGACCGGTAGCCTGGTCAAGCTCGGCACGGGCACGTTCACCCTTACGGGCGACAGCAGCTATCTGGGTACGACCACCATCAGCGGGGGCACGCTGCAGATCGGCGATGGCGGCACCACCGGAACGCTGGGCAGCGGCGCGGTGACGAACAATGCGACGCTGGCGATCAACCTGAGCAGCGACATCACGCTGGCCCAGTTGATCACCGGTACCGGCGCGCTGCGCAAGCTGGGCGCCGGGGTGGCCACGCTGTCCTCCAACCTTGCGTTGGGTTCGGCAACGGTCGAGGCTGGCACGCTGCTGCTGTCGGGATCAAACAGCTTCACCAATGGTATCACTGTCGCCGGCGGCACGCTGGCGCTGCGCAGCACCAATGCGGCGGGCGGTGCAACCGGGCTTATCCGCACCACCGGTTCGGTCATCGATTATGGTGACGGCCTGGTCATGGCCACGCCGATCCAGCTCAACTCGAACACCACGCAGTTGCAGGTCCTCGCGGGATCGGCGACCCAGTCCGGCGTGATTTCCGAAATCGGCGGAGCGCGCCCGCTGGAAAAGATCGGTGCTGGCACGCTGACCTTGTCGGGCGCGAATACCTATTCGGGTGGCACCACGATCACCGCAGGTCGCCTGAACATCGCGTCCGATGCAAATCTGGGCAATGGAACAGGCAGACTTACGATTGGCAATGCCGTGCTGGGCGTGACCTCGACGTTGAGCTCGGGACGCGCAGTGTCACTGACCGGCGCAGCCGGCATAGATGTCGCATCGGGGCACGGCCTGTTCCTGTTTGGGCTTGTTTCGGGTCTGGGCGGGCTGACGAAGACAGGTACGGGCTCTTTGTTCCTGATCGCGAACAACGGTTACGCCGGACCCACCACGGTCAGCGGCGGCGACCTTATCGTTGGTGGAGGAAGCACCACGGGAACGCTGGGCGCAGGTAATGTCGTCGTCAACAACGGCTCCACCTTGCAATTCAACCGGTCTGATGCGTTCACGGTCGCCAATACCATCTCGGGCGCGGGTCTCGTTGCCAAACAGGGCACCGGGGTGATGACCCTCACCGGCGCGAATAGCTTTTCCGGCTCGCTGTCCATCCTTGGCGGTGCAGTCGTTCTGGACCACGCCACAGCGGGTGTGATCGACGCGGCTGGGACAGGCCGAATTTCCCTGTCGAGCAACACCATCTTGCGGACCGATATTTCCGGCTCGCTGGCCAACAACCTTACGTTCCGTAGCGGCAACTCGACGGTGGCGGCTGCAACCGGCACCACCCTGCGCCTGGCATCGAACCAGATTTCATTTGAAGCCGGGGCGGGTTCGCCGCTCAATTTCGGCGCGGCAACCGCGACCGGAACCGTTGAGCTGGCCCCGACGATTGTGCTCGTAGGGTCTCAGGTCAATCCGATCAACATCAACGGCATCACGCTGCGACTTGCCAATACCGGCGCTTATACGCTGCTGAATGGCTCCAACGGCGTGTTCCTGAACGGCGCGACGCTGGGCGCGGATTTTGCGGGCACGCTCACCAAGCCGCTCACCGTCAGCGCGACCGGAAGCACGATCGATGTCGCGGCAGCATCGCTGACCTTGCAGGGTGCTAATTCCTATAATGGCGTGCTGACCAAGACGGGTGCGGGCGAATTGCGTCTGACGGGCGCAGGGACAGGCAGCAGCACGGTGCAGCTCAACGCGGGCACTCTGGCGCTGCTCTCCACCGATGCACGCTGGGGCACAGGCACGCTGCAGATGGCGACCGGCACCACCTTGCGACTGGGCCTGCCGAGTCCTGCGACCCTGGCGAACAACATCGTTCTGGGCGCAGGCGCAGGATCGACGATCATCGCTTCGTCGACGACTTTCTCCGGGGCGCTGTCCGGCGGTGCACTGACCATCGCATCGGGCCTCGGCACCGACGGGCCGAGCGTTGTTCGGCTGACGGGCACCAACAGCTATGGTGCGACGACCATCGGGGCGGGCAATACGCTGCTGATCGGCACTGTCGCCAGTGGCGGTACGCTCGGCACGGGCAACGTCACCATCAATTCGGGGGCAACGCTACGCTTCGAGGGCAACAACGACACGGTCGGCAATGTCATTTCGGGCGCAGGACGACTGGTCCGCGACGGGATCGGGACGACCACGCTGACCGCGGTGAACAGCTATGCCGGTGGTACGCTGATTTCGGGTGGCGGCATCGCGATCGGCAATGCAGGCGCGCTGGGCAGCGGTGCGCTCACCATGACCGGCACGTCCAGCCTGACCACCGCGACGGGTGTCTCGGCGACGGTCACCGGCGTGACGATCGGCAATTTCGCCAGTTCCAGCATTTCTGCGGCAGCAGGGCAGACGCTGGCGCTGGGCGGAACGCTCGACCTCAGCAGTTTCGCCAACTCGCTGGTCTTCGGCACGCTTGTCCAGACCGGCACCGTCCAGATCGGTTTTGCCCCTGCAACCGGGCCGGTCACCAACGCATCCATGCGCATCGATGCGGGCACCCTGCGTCTGGGCTCGGCGTCGGATGCCTTCCTGCTGCGCCTGGGTGGCGGAATGACCATCGGATCGCCAGGCGGCATACTGAGCGGCCTGGTTGGTACGCTCGACCTCAACGGCTTTGCAGGCGGCGGCGTCAACCTCAACGGTTTGGGCGCAATCACCAATTCGTCCGCAACGGGCGCTCAGTTCGAAGCTCTGCAGAATGCGGCATCGACTTTCGGCGGCACGATTGGCGGCGGCACCGGCGCGATCTCGCTGCTCAAGAGCGGCACCGGCGCGCTGACGCTGACCGGCGCGAACACCTATTCCGGCACGACCAGCATCACCGGCGGCAGCCTGCAGATCGGTAATGGCGGCACCACCGGAAGCCTTGGCACCGGCGCGGTATCGATCGCCAGTGGCGCGCAGCTACTGCTCAACCGCAGCGACGCAGTCAGCATGGCCAATATCTTCACCGGTGCTGGCGCGGTGCAGAAGAACCTGGCCAATACGCTGACGCTTACCGGGAGCAACACCGGCGGAAACGCCTTTACCGGCACGTTCAACGTCAATGGCGGGATGCTGCTGGTCAATGGAACGCTGGGCGATGTCACCAACCGCGCTGCGACCATCAACGTGGCATCGGGCGCAGCGCTGGGCGGATCGGGTACGATCCAGGGCAATGTCGTGGTCGCCAATGGCGGCATCCTCTCGCCCGGCAACAGCCCCGCGACGCAGACCATCGCGGGCAACCTCACGCTCAACGCCAGCTCGGTGCTGAACTTCGAGCTCGCACAGGCGGGCGTTGTCGGCGGCGGGATCAACGACCTGATCAGCGTCGGCGGCAATCTGGTGCTCGACGGGACGCTGAATGTCACCGCGCTGCCTGGCTTCGGCGCGGGCTTCTACCGCCTGTTCAACTATGGCGGAACGCTGACCAACAACACGCTGAACCTCGGCACGCTTCCGCTGGGCTTTACCTCGTCGATTCTCACCGACATTGCGGGCCAGGTGAACATCCTGTTCAACGCGGGCGCGCAGACGGTGCAATATTGGGATGGCACCGACCTGACTGGTGCCATCGCCACGGTGAACGGCGATGGCGGCGCGGGCAGCTGGACCAGCGCCGCGACCAACTGGACCAACCCCACCGGCTTTGCTGTCAACAGCAGCTGGGCGGGCCAGGCAGGCGTGTTTGCAGGCGCAGCGGGTGGCACGATCGGCATCACGGGCAGCCAGGCCTTCCAGGAACTGCGCCTCCTGACCAGCGGCTATACGCTCAACGCTAATAACGCCGCGAGCGGGCTAGCGACGACGGGCGGCTTCTCGATCATCAATGTGGATTCGGGCATTGCGACCCTGATCAACGCCCCGATCTCGGGCTCGGCAGGGCTGACCAAGACCGGCGGCGGCACGCTGACGCTGGCCGGTGCGAACAGCTATGCGGGGCTCACGACCGTCAGCGGCGGCACGCTGTCGCTGACCAGCGGTGGGGCGATTGCTGGCGCGGTGCAGAACAATGCGACGCTGACCAATGCGGGGACGATCAGCGGTCTCGTGACCAATGCGGGCACGCTGACCAGCACCGGCACGCTGGCGGGTGGGCTTACCAACAACGCGGGTACGACGGCGAATGTCGCTGGCAGTTTTGGCGGCAACGCAATCGTCAACAGCGGCACGCTGACGCTGACCGGCGTGACTGGCGGCATCGGTGCGGTGACGCAGAATGTCGGCGGCACGATCAACCTTGGCGGGCAAAGTGTCAGTTTTGGAAGCCTAGCGGGTACAGGGACGATCAACCAGTCCGGTCCAGGTGTTCTGACCATCGGCGGCAACAATGCGAGCACCAGCTTTGCCGGAAATTTCACCGGCAGCTCTGGCAGCATTGTCAAGACAGGCACGGGGACCCAGACCCTGAGCGGCTCCAGCAGCTGGGGAGGCCTGACGACCGTGGATGGCGGCACGCTGTCCATTACGGGTGCGGGCTCGCTTGCTGGCCAGGTCCTCAATCGCGCAAGCTTCACCAATGCCGGTATCGTCGCAGGCTCGGTGATCAATTCGGCAACGCTCGTCTCAACCGGTGTGATCGGCGGCGGCCTCACCAACAACGCCGGTGCCATCGCCAGTATTGCCGGGCAGTTGAATGGCGCGGTCACCAACACGGGCACGATCACGCTCACGGGCATCACCACGGGCATGACCAATGTCGAGAATAATGGAACGCTCAACCTTGCAGGCTTTGACACCAGCATCGGCAGCCTTGGCGGATCTGGCGGGATCGCTCTTGGCAATGGCCTGCTGACGGTCGGCGCAAGCAACGGCGCGCAGCTGTTCGACGGCATCATCTCGGGCACAGGCGGGCTCGTGAAGGTCAATGCAGCCAGTACCCTGGAGCTGCGCGGTGCGAACAGTTACGCCGGACTCACCACCATCAGCGGTGGGAGGCTGACCGTGTCGGGCTCCGGACGTCTGGCAGGGCCGGTGCAGAACAATGCCACTTTCATCGTGGATGATGGGGTGATCGCCGGGCTTGTAACCAATGCTGGGACTCTCGTTTCGACCGGGGCACTGAACGGGGGGCTGGTCAACAGTTCGGGAGCCAATGCCGGGTTGCGCGGCACGCTGAACGGACCCGTTTCGAACTCTGGCACAATCACGCTGACCGGCATCACCACCGGCAATGCGGCGGTGAGGCAGACCGGCACAGGCACGTTCAACATGGCCGGGTTCAATGCCACCATCGGCAGCCTTGCGGGCAGCGGTCAGGTGCAGCTGGGCAGCGGCACGCTGACGCTGGGCGGTGCGAACACGAGCACCGATTTTGCCGGGGTGATCTCCGGCAGCGGGTCGCTGGTCAAGACCGGCACGGGCACGCAGACACTCTCGGGCGCGAACACGTTTGCGGGCCTCACGTCGATCACGCAGGGCTCGATCGTCCTGGCCACCGGTGGATCGCTGGCGAGCGCGGTTCAGAACAATGCGACCTTCATCAATGCGGGAACGACCGCAGGGCTGGTCACCAATGCAGGCACGCTGACCTCCACCGGGACGCTGGGCGGCGGGCTGATCAACACCGCGGGCGCGACGGCCAATCTTGCCAACGCGGTCAATGGCGCGATCACCAATTCGGGCGCGATCACGCTGACGGCGGGCCTTTCCGGATCGCCCACCTTCACCCAGAATGCGGGTGCAAGCCTCAACCTCGCCGGGTTCAGCGCAACGCTGGGCAGCATCGCGGGCAGTGGCGCAATCCAGCTTGGCTCCGGCACGCTGACCGCAGGGTCAAACAACAGCTCGACCAGCTTTGATGGCGTCATCTCCGGCTCCGGCAGCTTCACCAAGACGGGCAGCGGTGCGCTGACGCTGGGCGGCAGCAACACGGCAGAGAGCAATTTCACCGGGACCGTCACCGTCAATTCCGGATCGCTGGTGCTCAACGGACGGCTGGGCGATGCGGTCGCCAACAGCGCGACGCTCAATATCGCCAATGGCGCGACGTTGAGCGGCTCGGGCACCTTCCTGGGCAATCTTGCGCTGGGAACGGGCGGCATCTTTGCGCCCGGCAACAGCCCGGGCACGCTGGCCATCGGCGGCAATCTGCTGCTCGATGCAACCTCGGTGCTCAATTTCGAACTCGCGCAGGCGGGCGTGGTCGGCGGCGGCATCAACGACCTGATCACCGTCGGCGGCAACCTGACGCTCGATGGCACGCTCAACGTGGCTGCACTGCCGGGCTTTGGCGATGGCATCTATCGCCTGGTCAATTATGCCGGTGCGCTGACCGACAATGGCCTCGCGTTCGGCTTGCGTCCCGATGGCTATACCGCCTCGCTGATCACCAATGTCGCTGGACAGGTCAGCGTCCAGTTCACGCTGGGCGTCCCCACCGTGCTCTACTGGGATGGCGCCGACACCACAGCTGCGTCCAATGCAGTCAACGGCAATGGCGGATCGGGCACCTGGAACAGCACGACCACCAACTGGACCTCTGCGCCCGGATTCTCGACCAGCTTTGCCTGGGGCAGCCAGACCGGCGTATTCGCAGGCGCAGCGGGCGGTACGGTTCAGGTCAGCGGAACCCAGGCGTTCCAGCAGCTGCGCTTTGAAACCGGCGGCTATGTGCTGGGCACGGCCGCAGGCGGCGGTGCGCTGGCAACCACCGGCGGCACATCGATCATCGACGTTTCGGCAGGGCTGGCGGCGACGATCGACACGCCGATTCAAGGAACGGCAGGCCTGACCAAGGCCGGCACCGGCACGCTCACTCTGGGCGGCGCAAACAGCTATGCCGGGCTCACCAGCATCGCAGCAGGCACGCTGGCCCTGTCCAGCGGCGGCGTGATTGCAGGGGCGGTCGATAACGCCGCAAGCTTTAGCAACGCAGGCACCGTGGCGGGTCAGGTGACCAACCGGGCCAGCCTGACTTCGACCGGGGCGCTGAACGGCGGTCTGGTCAACAATGCGGGCGCGACGGCCAGCCTTGCGGGCACGGTGACGGGCGCGGTATCGAACGCTGGCACGATCGTGCTGACCGGAGCAACCACCGGCATCGGCGCTCTCGTCCAGACCGGCGGTGCGCTCGACCTCGCCGGGTTCAACACCAGCATCGGCAGCCTTGCGGGCAGCGGATCGGTGGCCCTGGGCAATGGAACGCTGACCCTGGGCAGCGACAACGCCAGCACCAGCTTTGCGGGCGTCATCACGGGCAACGGTGGCCTGACCAAGACAGGCAGCGGCGCGTTCACGCTCACCGGCGCGAACACCTTCTCAGGCGGTACCACGGTCAGCGCCGGCCAGTTGACGCTGGCTGCAGGCGCCTCGCTTGCCGGTGCGGTGATCAACAATGCGAGCTTCGTCAATTCCGGCACTGTCGCCGGGTCGCTCACCAACAATGGAACCGCGACCTCGAATGGCATCCTGAATCTTGGCCTGACCAACACCGGCGGCGCGACCGCGTTCATTTCCGGACAGCTGAACGGCGCGGTCACCAATTCGGGCACCATCACGCTCACCGGGCTCACGACGGGAATGGGGTCATTCAACCAGTCTGGCGGCACGCTCAACCTGGCCGGGTTCGGTACGACCATCGGCAGTCTGGGTGGCAGCGGGGCAGTCCAGCTTGGCACCGGCGGCTCGCTCGTCACCGGCGGCAACAACACGACAACCACCTTCTCCGGCGTGATCTCGGGCAATGGCAGCCTGACCAAGACGGGCACCGGCACCTTCACGATGTCGGGCCTGAACACCTTTACCGGTTTGACCACGGTCAATGGCGGACTGGTCCAATTGACCAGCAGCGGCGCGATTGCCGGCGCAGTGCAGAACAATGCCAGCTTCACCAATTCCGGCGCAGTGCAGGGGCTGGTCACCAATGCGGGAGCGCTGCGCTCTACGGGTACGCTGGCTGCCGGACTGACCAACAACGTTGGCGCGGTGGCTGATCTTTCGGGCGTATGGAACGGCACGGTCTCCAACGCAGGCACCGTGCGCCTCATCGGGTCCATCAGCGGCAATGCCACGTTCAACCAGCTTGGCACCGGTGTGTTCGACCTGGCGGGATCCACTGCATCAATCGGCGCGCTTTCGGGTGCAGGTTCGGTGCAGCTGGGCACGGGCTCGCTCGCAATGGGCAGCAACAATGCCAGCACCAGCTTTACAGGTGTCATCACCGGCAGTGGCGGTATCGAAAAGCTCGGCACGGGCACGTTCACGCTGACGGGTGCCAACACATTTGCCGGTCGCACGCTGGTCAGCGCCGGTTCGCTGACCCTGGCATCGGGAGGCTCGCTGGCCGGGCCGGTGACCAACAGCGCCGTCTTCACCAATGCAGGAACCGTTGCCGGCGCAGTGACCAACAGCGGTACGCTGGTATCGACCGGCGCGATCAACGGCGGCCTGATCAACAATGCCGGGGCAAGCGCGAACATTTCGGGCGTGCTCGCCGGAAACGCCATCAACCGGGGCACGATCACCCTGACCGGAGCGACGACAGGCATTGCCGAGCTTTCGATGGCGACGGGAGCCACGTTCAACCTGGGCGGTTTCGCGACAACCATCGGCAATCTGACCGGTGGCGGCGGCACCATCGCCCTGGGCAGCGCCACGCTGACATTGGGCAGCGGCAACCAGTCGCAGACCTATGACGGCACGATCACCGGAACCGGCGGCCTGACCAAGGTCAGCGCCAGCACCTTCTCGCTTTCGGGCGCGCAGGGCTATACCGGCCTGACAAGCGTCAATGGCGGCACGTTCATTCTGGGCAGCAATGGCTTGCTGGCAGGGGCGCTGGCCAATAACGCCACGGTCAGCACCAATGGCCGCATCGCCGGTCTGGTGACGAACAACGCCACGCTCACCTCCACCGGCGCGCTCGATGGCGGGCTGGTGAACGCGGCGGGCGCTTCTGCGAGTATTCGCGGCACGCTGGCCGGGGCGGTCAGCAATGCAGGCTCGATAACGCTCACGGGTTCGACCACCGGCATCGGTGCTGTCACCCAGGCGAGCACGGGCAGCTTCGATACGGCTGGGATCAGCACCAGCTTCGGCAGCCTGGCCGGCAGCGGCACGGTGCGCCTGGCCAATGGCGCGGTCCTGACGACGGGCGGCAACAATGGCAGCACCAGCTTCGGCGGCCTGATCACCGGAAATGGCGGGCTGACCAAGGCGGGTACGGGCACGTTCACGCTGACTGCGGTGCAGGACTTTACCGGCCTCACCACCGTGGGTGCGGGCACACTGGCGATCGGCACCGGCGCTTCGCTCGCGGGCGGCGTGACCAACAACGCCACATTGACCAACGCTGGAACGATCGCTGGCGCGGTGACCAACACCGGTGCGCTGGTTTCGACCGGCACGCTTTCGAGCGCGCTGACCAATGCGGCTGGCGCAACGGCGCAGATCGCAGGCCTGCTGGACAATGCCGTCAGCAATGCCGGAACGATCACGCTGACCGGCACAACCACCGGCATCGGCGCAGTGACTCAGGACGCCACCGGGGTCTTTGCCCTGGGCGGCTTCAATACCAGCATCGGTAGCCTGTCGGGCAGCGGATCGGTGCAGCTGGGCGCGGGCGTGCTCACCACCGGCGGGGACAACAGCACGACCAGCTTTGGCGGCGTGCTGTCGGGTACGGGCGGCCTTATCAAGACCGGCAACGGCAGCTT
The DNA here is from genome assembly GCA_026625625.1 of Blastomonas sp. SL216. Lineage (NCBI taxonomy): Bacteria > Pseudomonadati > Pseudomonadota > Alphaproteobacteria > Sphingomonadales > Blastomonadaceae > Blastomonas > Blastomonas sp. SL216. The sequence goes on from CP113055.1 coordinate 540,685, forward strand.
CGCGCTGTCTGGCGCCAACAGCTATGCCGGCCTCACCACGGTGAACCAGGGCGTGCTCTCGGTGCGCAACAACGCGGCGCTGGGCACAGCAGCGGCTGGAACCGTCGTGGCTGCAGGGGCGGCGCTGGAACTGCAGGGCGGAGTCACGGTCAATGGCGAGGCGCTGACGATCAGCGGCACCGGTGTCGGTGGCGCGGGCGCATTGCGTAACGTCGCCGACAACAACATCTGGGCAGGCACGGTCAGCTTGGGATCGGACAGCCTGATCACGGCCGATGCAGGCCGTCTGGACATCGAGTTGCTGGCCGGAACGTCGCAGGCGTTGACGACCGGCGGCGCGGGCCTGATCGGCCTCGCCAATGCGACCAGCGCAGGCACGCTGATCGTCACCGGTGGGAGCACCGCATTGTTCGGCACCGGCAATTTTGCTGCGGGCGTGACCGTCAATGCAGGCAACCTGTTCCTGCAGGGCGGCACCAGCATCGACGATGCAGCGGCCGTGACCCTGGGCACCGGCAATCTGATCGTCGCGGTGTCCGAGACCATCGGTTCGCTGGCAGGCGCAGGCGGCACGGTGCAGATCGACGCCGGACAGACGCTCAGCCTCGGCGGCAACAATGGATCGACCAGCTTTGGCGGCGTGATCTTCAACACCGGCAATCTCGCCAAGCAGGGTACCGGCACCTTCACCGTGACGGGCCTGCTTGCACATAGCGGCACCACGGCGATCACCGGCGGCACGCTGCTTTCCGGCGCGGCCAATATCTGGTCGGGCAATGGTCTGGTGACGATTGCCACCGGCGGCACGCTCGATCTGGGCGGTTTTGAACAGGGCATCGGATCGATTAGTCTGGCGGGCGGCACGCTGGCCAACGGCGCGCTGACGGGCAGCATCAGCTCGAGCGGCGGCACCATCCGCGACATCAGCGGCACCGCCAACGCCTTGCGCGCCATCGGCGGCACCACCACGCTGACCGGCGCGGGCAGCTTTGCCCAAGGCGTGACGCTGGCAGGCGGCGATGTCGTGCTGCAGGGGGCAGGGGCCTCGATCGCGGACAGCGCCCTGGTCACCGTCGACACCGGTACGCTTGCCGTGAATGTCGGCGAGACGATCGGCGCGCTGGCAGGCAGCGGCGGCCGCGTGCAGATCGCCGCGGGTCAGACGCTCACCACTGGCGGCAGTAACCCGAGCACCGCCTATGCGGGCGTGCTGGCGGGCAATGGCGCTGTGATCAAGACCGGCGCGGGCACGTTCACGCTATCGGGCGCGAACACGCTCACTGGCCCGATCACCGTGAATGCAGGCGTGCTTGCACTTGCCAGTGGCGCAAGCCTGGCTGGCGCGGTGCAGAACAATGCCGGGTTCAGCAATGCAGGCACGGTCGCGGGCCTGGTGACCAATAGCGGCACGCTGATCTCGACCGGCGTGCTGGGTGGCGGCCTCGTCAACAGCGGTTCGGCGGGCCTTTCCGGCCAGCTCAATGGCGCGGTCAGCAACAGCGGCCTCGTGCAGCTTCAGGGTGCCCTGACCGGCATCACCGGCTTCAACCAGACCGCCAATGGCATGTTCGATCTGGCCGGGTTCAACACCAGCATCGGCAGCCTTTCGGGTGCTGGCAGCGTGCTGCTGGGCAGCGCCACCCTGACGCTGGGCAGCAGCAACGCTTCCACGAGCTTCGGCGGCACGATCGGCGGCACCGGCGGGCTGATCAAGACAGGGTCGGGCACCTTCACGCTGACCAGCGGCCAGGGCTATACCGGCCTGACCACGGTCAATGCAGGTCTGCTGTCGCTCACGGCGAATGCGGGCCTCAGCGGATCGGTGCTGAACAATGCCGGTTTCGCAAGCTCCGGCCTCATCCTGGGATCGCTGACCAACAACGGCACCGCGACGCTGGCAGGCCAGATCAACGGCGCGGTCATCAACGGCGGCAGCATCACCGCCAGCGGTCAGCTGATCGTGCAGGGCCGCCTGACGCAGAATGCGGGCGGCAGCACGAACCTTGCGGGCTTCAACGCGTCGCTAGGCAGCCTGGCGGGCGTGGGTCCGATCCAGCTTGGCAGCGGAACGCTCGTGGTGGGCTCGGACAACAGCTCCTCGCTGTTCTCGGGCGTCATATCGGGCAGCGGCGGGCTGCAGAAGCTGGGCACCGGCACGTTCACGCTGACCGGCATCAACAGCTATACCGGCGTCACGCTCGTCAACGCCGGTACGCTGGTGATCGGCGAGGGCGGGAGTGTCGGCGGTACCACGGGCAGCGTGACGGCAACGGTTGCGGCACCTTCGTCCGTGAGTGCACCGGTTGCCGTTGCAGCTTCGGCGCCGCTCGTGGCTGAACAGGCGAGAATGCCCGAAGCGGTCACCTTGCTGGCAGCGACCAGCGCCACGGCCGATACCGGCCCGGCTTTCGCAGCGGCCACCAGCACCGCCGCGACCGCCTCGCCGTCGCTTGCTGCGCGTGCGGGCATGATCGTGGACAACGGAGCGATTGCAGGCGGGCTGACGCCAGCCAGCCTCACCTCCAGCGCAGAGCGTCTGCCGCTGGCAGGCGGCGTCTCCTCCGGACCCGAGCGGGTTGATCTGTTCGGCGATCCGGTATCGGGTGCGGTCTTGGCCGATCTGCCGGTCGTGACGCTCGGCGAGGCCGCCCAGTCGGTCGCTCCGGCGGCGGCTTCGGCGGCCTCGTCTGAAGGGCGTCTGGCCATGCTGTCCGATCTCAGCAACGGCCTGGGCACAGCGCGGCTCGATAACGGCCTTGGCGCAGATGCGCTGCAGGGCGACGCGGAAATGGCGAGCCCGGTTACAGCGGCGCTGCTCGATCCGGCGGCTCCCGCTGCATCTGCAGGCGAAGCCGCGATGGCGGGCACGCTCAGCACGGCGGTCATCGCAGGCAGCGTGCTCAACAATGCAGGCCTGATAAACCACGGCTCGATCCTGGGCCAGCTGGTCAATTCGGCAGGCGCTACGGCGGTCAACAATGGCGTGATCCGCGGGCTCGTAACCAACAATGGCACCTTCACCTCGGTGGGGACGCTTTCGGGAGGCCTGGCCAACAGCGGCACGGCGCGGATCAGCGGTGTGCTGACCGGCGATGTGTTCAACAGCGGCAGCATCACGCTGACCGGCCTCACCACCGGCATCGCGCTGTTCCAGCAGGCGGCCACCGGCAGCCTCAATCTGGGCGGCTTCGATACGACGCTGGGCGTGCTGTCGGGCGCGGGCACGGTCACGCTGGGCAGCGCACGGCTCACAACCGGCACCAACGGCGTGAACTCGTTGTTCAGCGGCGTGATCTCGGGCAGCGGTGCGCTGACCAAGACGGGCACCGGCGGACTGATCCTCGATGGCGAGAACAGCTATACCGGCGGCACCACCATCGCAGGCGGCACGCTGCAGCTGGGCAATGGCGGCACCACCGGTTCGATCATCGGCCCGGTGCTGAACAACGGCGCGCTGATCATCAACCGCAGCAATGGCTATACCTTTGCGAGCACCATCAGCGGCACCGGCATGTTCGTGCAGGCGGGCACCGGCACCACGACGCTGACCGGCGCGAACAGCTATAGCGGCGGCACGCTGATCTCCGCCGGTCGCCTGATCGGTTCCACGGTCTCGCTCCAGGGCCTGATCCAGAACGATGCGGCACTCGAATTTGCCCAAGGCACCAACGGCGTATTCGCGGGCCGCATCGGTGGCACCGGGCTGTTCGACAAGACCGGCGCAGGGCTGCTGGAACTGACTGGCGACAACAGCGCGCTGCGCGGGGCAACGACGGTGCGCGCAGGTGAATTGCGCGTGACCGGATCGCTGGCGGGATCGGCCACCAATGTGCTCTCCGGCGCGACGCTCTCGGGCAACGGCACGGTCGGCGGTTTGGTCGCTCGTAGCGGCGCGACAGTCTCGCCGGGGGCAAATGGCCTCGGCATGCTGGGCGTCAATGGCGCGATCCAGCTGCAATCGGGCAGCACGCTCCGGCTGCAGGTGCAGGCCCCCAATGGCTCGGACATGCTGATCGGCAACGGCACGATGCAGCTGGGCGGCACGGCGGCGATCACCAATCTGGGCGGTACCTATGCCTTCAACAGCAACTATCTGCTGCTTCAGGCCAGCGGCGGCCGCACCGGCACGTTCGATACGGTGACCGGCTTTGGCGAGTTCGGCATCCTCTACCGGCCGCAGCTGGTCTATACCGCCAACCAGGTGCTGCTGCGCATGGCACCCAATCTGCTCACCAACATTGTCGGCGCCACGCCGCTGACCGCCAACCAGCGTTCGGTGGTGTCGCGGATCGATGCGGCGGTGACCGCTGGCTATAATCCGCAGCCGCTGTTCAACGTCTATGCGCTGCCCAATGCGCAGCAGCCGAACGCGTTCGATCAGCTCTCGGGCGAGGTCTATGCAACCGCAGCGGGCGTGGGCATCGAACAGGAGCGGCTGGTGCGCGAGGCTGTGCTGGGCCGCATCGGCGCGGTCGCGTCCGCCTCGCGCGAGACGACCGAATGGGGCAATGGCGCAGGCGCCTGGGGCCAGGTGTTCGGCAGCTGGGGCGATGGCAAGCGCGACGGCAATGCCGCGCGCTATGAAAGCGATCGTCAGGGCTTCATCACCGGCATCGATTACGGCAATGCCAATGGCGAAGGCAGCTGGCGCATCGGCGCATTCGGCATGCACATGACCAGCAAGGTCAGCGTCGATGCACGCGGATCGCGCACCGAGGTCGAACAGACCGGCGGCGGCCTTTATGCCGGCGTCAACAGCGGTGGCTTGAGCGTCGCCATGGGCGCGAGTGTGACCGGGGTTGACCTCACCAGCGTGCGCAACATCGTGCTGCCGGGCTTTGCCGAGACCAACCGGGGCCGGGGCGATGGCCGCGCGGTGCAGGGCTTTGCAGAGCTGAGCTATGCGATCGATGCAGGCAACGCGACCTACCGTCCGTTCGCCAGTGTCGCGGCGGGATCGTTCAAGCTCGATGCGCTGACCGAAACCGGCGGCGCGGCGGCGCTTGCGGTCCGGCGTCAGAGCTATAGCAGCGGATCGATCACCATAGGTGCCGATGGCGTGGTGCGCATGGGCAAGGTGCAGCTCTCGGGCACGCTGGCAGGGCGGGTCCAGGTCGGCGATCGCGATCCCGCAGCCCAGATCGCTCTGGCTGCTGCTCCAGCTCAGGCCTTCACGGTTCGCGGTGTCCAGCTCGACAGCTTTGCTCTGGCCGCCAGGCTTGATGCAACGCTCAAGCTTGGCAGCAATGCCGATCTGTCGCTGGGCTATACCGGCCTGATCGGCAACGACACCGCCGACCATGGGGCAAGGGCGACGCTCTCGGTGCGGTTCTGAAATCTGGATGTGGGCTGCAGCGATGGCAGCCGCTGGCTGACGCGCTGAGCCCGCGCTCCGCTCGCGCCCGCCGCGACCTTTTGCCCGTTAAAGCACCGGGGCAGCAGGGCCGTGCGCTCCATCGCCATATTGTCTCGCCGCGGGCAGCGCCTTAAGGGTTCGAGGCCAGACGGGGATCAGGAAAAGAGCGGTCGGTCTTATGCGCCACCGGGAGGGCCGAAGGATGCAAGTATCGGAACCGACGCCTTTTTCAGGCCGAATGGGGTTGATGACGCGTGCCGCCGCCCTGCTGACGATCAGCCGCCTGCTGCTGCGCGCTAATATCCGATCGCGTCACCGGCGCACGCTGCTGGGCTATCTGTGGCTCGCCATCCCGGGAATGGCATCGGCATTTGCGTTCAGTCTCCTGCGCAAGGGCCAGCTGCTGGCAGTTGGCGAGGTCGCGATGCCCTATCCGCTGTTCGTGTTATCGGGGGTGTTCCTGTGGCAGGCCTTTGTCGACGCGCTCACTGCGCCGACCCAGCATCTTGTTCAGCAGCGCCGCTTCCTCTCGCTTGTTCCGGCACCCTTTGAAGCGGTGGTGATCGCTGCTGCGGGCGAGGTCCTGATCAACCTCGCGATCCGGATGGCGATACTGGCGGCCGCCATGCTGGTTTTTGGGCAGGCCCCTGATTCTGCATGGTTGCTGCTGCCGTTGGCCGGGCTGGCCATGGTTGCGATAGGATTGGTGCTGGGGCTGGCGCGATCAACCCCTGCTGGTTGCAACCTATCTCACGGGCTGGCTTGCCTTCGCGCTGTATTCCCTGCCGCCATTCCGGTTCAAGTCCCGCGGCATTGCCGGCATCCTTTGTGATGCGACCGGCGCGCATCTTGTCCCATCAATGTTGGCAGCCCTTGTCACGGCGCGCGCGCTTGGCATGGCGTTGCACGCCGAATGGGTACTCGCCGTCGGATGCTGGGCCTTGCTCTATGGGCTGCGCGGCATCCTGTGGCATCAGATCGGCGATCTTGGGGCGGATCAATCCTCTCGAACGCACACATTTGTCGCGCGCTATGGCAAGAGCGTGACGATCGGGACGGTGCACTGCTTGCTCTTTCCGCTGGAACTGTGCGCGATGGCCGCCATCGTCATCCAGACAGGGCCGGGCGGCGTGGCTGCTGCCTGCGCGGCGCTTCTGCTTTACGCCGGGCTGGAATATGGCCGTTACGACCGCTTCGACATGAGCGTGATCGTTGTCGAGCCCAGACCGCGCAGCAGCGTCGCCCTGCTCGAATATTACGGGGTTTTCCTGCCGCTTGCGTTTCTGGTGCTGGGCATCTTCCGCGACTGGGAAACGCTCGCCATCCTGCTGTTGCACGGCCTGCTGTTTCCAGCCCGTTGCCGGCAGATCTGCGCCGACATCGCAAAGTTCGCCGACCCGCAATACGTTCCGCGCTCCAGGCGTGTGTGATCAAGGCAGCGGTGTTCAAGCTTGGCGGTTATCGTTCCGAAGCCAAAGCGTGCAGCAACCCGGCCGCCTGCTGTGCAGGGACCGGCGGGTGATGCGATGCCGATCTGCCCGGGGCCGGGGAAATGCCCCATGGGGCCAACGTAAACGTAGGGAAAAAATGGTGGACGCACTAGGGCTCGAACCTAGGACCCGCTGATTAAGAGTCAGCTGCTCTACCAACTGAGCTATGCGTCCATCCATGGCGGGGCGGCTCGAATCAGCCGCCGCCGGGAGAGCCGTGCCTATATAGGAATGAGGACGGATGGGAAGACCTTTTTTGGCCTTCTTGCGCATAAATTTGCGGGTCGTCGGGTAAGGTCCGGCGCGGCCGCTTTTTGGCGGCGCGCTGTCGTTCAGGCGACCACCCGGCCAGCGCTGCCGCCGCCCTGGCGGGTGGTGCGTTCGATGCCCATCAGCAGGCCGATACAGATCATGATCGTCATCATCGACGATCCCCCATAGCTCAAAAAGGGCAGGGGAATGCCGACCACCGGGGCCAGGCCCATGACCATCAGCATGTTGATCGCGATGTAGAAGAAGATCACCATGGTGAGGCCGCCGCCGGCCAGCTTGCCGAATCGGGTAGTCGCGTTGAGCGACACGATCGTGGCCCAGCGCAGCAGCAACGCGAACATCAGGATCACGAACAGGCCGCCGATCAGCCCCCATTCTTCCGCCATCGTGGCGAAGACGAAATCGGTATGCCCCTCGGGCAGATAGTCGAGATGGCTTTGCGAGCCCTGGAGATAGCCCTTGCCGCCGATGCCGCCCGATCCGATCGCGATCTTGGACTGGCTGATATGATAGCCGGTGCCCAGTGGGTCGCTCTCCGGATCGAGGAAGATGAGCACGCGGTTCTGCTGATACTCCTTGAGCAGGAAGAAGAAGGCAAAGGGCACGAAGGCCGCGCCGGCCAGACCCGCCCCGATGAACAGCCGCAGCGGCACGCCCGCCAGGAACATCACGGTGACGCCGCCGGTCATCACCGCGATCGATGTGCCAAGGTCGGGCTGGGTCATCACCAGGAACCACGGCACGCCGATCAGCACCAGTGGCGGCCAGATGGCCGACCAGCTGCGCGCCTGGCCGATGGGCAGCATCTCGTAGAAGCGCGCGATGGCGAGCACCACCAGCGGCTTCATGAATTCCGATGGCTGCAGGCGGATGAAGCCCAGCTCGATCCAGCGCTGGCTGCCGCCCTTGACCGCTCCCGCCAGCTCGACGAGCAGCAACAGCACCGCAAACAGCGCATAGGCGGGGAAGGTGCCCAGCTTGACGAAATTCTCGCTGAACAGGCGGATGACGAGCGCCATCGTGAGGAAGACGACAAAGCGCAGCGCGTGAATGCCCGCCCAGGGCGAAATGCTGCCCCCGGCGGCCGAATAGAGCACGACCACGCCGAAACCGGCGATGGCGATGGTGATGAAGATGATCTGCCAGGGCAGCTCCGCCACCGGGCGGGGGACAAAGGCCAGCATCAGTCGGCGGCCTCTGGCGCTGGCGGTTCAGCCGTCAGGCCTTCGGCCCGCGCCCGGAAGGCGGCGAACTCGCTGGCCATGCGCTCGGAAATATTGCCGCCCCAGCCGGCCTCCATCGCCAAAAGGCTGTCCATCGCCTTTTGCGGATCGAACATATAGGTCATGAAATCCTTGGCCACCGGCGCTGCGGCGCGCGATCCGCCCAGACCATGTTCGATCACAACGGCGGCAGCATAAAGCGGCTGTTCGACCGGCGCGAAGCAGACGAACAGGCCATGGTCGCGATATTTCCACGGCACGCCCGCGCCGCCCCGGCTGCCCGAGCCGAGACCGCGCACCTGCGCGGTACCGGTCTTGCCGGCCATGGCGATGCCGTCCAACGGCAGCTTGGAGCGCGCCGCTGTCCCCTGGCTCACAACCTGCGCCATGCCCTGCTGCGCGATCGCGAGATGCTCGGGCGCATAGGGCAGGGTGGGCGCGATCTTGTCGTTGGGGATCAGATGCGGATAGAGCTTGCGGCCCGATGCCAGCCGCGCGACCATCACCGCCAGCTGCAGCGGATTGGCGATGACATAGCCCTGGCCGATCACCGCGTTGAGCGAGTCCGATGCGGTCCATGCCTGCTTGAACTTGCGCATCTTCCATTCGCTGTCGGGAATGGTGCCGTAACGCTGGTTCAACCCGGCCAGGTTGAAATCCTCGCCCAGCCCCATTTCGCGCGCGACCATGGCGATCTTGTCATAGCCCAGCCGGTGCGCCTGCGCGTAGAAATAGGTGTTGCAGCTCTTTTCGATCGCGCGGACCATGTTGACCGGTCCGTGGCGTCCCAGGCACTGGTAGAAGCGGTTGCCCAGCCGATAGCCGCCGGGGCAGTTGACCGTCTCTTCCGGATCCACCCCGTGCTGCAGGCAGGCGACCGCGGCCATCGGCTTGAGCGTCGATCCGGGCGGATAGAGCCCGCGCGTCGCCTTGTTGAGCAGCGGCACGCGCTCATCCTGCGACAGCATCGAATATTCCAGCCGGCCGATACCATCGGAAAAGCTGTTGGGGTCGAAACTGGGCATCGACGAAAAGGCGAGGATCCCCCCGGTCTGGCAGTCGATCACCACCGCCGCGCCGGATTCGCGGCCCATCCTGCGCGCGACAAATTCCTGCAGACCGCCATCGATGGTGAGCTTGAGCGGCTTGCCGGGCACGTCTTCCTGCACGCCCAGTTCGCGCACGATCTTGCCGCGCGCGGTGACTTCCACCTTGCGCGCCCCGGGCTTGCCCTGAAGCTGCGGCTCGAAATATTTTTCCAGCCCGTCCTTGCCGATCTTGAAACCGGGGGTGATCAGCAGCGGATTCTTGTTTTCCTCATATTCCTCGGCATTGGCGATGCCGACATAGCCCAGCAGATGCCCGACCGCCGCGCCGGTGGGATATTGACGCGAAAAGCCGCGCTGCGGCGCGACGCCGGGAAGGTCGGGCAGGCGCACCGACAGCGCGGCGAAATCTTCCCAGCTCAGCCCCGATGCGACCGGCACCGGTTGCAGACCGTGCGCCTCTTTCATCGCGGCGCGCAGATCGTCGACCTTGTCGGGCGTCATGCGCAGGATGTTGCTCAGCTGATCGATAGTCGCATCGACATCGCGCACGCGCTGCGGGATCAGGTCGACGCGGAAATCGGCCTTGTTGTTGGCCAGCGGCTTGCCGTTGCGGTCGATGATCCAGCCGCGGCGGGGCGGAATGAGCGTCAGGTTGACCCGGTTGCTCTCCGACAGCATCTTGTAGCGCTCGTTCTCGACGATCGAGATATAGGCCATGCGCGTGGCCAGGATGGCGCCGACCAGGCCCTGCGCCCCGCCGATCAGCATCGTGCGGCGGTTGAACGTGATGTTCAGCGAATTGCGCGTGATCAGCTTGCCCGGTCGTCTCATCGGTCAGCCGCCCCTCAGCGCTTGAGGCGGATATGGTCGAGCCGCGCGACGACGCGCAGCACCAGGGGATAGGTGAAGATCGCCAGGATCATCTGGGGGAACAGCACCGAAAGGCGCGTGTCGCTGACAAGGAAATTGTTGATCGCAAGGCCTCCTGCGAGCGCGAATATAAGCGCTACGGCGGCTATGAACCAGTCCTGCCAGTAATTGCGCCAGATATAGCGCTGCTCGATCAGGTCGAGCGCGATCAGCACCACCGACCATAGCAGCACCGCGCTGCCTACCGGCTGGCCGCTCAGGATATCGTCGAACATCCCGAACGGAACGCCCGCCCAGACCGGCCAGATGCCGGGACGCAGCAGCTGCCAGCAGATCAGCACCATCAGGCCGAAGGGTGGCAGCACCGGGGCAGAGGCGACGATCGGCAGCAGCGGGGTCATCGATCCGATCAGCACCGATCCGATCGGTACGGCGGCCTTGCGAAAGGCAGAAGGCTCGCGGTTCAGCCGGGCGCGATAGGGCGCGTTCATTGCGGCTGCGGTCCTTGCGCTGTGGCTTCGGTTGCAACCGGCGCGGGCGTTGGCGAAGGCTGGGACGCTGGCGCAGACGGCGTGGCTGCCGACGGTGTGGGCATCTTGGCCGGTTCGGCCTTGCGCGGCGCAGACAGCGTCGTCGCCTCTTCCGTATTGGCGGGCGGAAGGCCGCTGGCTTCGGGATCGACCAGTTCAGGCTCGTACATTTCCTGCACGATGACGAAATCGGTGCCGGCAGGGTTGGCGAGCAGCTTGCCGATCGCGCCGTCGCCGGTCAGCTTCTCAATGATCGCGACGGGCACATTGGGCGGATAGATGCCGCCATTGCCCGATGTCACCATCACATCGCCGACCTTGAACGGGTTGATCCCGATATCGATCAGCTTGATGTCCACCCGGCCATCGCCGCGCCCTTGCGAGAAGGCGACCGTGCCATCGCGCGCGCGGCGGACCGGCACGACATTTTCCGCATCGCTCAGCAGCAGCACGCGCGAGGTATTGGGCCCGGTCTCGAGCACGCGGCCGATCAGCCCGCGCTGGGCGCGTACCGGCTGGCCGCGCTGCACGCCCTGGCGCGATCCGACATCCAGCGTGGCAAAGCGACGGCTGCTCGAGGCGCTGGAGTTGATCAGCCGCGCCGTAGCCACCGGACGGCCCTCCTGCTTGATCAGGCCGAGCAGACGGCGCAGCTCGCGATTTTCCTGCTTCAGCGCGCGTGCCTCGATCAGACGGATGCGGTTGCGCTCCGCCTCGCGCTGGAGCGCGGCGTTCTTCGACCCGGCGTTGAAATAGGCGGATAGTTCGCTCCAGCCGCTTTGTACGCCCACGCGCATGCCGGTGAGCAGGCGCGCAGGGGGCGCTGCGGCTTCAGCCGCGACCGAGCGCACAGCGGAAAAGGCCGCCGGATCGAAATAGGACAGGGCAAGCAGCAGTAATCCGGCAAATGCGCCGGTAAACGCGAGCAAATACCCGGTGAAAATCTGCAGCTGCGCCTTGCGGGAGAACCCGGGGCGCCGTTTGCGGGGCGGCGCCATGCTTCAGTCGCCTGTCAGGCGGTCATCAGCACGCCGCGGAAGATGGGATCCTCCATGGCGCGGCCAGTGCCGATGGCAACGCAGGTCAGCGGGTCTTCCGCGACGGAAACGGGAAGGCCCGTCTCTTCGCGCAGATGCGCATCGAGTCCGGCGATCAGTGCACCGCCACCGGTGAGCACGATGCCCTGATCGACGATATCCGCAGCGAGTTCGGGCGCGGTGTTTTCCAGCGCGATGCGAACCCCCTCGACAATGGTGCTGATCGGTTCGGACAGCGCTTCTGCGATCTGGCCCTGGTTGATCGAGATTTCCTTGGGGATGCCGTTGACGAGGTCGCGGCCCTTGATCTGGATGGTGTGGCCGATGCCATCGGGCGGCGCGGTGGCGATGCCGAAATCCTTCTTGATCCGCTCTGCCGTGGTTTCACCGATCAGCAGGTTATGATGGCGACGGACATAGGACACGATGGCTTCGTCCATCTTGTCGCCGCCGGTGCGGACCGAAGTGGTATAGGCCAGGCCGCGCAACGAAAGCACCGCGACTTCGGTCGTGCCGCCGCCGATATCGACGACCATCGATCCGACAGGCTCGGTCACCGGCATGTCGGCACCGATGGCAGCGGCCATGGGCTCGACGATCAGCATCACCTGGCTGGCACCGGCGTTCGATGCGGCATCGCGGATGGCGCGGCGCTCGACCGAGGTGGATCCCGAAGGCACGCAGATCACGATCTCGGGATAGCTGAACATGCTGCGCTTGCCGTGCACCTTCTGGATGAAGTGCTTGATCATGTGCTCGGCGACCTCGATGTCGGCAATGACGCCATCGCGCAGCGGACGGATCGCCTCGATCGAATCAGGGGTCTTGCCCATCATCATCTTGGCATCAACGCCCACGGCCTTGACCCGCTTGATGCCGTTGATCGTTTCCAGTGCCACCACCGAAGGCTCGTTCAGCACGATGCCCTGATCCTGGACATAGACAAGCGTGTTCGCGGTGCCCAGATCGATCGCCATATTGTGCGAACCGAACCGGAAGAGTTTGGAGATGAACGACATGCAGACTTTCCAAATATCAGGAGCCAGACAGGGCGGACAAAGCGGCGATCCGAAAGGATTGAGCGCGATAGTCCTTCAGGCGGAGGCTAACCCGTGAACCCGGCCGGACCAGGCGTGAAAAATGCAGGGAACTCGGGAGTCGCGTCCAAGCCGCGCTTGGGCTAGAGCCGTGGCCATGTCAATACGAAGGCTGCCAAACGCCCTGATAAACCGGATCGCAGCAGGCGAAGTGGTGGAAAGACCAGCCAGTGCGTTGAAGGAGCTTGTCGAGAACGCGATCGACGCCGGCGCAGACCGCATTGCCATCGCGCTGACCGATGGCGGGCTGGGTGCAATCGAGGTGATCGACAATGGCTGCGGCATGGCCGCGGACGAGATTGCTCTAGCGCTCGAGCGGCACGCCACCTCGAAACTGCCGGATGATGCGATAGAATTGGTGACCACCATGGGCTTTCGCGGTGAAGCCTTGCCGAGCATCGCCAGCGTGGCGCGGCTTTCCATCGCCAGCCGCACCGCAACCGGCGATGGCTGGCGGCGGGTGGTCGATCATGGCGATGTCGTCGAGGACGGCCCGGCCTCGCTGCCGCCGGGCACGCGCATTCGGGTCGACAGCCTGTTCGCCCGGGTCCCGGCGCGTCGCAAGTTTTTACGTTCTGCGCGCAGCGAATATGCCGCCTGCAGCGATGTCGTGAAGCGCCTGGCGATGGCGCGGCCCGATATCGCGTTCAGCCTCGAATCGGACGGACGGCGCGTCTTTTCGGTCCAGGTAGGCGAGGCGCGGCTGACCCGCATCGCCTCGCTCACCGCGCGCGGCCTCGCCGACAATGCGGTGTTGCTCGATTTCGAGCGTGAAGGCGTGCGCCTGAGCGGGGTGGCGGGGCTGCCGACCTATAACCGGGGCGTGGCGGACCATCAGTTCTTGTTCGTCAACGCCCGCCCGGTGCGCGACCGGTTGCTGAACGGCGCGGTGCGCGCGGCCTATGCCGAGATGCTGGCACGCGACCGGCATCCGGTTGTGGCCTTGTTCCTCGACGTCGTGCCGCAGGATGTCGATGTGAACGTCCATCCGGCCAAGACCGAGGTGCGTTTCCGCGATGCGGCGATGGTGCGCGGCATGATCGTCTCCGGCCTCCGCCGCGCGCTTGATGAGGGCGGCTTCCGCGCGGTGCAGCGCCCGGCAGAAGGCGCGCTTTCGCGATGGCAGAGCGAGCCGGTGGCCCCGCGCCCCAGCGATCCCGACATGTTCAGCATGCCCGCACCGTCGATCGCAACCACGCCGCAACAGGAGCCGGCATGGCTGGCGGCGGCAGGCGTTGCCGAGCGCAGCCAGCCGTTCATGGCCGCAGCGCCGATGGGCCGCGCCGAGCCCGCGGCCCAGCCGGTACCGATGGCCGAGCGCTATCCGCTGGGCATTGCGCGCGGACAGATCGCCAAGACCTATATCGTCGCCGAGGCCGAGGACGGCCTGGTCATCGTCGACCAGCATGCCGCACACGAGCGGCTGGTGCTGGAACGGATGCGCAAGGCGGCCGATGGGGGCAGGGTGGCCGCACAGGCATTGCTGATCCCCGAAGTGGTCGAAATGGACGAGACCGCCTGCGACCGGATCGAGGAGCGCGCGAGCGAACTCGCCGAATTCGGGCTTGAGGTCGAGCGCTTCGGCCCGCACGCGGTGCTGGTCCGCGCCACCCCCGCGATGCTGGGCGGCGGCGACGTCCATGCGCTGGTGCAGGATATTGCCGACGAACTGGCGGCCTTCGATGCGGCGCTGTCGCTCAAGGAACGGCTCGATCTGGTCGCCTCGACCATGGCCTGCCACGGATCGGTGCGGGCAGGGCGGGTGCTGTCGGTCGCGGAGATGAACGCGCTGCTGCGCGAGATGGAAATCACCCCGCATTCGGGTCAGTGCAACCACGGCCGCCCGACCTGGGTGAAGCTGGCGCATGGCGATATCGAGCGACTGTTCGGGCGGAAATGATGGCGTCACGCTCTCCCCTGCCGCAAGCGGCAGGGGAAAGGCTTGAGGCTTTTGCCCCGCCGATGACCACGCTATAGGCCCATCAACATTCCCCGATCCCGGAGCTTCCTGATGCGCATCGCACTGCTAATTCCGCTCGCCTTGCTTGCAGCCTGCAGCAGCGACAAGCCGCAACAGGACGAGCTGGTCACGCTCGATGGCGGGCCGTCGGCAACATCGGGCAGCGTTTCGGCTTCGGCAGGCGGCACGACGCCAGCGCCGACGACCGGAACTCAGGCAGTCGATGCCGAGGGATCGAAGCTCGAACCTTTGCTGTCGAGCGCGATCAGCGCGGCGGGGCTCGATAGCGGCGCCTGCCGGTTCAGCCCGGCCGAGGGGGCACTTCCGGTGCTTGTTGCCGGCAAGACCGGCGGCAAGGCCTTTGTCTCGGTGGCGGGCAAGATGGTGGATGTGGTGGCCTCGGGCCCCGTCGCGCAGACGGGCGGCAGCTTTTCCGGCGAGGGCGTGACGCTGATGGTCTCGGCATCGGGCAAGGATGCCGCAGGCAGCGCAGCCAGCATGCAGGTCAGCGACAGCGATGGCCCCAGCTTTTCCTACCAGGATGGTTTCTGGGCCTGCAACTGAGGCCCATTGCCCTCAATCCTCGATCGGCGCTTCCGGATTGCGCACCTTGATCAGGCCGTTGCTGCGCATGGTCATCACCGGCTCGTCATTCTGGTTGAAGATGACGAGATCGGACTTGAACAGCCCCATTTCCGGGCGGTTCTTCGAGCGGCGCTTTTCGATGATCGTGGTTTCGACACGCAGGGTATCGCCGGGATAGACCGGCTTTACCCAGCGCAGATTGTCCATGCCGGGCGATCCCAGACCTGCCTGGCGGCTGGTCTTCATGTTCTCGACCAGCATCGCCATGGTCATCGCGCAGGTATGCCAGCCGCTGGCCGACAGCCGTCCGAAATGCGTCTGCGCCGCTGCCTCGTCATCGAGGTGAAAGGGCTGCGGGTCGTATTTCTGGGCGAATTCGATCACCTCGTCGCGGTTGACGTCATAGCGGCCGAATTTCGAAGTCGTGCCGACTTCCAGGTCTTCATAATAGATCATGGACATGAGTTTTGAGGCGCAACCGATTTTTTGCAAGGGAAATCAGCGCGCCAACAGCGGCGCGAGCGTGGCGGCATTGCCGTCCGATGGCAGCGGCGCAAAGCCGGTCAACGCGGCGATCAGCGGATAGACATCGACATTGTCGAACAGCGGCAACGCAGCCGTCGGGCGGATCGCTGGGCCGAAGGCCATGAACAGCGCGTGCATGTCCGCATTGGCGGGGTCATAGCCATGCGCCCCGCCCTTGACCGGATAGGGCGGCGGGCCGGACAGGATCGTCCAGCCATTGTCGGCAATGCAGATGATCGCCGCGACACGCGGATTGGTGCCGTATTGCAGATGCGCGGGCAGCTGTTCCTTGCGGTGACAGGCCATGTGCTGGTGCGGCTTCAGCAGTGCCTGATACACGCGTTCATCGGTCCCGGCAGCCGGTTCGATCGCGGCATAGGGCCCGGCCTCGACCGCGATATAGCTGGCCCGGTCGATCAGGTCATCAAGCTGGATGACCCGATCCTCTGCGGTCTCCGCCATGCCGTGATCGGCGGTGATGATGAAATTGGCGCGCACCCCCATGGCCTCGACGCCGCGCGCGACTTCGCCGATCCGCGCATCGACCTCGGCGATCGCCGCATCGAGTTCAGGCGAGCGGCCAGGGCCGACGCGGTGCCCGGCGGTGTCGACGGTATCGAAATACATGGTGACCAGGCGCGGCCGGATCGCGGCGGGGCGACGCATCCAGTCGAGCACCGTGTTCACCCGCTGCGCGTTGCCGATATTCTGGTCGAAGCGCATCCAGTCGCTGGGCCGCCGGTCGCCATGCGCGACCTCGCTGCCCGGCCAGAACATGGTCGCAGTGCGCAATCCGGCCTTCTCGGCGGTTATCCATACCGGCTCGGCCTGCTGCCACCAGAAGGGATCAAGCGCCTGTTTGGGGTCGCCCATGCTGAACTTCTGGTCGGGCCGCACGGGATCGATCATCGCATTGCCGACAATGCCGTTGCGGTCCGGACGCTTGCCGGTGACGATGGTATAATGGTTGGGAAAGGTCTTGCTGGGAAAGCTCGGTCGCATTGCCGCGGCGACACCGCGCCTGCGGAATTCGGCGAGATTCGGTGTCAGGCCGCGCTCCAGATAATCGGGGCGCATCCCGTCGATCGAGATCAGGATGGTGACGGCTGGCTCGCTTTCCTCAGCCAGCGCCGGGCTGGCGAGCGCGAGCGTCAGCAGCGCCGTCAGCAGCCGCGCGATCATGCCGACAGCCCGGTCATCTGCGCGCCGGGCGTGCCATGCGCGATCTCTGCGGTGGCGCGGCGCTTGATGCTGTTCTGGCGCACCGACACCTTGTCGACGACCTGGAAATGGCTTTGCCAGGCATCGGGCGTGACCTCGCAGACCACATAACCGCGCTGATCGTTGACGAACTTCAATTCGGGGTTGAACTTCAGGAACTGCTCGCTGCCGGGGCGCAGGTCCGATCCGTCGCCGCCGCTGCTGATCGACGTGGTGACGATCTCGGTCCCCACCACCTTGTCCTGATGCACCAGATCGCCGACGAAATTCTGGTGCTCGTCGCCGGTCAGCACCACGACATTGCCCAGGCCTGCCATGCGCGCAAGCATCCGCTGGCGCGGCACCTCGTACGAGGCCCAGCTGTCCATATTGGCAATCCGGGTCTCTTCATTCGCAGCGCGGCGGCGATCAAGGCTCATCATCATGATCTGCTGCGCCAGGCAGTTCCAGCGCGCGCTGTTTCGCTTCAGGTTGCGCGCCAGCCACTCTTCCTGCTCTGCACCCAGAACTTGCGCGGTCATGTCGCCCACGCCTTCGCAGATCGGCTTGAACCCGTCATCGCACGCCTGGTCGCTGCGATAGGAGCGCGTGTCGAGCAGCTGCAGCTCTGCCAGATTGCCGAATCGCGCGGTGCGATAGAAGGTGCCGGTCCCGAAGCGCGGCATGTTGGCGCGGCGGACGGGCATGTGCTCGTACCAGGCCTGCAGCGCAGCGGCGCGCCGCAGCGCGAAATCGTCTGCCGGGACATCGGCATTTTCGCTGATCCCTGCGACCCAGTTATTCTCGATCTCGTGATCGTCAAAGGTTGGGAAGAAGCTGTGCATGGCATGCGCGCGCTGCAGATCGGTGTCGGTCTTGGTCTGGGCGTAGCGCAGGCGATAATCGGCCAGATCGAACAGTTCCTGCCCGACATGCTGGCGCACCGGCACCTGCAGCCCGCCGCCAAAATAGTTGGCACGCGTCGGGCTGCCGCGATATTCGTAGATATAGTCGCCATAATGGAACACGAAGTCGAGTTCCTCGCGCGCCAGATGGTTGTACGCGCCGTAATAGCCGTCCTCGAAATTCTGGCAGCCGACCACGCCGAACTTCAGCCGTTCGACCGCGGCCTGCGCCAGCGGCAGGGTGCGTGCGCGACCGGCAAAGCTGCGCTCTCCGCCTGCGGTGAAGCGGTACCAATAGGGGCGCTGGGGTTGCAGCCCGCTGACCTCGACATGCACCGAATGCGCGGTCTCGGGCCGGGCGATTGTCTGACCCTTGGCGACGATATTGGCGAAACGGTCGTCGCTTGCCACCTCCCAGTCCACCGGCATCGGCGCCATCGCCATGCCACCGTGCGCCTCGAGCGGATCGGGCGCGAGCCGGGTCCAGATGACGAAGCCGTCGGGCGAGGGATCACCCGAGGCGATGCCGAGCGCGAAGGGGAAGGTGCGGAACACGCTCTGCGCCTTGAGTATGCCGGGAGCCGCGATGGTGAGCGGCACGGCGGCAATGAACAGGCGGCGAGAGAGCATGGGTCTTGATCCTTCGATGGGCGGCGGCCAGAGCCGCCATGCCCGGATTATCTGACAGGCCTGTGACGGCCTGCCCGATCATGATGATCGGCGTCAGACGTTGAACTTGAAGTGCAGCACGTCGCCGTCCTGCACGACATATTCCTTGCCTTCCTGGCGCAGCTTGCCGGAATCGCGCGCGCCGGCTTCGCCGTTCAGCGCGATATAATCGTCATAGGCGATGGTTTCGGCGCGGATGAAGCCGCGTTCGAAATCGCTGTGAATCTCGCCCGCTGCCTGCGGTGCCTTCGATCCGACCTCGACCGTCCACGCGCGCGCTTCCTTGGGGCCGACGGTGAAGAAGGTGATGAGGTGGAGCAGATCGTATCCGGCGCGGATCACGCGGGCGAGGCCGGTTTCCTCCAGCCCCAGATCGGAGAGGAATTCCATGCGGCCATCATGGTCCATGCCGACGAGCTCGGATTCGATCGCGGCAGAAACGACGACGGCTTCGGCACCTTCGGCCCTGGCCTTTTCGAACACGCGCGTGCTGAACGCATTGCCCTCGGAAGCGCTGCCTTCGTCGACATTGCAGACATAGAGCACGGGCTTGGAGGTCAGCAGCTGCGCCTGGGCGAGCACGCGGGCTTCCTCGTCATCGGCGGGCTCGGTCAGCCGCGCGGGCTTGCCTTCGCGCAGCAGTTCCAGCGCCTTGCCGAGCACCGATGCGCCGATCTTCGATTCCTTGTCGCCCTGCTGGCCGCGCTTGATGAGGCCGGGGACGCGCTTTTCGAGGCTTTCGAGGTCGGAAAGCAGCAGCTCGGTCTCGACCGTTTCCGCATCGGAAATCGGATCAACCTTGTTCTCGACATGCTGGATATCGTCATCCTCGAAGCAGCGCAGCACGTGCACGATGGCATCGACCTCGCGGATATTGCCGAGGAACTGGTTGCCCAGACCCTCACCCTTGGACGCGCCGCGCACCAGGCCTGCAATATCGACGAACGCGAGCTGGGTGGGGATGATCTTCTGGCTGCCGGCGATAGCGGCGAGCTTGTCCAGCCGCGGATCGGGCACCGCGACATTGCCGACATTGGGCTCGATCGTGCAGAACGGATAGTTCGCCGCCTGCGCTGCCTGTGTCTCGGTCAGTGCATTGAACAGCGTGGACTTGCCGACATTCGGCAGCCCGACAATACCGCATTTGAAACCCATCTAATCTTCCTTGCCGAAATTGTGCGCGACGAGCGGCAGCAGGCGCGAATCCTCCAGCGCTGCTGTCCTGTGGCCAATTCCGGCCAGATAGGCGGCATCGCTGTTCCACGCAATAAAGGCTTCGACACTGGTCTGCTGCACCAGCATGGCCATGTCCCACCGTTCATCCGAAGGGCCGATCAGCCAGGGGCCGCCATCACCCAGCAGCAGCACCTCGCCGCCGCTCGCCCGCAGAAAGGGCAGGGTGTGCTCGTAATAGCGCATGAAGGCATCGCGGCCGCTGACCGGCGCTTCAGGGGCCAGATGCGGGCTGGCGCTGTAATCGGCCTGTGCGCGGAAGCGCAGCAGGTTGAGCATCACGACCGGTCCGCTGATGCCGCGCATCATGAAGTCGCGTCCCGCGGTCTGGCTGACCTCAAGATAGGGTGATGTGCTGTGCATGATGGCCTCGCCGCTTCGGGTTTCCGGGGCCATGGCCTAGAGTGGTTTCGCGTGAAAGGGAACATTTCACGGCCCGGAAATCACGGCAAGCCAGGGACCTGGACCCCGCTGGGCGTGTCCCCAAAGCCGCGCCGTGCCGCTCATGCCTGACAGAAAACGGCGGGGAACAGCGCATGGCTGCTCCCCGCCGCATGATAAGCCGGTGTGACGTCGGCTCAGTTGCCGACCGGTTGCTTGTCCGTGCGCGTCACCACGATGGTGGACGACCGCGGCTTTTCGCCGTTGATCGGCCAGTTGCCGGTCGGGTGCTGGATGTTCACGAAAAAGTCGGTCAGGTTGGGCGTATAGGCGATGCCGGTAATCTCGCAGCCCAGCGGCCCGACGAGGAAGCGCTTCGACTGCTTGGTGCGCTGGTCAACATGGAACATCGCGTTATGGCCGAACGCCTGATCGATGGTCACGCCGGTGACGCCCGAGGTGCCGGGGACCGAGTGGTCGGTCTGCACCCACATGCGGCCCTGCGGGTCGATGCGGATGCCATCGGGGCTGGAGAAGGTATCGCCATTGATGTTGCCGACCAGGTTTTCACCGCCCGGACGCAGCGCAGAATCGCCCGCCAGCAGGAACAGTTCCCAGGTGAAGGTCGTTGCCAAAGGCGAATCGCCCCCTTCGCGCATCTTCAGGATATGGCCGTGACGGTTGGTGACGCGCGGGTTGGTGGCATCGGTCACGCGGCGACCCGAATTGTTGGTCAGCGCGACAAAGATCGCGCTGTTGTCCGGGGCGACCGTGATCCATTCGGGGCGGTCCATGACGGTGCCGCCGGCCACGCGCGCTGCCGACTTGGTGTTGATCAGCACATCGGCCTGGTTGCGGAAATCGACCACGGTCGGGGCGGGAGGCGTCGTGCTCTGGCTGATATTGCCCGGATCACGCGCGCCGACGACAAGGCCGTTCTGGCCCTGTTGCAGCAGCCGCCATTCGCCAGTGCCGTCCGCGTTGAAGCGCGCAACGAACAGCTGGCCGAAATCGAGCATGTCGATATTGGCGGCGCGGTTGGTGGCGCTGAACGCGCGTTCGCACACGAACTTGTAGATGCATCCCGGGGTGGCATCATCGCCCATATAGAAAGCGACGCGGCGCTCGGCATTGGCCATGAACGCGGTGTTTTCATGGTCGAACCGGCCCATTGCAGTGCGCTTGGTCGGCGCGGCAAGCTCCTGGAACGGATCGATTTCGACCACCCAGCCATAATCATTGGCAGGCTGGCTGGGGTCGAAATAATTGTCGGTGGTTTCCTCGCAGGTCAGATAGGTATTCCACGGCGTGCGGCCGCTGGCACAGTTGTTGAGCGTGCCCTTGATCGGGTTGCTGAGCAGGCCAGCAGCCGGGCCACCGACGCGATAGGCGGAGTTGCCGGTGTAACGCTTGTTGTAGCGCGAGTTGGGGACGACGGCCCATTTGCCGTCCGCACCCTTGGCGATTTCCACCACGCCGACACCGACGGCCGACAGTGCGAGTTGGCGCTGGGCGGCGGTGGCGGATGCCGGGTTGCTGGTGACCGCAGCCGCATCGGCATCGCTCATCAGGATGTTGAAATCGGGATATTCGAAGTTTACCGCCAGCACCCCTGCAGTGCTCGCGTCGGTATTCGGGATGGCGAACAGCTCCATGCCGTCATGGTTGCCGCCAGCCCATTTCTCGGCCTGGCCGGGGGTGGGGAAGGAGCCGCTGAAACCGGCAACGCCCGGCTCGATCAGATCGCCTGCTTTCAGCAGTACGGCGGTTTCATAGCCGGTCGGAACGGTGACGCGGTCATTCTGGTTGGCCGCGACAGAGGTGAAGTTGACCGAGAAGCTGGGGGCAGGGGCCGGAGTGGGCGTCGGGGTCGGCGCGGTGCCGGTATTGGGGGGCAGCGTCACATTGTTGCCGGTGCCGCCATTGTCGCCACCGCAGTTCGCGACCAAAGGCGCAAGCGCCAGGCCGAACAGGCCATTGGCCAGGATCTTGCGGCGCGAAGGATTGGCGGCAACGATCGCTTCCAGGCAATTGGGATTGTCATGATCGGCATTTTCGATGCGATAGGGCGCGCGCGCAGCGTCGGTCAGGTGTGACAAGGTGATTCCCCCGAGAAAACAGGCAGTTGATGCCGCGTTCAGCCCCGCGCTGGAGCGGCGTGCGCGTGTGGTGCCCGATTTGCGCGCGATTGTGATGGCAGGGCGATGACAATGGCGGGAAGCAAATGCGACGTTCGTGTGTCGCCGGAATGGGGGTTGTTTTCTGGCCCGCACCGGCCTTGCGCAGCGTCGCCATATTCACCAGCTTGGCGAGCATGATGCAGCCGCTGGTGACCATGGATGATCTGGTCAGGGACCTTGCCGCTTCGGGGATTGGCCCGGGCGATATGGTGATGGTGCACGCAGGTCTGCGCAGCATCGGGCCGATGATCGCGGGGCCCGATACGCTGATCGCGGCGCTGCGCCGATGCGTCGGGCCCGATGGCACCGTGATGGGCTATGCCGACTGGCAGGGCGCGCCCGAAACGGCGTGCGATGAAGAAGGGCATATCCTGCCCCAATGGCGCAAGCATGTGCTGCCGTTCGACCCGGCATCATCGCGCGCCATCCGCGATAACGGCGCGTTTCCCGAATTTCTCCGCACCACGCCGGGTGCACTGCGCAGCACCAGCCCCGGCCCTTCGATGGTCGCGATCGGCGCGCGGGCGCGGTGGCTGATCGATCCGCATCCGCTCGATTACGGCTATGGCCCGGGCACCCCGCTCGCGCGGCTGGTCGAGGGGCGCGGCAAGGTGGCGATGATCGGTGCGCCCTGGGAGACGATGACGCTGCTGCACCATGCCGAGCATCTGGCCGATATTCCGGGCAAGCGCGTGGTCCGCTGGGACGTGCCCATTCTGGAAAATGGCGGCACGGTGTGGCGGACGGTGGAGGAGTTCGACACCGGCAATCCGGTGGTCGACGGTCTGGACGACGATTATTTTGATGCAGTGGTGCGCGATTTTGTCGCCATGGGCGGCGGACGGCAGGGCAAGGTCGGTGCTGCGGAGTGTCTGGTCGTCGATGCTGCCGAGATGACCGGCTTTGCGATCACATGGCTGGAAAGCCGCTTCAGGCGTTAGCGCGGCGCGCCGCCAGCAGCCCGATGCCCAGCCATAGGCCGAGCGGGAAGCTCATCCCTGCACCCACCAGCGGCACCGGGAACCAGCCGAACAGCGGCGCGACACAGGCTGCGGCGATATAGAGCGCCAGCGCGCGTGCGGCGGTATCGCCCAACCGCATCGCGAGCAGCATCAGCGGGATCGCGGCCAGGCTGACCATCGCCGCCCAGCCAAGCGCCGGGTGCGCCGCCATGGCGAGGCTGATGATCTGTTCGACCTCGGCCACCGGTTGCAGCGGATCGGGGCGGAGCAGAGCCAGCGCGGCAAGGGCGAAGATGCACAGCACAGAGACGAGCGCCGATATGCGCTTGTCGGTCAGCATCACCACCAGCGCAGCAAAGGCGAAGGCAAAGGCCTGCGATGCATCGGGCTGGATTGCCAGGATCGCCGCGATGCCGGTAGCCGCGATCGGCACCAGGCGATTCTCCGCGCCCAGCCGGGCCATCGCGACAATGGCGGCAGGCAGGGTGAGGGCGGCGATGTTGACGTACAGCGGCCCTGCGGCCAGCCAGCGATGCACGCCATCCTGGCCGGGCGCTGCCAGCGTGGCGGCGACGAGCGCAAGCGCGACAAGCACGATGCCGCTCAATAGGCGCGGGGAGGGCGTGGTGCGTGCCATGGCCAGCGCGGTAACAGCGCCGAGTGTCCAGGCGGCGATATTGGGGATCCAGCGCATCGCCGAAATGTCGGTCATCGCCATGGCCGCAACACCGCACAGCGTGGCCAGCAGGGACAGGCCCGCGAAACCGCCGAGCAGCTTGAAATCGATGCGTGCGGGTTCGGCGATCATCCCTGCTGCCTCAGCGCGACGTCGTTCATGAAGCGCACGTCGTCATCCTGGGTCAGCCAGCCGGCCTCAGCACCGATCGCGCCGAGCATGTCGGTCAGGTCATCGAGCTCGGTCTTGGCGAAATTGCCCAGCACATGGCCGGTGACGCGGTCCTTGTTGCCGGGATGGCCGATGCCGAGCCGCACCCGGCGGAATTCGGGGCCGATATGCTGGTCGGCAGAGCGCAGGCCATTATGCCCGGCAGTGCCGCCGCCGCGCTTCACCTTGACCTTGAACGGTGCAAGGTCGAGCTCGTCGTGAAAGATGGTGACGTCCTGCGGCTCGAGCTTGAAGAAGCGCATCGCCTCGCCAATCGCCTGGCCCGACTTGTTCATGAAGGTCGCCGGCTTCAGAAGCAGCAGCTTCTCGCTGCCCAGACGGCCCTCCTGCGCCCAGCCCTGGAAGCGGCGCTTGGGCGGCTCTAAGCCGTGCATGTCGGCGATGATGTCGATGGCCATGAAACCGACATTGTGCCGGTGCAGGGCATATTCGGGTCCGGGATTGCCCAGACCAACCCAGATCTGCATGGAACCGCTCCCTTTGTTTCAGGGAGGGGCGGGGAGAGGGGCATTGCGCCAGCCTCTCGACATTCCCCTCTCCCGACCCTCCCCCCTTGCAGGGAGAGGGCGAGAAAGATGGATTATTCGCCAGCCGGCGTTTCGTTATCGCCTTCGGTCGACTTCAGCGCCGAAGGAGCAACGATCGTCGCGATGGTGAAATCGCGGTCGGTAATCGCCGAGGTCGCGCCCTTGGGCAGCTTGACCGCAGAGATGTGGATCGAATCGCCGACATCGACACCGGTGACGTCGATTTCGATCTCGTCAGGAATGTTGGTCGCATCGCACACCAGTTCCAGCTCGTGACGGACGACGTTGAGCACGCCGCCACGCTTCAGGCCGGGCGAGGCGTCTTCGTTGACGAACACGACGGGGACGGCGACTTCAACGGTCGCGCCCTTGACGATACGCAGGAAGTCGACGTGGAGCGGACGGTCGGACACCGGGTGGAACGCCACATCCTTGGGCAGGGTGGTGATCGTGTTGCCATCGACTTCGATCTCGACGATCGAGTTCATGAAATGGCCGGTGCCGAGCAGCTTGTTCAGCGCGCGCTCTTCGACATGGATCGTTTCAGGATCCTTCTTGTCGCCGTAAATGACGGCGGGTACACGGCCTTCGCGGCGGAGTGCACGGGAGGCTCCCTTGCCTGCCCGATCACGCAGCTGGGCCGACAGGGTAAGCGTATCGCTCATGGTCTGTCTCCAGATTGTAGATGGTCAAAATATCCCCGGCCACGCCTCCAGGGATGACCATGGCGTCAGGGAAGCGGTGCCCTTAGTCGGCATCGCCCGCAAAAGCAAGCGTTCTGGCCCTATTGCAGCCGGGTGACCTTGAACCCGCGTGCTTCCAGCATCGCCTGCACGCTGTCATCGCCCGCCAGATGGGCTGCGCCGACCGCGACAAAGGGCCTTGCTCCCAGGCTCAGCAGGTCCTCGATCTGGCCAGCCCAGTCGCGATTGCGGCGCACCAGGATGCGTTCGCGGATCTGCGGGCGCTCGAGCAGGCCGCGATTGGCAGCCTCGGCGAGCTTTTCGGGCTCGCCCTTCAGCCAGGAGGTCACCATGTCGCGATAGGCCTGGGGCGCATTGTCGGCATCGGCGACGACGCTTTCCAGCATCGCGCGCTGGTCGGCCTCGTCGAGCTGATCGAAATAGGTGAACTGCCGCGCGGCAGTTTCCAGGCCGATCACCGGCTTGTCGCGCCGACGATAGCGGGCGGCGAGCACGCGCTCGACGCCTTCCTCGCGCACCATGGCCAGGTTCGCGGTCGCAGCGCCTGCCAGCGAAAGTGCGGCGGCCCAGCTCTCCAGTGTTTCGAACCGCGCCGCCGACAGGCGGCTGGCGGCGCGCAGTTCTTCGCCCTTGGCGCGCAACCCCGGCGGCAGGCGCTCGGCTAGCGGCGGCTGGCCAGGGCTGTTGCCCAGCTGCTGAAAGGTCCTGGTGATCTCGGCAGAATCTTCCAGCCCGACCACCTCCAGCACCAGCCGATCGCTCGAATCCATCGCGGCCTTCATCCTGGGGCTGATCCATTTGAGGTCGGGTGGCAGCGCATGGATTCCGCCAAACAGCCAGGCTTCGCCCCCGTCAGGGCCTTGCACGTGCCATAAGGCCGGCGTTCCCTTTTTCGGGCCATCCCAGGCAGCAAGCCCCATGTCGAGAAATGGAAACCCGCTGCACGCCTGGATCAGCAGGAGCAGCGGCAGCATCAGCCAGCGAGCGGTCGCAATGTTCATGATCGCCAAACTAGGCACGCCAGTCCGCAAAGGCCAGTACGCAAACGCCAGTCCGCAAACGAGCCCCTAGCCTCCGAACGCCGCCTCGATTTCACGCCTCAGGCCGGGGACGAGGCCGGGATCGGTGGTCAGCACCTGCTCCTCCTCGTCGCAAATGGCCAGAAACGCGCGGCGCTTGAAATCGGCGAGCAGGTGCGGCGGGAACAAGATGCCATCGGGCATGGCCGATGCGATGATGTCGATCAGCCGCTCTGCGCCGTGCAGACGGCCCCACAGATAGTCATTCTCTCGATAGGCGCGGCTGAAAAAGGCGCCGAAACTGTTGAACTCGATACCCTTGAGCGTCGCAGCTGCGCCGCCCTGGCGCAATGTCTGGCAATCATCGGGCGAGATGCGGTCCACCTTGATCGGATCATATTCATTCTGCCCTTCGCCCTGCAGCAGCGGCAACGTGGCGATGTCGTAGAACGGGAAGCCGAGATAGGCGAGCAGCAGCGAGCGGCGACTTTCGCGGGGCAGCAGCGCGAGCGCAGCGGCAAGCTGCTCGTCGACAATGGCATCGGCGCTGCGCAAGTCGCGGCGTTGGGCGAGCTCGGCAATGGCCATGGCCGGGTCATCGATCGCGCCGGCTGCGATATCGGCAAAATTCTGGCCCAGATGATCGGTCGTCTCGCGGTCGAGATAGTGCGCCAGGCACGCGTACAGCGTCTCGTGCATCGCGACGACGGCTTGCGCCGGGGCATGGCCCGACTGGGCGATATCCTCACCCAATCGGCGGGCGAGGAAGCGCAGGCGGCGGATGCGGAAACCCAGATCCTGGGTGCGGAAGAACAGGATCGCCTCTTCGCTCGCGCCGCCACCCTTGCCCGAAAGCCGGTCCATGCCGCTGCGGCGCAATTCGGCCCTGATCGCTTCGCGCAGCCGCTCGGCATAAAGGGCCTTGGGTCCGCGATGTGCGCGGCGCAGCGTATCGACAAGGTCCTCGACGATCGTCGCCAGCTTGAGCTGCGCGTACGAGGCATAAGCAAAGCCTGCCATATGCGCGGCACGGTCCTGCGCCTTGTTGCGCCATTTGGTCAGCCGCTGCGGGGTCGGGCTGTCGAGGAACAGGGTATAGCCGAACAGCTTGCCGACGGTTTCTTCCACCTCGCCGCGCAGTGCATCGGTGATCGAACGCATCTGCCGGACGCGCGCCGAGCGGCGCTCAATCCCTTCCAGATTGTCTCGGATCGGCTGTTCGCGCGGAATGTCCGAAATCGCCCCGAAGATGGTCGAGAAAAAGCCGGGCAGCCGCTGGCCGCGCGCATCGCGCTCGCCCGACTGGTCCATGCCGCCGACCATGTCGGGCTTGGGATCGATATAGACGAAGCGCCGGTCGATCTCGCGATGCGCGGGGCGGTCGCGCAGCGCATCGATGGCCTGGGCGAAGGGCGCGTTGGCCAGCACCGATCCGTCGATCAGCACCGCGCTGTCGGCCTTGCCCTCGGCATGATGCTGCGGGAAGATGCGCTCGAGGAACCTCTCGCGGCCCGGCCATGGCCGCTCGCGCCGCGCCAGCATGCGGTCCATTTCGGCGACGTTGAACGGGGGAAACGCGCCGGGAAAGCTTGCGGTGGCACGCGCGGCAAAGACCAGTTCGGCCGGGTCCGCCAGCGAATCGTCGCGTCCGCGCATGTAGCGAAAGCCGATCGACAGCCGGTGCTCGGTCTCCACCACCTCGGCCGGGCTGTTGAGCCTGAGCCGCTCGAGATGACCGCGAAAATCGGTGACGGTGACGAACAGGTCGAGCGGCTGGCCCAGCGGCAGCAGCCGCGGGCCCGGGGGCGTCGCCGTCATCGCCTCCATGGCGTCATAGAGCAGTCCGGAAAAACCGGTGCCGCTGAAGGGCGGGGCGAACCAGCGCGCACGGACAAGGCGTGAGAGCTTGGTGCGGACCTCGCTGCGTGCTTCGGGCGCGACGCTGCGGTCGAGAGCGCCGCCGGGCCGCCGCAGCAACAGCCAGACCAGCGGCTGCGCCCAGAATTTGGTAAAGCGCGAAAACGGCCGGGCATCGGGATCGAGCAGCCGATCGATATCGGCGCATTCCAGCCACATCCGGGTCAGCGGTTCGAGCGACTGGCCGCTGGTCAGCGCCTGGGCCAGAAACACCCCGTTGATGCCGCCCGCGCTGGCCCCGGCGATAATGTCCGGCAGCAGGCGCAGCTTGACCTGCGAATGTGCGGCAAAGGCCTCGAACAGCTCGCGATAGACATTCTGGCTGCCGGTTGCGGGGGCATCGCCTGCATGGAAGTTGCGGCTGGCGCGGGTGGCGCGCCAGATTTCCTTGGTGATGCCGTGCATGTAGACGGCCAGGCTGATGCCGCCATAGCAGACCAGGGCAATGCGGAGTTCCTTCTGACGCATGGCGGCGGGGCGGACCTTGTGTTGTTGCAGGCTTTTGAGGTCAGTTCGCTCCAACGCTATCCATGTTACCAGCGAAGGCAAGGGCAAAGCCGCAATTGCGTTCCAGTTTTGTTCGAGCTATGCGGCGGTCATGGCCAAACCGCGCAAAAGCTATGTCTGCCAGGCCTGTGGCAGTGTCTCCAACCGCTGGCAGGGCCAGTGCGCCGATTGCGGCGAATGGAACACCCTGGTCGAACAGGCCGCGCCGACCGCCTTTTCCGCGCGGCATGATCTGCAGACCGGCGGGCAGCGGATCCAGCTTGCGCGGCTGGATGCGGCGGTCGAGCTTCCGCCGCGCATCTCGACCGGCATTGCCGAGTTCGACCGCGCGCTGGGTGGCGGGCTGGTCGCAGGTTCGGCGACGCTGATGGGCGGCGATCCGGGCATCGGAAAATCGACGCTGCTGCTCCAGGCATCGGCCAATATGGCGCGGGCAGGGCACAGCATCGTCTATATCAGCGGGGAGGAAGCGGCCGATCAGGTGCGGCTGCGCGCGATGCGGCTGGGCCTCGCCGATGCGCCGATCGACCTTGCGTCCGCGACATCGGTACGCGACATCCTGACGACGCTGCGCAGCATGGAAGCGCCGGTGATGCTGGTGATCGATTCGATCCAGACCATGCATTCCGACCTGATCGAAGGCGCGCCGGGCACGGTCAGCCAGGTGCGCGCCTCGGCGCAGGAGCTGATCCGCTTTGCCAAGGAAAGCGGTTGTGCGGTGATCCTGGTCGGCCATGTCACCAAGGATGGCAGCATCGCCGGACCCCGCGTGCTCGAGCATATGGTCGATACCGTGATGAGCTTCGAGGGCGAGCGCAGCCACCAGTATCGCATTCTGCGATCGATCAAGAACCGCTTCGGGGCGACCGACGAAATCGGCGTGTTCGCGATGGAAGAGGCGGGCCTGTCCGAAGTCGGTAACCCTTCGAGTCTGTTCCTCAGCGATCGCGATGCGCAGATGCCGGGCACTTCGGTATTCCCGGCGCTGGAGGGCACGCGCCCGGTGCTGGTCGAGATCCAGGCGCTGACCGTGCGCCTGTCGAGCGGGGCGACGCCGCGCCGTGCGGTGGTAGGCTGGGATTCCGGGCGGCTGGCCATGGTGCTGGCGGTGCTGGAGGCGCGCTGCGGGCTCAGCTTCTCGACCGCGGAAGTCTATCTGAATGTCGCAGGCGGGTATCGCCTGTCCGATCCTGCCGCCGACATGGCGGTGGCCGCCGCGCTGATCTCTGCCCTGTCCGAACGGCCGCTGGGCAGCGCGACGATCGTTTTCGGCGAACTGGCGTTGTCGGGCGAACTGCGCCCAGTGGCGCATGCCGGCCTCAGGCTGCGCGAGGCGGCGAAGCTGGGGTTCGAAAAGGCGCTGGTGCCCGCCAGCGTCACCGCCAAGGGGGCAGGCGATACCGGCGGAATGCGGCTCAGTTCCTATACCCGGCTGGCAAATCTCGTTGACCAACTGCTGGGGCGCAACTAGCGAGGCGGCGCTATGACCGCATTCGATATCCTTGTCCTCACGCTGCTGGCTGGTGGCGCGATTCTGGGTTTCCTGAACGGATTCGTCTATGCGGCGATCTCGCTGATCGCGTGGATCGCGGGCATATTCGCGCTGCGGCTGTTCCACACCCCGGTCACCGCATTGCTGCGCGAACCGGTGGGCAATGACGGCGGCGCTGCGGCGCTGGCGCTGGTCGGCATCTATCTGGGCGTCTACCTGATCGGCAAGCTGATCGCGCACACGCTGCGATCGCGCACGCGCAAATCGGTGCTCGGCCCGATCGACCGGGTGTTGGGCTTCGGCTTTGGCGCGGTCAAGGGGCTGATCCTCGCGACATTGACCTATCTGCTGGTCACCATGCTCCACGCGGTCGTCTGGCCGAACGAGGGCCAGCCCGAATGGATCACCGACAGCCGAACCTATCCGCTGCTCAATGCCAGCGGCACCGCGCTGGTCGATCTTTACGATTATCAGCAGTCGCTCGGCGATGAGTGACGAAAAGCCCGTAGGCCGATATGGCTAAGGTGCTCTATACGCCGCAGATCCTGGCGCTGGCCGTGTCGCTGGCCGAATTTCCGCTGACCGATGATCTGCCGCATCAGGCCGAATTGCGCTCGCAAAGCTGCGGGTCGGTGGTGCGCGTCGGGCTGGCGCTTGATGATGCCGGACATGTCGTGCGCTTCGGCCTGCGTGCCCAGGCCTGCGCGCTGGGCCAGGCATCGGCCGCAATCCTCGCCGCCGAGATAAGGGGGCAGGGGCGGGAAGGGCTGGAAGGCGCTCGTGACGATCTCGCCGCGTTCCTGGCGGGTCAGCGCGGCGATCCGGGCAACTGGCCGGGGATCGACCATCTTTCCAGTGCCTTGCCTTATCCGGCGCGGCATGGTTCCATCCTGCTGCCCTGGCGCGCGACGGTCGCAGCGCTAGACCTTTCGGCCCGAACGGACACCTGACCCATGGAACATGGCGGCGATATCTTCCTTTCGGGCACCGTGTTGCTCGCCGCTGCGCTCGCCTTCGTGCTGCTGTTCCGCAAGCTGGGGCTGGGCGCGGTGCTGGGCTATCTGGTCGGCGGCATCATCATCGGGCCGCAGGCGTTGCAGCTGGTGGCCGATCCCGAACTGATCGTCGGTTTTGCCGAGATCGGCATCGTGCTGCTGCTGTTCCTGGTCGGGCTGGAACTGGCCCCAGCGCGGCTGTGGCAGCTCAAGCGCGACATTTTCGGCCTTGGCATGTCCCAGGTGGTGATTTGCGGCATCGTGCTGGCAGGCTTTGTCTATTTCGTTACCGGATCAACCTGGGGCGCGGCGCTGGGCCTTGGACTGCCGCTCGCATTGTCCTCGACCGCGCAGGTGCTGCCGTTGCTGCAATCGCAGGGACGGCTCAATACCCCGACCGGCGAACGCGCCTTTTCGATCCTGCTGTTCCAGGACCTGTCGATCGTCCCGCTGCTGACGATCATCGCCGCCCTGTCGCGCGCGCCACAGACCGGGCCGCAGACGCCGGGCTGGCTGCTCGCGCTTTACGCCATCGCATCGATCGGCGGGCTGGTGATTGCCGGGCGCTATGGCCTTGCCCCGCTGCTCAAGCTGATCGGCAAGGTCGCCGAGCGCGAACTGTTCATCGTGGCGGGGCTGTTCGCGGTGTTCGGCAGCGCCGCGCTGATGAACGCCATCGGCCTGTCGGCGGCACTGGGCGCCTTTATCGCAGGCGTGATGCTCGCCGACTCTCCCTTTCGGCACGAGCTGGAGGCGGATATCGATCCGTTCCGTTCGATCCTGCTGGGGCTGTTCTTCCTGGGCGTCGGCATGATGCTCGATATCGGCGTGATCATGGCCGATCCGCTGTTCGTCATTGCGATGGCGCTGGCTCTGGTGGCGATCAAGGTCGCGATCATCTTCGGCATTGCCAAGGCATTCGGCCTGGAAAACCGCGCGGCGTTCGTGCTGGGCCTGCTGCTGAGCCAGGGTGGCGAGTTTGCCTTCGTGCTGTTCGCAGAGGCGCAGGCCGCGCTGCTGATCGAACCAGCCGCAGCCAGCCGCTTTGGCGCGATCGTGACGCTGTCGATGGCGACGACGCCGTTCCTGATGCTGCTGACCCGTCTGTTCGGCGGGGTTCGCGGCTCAGGCACCGAGGATATGGTCGATCCCGAACAGGCCCGGCAGTCGAACGCCATCGTTATCGGCCATGGCCGGTTCGGCCAGGCCGTGGCGCAGATCTTTGCAGGCGCGAGCATTTCGGTAACGCTGATCGACATCAACCCCGATCAGATCCGGCTCAGCGGCGAATTCGGCCGCAAGGTCTTTTACGGCGATGGCACCCGCATCGATCTGTTGCGCCGCGCCGGTGCGGAACATGCAGGGGCGCTGCTGTTCTGCATGGATGACAAGAATTTCGGGCCCGACCAGATCGCGCCGATCGCGCATGCCTTTCCCGAAGCGAAGATCTTCGTGCGCGCCAATGATCGCCGCCAGCTGCTGTCGCTGAAACTGGCCCCGATTGCCGCTGCCCAGCGCGAACTGTTCGAATCCTCGGTCAAGCTGGCGCATACCGCGCTGCTGCGTACCGGGATCGATCCGGTGGTGGCGGACCGGGTGGTCGAAGAATTTCGCCGGCGCGATTGCGAGCGGCTGGAACTGCAGATGGAGGCCGGCAGTATAAGGGCCGGCATGCATCTGAGTTTCGGAGGGGCGGACTCGCAGGCTTTCGATCCGCAGGCAGAGCAGGGATGACCATCCGTGCAAGGCCATGGACGAATGACCTGCCATTGCCTATGTAGGCGCCCTATCAGGATGAATTTCGCCCCCATGAAGCTGCTTCTTGCTCTGCTGGCCCTGCTGACCGGATTCTCGGTAGCAGACGGCGTGCGCCTTGCCGATCCGGCCATGGCGCATGGCAATGGCGTGGTGCGCGACTCGCAGCTGCTGGCAGAGGACCGTCAGGTCGCGGTCAGCGCGGCGGTGCTGCTGGCCGCCATCGTGCTGCCGCTGGTCATGGTGCTGCGCCCGTCGCAGCGTTGGGTCCCCGTGCGCAAGGTGGCCATTGCGCCCCGCACGGTTCACCGGTCGGACCGGCTGCTCCAATAAATCATGATCGGGCGCGCTGCGGCGTGCCCTTTTTTCTGCCCCTCCAGGGCCTGACCGATCGCGCCAGATGCGCCAATCGGCATATCTCTTTCTCTATATTTTCAAGGAATTAACGCCATGCTCGGCGCCATTGCCAAATCGCTTTTCGGGTCCGCCAATGACCGTTATGTCAAGGGCCTGCTCAAGATCGTCGACAAGATCAACGCCTTCGAACCGCAGATTTCGCCCATGTCGGATGAGGAACTGCGCGGACAGACGCTCAAGTTCCGCGAACGGCTGGAAGCCGGCGAGACGCTCGACGACATCCTGCCCGAAGCCTTTGCCACGGTGCGCGAGGCCTCGATCCGCACGCTCGGCATGCGCCATTTCGACGTGCAGATGGTCGGCGGTATCGTGCTGCATCGCGGCGAGATCGCCGAAATGCGCACCGGTGAAGGCAAGACGCTGGTGGCGACGCTCGCCTGTTA
The DNA here is from genome assembly GCA_026625625.1 of Blastomonas sp. SL216. Lineage (NCBI taxonomy): Bacteria > Pseudomonadati > Pseudomonadota > Alphaproteobacteria > Sphingomonadales > Blastomonadaceae > Blastomonas > Blastomonas sp. SL216. The sequence continues at coordinate 574,833 of CP113055.1, forward strand.
CCTGAACGCGATCGAGCGCAAGGGCGTGCACGTTGTCACGGTCAACGATTATCTCGCAGCGCGCGATGCCGAATGGATGGGCCAGGTCTATCGGTTCCTGGGCCTCACCACCGGGGTGATCGTGCCCAATCTCAACGAGACACAGCGGCGCGAGGCCTATGCCGCCGACATCACCTATGCCACCAACAACGAGCTCGGCTTCGACTATCTGCGCGACAATATGAAGCACGAGCGCAACCAGATGGTGCAGCGCCCCTATAATTTCGCGGTGGTCGACGAGGTGGACTCGATCCTGATCGACGAGGCGCGCACGCCGCTGATCATCTCTGGCCCCACCGATGACAAGTCCGAGATGTACATCGCGGTCAACGCGATCGTGCTGATGCTCGACGAGGCCGATTACGACAAGGACGAGAAGTCCCGCTCGGTGATCCTGACCGAGGACGGCACCGAAAAGGCCGAGCGCCTGCTCGAAGAAGCGGGCCTGCTCACCGGCAGCAACCTTTATGATGTCGAGAACACCCAGATCGTCCACCATCTGGACCAGGCCCTGAAGGCCAATGTGATGTTCAAGCGCGACATCGACTATATCGTCAAGGACGACCAGATCGTCATCATCGACGAATTCACCGGCCGCATGATGGATGGCCGCCGCTGGTCGAACGGCCTGCACCAGGCGGTCGAGGCCAAGGAAGGCGTGCAGATCAAGCCCGAGAACCAGACGCTAGCCTCGATCACCTTCCAGAACTATTTCCGCATGTATCCCAAGCTGTCGGGCATGACCGGCACCGCGGCGACCGAAGCGGCCGAATTCTACGACATCTACAAGATGAACGTGGTCACCATCCCGACCAACAACCCCATTCGCCGCATCGACGAGGAAGACGAGTTCTACAAGAACACGACCGACAAGTTCCAGGCGATCGCCAAGGCCATTCGCGAGAAATACGAGACCGGCCAGCCGGTGCTGGTGGGCACGGTGTCGATCGAAAAGTCGGAGCTGCTGTCCGAATTCCTCAACCAGGAAGGCGTCAAGCACAGCGTCCTCAACGCGCGCTTCCACGAGCAGGAAGCGCATATCGTCGCGCAGGCCGGGCGCATGGGCGCGGTGACCATCGCCACCAACATGGCAGGCCGTGGGACCGACATTCAGCTCGGCGGCAATGTCGAATTCCGCACCGAAGACGAGCTGCGCGACATGCCCGAAGGGCCTGAGCGCGATGCCGCGATCGAGCGGATCAAGGCCGAAGTGGCAGCGGAAAAGCAGCGGGTGCTGGAGGCCGGCGGCCTGTTCGTGCTGGGCACAGAGCGGCACGAAAGCCGCCGCATCGACAACCAGCTGCGCGGGCGTTCGGGCCGTCAGGGCGACCCCGGCCTGTCGCGCTTCTATCTCTGCCTCGAAGACGATCTGCTCCGCATCTTCGGCCCCGATACCCTGTTCTCGCGGATGATGAAGAACAACCTGGCCGATGGCGAGGCGATCGGATCGAAATGGCTGTCCAAGGCGATCGAGACCGCGCAGAAAAAGGTCGAGGCGCGCAATTACGACATCCGCAAGCAAGTCGTCGAATATGATGACGTCATGAATGATCAGCGCAAGGTCATCTATGAACAGCGCGCCGAGATCATGGATGCCGAGGCCGTCGACGATGTCGTCGCCGACATGCGCGCCGATACCGTCAACGCCATTGTCGGAGAGGCCTGCCCGCCGGGCACCTATCCCGAACAGTGGGACATCGCCCAGCTCAAGGCGCGGGTGAACGAGGTGTTCGGCCTGGAGCCGGACATCGATGCCTGGCTGCAGGAAGACGCAGTCGAACCCGAGCTGATCGAAGAGCGCATTCGCGAAATGGCCGAAGCCAAGGTCGAAGCCAAGGCGAGCGAGATCGAAACTGGCATGTGGCGCTCGATCGAGAAGTCGGTGCTGCTGCAGAGCCTGGATCATCACTGGAAGGAGCATCTGGCCACGCTCGATGCGCTGCGCCAGGTCGTGTTCCTGCGCGCCTATGCGCAGAAGACGCCGATCAACGAGTACAAGAGCGAGGCCTTCGGCCTGTTCGAACGCATGCTCGAGGTGATCCGCGAGGATGTGACCGGCACGGTGATGAACCTCGAAATCCGCGAACCGGAAATGCCTTCGCTGCCCGAGCTGCCCGATTTCCTGACCACCCATTTCGATCCGTTCACCGGAGAGGACAACAGCGCCGATATCGATGGCGGTACCCTGGGCACGGTCACGGCGACGCTGCCGCCGCGCCAGTCGCCGATGCCCGAGGCGTCGGACGACCTGTTCACCAGCGAGATCAGCCGCAACGCGCCGTGCCCGTGCGGATCGGGCCGCAAGTACAAGCACTGCCACGGCAAGGCTGCCTAAACGGTCATGTGGGGGCTGGCAGCCGGCTTCGCGCTGACGGCCCTGCTGTACGCATCCGTCGGCTTTGGCGGCGGATCGACCTACAATGCGCTGCTGGTGCTGGCAGCGACCGATTACCGGCTGCTGCCCGCCATCGCGCTGATCTGCAACCTGATCGTGGTGACGGGCGGCACGATCCGCTTTGCCCGCGCAGGGCAGGTGCCGTGGAAACCGCTCTGGCCGATCCTGCTGCTGTCCGCGCCCTGCGCTTGGGCCGGTGGGCGGCTGCCGGTGGACAAGCCGCTGTTCGTGGCGCTGCTGGGCTCGGCGCTGCTGGTCGCCGGGCTGCTGATGCTGCTTCAGCGGGAGCCGAAAGAGGGGCAGGGCGGGCGGTCACGGCTGACCTGGCTGGGCGTGCCGATCGGCATGGGCGTGGGCTTTTTCAGCGGCATTGTGGGCATCGGTGGCGGCATTTTCCTCGCGCCGGTGCTGCACCTGCTGCGATGGGCCAGCGCCCGGCAGATTGCTGCGAGCGCCAGCGTGTTCATCCTGGTCAACTCACTGGCAGGCCTTGCCGGGCAGCTGATGAAACAGGACGCCGCCGCGACACCGGCTGCAGTGGCCGCCTATTGGCCGCTGTTCGTCGCGGTGCTGATCGGCGGGCAGATCGGCAGCTTCGCCGGCGTCCGCCTGTTGCCGCAAAAAATCATCCGCATGGGGACGGCGGCGCTGATCCTGTATGTCGCGGCGCAATTGTTGTGGCAGCGTTTCGGCGGCTGATTGCCTGCGCTGCTGTACTTGCGGAGATGCAAGATGCCCAAGGATTTCGCTTGGCCGGCCCAAAGGGCAACCAATGACCGGCCGATCCGTAATCCCTAGGCGCTGACAGGCCGCTCAGCCCAAGGATCTATGTATCGAACCCAGACTTCTCATCGCTTATGGCCTGATCGTGCTCATCGCCGTCATTTTGGCAGCCGCCATCTTCTATGCCCGGCACACATCGCACCGTCAGATCTACAAGCGGCAACGCGAGAGCGACAGGAAACGCGAGATCAAGCGCGACCTGGAGGGACGCTGAGCGCCATATTGTCTGTATCGATTGAGGAAAAGGGCTTGCGGAACAATGTCCGGCTTCAACCACCTCAATTGGTGGTGGGCAAAAAAAGGCTGGCTCCCCGAGTAGGATTCGAACCTACGGCCAAGTGATTAACAGTCACCTACTCTACCGCTGAGCTATCGGGGAATGCCCTTTTGCCTGCCCGAAGCGCCGAAGCTCCCCGGGAGAAGCGCGCCTATAGCACCGGGTTTTTTGGTTTGGCAAGCGTCTGATTTAGCGTTCAGACGATAAATTGCTCTGCCGAAATCCGGTCGTCGAGGCTGTGGCCCGGATCGAACATCAGCGACAGCCGCCGGTTGGGGTCGATCGCGATCTGGATATCGCGGATATCGCGCACTTCGCGCTGGTCGGCGACCGCGCTGACCGGTCGCTTGCCGGGCTCCAGCACGCGCAACGTGATCTGCGACGAATCGGGCAACAGTGCCCCCTTCCAGCGGCGCGGGCGGAACGGGCTGATCGGGGTGAGCGCCAGCATGCCGCAGCCCAGCGGCAGGATCGGGCCGTTGGCGGACAGGTTATAGGCGGTCGAGCCCGCTGGCGTTGCCACCAGCACGCCGTCGCAGACCAGCTCGCTGATCCGCACCGCGTTGTTGACGCTGACCTCCAGCTTGGCGGTCTGGCGCGTCTCGCGCAGCAGCGACACTTCGTTGATCGCGGGATAGGTGACGCGCTCCCCGCTCATCGTGGTCGCCGTCATCGACAATGGCAGCACCTCGAATGCCTGGGCGCGGTCCAACCGGTGGTGGATGCTGTCGCCGCTGCGCCACAGATTCATCAGAAAGCCGACCGTGCCAAGGTTCAGGCCATAGACCGGCACGATTCGCCCGCGCTCCAGCATCTGGTGCAGCGTCTGCAGCATGAAGCCGTCGCCGCCCATCACGACCACGATATCGGCCTCGTCCAGATCGGCCCAGTCGTGTGCCGCCTGCACCTCGCGCGCCGCCTTGCGCGCCCGTTCGGTGGGAGAGACGGCCAGCGCTATTTTACGGTCAAGAACCGAAGGGGGCATGTTCCACGCCTTGTTTATGGGTGACAGGGTCTTAACGGATCGGTGCTAATGCGCCAATCATTCTTGGGCCATTGCGCGCTGTGCCATTGCAGGGCAGGGGGCGAGGCCATGGCATGCCGATCGGGGGGCGAATTCTGGACAGCGCGGTGCATCGATACAGGCTGACCTGGCGCAGCATCGGCGAATCCCCGCTGAGCCCCGAATGGGTGGCGATGCTGGCCGAGACAGGCTTTGATCCTGCGCCCGGCGATGCGGCCGATCTGGCGATCCTCGACCTGCGCGGGCAGTCGGTGGCAGCGCTCCCGCGCGACCTGCCGGGCAGTCAGGATGCGGGCCTGTTGCTGTGCGATCCCGAGATGCTCGATCATCTGGCGCCATTGCCTGTGGGGCTGACGCATGCGCTGGTCACACCGTTTTCCGAAGCTGCGGCCCGGCTGCAGCTTTCGCTGATACATGCTGCAATGGCCGACCAGGCTTTGCCCACTCAGGATCTGCACGCGCGCATCGCCAGCTTTGCCGAGGCGGGGGAGGGGCCGCTGCACGCCATGCTGATCGGGCTGAGGCGCATGCCGGCGGTCAACGCCACCTATGGCATTGCGGTCGGCGATGCAGCGCTCGAGGCGATGGAGCAGCGCCTGGTCCGGCAGGCGAACCGTCTTTCGGGCGGCACGGCGCTGACGCTGCGGCTGTCGGGCGGCGATTTCCTGATCGCCTATAGCATGGCGGAAGAGCGGCTGGGCTGGCAGGTCATGGCAGAGCGCATGCTGCGCCACGTATCGGAGCCGCTGGACGTCGCCGGGCACCGTTTGCGCCTGACCGCCCGCGCCGCCCTGGCGCTGGCGCGCGACGATGAAAGCCCGGTGTCGCTGCTCGACCGATTGTCGGCAGGGCTCGCCAATGCGCGCGAAAGCGCAGCGGAACCCGTGCGCTGGGCGGACCGCCAATCGGACCATGCGCCGCAAAGCGGCTATCGGCTGGAGCAGGATATCGTCCAGGCTATCGAGCGCGACGAGATCACCGTGCTGTTCCAGCCGCAATTCGCAGTCGAGACCGGGCGGATCGTCGGAGCAGAGGCGCTCGCCCGCTGGCATCATCCGCAATATGGCGAGATTGGCGCGGGCACACTGTTTGCCATTGCCGACAAGGCCGATTTCACCAGGTCGCTGTCGCGGCACATCCGGCACCGAGCGATGGGCCATGCAGCCGGCTGGACCGGTGGCTTGTCCGGTCTGCGACTCTCGCTCAACGTGACTGCCGAAGACCTTGGCGAGAAAGGTTTTGCCAAGCGCGAGCTGGCGATGATCGAGCAATGCGGCTTTCATGCCAAAAGGCTGACCCTCGAAATGACCGAGCAGGCGCTGGTGCCAGATTTCAAGCGCGCTGCGGCCCGCTTTGCCGCGCTGCGCGAGGCGGGGGTGAAGATTGCCGTCGACGATTTCGGCACCGGCTATTCCAGCCTGTTGTACCTCAAGCGCCTGCCGCTCGATTATCTGAAGCTCGACCATGCGATGACGCGCGACATTGGCGGGGCGGAGGCAGACCGGATCATCGTTCGCTCGATCATCGCCATGGCCAAGGCGCTGAACCTCAAGGTCATCGCCGAGGGTGTCGAGAGCGACGCCCAGCTGGCAGCGCTGCGCGAAGAAGGCTGCGACTATTTCCAGGGCTTTCTGCGCGGCAAGGCGATGGAGGCAGGGGCGTTCGCGGAATTCGCCACAGCAGCTCTCTCCTGTTCAGGGGAGAGATAGCGAGACTTGGCGGCTTGCCGCCTAGTCGCAGCAGAGAGGGGGTGAGGTTCGACAGGACCGTCTTCGCTTTTGCCCCCTCTTCCAACCCTCTCCCCTGAAGGGGAAATGGCTACGACAGCGGCTAACCCGCCTTCGCCTTTTTCTTCACAATGCCCGCCAGGCCCTTGGAAAGCTGGATCAGGCCGTTGATCCGCGCGGCGGGATCGCTCCAGACGCGCTGGATCAGCAGTTTCTGGTCGGGGCGCAGCTTGGCGACGCCTTTGAGCCGGTCGACATAGGCGAGCAGACCGGGGACATCGGGGAAGCTGTCGTTATGGAAGCTGACCAGCGCGCCGCGTGCGCCGACATCGATCTTGGCGACGCAGGCGGTGATGCAGTTGAGCTTGATCTCGATCAGCTTGATCAAATTGGTCGTCGCATCGGGCAGCGGGCCGAACCGGTCGATCATCTCGGCGGCAAAGGACTCGATCTCGGCAGCGTTGGCGAGGTCGTTCATGCGGCGATAGAGCGCCATGCGCACCGCGAGATCGGGGACGTAATCCTCCGGAATCAGGATCGGCGCATCGACGGTGATCTGCGGCGAGAATTTCTGGCGCGGCAGGTCGAGCGACAGGCCGCCTGCCTTGGCCTCGAGGATCGCCTCTTCCAGCATCGACTGATAGAGCTCGAAGCCGACCTCGCGGATATGGCCCGACTGCTCGTCGCCGACCAGGTTACCGGCACCGCGAATGTCGAGATCGTGGCTGGCAAGCTGGAAGCCTGCGCCCAGCGTGTCGAGATCGCCCAGCACCTTGAGCCGCTTGTCGGCCGTTTCGGTCAGCACGCGGTTTTCCGGCGTGGTGAAATAGGCATAAGCGCGCGTCTTCGACCGGCCCACGCGCCCGCGAAGCTGATAGAGCTGCGCCAGCCCGAAGGTATCGGCGCGGTGGATGATCAGCGTGTTGGCGCTGGGGATGTCCAGGCCCGATTCGACGATCGTGGTGGAGAGCAGCACGTCATATTTGCGGTCGTAGAACGCGCTCATCCGCTCCTCGACCTCTGACGGTGCCATCTGGCCATGCGCCATGATGTGGCGAATTTCCGGCACCTCGTCGCGGATGAAATCGCCCAGCTTGTCGAGATCGCTGATCCGCGGGGCGACGAAATAGGATTGGCCGCCGCGATAATGTTCGCGCAGCAACGCCTCGCGCAGCACCACCGGGTCCCAGGGCATCACATAGGTGCGCACCGCAAGCCGATCGACCGGCGGGGTCTGGATGACGGAGAGCTCGCGCAGACCGGACATCGCCATCTGCAGCGTGCGCGGGATGGGGGTGGCGGTCAGGGTCAGCACATGGACATCGGCCTTGAGCGCCTTCAGCCGCTCCTTGTGTACGACGCCGAAACGCTGTTCCTCATCGATGATGACCAGGCCCAGCCGTTTGAATTCGACCGATTTGGCGAGCAGCGCGTGCGTGCCGATGACGATATCGGTGGTGCCATTGGCCAGCCCCTCGCGCGTCGCCTTGGCCTCGCTCGCCGTGACCAGGCGCGAAAGGCGCCCGATATTGAGCGGAAAGCCCTGAAAGCGCTCGACGAAATTGGTGTAATGCTGCCGCGCCAGCAGCGTCGTCGGCGCGACAATGGCAACCTGCATGCCCGCCATCGCGGCGGTGAACGCCGCGCGCATCGCGACCTCGGTCTTGCCAAAGCCGACATCGCCGCAGACCAGCCGGTCCATCGGCTTGCCCGAGGCGAGATCCTCGAGCACCTCGGCGATGACCCGCTCCTGGTCCTCGGTCTCCTCGTACGGAAAGCGGTCGACAAAGCTTGCATAGACGCCGGGCTCGATCTCGGCGATGTCGGCGGTGCGCAGCGCGCGTTCCGCCGCAGTCTTCATCAGCTCGCCCGCGATCGCGCGGATACGTTCCTTGAGCTTGGCGCGTCGCCGCTGCCAGGCCTCGCCGCCCAGCTTGTCGAGCGGCACGCCCTCGCTTTCGGAGCCATAGCGGGTGAGGACGTCGATATTCTCGACCGGGACATAGAGCTTGTCGCCGCCGGCATAGGTGAGCCAGACGCAATCGTGCGGGCTCTTGCCGACCGGGATCGAAACCAACCCCTCGTAACGCCCGATGCCATGATCGATATGCACGACCAGATCGCCCTGCGATAGCGACTGCAGCTCGGCCAGGAACGCGTCGGCGGACTTGCGCTTCTTGCGTCGCCGCACCAGCCGATCGCCGAGCAGATCCTGTTCGGACAGGATCTCGTAGCGATCGGTGGCAAAGCCGTGGTCCTGCGGCAGCACGACCATCGAGGCCATGCCGGTCGCCGCCTGTCCCAGCGCCTCCTGCCAGCTTTCGGCGAGCGCCATCCGCGCCAGCCCATGGTCCTTCAGCAGGCCGAGCAGACGGCTGCGCGAGCCTTCCGAATAGCTCGCAATGATCGCGCCCTTGGAGGCGGCGCGCAACTGCTCGATATGGGCCACGGCGGCAGCATAGACATTGTCGCCGCGCGCGCGTTCTGCGCCGAAATCGCGCGCGGTGCGATAGCCTAGGCCAAGCACGCGTTGCGATTCGGGTTCGTCATGGCTGCTGACGAGATGAACCGGGTTCTCGTTTTCCGCCGCGCGCCATTCCTTGGGCACCAGATACAGGGCCGAGGGCCCCAGCGGGCGATAGCTGCCCGCCTTGTCCTCATTCCCGCGCTGACGGTTGGCGTGATAGTCGGTGATGCTTTCGAACCGCTGGTCGGCAGCGGCATCGGCCCCGCCATCGCGCAGCACCAGATCATGGTCGTCGAGATGCTCGAACAGCGGCACCAGCCGCTCCTCGATCATCGGCAGCCAGTGTTCCATGCCCGCCAGCCGCCGCCCGTCGCTGATCGCCTGATAGAGCGGGTCGGTGGTGGCATTGGCACCAAAGGCCTCGCGATAGGCGCTGCGGAAGCGCTTGATGCTGTCGGCATCGAGCAGCACTTCGGAAGCGGGCAGCAAAATGTGCCGCTCGACCCGCTCGGTCGATCGCTGCGTGCCCGGGTCGAAGGCGCGCATCGTATCGAGCTCGTCGCCGAAGAAATCGAGCCGGAGCCCCGAATCCATTCCTGCCGGGAAGATGTCGATCAGGTTGCCGCGCACCGCGAACTCGCCCGAATCGGCAACGGTATCGGTGCGGGCATAGCCCTGGCGGACCAGCTTCTCGATGAGCGCCTCGCGCGCGATCATCATGCCGGGCTTCAGTTCCGCGCCGACCTGGCGGATGCGGAACGGAGTCAGGGTGCGCTGGGTGACGGCATTGGCCGTGGTGACCAGCAGCTGCGGCCCGCCGGCGGGCTGTTGCAGCGTCCACAGCGCCTTCAGCCTGCGCGCGGTGATGCCGAGCGAGGGCGAGGCGCGGTCATAGGGCAGGCAGTCCCAGGCCGGGAACTCGATCGCTTCCAGCTCAGGCGCATAGAAAGGCGCGGTTTCGGCCACCGCGTGCATCATCGCATCATCGGGCGCGATGAAGACCACGCGTCCGCCCTGCTTGCGCGCGGCAGCGGCGCGGGCAAGGTCGGCCAGCAGCAGGGGCAGCGCCCCGGGGGCGACGCCGGCCAGCGTCAGCGGCGCGGTCGCCTGAAGAATGCGGCTGATACTGTCCACGTGTGTCCTGCCCTGCGTGCTGCCGGAAATCAGCGCGGGATGTTGATGAAGTCGAGCTGACGGAAGGCGTCCATCTGCGGCCCTGCAAACTGCTCGGGCACGCTCTGGGTGCCGATGGCCCAGGCCATGATGTCCACGTCCTGCTCCTCGATCAGCGTCTCGAACCAGTCGAGCTCCGCGTCAGACCAGCCCTGGCCATAGCGGTCGAAAAAGCCGCCGATCATATAGTCTGCCTCGCGCGTGCCCCTGTGCCAGGCGCGGAAAGCCAGGCGGCGCAATCGGGTTTCGCGGTCCATGCCAGATGTTCCTTTGCTTGCGGGGTGGGCCGGGCCTGCCTAAGACGGTGGACAGACTTCCAGCCAGCAGCACATTCAGTGCCTTGCGTTTTTTGCGATAGCCATGCGCCCCCAGATACTCAACCCCGCATTCGCCGAGATCGAAAGCCTGAAGGGCGTGGGGGCGACTCTGCAAAAGCCGTTTGCGCGGCTCGGCATCGCCCGGGTCAAGGACATGGCCTATCACCTGCCGACCGGTTTCATCCGCAGGCGCAAGGTGGACAATGCCGATCAGGCCGGGACCGGCGAGCAGATCATCATCGCGCTCACCGCCACCGGCTATCGTTCCAGCCCCGGACGCGGGCCGACGCGCGTGATCGCCGAGGACAGCATCGGCAACCATATCAGTCTGGTGTATTTTGGCGGAAATCCCGGCTGGGCGAAGAAGCTCTGGCCGCTGGGCGAGACGCGGCTGGCAGCAGGCAAGCTGGAGATATGGGGCGAGGCGTGGCAGATCGTCCATCCCGACCATGTTGTCGAACCCGGCCAGGCCGACCAGATCGGCGAGGCCGAGCCTGTCTATCCGCTTGCCGAAGGGCTGGGGCAGAAGCGCGTCGCCTCATTGGCGGCGCAGGCGCTGGCGCAGCTGCCGCCGCTGCCCGAATGGATCGAGCCGACGCTCAAGGCGCGCGAGGGCTGGCCCGACTGGCACGAGGCGCTGGCGGCGGCGCATCAGGGGATGGACGAAAAGCCCCGCGAGCGGTTGGCCTATGACGAGATTTTCGCCAACCAGCTCGCCTTTGCGCTGATCCGGCAATCGAACCGCAAGCGCAAGGGTGTCGCGCTGCAGGGCGACGGCCATCTGCGCGACGGGCTCAAGCTGCCCTTCGCGCTGACCGGTGCGCAGCGTCGGACAATCGAGGAGATCAACGGCGACATGGCGCAGGACGTGCCGATGCTGCGCCTGCTCCAGGGCGATGTCGGCGCCGGCAAGACGCTGGTCGCGGTGATGGCGATGCTGAATGCGGTCGAATGCGGCGGGCAGGCGGCGCTGCTCGCGCCCACCGAGATCCTGGCGCGGCAGCATTTCGACACGATCTCGCGGATGCTCTCTGGGCTTCCGGTCAGCATTGCGGTGCTCACCGGGCGCGACAAGGGCCGCGCGCGCGAGGCGACGATGATGGGGCTAGCCGATGGCTCGATCCAGATCATCATCGGCACGCACGCGCTGTTTCAGGACGCGGTGCGCTATCGCAACCTTGCGCTGGCGGTGATCGACGAACAGCACAAGTTCGGCGTGTCGCAGCGGCTGATGCTGCAGGAAAAGGGCAGGGCGACCCCGCATCTGCTGGCGATGACCGCCACGCCGATCCCGCGCACGCTGACGCTCAGCCATTATGGCGAGATGGATGTCTCGCGGCTCGACGAGCTGCCGCCGGGGCGCCAGCCGATCGAAACGCGCGTCATCGCCGATGACCGCCTGTCCGAGATCGTCGATGGCCTTGGTCGGCATATCGAGCGCGGAGGCCAGGCCTATTGGGTGTGCCCGCTGGTGATGGACAGCGAAACCAGCGATCTGGCAGCTGCCGAGACCCGCGCGGCGCAGCTTGCCGAGCGCTTTCCCGGCAAGGTGTCGCTGGTGCACGGGCAGATGCCGGTCGAGCGCAAGGACGCGATGATGGCGGATTTCGCCAGCGGCAAGACCGCCTTGCTGGTGGCGACGACGGTGATCGAAGTCGGTGTCGATGTCCCCAATGCGACGCTGATGATCATCGAGGCGGCGGAGCGGTTCGGGCTGGCCCAGCTGCACCAGCTGCGCGGGCGCGTCGGGCGGGGCGACCAGAAATCGGTCTGCATGCTGCTGCGTGGGAGCGCGCTCAGCGAGACGGCGCGGGCGCGGCTGGCGCTGATGCGCTCCAGCCAGGATGGTTTCCATATCGCCGAGGAGGATCTGCGGCTGCGCGGTGGCGGGGAATTGCTCGGCACGCGGCAATCGGGCGAAAGCGCCTTTCGCATTGCCAGCCCGGAACAGGTGCAGCGGCTGATCGCGACGGCGACCGACGATGCGCGGCTGCTGATGGACCGCGATGGCGGGCTGGACAGCGATCGCGGCCAGGCAGCGCGGACAGCGCTTTACCTTTTCGAGCGCGACTATGGCGCCAAGCTGCTGAGAGGAGGCTGAATCCTCCCCGTGGGGAGGATCCGGCTGCGGATCAGCGCCGCCCGAATGGCGGCGTGGTCGCGCCCAGCTGATCGATCATCTGGTTGAATTCGTTAAGGCGGATCACGCGTTCCAGCTGGAAGCCGCTGCGGCCGCCCAGCGACCAGATCAGATGCGCCTCGATACGGCCGATGACCGGCAGGCGCACGGTGATCCGTTCGCCCTTGGCCAACGGCATATCGCCCTCGGTCATGAAGCCATTGGCAGAGATGTTGACGATATGCGTCTTGATGTCACCCAGATGCCGGTGCTCGGCAATCGTCGGATGACTGACGACATGACGCGCCGCCTGGCGTTTTTCGACAACCGCTAGTTTCGCACCCCTGGACATATCGACCACCCATTCAAGCATGTTTGCTGGAGGTCACCTTCGAGCAAATTTACCAACAAAGTGTAAATTATCGTACCCATTACTTGCCGGTCGTCAGATCAGTCTTCCGCCAGCACCAGTCCGTGCTTCTTCTGGCCCAGGCTCATTTTGTCCCCGGGCTTAACCATAAAATCAAAGCCTTGAACCTTCTCGCCATTTACCCTGACCGCACCTTCCTCGATCTTGCGCTTGGCTTCCTTGTTCGATGCGGTGAAGCCCAGCGCGGTGCTGGCCTGCACGATCGACACGCCCTCGGCGGGGACGCGGATGCTCGGCAGGTTGCCGCCTGCCTGGCCCTGTTCGAAGGTTGCGCGCGCGGTTTCGGCGGCGGTCTGCGCCGCCTCGGCACCGCGGCACATGGTCGTTGCTGCGTCGGCCAGTATCTTCTTGGCCTCGTTGATCTCGGAGCCTTGCAGCGCTTCGAGCCGCGCGATCTCGTCGAGCGGCAGGTCGGTGAACAGACGCAGGAAACGGCCGACATCGGCATCCTGGGTGTTGCGCCAGAACTGCCAGTAATCATAAGCGGGCAGCGCATCCTCGTTGAGCCAGATCGCGCCTTTCTCGGTCTTGCCCATCTTGCCGCCGTCCGCCAGCGTGATCAGCGGGGTGGTGACGCCATAGACTTCGGTGCCATCAACGCGCCGCGCAAGCTCGATGCCGTTAACGATATTGCCCCATTGATCGGACCCGCCCATCTGCAACCGGCAGCCGACGCGGCGCGACAGTTCCAGAAAATCATAGGCCTGCAGGATCATGTAATTGAACTCGAGAAAGCTCAATGACTGCTCGCGGTCGAGCCTGAGCTTGACCGAATCGAAGCTCAGCATCCGGTTGATCGAGAAATGCTGGCCGATGTCGCGCAGGAAGGGAATGTATTCGAGCCTGTCGAGCCATTCGGCATTGTCGACCATGACCGCGTCGGTCGGCCCGTCACCAAAGGTCAGGAAGCGTTCGAACACGCGCTTGATTGATGCGACATTGGCCGCGATCGTATCGGCGGTCAGCAGCCGCCGCGCCTCGTCCTTGAAGCTGGGGTCGCCGATCTTGCCGGTACCGCCGCCCATCACGACGATCGGCTTGTGCCCGGTCTGCTGCAGACGGCGCAGCAGCATGATCTGCACCAGCGATCCGACATGCAGCGACGGCGCGGTCGGATCGAAGCCGATATATCCGGGAACGACCTGCTTGGCGGCCAGCGCATCGAGCGCCGCCGCATCGGTCAGCTGGTGGATATAGCCGCGCGCATCAAGCAGCGTCAGAAGATCGGAGGAATATTGGCTCATGATGGCCGCGCGCTTAGCATCGTTAGGCGCAGGCGAAAAGCGGGTCTATCATGCAGGTGCAGGCGCGTTGGCGGGGTCGCAGCGCGTATCGGCGCAGGGGATGATCTCGAATGTGCAATGCGACAGCGCGGGGAGATCGCCGAGCAGCGCCCGGTAATGCGCGGGCGGGCGCGGGAAATGCGTCGCGAGCGAGACGATCAGTGCCAGATGGCCGGTGCCCACCTGCCACAGGTGCAGATCGACCACGCGGTTGTCGGCATCCGCCTCGATCCGCTGGCGGATTTTCTGCGCGGTGGCCGGGTCGGCCTCCATGTCGAGCAGAACGCGGGAGGACTGGCGCATCAGCCCTGCCGCCCACCACAGAATGACGCCCGCGCCGATGATGCCCATTGCCGGGTCGAGCCATGCCAGCCCCATCCACAGCCCGCCGGCCAACGCCACCAGCGCCAGCACCGATGTCAGCGCATCGGTGAGCACATGCACATAGGCTGCGCGCAGATTATGGTCGTGGTGATGATCGCCGTGATGATGGTCATCGTGATCGTGATCGTGATCGCTATCATGGCCATGCTGGCCATGCCCGTGATCATGCCCGCCGAGCAGAAACGCGCTGGCAATGTTCACCGCAAGGCCGATCACCGTGACGATGATCGCGGCGGAATAATCGATGGTGACCGGCATCAGCAGCCGGTTTGCCGATTCCCAGGCCATCAGCAGCGCAATCACGCCCAGCAGCAAGGCGCTGGTAAAGGCGGTCAGCGTGCCGACCTTGCCGGTGCCCATCGAAAAGCGCCGGTCATCGGCATGGGTGCGCGCGAAATGATAGGCAAATCCCGCCAGTCCCAATGCGGCGACATGACTGCCCATGTGCCAGCCATCGGCCAGCAGCGCCATCGATCCGGTCCACCATCCGCCCAGGATCTCGGCCACCATGGTGACCGCAGTCAGCGCGACGACATACCAGGTGCGGCGCTCGCTCTCATCTGCGCGGTGCCCGGCAAAGACATGATCGTGCGTCAGTTCTTCAAGCGCGGCGTCATGGTGCATGGCGGAATTCCGAAGGTGACAGGGGGTGACCGGTGCTTGCGCCGGCTTCTGCCCCGATTCTGTCAGTGCTTGGCCGCGCGCGCAACCCCGCTGCGGTCAGTCCTGTGCCAGCGCCTTCAGCAGCGCACGCTCCAGCGGATCGAGCGCGCCATCAGCATCGACCATCTGTTGCAGCCAGTCTTCTTCCGCCTCGCTCAGGCCGGGTTCGGACACGGGCAGCGGCTGGGCCTCCGGCTCTGGGGCAGGGCTGTCGCCCAGCGCCTTGAACATCCGCCCGAAAAAGCTGCCGATGCCGGCCGATGTGTCGGCCATGAACGCATGCAGCCGCGCAGCATCCTGGTGCGAAAGCGCGCGGAAGCGCTGGTCGGTCATCAGATGCAGCCGCATCGCCTGGACGAACAGCGTCTGCCATTCGGGCGCGTTGCTGCCGCCGAGCGTGGCGTCCTTGATCGCGAACAGCAGTTCCGCCTCTTCGCGGTTGATATGGGCAGGCGCCATGCCGCCGGTGGCATAGAGCACGCGGCGCAACAGGCGCACTTCTGCGGTGCCGATGCTGCCAGCCAACAGACCGTTGCCGCAACGGGTGGGGCCTTCGCCGTGCAGCACGGCATTGCGGATCTGGTCGAGGGCATAGCGCTTCAGCCGGTCGGGCGTATTTTCTGCCTTCTCGATCACCTTGACCAGCAGTTCCAGCTCGGCAAGGCTGTCGACCTTGCCGTCCTGGTCGATCGCGCGCATCAGCCAGTCGGCCTTGGCATCATCGACATAGCCGCGCGGCTCGGCCTGCTCGACGATATGGACGGTAATGGCCTCGACAAAGAAATCGACCCATTCGGCGCTGGGGGCCGAAGCGACGCGGTTGAGCTCGAACAGGATGTCGGCCTCGCGCGCGCTGATCTGCCCGTCGGGCCATACCGCCTGGCGCAGCGCCAGCGTTTCATCCGGCCCCAGCGCCCGCGTCTGGGCGATCATCGCGGTTACATCGTCGAGCGGTCTGGTCATAGGTGCGCGCTGCCTGCTGCCTTGGTTTGCAACGCAGCTTAATGCGCAAGCCTTAAGAGGCGGTAATCAACGCGGAAACCTTATCCCCGGCGCGGCGGCATCGGAAAGAACGACGAGGTGCGCGCAATATAGTCGGCATATTCGGGCCGGGTCTTTTTCAGCCCGCGCTCCAGCATCGCCGCGCCGCTCCACTTTACCAGCGTGAAATTGAGGAACAGCGGACCGATCAGACTGGCGAGCGCGATATCCCATCCGGTCGAGAACGCGACCAGCCAGATGCCCCACCAGGTGCAGGCATCGCCGAAATAATTGGGGTGACGGGTATAGCGCCACAGGCCGGTGTTCAGCACCTTGCCCTTGTTCTCGGGCTTGGCGCGGAACTGTTCGAGCTGCCAGTCGCCGATCGTTTCAAAGCCGATGCCGATCAGCGCAATGAGCGCGCCGAGCAGGGCCAGCGCATTGGCTTCACCGCCCCGCCAGATGCCGAGCTGCGCGGGCAGGCAGACCATGAACAGCAGCGGGCCCTGCAGCAGAAAAACCTGCAGCAGCGCGGTCTTGGCAAAGCTCCAGCCTTTTTTCTCCTTCGCCGAGGCGATGATCTTGGCATAGCGCGGATCGACACCGTTGCGGCGCCAGCGGATGAACAGATGCAGCCCCAGCCGAACGCCCCATAGCGCGGTGAGGCCCAGCAACAGCGCAGCGGCGGGCGAGGCGGCGTTGCTCAGCCAGAAGGTGGCAGCGGCGAGCAGTACCATGCCCATCGGCCAGACCGCATCGATGAACGACACATCCTTGATCGCCACCGCAACGCCCCACAGCACGATCATCACGCCGAAAATCAGGGCCAGATTGTGCAGCAACAGGGGAATGGCGTCGGTCACAGGGCTCACAGGCGGCTATCCTTGATGATATCGGTGCCGGCGCGGTCGGGATGGCGCGGCGTCACGCTTTTGTAGAATTCCATGATCTTCTTCATGTCCTCGGCATAATCACCGGTGGGCATGATGGCAGGGCCAAGCCCGCCGACCTTGCGGCCATAGTCCATCAGTCCGCAGACAAGCGGTACACCCGCCGCCAGCGCGATCTGGTAAAAGCCGGTGCGCCATTGGCGGACGCTGCCCCGGGTGCCCTCTGGCGCGATGGTCAGCATGAACTCGTCGCGCCGCGCGAACTCCTCGACCATCTGCTGCACCTGGCCGCGATTATAGCTGCGCTCGACGGGAACGCCGCCCATGTCGCGCATGAACCGCCCCAGCGGCCAGCGAAACAGCGAGGTCTTGGCCATGAAATGCGCCTTGATCCCCAGATCGCCGGTCAGGCCCAGAAAATAGAGGAAATCCCAGTTGCTGGTATGCGGCGCGGCGATGATGACGAAGCGCCGCGGCTCAGGCACCACGCCTTCCGCGCGCCAGCCATGGCTGCGATAGAGCATGAGCAGCAATCGGCGCACCAGGCGCGAGAGCAGGGTGGGAGGACGGTCATTGGTGCGCGGTGGCCACGCGTCGTGCTCAATATCCATGATCGTCTACGTCCGCCCCCATCACCGGCCCCTTTCGCCAGTTACGACGCGAACAGTGCATAAGATGCGGCAAACTGGCAAATGTTATTGCCATATGTTGGTGCGCGCGCGGTGGGACTATGCTGTCAGGTCGAAGGCAGGCGTTCCAGGCGCGCGATCAGCTGGGCTTCATCGCCTGATACATGCACCTGCTTGGCGCGACCGGTCTCGCCGGAGCGGATGGTGACATCCCGTTTGCGAACTTGCAAAGTCTCCGCGAGCAGTGCGATCAGCGCGTTGTTCGCGGCCCCGTCAACCGGCGGCGCGGCCAGCCGGACCAGCAGTACGGCGCGGCCATCGGCATCCGCACCCCATCCCTGAACGACGCTGCGGCTGGCGCGCGGCGTGGCGCGCACGAAAAGCAAAACCCCGCCCGGCGCGCTGCGCCACGGCGGGGTCTCGTCGGTCGGCATCGCTTCGCAGCCGGTCAGGCGATCAGCCCTTGGTCGCGGCGATCCAGCGGTTGATCTTCTCTTCCAGCACCGCCATCGGCAGCGCGCCGGTGTTGAGCACCTGGTCGTGGAACTCGCGCGGGTCGAACTTGGCGCCCAGTTCCTTCTCGGCCTTGGCCTTCAGCCGCTGGATGGTCAGCGCGCCGATCTTGTACGCCAGCGCCTGGCTGGGGATGGCGATATAGCGCTCTACCTCGGCGGTGGCGTCGGTCTCGCCCATCGACGAGTTGTCGAGCATGTACTTGATCGCCTGTTCGCGGGTCCATCCCTTCGAATGGATGCCGCTGTCGACCACCAGACGCATGGCGCGCAGCATCTCGTCATCGAGATGGCCGAAGCGCTGATAGGGATCGGTGAACAGGCCCATCGGATAGCCCAGCTTCTCCGAATAGAGCGCCCAGCCTTCGACATAGGCGGTGTTTCCGCCAAAGCGCATGAACGCGGGCAGCGTCTCGTTTTCCTGCGCGAGGCTGATCTGGAAGTGATGGCCAGGCGCGCCCTCGTGCAGATACAGGGTGGTCATGCCCGGCGTGGTGCGGCTGGGCAGGTCATAGGCGTTGAAATAGAAGATGCCCGGGCGCGAACCATCGGGATTGCCCGACTGATAGCTGCCGCCTGCCTCGAATTTTTCGCGGAATTCCTCATAGGGGCGGATTTCCAGCGGCGTCTTGGGCAGGATCTTGAACTGGGTCGAGATGACCGCATCGACCTTCTTGCCGATGTCGTAATAGCCCTGGGTCAGCGCCTCGCGCGTCGGCATCTTGAACTTGGGGTCGGTGCGCAGATAGTTGAAGAATTCGGGCAGCGTGCCCTTGAAGCCGACTTCGGTCTTGATCGCGTCCATCTCGGTGAGGATGCGCTTGACCTCGCTCAGGCCCAGATTGTGCACATCGTCCGCAGTGAGCGGCAGCGTGGTCGTCTGTTCGATCAGATAGGCATAGAGCTTGTCGCCGCCCTTCATGTATTTCAGGCCCACGCCCTCGCGCGCATCCTTGAGATAGTCATTGGCGAGATAATCGCGCAGCCGCTTGTAGGCGGGATAGATATCGTCGGTGATGGTCTTGCGATAAGCCTCGGTAAAGCGCGCCTTGTCGGCCTCGCTGAAATCGGCCGGGAACTGCTTGACCGGTCCGTAATAGGGCGAATCCTCGGGCTTCTGCGCAAGCTGCGTATCGAGCTGCTCGATCACGTTGCGGATCGTCAGCTTGGTTTCGACCACGCCCGATGCCTGGCCCTGCTTGAACCGGTCGATCGAGCGGTCGAGCAGCAGGATGAACTCCTTGTGGCGCTTCAGATTGTTCTCATAGTCGGTCACGGTCTTGAACGGCGCGGTGCCGGTGCCCGATGCGAAATTGGGATAGAAGGTGTGGAAGCCGAAAAAGTGGTTGATCGGTCGCACGACGGTCAGCGGCAGATACTCGGCCGACAGACCCTTGAGCGTATCCTTCTGGTTTCGCTGGAAAATATCATAGGCAATCTGGTTCACGGTGCTCAGCTTGGCCCGGTCGATCTTGGCCAGCTCCGAGAGGTTGGCTTCGGCCGCCTTGCGCTCGCCATCGAAATAGGCGTCGGTGACATAGTCGCCCAGCCGGTCGGCATAGCGCGTATCGCCCCGGAACAGGCCGTTGATCGGATTGCGCTTCAGGCTCGCTTCGTCATCGGCGGCGAACAGCGCGGTCAGGCGTGCGTCCTCGGACTGGGGTGCGGCCTGGGTCGCGGTCTGGGCCAGCGCCGGAGCGGCGGCGAGAGGGGCGGCGAGCGCTGCGCTTGCCAGCAGCAGCATGGTCTGGCGGAAAGAAGGCATGAAATGGTGTCCCCAGTTTTGAAGCCCGCGCATCGATCCCATGATCGGTGCGGGCGTATAACATGGCGCTAACACGCGATTAACCGCCCGGCAATCGCACCGTCATGCACTTGTCGAACGTCGTCATCCGTTGGTGGAAACTGACGGAGAGCGAAGCGATGAATTGATTGCATCGATTAACATGGATCAACTTATCGATGAAACTTTATGGCAGCCCAATGGTTTGATGTTCCAGATGCCGCCCATTGGGGGTCGCCAGCCGGAAAATGACAACGTTATCATCATGACTGCCCGCATTCTCATCATAGAAGACGAATTTCTCGTCGCGCTCGACATGCAGGTCGGGCTGGAAGATGCGGGCTATGAGGTCGTGGGCGTTGGCGACGACTGGAAATCGGCCATGAAACTGGCCGAACGGGCACCGACCGTGGCGCTGGTCGATATCAACCTGTGCGATGGCGCGACGGGCCCTTCGATCGGCGCGTGGCTGGGCCAGGAAATCGGCTGCACGGTGATTTTCGTGACCGCAAATCCGCGCCAGATCGATATTCCCATTCCCGGCGCTCTGGGCGTCATGATCAAGCCTGCCGACAGCAGGCAGGTGGTCGAAGCGATCGATTTCGCGCTCGCTGCGCGCAGTGGTGCCGGCACGCCGACGCCGCCGCCCGGGCTGATGCTGCTCTCTTCCTGAGTATTTGCAAAGCTTGATCGGCGATCTGCGAAGTTGCAAATGTAACCTTCAGACAGGCGCGCCGTCGACTCGTTTCAGTCGCGAAGCCGACACCTTCATATCGACCCGCAGGCCTTCGGGCAGCCAATGGCGTTCAATAGCGCCCGCCAGCTGCTGGGTAATGGCCAGCTGAACCAGCCGCGTGCCGAAGCCCGTTTCGTCAGGCTCGCCCGCGACGACAGGCCCCTTGTCCTCGATCCAGCTGATCGCGACGACATCGTCATCCTGCGCGACCACGATCTGCACGGAGCCGTCTTCGGATGACAAGGCACCGTATTTGGCCGAATTGGTGGCCAGCTCGTGAAAGACGAGGGCGATCGGTGTCGCGCTGCGGTCATCGATTTCGGGGTCGTCGCCGCTGATCGTCAGCCGCCCGGCACCCAGCGCCGGATAGGCGCTCAATATTTCGGTGAGCAGTCCGCTGAGGGTCGATGCGATATTGACCGGGCGCGATTGCTCGCTGTGCGGCCTGGCAAATTCATGCGCGCGGC
Source organism: Blastomonas sp. SL216 (assembly GCA_026625625.1). Taxonomy (NCBI): domain Bacteria; kingdom Pseudomonadati; phylum Pseudomonadota; class Alphaproteobacteria; order Sphingomonadales; family Blastomonadaceae; genus Blastomonas; species Blastomonas sp. SL216. The sequence continues at coordinate 595,912 of CP113055.1, forward strand.
CCAGCGCGGCGATGCGGTCCTGCAGTTCGGCGGCCATCGGGCGCAGCTGGGGGTTCTGCCGCGCAGACATGCCGATCAGCCCGTTGATCACCGCAAAGATGTTCTTGATCCGGTGGCTGAGTTCGCGGCTCAGGACCTCGTTTTCCTCGGCCATCATCTTCGATTCATGGATATCGGTGCAGGTGCCGATCCAGCGGACGATCTCTCCGGATTCGTTGCGCAATGGCAATGCGCGCCCCAGCGTCCAGCGATATTCGCCGCTATGGTGGCGCAGCCGGTAGTTCACCTCATATGGCTCGCCCGTGGCCAGCGAATTCCGCCATATTCCCCAGGCATAGTCCTGATCGTCAGGGTGGAACATGTCGTTCCAGCCTTCGCCATCGGTCGACCCGGGCGGAACGCCGGTAAATTCGTACCAGCGCGCGTTGTAATAGTCGTGATAGCCGTCGGGCAGGGTGGACCAGACCATTTGCGGCATCGCATCGGTCAGAATGCGAAAGGCCGAATTCATCCGCTGCAACGTGTCGCGGGTCGCCACCACGCCTTCCTCGCCCTGGCCGCGGGTGACGCCAAAGGCTTGCGAGAGAAAATCGAGTTCAGACATTCGGTCGGCTTTCTAGCGGACCTCTCCGCTCAGGAACAGTTCACGGGGGCTCAGCCCCGCGGTGAGGGGAACCAGCTTGAATCCAAAGCACTGAACCGGTCGACGAAACGCGCCAGTTCAATCAGCTTCGGTTCGTCAACCAGCGTCACCGTGCTGCGGTTCCGCGTGATCAGCTTTTCCTCGGTCATTTGCCGGATCAGGCGGTTGACGTGCACCTGGGTGAGCCCGACCGCATCGCCCAGATCACTCTGGGTCAGCGGAATGCGGACGACGGGATTGTGCTGCCCGCTGACCGCGCGCATCCGCGCCGCTATCGACAGGAACAGGTTGGCGAGCCGCGCCTTGCCCTCGCTGCGCCCCAGCGCGCGCAGCCGATCGTAAAGGTCGATGCTTTCCATCTGGCTGATCGAGAAGAACAGCGCAGCCAGGCGCGGATGTTCAATGAAGGTCTGGCCCAGCGCGCGGCGCGGGAAGCGGCACACCACCATATCGGTCGCGGCGACGATGCTGGACGGGGCATCGCGAAAGGCGATTCCCGATGCGCCGATCATGTCGCCGGAAAAGTGGAAGCGGAGGATCTGGCGCTTGCCCGACGGCAATCGGCTCTCGGACAGCGCCCAGCCCTGATGGACGATCAGCAGCTCCGAAAGGTCGTCGCCTTCCTGCCAAAGCATGCTGCCGGAGCTGTATTCGCGCGGCTCTTGCTCCAGATGGGCAATTGCCTTGTTCTCGGCGGGGGTGAGGTCGAGATAACGGTTCAGCCGGACAACAAAACAACTGTCGGACATGGTCGGGCTCCTGCAGAAAGGGGCATTCAGCCGACCTGCCGAACTGCCCCGTCAATCGATCTCGGTCTTGTAGTCGGCGCCACACTTGTAGGCAGGCGACGAAAAATATCCAGCAAATTCAGATTATTAACATATGTTATAAATATGCGCTGCTGCACAGAAACCACGTACGCGCCGGTGGCTGAAACGATCCTGAAAATCAGTGATTGCGTGTCGCAGCCAATTCCATAAAGTTGACGCGAACGTAAATTTACGCAGAGAGGATCATCACGTCATGACGCTCATCGAGAGCCCGTCCCCATCTGAAACCGCTGCCGAAAAATGGGCGCCGCCTGCCGGATGGCCGGCAATGTCGCTTGGGCAGATCGAGGCGATGCTGTGCGCCGCCGGCCAGCCGTTCGAGATGGAGACGGTTTCGGTCGAGGGGGTGGCGACCCGGTGCTGGAAGAACGCGCCGCCGAGCCTGGCTGCACTGGCCCAGATTGCCCGCATGCATGGCGACAAGACCTTTCTGGTCTATGAGGATGAGCGCGTCAGCTATGACGCCTGGTTCCGCGCCACGGCCACCCTGGCCGCGCATCTCCAGGCTGCCGGGATCGGCAAGGGCGACCGCGTGGCATTGGCCATGCGCAACCTGCCCGAATGGCCGGTGGCCTTTTTCGCGATTGTCAGCATCGGCGCGATCGCGGTGCCGCTCAACGCCTGGTGGACCGGCGCGGAGCTGGCTTATGGCCTGGCCGATTCCGGCGCGAAGCTGCTGATCGCCGATGCCGAGCGGCTGGACCGGATCGCGCCGCACATGGGTGAACTGGGCGCATTGGGTTCCATGCTGATCAGCCGCAGCCTGGGCACGTTGCCCGAAGGCGCATCGCGGCTGGAAGACGTGATCGGCGCGCCGCCTGCTTATGGCGACCTTGCCCCGGCGGAGCTGCCTGTCGTCGATATCGCGCCCGATGATGCGGCGACCATTTTCTATACCTCGGGCACCACCGGCAACCCCAAGGGCGCGCTGGGCAGCCATCGCAACATGACGACCAATATCCTGACCACCGCCTATGCCGGGGTGCGATCGTCGCTGCGCAGGGGCGAGGCGCCGCCCGCGCCCGAGCCTGCGGTGATGCTCACCGTGATACCGCTGTTCCACGTCACCGCGTGCAGCGCGGGCATGACCGGCGTGATGTTCGGCGGATCGACGCTGGTGTTCATGCACAAATGGGATGCGACCAGGGCGCTCGAGATCATCGAGCGCGAGCGGGTGACCGCGACCGGCGGGGTGCCGACCATCGCCTGGCAGCTGATCGAGCATCCCGACCGCGACAAATACGACCTGTCCTCGCTCAAGTCGATTTCCTATGGCGGCGCGCCCTCTGCGCCCGAGCTGGTGCGCAAGATCCGCGAGGTGTTCGGCGCGCTGCCCGGAAATGGCTGGGGCATGACCGAAACCATGGCGACGGTGACCAGCCACACGGCAGAGGATTATCTCAACCGTCCCGACAGCTGCGGCCCAGCCGTGCCGGTCAGCGACTTGAAGATCATGGACGCCGATGGCGTCACCGAACTGCCGGTGGGTGAGGTGGGTGAGCTCTGGGCACGCGGGCCCCAGATCGTGAAGGGCTATTGGAACAAGCCCGAGGCGACGGCGGCGACCTTTGTCGATGGCTGGGTGCGCACCGGCGACCTGGCGCGGCTCGATGAGGAAGGCTTTTGCTATATCGTCGATCGCGCCAAGGACATGATCATCCGTGGCGGCGAGAATATCTACTCTTCAGAGGTCGAGAACGTGCTGTACGATCACCCGGCGGTGACCGATGCGGCGCTGATCGGCCTGCCGCACCGCACCCTGGGCGAGGAACCGGCGGCGGTGGTGCATCTGGCCCCCGGCACGAGTGCGACCGAAGCCGAGCTGCAGGCCTGGGTGCGCGAGCGGCTGGCCGCGTTCAAGGTGCCGGTGAAAATCGTGTTCCACCACGAAACGCTGCCGCGCAACGCCAATGGCAAGATCCTGAAAAAGGACCTTTCCGGACTGTTTGGCTGAGCAGCCTGGCCCGGGCCCCAGCGCGGGAGCCCGGGCCGGCGATCAGGCGAAAACGCTGGCCAGCTGCTCGCTGCTCGCGCCTTCCTTGGTCCCACGCAATTCGATATAGACGGCGGCGATGCCAGCGGCACCCACCGCTGCGCTCACCGTGCTCAGCACGGCGCTGCTGACCACCGAGAGACTGGGGCTGATCAACGAGATGATCCCGATCGGGATGCCGATGATCGTGCTGAAGATGATGAACACGATGATCAGCCCGAGCAGCTTGAGCCGCGACCCCTTGGTCAGCGCCGAACTGCGGCTGAGCGCGTCCGATACGCTCAGATTCTCGACCATCATCGCGGGCACCGCCACCATCCACATCAGATAGAGGATGATGCCGGGAATGATGAGCATGACCAGCCCGATGCTGATGCCGATTGCCACGACAATGCCCAGGCCGATCAGCGGCAGCAGCTTGCCGATCGCGCGGCTGACGCATTCGCCGAAATTCACCGGTCGGCCTGCGATATCATTGGCCGACGCGACGATCAGCGAGGCCTGCAGGATGATCGACAGGAACAGGAACAGGACATAGCCGACGATGCTGCTGACAATCGCGGTCGGGCCGCCGAGCAATGCCGTCGGATCGGCCAGCGAAGGCGTCACGAACATGCCGATGCCCAGTTGCGGCAGACCCACGATGATCAGCGAAAGCCCCAGAAACAGGGCGGCGTTGCGCGCGATGACGCCAAAGGTGTTCGAAAACACGTTGGATATGCTGAACTCGGCAGGCTGGCTCGCCATATCAATACTCCCGGTTGATTGTCCCAAGCGACCGAATCTTGTTTTGCGGTCAGCCTAACATGTGCCAGCGAACGGTCCAGTGCGGTTGATCACCTGCAAATCGCCTTGCTCCCTCGGCGCGCTTCTGCAATCACCCGCGTTGTGACTGCTGGCCCGGCCCTTACTGCACCTCGCCGCGAAGGTTTTGATGCGGCCTATGACCAGGTGCGCGGCGATGGCAGCATCCAGTTCACGCCCGATTTTTCCAAGCCAGCCGATCCACCGCCCGAATGGTGGAGCGATTTTTCCAGATGGCTGGGCGAACTGCTCGAGCCGCTGATCAAGGCGATCGCCTATGCCTGGCCGGTGCTGAGCAAGGTCCTGCTCGTGGCGTTGATCGCGGGAGTCCTGGTGCTGCTCTGGGTGATCCTGGCGCCCTATATTGCCGACTGGCGCGAACGTCGCGCGGGCGTGCAGCCCGACTGGGTGCCCGATCAGGCGCAGGCGCGCGCCTTGCTGGAAGAAGCGGACAGGCTGGCTGTGGAAGGCCGGTTCGACGAGGCAGCGCATCTGCTGCTGTACCGGTCGATCGAGGATATCGCCGCCAAGCGCCCCGATCTGTTGCGCCCTTCAAGCACCACGCGTGAGATCGGTGCGTTCGATGCACTTTCGCAAAGGGCGCGCCAGGCCTTTGGCGTCATCGCAGGGCATGTCGAGGCGAGCTTCTTCGCGCGCCGCCCGCTCGATCGCAGCGCGTGGGACAGCTCGCGCGAGGCCTATCGCGCCTTTGCGCTGGACGGCGGCTAAGATGGCGAGCGAGACCGGCGGCTCCCCCTTTGCGCGCGGCACGGTGCTGCTGATGGTCGCCATCGGCTTCGCCGCGTTTCTGGCGCTGCTCTATGCGATCGGGGCAGGCGGGGCGCTGCGGAAGGGCAATAATGGCCAGGCGCATGGCGCATCGGCAAGCATCGTCGGCTATTCGGCTCTTGGGCGTCTGCTCGAGAACACGGGAACGCCGGTTCGCTACGGACGCAGCCCGGTGGCGGTGCAGCAGCAGGACCTGCTGATCATCACCCCCGAGATTTCCGCCGATCCGACCGAACTTGCCGCCCTGGTCAACCAGCGCGCCTTTATCGGCCCCACGATCATCATCCTGCCCAAATGGCAGGTGTCCCCTCTTGATGGCCTCAAGAGCGGCTGGGTTCAGCTCGATTCGCCATGGGTGGCGATGCAATCGCCGCAGATCCTGTCGCAGCTGGTCACCGCCAGGACGCGGCTCGAAGGCGTCAGCCCTCAGTTTTCGCAGTTTCCCCTCGTCCAGGCCGAAACGCCCGAGCAGAAGACCGCGATGCTGAAACAGGCGCTGAAGGCGCGGGTAACGATTACCGGCGACAAGCTGAAGACCGTGCTGGCCGATCCGGCGTCCGGCGCAGCGCGGGTTGCGGTCATCGACGATGGCGGCTGGTATCCCTCGCTGGATGCCGATGCGTCGGCCGAGCCGGGTTCCGGCGTGCAGCAGGGGCGCTATCCGGTCGTGATCGTTGCCGATGCCGACCTGATGAACAATATGGGGCTGGCCAACCGCAAGACGGCCGCGCAGGCGTTGCAGATTGTCGATGCAGCCTGGTCGGGCGGCGGTGAAGGCGTGGTGTTCGACCTCACCCAGAACGGCCTTGGCGCGTCGGAAAACCTGCTCTCGGTCGCGTTCCGCCCGCCCTTTGTCGGCGCGGTCGCCAGCCTGGTGCTGGCAGCGATCGCCTTTGCGTGGATGGCCTTCTTCCGCTTTGGCCCGCCCTTGTCGGATGAGCGGCCCTTTGGCTTTGGCAAGACGGCGCTGGTGCGCGGCAGCGCGGCGCTCGTCCGCCGGCTCGGGCGCGATCATCTCGTCGCCAATGCGTATGCCGATCTGCTGCGCGATCGTGCGGCCCGCGCGCTGGGTCTGCCGCCATCGCTGCCGCCCGATCAGGTCGATGCAAGGCTGGCCCTGGTGCCTGCCGATGGCGAGGGCCGAAGCTACGAACAGTTGTTGAACGACATGCGCAGCGCGCGCGACCGGCCCGCCATCGCGGCCGCTGCGCGCGCGCTTTATGGATGGAAAAAGGACCGGATGGGATGAACTTGGCCGATATCAACGCTTTGGGTGATCGCATCCGCGCCGAAATGGGCAAGGCCATTATCGGGCAGGACGAGATCATCGATCATCTGCTGATCGCGCTGTTTTCCAGCGGGCACGTACTGCTGGAAGGGCCGCCGGGGACCGCCAAGACCTTCATGGCGCAGTGCTTTGCCGCGTGCCTGTCGCTCGATTTCGGGCGCATCCAGTTCACCCCGGACCTGATGCCCGGCGACATCATCGGATCCAACCTGTTCAACTTCCAGACCAGCCAGTTCACGCTGACGCGCGGTGCGATCTTCACCGACCTGCTGCTGGCCGACGAAATCAACCGCACCCCGCCCAAGACCCAGGCCGCGCTGCTGGAGGCGATGCAGGAGCGCAGCGTGACGCTGGACGGCACGCGGCATGCGCTTTCGCCGCATTTCATGGTGGTGGCGACCCAGAACCCGATCGAGCAACAGGGGGTGTATCCGCTGCCCGAAGCCCAGCTCGACCGCTTTCTGTTCAAGCTGCTGGTCGGCTATCCGGATGCGGCAGAAGAGGCGCGGATCGTTGCCGAATATGGCAAGCGCAGCGGCGTGCAGCGTCCCGATGCCTTTGCCATCCAGCCGCAGGTAACGGCCGAGGAGCTCAGCGCGGCGCGCGCTGCCGTCGGCGAGGTCAAGCTGGTCGATGAGGTCGTCGCCTATATCGTGCGGCTGGTGCGGGCGACGCGCGAGACGGCGGATTTCGAGAGCGGAGCTAGCCCGCGCGCTGCGATCATGCTGGCCAATGCGGCGCGCGCACGCGCTGCGCTTCAGGGTCGCGACTATGTGATCCCCGATGACGTCAAGCAGCTCGCAGCCTCGGTGCTGCGCCACCGCACGCTGCTGTCGCCCGCCGCCGAGATCGAAGGTCGCCGCGTCGAGATAATCGTCGCCGATCTGGTCGAACGGACCGAGGCGCCGCGTTGATCGGAGCCTATCCGACCCTGCGTGCGGGCCTGCTGATTGCAGGCGGTGCGCCGCTGGCGATTGCGCTGGCGGCGTTCACACCGGGATTGTGGGCGCTCGGCCCCGCCTGGTCGGGCGCCGTTTTGCTGCTTGCGCTGATCGATGCGCTGATTGCGGGCAGGGCGCGGGATATTGCGCTCATCGTGCCGGCGAGCAGTGAGCTGGGCAGCGATGTTCGCATCGCTATCGAGGCCGAACTCGCCGCCCAGGTTCCTGTCGTGCATGCCCAGGCGAGCATTGCGGTGGCGAGCCGGATCGTGCCTGGCGGACGCGGCTTTGCGAAGTTGCAAAGCTCGGATCGCAAATCGGCACTGCGCGGCGAATTCGCTCTGTCGCCGGTGCGGCGCGGATCGCTGGAGATCGAGCGGTTATGGCTGCGCTGGCAAGGGCCGCTGGGCCTGGGCTGGCGTCAGGAAGCGCGGGCCAGCGGGGAGAGCGTCGCCATCCTGCCCGATATCGCGGCGGTGCGCGCGCCGGCGCTGCAGATATTCCTGAAGGAAGCGATCTACGGAATCCTGGCGCGGCAGATGCGCGGCGAGGGGAGCGAGTTCGAGGCGCTGGTCGAATATCAGCCCGGTTTCGACCGGCGATCGATCGACTGGAAAAGCTCTGCCCGGCACTCGAAGCTGCTGGCGCGCGAATATGATACCGAACGCAACAACCAGATCGTCTTCGCGCTCGATAGCGGATCGGACATGTGCGAGCCGGTCGCGGGCCTGCCGCGGATCGACCGCGCCGTCTCGGCAGCGCTGCTGACCAGCTATGTCGCGTTGAAGGCGGGCGATCAGGTCCGCCTGTTCTCGTTTGCCGCCCGGCCCGAGCGCGCGACACCCTTTGTCTCGGGCAGCCGCAATTTTTTCCGCCTGCAGTCCGAGGCGGCCGGGATCGACTATCGCTTCGAGGAGAGCAACTACACGCTGGCCCTCTCGACGCTCGCTGCGCAACTGCAGCGGCGATCGCTGATCGTCGTGTTCACCGACTTTACCGACCCAACCAGTGCAGAACTCATGCTCGAATCGGTCGGTCGGCTGATCGACCGGCATCTGTTGCTGTTCGTCGCGATGGAGGATGAGGAGCTGCTGTCCCTGGTCGACCAGCCGCCCGATACCAGTGAAATGGTCGCACAAAGCGTCGCGGCGGCGAGCCTGCTGGCGCAGCGCCGCATGGTGATCGCACGGCTGCGACATATGGGGATCGATGTGGTCGAGGGGCGGCATGACGAGATCGGTACGCGGCTGATGAACGCCTATCTCAAGATCAAGCGGCGGGGGCAGCTGTGAGCGGCGCTGCCATGCAAGCCTCGGGCGAACAGGCCGTGGCCGCCGCAGTGCTGCGCAGCGACCGTTTCCGGCTGGAGCGCGAGCGTGACTGGCAGCGGCTCGACGCCATGGTCACTGCGATGGAGAAGGGGCGGCTCAAGAAGCTGTCCGACAATGACGTCATGGCATTGCCGGTGCTCTATCGCAACCTGCTCTCCAGCCTGTCGATCGCGCGCGAAAGCTCGCTCGATGCGGGGCTGATCGCCTATCTGGAATCGCTGACGCTGCGCGCGTATTTCATCGTTTACGGCACGCGCACGACGCTGGGCGGCTGGTGCCGCGGCTTTTTCGGCGGCGGACTGAGCCGCGCGGTGCGCAGCATTTGGCCGGACTTGCTGGTGGCGCTGGCGGCCATGGTCGCTGGCGCAGTGCTGGGCTTCTTCCTCGTCGATGCGGACACGCAATGGTACTACCGGCTGGTGCCCAGCCAGTTCAGCGACGTGCGCGTGCCGGGTGCCTCGCGTGAGGCGCTGATGGGCACCTTGTTCAGCGATACGGAAAAAGAGGGGCTCTCGGTCTTCGCCGCCTATCTGTTCAACAACAATGCCCAGGTCGCGATCATGGCCTTTGCGCTGGGCTTTGCCTTTGGCGTGCCGACCTTGCTGCTGCTGGTGTACAATATGGTGGGCCTGGGTGCGATGCTCTGGGTATTCGCGTCGCGCGGGCTGACGGTCGAGTTTATCGGCTGGCTCTCGATCCATGGGACGACCGAGCTGCTCGCCATCCTGCTGGCCGGGGGCGCAGGGCTGCATATCGGGCGGGCGCTGGGCTTTCCGGGTCCACGCAGCCATCTGACCGCTTTGGGCGATGCCGGGCGAAGGGCAGCGCAGGTGATGGCGGGGGTGATCGTGATGCTGATCTGCGCGGGGCTGCTTGAAGGCTTTGCCCGCCAGCTCGTCCAGTCGACGGCCATGCGCTATGCGATCGGCTATGGCGTGCTGGCGGTCTGGCTCACCTATTTCTTTGCCTTCCGCCCGAGGCGCGTCTGATGGCGCGCGCTGCCGATCTGGGACGTACGCGCGGGGCCGATCCCAAGCTCAAGCGTACGCTGGTGACGCCCGAGGGTGTCGCGCTGGACGTGGCCATCGCTCCTGCCAGCGCGCGCGTCGGGGCGTTGTTCATCGATCTGAGCGCGCTTTTCGGGATGTTTGTCGCGTTCGTCCTCACGATCCTGCTGCTGGTCTGGGGCTATGAGCGGGCAGGGCTGCCATCGGTGTCCGATGGCGTGCTCAACTTCCTGTTCATCCTGTTCATCATCGGCACGTTTCTGGCGCGCAATGCCTATTTCCTGTTCTTCGAGCTCGGGCAGCGCGCCGCGACTTGGGGCAAGAGATCGGTGGGCATTCGCGTGGCTGCGCGCGATGGCGGACGATTGACCGCAGAAGCGGTGATCGCCCGCAATCTGCTGCGCGATATCGAGATGTTCCTGCCGCTGATGTTCATGACATCGGGCGGTGTGCAGGGCACGCTGAGCGAATTTGCCGCCTGGAGCGGCATCATCTGGGTCGGCATCTTCCTGCTGTTCCCGTTGCTCAACAAGGACCGGCTGCGCTGCGGCGACCTGATCGCCGGGACCTGGGTGGTGCAGGCGCCCAAGGCCGTATTGGGCGCTGTAGTTGCGACTGGCGCGCCAGCCAGTGCCGAAGTCGCAGCGCTGCCCGCCGACCGCTACCGGTTCAGCGAGGCCGAGCTGTCGGTCTATGGCGAATATGAGCTGCAGATGCTGGAGCAAGTGCTGCGCAACGGCAATGCCGAGGCGATGGAGACGGTGGCGGCGACGATCTGCGGCAAGATCGGCTGGACTCCGCCGATCGGCGATGAGCGTGCGTTTCTCGAGGCCTATTACACGCAACTGCGCGCCCGGCTGGAACGCGCAATGCGTTTCGGCCGAAGGCGCGCTGACAAGAACAGCTGATAAGGGGCGGCGGCGTAGCCGATCAGGCTGCGCCGAGCAGTCCGGTCACGACCTGAGCCGACGGCGGGCGCAGCGTGCGCATCGCCTGTTCGGGGTCGCCAAGCATCGACTTTGCAACCTGCCGCGCGAAATCGTCGAGCGACTTGGGCAGCTCGGCCGCGGCGGCCGCCTTGGCGAGGCTCTCCATCGCACCGCTGGTGGCAGTGGGGCGATTGACGAGATTGATCACGCCATCATTGGCCGGCCTGCTGGGGGCAGGGTCGGTATTGGTCGGTGCGACATCATTGGCCTGATAATTGGGCCGGATGTACACCGTCCGCATCGAAGGCGAACCGGGAGGGTCTGAATTATTGATCATGGCACGGGGTCCTGACAGAATTTCAGGATGACCTTGCCATGCGCTGCGTTAAGGCGGGCTTCAGGAAAATGGCGTCCGCTGCGTTAAGCATGTCGCAAAAACGGATGGCTAGGCCCGTCCTGCCGACAGCTTCGCCCAGGCCAGATCCGCGAACTCGCATAATAACGGCCGCGTCTCGCGCGGATCAATAATATCTTCGACGGAAAAATGCTCAGCGCTGCGGAACGGGCTGCGCACCTTGTTCAGCCGGGCGCGGATTACCGCCAGATGCGCTTCAGGGTCCGTGCTCGCCTCCAGCTCGGATTTATAGGCCACCTCGACCCCGCCCTCGATCGGCAGCGATCCCCAGTCGCCACTCGGCCAGGCAAAACGATACTGGAAACGCTCGGCGTTCGACATGGCAGAGCCCGCAATTCCATAGGCGCGCCGGACGATGACCGAGGCCAGCGGCACCTTGGCGCGGTAGATGGCATTCATTGCGTTGACGCCATAGCGGATCGTGCCCGCGCGCTCGGCATCCGCGCCGATCATGAAGCCGGGATTGTCGACCATATGCACGATCGGCAGGCGGAACTGGTCGGCCAGCTTGACGAACCGTTCGGCCTTTTCGCTGGTCTTGGCCTCCCATGATCCGCCCAGAAAGCTGGGGTCGCTGGCCAGTACCGCGACCGGCCAGCCGTTGAGCCGGGCGAAGGCGGTGATGACCGCACGGCCCCAGCGGCGGCCCATTTCGAAGACGCTGCCCTGATCGAACACCTGCGCCAGCACGCGCCGCATCGCATAGACCTGGCCCGGATCGCGTGGCACCGCGGCCAGCAGCGCTTCCTCGCGCCGATCGCTGGGGTCATCGCAGGGCACGCGCGCTGCCAGGCCGTCGACCGAGGAGGGCAGATAGGAAAGGAACCGGCGCGCCACGGCAAAGGCCTCGGCCTCGCTCGCCACCTCTTCATCGACAACGCCATTGCGGCAATGGATTTCGGTGCCGCCCAGCTGCTCCTTGTCCACGGTCTCGCCGATCGCGGCGGCAACGGCGGGGCCGGCGGCGAACAGCTGGGACAGGCCCTTGACCATCACCGAATAATGGCTGGCGACGGTTCGCGCCGCGCCCAGCCCTGCAGTGGGGCCAAGCGCCAGCGCGACCACGGGCACGGTCTCGAGATTGGTGACGATATGGTCCCAGCCGGGCACCATCGGGACATAGGTATAGCCCATGGTCTCCAGCGTCTTGACCGACCCACCGCCACCGGTGCCGTCGATCATGCGGACCAGGGGCAGGCGCAGTTCGTGCGCCATCGCCTCGCATTGCACGAACTTGCGGTGCAGAGCGGCATCGGCGGCACCACCGCGCACGGTGAAATCATCGGCGCTGGCCACGACCGCGCGGCCATCCAGATTGCCGCGTCCAAAGATGAAGTTGGAGGGGGCAAGATCGACCAGATCGCCGTGGTCGTCATAGCTGCCCCGCCCGGCGATCTTGCCGATTTCGCGAAAGCTGCCGGGATCGAGCAGGGCATCGATGCGCGCGCGCGCATCCATCTTGCCGCGCGCATGCTGCCGCGCGACCTTGTCTTCCCCGCCCATCTTCTCGGCCAGCGCACGGCGCCGGGCAAGCTCGTCGATCTCTTCCTGCCAACTCATGCCCTGACGCTAGCGCGGCGGGAGGCAGCGGTCACGCAGGAATGTCAGCCCTTCTTCTTGGCCATGGATTGGACCGCACCTAGCGTCAGCTTGACGTGATCGCGATAGTCCATGTCGTCATGGACGAAGGTCACGCGGCCATTGGGCGCAACCACCATGCTGGTCCGTCCGGTCATGTTCGGACGCCCGGCAAGGCCCACGCCATAGGCCTGGATCATCTGCGGCGTCGCCTGCGCGACGGTGAACTTGCTCTGGCACGCCTCGGTCGAAAATTTCTTCAGCTCGTCAATGCCGTCGGCAGACAGGCCGATCACGGTGGCGCCGGCCTTTTTGAAATCGGCCATGCGGCTGGCAAACTCATGCGCCTCGGCCGTGCAGCCGCTGGTAAACGCCTTGGGGAAGAAATAGAGCACGACCGGGCCCTTTTTCAGCTCGCTGGCGAGGCTCAGCTTATAGGCCTTGCCTGCCTTGGCACCGGTGGTGGTGAACATCGGGGCCTTGCCGCCGATCGCGATCTTGCCCGCATCGGCAGCGAGCGCCGGAGCTTGTGCGATGATCGCGGCGGACCCTGCGGTCAGGGCGAGGGCGGAAAGCGAAATTGCAAATGCGCGCATGGCGAAGGACCCCTTTGTCTGTGCTGACAGCAACTTAGGGAGGCCGGGGCCAAATTCCAGCGCCTCAGGCAAATTCGCGCGCGATATCCTCTGCCCCTGGCCCGGCGAGCTGGCGATAGATCCCGGCATAGACGCAGACCATCAGCACCGAGAGAAGCGTGCTCATCACCGCATCGACCAGGATGGTCAGCGTGTCGCCAATCGCCCCGTCAAGTGCCAGCCGGATGATGATGCCGAACACGGTGACGCTGGTGATGTAGACGAAAAAGGCGGTGACCGCGACGATGACCAGGAACAGCAGGATACGCCCGCTATTGCCCTTGGTCAGCGCCCAGGAGCGGCGCATCGGCGCGATGATCGTGTGCGACCGTTCGGCCACCATCACCGGGCCGGCAGCAATCAGCTTCACGAAAATGTAGATGCCCGGAAGGACGAAGGCGAGCGAACCGAGAAAGGTAAGTACGCCGCTCAATACCCCCATCGCGTAATAGGGCAGGATGATAGCGAGCCCGCGGCGCATGGCATCGCCGACATTCGGGCGGCTGGCATCGAGCATCAGCACCAGCATGACGATGCTGGCAAAGCCGTTGAGCAGGCCGATCAGCACGATCCACACCAGATTGTCGGAATAGAATTGCTGCATGTTCGCATAAATCGCGGAGATATCGGCATCGGGCGGCGATACCGGGGGCGGCGCGAACATCGCAAAGGCAAGGCTTGGCAGCAGGATGAACACACCCGCCACGCTGAGCAACAGCTCGCGATTGGCGCGGAAAAGCTGCATCACGTCGTTCCAGCAGCCGGAAAGATCGAGCTTGCGCGTCATGGCGGGATTGGCCTCACTGGCTAAAGCGACTAAAGGCTTGCGCTAAACGCCGCACGGGCGCTGCGCAAGGCATTTGGCGCACCATCCGTCGCGCGCTGAGGCAGGACCGATGGCAGCAAGCTTGACCACAATCGACCAAGACCAGATGGCAGCGCCCGAATGGCGGGTATCGCCGGGACTGACGCCCTATCCCCAGGCTCTGGCCGAGATGGAAGCGCGCAACAGCGCGATCGAGCAGGGCGAGGCGGGTGAACTGCTATGGCTGCTCGAACATCCCCCGCTCTACACCGCCGGCACCAGCGCCGATCCTGCCGAGCTGCTCAGCCAGCAATTCCCGGTGTTCGATACCGGGCGCGGCGGGCGCTATACCTATCACGGGCCGGGCCAGCGCGTCGGCTATGTGCTGCTGGACCTGCGCCAGCGCGGCAAGGATGTGCGCTGCTTCGTCCACGCCGTCGAAGGCTGGGTGATCGCTGCATTGGCTGATCTGGGGGTGCCCGCCCGCCGCGCCGAAGGGCGGGTAGGCATCTGGACCGATAACCGGATGGGCCAGGAGGCCAAGATCGGGGCCATCGGCGTGCGCGTGCGTCGCTGGGTGACGATGCATGGCTTTGCCGTCAACGTGAACCCGGACCTTGCGCATTTCGGCGGCATCGTGCCGTGCGGCATTGCCGAATATCCGGTCACCAGCCTCGCCGATCTGGGCGTCGATGCGACCATGCCCGATCTGGATGCCGCGCTCGCGCGCCACCGGGATGCCTTTCTTGCAGGTCTGGGCGGGGCATGCCAAAGCGAGGCGAAAGGGAAGGGACGCACATGACGCAGAAACCTGTGATTTTCGGAGCGCTGCTGGCTGCGCTGGCGCTGTCGGCATGCAACGACAAGCCTGCCGACAAGACCGCCGTCGCACAGGGCAGCACGCCCGAAGGCACGATCAGCGACGAACTGCCCGATCTGGAACTGCTGCCCAATGATGCGCCGCTGGCCGATCCGGCTGATCTGCCGCCGGTGCCCGGCGTTGCGCCGGTGGCACCGGCGACGGGCGAGGCCGCCACGCCCGTTGCAGATGCGCCGGCGCCCGCCGCACCCGCTGCTGCGCCAGCCGAGCCGAAGCTGGAAGGGTCGATCGCGGAATAAGATGCTATCCGGCACGGGCCGCAAGTTCAGGCGTCGCGCTTTCAGGCGTCAGCCCGCAGGCGCAACCCTCAGGCCGCGTACACCGTCGGATCGATCAACCCGGCATCGGCAAAGCCCTGTTTGCGCAGGCGGCAGCTGTCGCACAGGCCGCAGGCGCGACCATCGGGCGAAGGATCATAGCACGACCAGCTCATGCCCGGATCAAGCCCCAGACGCGCCGCTTCTGCCGCGATTTCGGCCTTGCCCAGATATTGCAGCGGCGCGTGGATGGTGAACGGTTCGCCCTGGTCGCCCGCCTTGGTGGCAAGGTCCGCCAGCCGTTCGAACCCGGCAATGAAATCTGGCCTGCAATCGGGATAGCCCGAATAGTCGAGCGCATTCACCCCGATGAAAATGTCGCGCGCACCCAGTGCTTCGGCCCAGCCGAGTGTCAGCGACAGGAAAATCAGGTTGCGCGCGGGCACATAGGTAACCGGAATATCCGCACCGACCCCGGTCTTGGGCACCGCGATATCGTCGGTCAGCGCCGACCCGCCGAACTGGCGCAGGTCCAGTGGCAGCACGATGTGCCGCACCGCGCCGATATGCGCAGCGATCTTCCTTGCGGCTTCGATCTCGACCCGGTGGCGCTGGTTGTAGTCGATCGTCAGCGCGGCGACAGCAAAGCCCTGTTCCCTGGCCCGCGCCGCGGACACCATGGAATCGAGGCCGCCTGAAAGCAGCACGACGGCGGTTTTCTGGGGTTCGGTCATGTCCACGCGCATATTGCGCTGCGGCATGACGGGCAATTCAAAAAATCGGGCCGCGCGGACATGTCCGGCGGCCCAGTGAGGTCTTCACGACCTGAATGGAGGAAAGCGTACCGAATCCGGCACGCCACCGTCATAACCCGATGATGGTTAAGAAAAGGTGCAAGCCCGCCAGCGATCAGCCGGCACAGGCCCCGGCATAGCGTGCCTCCAGCGCGAAGGCGAAGGGCGAGTTCTGCGCGATCCCCTGAGAATCGATCTGCACCAGGCCGCGACCTTCATATTTGATCGTGGTGCGGCCCGATCCGCCACCTGGGCAGCGATAGGTCACGGTGACCTCATCGGGCTCGTCAGAGACGACGAAGCGGCTGCACTGCTGGTCGCGATGCCGCAATTGCAGCAGCTTGCGCGCATCGCGTACGCACAGTTTGTCGGAAGCATCGGCGCTCCCGCGTTCCTTGAGGTTCCAGAGCCCGGGCTGCAGCTTGTTCAGCATGGCAAGCTCCGGCGCATCGGCGGGGGCCGAAAAAGCAGCCAGGCCCAGCGCGCAAAGCGGCAGGGCAAGCCATTTGAGGCGGACGGGGGAGATAGTCATGCGGGTTAACCCTATCGTTGGATCCTGCCGTTCAGCGCAGCAGGCACATTCAATGGCGTGCGACCCAATTCAGGTTTCTTGCCCCAGGCAATATCTGTGCATTACGCGAAGATGATGGCGAAATCATTCGGTAATTATGGCGGGTTTGGGGCCCTGCCGTACCAAATTCAGCCAGGCGTCGGCGGCTCGATATGGAAGATGCGCGAGCAAAACGCGCAATCGACAGCGATCGTCCCGGTATCGCCGACCATCTCGGCCTGCTCCTCGGGCGGAAAACGACCGATGACATCGCGGATATGCTCGATATTGCAGCGGCAACCCTTGACCAGCGGCGCACCATCCACGGCGCGCACCTCGTCCTCCTCGTGGAACAGCCGCCACAGGATGTCGCGTCCGCTCAAGCCCGGGTCGAGCATCTCGCCATGGCTCAATGTGCCTGCCAGGATCGAGACATGCTCCCATTGCGGATGGTCGAGCCGCACGTGCAGCCGCTCGCGCCCTTCCTCGCCTTCGGGAAGGTGCTGCACCAGAAAGCCCGCGCTGCGGCAGCCGGTGGCATCGCTCTCGATGGCGATGCGGATCATCGTCGGTACCTGTTCGGACTGGGTGAAATAGCTCTCGCACGCCTGGGCCAGCGAATCCCCGTCGAGCGGGACGATGCCCTGATAGCGGCCCTTGCCGAAGCTCTGGTCGAAGGTCAGCGCGAGATAGCCCTTGCCGAACAGCGCAAACAGCGACGGGTTGGCACCCAGCCGCGCCAGCCGTTCGGCATCGAAGCGCACATGACCGCGCAGTTCGCCGCCGCGATAATCGACGACCAGCAGTTCCACAATGCCGCCCTCGGTTTGCGCCTGGATGGTGACCTGGCCGCCATCCTGCTTCATCAGCGATCCGATCAGCGCGGCGATGGTGATCGCTTCGGCCAGCACCAGCTTGATGCAGGTGGGATAGTCATGCGCGGCAAGGATTTCGCGCAAGACGCTGTCCAGCCGCACAAACCGCCCGCGCGCATCCTGGCCGGGAAGGGTGAAATGGACGGGCGGAGTGTCGAAAACGGTGCTCATGGCGGGCTATATGGTGCGGGTAAGCGGCGGCGTCAAACCTGGGTTCTGATTGCCCGCCATCGCGGGCCGGCGAATGAGGGGCATACCATTGCAACACGCCCCCTTGTCGGCTCAGCCTGAGCGGGGGGTGAGGGCATTACCCGGTCGGAAGCCAGAACTTGCCAATTTGCAAACGAGCCCTTTGCAACCCTCAGTTCAGGTTCAAGGATCCGTTCGCCACCTGCCCCAGCGCGCCAAGGGCTTCGAGCGCATCGTTCGAATTGCCGTCTGCAAGCGTCATGATCTGCATCATCACGGCGGGCGAGGCTCCAAGCTCGCCTGCGAGCTTGAAGAAGAGGGGCTGGCTCCACTGCTCGCCAGAACGCACCGCAGCGAACATGGCGCGGTTGAGATCGGCAAGCCCGGGCTTGCCGGCGCGCCGCAAGTCCTGATCGATCGAGAGCCACATGATCAGCCCGCATTGATATTGCAGATCGAACTTACCTTCGGCCGACGCCTTGCTCAGCGTTGTCGTGGCGAGACCGGTGGCGCAGGCCTTTTCGGCCTCCTCTTTGCGCTTCAGCACATAGGCTCGCTCTGCCGGACCGCGCCCAACCATCGCCAGCGCGGCCATGGCATCGGCGCCGCCTTCATGCATCCAGCCAAAACGATCATCGCCGACCAGCTTGCCGGATTTGTCCTGCTGGTACAGGTGAGCGGCTTCATGCGCGAAGAACCATTCCAGCCACAGCGGACTGTCCGCGAGCATCCGTTTCTTGGCGTCCTCTCCGTCGAAGTGCATGAAGATCTGCCTTGGCAGGGTACCGCCCTGGCTCGAGATCCGGCCATCCTTTTCCGGCTCATCGTCAATGGAGACGTAGAGTTCCGGTTTGAAGGACAGCGGTCCGTAGATCGCGGCAAGATCCTGCATGGATTGGGGCAGCGAGCGGTCGAGGTGCTCACGCGCCGCAACCGGAAGACCAGGGTCGATGATCGCCACGAAACCATCGGCGTCCACCGGCTTCAGCGTACCTATGAATATGCTGGTTCCCTCGTCCCGGCTGACGAACTGATCGCGGTCCGCGCTGCGGCGGCCTTCGACACCGACGATCTCGCCGGGCGAACTAATGCGGATGGGAAGGGGCCCTGGCTGCTCGCATGGCGCGGTCGCACAGGCGTGAAACTGCCCGGAATAGACAAGAGCGCCGCCTTCGCTGAAGGGCGAGAAGGGCGCGTAGCTCTTGGGCAGGGCGCGATAGTCGATGGCGATCCTGAACGCGACCTGCCGGAACGGGCGCCCGTCCGTGCGTTCGATCCGTTCGCCTTCGCCCTCCTTTACCCACCGAAATGCGCCGTCCATTGGTTTCCATGCTTCGGCGCGATAACCGCCAAGCTCCTGCGGGAAATGGAGCGCCGTGGTCGCCTGGCGGAGGCGATAGTTCGCCGTCACCTGCCGGTCTGCAGAGCGGGTCAGATCGAGCGATACCGGCTGCGGGGAGCCAGGCGTGCCCATCCCGGTCGCGCAGCCCGCCAAAGCGAGCGCCAGAAGCGAACTTACGGCAAGCGTAGGACAGGACGACTGCATATCAATTCCCTGAATGCTCGGTCCTGGGCGACATCTGCAGTTCCGGAGCAGCGTCGCAAACCCGCCCTTTGCCTGCGCACCCAGTTCAAATCATGCTAGCACGGCCTGCCATCACGCCGAAGCCGCCAATACGCTAGCGGGGAATTTACCCCGTATATCGCCCCGCCGTCTCGCGGATCAGCGCGATCATGTTGGGAATGCCCTGGGTGCGGTTGGAGGAGAGCTGGTTCTTCAGATCGAATGGGGCGAGCGCGCCCTCGATGTCGGCGCTGGCGACATCGCCCGGCGTCTTGTCCTGCACGGTGAGCAGGACGAGTGCGATAATGCCCTTGGTGATGGCCGCGTTGCTGTCAGCGAGGAAGTGCAAGGTGCCGTCGTCGGTGCGGGTGGGATAGACCCAGACGGAGGCGGAGCAGCCGCGGACGAGAGTCGCGTCGGTCTTCAGCGCATCGGGCATCGCATCGAGTGTTTTGCCGAGGTCGATGATCAGCCGATAGCGGTCATCGGCGTCCAGAAATTCATATTCTTCGGCCAGATCGGCAATGCTGGGGGCTGCTGTCGTCATGGCCGGGCAGATAGCGATGCGGCGGGGCAAAGTCACCCCGCCGCACCGCGATAATTACAGCTCCACTCCGGCCGCGATCGCTTCCAGCTTGCGGATGCGTTCCTTGAGGTCCGCAATCTCGATGCGCGAATGGGTGGAAGGCGATCCGCCATCGTGCATCGGTGCGTGCGATTCGATCTCGTGGCGCTTGAATGCCAGCCAATCGCGCCAGCCGCGCAATGCGGTGGAGGAGACCAGTGCAATGGCCAGCAAGGCACTGGTTGCCACAGTCATGTAGAGATAGGCGCTTTCCATGATATTACCCTTTACGGCCCCCGCCGCCCGGTGGATGGTTCATGCGCCGCGTCAGCGGTCGCGCAGTTTCTCGATTTCAAGGCTGAGGTCGCTCGACTGGCGCTGATCGGTGATGACACGCTCCAGCACTTGGACGCGCTCCTTCAGCGCACGGACGTCCTCGCGCAGACGCTGGGTCTCGGCGGTATCAACCGGAACGGCCAGCGTTTCCTTGCCTGTGCCGTCTTCCAATATGCCGTGCTTGGCGCGGTAACGGGTCTTCAGCACGTTGGCGACCATCACGATCAGCACTATGCCGATCACCATTTCAAACGGGTTCATCTGCGTTTTCCTTCAACGTCTCTCTTGTTCAGCTCAGCTGCTTGGTGCGCAGATCCTCGATCTGCTGGGCCAGGTCGTCGCGGCCGCGACCGTCAGTGATGATGCGCTCCAGCGTGCGGACCCGCTGTTCCAGCTTGTCGTTGACCGGTGGACGTTCCAGTGCGCGGGCCTTGGTCAGCTCGATTTCCAGTTCCAACGTCTTGCGCTTGTGGTGGGTCCAGATGGCCAGCCCGCCAATGGCGAACGGTGCAATCGGGATGAGAGCGAAGATAAAGTCGAAGTCGAACATGGATGTGCCCCCAGGAGTAAAAGTGTCAGTTAGCCCGCTTGTCGCGCAGGGCCTCGATTTCGTGCGTCAGGCGGTGCGCGTCATCGGTGACGATGCGTTCGACATTGCCCAGACGGTCCTTGATCGATCCCAGTTCGGCGCGCAGCTGCGCATTTTCCTGGCTCAGCAGCTTGATCCGCTCGACCGATTCCTGATCGGTCTTGGGATAGACCGGCTTGCCCCAGCTGTTTTCCAGCGGATAGCCGTTCCTGATCCGCATCCAGGTGGTGAGTACCCAGCCTGCGGTGATCGCGATGAACGGGATCGCAAGGGCGGGCGCAAGCGCTTGTATCATTGCAACCTTGTCCATCACGCGGGGTCCTTTTCGATGCGCAGGCGTTCGATTTCATCGGCCAGCCGGACGCTGGAACTGTTGGCGTCGGTGGCAATGCGTTCCAGCACTGCGATCCGCTCTTCCAGTCTTCCGATCTTGCCGACCAGTTGCTCGTTTTCATTGGTGAGCAGCGATATTTTTCGATCAGCGTCGGGATCGCTTCGTTCAATGACTTTGCCAGTCCACTGATCTTCCAGCGGATACCCATGCTTGGCCCGGATCCAGGTCGTGATGACCCAGGCACCCATGGACAGCATGATGATCGAAAGGACGAAACCCGGTCCACCCCAGCTCATGATATTCTCCTGATACCTTGTTGTTTTAGGTGCCGCGTGTCAGCGCAGGCTTTCGATCTCGTCGGCCAGCCGCGTGTTCTTGGCGGTGTAGAACAGCTCCACATCAGCCAGGCGACGGTCGATTTCGCGGAACCGGGCCTTGACGTCGCGGGCGGTGCGGGTCGGGGACTGGCGCACACCCTGCCAGAATTTCTGGTCCTGATCGTCGGTATAGAGGTGCGAAGGCTTTTTCTCGGCGAACATGCCCATCAGGAAATAGCCCACCAGCGCCCAGCCGGTCATCAGCGTGACGAGAACGGTGGCAACGCGGATCCAGACCACATCGATACCGGTATAGTCGGCGATTCCGGCGCACACGCCCATGAACTTGCCGTTCTGCTTGTCGCGATAGAACTTGGTCTTGCGCGGGGCAGGGGCGTCATATTTGTACTTGTCCAGCCGGCTCATTTCCTCACCCTTTCCTTCAGCATGCGCTCGACCTGCTCCAGGCCGTAGTCGTCTTGGTCATCAGAGCTGGTCAGCCGCGCCGGGCGCCAGTCAGGATTGTCGGCCGAAATGATCCGCTCGACGGTGTCCATGCGATCATCCAGGCGGCGTGCCATCGCATGCAGTTCTTCCAGCAGCGTTTCGTCCGACGTCGTCAGCGTCGCTGCGGTCTTCCATTTGGTTATGTAGTGAAAGATCAGCCACGGCAGCCCGATGAACAGCATGCCGACGACGAAGATGGGGACCAGAATGTCTTCCATTGTCTCAACCCTCCTTCTTCAGCGCGCGCTTCATGGCTTCGAGCTCCTCGTCCACCTTGTCGCTATCGGCCAGGGCGGCGAATTCGTCGTCCAGGCTGCGCTGGCCCAGCACCTTGCGCTCGTCCTCGGCCATGCCCAGTGCATCGGCGCGGCCTTCGGCCATGTCGACGCGGCGCTCGAGCAGGTCGAAGCGGCTGAATGCCTCGCGGACCTTGTCGCCATTGTACATGGTGCGCAGCTTGACGCGGTTTTCGGCGCTTTCCAGGCGGCTCATGATGTTGTTCTGGCGCATCCGGGCCTCGCGCAGCTTGGCCTGCAGCTTGGCGATATCCTGTTCCGAAGCGCGCAGCGCATCATCCAGCACCGCGATTTCGACATTGAGCTGATCGGCCATATCGGCAGCCTTTTTCTTTTCCAGCAGCGCGGCGCGGGCCAGGTCTTCGCGGTTCTTGGACAGCGCCAGTTCGGCCTTTTCGGTCCAGTCCGCCTGAAGCTGCTCCAGCTTGCTGACGTGCCGCTTCATTTCCTTCTGGTCCGCGATGGTGCGGGCGGCAGAGGCGCGGACTTCGACCAGCGTCTCTTCCATTTCCAGGATGATCATGCGGATCATCTTTGCCGGGTCTTCGGCCTTGTCGAGCAGTTCGGTAACATTCGCTGCGATGATGTCGCGGGTGCGAGAGAAAATTCCCATGGCCAAAACTCCGTTTCGTAAATTCAGGCGGACTGGATCCTTGTCCACCTTACCCCCTTTTGCAGTTCAGTGGAAAGTGATTGGCCGGGACGGGGCAAGGGGGGGTAAGCGTCCCGGCCAAATCCGTCAGGCAAGGTACCGGACGGAAACGATGGAGCGAGCATCTCCGTTGTGGTGAACGGGCGAGGCGGCGGCCTCGATGCTGGCAAAGGCGGTCAGAAACAGCGTGGTGATCAGCGCCAGCGCGGCGACCGTGGTGACCAGCGTGGACTTGAGGACATTGTCCTGATCCTGGCTGTTCGCGTTCGAAGCATTGGTGGTTTTCACTGTCTTTCTCCCTAGAACCGCTTTGTGTCGGTGTTGTCCCATGCATTGCAGAGAGCGTGCCAAACTGAAAAACCATTATATATCAAGTGTTTGGAAAATTCGATGAACGCGACCGTTGGTTAGGATTGCCATGAGTTGGGATTTTGCACTATCTCTTGGCGCATGGAACGGGGCAGTCAGTTCATCGGGGAGTCGGGGGCGTTTCTGGACGCGGTCGAACGCGCCAGCCGCGCGGCGATGCTCAACCGTCCGGTGCTGGTCATCGGCGAGCGCGGGACGGGCAAGGAGCTGATCGCAGAGCGCCTGCATCGCCTGTCCTCGCGATGGGACGGCCCGCTGATCACCTTGAACTGCGCCGCATTGCCCGAAACGCTGATCGAAGCCGAATTGTTCGGCCACGAGGCAGGCGCGTTTACCGGCGCGACCCGTGCACGCCAGGGCCGGTTCGAGGAAGCCGATGGCGGCACGCTGTTCCTCGACGAACTGGCGACATTGAGCATGGGCGCGCAGGAGCGCCTGCTGCGCGCGGTCGAATATGGCGAGGTGACGCGCATCGGCTCCTCGCGCTCGATCAAGGTCGATGTGCGCATCGTCGCGGCGACCAACGAGCATCTGCCCGATCTGGTCGACAATGGCCGCTTCCGCGCCGACCTTCTCGACCGGCTGTCCTTTGAGGTTGTCACACTGCCGCCGCTGCGCGCGCGCGAAGGCGACGTCATGGTGCTGGCCGATTTCTTCGGGCGGCGCATGGCGGCCGAGCTCGATTGGGACCGCTGGCCCGGTTTCGGGGTGATGGCGACCGATGCGATGAAGCGGCACAGCTGGCCCGGCAATGTCCGCGAGTTGCGCAATGTCGTCGAACGCGCGGTCTATCGCTGGGACGATTTCGAGCGCCCGGTCGATCATATCGTGTTCGATCCTTTCGAATCGCCGTGGAAACCGAGGGCCGCGGCGCGCTCTTCGGCGCAGGCCGACGCCTCGCCGTGCGACGAGGTGATCGATGCCGCGCTGTCCGATCCCGGCGTGCGTGCGACGCTCGACCAGACGATGAACTTCGATGCAGTCGACGATCTTCGCGGTGCCGTCGACGCGCATGAAAAGCGCATCCTTCAGGCAGCTCTGGCCCGCCACCGCTACAACCAGCGCCAGACCGCCAAGGCGCTGGGCCTCAGCTATGACCAGCTGCGCCATTGCCTGAAAAAGCACGATTTGCTGGGGTGAAAAGGCTGGACGTCAGCGCGTGCGGCTGAAATGGGGAGCGGATGAAACTTGCCCGCTTCGATCCCGCCGCCTTCCTCGCCAGCCACTGGCAGCAGGCCGCTTTGCAAATTCGCAATCCCTGGGATGCATGGCAATGTCCGATCGAGCCTGACGAACTGGCGGGGCTGGCCTGCGAGCCGGAGGTGGAATCGCGGCTGGTCGAGCAGTCCGGCCCGGAAATCTGGGCTTTGGAGCAGGGTCCGTTCGATGCGGAACGCTTTGCCGCACTCGGCGCGAAGCCCTGGACGCTGCTGGTGCAGGCTGTCGATCATCATGTGCCCGAGGTCGCCCAACTGCTTTCGCAGTTTCGCTTCATCCCCAATTGGCGGATCGATGATGTCATGGTCAGCTTTGCCAGCACCGGCGGCGGGGTGGGGCCGCATTTCGATCAATATGACGTCTTCCTCATCCAGGGACGCGGGCACAGGCGCTGGCGCATCGGGCAGCGATGCGATGACACTACCCCATTGCGCGCGCACGCGGATTTGAAGCTGCTGGCGGACTTCGAAGAGCGGGCGGTGTACGATCTAGGCCCGGGTGACATCCTCTATGTGCCGCCTGGCGTGGCGCATGATGGGGTCGCGCTGGACGATGACTGCATGACGCTGTCGATCGGCTTTCGTGCGCCGTCGCGCGCGGAGCTGATCACAGGCTGGAGCGACCATGTGCTCGACGAACTCGGCGAAGATGATCGCTATGGCGACCCCATGTTACCGTTACAAGACCAGCCCGGAGAGATCACGGAAGCGGCTCTGGCGAGGTTGCAAGCCATGGTGCTCGAAAGACTGGCCGATCGCGCCGGATTCGCCCGCTGGTTCGCCGCTTTCAACAGTGCGCCCAAATATCCGGACATGGATTGGAGCTCTGAAGAGCCTTTGACCCTCGAAGAAGTGCGGGAGGCTGCTCAGGGTGGGACGGTACTTCGCAACTTTGCAAGTCGTTTCGTTTTTGTCCGTGAGAACGACGCTGTGCTGCTGTTTGTCGATGGCGAGATGCGCGAATGCCGCGGGCCTGCTGCGCGATTTGCCGAGGCACTGTGTGCGAAGCATGAGATTGCGCTGGGCGAGATCGATGACGATATGCTTGCGTTATTGCTCGACCTCGCCAATCGCGGGGCGATTGCCTTTGCGGGCGAGGATTGAGCGACGCAGCTAGCGTATGTCTACGCAGCGCCACTGGCCGGGATCCAGGTCTTGCAGCGTCCAGTCGCCCACCTGCCAGCGCACCAGCCGCAGCGTCGGAAAGCCGACAGCTGCGGTCATGCGACGCACCTGACGGTTCCTGCCCTCGCGCAAGGTCAGAGCGATCCAGCCGTCGGGTACGCTCTTGCGGAAGCGCACCGGCGGGTCGCGCGGCCATAGATCCGGCTCGGCCAGGCGCTGGGCGAGGGCTGGGCGCGTGATGCCGTCCTTGAGCAGCACGCCGCTTCGCAACTTTGCAAGCGCCTCTTCGGTGATGCTGCCTTCGACCTGGGTCCAATAGGTCTTGGGCAGCTTGTGCCGGGGATCGGCGATGCGGGCCTGCAACCGCCCGTCATCGGTGAGCAGCACCAGCCCTTCGCTGTCCTGATCGAGCCTCCCTGCCGGGTAGACGCCGGGCACATCGATAAAATCGGCGAGCGTCGGCCGCGATCCATCGCCGCTGAACTGGCAGATCACGCCATAGGGTTTGTTGAACAGGATCAGCCGGGGCAAGGGAAGGACACTTTCTGCGCGCCATGGGTGGCATTGTCGTGCAAGGCTTGGCACAGGGGAGCATCGAACAACAACCCCAATAGAGAGAGGCCCGAACATGACGCTTCCGTCAACCTATCTGCAGATGATCTCCACCGTCAGCGCCGAAGGCGAACTGGTGATGGAACTTGCCGAAAAGCCGATGCCCGAGCTGGGCGACGACGATGTGCTGGTCCGGGTCGAGGCGACTCCGATCAACCCGTCCGACCAGGGCGTGATGTTCGGTTGGGCCAGCATGGGCCAGGCCACGAGCGCAGGCGAAGGCAAGCAGACGAAGCTGTCCGCTCCCGTCTCGCCGCAGGGCATGGGCGTGATGAAGGCGCGCATCGGCCAGGCGCTGACCGTGGGTAATGAAGGCGCGGGCACCGTCGTCGCCGCCGGGGCGGGTGATTATGCGCAAAGCCTGATGGGCAAGGTCGTCGCGGTGATGGGTGGCGGCATGTATGCCGAATATCGCAAGGCCCCGGCGATGATGTGCCTGGTGCTGAAGGATGGCCACACCGCGCGCGATGGCGCTTCGTGCTTCGTCAACCCGCTGACCGCGCTGTCGATGGTCGAGACGATGCGGATGGAAGGCCACAGTGCGCTGGTCCACACCGCTGCGGCGTCGAACCTGGGCCAGATGCTGAACCGCATCTGCGCGGCCGATGGCGTCGAACTGGTCAATGTCGTGCGCAAGCCCGAACAGGCCGATCTGCTGCGCGGCATAGGCGCGAAGCATATCATCGATTCGAGCAGCGACACCTTCATGGCCGACCTGACGGACGCGATCCACGCCACCGGCGCGACGCTGGCCTTTGACGCGACGGGTGGCGGCAACCTTGCCTCGAACATCCTGACCGCAATGGAAGGTGCCGCTGCGCGCACGCCCGGCGCTTACAGCATCTATGGTTCGGTCCATCACAAGCAGGTGTATCTGTACGGCGGCCTCGATACGTCGCCGACCGTGCTGAGCCGTGGCTATGGCATGGCCTGGGGCGTGGGCGGCTGGCTGCTCCCCAATTTCCTCGCCAAGGCAGGCGCGGAAGTTGCGATGCGGTTGCGCGCCCGGGTGGCCGATGAGCTCAAGACCACCTTTGCAAGCCATTATACCGACGAGCTTTCGCTGGGAGAGGCGCTGCAGGCCGATGTCGTCAAGCGCTATTATGCCAAGGCAACGGGCGAAAAGTTCCTGATCTGCCCGCAGAAATAAGCGCTTTTCGGGTGGGCGGGCAGGGGATCGTTCCTTGCGCGCCCGCCCGCATTTCCCATATCGCATGGACGACGCAGGTGTTCACCCAACCCTGCTGCAAGATGAACAAGCTTCCCACGGACCGTTCAGTTTCACTCCCTTAAATATGAACATAACGGATGGCGAATCGGCGCTGTCCCGGTCTCTAGGGAGACAGATTATGAAGAAGTTCATTCTTGCTGCTGCCGCTGCCGGTGCAGTCACCCTCTCGGCCGCTCCGGCCATGGCAGCCCCTCTCGCCAGCTACGCGCCCAGCGCCGAGGCTGCCTATGGCGTCGATTATCGCGCCCCCATCGCGCATCAGTGGCGCGGCTATGACGACGACTGGGGTCGTCGGGGTTACGATCGTGGCTATGGCCGCGATGGCCGTGACGGTCGCTGGGATGATCGCTACGACCGCCGGTTTGATCGTCGTCAGGCGCGTGGCTGGAACGGCCAGTCCTGGCGCGGCAATGACGGCCGCTACTATTGCCGCCGCGACAACGGCACCACCGGTCTGCTGATCGGCGGCGCAGCTGGTGCCCTGGCTGGCAGCGAGATTGCCGGACGCGGTGACCGCACCGCAGGCGCGGTTATCGGAGGTATTGCCGGCGCGCTGCTGGGGCGTTCGATCGACCGCAACGATGGCAACCGCTATAGCTGCCGCTAATATCGCCTGATCCGCCGTTGATGGGCGGGTCGGCATCCAAGACCCCTCTCGCCCTTCGGCGGGAGGGGTTTCTTGCGCCCGGGCGCAGGGCGCTTGCCAAGCGGTGGAGCGCTGCCTATCCCGGCATTCCTCAACGAGGCGAAGGGAGCGGCGCGATGATCAATGGACCCATATTGGTAACGCAGCGGCTGATCCTCCGCCCGCCCGGCCCCGAAGATTTCGAGCCCTGGGCCGAATTCTGCGCCGATGAAGAGACGATGCGCTTTCTGGGCGGCGTCCAGCCGCGCGCCGTCGCCTGGCGCGGCCTGTGTTCCATGGCTGGCGCATGGCATATTCGCGGCTATGCGATGTTCTCGCTGATCACCCGCGATACCGGCGAATGGATCGGGCGCATCGGCCCCTGGTATCCGGATGGCTGGCCGGGGCAGGAGGTCGGCTGGGGCGTGCTGCGCAGCCATGCGGGCAAGGGCTATGCGTTGGAAGCCGCGGTCGCGACGATCGATTATGCCTTCGACCTGCTCGGCTGGGAAACGGTGATTCACACGATCGATCCGGACAACAAGGCCTCGATTGCGCTGGCGGAGCGGCTAGGCTCATACAATCAGGGGCCGACCCGATTGCCGGAACCCTATCAGGATTCGCCGGTGGACTGTTACGGCCAGACCAAGGCCGAGTGGCAGGAGAACCGGAAGAAATTTGTCCGGTTCTGAAACGACTTAGCCGAAATTCCCGTTTTGGGACGGGCAAGATCGAGAAAGCCGCGCGGTTAACCCTCTTTCGACAGGACAGTTTCGCTGTTCGCGGGGCATGGCTAACGTAACGCTAACGCCTTCTCTGGCATGGGAAGGCATATAGCCGATCTATCGAGGATATCAGCCATGGCCCGACTTTCCTTCGCGATGACGCGCAACCTGCTGGCGCTGGGCGGTGCCGCGCTGGCGCTCGCAGCCTGCCAGAATGCCGACGACAAGGCAGCGCAGAACGAGGACGCGGCATTGCTGGCCGATGCCGCCGACCCCGCGATGAAGGGTGCGCTGGAGGACCAGATCCTGGTCGATCCCGATCTGGTCGATAAATCCAACCGCAACGCCGTGCTCGGTGAAGGCAGCGACGGATCTGTGCCGTCCGCCGGCGTGCCCAAGGGTCAGCTGGCCGCTGTCGAAAAGGCCGCTACGGCTGCCATCGGCCCGCGCGGTTTGATGAAGGCACCCCAGCCGACCAAGGTCGCAGCCGAAGAGTGCAAGGATTGCAACCAGGGCAGCACCCTGGGGGCCAAGGCGGCGCAGCAGAATGGCGTGTGCCAGGGCAAGCTCGACTATGCGCTGGGCTGGGCGAGCCGCATGCCTGCCGATTTCGCGGTCTATCCGCGCGGCAATGTCAAGGAAGCCGCTGGCGTCGACAGCGGCCAGTGCAACATCCGCGTGGTCAATTTCACCACGCCGGCAGCACTGAAGAACGTCGTCGATTTCTATTATACCAAGGCGCGGCGCGGCGGTTATTCGGCCGAATATCAGCTGCGCGGCGAAGACCATGTCCTGGGCGGCACCAAGGGCAATGCGGCCTATGTGCTGTTCCTCAAGCCCATGGCCAATGGCGGGACCGAGGTCGATATCGTCGCCAATGGCGGCCGCTGATCGCGCCTAGAAGCCGTAGACGATCGTGAGCCGGCTGGTGGTATCGGTCGGCGCGCGGCCCAGCGCCGGGTTCGATTCATACTGCACGGTATAGGACAGGCGCGCCTTGAGCTTGCCGATCAGCTGCGAATCGATCGCGGCGACCGAAAACAGCGTGCTGCGCTGTTCATCGACATAGGCACTGGCGGCTTCGGTGATCTGGATCGTCGGCGTCAGCTTCAGCTTGATGTCGACCGAGGCGAGTCCGGCCAGCACCGATTCGTCCATCCCTGTCACCAGCCGGGTAAAGCGCCAGGCTGGACCGGCCTTGACGCTCATCTGCGCATTCTCGCCGGTCAGCAGGCTGTATCCGACACCGCCCGACAGGCTGTAGCGCGCGTGGAACCC
The DNA here is from genome assembly GCA_026625625.1 of Blastomonas sp. SL216. Taxonomy (NCBI): domain Bacteria; kingdom Pseudomonadati; phylum Pseudomonadota; class Alphaproteobacteria; order Sphingomonadales; family Blastomonadaceae; genus Blastomonas; species Blastomonas sp. SL216. The sequence goes on from CP113055.1 coordinate 625,787, forward strand.
CTGGAACCGGTCCTGTTCATATTGCCCCAGGCCGTAGACATAGCCGCGCTGGTTGAACTTGTAGTTGGGCTCGGCGCTGACGCGATATTGCTCGCGCACCACCACATTGCTGGTTTCCTGATAATCCGCGCGCCCCAGCAGGCCGAGACGCCAGTCCTCGCCCTCGACCGTCAGCTTGAGTCCGGCGGCGAGGCCGATGCCCGGTGCGTTGCCGGTGGTGGTGAAGGCACCCAGCTCGCCTTCGCCTGAATATTTGACGGCGGCAGCCTGTTCCACCTTGGCCTGTTCGGTCTTCGTGTCTGCCTGCGCGGTGACGACCGGGGCGGCGGCGGGAGCAGGCGAAGGTGCCGGCGTGGGGGCAGGCGTTGCGCTGGCGTTGCGGAATTCCGCGACCTGCGCATCGATCGCTTCGGCGGTCTGAGGATGTGCCTGCTTGGCATAGCGGACCACGGCGTCCAGCCCGGCAGCATCGCCCGAGCGCAGCGCGGCATCGATCATCTTGGTGACGGCTTCCGGCGCTTGCGCGGCCAGCGGCGTGGCAGCAAAGGTTGCCAGCATCATGGCAAAGGGCAGGGCGCTGCGGAACAGCATCAGGGCTAACCTCCCATCGATGAAACGAGGGGGCAGCCTAGATGAGTGGACGGAACTCTTCCACCACCGCGCGGTACAACCGTCGCTTGAATGGCACGATCAGTCCCTCAAGACTGTCGGGATCGGCCCAGCGCCAGGTGCGGAATTCCTGGTGATCGGTCTCGATATTGATGTCTGCATCGGTGCCCATGAAGCGCATCAGGAACCACATCTGGCGCTGGCCGCGATATTTGCCGCCCCAGATCTTGCCCATCAACTCGGGCGGCAGGTCATAGAGATGCTCGTCGCGCGACCGGGCGATGACTTCGGCCAGGTGCGGCGCGATGCCGGTTTCCTCGCCCAGCTCGCGATAGGCGGCCTGTTCCGGGTCCTCGCCCGGATCGATGCCACCCTGCGGCATCTGCCAGGCCTCGACGGTGCTGTCGAGCCGCTGGCCGACGAAGACCTTGCCGTCCTGATTGACCAGCATGATGCCCGCGCAGGGGCGATAAGGGAGGCTGTCAAATTCACTCATGCCTTTGGCCTTAGCTTTCAGGGGGCCGAAAAGGCAATGGAGCAATCGTCCGATACGGTTTTGCCCCGACAAAATGCGATGGAGCGAAAGCGGCTCATCATTGCCAGGACCAGCGCATCGCCGACCGGCTCTTCGCGCGGGCCAAAGGATTCGCCGCGCTCGGCATATTGCAAGACCGCGACATTCTCGTCGTCACGCAGCAGCAGTGCCAGAAACTGCTCGCCGCGCCCGGTGCGCGCTCCCGGATATCCGCCCGCTGCCGTCGAGCCGCAGCCATTGCTCGACAGGTTATATTCTGTCCCGTCGGCCATCCTGCCGCTGGCAATCACGCGGGAGAAGTTCGCAACTTCACAACCCTTTGCGGTGTTGAAGAAGCGCTGCTGCATGTCTGCGGTCGAGACTGGCGCGGTGCCTGCGCCCTTGAACGCGGAGAAGGTGATCATCCGCGTCCAGTTGTCCATCGTCTCACCCTGCGGCACGAATTCCATGATCAGCTGGCGGTCGTTTCTGGCTTCATAGGCGGGTTCGAACGTGGCGAACACCTGAAAGCGGACTTCGCGTTCGAACACCGGAGCAGAGAAGGTGCAGCAGCTGTCCGGATCGCTCGCGCGCTGCTTGCGATAGGCGGCGATCACGCCTGCAAAGTCGGGGGCGTTGCGAACTTGTGAAGGTGATTGCGCCTCAGCTGGGCCGGGCACGGCAAGGGTGAGCAGCGCCGCCGCTGCGCCACCTGTTGCCGTTGCCCAGGCCTGCGCCATGCGCATTACAGCGCCAGCATCGCCTTCATGCCGCGGAAGATCGCATCGCAATCATCCTGCGCCGAAGGCACGCCCTTGCGCAGGCAGATAAAGCCGTGGATCGTACCGCGCATCTCCATATAGGTCACATCGACCCCGGCCTTGATCGCCCGCGCGGCAAAGTCGCGGCCCTGGTCGCGCAGCGGATCGAGCCCTGCCGTCACCAGCAGCGTCGGCGGCAGGCTGGCCAGGTCACCGTTGATGCAATCGTTGCGGATATCGCCCGGCGTCGCGGCGTAATTGTCGTTGAACCACGTCATCGCTTCCGAAGTGAGCAGGTACCCTTCGGCAAATTCAGTGAACGATCCACCGGTCTGGCTGGAATCGACTACCGGATAGAGCGGGGCCTGCGCGATTACCGGAACCGCGGCGGGGTTGGCGACCAGCGCCTGGGTGATGACGATCGTCAGATTGCCGCCGGCGCTGTCGCCAGTGAACACCAGGCCGGTAATCTCCAGACCCAGTTCCTTGCCGTTCGCCGCGAGCCAGCGGGCTGCGGCTTCGCAATCCTCGGGTGCAGCGGGGAAGGGATGTTCGGGGGCGAGCCGGTAATCGACCGCAATCACCGGCAGGTCCAGCTTTGCCGCCAGTTCGGTGCAATAGGGGTGGTGCGTTTCCAGATCGCCGATCACGAAGCCGCCGCCATGGAAGAACATGATTGCAGGGCCCGGCTCACGCGTTTCGCGGGCATCATAATAGCGCAGCGGAATATCGCCTGCCGGGCCGGGGCAGCTCAAGTCGCGGACAATGGCCAGCGGCGTCGGATCGGCATCGCCGACAAAGCGCATCATACGATAAGCCTCGCGCGCGTCTGCGGGGGCCATCTCGTTCATCGCAGGTGCGCCGGTTGCCGACATCATCGCCAGCATCATCGCCACATCGGGGCGCACAAAGGGCCCGCCGGCGCTGCTGGTTTCCCGCTCGATCTCGATGGTTTCGCTCATGCTCGCATCCTCCTCCTGGTATCTTTCCGGATGCAAGGTTATCCGCTGGCCTGCGCCTGGTCCATGGACAATTTGTCCCGCGCGAGCGGAGGCGATGACCCCAACCTCAGGTCGCCCTCCAGAATATGCGGTTTATATAATAGTCCTTCGCTGGCTTGCCGTCCTTGTCCAGCGAGGGCGTGAACTTGGCGCGGCGCTTGATGACATCGCAGCTATAGGGTCCGATGGTCGCCGGCGTGGTGGAGCCCAGCACGAAGCAATTTGCAACCGCACCGGTTTCGTCGATCACCAGCCTGAAATCGACGATGGCCGACGTTCCCCTGGCGAGCATGGCGTCAGGATAATCGCCAGTTTGCGCCCATTGGCCGGGCTTGCTCGCAGGTTCCGCTCGCTTCGGGCGCGCTGCGATCTCGGCTGGATCGAAGCCCCAGGAGCGGACCAGATCGTCGGTGCAGGCCCGCATCGCGGCCATCGGAGCTGCCATCGATACCAGATCGAGCGTGAAAGGCTCACGGCCCGAAAGCTTGACATAGAGCCCGCTGACCGCCTTTTCGGTGTCTGCGGTGACCCGGGGCAGATCGGCAACGCCTGACCCTGGCGAGTCCATATTGTCCAGCCGCATCGATTCTGAAAACACCACGGGAATCTGGGCGTTTTTCGGCCCGACGCTGCCGTGGGTGACGAAAGAGAGCGCGGATTTTTCCGAGCTGGGGCGGAATTCCAGCTGCGCGCGCGAGCGCAATTCGCTCTGATAGCCCAGGCGCGATCCCATCAGGGTGACGCGCAGGCTATCCTGCGGCCCATTTCGAGTGAAGCGCGCCTTTACCTCGTTCTTGCCTTCGCCGAACGTGGCAGACAGATGGCACGCGTTGGTCGCATAATCCATATTCCAGGGGCCACTCTGTTTCAGCAGGTCGCCGGGTTGGTCCGTCGCCGAAACGGTGAGCAACGCGATCACCGGGGCCAGAGCCACTGCCCATCGTGCGCGCGCATGCGCGGCCGCTATCATATGCCCATCCTGTCTGATCCCCGATTGTGACCCCGTCGCTTCGCGCCGCAAAGCACGATCTGGCGTTTCTGCTATGTTTTGAGGCGCGTGTCTCCCCGTTATTCAAGCAAATTGGGGCTAATACTTGGGTTGACCAGTCTACAGATGCCATTGGTCGAATAACGATGCTGAAAACGTGCGGGTGCGACATTTGGGAAATTGTCATGATGCATCACACGGTTTGCAGTGTGGTGCCGCCACATGAATTCCGGAAAATGCTTGCGTCGTTCACATTGGGCTCAATGCCGGCAACGACAGCCGTCGCGCAAATCCAAAGCCCCAGCGCCGCAGAATCCATCGTCGTCACCAGCCCGGAAGAGGTGCGCAAGCTGCGCTCGCCGGGGCTGCCGATCCGCTGGTTCTATACGCAGACGGTCGAAGGGCTGGGCGGACGCACCACGACGCGCGGCGACCAGGGGGTTGCGCTGCTCAAGAACGTCAATCCCGGCCGCATCGACAGCCCGATCCAGGTGAGCATCATCGGCTGCACGGTGGTGGTCGACATGCCGCGTGTTTCGCATGTCTCGATCGGGGCGCTGACCGATTATCTGGCCTTCGCCATTCTCTCGCGCACGCGCATGGATGCTACGCCGAACGCGTCGAGCATCATGAACCTGTTCGAGGCGAGCCAGGACGAGCGTCCCGATGCGATGACCGACCTCGACAAGGCGATGCTGAAAGCGCTGTACCGCATTCCGATCAACCGCAACGCAGCCGTTCACCGCGCGCAGATTGCCAGCGAGATCATCAAGGAAATTTCGGCGGTTCAGTAACGCGCCAGAGCCAGTTTCTGCCTGCCAGGGATGGATCTGGTCCATCCCCGGCGGCGATTGGCATCAATCTTCAACCGCGCTCGACTGGAGCTGGATATAATTCTGGATGCCCATGCGGTCGATCAGGTCGAACTGCGCTTCCAGCGTGTCGACATGCTCTTCCTCGCTGTGGAGGATATAGGCCAGAAGGTCGCGGCTGCCATAGTCGCGGACGGTTTCGCAATAGGCGATGCCTTCCTTGAGCAGCGGAATCGCCTCGTTCTCGAGCGCGAGGTCGGCCTTGAGGATTTCCTCGACCGTCTCGCCGATCTTCAGCCGTCCGAGCAGCTGGAAATTGGGCAGGCCGTCGAGGAACAGGATGCGGTCCGCCAGCTTGTCGGCGTGCTTCATCTCGTCGATCGATTCCTCATATTCGAACTTGGCGAGCTTCTTGATGCCCCAATTGGCCAGCATCTTCGAATGCAGGAAATACTGGTTGATCGCCGTCAGCTCGTTCTTGAGCGCGTCGTTGAGATATTCGATGACCTTGGGGTCGCCCTTCATGATGATGCTCCTGTAACCGCACGGCCTCTCTCAAGGCGCATGGGCGTGATTAGTTCAGGAGCGCACAATAGCGCCGTTTTCAGCGATTGGAAAGACTTTGCAGCGCGGGAAATACTTGATTTTTAACCGGAATTTAGCCGGCTATTGCTAGGCGGTCGCAGTTTCCCGGGTGATAATGCTTTGCGCAAACGACAGGCACTGGCCGCATTTGGGACGCCGACCGAGCCGAGCGTAGACCTCTGCCGGGCGGGCCGCGCCATCGCGCAGAGCGTCCTTGAGGTCCTGTTCCCGAATCGCATTGCAGATGCAAACAACCATGCGTCTCTCCTGTGATCGCCGAGATAGCGATATTGAGAACGCATCGCAACAGTCTTTTTGCGATTCTATCGCAAACGCATCGGCTGCAGTTTTCTGCGCGCCAGCGATCGCCACAGCCATTCGGCCGGTCCGAACCGGTACCGTTCCAGCCAGGGCTTGGACCAGGTGAGCATGATTCCCCATGCCGCGAACACGAACAGCATCGCCGTGGCGCGGTTGATCTCGCCGAACAGCCCGAGACCCCAGCCATAGAAGATGAAGGTCATCAACAGGCTGGTGCCCAGATAATTGCTGAATGCGGCGCGGCCGGCGGCGGCGACGCGCACGACAAGCGCGCTGTCGCGATGGTCCACCACCCACCAGAGCAAGGCTGCGGCCCAGCCGACCGTCAGCACGATGCGGAAGGGGAAGGAGAGGCTGAAGAACGCAGCAAACGTGATCACCGTGTCATAGCCGCTGGCGATGACCCAGGCGGCCAGCGCGATCATCGGACCCAGGCCGATGGCGAACGCCCGCAGCGCAACCTTGGCGTAGATGGAAGGAGCCCACATCCCCAGGATGAAGCCGCTTTTGAGCATCGCCATGCCCAGCAGCATCATCCCCAGCGTATCGAGCGTGAAGAACATCAGGGTGTTGACGAGCGATTCCGGGAACATGCCCAGATGCTCGCGCATGATCGGCAGCCAGCCGCTGCGATACAGCTCCAGGCTTTCGGTGATCTGCTCGGTGCCCGGCTTGCCGAAGCTGGCCAGCATCTTGCGGGTGCCCTCGATCGTCTCGGCATCCGCACCGGCGGCCGAACCCTGAACCGACTGCCACCAGCCGCCGCCGACCAGCAAAAGCGTCAGCACAAAATAGAGCGTGTAGAAAATGGCCGCCCAGCGCAGCAGCTGCTTCACATCCTTGTTCACGAAGAACAGCGCGAGCGTGCCGCAGATTGCATAAGGCACCAGAATGTCGCCCCACCATATCAGGATGAAATGGGCTGACCCGATGACGAACAGCCAGGCCATGCGGTTGAGATGCACGCTGCGCGGGTTCTGCCCGGCGGCCTCGGCGCGCTGCATGACCAGCAACATGCTCGCTCCGAACAGCACGCTGAACAGGCCGCGCATCTTGCCATCGAACGCCACGAAATTGATCGCCCATACCCCGGCGTTGAGCGGATCGGTTCCGCCCCACGCTGCAGGGTTCACATAGGCCGCATCGGGCATCGCGAAGCCGATGATGTTGAGCAGCAAAATGCCCATCACCGCAAAGCCCCGAATGGCGTCGAGCGAAAGATGGCGATCGGTCTGTGTCATAAGCCAAGCCCCTTGCGGCAGACCCGATAGGCGGTGGGCCAGGCCGAGATGGTTTTCTAACATGGTTGCCGTTCATCGCAATGCTGGAAGCGCCAGTGGGGGGAGGGGGGAGCATCAGCGGCGCCTGCATCGAGCGAGTCTGGGGAAAAGCAATGTTTTACAGGTACTTATCTGAATTTAGACCGTATGGTCTATTTGAGGACCTCTGGGCGGACCGTCCAGTCCAGCATCAGACCGCCTGGCCCATCCCAAAAGGGCGATTCTGGACCGTTCGAGAGCGATTTGGAGGGTTGGCGGCACCTTTCTGGCATCTCAAAAGAGGGTTCAGAGACCTTCAAATGCTCGATTTGGACCGTCCGGTCGGGTAGCCAAAGGTTAATGGACCGACCGGACCAGAATTCTGGTGCTGCCGACATCGCTGAGAACCCCTGCAGCGCGGCATGGCCCTGGCAAGGTTTCGTCAATCTTGGTTAACGAATGAACAGGCCAGATTTATCGTCTATTTACCTTGGTTAACGTAAAATTTAACCACGTTTTATCAGTGTGATAACCTCGCGCTCTCTTAAGAAATCGAGGTTGTTCATCAGCCGGCCAGGATAATCCTTGCAAAAGGCTTGCTAGACCGTTCGCCCCATAGGCTGGGGTTAACCACAGATTGACCGAAGATTAAGCCGCGATCGCCACAGGTTGCGCTGATCTTAACGTGCCAGCGCAAATGGTTAACAAAATCTTTGGCCTGTTTGTCCACTTTTCGGGGCTCGGGAGGCCAAGTGTTAACGGCTTTTCGGGGTCAAAAAGGGGTGCTGCTTGACAGCTTGCGACCCCTCGCTAGACTGGTTGGTCTATGCTGGCCTTTTTGCTCGATCCCGCCACCCTTTCGGGTCAAGGCGCGGCTTCCACCGACATGCACCCCACCCGGCTGCGGCTGATCAGTGTCGCGACCCGGCTGTTTCAGCAGCGCGGCTATCACGCGATCGGGCTGTCCGAAATTCTGGCGCTGTCAGAAACGCCCAAGGGCTCGCTCTATCATCACTTCCCCGGCGGGAAGCCTGAGCTGGCCACCGCATGCGTGGCGCGGATCGCCGATAGCTCGCTGCATGCGATCGAGCAGCTATCGGCCAGCGGGCTCGATATTGTGGGCTTTTTGCGCAATCTGTCGGAGGTCACTGCAGCCTGGTTGCAGAGGACCGACTGGCTCGACGGATCTCTGCTCGCGGTGATCGGGCAGGAGCAGGGCGGGGCCGGCGGACCATTGAGCGAGGCGGTGCGCATCGCCTATCAGCGGATCGAAATGCGGCTCGCGCGCTGGCTGATGGCCGAAGGCGTCGCGGTGACCCGGGCCAGAGACATGGCGGCCACGATCATCGCCGCGCAGGAAGGTGCGCTGGTGCTGGCGCGCAGCCGTCACGATGCCGCGCCAGTGGCGCTGGTGACTGACATGCTGTGCATGATGGTGGAGCGCGGATAGCCCGGTTTTGCGGCGTTTCGATGCGCTGGACCGATCGGTCGGGCGGGTGCCGGGCAGGCAAATAGGGGCAGGTACGGTAACGGCCGCACCAGCACCGGCGAACCGATAACAGGCCTGGACTGAGGAGAGCATGTGATGACGATCGAGGCTTTGCGGACACCCGAAGCGGCTTTTTCGGCCGTGCCGGATTTCGATTATCCGGTCAGCTATGCCGATGACCTGCCGGGTTATGAGGGGCTTCGTGCGGCCTGGATCGATACCGGGCCCGAGGATGCGGACCGCGTCTTCCTCTGCCTGCATGGCGAGCCGAGCTGGTCCTTTCTCTACCGCCGGATGATCCCGGTTTTCCTGGATAGCGGTGCGCGGGTGATCGCGCCCGATCTGTTCGGCTTCGGGCGCTCGGACAAGCCGGTGGACCGCGCTGTCTATACCTTCGACTTCCATCGCAACCATCTGCTGCGCCTGGTCGAACGGCTGGACCTCAGGAACATCACCCTGGTGGTGCAGGACTGGGGCGGTCTGCTCGGCCTGACTCTGCCGGTGGACGCGGTGTTTGCGGACCGACTGTCGCGGCTGATCGTGATGAACACCGGCCTGGGGCAGGGCGAGAGCCCGGGACCCGGCTTCGATGCCTGGAAGCATTATGCGCTGTCGACGCCCGATCTGCCGGTGGGCCGCATCATCGCGCGCGGTACGCCGCACCTCACCGAACAGGAAATCGCAGCTTATGACGCGCCCTATCCGGGGCCCGAATACAAGGCCGGTGCACAGGTGTTCCCGGCGCTGGTGCCAGTGACGCCCGACATGCCGGGGGTGGAGCATGGCAAGGCCGCTGCGCGCTTCTGGAGCGAACGCTGGTCCGGACAGAGTTTCATGGCTGTCGGCGCGGCGGACCCGGTGCTCGGCATCGCGCCGATGGCGCGGCTGCGCGCGATCATCAAGGGATGTCCCGAACCGCTGATCATCCCCGATGGCGGCCATTTCGTGCAGGAATGGGGGGAACAAATTGCCCGCGCCGCGCTTGCAGCTTTCGGGGATGTGACACCCGCCTGACCTGGAGATGAGCCTGATGACCGAAACCACCCCGCGCCGGATGCGCGCCAGCGACTTCCACCCCCATATTCTCGAGATTTTCGACGGCTATGTGCACGGCAAGCTGAGCAAGCGCGAATTCATCCAGCAGGCGGGGCGCTATGCCGCCGCGGGGGTGACCGGGTTGATGATCCTCAACCAGCTGAGCCCCGATTATGCACTCGCGCAGCAGGTCGCTCCGGATGATCCGGCAATCCGTACCGAACGGGTGGAGTATCAGAGCCCCGAAGGCCATGGGACGGTCAGGGGGCTGATGGCGTGGCCCACTAACACCAAGGGCAAGCTGCCTGCGGTGCTGGTGGTGCACGAAAATCGCGGCCTCAATCCCTATATCGAGGATGTCGTCCGCAGGCTGGCCAAGGCGGGCTATCTGGCGCTGGGCCCGGATGGGCTGACATCGCTGGGCGGCTATCCCGGCACCGACGACCAGGGTCGCACGATGCAGGCCTCGCTCGATCCGGCCAGGCTGATGGAGGATTTCTTCGCCGGGTTCGAGTTCCTCCGCGATCACAAGGCCTCGACCGGCAAGGTCGGCGTCACCGGATTCTGCTATGGCGGCGGTGTCTGCCATGCGCTCGCGGTGGCCTATCCGGACCTGGCCGCTGCCGTGCCGTTCTACGGACGCCAGGCCAGGCCCGAGGAGGTGCCGTCGATCAAGGCGCCTTTGCTGATCCACTTTGCCGAGAATGACGAGCGCGTGAACGCCACCTGGCCGGCCTGTGAGGCCGCGCTCAAGGCCAATGGCAAGACCTACGAAGCGCATTTCTATGCAGGGACGGCCCATGGCTTTCACAATGACACGACGCCCCGGTACGACGAGGCGGCCGCCAAGCTCGCCTGGGACAGGACGCTGGCGCATTTCGGCCGGTATCTGAAGGCCTGATCCTGCCCAGCTCAGCTTGGACAATGTGTCTAATAGGGGTTATCCTGCGGCTGTCCTAAACAGGTGACAGCCGCAGGCTGCCGGACTGGAGCAAATACCGGCTGCCACGCACATGCGGCAATGCGAGACGGGAGATCGCGCCGATGTTCGATGGTTTTGATGCGCTGCTGCTGGCGCGGATCCAGTTTGCCTTCACGGTCAGCTTCCACTTCATCTTCCCGGCCTTTTCGATAGGCCTCGCCAGCTATCTGGCGGTGCTGGAAGGGCTGTGGCTCAAGACCAGCGACCATATCTATCTCGACCTGTTCAAATACTGGCGCAAGATCTTCGCTATCGCCTTTGCCATGGGCGTCGTCTCGGGCATCGTGATGTCCTATCAGTTCGGCACCAACTGGTCGGTATTCTCGGACAGGACCGGACCGATCATCGGCCCTCTGATGGCCTATGAGGTGCTCACCGCCTTCTTTCTGGAAGCAGGCTTTCTGGGCGTCATGCTGTTCGGCATGGACAAGGTCGGGCGCAAGCTGCACTTCACGGCCACGCTGATGGTTGCCGTCGGCACCTTCATCTCCGCCTTCTGGATTCTCAGCGTCAACAGCTGGATGCAGACGCCGACCGGATATGAAATCGCCGCCAATGGCCAGTTCGTCCCTGGCGAAAGCTGGCTGGCGATCATCTTCAACCCCAGCTTCCCCTATCGCCTCGTCCACACGGTGATGGCCGCGTATCTGACCACCGCGTTCGTCGTCGGTGCGGTCGGCGCGTTTCACCTGCTCAAGAACAAGGCGGATCATCGCGCGCAGCGGATGTTCTCGATGGCGATGTGGATGGCGGCTCTGGTCGCTCCGCTGCAGATATTCGCAGGCGACATGCACGGCCTCAACACGCTCGAGCATCAGCCCGCCAAGGTGATGGCGATGGAAGGCCATTACCAGAGCCATCCCGATGGCGCGCCGCTGATCCTCTTCGGCATCCCCAACAGTGCGGAAAAGCGCGTCGATTATGCCATCCAGATTCCGGACATGTCCTCGCTGATCCTCAAGCATGATCTGAACGCACCGCTCGCGGGGCTGGACAGCGTTCCGGAGGACAAGCAGCCGCCGGTGGGCATGATCTTCTGGTCGTTCCGCATCATGGTCGGCATCGGCTTTGCGATGCTGGGTATCGGGCTGTTCAGCCTGCTCGCGCGGGTGCGCGGCAGGCTTTATGACTGGCCGTGGCTGCACCGCGCCGCGATCGTCATGGGGCCGTCGGGCTTTGTTGCGGTCATCGCCGGCTGGATCACCACCGAGGTCGGCCGCCAGCCCTATACCGTCTATGGCCTGCTCACCACGGCAGACAGTGTCTCGCCGCTTGCCGCGCCCGCGGTCGGGGCTTCCCTGGTGGCGTTCATCGTCACCTATTTCATCATGTTCGGGGCGGGCACCGCTTATATCCTGAAGCTGATGAGCAAGCCTGCCACCGGGCATGAGGAGGCGGCAGCGTCGGGCCCGCTGCGCAGCGCGGGCATCACGCCTGCAGCGGCCGACAGCACGCAGCGCGGGCGCAGCGGCACCATGATGGAGGAGGGCGCATGAACATCGACCTGACCATTGTCTGGGCGTTCATCATTGCCTTTGCCGTGTTCGCCTATGTGGTGATGGACGGGTTCGACTTGGGCATCGGCATCATCTTCCCGGCGCTGGGGCGCGGGGCAGAGCGCGACAAGGCGATGAATTCGGTCGCGCCCGTCTGGGACGGCAACGAGACCTGGCTGGTATTGGGCGGGGGAGGGCTGCTCGCCGCCTTCCCGCTGGCTTATGCGATCATCCTGCCCGCCATCTACCCGCCGATCATCGCGATGCTGTTGGGGCTGGTGCTGCGCGGCGTGGCCTTCGAAGGTCGCTGGCGCGACCCCAATCACCAGCCATTCTGGGATTTTGCGTTCACCGCAGGCTCGTTCGTCGCGGCCTTTGCGCAGGGCGTCACCCTGGGCGCGCTGCTGCAGGGCGTGGAGGTCGAAGGACGCGCCTATGCGGGGGGCTGGCTCGACTGGCTCAGCCTCTATTCGGTGCTGACCGGCATCGGCACCGTGATCGGCTATGGCCTGCTGGGTTCGACCTGGCTGATCATGAAGACCGAAGGGCCGGTGCAGGACCATGCCTTTCGCATGAGCTGGAAGCTGTTCCCGGCCACTCTGGTCGCTCTCGGCGCGGTCAGTCTCTATACCCCGTTCCTCGAGGCCGAATATTTCGCGCGCTGGTTCACGTTCCCCAGCGTGCTCTTCTCGGCACAGGTGCCGCTGCTGGTCGCGCTGATCAGCTTCCTGCTGCTGCGCGCGCTGCAGAAGCGGCACGATTATGCGCCGTTCCTGCTGACCCTGACGCTGTTCCTGCTCGGCATGATCGGGCTGGGCATCAGCATGTTCCCCTATGTGGTGCCCGATGAGGTGACGATCTGGGATGCGGCGACCCACCCCAGCAGCCAGGCGTTCATGCTGGTGGGCACGCTGTTCATCGTGCCGCTGATCATCGGTTATACGGCATGGGCCTATTGGGTGTTCCGCGGCAAGGTGGGGGATGAGGGCTATCACTGATGCTGCCCGATAGCGACAATCCTGATCGCGGCGATGCCCGCCCGCTGGCCGAGCGGCTGGGCTGGATGGCCGCGCTCTGGCTGATATCGGTCGGCGTGGTGGGGGTGATCGCTTATGCCATCCGGTGGTGGATAAACGCCTGACGCTGACCGCCCGGCATGGTATCATGCGCCATGGCAGACCCGGCCGATCCTGTAACCGACCCTGGCGCAACGCCCCGGCTTGCTGCCGACACCCTGGCGGTGCGCGGGTTCCAGCTGATCGAACACGTTCTGCTGGTGCTGGTGGCGCTGATGACATTGTTCGCGGCGGGGGTGGAGGTCTGGGGCATCATCGCCGCCCGCACGATCTCGCTGGCCGACATCCTGCTGATGTTCCTCTATACCGAGGTGATCGGCATGATCGCGGTCTTCTATACCGGCACCGGATCGCCCTTTGTCTATCCGATCTTCATCGCCATCACCGCGCTGGCCCGGCTGATCGTGCTGCAGGGCAAGGACATGGCGCCGGACAAGATCCTGTTCGAAGCGGGCGCCATCCTGCTGCTCGCGGTGGCCGCCGTGATCCTCACGCGCGCGGGCAGGGCTTGACCAGGCCGGGCGTGCTGGCAAGAAGGCGCAACGCTCGCGCTCAGCAAGGCTCGCTTCATGACCATCGAAAAGCACTACATCTCTGCCAATAGCCTGTTGGAAGACAGCTATCGCCTGGCCATGAAGGTGATCGAAAGCGGGTATCAGCCCACGCATATCGTGGGCATCTGGCGCGGCGGCGCGCCGGTGGGCATCGCGGTGCAGGAGCTGCTCGAATATCATGGCGTGGATGCCGACCATATCGCCATCCGCACCGCCAGTTATTACGGCATCGACCAGCAGAGCAAGGACGTGCGCGTCTATGCCCTGGGCTATCTCATCGATACGCTGAGCCCCGAGGACCGGTTGCTGGTGGTCGACGACGTGTTCGACAGCGGCAAGTCGATCCGCGCGTTCATCCATGAACTCGCCGCCAAGTGCCGCTACAACATGCCGCACGACTGGCGGATCGCGACGGTCTATTACAAGCCCTCGCGCAACCAGACCGACATGACGCCGGACTTTTTCGTCCACGAAACCGAGCAATGGCTGGTCTTCCCGCACGAGATCGTGGGGCTGAGCGTCGATGAAATCCGCGCGCACAAGCCGGGGGCGGCGATTATCCTGGGGGAATAGAAAGGCGCTCATCCAACCGTCATTCCCGCGAACGCGGGAATCCCGCTTCCGTGTCGACGGTGGTGTGAATAGCGGGACCCCGCATGCGCGGGGGTGACGAAAGTTGGTGATGGGAATTGCGCCCTTTAACGCCACTTGGCATAACCTCATCGCATGACACCCGATCAGCGTGACGCCTATATCGCCCGCCTGCCCAAGGCCGAACTGCACCTGCATATCGAAGGCTCGCTGGAGCCCGAGATGCTGTTCGAACTCGCACAGCGCAACAAGGTCGCGATCCCTTTCGCCAGCGTCGAGGAAATTCGCCAGGCCTATAATTTCAGTAATTTGCAGGACTTTCTGGATATCTATTATCAGGGCATGGCGGTGCTGCTCACGCAGCAGGATTTCTACGACCTGACCTGGGCCTATCTGGAGCGCGCGCATGCCGACCATGTCCGGCATGTCGAGATTTTCTTCGACCCGCAGGGCCATACCGAGCGCGGCGTAGCCTTCGCGGATGTCATTACCGGCATTGCCGACGCGCTGGCCGATGGCGAGAAGCAATGGGGAATCACCTCGCGGCTCATCATGTGCTTCCTGCGCCATCTCGATGAGGCGGCGGCCGAAGCGACGCTGGACGAGGCGATCCCCTATCTCGACAAGATCGCGGGCGTGGGTCTCGATTCCTCCGAGGTCGGGCATCCGCCCTCGAAGTTCCGCAACGTTTTCGCGCGCGCCCGGTCGCTGGGGCTCAAGCTGGTCGCGCATGCGGGCGAGGAGGGGCCGCCCGAATATGTCCACGAGGCGCTCGACATCCTGGGTGTCGACCGGATCGACCATGGCAACCGCGCGCTGGAGGACGCAGGCCTGGTCTCGCGGATCGCGGGCGAGGGCATGACGCTCACCGTCTGCCCGCTCTCCAACCTCAAGCTGTGCGTGATCGACGAAATCGGCCAGAGCCCGGTCGCCAGGATGCTCGATGCCGGCATCCGGGCCACGGTCAATTCGGACGATCCGGCCTATTTCGGCGGTTATGTGAACGCGAATTACCGCGCCATCGCCTCAGCGCTGGACCTCAGCCGCGATCAGCTGAAAACGCTGGCGGCCAACAGTTTCATTGGCTCGTTCCTGCCCGAAGAGGCGGTTGCGCATCTGCTGGCCGAGATCGACCATCATGATGCGCATTTCGCCTGATCGCGCGGATCAGCGCTCGCTGAGATAATAGCGTTCGACTTCGGCGAGATTGTCGTCGAGCTGATAGACGATCGGCTGGCCGGTCGGGATTTCCAGGCTGGTGATCGCATCATCGGCGATGCCCGACAGATGCTTAACCAGCGCGCGCAGCGAATTGCCATGTGCCGAGATGATGACGCGCTTGCCCGCCTTCAGTTCGGGGGCGATCCGGCTTTCCCAATAGGGCAGCACGCGTTCGATGGTGTCCTTCAGGCTTTCGGTGTTGGGGATCGCGATGCCGGCATAGCGGCGGTCCTTCGACAGATCGAATTCCGATCCGGCCTCAAGCGGCGGCGGCGGAATGTCGAAGCTGCGGCGCCAGATATGCACCTGCTCGTCGCCATGCTTGGCTGCGGTCTCGGCCTTGTCGAGGCCGGTCAGGCCACCATAATGCCGCTCGTTGAGCCGCCAGTCCTTCTCGACCGGCAGCCATAGCCGCTGCATTTCTTCGAGTGCCAGGTTGAGCGTCTTGATCGCGCGGGTCTGCAGCGAGGTGAAGGCGATGTCGAAATCGAGCCCCTTGTCGCGCATCAGCCGTCCGGCCGCGCGCGCTTCCTCCGCGCCCTTTTCGGTCACGTCGACATCCCACCAGCCGGTGAAGCGGTTCTCCAGATTCCATTGCGACTGGCCGTGACGGATAAGGACAAGCTGCGGCATTTCGGGGCGTCTCCTGTTGCGATTGCGTGCGCGTTTAGCGCAGAGGTCACGACAGGCAACCCCGTTTTCTTCATCGTCATTCCCGCGAACGCGGGAATCCCGCTACCTTCACCGACCGTCGCGAAGAAGCGGGACCCCCGCCTTCGCGGGGGTGACGAGGAATGCCGTCAAGCTTGAGCCGTCAGATTCGCTCGAAACGCACCTTCAGGCCATCCTTGGGCTGCGGGATCGGCCAGGCCTGCCATTCGGGGGCATAGCCCGGTTCGGTCACGATGCGATGCTGGCTGAGCACGTGATGCAACAGCACCTTGATCTGCATATAGGCAAAGTGCAGCCCCAGGCACATATGCGCGCCGCCGCCGAACGGCACCCACGCATATTTGTGGCGGTTGCGGGTCGCCTCTGCGGTGAAGCGCATCGGATCGAACCGGTGCGGCTCGGGCCAGTGCTCTTCCTGCTTGTGGGTATAGGCGGCGCTGATGCTGACCGGGGTGCCGGCCGGGATGCGATAGCCGCCGAATTCGAAATCCTTGAGCGCACGGCGCGGGGTCGAGGGCACCGGCGGGATCAGCCGCAGCGCTTCCTTGAACGCCATCTCGGTCAGCTCGAGATTGGGCAGCGAATCATAGGGCATCGGCGTGCCTGCAGGCGCATGCTCGAGCAGCTCGGCGCGGATCTTGTCCTGCCATTCGGGATGGCGCGCGAGCAGCCAGATCAGCGAGCTGGCCGACGAGGTGATGGTGTCGTGCGCGGCCATCATCAGGAAGTTCATGTGATCGACCACCTCATCGGTGGTGAGCAGGCTGCCATCGTCGCGGGTGGCGCGGCAGAACTGGCTGAACATGTCCGGGCCCTGCTGTTCGCGGCGCTTCTGGACCTCGGGCGTGAAATAATCGACCAGGAACTTCCGTCCGGCCACGCCCCGGCCCATCTTGGTGAAGGGCAGCGGACGGCGCACCACGCCGATCGATGCCTGGACCATGTCGACAAAGGCCGTGTTGATCTTGTCCGCTTCGGGGCCCCAAGGGATGCCAAGGAAAGAGGTCGCGGCAAGATCAAGCGTCAACTTCTTGATTTCGCTATAGAACAGAATGTCGCGGTTCGCCCATTCATTGACCCGCGCCGCAATCCCCTCGTTGAGCTTCTCGGCATAATGGCGCATCGGACCGGGCTTGAAGGCGATCGACAGGGCGCGGCGGTCGGCACGGTGATGGTCGAAATCCATCAGCATCAAGCCGCGCGGGAAGAGCAGGTTGAGCACCGGACCCCAGCCCTGTTCGGAAGAGAACACCTTGTCGCGGTCGAACAGCACCAGCTCGTTGGCTTCCGCGCCGAACAGCGCGACCTGGCGGCGGCCAAAGGCATTGGTGCGATAGACCGGGCCGTATTTGGCGCGCATCTCGTTGCCGAACTTCTCCGGATCGGCGAGCATCTTCAGCGTCACGCCCAGGATCGGCAGGCCGTCCTCACCCGGAATATGGTCGAGCGAGCCCGGTCCCGGCATCCGGGTCCAATGCGGATTGCCGCTGTCACGCTGGATCGTGTGATCGGGGAACATTTCGCGCGGGGGAGCAATCACGGTGGCCATGGGGAATCCTCTGCTCTGGTTTAATCGATCCATTAAATACCAATTGACACCAATGTTAGCAAGCGGTCTGTCGCAGCAGATTTTCCATTCATCGTTAATTCAACTGGCCGGTTCTATGAACGAACCATCGGGGGCTTACCCCGGCGGCCCGCCGCGCCTGGCTTGCGGCGACATGGGGATGATGCGTTGAAACCTCTTTCCTTATTGCACAATGCCCGCCGCCAGGCGGTTCGTGTTGCGGCGCTGGCGCTTGGCGCTGCGTCACTTTCGGCGTGCGCTTACGGCTATGGTGACTATGGCGGCTATGGCGGCTATGGTGGCGTCTCGGTCGGTGTCGGCAGCGGCGGCTATGCCGGCGGCTTCGATCCCTATTGCGACGGCTTTTCCGCCTGGGACAGCTGGTATGGCTGCGATGCCGGCTATGGCTTTGGCCAGATCGGCTATGGCGGCGGCTATTGGAACAATTTCTATTATCCCGGCTATGGCCTGTGGCTCTACGACCGGCCCGGAGGTCGGCGCTTTGCGATGGACGACCGCCAGCGCCGCTATTGGGGCCAGCGTCGTTGGGAATATCAGCAGCAGCGGCGTGCGGATCGCCGCGATCTGCACGATGATCGCCGCGACTATCGCGATGATCGCCGCGACTGGCGCAGGGATCGGCGCGAGACGCTGGACGACCGGCGCGACTGGCGGCGCGAGCGCGAAGCGAACGGTCAGGAATTCCCGCGCACCCGTCGCGGCGAGCGCGAGCGCATGGGCGGCCTGACGCCTGAAGACCGCCAGCGGCGGATGGAACGTTGGCAGCAGAGCCAGCAGGATCAGATCGGTCAGCCCCAGGATGGACGCAGCGGCTGGCAGGGTCGCGGTGAAGGCCGGGGACGTGGTGACGGGCAGTTCCGTGGGGACGGTCAGGTCCGTGGCGACGGCCAGGGCAGGGGTGCCTGGCAGGGCAGGGGCGAAGGGCGTGCCCGGCCCGAAATGCAGCAGCCCCAGCCGGGCGCGCAGCCGGGCTTCACCCCGCCGCCGCGCGCCGAACGGCCGCCCCGCATGGAGCGGCCGCCCCGGGCCGAACGTCCGCCGCAGATGATCGATCGGCCAACGCCGCGCGGTCCGGCCAGCGTCCCTGATCGCGATGGCGTGCGTCAACAGGATGTGCGCGAGGACTGATAACACGGGCTTTTGCAGGGGCGGGTGACGCCATGGGGTTGTGACCCGCCCCGAAAGCCCTATTCTAGAGAGCGATGATCCGTTTTTCGCTCCTCGACCAATCGGTGCGCTTCGCCGATATTCCCGCCAGCGCCGCATTGGACGCAACGCTTGAGGCAGCGCGGCTGGCCGACCGGCTGGGCTATCACCGCCTCTGGGTGTCAGAGCATCACGCCAGCCGTTTCCTGTGCGGCAGCGCGCCCGAAATCCTGATCGCAGCGATGGGCGCGCAGACCCGCCGCATCCGGCTGGGTTCGGGCGGCGTCATGCTGCCGCACTACAGCGCCTACAAGGTCGCCGAACAGTTCTCCGTGCTGAGCAACCTGTACCCCGGACGCATCGATCTGGGCGTCGGGCGCGCGCCGGGTGGCGAAATGCGCGTCGCGGCTCGCCCTATCCGCGCCGCATCCGCCGAGCTTTCGCGAGTTCCCGCAACAGGTAGCTGAACTTGCAGGATATTTCGACGGCAGCCTGACCGAGCCGAGGCTCAGTCCCGAGCCGGCGGGCGATGTACCCATTTGGATCCTGGGCACAAGCCCGGACAGCGCGATGCTGGCTGGCGCGCTGGGGCTGCCTTATGCGCTGGCGCTGTTCATCAACCCGCATGCCGATCCCAGCCTGACCGACCTGTATCGCCGCAACTTCCGCCCCAGCGCCCAGCTCGCTGAGCCCTATGTGATGCTGGCGACCACAGCGTTCGCCTGCGACGATGCCGAACGGGCCGAGTTGCTGCGCAAGAACTATTTCCTCAACATCGCGCGCTTGCTGGGCGGGGGCACCCAACCGGCCGTGTCGCCCGAGGACAGCCGCGACATGGGCTTTACCGAGCGCGAGGCGATGATCGTCGGGGCACAGGCGCGCATTGCCGCATTCGGTACGCCCGATACGGTCCGCGCCAGGGTGCTGGCGCTGGTCGACGCTTTCGGTGCCGATGAGGTCATGATTTCGTGCAATGCCTATCACCAGCATGACCGCCTGCGCGCGATCGAGCTGTTCGCCGAGAGCCTTGCCCTGGCCGATGCGGCCTGACGTCATGCCGTCTGCCGTACCCGATTTCTGCGCCGCCGATGCGCTGCCGTTCATGGATGGCGAGGCGCTTGTCATCGACAAGCCAGCGGGCCTGCCGGTCAGCCAGCCCCGGCGCGGTGGCCGCAGTCTAGAGGATTTTCTGCCCACCTTGCGCTTCGGCTTTCGGCGCGAGCCACAACCCGTGCATCGGCTCGATCAGGATACGTCGGGCTGCCTGCTGCTGGCGCGCAACGTCAAGGCGCTCAAGCGCTATGGTGCAGCGTTCGAGAGCGGCGTGGTGACCAAGGTATATTGGGGGGTGGTCGAGGGGCTGGTAGCGGAGCAGGGCGGCACCATCGACCTGGCGCTCGCCAAGATCAGCAGCGCGGCCGAAGGCTGGCGGATCGTGCCCGACACTGGCGGGAAGCGCGCCGTAACGCACTGGCGGCATCTGGCGGTCGTGCAGGGCCGGACGCTGATCGAGTTCAGGCCGGAGACGGGGCGGACCCACCAGATCCGCGTGCATGCGCTGCACGGGCTGGGCCACGCTCTGGTCGGCGATCCGGTTTATGGCAAGGTCGATCCAGCCGGGCTGATGCTGCATGCCGCCAGCCTGACAATCCCGCGCGGCGGCAAGCCGGCGATCGAGGCCCGCGCGACCATGCCCGAACGCTTCCTGAAGCTGGGCTTTGCCGTGCCGGAGGATATTGATGCCTGATATCAATATTCCTGATCATGCCATTGTTTCAGAACGCTTCATCACCGCATCCGGTCCGGGTGGGCAGAATGTCAACAAGGTCGCGACGGCAGTTCAGCTGCACGTCAACATCTTCGCGCTGGGGCTGCCGCCTCTGGTCTATAGCCGGTTGCGGGCGCTGGCGGGCAGCCGGATCAACCAGGATGGCGAGCTGGTAATCCAGGCGCGCAGCCATCGCACGCAGGAGGCCAATCGGCGCGAGGCGCGCGAACGGCTGGCCGCCTTGCTCGCCGAGGCCTATGATCTTCCTGCCGTGCGCGCCAAATCGCGCCTCAACCGCGTCGGCAAGACCGAGCGGCTTGCGGGCAAGAAGAACCGCTCCACCATCAAGAAGAACCGCGGTCGCGTGTCCTTCGACTGAACCTGAGATATCGGACCTAACGCCATGTACGCATTTGATATTGATCCCAACGCTCCCAAGTCGCAGCTTTATGACGATCTGCATTCGGCGGCTATGGCGCTGGTCGCGGGTGAGCCTGATGGCGTTGCGAACATGGCCAATGTCGCCGCGCTGATCGGGCAATTTCTCCCCGGCCTCAATTGGGCGGGCTTTTACCGGATGGTCGATGGCGGGCTGGTACTGGGTCCGTTCGTAGGCAAGCCTGCCTGTATCCGCATCGCGCTGGGCAGCGGCGTGTGTGGTACGGCAGCGGCGAGCGGCGAGACTCAGCTTGTCGCCGATGTCCACGCCTTTCCCGGGCATATCGCCTGCGATGCTGCCAGCCAGTCCGAACTGGTGGTGCCGGTCATCCACGAGGGACAGGTGACGCATGTCATCGATCTGGACAGCCCGCATCTGTCCCGGTTCGATGAAGAGGATCGTGCGGGGATCGAACGGCTGGCGCGCAGCCTTGCGGGACGGATTTAAGCGCGGTTAACCCCGATGCGCCGGTCTGACCCATATTGAAACAGGCGGCTTGCGCACAGGCGGTTTTACATCGCTGCAATGGTGCAAACCCCCGGCAAATGCTAACAAAGCCTTAAGAAAGCGGGGCGGCATGGCGGCAAGCTGTGCGCCTCGCTTATCGGTGTCAGCGATTGCCCAAGGGGAGTTAACCATGAAGAGCCGCGCCTTTGCTTCCATGCGTCACGCCGCGATGGCCGCCAGCCTGCTTGCCGTTGCCGGCATGGCGCTGCCCGCTCAGGCCGCCGAATCGCCGATGAAAAAGACCGCTTCGGGCTGGTTCGATTTCAAGGCCGGCAGTGCGCTCAACGGCAGCACCGTGGTGCGCCCCGGCTATGGCATGCGTTTTCCCGTCGGTGCACCGGCTTATGTCCGCCCCTTCCGTGGCTTCATCCTGCCGCGCGTCTGGGTGGCCCCCAGCTATTACATCGCCAATTGGCAGGGGTATCGCCTGCCGCGCCCGGCCCAGGGCTTTGGCTGGTCGCGCTATTATGACGATGCCGTGCTGACCGACCGCAATGGCCGGGTGTTTGACACGGTCCAGGGCGTCAACTGGCAGGCCGCGCCGGGCACCGCCACCACCGTGGTGCAGCAGACCTATTCGCCCGATTACGACCCCTATAACTATGACAACAGCCTGTTGCTGGGTAATGACGATGTGCTCGAGGGCACGCATTGGGTGCGTGGCCCCGCCGATACCGCCGGTGTCGATTATGATCCCAGCCTTCCGCCGCCTCCGCCGCCGGCTTATTCGGGCATGGACGAGCGCGCGTTTCTGGAGGCATGCCGCCGTGACAGCGGCCTCGGTGGAGCGGCGATCGGTGCCGCTGCCGGAGGCCTTGCGGGCAACCGCATCGCCGGGCGTGGCAATCGGACTGGCGGCACGCTGATCGGCGCGGGCGTGGGTGCGCTGGCCGGTATGGTCATCGACAAGGCAGAGGATCGTGAACGCTGCAAGCGCCTGCTCGCGGCAGAGACTGCGGGCGGCTATGGCACCAGCTATGCGCCGCCGCCTCCTGTGAACTATGCAGGCGATTATGATCCCGCCTTTCTGGAAGCCTGCCGCCGCGACAACGGTCTGGGCGGCGCAGCGGTCGGCGCAGCGGTTGGCGGTCTTGCGGGCAACCGGATTGCCGGTCGCGGCAACCGCACCGGCGGTACGCTGATCGGCGCGGGCGTCGGGGCGATCGCCGGCATGGTGATCGACAAGGCCGAGGATCGCGAGCGCTGCAAGCGCCTGCTGGCGCAGCAGGGCGTCGCTCCGGGCCAGCCGGGGGGTTATCCGCCGCCGCCTCCGGGCTATTATTATTACTATCCGCCGCCGATCGTCACCACCATCACGATCACGCCGGGAAGCTGCAACTGCAATGAAACGGTTGTTGTGACCGAGGACGTGCCGGTGCATCACAGCCCGGTGGTCCAGCACCGCAGCAAGAATGTGCGCGTCTACCGCAAGTGAGGTTCAGCCGCTGACCGGCGTGTCGCCATAGCCGGTCAGCCCCCAGGGATCATAGGGGCCGAGCACCAACTGCTCGAACGTGCCCAGCCCGGTCTCGCCCGCGCTGGTCGTCACGCGGCACAGGATCTGCACGTGCAGATTGCCCATGTCGGGGGCGAGCGGGTCGAGCGCGGCAAGATCGAAATCCTCGCGTTCGACCGCCAGGGCGCCATGGTTCAGCCCATGGCCCCAGCGCGCACAGGTATAGCCCAGACCGCGCATCTGGAAGCGCTGCAGTGGCGTGAAGCTGACGCTGAGGGGGCCTTGCCCGGTATCGATCACCAGGTCGCCGCCCGCAGGCCAGCGTGTGCCAGGCTGGTGCTGCGTGACCATCTCGGCGTCGGGCGTCTCGACAAATTCGTCATGTCCTGCGCCATCGGGGGCAATCACCGCGCGCGTATTCCACGGCTTGCCGCTGCGATGCGCGTTCAGGTGAAAGAACAGGCTGCGGCTTTCCAGATTGATCGGCGTCCATTGCCAGAAAAAGCTCGGCTGGCGGCTGCCCGAGTGCGGCTGGGCATCGGCCGCGCCGACCGGGCGCACACCCCAGCTGCGATCGCGGGTGCCGCTGCATCCGGGCACTACATCGATGCGCTCGCCATCAATCTCGATCCAGCCGCTATAATGGCCGTTCTGGGTCATCCGCGTATAGTCCATGAAGGTGCGCGGGCCGTTGCGGAAGGTGAAGCGCGGCTCCTCGATCGGGAAGGCACGGCCTGTGAAGGTCAGTTCCGCCTTGATCCCTTCGCCGTCAACATGGATGCGAAGTACTTTGAGTGGCTCGATCACCTCGATCCGGATCGGGCCGACCGCCAGGTCCAGCCGCTCCATCCCGAGTTCGCGCGAGGCGTGAAGATTGTGTTGCACACCATTGCGAATGCAGCAAAAGCTGGCGTCGGCGATGTCGAGATGCGGGTATACGCCAAAGGCCAGCGCGAAAAAGCCGCTGCCATCGGGATTGTAGCCGTTGAAGAAATAGCGGTCGTAGAAATTGCGGTCGGTGCCGGAATAGGCGATCGGCTCTGGTGTCTGGTGCAGGGGATAGTCATCACCTTTGGTCAGCATCCCATTGTCTCCGCTTGTTTTTCTGCATTGCGCAGCAGTGCGCCGATGCTGTCATGGTCGATCGCCAGGCTGCACGCGCCGCGCGCCATCGACAGGAAATTGGCATCGCCGCGCTCGGTCCGCTCGACAAAGGCGGCGCTGAAAACCGCGGTCGACAGGCCAGACAGCGCGCCGATGCGATAATCGTCCCAGATCGCGGCGCGGTCGCGCGGTACCCCCAGCCGGGTCATCTCGGCGCAATACAGGTCGATCAGTGCGTCCTCATGCACGCGCCGCAATTGCGTGCCGATACCGGTACCCAGAAAATAGCCCAGATCGCTGGTGCCGCCGCCCGTGACGCAGGTCTGCCAATCGACCAGCGCGATCGGCTCAGCGCCGCCACGAATGTCGAACAGCATGTTGTCGAGCCGGAAATCACCATGCATGATGCAGCGTGTCGAGGGCGTGAAATGGAACCAGGTCGCGCAATGCTCGGCCAGCAGCTCGCACACCTCCAGATATTCGGGTTCGATCTGCCCGGCATAGCGTTCGCGGAAAACGGCCTGCGCGCCGGGATAGGCCTGGATGATCCAGTCGCGCGCGGCCGGGTCCCCTTGCAGCCAGTCCTCGTCGAGCACCGGCAGACCATCAGTCGAGGCATGCAGCAGCGCCGCCTGGCAGATGGCGGCACGCGCCTGTTCGGGCGTGCAGGGGGCCAGCTGGTTGCCCGCCTGAGCCGGGCCGAGATCTTCGAACAGCAGGATGAAATCGCATCCGGCATCATCGATCAGCGCGGTGAACACCTGGGGCACGCGCATCGAGATCAGCGGCGCGACACGCGCGTAAAAATTTACCTCGCGCAGGTACAGCTTGAAATGCGCTGCGGTCGTGCGGCTGGTGGCATCGCGCGAAGGCAGCTTGGCGGCAATGGAGCGCGGTGCGCCAGGGGCAGGGCGGTCGTAGCTGAGCGCGATCCGGACGGTATCGCCCACTTGTCCGGTCCCGATCGGCGTCGAGTCCATCGCCGCGATATGCGCGCCGTCCAGAACGCCCGCTGCGTCCAGCTGCCCCTGCAACCAGTCGCGGCTGATATCCTCCGCGCGCGTCGGAAATGCCTGCATGCCTGTCCTCTCCGCCGGATCGTGTCCGGTCGCTGTTTAATCACATGATTAAACAGGGGGTGGCAGATTGCAATCGGGCATTTGCCCTGGCGTTGCCGGGTTCAGGCCAGTTCGCTGGCGAGCCGGGCCTGCATCTGGTGAACCATCGGGTGCATGGCCTGCACCTCGGCAAAGCCAAGCCGGTCCGCCTCGAGCGACCGTTCCAGCCGGATCAGCCGATCCAGCAGGTGCTGGGTTTCGTGGACCAGACGCTGCGCCTCGACGGGAAGACGCGTCACCACGAACGGATCGCTGGTGCTGCATTTGCCGAGCGAGCGGCTGCGGCTGCGGAGCTGATGTTCGGAAAGCTCGCCGGCGAAGAACGCTTTCTGGTTCAGCAGCCAGGCGATCGAGTGCATCAGCCGGGTGGTCACGCGCAATGACTCGCATGACATGTCGATGCGGATATCGTCCTGCTCGCCCAGCCCCTGTTCGCGTGGGGTCAGCTCGAAATAGGAGCGCGCCTCGTCGGCAAGGACCATCGCCTCGATATAGAGCGACTCGACCAGCTTGGCAGTGAAGGGGGATTGAACGCTTTCCATGTGCGATGTCTGCCAAATCCGCATGAACCTGCACAGGCCAAAGCTATGGTTAAGCCGCCATTGCGGGGCTTTGTGTCAACTCGGAACAGTCGAACGCATACATGTGAAGCGGTTTGCGGTGCCGTTCAGGCGATGATGTCGGGGATCAGATAGTCTTCCAGTATCGCGATCTGGTCGCGCAGCATCAGCTTGCGCTTCTTCAGCCGGGCAAGCTGCAGCATGTCCGGCGTTCCGCCATTGCTGAGCGCGACAATGGCATGGTCGAGATCGCGATGCTCAATGCGCAATGAGACCAGCTTCTGCCGGACTTCTTCCTCTGTCACGCGCGCGCCCTTTCCCACCACAGCATGGCCCGGTCAGGGCCCTGGATCGCCATAGCGCAGGCGCGAGGCCTGCCGGTTATCGCGGTTATGGAATGTTTCGCCGCATTGCAAGCGGGCCTGTGCATAACGCCACAGACAGGCCGGAAATTTTATGTTTAGATTGCTGTCCCAAGATGAGAAGGCAACGAGTCGAAGGAGACATACATGCTGAACGACAGCCATACCGAAGCCCTCAAGGCCAAGCATGCTGGTATCGAACGGATGATCCACGACGAAGAGCGCAGGCCGGCACCCGACACTGCGCTGATCGCCAAACTCAAGAAGCAGAAACTGCGTATCAAGGAGGAAATCAGCCTGCACTGATTAGGTTGATCTGATTACCGCGGATGTCGGCCGGGGGGCCTGGCGTCCGCAAAACCGCCCGGCGCGCCTGCAAGGCCTGATACAGGCCGGGGGCAGAGCGCGCGTCGGGCAACGGGGCTGATAGTCGTTGCGTGGTCCCGGCGTCAGCGCAAGACCGTGTCGCTGTCGACCAGCTGCACGTCGTGCATCTGGTGCAGATACGCCTCATAATAGCCCTTGTGCGAAGCGCCGACGATCGTGAGCATCCGCGTCCCCGGATAGCGGCCCAGAACATCGCGCATATTCGCCACCATGCGCAGATTGCGCGTCTCCCAATAGCCGACATATTTCCGGCCAAAGCCTTGAGCGGATGGCTCAACCAGAGCGGCACCGAAATCTGAATGATAGGTGACCAATTGGGTCTCGGCCGAATTATAGGCGCGATACAGGTTCAACAGGCCATCGGGTTGCGTAAGCCTGGCATTGAGCTGCTCGCTTTCGGCCCGTCGCGCATGGGATGCCGGATTGTCCCACGCCGTCATGATCGCCTGCTCGTTGGCCTTTATTTCCGCAAGGTCGGTGGGTTCGGGCGAGTCCGCCGTGTGATCGTCGACGCTCCACAGCCGCTCCAGCCCGAGCCGCGCGGCGAGCGGCGCAGCCAGCAGATCGGTCTCGTTCCGCCGCGTGCGCGCTTTTTCGAGCGTTGCGACCAGAGCCTCGGTCAGTCCATCGCCTGCCTTGCGCTCCTCGGTCGATAGCCTCAGCCATTGCACCAGGGCGGAGCCGGGTTCTCCGGCTGCCAGCAGCACGGCAGCGAGGTGACGCCGCTGGCTAGGCGTGGGGCTGGCGGGCCAGGCGGCCAGCAACCGCTCCGCCTCGGCATTGGCCTCGGGCACGCTCAGCCCCGTTGCAGCGCCCGCCGGAGCCGGATCGAAGCAATAGACCTTCACCGTTTCGGCATAGCGCGAAGGATGGCGGCGCAGGCTGTCGCATTGCAGGCCGGACAGATCCTCGGTGGCAATCGCGGTGGGCCGCCATGCCGCCAGCCGATCAAGCAACGGGGCGAGCAGGTCCGGCGTGAAACTTTCGGGCAGGCCCGACAGGTGCGGAGTGCCAAGAACCAGCACCTCGTTGGGCGTTCCCTTGGGCGGGCCCTTGAGCTCTTCGGGGTGAAAGGCGGGGCGATATGCCTGGCCCAGAGCGGGCAGCGCGGCGAGCGTCAGTCCGGCGGCCATGCAGAACTTGATCGGCGCGACGCGAATGAAGGGCAAACGAATGGACAAGGCAAAACTCCCGGATCGAGGTGTGTTGCTGTATTGATACGATAAGGAGCGGTCTGTGTCGATAGCCGGCACATCACCCCAAATCGGAGCGAAGCCCGGATGGCGCGCCGCTTTTCCGCGTGCTAGACCCATGGCATGTCCGAAGCCCAGATCAACGCCACGCTCGCCGCCCGCAACATTCTTACCCGTCTGCACGATGTCATGGCCGCCCGCACCAATGCGCAGGCCAAGCTCAACCAGGTGGTCGACATTATCGGGGATTCGCTGAACAGCGAGGTGTGTTCGATCTATCTGTTGCGCGAAGGCGTGCTGGAACTGTTCGCCACGCGCGGCCTCAACCAGGAGGCGGTGCACGTCACCAAGCTGGCGCTGGGGCAGGGGCTGACCGGCACGATCGCCAAGAATGTCGAGACGCTGAACCTGGCCGAGGCGACCGCGCATCCGGACTTTCAGTATCGCCCCGAGACCGGCGAGGAAAAGTTCCACAGCTTTGCCGGGGTGCCGATCGTGCGGATGGAGCGCGCTGTCGGGGTGCTGTGCATCCAGCATGTCGAGCCGCGCCGCTATCTCGAGGTCGAGATCGAGGCGATGCAGACGGTGGCGATGGTGCTGTCCGAGCTGATCGCCAATGCCGGGCTGGTCGATGCGCAGGGCGCGGTCGATGGCGGCGCGGAGCTGACGCATTCGCAGCGCGAGATCGGCTTTCCGCTGGTGGCGGGGCTGGCGAGCGGCAAGGCGGTCTTCCACCAGCCGCGCATTACCATCGAGCATATCGTGGCAGAGGATGTCGAGGCGGAGCGCCAGCGCGTCTATTCCGCCTTCATCAAGATGCGCGAGCAGATCGACAAGATGGCGAGCCAGGCCGAATTCGGCAAAGGCGGCGAACATGACGAGGTGCTCGAGACCTACAAGATGTTCGCCTATGACGAGGGCTGGTCGCGGCGGATCAACGAGGCGATCGACAGCGGCCTGACCGCCGAGGCCGCGATCGAACGCGTCCAGCAGCGCACCCGCATGCGCATGCGGCAGATCGACGATCCGCTGCTCGCCGACCGGATGCACGATCTGGAGGACCTGTCCAACCGGCTGCTGCGCATCGTTTCCGGCCAGATCGGCACCGCTGCGCAAATGGGCCTGCGCCAGGACACCATCTTGATCGCGCGCAACCTGGGGCCGGCAGAGCTGCTCGAATATGACCGGCGGCGGCTCAAGGGCGTGATCCTGGAGGAGGGCTCGCTCACCGCGCACGTCACCATCGTCGCGCGGGCCATGGGCATTCCGGTGATGGGCCGGATGCGCAACATCCTGCACCAGGTGCGGCAGGATGACCATCTGCTGATCGACACCAACGAGAATTCGGTGCTGATCCGTCCCGCGCCGCAGGTGATCGAGGCGTTCGAGGCCAAATATCTGCGCAGCCGCGAAAAGCAGGCCGCCTATGCGGCGCTGCGCGATGTCGAGCCGCGCACGAGGGATGGCCAGCGCATCGACGTGCTGATCAACGCCGGGCTTCGCGATGACATTGCCCATCTGGCGGTCACCGGCGCGGACGGCGTGGGGCTGTTCCGCACCGAGTTCCAGTTCCTCGTCTCGGCCACATTGCCGCAGCGCGAGCGGCAGTTGCGGCTCTATCGCGACGTGCTCGACGCGGCGGGGGAAAAGCCGGTGGTATTCCGCACCGTCGATATCGGCGGCGACAAGTCGCTGCCCTATCTGCGCGAGGATGGCCCCGGTGAGGAAAACCCTGCCATGGGCTGGCGCGCGGTCCGCGTGGCGCTGGAACGTGACGGACTGCTCAAGGTGCAGGCGCGGGCGCTGATCGAGGCGGCAGCGGGGCGGACACTCAACGTCATGTTCCCGATGATCGCCGAACCCTGGGAATATGATGCCGCACGCCAGGTCTTCGAGGAGCAGCTCGCGTTCCTCAAGGGCCGCAAGAAGATGCTGCCTGATCGTATTCGCTTTGGCGCGATGCTGGAGGTGCCGGCTCTGGCCGAAACACTCGACCTGCTGGGGCCGAAGATCGATTTCCTGTCGATCGGCACCAACGACCTTACCCAGTTTCTGCTGGCGGCCGACCGGGCACATCCCAAGCTGGCGCAACGTTATGACTGGATTTCGCCGGCGATCCTGCGCTTCATCCGCCGCGTGGTGAAATCGGTCGAGCCCTATGACATCGACCTCACCGTCTGCGGCGAGATGGGCGGGCGGCAGCTCGAGGCGCTGGCACTGCTTGCCGTGGGTATCCGCCGCCTGTCGATCACGCCTGCCGCCGTCGGCCCGATCAAGGCGATGGTGCGCTCGCTCGACCTGGAAGCGGCCACGGCACGGATGGAAGAAATGCTCGCGCATCCCCCCGCTGACATGCGCGGCGCGCTGCAGGATTGGGCGACCAATCAGGGCGTCGAGCTCGGCTGAACCGCAAACCTTTGCGCAAAGACGCCATATGACAGTGTTTTTACATCTCCGTTCGGCCCAAACAGGGTTAAAAAAGGGCCAATAACGTTGACTTTGGGGCTGGTTCATGTTTCTCCCAATTCGGGGGCAACATCATAACCGGGCCAACCCGGATCGGGAGCGCAAACGTGTCCGACACGGCAGATAAACCAGCGGCTGCGCCATCTGGAGATGGGGCGACAACCGGCGATCTTTTCCCACCTTCGCACATTGGGGAAAGCCTGGCGGCTGCCCGGCGCGCGCAGGACCTGACCCTTCAGGATATCGCCTCGCGCACACGCATCCCGATGCGGCATCTCGAGGCAATGGAAGCGGGCAAACTGGAAAGCCTTCCCGGGCGCACCTATGCCATCGGTTTTGCCAAGGCCTATGCCCGCGCGGTCGAGCTTCCCGAAGACGAGATTGCGCAGGCGATCCGCGAGGCATTGGGCGGCGCATCGCATCAGCCGACGCGCGAAGTGACGCAGTTTGATCTGGATGAGCCCAGCAAGGTGCCTTCGGCCAAGCTCGCGCTGATGGCGGCAGTTGCAGGCGCGGTGATCCTGATCGCAGGCTTCGGCGTTTGGCGGACCTATTTCTTCCCCGGTGCGAATGTCGAGGACCTGGCCCAGGCTGCCGATGCCGCTTCGTCCAGCGAAAGCGTGCCGGGCAAGGCCAAGCCCAAGGGCAAGCCGGTAGCTGCACCGGCGGTCGATCCCAAGGCGCAGGTCGTGTTCACCGCGACCGAGGATGACATCTGGATCAAGTTCTACGACGGCGAAGGCAAGCAGCTGATGCAGAAGCAGATGGCGCTTGGCGAGCAATATACCATTCCTGCTGACGCCGTGGACCCTCAGGTCTGGACTGGGCGTCCCGATGCCTTCCAGATTACGGTGGGCGGGCGTAATGTGCCGCCGCTGGGCACGTCGGAAGTCGCGGTGAAGGATGTTCCGGTGACCGCCGCTGCGCTGATGGCGCGGCCCGCTGCGCCGCCTGAAACCGCATCGCAAGCCGACGCGAGCGCCGCTACGGATGGCTGAATATAGCCGGGCAGGTCAGTCAACTCCCGTTCAGTGACGTCATGACATCGAATTTGTGCCACGCGGCTTTGACGAACGCTGCGGGGGCCTTATAGATTTGCCACGATAACCAAAGCACCGAGCTGGAGCCCGACATGACGACCGCCCGCCTTTTCCCGGTTTTTCCGCGCCGCATCGGCCTGTCCGCGCGGCTGCTCGTCGGCACCATGGTCACGGCGCTGGTGGCGTCGGCCAGCCCGGCAGCCGCGCAGGCGGCACCGCTGGAGCCGCGTGTGAAGAAGCTGGAATCCGAAATGCGCGCCGTGCAGCGCAAGGTCTTCCCCGGCGCATCCGACCGGTTCTTCGAGCCGGAGATCAGCGCGCCCACCGCAACGCCGACGCCGAACGGCGTTTCGGCCAGCGCGCCGCTGACCGATCTGCTGCAGCGGGTCGATACGCTGGAAACCCAGATTACCCGGCTGACCGCGCAGACCGAAGAAAATGGCTTCAAGATCGGCCAGCTTGAAAAGCGGCTGATGCAGCTGGAAGATCAGGCCAAGCAGGCGGCCGCCGCAGCCGCCGCAGCCACACCACCCGCATCCACGGTCCCCGCTGCAACGCCGGGTGGCGGTGGTGCCACGGTGCGTCCGGCAACGCCTGCTGCGGCCAGCACCGCCGCTGCTGCACCCAGTGCCGAGCGCATTGCTGCGGTCGCCAAGATCGAAAAGCCGCAGACCGCCGATGCGGGCGAGGACGCCTATCTGTACGGCTATCGGCTGTGGGAGGCCAAGTTCCTCCCCGAAGCCCAGGCGCAGCTGCGCTTCACGCTGGAGAAGCACCCCAAGCACAAGCGGTCGAGCTATACCCGCAACCTGCTGGGCCGCGCCTATCTGGACGATGGCAAGCCCAGTGCTGCGGCCAAGATGTTCGCCGAGAATTACGAGAAGGAGCCCAAGGGCGACCGTGCTCCCGAAAGCCTCTATTTCCTGGGTGAATCACTGATCAAGCTCAACGAGAAGGCCAAGGCGTGCGTCGCCTTTGCAGAGCTCGCGGAAGTCTATCCCGAGGTTGCCGCGGGCCGCCTGATCGACCGGCTGGCCACCGGGCGCCGCAATGCCGGATGCAAATGACGCGGCATTGACGCAGGCTACCGAGGCGCTTGCACGTCTGACCGGGACCAGGCAGGCCAGCCTGTTGCTGGCCGTTTCGGGCGGACCGGACAGCATGGCGTTGCTCGACTGGCTGGGGCGCGGCTGGCAGGGCGCTGTATCGGCGGCGACCGTCGATCACGGATTGCGCCCCGAAAGTGCTGGCGAGGCGGCGATGGTCGCGTGTTATTGCGATGCGGCTGGCATCGCGCACACGACGCTCCAGCCCGCTGCGCCGATCACCGGCAGCCTGCAATCGGCCGCCCGCGCCGCGCGCTATGCGCTGCTGGAGGCGCATGCCGACGCTATCGGTGCGCAGTTCATCGTCACCGCGCACCATGCCGATGACCAGCTCGAAACCGTGTTGATGCGGCTCGCCCGTGGCGGCGGTGTCGATGGGCTAGCGGGTATTCGGGCGCGCGTCGGCCGGGTGGTGCGGCCGCTGCTGGGCTTCCGCAAGGCGGATC
This sequence comes from Blastomonas sp. SL216, assembly GCA_026625625.1. Lineage (NCBI taxonomy): Bacteria > Pseudomonadati > Pseudomonadota > Alphaproteobacteria > Sphingomonadales > Blastomonadaceae > Blastomonas > Blastomonas sp. SL216. Next base: position 658,439 of record CP113055.1, read on the forward strand.
TGCTCGGCCATTGCCAGCGTGCCGGCATTGCGTTCGTGGAGGATCCCAGCAACGCCAATCGCGATTTCGACCGGGTGCGGATGCGTGAGGCGCTGGCAGGCTTTGATGCGATCGACCCGCTCAAGGCGGCGCGATCGGCATTGGCGCTGGCCCAGGCCGCCGAAGCGCTTGACTGGATTGCGGCGCGCGAGGCGGACCATGCCATCATTATCGACGAAACCGGTGTTCGCCTCGCTTCCAGCGCGTTTCCGCCTGCCTTGCTGCGCCGCCTGGTGCTGCGCTGCATCGACCAGGTGCAGCCGGGCCTTCAGGTACGGGGCCCGGCGCTGGACCGCTTGATCGAGACGCTCCAGTCCGGCAGCCAGGCGATGATCGGGGATATGCTGTGCGGTCAGTCCCGGACCGATCCGGGCTGGCATTTTGGTCCCGCACCGCCGCGCCACGTCGCAACGGGCGAGCGTGCGGCAGAATAATGACAATCGCAGGTCAAAGCGCGGGCGGATTATATTGTCATTCAGGAATAGCAGCCTATCTTGATCATGGTTTACCGCTGCAAAGGCTTTGTGATGAACGACGATCAGGATCCCGGCTCCAACCAGAATGGCTGGATGAAGAACATGCTCATCTGGGCAGGGGTCATTATCGGCCTGCTCGTGGTGGTATCGCTCATTGATACGCGCGGGTCCGCAGATCGCGGCAGCTCGATCAGCTATTCGACCTTCCGTGACCGCGTTGCCGATGGCCAGGTGAAGAACGTGGTCATTTCTTCGGATCGCGTCTCGGGCACCTATGTCAACGATGAGGCCTTCTCCGCCGTGCGCGTCGAGAATGACCCGACCCTCATTCCGCTGCTCGAAGAAAAGGGCGTCGATTACAGCGGCAAGGCGATCGAACAGCCCAGCCTGCTGGTCGCGATCCTGTTCCAGTCGCTGCCGTTCATCCTGATCATCGCCATCGCGTTTTTCGTCCTTCGCCAGGTGCAGAAGGGTGGCGGCGCCAGCGGTGCGATGGGCTTTGGCAAGTCCAAGGCCAAGCTGCTCACCGAAAAGGCGGGCAAGGTGACCTTTTCCGACGTCGCCGGCATCGACGAGGCGCGCGAGGAGCTGCAGGAGATCGTCGAGTTCCTGCGTGATCCCAGCAAGTTTGCCCGTCTAGGGGGACAGATCCCCAAGGGCGCGCTGCTGGTCGGCTCGCCCGGCACCGGCAAGACGCTGCTCGCTCGCGCCATCGCGGGTGAGGCAGGCGTGCCCTTCTTCACCATTTCGGGTTCGGATTTCGTCGAAATGTTCGTCGGCGTTGGTGCAAGCCGCGTGCGCGACATGTTCGAACAGGCCAAGAAGAACGCACCGTGCATCGTCTTCATCGACGAAATCGATGCGGTCGGTCGCCATCGTGGCTCGGGCCTCGGCAATTCGAATGACGAGCGCGAGCAGACGCTGAACCAGCTTCTGGTCGAGATGGACGGCTTCGAGGCCAATGAGGGCATCATCATCATCGCGGCGACCAACCGTCCCGATGTGCTTGACCCCGCGCTGCTGCGTCCGGGCCGTTTCGATCGCCAGGTCGTGGTGCCGGTTCCCGATATCGAGGGCCGCGAAAAGATCCTGCAGGTGCACATGAAGAAGGTGCCGCTGGCGCCCGACGTCAATGCTCGCACCATTGCGCGCGGAACCCCCGGCTTCTCGGGTGCGGACCTCGCCAACCTGGTCAACGAGGCCGCTCTGCTCGCTGCGCGTCGCGGCAAGCGGCTGGTCGCGATGAGCGAGTTCGAGGCAGCCAAGGACAAGGTCATGATGGGCGCCGAGCGCAAGTCCATGGTGATGACCGAGGACGAAAAGCGCATGACCGCCTATCACGAGGCTGGACACGCCATCGTTGCGGTGCACGAGCCTGCGTCCGATCCGATCCACAAGGCGACGATCATTCCGCGTGGCCGTGCGCTGGGCATGGTGATGCGTCTGCCGGAGCGTGACGTGTACAGCTACCACCGCGACAAGATGTACGCGAACCTGGCGGTGTCCATGGGTGGCCGCGTCGCCGAGGAAGTGATCTTCGGCTATGACAAGGTGTCTTCGGGCGCCAGCGGCGACATCCAGTACGCCACCAAGCTCGCGCGCGACATGGTCACCAAATGGGGCATGTCCGACGAACTCGGCCCGCTCCAGTACGAAGAGCAGTCGGAAGGCTATCTCGGCTATGGCCAGAGCCAGCGGCTGATGATGTCGGACGAGACCGCGCGCAAGATCGATGCGGAAATCCGCAAGGTCGTCGATCAGGGCTATGACCGTGCCAAGCAGGTGCTGAGCGACCATGTCGACCAGCTGCACACGCTGGCGCTGGCGCTGCTGGAATATGAAACCCTGAGCGGCGAGGAAATCCAGCAGCTGATCGACACCGGCAAGCTTGATCGTCCCGATGGCACGACCACCAAGCCCGATGTCGCTCCCGGCATCGGTGCGGTGATCCCGCGCGCTGGCAAGCGCAAGGGGCCGTTCCACGATCCCAAGCCGCAGGGCGCCTGATCCGGGCCCTTGCCGATGCTGATGTCCGGTTTGACGATGGTGCTTCTTGCCTCGCAGGCAGCACCACCACCGGTCTTGCCTGCCCCGCCTGACACCGTTGCAGAGTTTCTGCGCCAGGTTGACGATCTGGTCGCGATCGGTGGTGACGCCGCTGTCAGCTCGCCCCAGGCCGACATCATCCGCGCCGCATTGCAGGCTTCGGCGCTGGCGTACCGTGCGAGCCTTGCCGAGGCCGCTGCCCGTGGTGAGGCCCCGCCAAGCTGTCCGCCACCGCCGGGCCAGGCGCAGCTTTCGCTCGGCGATATCACAGGCTATCTGCGGGCATTTCCCGAGGTTAACCGGGCCATGCCGCTCGAAACCGCGTTCGCGCTGGTGATGACCCTGCGCTACCCTTGCGCAGCACCATCGCAATAGGGTCATTGGCGGTTCATCTGGCGATGCTAATCCATCGGGCGATCAGTCGAGGGAGGACAGTGATGAAGCGGGGCGTTCAGGCAGCCATACTTGCAGTGACGGCGGTCATTCTGACCGGGGCGGCATCGGAAATGACCGTGGCCGAGTTTCTGGCGGGGATGAAAAAGGCCGAAACCCTGGGTCCGGCCGCCTTGCTGTCCAGCGATGTCCGCGCGCTGCGGGCGGAATCGGACCGGGTGCGCGAAATGTATGTCGCCGATATCGCGCGGCAGAAAAAGGCAGGCGGCAAGATGCACAGCTGCCCGCCGGTGAGCGATCGCCCGAAGATGACGGGCGAGGAATTGCGTACCTATCTGACCAGCCTGCCGCCAGCAGCGCAGAAACAGCCCTTCCGCCTCGCGGTCTACAACCTGATGAAGAAGAAATTTCCCTGCAAGTGATGCGCGGGCATTCGGCTGCGGGCCTCCCGCCCGAAGGCAGGAGGGCATAGCCGTCAGGCGGCGAGAAAGCCTTCCAGCCGGCCGCGAATGATCTGCTCGGCTTCAGTCATGATCCGGTCGATCAGTTCCTTGCAGGTCGGGATATCGTGGATCAGCCCTGCGACCATGCCGCAGCTCCACGCGCCCGCGTCCATATCGCCTTCCATCATGATTCGCGGATAGACGCCCGCAACCTGCTCGATGATATCGGTGAACTGCAGGTCCTTGCCCTTTTCACGCTCGATCATCAGCAGTTGCTCGACGGCCTCGTTGGTCAGCACGCGCTCGGTATTGCGCAGCGGGCGCATCACCAGACGCGTGTCGAGCTCGGATGCCGCCACGATGGCCTGTTTCACATTCTCGTGCACCGGGGCTTCCTTGGTCGCGATGAAGCGGGTGCCCATGTTGATGCCGTCTGCGCCCATGGCGAGCGAGGCGACGAGTGATCGCGCATCGGCCTGGCCGCCCGAGGCGACAAAGGGAATGTCGAGCTCATCCGCCGCGCGGGGCAGCAGGATCATGTTGGGCACGTCGTCCTCGCCAGGATGGCCGCCACATTCAAAGCCATCGACCGAAACCGCATCGCAGCCGATCGCCTGAGCCTTGAGCGCATGGCGAACACTGGTGCACTTGTGGATCACCTTGACGCCGGCTTCCTTGAGATAGGGCAGCACCGATTGCGGATTGTTGCCCGCGGTCTCCACTGCCTTGATGCCATTTTCGATGATCACGCGGACATAGCCGGGATAATCGGGGGCGGTTAGAACCGGCAGGAAGGTCAGGTTCACGCCGAACGGCTTGTCGGTCATCGCCTTGCACTTCTTGATCTCCGCATCGAGATCCGCAGGCGTCTTCTGCGTCAGGCCGGTGATGATGCCGAGGCCGCCGGCATTGGATACGGCCGCTGCCAGTTCGGCAAAGCCGACATAATGCATGCCGCCCTGAATGATCGGATGTTCGATGCCGAAAAGTTCGGTGATGCGGGTCTTCATGGCATTCTCTCCTGGCTTTTATGCTTCTGGATTCCCGGCGGGCGGGAAGGGGGGACGAATCAGACGAACAGCGCGACGCTCTGCATGGCGGTCATCACCGGCTCGAGGCGGCTGTTCCAGACGGTCATGTACTGGCTGGCGGCACCATGATGCGCGTGATGCGTCACCGATTCGAGCAACCACCAGCCGTTTTCGGTCTGCGGCGCGTCGGTCAGCAGGTTGACCTGCCAGTTCATGCTGCTCACTGGCCCGGCGACATCCATCAGCCCCATGGCCGATGGCGGCAGGCCATCGCCGATGCACAGCAATTCGGTCATATGATCGAGGCCGTCGCGCGCGGCAAAGCGGTGCCAATTGGCGAGGCGCGGGGTGTTCATGCCCAGCTCCAGCCGCTTTTCGGGATATTCCATCTGCGAGGTGAAGAATTCGGGCGGCCCACTGCGCGTGCTGCCTTCCTCGGGCGGGGGGGCGACATCGGGGCGATGGACCCCCTCGAATTCGATCTTGCTCTCGCGCTTACTCATGAAGATGAAGGTGCCGATAAAGCCCAGGCCCTCGGCGCTGCGGATCTTGACCTCGACAAAGGCAGTGTTGCGCCCGCGGCGCAGCAGTTCGGTCGAGATGGTGACCTCGCCCGCAAGCGGCCCGACAAAGGCCACCTGGGCCGAACGCAGCGGCGGTGCATCGGGCACGGCGAGCCGGGCCGCGTGATGCGCCAGCGCCGAGGAAAGGCCACCATAGGAGGTGCGCCCCTGCATCCAGCATGAGGGGATCGAAACGGTCCAGCCAGTGTCGGTCTGGACCAGCGATGCGAGGGTCTGAGCGAGATTCATCGCGCGATTAAGACCAGAGATTCTGCGGCGAATCTACCGGAAATTTGACCGGAGCGGACTGCCGCTACGGATTGCTGAACGGGTGAGAGGGGAAAGGCTGGTGGGCGTAGGAAGGATTGAACTTCCGACCCCTGCGATGTCAACACAGTGCTCTACCACTGAGCTATACGCCCACGCTTTGCCTTGTACGCCGGAGCCAGAAGCTGCGGCAAGGGCGGTCCATTACAAAGAGCTTGGCGGTCGTGCAAGCCATAAATGGAGGTCGCGCAAAAGGAATCGGATCAAAGGCTCTGCGCAAAGGTGCCGCGAGCGAAAACGCGGTCGACTTCGAGCACCAGATCCTTGAGGTGGAAGGGCTTGGACAGCACCCGCGCGCTGGGCGCCGCTTTTTCCGCCTTCAGCGTGACGGCGGCGAATCCGGTGATGAACATGACCTTGGTATTGGGCGAAATGCGCCCGCAATGCTGGGCCAGTTCGATGCCGTCCATCTCGGGCATGACGATGTCGGTCAGCAGCAGATCGAAATGCTCGTCCTGCAGCAGCGGCAGCGCTGCGGTGCCCCGGTCCACCGATGTCACTTCGTAATCGGCCTTTTCCAGCGCACGCTGCAAATAGGTCCGCATGGCCGCATCATCTTCTGCCAGCAATATGCGCAACATTCGCCAATTCCTCCACCGCGTGCCTTGATGACGGTTTATGCCGGAGGCGGTTAAGATTTTCCAGCATTCCGATGACACTGATTGTGCATGCCCCGAAGCAGGACATCGGAAGGGACAGGGGTAAACCTGCGCCAGGCCCGGCGATCGCGCCCGATGCGGCTTTGACTTGACCCGTGCTTTGGCGCATGTCCGTGAGCCATGGATGATGCGCCCATCGAAGCTGCGATGCCAACGCGGCTGTTCAGCCTGGAAGGGGTGGATGCAGCGCGCGTGCCCGTGCTGGTGGCCGTGCCGCATGCCGGTCGCGACTATCCCGACGCCATCCTGCAGAATGCGCGCGTTGTGCCCGAGGTGCTGGAGCGGCTCGAAGATCGCCACGCCGACATGCTGCTGCCCGAGCGGACAAGCTCTGGCTGCGCAACGCTGGTTGCGCACACGGCGCGCGCGTGGATCGATCTCAACCGCGCGCCGAGCGAGGTCGACCCGCAAATGGTCACGGATGCGCCGCGTACCGCCTTTGCCCAGCCCAGCGCCAAGGTGCGCGGCGGTCTGGGCCTGGTGCCGCGGCGTCTGGCCGATCATGGCGAGTTATGGCGCAGGCCGTTTGCGCAAGCCGATATCCAGGGGCGGATCGCGCAACTGCATGATCCCTATCACCGCGCACTGGGCCAGGCGCTCGCGGCGCTGAAATCGCGATTCGGCTGTGCGCTGTTGATCGACCTGCATTCCATGCCGCCGCTGCGCCCGGAGGGGAGCAACCGCCCGCCGCAGATTGTGCTGGGCGACCGGTTCGGGCGATCGGCGAGCGGGCCGGTGTGCGACCTTGCGCTGCGCGTGCTCAAGAGCTCTGGGTTCGAGGTTGCGCTCAATCACCCATATGCCGGCGGCTATGTGCTCGACCGCCATGGCAGGCCGGCGCGCGGCATTCACGCGCTGCAGGTCGAGGTCGATCGCAGCCTGTACCTCGCGTCTGATCTCAAGACCCCGGGCGAGGGACTGGGCCAGATCAGGCACGCTCTGGCGAGTCTTGTCCGGACATTGGCGGATGATCTGCTGCGCCTTGATGGCCCTGATCTGGCCATCGCTGCGGAATAACCCGCGGAACCCCCAAGAAAAAACCGCCTCGTGACGGATCACGAGGCGGCCAAGGTTCAGGGAGGAGGTGCACAAGTGCACCTGCCGGAACGCGAAAGGGGGGGAAGCGTCCCGACACAGTCAATTTAGGGCAAAGCACGGGGCACTTCAATGGCCCCAAAGGTAAAAATTATCGGTGCGCGAATTTTCTTGCTAATGCGATCCACTCGCAATAACGTTTGTGTGTCGGTCCCACGGGGCGCGGCAAACGGTTATGGAAGGAGTGGTCATGGGCTATTGGTGGCACGACATGCTGGATCAACCAGCCGAGCTGGGATCTGCAAGTCTCGTCGAGGCGAAGCTGGTGGTGGCCATGCGGATCGCGGTGTTTGCGCACAAGTCGGGCAACGATCCGGCCCCCCATGTCGCCGCGCGGCTGGGCAGCGTGGCGCTGTCCAATCAGCTTTCGCTGGTGGTCGAGGCGATGGGGCAGGCCTGGCCAGAGCCGTTCTGCGTTTCGCGCCCGTGCTGCGGCAGATTGTCGCCCGACGAGACGATGTTTGTCGGCATGGTGCGCAGCGCGATGCGTGGCAACCGCGCCGCGTTCGACCGGCAGACCAGCGAAATGCTCGCCGAAGATGCGCGCACGCTGATCTACAACCTCATGTGGCAGATGGGCCGCATGGTGCCTGCTTCGGCGTGATCCGGGCGTGGTGCTTGTGCTTCAGGGCGTTTCGTTGACATAGGACCGGATGAATTCGGCGATGGCATGGAAGCCGTCGCTGAACGCCGCGCCGGTGCGCCACAGGGCTGCGATCGATCGGCGCGCATTCCATCCGGCAATGTCGAGCGTCGCGACAACTTCGGCCGCCTGGGTTTCGGCGGCCATATAGCGCTCCGGCAGCAGCGCCAGCCCGATGCCTGATCCTACCATCTGCCGGATGCTGTCGAGGCTGGTCCCTTCATAGTCATGCATGATGTGCGCGCCGAGTTGTTCGCAGATATCGCGCGTCTGGCGATGGAAATGGTGCCTGCGGTCGAGCGTGAGAAAACCCTCGCCCTTGATCGCGCTGGCGGGAATATCCTTTTGTCCGGCAAGCGGGTGATCGGGCGGTGCGATCACGAACATGCGCTCGCTGAACAGTGGTTCCACCACGATCCCGGTGGCATCGACCGGCATCGGGCACAGCATCATGTCCAGCTCGCCGCGCATCACCTGGCGGACCTGGTCATCGGGAATGCCTTCGCGGATGTGCAGCCGCAGATCGGGCTGCTCGCGGTGAAGTCCGGCGACGATGGCCGGCATCAGATAGGGGCCCAAGGTCGGCGTGACGCCAAAGCGCAAGGTCCCGCCTATGCCCTTGCCCGCGCGCCGCGCGAGGTCGGAAAGATCGCGCACCTGCACCAGAATGCCGCGTGCCCGGGCCGCGATATCCCGCCCCAGGGGGGTAAGTTGTACATCCTGGCCGCTGCGGTCGATCAGCGATGCGCCCAGCCGCGCCTCCAGCGTGCGCAGCTGCTGGCTGAGCGTGGGCTGCGATACATGCACGGCAAAGGCGGCGCGGCCGAAATGGCGATGATCGTCGAGCGCGACGAGATATTGCAATTGACGCAGGCTGGGCATCGGCGACCTCCGAGGTGATAGAGGCTATCTATCAACAACCCGCGATCCTTTCAAATGGTAACAATGATACGATGTGCCATATTGCGGTCACACCAAGCAGAGGAGCAGCCCCTCCCCGAACCGCTCCTGCCAAACTGCTTGATAGATGCCGCGGCTTGAACGGACACCCCAAAGCTGCGGACAGGGTGGCGCATCGGTCCGCCGAGGTCGCAGCTTAGCCTCCGGTGCGTCACCCGCCTATTTTCATGGAAAATAGAGAAAAAGCCGTGCTGCCCATGGGCGCACGGATGTGCTCGGCCCCGCCGAGCACCCGGCATTAATGCGTGAAAATCAGCGCTGAAGGCTCTCCGCGAACGCATCGCCCAACTGCAGCGCATCAAGATCCGCAGCGACCGCAACCAGATCGGCGCGCGCCTGGGCAAGGCGGAATTCGGCGTCCAGCCTGCGGATTGCTGCGTTGGCGGCAGCATCCTCGCGCAGGTTGACCAGGAAGAAGTCGCTCGCCCCCGCCTGGAACAGCCGGCGTTCGCCCGAGGCCAGCTTTTCGGCCTGAACCTCTTCATCGCGGGCCAGAACCGCCAGCCGCTCGGCGGCGGACAGATTGTTCGAAAGCTGCTGAACCTCGGCGAGAATCTGCTCCTCGCTCTGACGGCGCTTCCATTCCAGCGCGTTGATGCTGGCCTCTGCCGCCGCGACATTGCCCTTGGCAGCCCGGTTCTGCAGCGGCATCGAGAAGGTGAAGCCGACCACCGCCTCGAACGGGTCGCGTGATCGCCCGCCCAGTCCCTGTTCGCCAAAATCCTTGCCCGCCTCTGCAAACAGGCGGAGCGAGGGCAGCAGCTTGTTCTGCTCCAGCTCCAGCTTTGCCTCGCCCTGTTCGAGCCGCTGTTCGATCAGCTTGATATCAGGGCGCTGCGCCAGAATGGCTGCAGGGTCGGTGTTGCGGACGGCGCGGATCATCGGCAGCGATGTCGGCAGGTCTGCAGGCGTGGCAACCCGGGGACGGCCGTCCCCATCGCGCCAGAACAGCGACAGGCGCTGCGCCGCATTGGCCAGATCGCGCTCGGCCGCCACCAGCAAGGACTTGCGGCGCAGCAGGTTCTGCTCGTTTTCGGTCAGCAGGATTGCGGCACGCGCGCCCAGCTGCACCTGGCGGCGAATGCCGTCCTGCCTGTCTTCCGCCAGGCCGACGAGCGAACGGTAGACGCGCACCTGCTGTCCGGCAGCCACCCATTGGCCATAGGCCTGGATCGCGCGCTGCTGCACCCCGATCGCGATGATCAGCGCATCCAGCCCGGCAATGTCGCGCTCGATCAGCGCGTTGCGCTGGCCGAAGCGGCGGTCATCGATATAGCGGTCACGCAGCAGCGCGAACACGCCGCGCACCTTCAGTTCGCCCAGCCGGTCGGTGAAGCTGTAATCCTCGTAAACCGGAAAATCGCCGCGCGAGACGCGATAGCTGGCTTCAAGCTGACCACCATTGTTGGTCAGCGGCTGGATCGCCTTGCCCTGGACATAAGTGCCGTCATAAAATCCGGTGATCCGGGAAAAGCCCTCGCCGGTGAACAGCAGATCGAAGGCGCCCTCGCTGGCCAGCACGCGACCATCGGCGGCGCGCGCCGTGGCCAGCGCCTCGAGGATCATCGGCGCATATTGCCGCGACGATGCCAGCACCTCCGAAAGCTGCAGCCCCCGGGAAGAGGGGACCTGCTCCGGTGCCGCGACCGTCGCGGGCAGGGGCTGGGCGATGCCTGGCGCCGGGGCAAGCGCCAGGGCCGCCAATCCGGCAAGCAACAGCGACTTGCGCATCACTTCTTCCCCGAGCCGCTGCTGGACGAGCTTCCCGACGATGACGATGATGTCGTCTTGCCGCCGGTCTGCGTGGTTCCGGTATCGCCCTGTTCGGTCAAGGCCGGGTTCTGCAGCGGGAAGTCGTTGAGCTGACGCCACAGTTCGAAGCCGACCGAGACCTGCTCCATCGCTACCCAGCCGCGCACATTCGCGCCCAGGCGCACATAGGGTTCGCCCGGCCAGCGCGGCTTGCCCTTGGCCTCCTGCACCAGCACGCGGAACAGACCGTTCTGCGATGCGGCAAGGTCGACCTGCTGCACCTGTCCATCGAACAGGCCGCGCGCGACCGAGGGCCAGCCGGAGAACTGGATTGCGGGCCAGCCTTCAAACTCAAGCCGGACCTGCTGGCCGCGCTTGATCAGCGGGGCATCGCGGCCATCGACATAGACTTCTACGACGCGCTTGGCTTCGGTCGGCGCAAAGGTCGCCAGCACGTCGCCCTGCGAGACCATCGTTGCCCGATCGCCGCCGGTGATCCGCTGGATCACGCCATCACGCGGTGCGCGGACAAGCTGCAGCGACTGGCGCGCCAGATTGATGTCGATCTGCGTGATTGCGGCGCGGGCTTCGGCGAGTGTCGCTTCCATCTCCGCCACCTTGATCCGCGCCAGTTCATTCTCGCGCCGCGACGCCAGTCCTTCGCTGAACAGCGTGCCGGTACGCCCGACATCGAGCCGCGCAGTGTTGAGCGCGCTGGCCGCCGCTGCTGCCTTGGCCTCGGCCAGGCTGCGTTCGACGCGCAGGCGCTGCAACAGCATCGGATCGTTGTCGGAAATCTGGACGATCGGATCGCCTTCCTTCACCACGGCACCGTCCTGAACGTACCAGCGTTCGATCCGGCCAGAAACCAGCGCAGTCACATTCTGCAGCCGGTCCTGCGGGTTCAGTGCAATCACCTGGCCTGCGCCATAGGCGGTCTGGATCCACGGAACGTAGATCATGAACAGCACGGCGGCGATCAGCGAGAACACCACCATCAGGGCGATGGCGCGCAAGGGGCGGGGGGTGCGCTGGGCCGCGAGCGTGCGGAAGCGGACAATGGCGCGATCACGCGTTGCCATGGGCTGCCTCCTCTGCCTTGGTGTCGACGATCTGAAGGAACTCGTCGGGGTCGTCTATGATCCTTTGTCCATCATCGCCCAGCCACAGATAGCGGCAATCGGGCGTGACATCGGGACGATAGCTGAACTGAATCACCGTGGAGCCTTCCGCACGCATCACCTTGCGGACATCGGCCAGGATGGCGGGGTCGATCATGTCGAACAGGCCGGTGAGAATCAGCAGCCTCGGGCATTTCAGCATCGCGCCTGCCAGCTTCAGCCGCAATGCTTCGGCATAGGATAGTGGCCAGCCGCTGGTCGAAAGCTGCGTATCCAGCCCGTCGGGCAGACGCATCACGCGGTCTTCCAACCGCACCAGCGTCAGCGCCTTCAGCACATCGCCCGATGTGGTCTCGGGGCCTGCCAGCCGCAGATAGTCGCGGATGCTGGCCTGCACGATCGTCGGCCTGTCGAGGACGATGATCTCGCTGCGCAGGCGGAACATGTCGACCATCGCGATATCCTGCCCGCCGAGCGTGACGACGCCCGTTTCCGGCGTGAGGTAGCGCTTCATTGCATGGGTGAACAGCCGCTGGATGCCGTGGTTCTGGGCCTGCGCGATCAACTGCGTGCCGGCGGGGATGGCGATGTCGAGCGTGATCCCGGGCGCAGTGGCGTTATGCGTCACGCGGCGCAGCACCAGATCGCTGCCGCCGATCGCATCCTGCCCCTCGCGCGCCTCTTCTTCCTGCTCGATATGGTAGATCAGGCCGATCTCTTCGGCGGCCGCGATCAGATCATAGGTGGTATCAAGATAGGCGCCCATCTGCCCCAAGCCGAAGAACGCGGCGGAGAGAATCAGTTCGGCCGCCACCAGCTGGCCGATCGACAGCTCGCCCTGGATGACCAGCCAGCCACCCAGCGCCAGCAGGCCGGAGCTTGCGAGGGCATAAAGCAGCAGGAACGCCACAGTCTGCGACATGGTATAGCGGAAATGCTTGGCCTTGGCGGTGACATAGGTCGCGGTCACTTCCTCAGACCCATCGAGCGCGTAATCGACATGGCGACCCGATTTGTAGAAGCCGTTCGACGCGCCGACATTCTCCAACCAGCGGGCGGCGTCATATTTGGCATGGCTGAGCGCGATGCCCGAGCGCACGGCACCGCGCGTCCAGACCAGCAGGATGAGCACCGCCAGTCCGATGACGATCAGGTTGAAGGCCAGGAAGAACGGGTGATAGAAAGCCGTGACCGCAAAGCCGACCGCCGATTGCAGGATGATGGTGAAGCCGCCGATCAGCAGGCTGGGCACGGCCTTTTGCACCGTGTTCACATCGAAATAGCGGTTGAACAGGTCCTGGCGCTTGCTGTCCTCAAAAAACGGATTGCGCGCATGGATCGAGCGTATGGTGATCTCTGCCACCTGGCGCGCATAGAAGCGGCGGGCGAACAGCTCCATCGTGTAGATGCGCAGCGCCGACAGCATCACCGCGATCAGCAGCAGGCCCAGCAAGGTGCCTGCCAGCGTCACCAGCGGCGTGACGAGCGCGGTGTTGGCGACCGAATTGATCAGCATCTGCACCGAGATCGGTGTTGCCAGTGACAGCACGGAAATCGCCACGCCATAGACCAGCGCCAATGCGAGGAAGTTGCGTTCGCCCTTCAACAGGCTGAACATCCAGCGGATAGCCTCGCGTGCGCCCATGATATGATGTTCGGAAGATGATGCCATTTTTTGCCTGCCAGTGAATCCAAGGTCGCCAGCGCACGAATTAGGCGACCCTGCCGATAAACCCATTCGAAAGGGTCTAATCGGAGCGATTGGTTTTTTCTATCGGGAAGCTGCCCCCCGAACATAGTTTTCCATGATATAGGTTAACTTGCCGCAGGTCGAACGGTTCAGTGCGGCGTTTGATCCGACGGCGCGACGAAATTCAGCATCTTGGCGCAAAACAGCGTCTGTGTAGCGATGAGCACCGCCACCGCCGCCTTAGCGCCTCGATTCAGCCGATTCCAGCGCGGCCAGCAATGCCAGCTTGCTGGCGCTCCGATTTTTGCTGCTATTGCGCAAAACCGTGTCTGGCGTGAGCGCGACCTGTTGCCTGCGCTCGAACAGCATCTGCTGGAATGCTGGAAAATCGATGCGGCGTCCTGCCCATTCAGTCTTGTCTGAGGATATCGACACCAAATTCTCCTAGGGTTTCCTCACGGAGCTGGCGATCTAGATACTCCGGATCACAGCCGGAGTTAAGCCGATAAAGTTCCCGCGCTTGAGCAAGCGTGTCATCAGCGATGCAGCATATGTCGAAATCCATCGTCGAAATTGCGCTGCCAGTGTAAAATTCGGCCGCTGCTCCACCCACCAATATGGGGCGGGTGAAGCCCCTCATAGCCATCGCCTCGCTAATCTGCGCAAACATGCGCAGCGCGGCGATGAATTCCGGCCGATACCCCATCACCGTTTCAGAAGCGGCGCCAGATACTGGCCGGTATAGCTTCTTGCGACCTTCGCGACCTGCTCGGGCGTGCCTTCGGCCACCACTTCGCCACCCTTGACCCCACCTTCGGGGCCCATGTCGATGATCCAGTCGGCGGTCTTGATGACGTCGAGATTGTGCTCGATCACCACCACGCTGTTGCCCTGATCGACCAGCCGGTGCAGCACCTCGAGCAGCTTGCGGACATCCTCGAAATGCAGGCCGGTGGTGGGCTCGTCGAGAATGTACAGCGTCTGGCCGGTCGAACGGCGGGACAGTTCCTTGGCAAGCTTGACGCGCTGCGCCTCGCCGCCGGACAGGGTGGTTGCCTGCTGGCCGACCTTCACATAGCCGAGGCCCACTTCCCACAGCATCGCCATCTTGTCCCGGATCGGCGGGACCGCCTTGAAGAACTCGACCGCATCCTCGACCGTCATGTCGAGCACGTCGGCGATCGAATGCCCCTTGAACTTCACTTCCAAAGTCTCGCGATTATAGCGCTTTCCACCGCATTCCTCGCAAGTGACGTAAACATCGGGCAGGAAGTGCATCTCGATCTTGATGACGCCATCGCCCTGGCACTTCTCGCAGCGCCCGCCCTTGACGTTGAAGCTGAACCGCCCGGGCTTGTAGCCACGCGCCAGCGCTTCGGGCAGTCCGGCGAACCAGTCGCGGATATTGGTGAAAGCCCCGGTATAGGTCGCCGGGTTGGACCGCGGGGTGCGGCCGATCGGCGACTGATCGATATCGATCACCTTGTCGCAATGTTCGAGACCCGTGATCTTGTCATGCGGCCCGGCGATGATCCGCGCGCCATTGAGCGCGCGCGCCGCGCCGGCAAACAGCGTGTCGATGGTGAAGCTCGACTTGCCCGATCCCGAAACGCCGGTGATGCAGGTAAAGGTGCCGAGCGGGATCGAGGCCGTCACCCCGGTCAGGTTGTTGGCGCGCGCATTGTGGACGGTCAGCTTCTTGCCATTGCCCTTGCGGCGCTTCTTTGGCACCTCGATGCGGCGCTCGCCGGTCAGATATTGCGCGGTGAGCGAATCCTTCGCCTTCAGCAGTTCTTTCAGCGTGCCTTTCGCCACGACCTCTCCGCCGTGCACACCCGCGCCAGGGCCCAGATCGACGATATAATCCGCGGTGCGGATCGCATCCTCGTCATGCTCGACCACGATCACGGTATTGCCCAGATCGCGCAGCCGCTTGAGCGTCACCAGCAGCCGGTCATTGTCCTTCTGGTGCAGGCCGATGCTCGGTTCGTCGAGAACATAGAGCACGCCCGACAGCCCGCTGCCGATCTGGCTGGCGAGGCGGATGCGCTGCGATTCCCCGCCGGACAGCGTGCCGCTGGTCCGGTCGAGATTGAGATAATCGAGCCCGACATTGTTGAGGAAGCCCAGCCGCTCGATGATTTCCTTGAGGATCGCCTTGGCGATCTGCTGCTGCTGCGGACCCAGCTTGTCGTTGAGCGTCTCGAAGAACTGGAGCGCATCGGCCACCGACCGCCGGGTCGAGATCGAAATGTCTTCGCCTGCGACCTTGACGGACAGCGCCTCGGGCTTGAGGCGCGCGCCGTCGCACACTTCGCAGGGCTGCGCGGTCTGATATTTGCCCAGTTCCTCGCGCATCCACGCGCTGTCGGTCTGCAGCAGGCGGCGGTTGAGATTGCCGATCACGCCCTCGAACGGCTTCTTGACCTCATAGCTCTTGCGACCGTCCTGGAAGCGCAGCGTCACCGGCTTGCCGGCGGTGCCGTGCAGGATGATCAGCCGCACCTCGCCGGACAGCTGCTGCCACGGCGTTTCGAGCGAGAAGCCGAATTCGCGGCCCAGGCTGGCGAGCACCTGCATGTAATAAGGCGAGGGCGGGTTCGACTTGGCCCAGGGCACGATCGCACCCTTTTTGAGGCTCAGCTCTTCGTTGGGCACAACGAGCTGCGGATCGAAATACATCTTCTCCCCCAGACCGTCGCACGCCGGGCAGGCCCCCTGCGGCGCGTTGAACGAGAACAGCCGCGGCTCGATCGCCTCGATGGTAAAGCCGGAGACCGGGCAGGCAAAGCGTTCGGAAAAGATGATGCGGTTGTCGGGAATGCCGGCATTCTTCATGCCTTTCTGCGCCCTCTCCCCTTTAGGGGGGAGGGTTGGGAGGGGGGCAGTCGCATCGGATGCATTTTCCCCTCTCCCTCCGCCGCTGCGCGGCTCCTCCCTCTCCCCTGAAGGGGAGAGGGCACTTACCGTCCCGTCCGCCAGATCGACATAGGCCAAGCCGTCGGCAAGCTTCAGCGCGGTCTCGAAGCTGTCGGCGAGACGCGTCTCTATGCCCCCACTATCGTCTTTGGCGCGCACCGCCATGCGATCGACGACCACCTCGATGTCGTGCTTGTACTTCTTGTCGAGCGCAGGCGCGGCGTCGATCTCGTACATCTCGCCGTCGATCCGCACGCGGGTGAAGCCGGCCTTTTGCCATTCGGCCAGCTCCTTGCGATATTCGCCCTTGCGGCCGCGCACGACGGGCGCGAGCAGGTAGAAGCGCGTCCCTTCGGGCAGCGCCATCACCCGGTCGACCATCATGCTGACCGTCTGCGCGGTGATCGGAAGGCCTGTCGCGGGCGAATAGGGCACGCCGACCCGCGCCCATAGCAGGCGCATGTAATCGTAGATCTCGGTGACCGTGGCCACGGTCGAACGCGGGTTGCGGCTGGTGGTCTTCTGCTCGATGCTGATTGCGGGGCTGAGGCCGTCGATATGCTCGACATCGGGCTTCTGCATCATCTCCAGGAACTGGCGCGCATAGGCCGAGAGCGACTCGACATAGCGCCGCTGACCCTCGGCATAGATGGTGTCGAAGGCCAGGCTGGATTTGCCGCTGCCTGACAGCCCGGTAATCACGATCAGCTGATCGCGCGGCAGATCGATGTCCACGCCCTTGAGATTGTGTTCGCGCGCGCCGCGCACAGAGATGTGAGTGAGCATGGACGGCCTTATGTTCTATTGATGTTCCGCTGGCAAGCGGGAGAATGCGGCTCCGGAAGCCTTGGCCAGCCGGGAGCAGCGAACATGGTGCCGCACCGGGCAAGGCGCAAGGGCTGGACGGCGGCTGGAGGGAACGCCTTTGCGGGTGCGGCGTATGCATGTTAATCGAGATCAACTTTGGCTTGAGGGAAGCACAAACATGAAAATCCGTTCGTTCAGCACCGCGGCGCTGGCCATCTGCATGGCTGGAACTGCCTTCACCCTGCCGGCGATCGCCCAGCAGGCGAGCGCGCCCGCGTCCGAGGCACCCGATAGCGGATCGATGGAGCCGTCGCCGGTAACGCGCAATCCCAGCACCCCCGAAGAACAGGCGCAGCGCGAGGCGGCCAATGCGGCGCAGGTCCAGGCGTCGAACGCGCAGCTCGCTCAGAATGCGGCCAATCTCGCGAATTACGAGGCGCGCCGGTCGAGCTATGAAAACCAGATGAAGCTGTACGAGAACACGGTCGAATCGCGGGCTCGCGCCGAAGCCGAATATGCCGAGGTGAAGAAGCTGTACGATGCCATCCATGCGCAGTGGGAGGCCGATGTTGCCGCCTGCACCGCCGGCGACCGCAAACGGTGCGCGCAAGCTCCGGTGATGCCGCAATAATCCGACGCCGCGCCTGAACTGGCGCGATCATCCCGTTTTCGGAAGTACCAGTGTAAAGCGCGCCCCCTGACCGGGCGCGCTTTCGACCGTCAGGTCGCCGTCCATCGCCAGCGCCAGCCTGCGCGAGATGTACAGTCCCAGGCCGCTGCCGCCATCGCCGCTGCGGCCCAGCCGTTCCCATTTGTTGAACAGCCGCTGCTGCTCTTCATCGGTCATGCCCGGCCCCTGGTCGGCCACGGTGACGCTGGCCCAATCGGGGCCATCGTCGAGACGCAGCCAGATCATCGACCCGTCGGGTGCATAGTTGATGGCATTGCCGAGCAAGTTGAGCAGCACCTGCAGCACGCGGCGGAATTCGCCGATCGCGGGCAGGCTTTCATCCTCGGAGGGCTTGTCGATGCGGATCGAGCGGTCGGCGGCCTTGAGCGCAAGCAGCCCGGCTGCGCGGCGCGCCAGATCTGCCATATCCACGGGTTCGCGAGCGGCACTGAAGCCGCTCGCCTCGATCGCTTCAAGGTCGGCCAGGTCGTCGATCAGCGCCAGCAGATGCCGTCCTGCCGATGCGATATCGCCCGCATAGCTCGCGTAATCCGCGCGCAACGGGCCCTCTAGTCGGCCACCGATGGTCTCGGCATTGGCGATGATCCGGCCGATCGGCTGGCGCAAGGCCGGGCCGATCTGGCTGCCGAACATCCGCGCGAGTCGGTCGCCGTCGAACAGCGGCGGCAGCGGCGCGGCCTGCGCGGTCTCGGTGAGCGCCGGTGCTTCGGTCAGGATCAGGTGCCAGCCCGCTGCCTGATCGTCGCGCACCCGTTGCAGCGCCCATGCGCGGTCATCGCCGACGATGCGGACGCGCGCGCCGTTCTGGCAATCGGCGAGCACCAGCGGGCCGCCGTCTTCGTGCATCAGCAGCGAACCCACGGGCTTGAGCGTGCTCTTCTCGGGCTGCCATTCGGCAGAAAGGCCCATGGGCGTATCGACATGCAGAATACGGCCGAGCGGATCGACGCGGACCCGCAGCGCATCGGCCAAGGGTGGCAGGGGTCCTGCCAATGGTGCCGTCTCGCTCGCCGGTGCCAGCGCGCGCGCGCGCCACTGGGTGATGACCAGCGCCACACCTTCGGACTCCGGCGCGCATTCGCACCACATATCGATCAGTTCAGCCGGACCTGCCGCAGTGACAGGGCGCGACAGGTGCATGCCGAGCCGCATCGCGTGTCGCGCCAGATCGAGCAGGGCGGGTACGGCGAGCATTTCGCCCGGGGCACCGCCCAGGCTGGCATGCAGGTCCGCCAGTGCTCCGTCGGCGCGCAGCAGCCGACCGTCGCGGTCGACATGCGCTTTCAGCGACGCTGCGTGCGGCGTGTCTGCCAGCACGGAAGGATTGGGTTGCCGGGCGTTCACCAGCCGGACCCGTGCAAAAGATCGGGCGCAAGATTGCGCCATTGCGCCAGCAACCGCGTGGCATCCTCGGTCGTCAGCGCGCGCAGATCGGCAGATGTCGGCACGTCCTCGGGACGCAACGAGGCGAGCGTCGCCATCCCCTGCAAAAGGCGCGTGGCGATATCCGCATCCACCCCGCAGGCCCGCAGCACGACGGCGAGACGCGCCAGATCGGCATCGCGCAGCATGTCGAACAGCAGATCGGAGGGCAGGCCGCTCACCCGTTCCAGCATCGCCATCACCAGCGACGGTCCATTGTCCGCCAGCGCCCAATCGTCGCCGGCGCGCGGCAGCGTGAACAGGTGGCAGAAGCGCATCAGCCGGTGGGGGCGTCCGCGCCGCTCGTCAAAGCCCTGCAACAGCGCATTACCCGCCTGGCCAAGCGCGACCGGATCGGTGCCGGGCTGGTCCTGCAGCCAGGCCAGTGCGAGCCGGACGAGGCCGTGCAATATCTCGGGAGGCAGTTCATCCAGGTCGATGACAAAGGCCTGAGCACGGCTGAGGAAGCGGCTCTGGGCGATGATCAATGCCATCGCCGCTTCGGACAATTCGTCCTGCGCGTCGGCGATCTGGGTTTCGACCCGGGGCGGCAGTTCGGGAATGTTGAGGCCGACCAGACCGGTATGGCGGCACAGCCGCGCCTCGATCGCGCGCGCGTGCAGCAGCCGGATGGTCGGGCCGTGGCTGATCACGACATGCCGCGCCATTTCGCCAGTGCGCCCTGCATCATCGCGTCCGGCAAGGGCTTCGGCGAGGCGCGCAGCGATCGATTCGGCAAACCCGCCGGTCAGGCTCAGATCGTCCTCGCGCAGCGCCTGAGCGCTTTCGGGGAGCAGATGCTGGCGCACCAAAGCGGGAACCGCCATCGCCTGCCGGGCCTGCACTTCGGCCTGACGCAGCAGCGCGCCACCATCCCGTAGGGCCGGGCGTGCAGGGGCCATGTCGGTTTTCATCGCCTTGCCCTACCAATGGCTGGTTAAAATGCTGTTAGTTCAATGTCGCAGCGCACTGGCTCAGATATGGGGCGGGGCCTTGTCCGCCGCAAGCGCATCCGGGCGTGTCTGCCACAGCAAAAGCCCGGTGAGCGCCAGATTCCACAGCATCAGCATCGGCATCAGCCCGCCAAGTGGCAGGGCGATCAGGGCAGCCAGTGCAATCAGGCTGGGCGATCCGGCCAGCCGTCGCCACAGCCGGGGCAGGGGGCCAGGCGTCCGGCCCAACACCGTGGCCAGGCCGGGCAGCAGCAGCGCGGCAAACAGGCCCGACAGCCTGTCCGATGCCGCGACGCTGAGCACCGTCACCACGATGAAGGCGAGCGCAAAGGCAGCATTGCGTGCCGTCTGTTCCCAGCTGCCGGTGATCGTCGCTGCGAAGCGCCCGAACAGGCGATTGGCGGCATGGCCCCCGGCGCGCCCGAGGACCAGCAGGGGGAGCGCCGCGACGCTGAAGCCCGCAGCCGCCAGGCCGATGCCCATCACCGGCAGCGCGATTGCCGACAGGCGCAGCGCAGGTCGGCTCCAGCGCGCGGACCAGGCCTTGCGGGCCAGATTGCCGAACAGGCCGGTATGCACCAGCCGCCCGCCCAGCGGACCGGCCGATCCGGCCAGCTCTTCCAGCGCCAGTGTCTCGATTTCGGGGGCGTTGCGCACCATCGCGATCCGCCCGGCTTCGGCGAGCGAAAAGGGCAGGATTTCGCGTCGATAGCCTTTCTGCACCGCCAGCCGCAGCAGTGCCGACTGGATGCTCCAGTCTTCGGGCAGGTCGCGCGCCTCGACCAGATCGCGCGCGCGGACACAGGCCAGACCCGCCCAGACATGGTTGATATCGATCCGCTCGAACCGCTCGATCAGCACCCGTGCGCCTTCGCCGGGCGCGAAGCTGGCGACGAACGTGCCCGTCTCGCGCGCCAGCCGGTGCATGACGCCGGGCGCCACATACAGGCCATCGGCAATCACCAGCAGTTCGTCCTCGCTCGCCAGCCGCACGCTGATATCGGCGATCGAGCGGACGAGCTGGCAGGGAATGCCGCGCTGGGCTGCATAGGCCTCGATCTCTCGCGTGCGATCGTCGACCGCGCCGACCAGGCACAAAATCTCGCCCGCACCGGCATCTGCCGCCAGATCGACATGCAGCATCGCCAGCCGACCCTGCGCGAGCGGAAGCGATCCGCGCAGCGCAGTGCCGCCGGGAACAGTCTCGATCAGCGATATCAGCGCAGCGCGCACGTCGGGTTCCGGCTCCTAGGTTAGAGAAGCGGTCCTCTTATCGGCTGGCTGTAGGGATGCCAACCGGTGCTGGGCGATGCCGGCGCAATATGCGCGAGTTTACATGGAGTTGGGTGAGATTTCGCCGAAATCGCGCATCGCGGTGGCGAGGTCACGGAGCACCACCGGATCGCCGGGAGCACCCTCCAGCGCTTGATCGGCCAGATCGACAATGCCCTGCACGCCAAAGCTGGCTGCGAGGCTCTTCAGGCGAAGGGCGGCGAAATGCCAGTTGGCATCGCATCGCGCCCGGCCCAGCAGATCGATCTGCCGCGCCGCGCTTTCGATGAACGCGCCGCGCAGTTCTGCGAGAAGGTCGGGATCGCTGCCGACGGCTGCAGCCAAGGCCGCGTTCAAAGCTCCGGATTCATACGCCATGACATATCCGAATAGACCAACCGCCTTAACTTTCGGTTTCTGGCCGGGCAAAATCTGTTAAACATGTTCCATGGGCGAGGGGAAAAAGATCATAGACCTGCGGCATGGTCGCAGCGACGAAAATCCTGCGGCGCAGGAGCCGGTTCCGGACATGGCGGCACCGGTTCTGTCGGCGCGCGCGGCTTCCGGGGAGGAAGGCGATTCGCACGTTCCATGGGCCGATGAGGAGGACGCGCCGGTGATCGGGCGGTCCATCGGTCTATGGGGCTGGGTGGCGCTTGGCACTGGTATCGTCTGGACCGCGGCCTATGTCTGGGCGTCGCTGCCGATGTGGCAGGGCATGATGACCCCGGCGCTCGCCACCCAGGCGCTGGCGCAATGGGCGATGCCGATGGTGCTGATCGCGGTGCTGTACCTCGCCTTTCAGCGCAACAGCACCAGCGAGGCGCGACGCTTTGCCCAGGTGGCAGGATCGCTGCGCGCCGAGAGCGCGATGCTCGAATCGCGGCTGACGCATGTGAATGCGGAACTGTCGCTGGCGCGCGAGTTTCTCGCCAACCAGAGCCTTGAGCTGGAATCGCTCGGCCGGGTTTCGAGCGACCGGCTGCGCGGGTTCGCCGAGGAACTGCGCGCGACCATCGAGGCAAGCGATACCGGGATGCGCGCGATCGGCGAGGTCAGCGCGGCGGCATCGGGCAATATGGAAAAGCTGCGCAACCACCTGCCGGTAATCGCCAATTCCGCCAAGGACGTGACCAACCAGATCGGCAATGCCGGGCGCACCGCGCAGGGCCAGGTCGAAAGCATGATCAATGCGTTCCAGAAGCTGAACGCATTCGGCCAGGCGGCGAGCACGCAGATCGCCGCGCTGGTGCAGGAATCGGATGCCGCGACGCAGCGGCTCGCCCAGTCGGTGGATGCCAGCGGGACCGCGCTGACCCAGCAGGTGGCTGAAGCCAGCCAGCAGATGGACCAGGCGATCGAGACGGTCGCCAGCCGCCTCGCCAACACGCGCAGCAATCTGGACCAGACCACCGAGGCTCAAGCCGAGCAGCTCCGAACGCTGATCGGCGAGCTCGAACGTTCGTTGCTGAGCATGGCTGACGCGATGGGCCAGCGCGCGGCAGATAGCCGCCGCGAGTTGCGCGTTGCATCGGACGACATGGGCCTGACTCTGAACGCCCTGGCGACATCGACCGGCGAAAGCGAGGCGACGATCCGCCAGATCATCGGAGCGGCGGATGCCCAGATCGGCGAGGCTGAGCGGCGGCTTCAGGCGATGGAGAAACAGAGCGGCGAGGCGCTCGCGAGACTCGCGTTCGCGCTGTCCGCGCTCGACGGCAATGTCGCTGCACTGACCGAAAAGCTGGCAGCCGGCAGCGGCCATGCCGAGATATTCGATGCCAAGTCGCAACAGGTGCGCTCGGTGCTTGAAAGCATCCAGCGGCAGGTGGGCGAGGCGATCCCGCAGGCGCTGACCGTTCTTGATGATCGCGCGGGCTCCAGCCGCGAGGGCGTCGGCGCGCTGCGCGAAGGCGTCTCGCAGGTCGACGACGAGATGATCCGGCTGGGTTCGGTGCTCGGCAATTTCGAGCAGCGCATTGCCGAGCAATCGGCCGAGATTGCCCGGCTGGCGCAGAACAGCGAGAGCGGCTGGCGTGCGCGCGCGGACGAAATCGGCGCGCTGATTGCCGCGATGCGCTCGGCACGCGACGAGATCGACCAGATCAACGACCATAGCGCGATCAAGCTGGTCGAAACCATGCGCGATGTTCAGCGCGAGGCGCAGGCCGCCGGGGATGAAGCCCGCCGGGCGATGGATCATGCCATTGCCGGGGCCACCGAAAAGCTGGGCAAGGATAGCGGCGCGGCGTTGGAAAAGGTGCTGCGCGGCAAGGCCGAGGAACTGGTCGGCAAGCTCGAAAGCGCGATCAATCGCGCGGTCGGGGCCACCAGCGATGCCAGCCTGCACCTCAAGGACCAGCTGGCGCGGGTCGATGACTTGGCCACGCATCTGGAACGGCGGGTCGCCGATGCACGCGAGCTGGCCGAAGAGCGCACCGACAATGATTTCGCGCGGCGGCTCGCTTTGCTCACCGAATCGCTTAATTCGACCGCGATCGATGTCGACAAGATCCTGTCGACCGAGGTCAGCGACACCGCCTGGTCAGCCTATCTGCGCGGGGATCGCGGTGTATTCACCCGCCGCGCCGTCCGCTTGATAGACAATGGCGAGGCGAAGGACATCGCCGCAGCCTACGAGAATGACGCGGAATTCTTCGAGCTGGTGAACCGCTATATCCACGATTTCGAAAGCATGCTGCGCACCGTGCTGTCGACCCGCGACGGCGGCGTCATGGGTGTGACGCTGCTGTCGTCGGAAACCGGCAAGCTCTATGTCGCACTGGCTCAGGCAATCGAGCGTTTGCGCAACTGATTGCGTTGGTCAGTCGCGCCTGGTCGCGCTGACCTCCTGAACCGGCGGAGCATTCTCCCAGCCGCCGCCCAGCGCGCGGAACAGCGATACTTCCGCCTCTGCGCGCGAGGCTGCCGCCGATCCGCTGGCGGCGCGGGCGGTCAGCAGGTTGCGTTCGACCTCGAGCAGCTGCAGCGCATTGTCGCGACCGGCACGGAAGCGGATGCGGGTGATGCGGGCGACCTCTTCAGCCGCCTTGGCAGCGGCGCTCAGCGCCGCTTCCTGTTCGACAGCCGCCTTCAGACGGGCGAGCGCCTGTTCGGTTTCCTGCAGCGCGGTCAGCACGGCACCATCAAACGCCGCGAGCCGGGCATCGGCCTGGGCCGAAGCAGCATTGACCCGTGCCCGGGCCGCGCCATCGATCGGGATCGACCATGAGATGAGCGGGCCGAGCGAAAAGCCCAGATTGTTCGACTCGGTCAGCGCTCCGGGTGAGGTGCCGCCGATCGAGAGCGAGCCTGCCAGGCTTATCGATGGATAGAGCGCCGCCGTCGCAACGCCCACGCGTGCGGTATCGGCTGCCAGCCGGGCCTCGGCCGCGCGCACATCGGGACGGCGCGCCAGCAGCGCGGCGCCATCGCCCACCGGGATCGGGGTGCGGACCTTGGGCGGCGTGGTGCACGCGGCTGCGGCGGCATCGATGCTGCTGGGCGTGTCGCCGGTCAGCGTTGCGAGCGCATAAAGCGCCGCGCGCTGTTCGGCCTCGAACTGCGGCACCTGCGCCTGTGCCTGGGCGACCAGCAGCTCGGCATTGGCGACATCGCGCCGCTGGCCGCGGCCTGCCGTGAACAGCCGCTGGTTGAGGTCGAGCGTGCGCTGCTGGGTGGCCAGCGATTCGCGGGCGATATCGGCCTGCAGCCTGCTCGAACATGCGAGCGCATAAGTGCGCGCGACCTCTGCCGCCACGCTGACCCGGGCCGCGTCCAGATCTGCCTGCGCCGCCAGCGCATCGCCGCGCGTCGCCTCGACCGAGCGGCGAACGCCGCCGAAAAGGTCGATTTCATAGGAGGCATCGCTGGCAAGCTGATAGAAATCAAAGGTCAACGGTTCGGGCGGGGCAAAGCCGACGCCGGCATTGGCCCCGGTGCCGACTTGGTTGGTATTGGCCGATCCGCTGGCATTGACGCTGGGCAGCTGCCGCGCCCTGGCCTCGCGGATCAGCGCGCGCGCACGGCGCAGATTGGCGCTCGCCTCACGCACGCTGGTGTTGCGGGCCAGTGCTTTGGTGACCAGTGCGTCGAGCGCCGGATCTTCGAACAGACGCCACCAACCCTCGGGCAACGGGCTCTGGGCAAAGCGCGGATCGGCGCCTTCGGCAAAGCCCTGCGCCGCTGTGGAGGGCGTGGCGGGGCGCTCGAAATCCGGGCCGACGGTGCAGGCGGCCAGGCTTGCGCTCAACGCGGCGCAGGCGAGCAGGCGGGTTTTGAACATCATGGCTGGTGGCCCTCCAGTACGGGCATTGCAGGCGGGGGCGGATCGTCCTTGCGGCGGCCCATGCGCGCTTTGATCCGCTCCTCCAGCGTGCGCACCATCACGTAGAAGGCGGGTGTGAACAGCAGGCCGAAGATGGTGACCCCGATCATGCCGAAGAACACCGCGATGCCCAGCGCCTGACGCATTTCCGCGCCGGGACCGCTCGAGATCACCAGAGGCAGCACGCCCAGGATGAAGGCGAGCGAGGTCATCAGGATCGGGCGCAGGCGCTGGGCTGCGGCATGACGCGCCGCCTCCAGCACCGACTGGCCGTGGTCCTCGTTATGCTTGGCGAATTCGACGATCAGGATCGCATTCTTGGCGGCCAGACCGATCAGCACGACGAGGCCGATCTGAGTCAGGATGTTGTTGTCGCGCCCCATGGCATTGACCCCCAGGATCGCGGCAAGCAGGCACATTGGCACGATCAGGATCACCGCCAGCGGCAGCACCAGGCTTTCATACTGGGCGGCGAGCAGCAGGAAGACGAAGATCACGCCGAGCCCGAAGACGAGGATGCCGGTATTGCCCGCGGCGCGCTGCTGATAGGCGATCTCGGTCCATTCATAGTCGAAGCCCTGTGGCAGCACCTTGGCGGCGACCTGCTCCATCATGTCGAGCGACTGTCCGCTGGAATAGCCAGGAAGGGTATCGCCCTGCAGTTCGGCTGCGCGATAGAGGTTGTACCGCACCACGCGATAGGCCCCGGAATCGTTGCGCAGGCTCATCACCGCATCGAGCGGCACCATCTGCCCGGTGGACGAACGCGTGCGCAGCCGTCCGATATCGGAAACATCGTCGCGATAGGGGGCATCTGCCTGTGCGGTCACGCGGAAGGTGCGGCCCAGGAAGTTGAAGTCATTGATATAGCTGGAGCCGAGATAGGTGCCGAGCGTCGAGAAGATGTTCTCCACCGGCACGCCAAGCTGCTCCGCACGCGCGCGGTCGATATCGGCGAACAGCCGTGGGGTGCGCGTGTTGAAGGTGGTGAAGGCACCGGCGATGCCCTCGGTCTGGTTGGCCGCGCCCATCATCGCAAAGGCCGCGCCTTCCAGCGCCTGGAGCCCTGCATTTCCGCGATCCTCGATCACCATCTTGAAGCCGCCACCTGTGCCCAGGCCCGATACGGGCGGAGGGGCGATGACCAGGATGCTGCCCGCCGTGATCTGCGACATGGCACCGCGCAGCTGGTTGGCAACCTCGTCGGCGGTGATGCGGGTACCCGCGGGCTTGAGCGTGATGAAGATCGCCGCGGCATTGGGCGCGTTGGTAAAGGTTGCACCGTCAAATCCGGCAAACGCGATTGTGCTGACGACCGTGTCGTTCTTCAGCGCGATCGCCTGCGCTTCTTCCAGCGCGGCGGTGGTCCGCTGCAAGGAGGCGCCCGGCGGCATCTGCACGACGCCGATGAGATAGCCCTGATCCTGTGCCGGGATGAAGCCCGCAGGCGTCGCGGCAAAGCGCCATCCGGCCACCGCGATCAGCGCCAGATAAGCCAGCCCCATGAACATCAGGCTGCGCACGGTGCGCGCGGTGAGGCGGCCATAGCGTTCGGACAGATTGGCAAAGGCCCGGTTGAACCCGCGCGCAAAGCGCTGGCCCCAACCGCGCCAACCGGCGGGAATTGCGTCCTCGGAATGCGCGCGCGGCCGCAGCAGCAGCGCTGCAAGGGCGGGGGAGAGCGTCAGCGACACAAAGGCGGAAACCGCCGTCGCGCCAGCGATTGTCACGGCGAACTGCTGATAGAAGGCACCGGAGATGCCCGGGATGAAGGCGGTGGGAATGAACACGCCGCACAGCACCAGCGCGATCGCGATCAGCGCGCCTGACACTTCGTCCATCGTCTTGTGCGCGGCATCGAGCGGGCTCAGCCCCTCTTCCTCCATCAGGCGTTCGACATTTTCGACCACCACGATGGCATCGTCGACAACGATGCCGATGGCGAGCACCATGCCGAACAGCGACAGGCTGTTAAGCGAGAAACCGAGTGCTGCCAGCACCGCGATTGCGCCTGCCAGCGCAATCGGGATGGCGATGATCGGGATGATCGCCGCGCGCCAGCTCTGCAGGAACAGCAGCACCACGATCGCGACGAGGATGATCGCCTCGATCAGCGTGTCCTGCACCGCCTCAATCGAGGCTTCGACATAGCTGGTCGGGTTATAGGGGATGCTATAGGCCATGCCCGGCGGGAAATTCGTTTCCGCGCGCTTGAGCTCGTCCTCGACCGCCTTGGCGACGGTCAGCGCGTTCGAGCCGGGAAGCTGCGAGATGGCAAGCGCGACGGTCGGCTTGCCGCTGGCAAAGGCGTTGATGCTGTAATCCTGCGCGCCAAGCTCGATCCGCGCGACATCGGCCAGCCGGGTCAGCGCCAGGCCATCGCGCTTGATGACGATCTGGCCGAATTCCTCGGGCGTGCTCAGTCGTCCCTGAGTCTGGACGCCCAGCTGGAATGCTGTGCCGCCGGTGTTGAACGGCGGCTGGCCGATCGAGCCGGCAGAGACCTGCGCGTTCTGCGCGCGAATCTTGCCGACGATCTCGTCCACCGTCAGGTTGCGCGTCGCCGCCAGCTCGGGGTCGATCCAGACGCGCATGTTATAGTCGCGCCCGCCGAACAGCCGCGCCGAACCGATGCCGTCGATGCGCGAGATGCGATCGATGATCTGCAGCGTCGCATAGTTGCTGATATAGGGCTGGGTCAGCGAGCCATCAGGCGAGTAGAAGTTCGCCACCAGCAACAGGTCGGGCGAGTTCTTGCGCACGGTGACGCCGATCTGGCGGACTTCCTGCGGCAGGCGCGGCTCGGCGGTGCTGACGCGGTTCTGCACCAGAACCTGCGCCTGGTCGACATCGGTCCCCTGGGCGAAGGTGACGGTGATGGCGAGGTTGCCGTCGCCGGTCGACGATGACGACATGTAGAGCATGTCCTCGACGCCGTTGATCGATTCCTCCAGCGGCGCGGCCACCACATCGGCGATGGTCTCGGCGCTCGCACCCGGATAGCTGGCGCTCACCACCACGGTGGGCGGCGCGATTTCCGGATATTGCGACACCGGCAGCGTGGGATAAGCCACCACGCCGAAGATGACGATCAGGATCGAAAGGACCGCCGCGAAGATCGGGCGGTCGATGCAGAAATGGGCGATGCGCATGGGCTTAGCTCGCCGTCGCCTGGGCCGGGGCCGGGGCAGAGATTGGGCGGGCTATCGGGGCGTCGTCCTTGGCGCGGGCCTTGATCTGGCCCTTGCGCGGGGTGACGACCATGCCCGGTTGCATCCGCGCCAGGCCATCGATGACGATGCGCTCGGTCGGTGCAAGGCCTTCGCGGATCACACGCAGGCCTTCGACCATCGGTCCGGTCTGCACGGGGCGCGGCACCACCTTGTTGTCCTTGCCCAGCACGAAGACAAGCTTGCGCGTCTGGTCGGTCATGATCGCCTCGTCGGGCACCAGCATGGCCTTGTAGGTGCCCGATCCGAGCAGCCGGGCGCGCCCGAACATGCCGGGGACCAGGAAGCCGTTGGGATTATCGACCATCGCATAGGCCGTGATCGTGCCGGTTTCCGGGCTGATGCCGTTGTTGAGGAACGCCATGCGTCCGCGCCAGCGGAAGCTGGGCTCATCGGCCAGCTGAATTTCCACCGGATTGGGCGCATAGCGCGAGCTCTTGCGCTCGCCGCCGGCATCCTGGCGGATATATTTGAGATAGAAGGCCTCCGCGCCGTCGAAGCTGAAGCGGATGGGATTGATCCGCACGATGCGCGTCAGCTCGGTCTGGCCTTCGGACACGAAATCGCCGACATCGACCATGCGGTTGGATGCCCTGCCGGAAATCGGCGCACGCACCTCTGTAAACGACAGGTCGAGCTGCGCCGATTGACGCCGCGCCTGGGCGGCTGCGAGCGAGGCGCGCGCGGTGCGCAGATTGGCCGACAGCGTATCGGCCTCTTCCTTGCTGATCGCATCGAAATCGACCAGCTCCCGCCCACGCGTTGCCTGCGCCTGCGCATTGGCAAGCGCGGCGCGTGCACTGGCGATGCTGGCTTCGGCTTCGGCCAGGGCAGCGCGATAGGGGCGCTGATCGATCACGAACAGCAGCTGGCCCTTGGCGACATCACCGCCATCGCGAAAGGCGACGCGCGCGATCGGACCGGAAACCCGCGCCACCAGCTGCACGTCCTCATCCGCCGTGAAGCGGCCGATATACTCGTCCCAATCGACGACCTCGCGCTGCAGCGGCACCGCCACGGTAGCGGCGGGCGGGGGAGGCGGCGGGGGCGGCTCGGACGAGCAGGCGCTGATCATGAGCGAAAGCGCGGCTGCGAAGAGCGCGCATCTGGGGGGGACGCGCATCGGTGACTCCGGATTTTGATATTGCACCGCAACATCGTGGAGGAAACGTAACGGAAGGTCCAGAGAAAAAAGTTGCAATTAACAACTAATCTATGTTTATTTTTTGCAACTGCATTTTCGCAACCCGCAAATGTGCGGATGGTTCCGCCGAAAAATCCGGCTCTGTGCGGGATTGGCGAAATCGTTTGCCATCGTCTGTTCGCGCGACGGTTGTAGACCTTGTCGGCCAACCCTATCTCACGCCGCGACTGAATGAAAAAAGGGGGAATGCCAGATGCTTTATCATGACGCCGATGATGACGGCGATCTGTCGGAAAAGGGCAAGATCCCCGTGCCGCAGGATGTGCAGCAGGCCATCGTGACGCTGCTGCGCTGGACCGGTGACGATCCCGAGCGCGAAGGGTTGCGCGACACGCCGCTGCGCGTTGCGCGCGCGTGGAAGGAATATTGCTCGGGCTATGGCGACGATCCCAGCGTGCACCTCAGCCGCACGTTCGAGGAAGTGGGCGGCTATGACGAGCTGGTGCTGCTCAAGGACATTCCGTTCCAGTCGCATTGCGAACATCACATGGCGCCGATCATCGGCAAGGCCTGTATCGCGTACATGCCCAAGGACCGGGTCGTCGGCATTTCCAAGCTGGCGCGCGTGCTTCATGGCTATGCCCGCCGCCTGCAGGTGCAGGAACGGCTGACGGCGGAAGTCGCGGCGTGCATCTGGGAGCATCTGCAGCCGCATGGCGTGGCTGTGGTCATCGAGGCGAGCCATAGCTGCATGACCGCGCGCGGCGTGCGCACGCCGGGCGTCGGCATGATCACCAGCCGCCTGCTTGGCTGCTTCCTGGAAGACCATCGCTCGCGCGAGGAAGTGATGAGCCTGATGGGCTATTGAGCCCTTGCAGGGCCTGTTTCCGCGCACTTCGGGCTGAAACACAGCTGCAACAATCTGAAATCGGGATGTGAGGTCATGTCTTTAGCTGCTGACGGTGCAAACCGTCAGCAGGAGCGAAAACATGGCCTTGCAATCCCCGATCGACACTTCACCGCAGCCGAATGCCCAGCACGATCATGATGAGGGGCTCGCCCGCGATCTCCGCCAGATCGAGCAAATGCGGCTGGGCCGACGCAACATGCTAGGCTGGATGGCATCGGCAGGGGGCGCTGCGCTGATCACCGCATGCGGCGGAAGTGGCAGTTCGGGCAGTACATCGACGGTGACCGTGGCGGGAACAACCAGCACCACGACCACCACCACGACCTCGACTCCCACGCCCAGCCCGACCGCCTCGACGTGCACGGTATATGCGACCGAGACCAACGGTCCCTATCCGGCAGATGGCACCAACACCTCCAACGGCAGCACCTCCAATGTTCTGACCATCAGCGGCGTGGTGCGGTCCGACATCCGGCCGAGCTTTGTCGGGTCGACTACCGTTGCCGCCGGCGTTCCGGTGACCTTCACCATCACCGTGGTGGATGCCAACAACAGCTGCGCGCCGCTCGCCAATTATGCCATCTACCTCTGGCATGCCGATCAGCTGGGCCGCTATTCGCTCTACGACCTGCCCGCCGAGAGCTATCTGCGCGGGCTTCAGGTCACCAATGCCAGCGGTCAGGTGACCTTCACCACCGTCGTCCCCGGCTGCTATGCCGGGCGCTATCCGCACATTCATTTCGAGCTGTTCACATCGCTGGCCAACGCCACGCGCGGCAGCTTCGCCCGGCTGATCTCGCAGTTCGCGCTGCCTGCAGATGCCTGCAGCACCGTCTATGCCTCGAGCGGCTACACGACGAGCGCGAGCAACTTCCGTTCGGTCTCCATCGCCAATGACAATGTGTTCGGCGACAACAGCAGCGCGCAGATCACGGCGATGACCATGGCGATGAGCGGATCGGTTTCAGCGGGTTATACCGCGACTGCGACCGTCGCCATTGCAACCTGACATGCGCGCCATGGCAGTTGCATCGTCCGCCGCGCCGGGCAATGGTGCACAGGCCATGGCGGGGGAAACGATCATAGTCGTCGATGACGATCTCGGCCTGCGCAGCCTGATATGCGAGTATCTGGCAGCGCAGGGCTTCGAGGTCCACCCGTCCGAAAGTGTCGCGGCCTTGCGCAGGCTCATGGAAACCGTCCGGCCTGACGTGATCATCATGGATGTCATGATGCCGCAGGAAGATGGGCTGGATGGCATGCGCTGGCTGCGCCAGCGGTCCGATGCTGCCTGCATCATGCTGTCGACGCTTGCGGCCGATGTTGATCGCATTGTCGGGCTGGAGCTTGGGGCGGACGATTATATCGCCAAGCCCTGCAATCCCCGCGAGCTGCTGGCGCGGGTCCGCGCCGTGTTGCGACGCCGGTCGTCAGGGTCGATTGCTGCGGCAGAGGATAACACGCCAGGTTGGACGTTCGATACCCGCCACTGGCGGTTGATGGCCCCCGATGGCCGCCAGCCCGACCTGTCGACGCATGACCTGCGCCTTCTGGACGCGCTGGTCGAGGCGCAGGGCAGGGTGCTGTCGCGCGATCAGCTGATGCAGGCGCTCGATCCCGATGCGGAGAGCTTTGACCGGTCCATCGACGTGCAGGTCAGCCGGTTGCGGCGCAAACTGGCGGATTGTGGCGGCCAGGCGCTGATCCGCACCGTGCGGGGCTTTGGCTACGGCCTGGGGCTGCCCGTTCGGCGGATATAGGCAATGGCGGCAACAAGCCCTGGGTCGTGGTGGTCGCGCCGACCGATCTTCTGGCAGGTGTTTACACTGGTCATTGTCGCGGTGCTGCTGACAGCGGCGGCCATGCTGACGCTGACGTTCGTCGGGCCGCCTTCGCGTCCCGCGCCGACGGTGATCGCTGATATCGCTGCGAGCCTGCGCGCTGGGCCTGTCCGACCGAATAACGGCCGCCCGATGACGCTGACGCGCAGTGTCGCTCCGCCATCGCCCCAGACGGGAGAAGTGCGTGCGCCATGGCTCGAAGCCGCGCTGACGCCATTGCTCGCCGCGCCTGAGGGGGCAGGCACCGAGCCGTGGGTGATCGCCTATTCCTCCGAGCAGCCCGGGCCGCGCAGAAGATCGGCCGAGCGCGAGGTGCGCGGCACCGTGACTGTCGGGTGGCGGCAGGGCAGGGTCTGGCAGGTGCTGCGATCGCATCCTTCGCCGACGGAAACGCAATGGGTGATCACGTTCGCGCTGGCCGTCGGTGCCGTGCTGGCATTCATTCTGGCCTGTGCCTGGTTTGTCGTGCGGGCGATAGCGCAGCCCTTGTCGGCATTGGCGGATGCCGCTGAATCGGCCCGGATAGGCCAGCCATGGTCGGGCCCCGACGGTCCGGCCACTCCGGAAGTGGCAAAGCTGGCAGCTGCTCTGGCGAGTTTCGATGCCCGGCAACGCGATCATGTGCGTCAGCAGACGACGATGCTCGCGGGCATCGCGCATGACCTCGGCACGCCACTGACCCGCCTGGCCTTTCGCGCCGAAACCCTGAGCGACCCGCAGCGCGAGGCAGCCAATTCGGACATCGCCCTGATGCGCGGGCTTATCGGCAGTTCGCTGGCGCTGGCGCGCAGCAGCATGGCGCGCAGCGAACTGGTGGACATGCACCACCTCGTCCATGCGGTGATTGCGGCGAGCTGGCAGGAAAGTGCGCCGTTGCAGGTCACGGCATCGCCCGGATTGACCGTGGAAGGCGAACCTGTCGCGCTGCAATGCCTGGTGCAGAATCTGGTGGACAACATGCAGCGCCACGCAGGCGGCGGCCGGATCAGCCTGATCGAGCGCGACGCCATGGCGGTGCTGCGCGCAGAGGATCACGGGCCAGGCTTTCCTCCAGACCTGCTGAGCCAGCTGGGATCACCCTTTGTGCGGGGAGAGCCTTCGCGCAACGCGATGACCGGGGGCAACGGCCTGGGGCTGGCGATCGCCAGGACGATTGCCGAACGCCATGGCGGGGGGCTGACACTGGGCAATCTGGATCAGGGCGGTGCCTGGGTGGAGGTGATACTGGCGCGCCAGACATGAAAAGGGCGCAGCAGCCAAAGCTGCCACGCCCCTCTTGCTATCCGGTCAGACCAGAAATCAAAGCTGGTCGAGCATGTAATCCGCGCTGCTGACCTTGAAGTCGCCCGGCTCTTCGACGAACAGCTTGTCGACCACGCCGTCCTTCACGACCATCGCGAAACGCTGGCCGCGCTTGCCCATGCCGAAGCCGGAGCCGTCCATCGTCAGGCCCAGGGCTTCCACGAAATCGCCGTTGCCGTCGGCCAGCATCGCGATCGAATCGGCATTGGCCGACTTGCCCCAGGCACCCATCACGAATGCATCGTTGACTGCGGTGCAGGCGATCTCGTCGACACCCTTGGCCTTCAGCGCATCGGCCTTTTCGACAAATCCGGGCAGGTGGCGGGCCGAGCAGGTCGGCGTGAACGCGCCAGGAACCGAGAACAGCGCCACGGTCTTGCCAGCGAAATAATCCTTGGCTTCGACCTGCTGCGGGCCTTCGGCGGTTGCGCGAACGAACTTGGTGTTGGGGATGGTATCGCCGACTTTGATCATGATCCTGTCTCCTGCTGGGCAATTGAAACCGGGCTGCATGTTGTCCCGTCTTGGGCGCAATGCAAGGGGGCACGGCCAGGGTTGGCGGAATTGGCGCCATGACGTACATAATAGCATATAAAGGAATCTTTATATTTGCCTGAAAGAGCGAGTCTGGCTATGGGGGCGCAGTTTCCGATCGCCCCGTTGGCCAGTAGGACAGACATTCAGGAGATATAGCGTGGCCAGTGCCCCGACCCTCGACCGCAACGATTATGTGGTTGCAGACATTTCGCTCGCCGATTTCGGACACAAGGAAATCGCGATTGCGGAAACCGAAATGCCCGGCCTGATGGCGATCCGCGAAGAATATCGCGCCGCTCAGCCGCTCAAGGGTGCCAAGATCACCGGCTCGCTGCACATGACCATCCAGACCGCCGTTCTCATCGAGACGCTGGTGGCACTGGGCGCCGAAGTGCGCTGGGCAACCTGCAACATCTATTCGACCCAGGACCATGCCGCTGCCGCCATCGCCGCGCAGGGCATCCCCGTTTTCGCCATCAAGGGCGAGACGCTGGAAGAATATTGGGAATATGTCGATCGCATCTTCGACTGGGGCGCCGAAGAAGGCACCACCTGCAACATGATCCTCGACGATGGCGGCGATGCCACCATGTACGCCCTGTGGGGCGCGCGCGTGGAAGCCGGTGAAGAGCTGTTCACCCCGACCAACGAGGAAGAAGAGTGCTTCGTCAAGGTTCTGAAGCGCCGTCTGGCCCAGACCCCGGGCTACCTCACCAAGACCGTGCAGAACATCAAGGGCGTTTCGGAAGAAACCACCACCGGTGTGCACCGCCTGTATGATCTCGCCAAGAAGGGCAAGCTGCCTTTCCCCGCGATCAACGTGAACGACAGCGTCACCAAGTCGAAGTTCGACAACAAGTACGGCTGCAAGGAATCGCTGGTCGACGGCATCCGTCGCGGTACCGACGTGATGATGGCCGGCAAGGTCGCTGTCGTGTGCGGCTATGGCGATGTCGGCAAGGGTTCGGCTGCTTCGCTGCAGGGCGCCGGCGCCCGCGTGATCGTGACCGAAATCGATCCGATCTGCGCGCTGCAGGCAGCAATGGACGGCTTTGCCGTGCAGACGCTGGAAGACGTCGTGTCGACCGCTGACATCTTCGTCACCACCACCGGCAACAAGGACGTCATCACGCTCGATCACATGCGCGCGATGAAGGACATGGCGATCGTCGGCAACATCGGTCACTTCGACAACGAAATCCAGGTTGTCGCTCTCGAGAACATGAAGTGGACCGAGATCAAGCCGCAGGTCGACATGGTCGAATTCCCCGATGGCAAGCGCATCATCATGCTGTCGAAGGGTCGTCTGCTCAACCTCGGCAACGCCACCGGCCATCCCAGCTTCGTGATGTCGGCCAGCTTCACCAACCAGGTGCTGGCGCAGATCGAACTGTTCAGCGGTGCGAACAAGTATCAGAACGACGTGTACGTGCTGCCCAAGCACCTGGACGAAAAGGTCGCCCGTCTGCACCTCGCCAAGCTGGGCGTGAAGCTGACCGAACTGACCAAGGAACAGGCCGCCTATATTGACGTGCCGCTCGCCGGTCCGTTCAAGAAGGACGAATATCGCTACTGATTGCGCGCTCTGCCGCTGGTTCGGCAGAGGCAATCCCAAAGCCCGCTCCGCGTCATCGCGGGGCGGGTTTTTTGTTGCGTGCGGCAAGGGTTGCGAACGCGGATTTTGCTTGCCCTGCTGACAGGCGCGGAGCGACCGTCGCGCCCATAGCGGCCCCATCCATGCGTGGGGCTTTCTGGCACCGGTTGCAGTTCATCGTTTTGCCATTGCGCTTGCGCCCGTGGCGGCTAGCCTTGTCGTATACGAACAAGATTCTGGGGACCATCATCATGAAAGCACTGCGTTTTTCCGCCGCCCTTGCGGCGCTTGCCATCGCCATGCCCGCGCTGGCGCAGGAAAAGCCCGCTAGCTGGGACGTCAACGCGCCGCCGATGAAGACGCGGACCATCCCGATCAAGGTGGACGAGGGCACCTGGATGAACCTCGACGTCAGTCCCGATGGCAGCCGCATCGTCTTCGATCTGCTCGGTGACATCTACACCATGCCCATCGCGGGCGGCGCGGCTACGCGGATCGCCGAGGGCCTGGCCTATGAACAGCACCCGCGCTTTTCGCCCGATGGCAAGCGCATTGCCTTCACCTCGGATCGCGGCGGCGGCGACAACATCTGGATCATGAACGCCGACGGTTCCGACAAGCGCCAGCTGACCAAGGAAAGCTTCCGGTTGCTCAACAACCCCAGCTGGAGCCCCGACGGCCAGTATATCGTCGCGCGCAAGCATTTCACCACCGGGCGTTCGCTCGGCACCGGGGAGCTGTGGCTGTACCATGTCAGCGGCGGCAACGGCGTGCCGCTGGTCAAGCGGCCGAGCGAAGCGCACCAGAAGGAGCTGGGCGAGCCGATCTTCGCGCCCGATGGCAAGGGCATTTTCTACAGCAAGGATACAACGCCGGGTCCGATCTTCGAATATGCGCAGGACAGCAACGGCCAGCTGTTCGTGATCGACCGCTATGACATGGCGACCGGCAAGGTCGAGCGCGTCACCGGCGGCCCTGGCGGCGCGGCGCGACCCCAGCCTTCGCCCGATGGCCGCTATCTTGCCTTTGTCCGGCGCGAGCGGGCCAGGACCAAGCTCTATGTCCGCGACATGCTGAATGGCGAGGAGCGCAAGATCTACGACGATATGGACCGCGACGTGCAGGAAACCTGGGCGGTGCACGGCGTCTATCCGAACATGGGATGGACACCCGACAGCAAGCGCCTGATCTTCTGGGCGGGCGGCAAGATCCGGGCGATCGACATGGCGAGCGGCGCGCAAAGCGTCATCCCGTTCAGCGTCAAC
Source organism: Blastomonas sp. SL216 (assembly GCA_026625625.1). NCBI lineage: Bacteria > Pseudomonadati > Pseudomonadota > Alphaproteobacteria > Sphingomonadales > Blastomonadaceae > Blastomonas > Blastomonas sp. SL216. The sequence continues at coordinate 695,891 of CP113055.1, forward strand.
GACACGCGCAGCATCATCGACCCCATCCGCCCGCAAAAGCCGGTTGCGCCCGATACCGTGGCGGTCACCATGCCGCGCTTTGCCAGCGTCTCGCCCGATGGCAGCCGGATGGTGTTCGAGGCGCTCGGCAAGCTGCACCAGCAGCCCGCAGGCGGCGGTGCAGCACAGCCGCTGGTCAGCAACGGTGGCACCGATTTCGAGCTGTTCCCCGCCTTTTCGCGCGATGGCAGCCAGATCGTCTATGTCAGCTGGGATGATGAACGGCTGGGCGAGCTGCGCATTGTCGGTGCAGGCGGCGGCGAAGCCCGCACGATCAGCCGCACCCCAGGCCATTATCGCCGCCCGCAATTCTCGCCTGATGGCCGTTTTGTCGTTTACGAGGCGGGCAGCGGCGGCGGGCTGACGTCGGATGCCTGGGGTGTGCAGCCGGGCGTCTATCTGCTCGATATCGCCAGCGGTCAGACCCGGCGGATCACCCAGGATGGCGGCGAACCGCATTTCGGCGCGAGCGGCGACCGGGTCTATTTCAGCAAATATGCAGGCGGCAAGCTGGCACTGGTCAGCACCGATCTGAACGGTGAGGCCGAGCGTACCCATGCCAGCGGCGATCTGGTCAGCGGCTATGCGCTCTCGCCCGATGGCAAGATGCTCGCCTTCCGCCAGAATTATGCTGCATTCGTCATGCCCTTCATGGCCGGCGCGGTCGATCTTGGTGCGGGCAGGGGCGGCGGCGCGCTTCCCGCGGTCCAGGTGAGCCAAGGCGGCGCGACCTTCCTGCAATGGTCGCATAATGGCGCTCAGCTCAACTGGTCGCTGGGCCCGGTGGTCTATTCCGCCAATGCCGCGAGCGCGATTGCCAGCGGACCCGTCGCCAAGACCGATGCGAAATTCGCATCGCCAAAGACCGGCGTGGCGATCAATGTCACCGCACCTGCCGACAAGCCTTCCGGCACCGTCGCCTTGACCAATGCGCGCATCGTCACCATGGCCGATGACACGGGCGGCATCATTGATCGCGGCACCGTGCTGGTGCGCGACAACCGCATCGTTGCCGTCGGCGCGAATGTCGCCGTTCCTGCGGGCGCACAGACGGTCGATGTCGCGGGCAAAACGATCATCCCAGGTCTGGTCGACGCGCATGCGCACGGACCGCAGGGGCAGGACGATCTGGTGCCGCAGCAGAACTGGAGCGCGGTCGCGCATCTGGCGATGGGCGTGACCACCATCCACGATCCCAGCAACAGTGCCGCCGAAATCTTCCCCGCTGCCAGCTATCAGCGGGTCGGCAAATATCTCGCCCCGCGCATCTTCTCGACCGGAGAGGTAGTCTATGGTGCCAAGGCGGCGGGCATCTTTGCCGAGATCGACAGCCTCGCCGATGCGCGTGCGCACACCACGCGGCTGAAGATGCAGGGCGCGCACAGTGTCAAGAACTACAACCAGCCACGCCGCGAGCAGCGCCAGCAGGTCGTCGCGGCAGCTCAGGCCGATGGTCTGGCCAGCGTGGCAGAAGGCGGATCGCTGTTCGGGCAGGACATCACGATCATCGCCGATGGCAACACGACGCTGGAGCATAACATCCCGCAGGAACGGCTGTACGAGGATGTCCGCAGCTTCTTCGCGCAGAGCAAGGTCGGCTATACGCCCACTCTGGTGGTCACCTTTGGCGGCATGGGCGCGGATCCCTATTGGCGGTCGCACACCGATATCTGGCAGCACCCGATCCTCAGCAAGCACGTACCCCGCCGCAAGCTGGAAGCGACCAGCGTGCGGCGCGAGATCGGGCCCGAAGAGGATTATGCCGATACCGCCTCTGCGCGCGAGGCAGCAGCGCTTGCCAAGCGCGGGGTGCCGGTGGGCATCGGTGCGCACGGCCAGGAAGAGGGACTCGCCTCGCACTGGGAGCTTTGGAGCTTCGTCAAGGGCGGCATGACGCCATTGGAGGCGCTGCGCACCGCGACGATCTGCGGCGCGCGCTCGCTGGGCTTTGACAAGGATATCGGGTCGATCGAACCGGGCAAGCTGGCCGACATGGTCATCATCAATGGCGATCCGGTCGCCGATATCCGCCAGTCCGACAGGATCACCCATGTCATGCTGAACGGGCGGCTGTACGAAGTGCCGACGATGAACGAGACACTGACCGGCAATGCCAGGCTGCGCAAATGGTATTGGGAGAAGTGACGGGCAGAAATTCTCCCCCGGCGGGCTGGGGGAGGATTTTCTCCACACCCCGTTTTGCTCCACCCCCATATTGCGCTACGGCCAATGATGATGACGCGGACGCCTTTTTTCATCCCTGAACCCATGAGTCGCCCATGCTGGTAAGCAATGGCGGGCTGTTCCTGATCGCCATCGTCCTGGCCGTGTGGACCGGTGCGGCCATCTGGGCGCTGGTGACCGGCCTGCAGATGCGCCGGGGTGCGGGTACCGCGCGCCGGCAGTTGCGGCGCCTGACCCGGCTGATCGATTCCGGCCCGGCTATCCCGCTGATCGTGCGATCCGACTCGCGGATCGAGGGGCCCGAGCGCGTGGCGCGCTGGCTGGGGCTGGAAAAGCTGCCCCCCTATCTTGCCGAGCTGTCGCAGGAAGGACGCGGGCTGACGCGCGAAGTGCTCGATCTGCTGGGGCAGAAGATCACTACCGCGCAGAAAAGCGGTGCACCGTTCGAAATGGCCGTCGCCGCCGCAGGGTCGAACCGCCGGTTGCGGATCGAGGGCAGGCTTGCCGACCCGCAGACCATCGCGCCCGGCGCGGTGCTGCTGTGGTTCTATGATGCGACCGAGAGCGAAACCCGCATGGCGGCGCTGGCCGAAGCGGAAGCCGAGACGCGGCGTGCATTCGATGCGCTGTCCGGCCTGATCGAGGCTGCGCCCATCCCGATGTGGTTCCGGCGCGAGGACCTGTCGCTGCTGCTGGTCAACAGCGCCTATGTCGAGGCGGTCGGCGGCAGCAGCGCTGGAGAGGTGGTGCAGGCCGGTCAGGAACTGGTCGAGACCGTCGACGGCCTCACACCGCTGGCGGTTGCCGCGCGTGCGCTGGAGGTCAATGCTCCGTCGCGGCGCACCGTCACCACCACGATTGCAGGCACCCGCCGGGCGATGGAGATTGTCGATCTGCCTATCAGGGGCCGCGGCATTGCCGGCTATGCGATCGATGTGCACGACCTGATCCTGGCGCGCCAGGCGACCGAACGTTTCCGCGATGCGCAGCGCGACATGCTGGACAATCTCTCGGCGGGCGTCGCGCAGTTCGATGCCCAGCGCCGCCTGATCTTCGTCAACCAGCCCTTTGTCCGCATGTTCCAACTGAAGCCGCAATGGTTGCAGGACGGGCTGGAGTTCGAGCGGCTGATCGACCGGATGCGTGAGGCTGGCCGCGTGCCGCAGGTGCGTGACTTCCCCGCCTGGCGCGACGAGAAGCGCGAATGGTTCCAGTCTGCAGCCCCGGTCGAGGACAGCTGGCTGATCGCCGATGGCACGCATCTGCGCGCTATTGCCCAGCCCACCCCGGACAATGGCCTGTTGCTAATCTTCGAGGATCGCACCGAGCAGGTGCAGCTGGCGAGCGCCCGCGACACGCTGCTGCGCGTGCGGACCGCGACCTTCAACAACCTGTATGAAGCGCTCGCGGTCTTCACCTCGGATGGCCGCCTGCATCTGTGGAACACCCGTTTCGGCGCGGTTTGGGAGGTCGACGAGGCCGAACTCGCCAAGCATCCGCGTGCCGACGAGCTGCTCAAGGCCATCGCGCCGCAGCTCAAGCGGCCTGCCCAGATCTCCGCGCTGCGCGAGGTGATCCGCTCGGCCACGCTCGATCGCACCCAGCGCGCTGGGCAGCTGGTGATGAAGGATGGACGGGTGTTCGATTTCGTCGGCATTCCGCTGCCCGATTCGAGCGCGTTGTTCACGATGATCGACGTGTCCGACGCCAAGCGAATGGAGGACGCCCTTCGTGAGCGCAACGAGGCGCTGGTCGAAGCCGATGCGATCAAGACCAAGTTCCTCGCGAACATGAGCTATGAATTCCGCACGCCGCTGACCTCGATCGGCGGCTTTGCCGAGCTGCTGGCAAGCGGTGTGGCAGGTCCGCTGTCCGAACAGGGTCAGGATTATGCCAAGGCGATCATCGACTCAGTAGAGCGGCTGTCGGCGCAGATCAACATGGTGCTTGACCTCAGCCAGAGCCAGGCCGGCACGCTGCCGCTCAAGCGCGAGCCGACCGACATCGGTGCATTGCTGGTCGATGTTGCCAAGGGCGTGGCCGGGCTGGCTGGCGGGCGGAACATTGCGCTCGAACTCGACGTCAATGGCGGCCCTGGCATGGCCGAGGTCGATCGCGCGCGCTTTGGCCAGGCGATCACGGCGGTGGTCGACAATGCATTGCGCTACACGCAGGAGGGCGGCCGCGTGCTGCTGCTGGGGGATCGTTTCCGTGGCAAGCTGCGCATCGTGGTGTCGGACAACGGCCCCGGGCTCGATGCCCGTGCGCAGGCGCGTGCGCTCGATGGCGTGCTCCAGGCCGACGAAGCCGGCGGCAAGCCGCTGACCAAGCGTTCGGGCCTGGGCCTGCCGCTCGCCAAGAACCTGATCGAGGCGCATGGCGGACGGATGGAGCTGGTCAGCGAACCCGGCGCGGGCACCATCGTCACGATCCTGATGCCGTGATGCTGACGCTGTCTTCGCTGGACGCCATGCAGCGCCTGGGCGTGTTGCTCGCCGAAAAGGCACGGCCTGGCGATACCATCGCGCTGTCGGGCGATCTTGGCGCGGGCAAGTCGACGCTGGCGCGCGCCATTCTGGGCGCGCTCGGCTTTGCGGGTGAGGTGCCCAGCCCGACCTTCGCGCTGATCCTTCCTTACGACCCGCCCGAGGTTCGGATCCCGGTCATTCATGCCGATTTCTACCGGCTGGATGGAGCGATGGAGCTCGACGAGCTGGGGCTTGATGCCGGTGATCCAGCGCTGCTGATCGCCGAATGGCCCGAGCGTATTGGTGGGTTGGCGGGTCCCGATACGCTGCAATTGCGGATCGAGGGGAGCGATGCTAGCGAGCGCCGGATTATGGCGGCGCCCGGCACGAACTGGCAGGCGCGCTGGCGGCAGATTGCAGGTGAATGGTGTTGAGCGAGCGTGAACAGGTTATCCGTGACTTTGCCGATGCGCATGGCTGGTCGGCGGCAGACATTGAGCCTATCCTCGGCGATGCCTCGTTCCGGCGCTATTTCCGGGTCGTGGAGCCCAGCCGTGGCGCGATCCTGATGGACGCGCCGCCGCCCGAGGAGGATCCGAAGCCGTTCATTGATGTCGCGCGCTATCTGACCGCGCAGGGCCTGCGCGCGCCCGATATATTCGCCGCCGATGCCGAGGCCGGGCTGGTGCTGCTCGAGGATTTTGGCGATGCGCGGATGCGCGAGACGGTCGATGCAGGCGATGCCGAAGCCGAGCGCGCAATCTATCGCACGGCCATCGAAACGCTGGTCGAGCTCCACCAACGTCCGCCCGCCGATGTTCCGGCTTATGATCGCGCGGTCTACCAGCGCGAGGCGGGATTGCTCACCGAATGGTATTGCCCCGCGCGCGGGCTCGAGGTGGATGCCGATGGCTATGCTGCTGCCTGGAACGCCGTTCTTGACGGCATGGACCCGGCTGCGCCCCAGGTTACCGTTCTGCGCGACTATCATTCGGAAAACATCATGCTGCCGCCGGATGGTTCGCAGGGACTGATCGATTTCCAGGACGCGCTGATCGGCGATCCGGCCTATGATCTGGTCTCGCTGCTCCAGGACGCGCGGCGCGATGTGTCCGAGGCGCTGGAGGCCGAGATGCTGGCGCATTATCGCGATCTGGCGCGTCCGGATTACGATTTCGACACCGCCTATCATGTGCTTGGCGCGCAACGGAATGCGAAGATCGTCGGCATCTTCGTGCGGCTGTGGAAGCGCGACGGCAAGCCGCGCTATCCCACGATGATCCCGCGTGTCTGGGCGGCGATGGAGCGCGATCTCAGGCACCCCGCGCTGGCTCCGGTCGCGCGCTGGTTCGATGCGCATATCCCTGCCGAGCTGCGCGATCCTGCAGGAACGCTGGGCGGAAAGTTCGCCCTGTGAGCGGCGCACCCGAAATCGCGCACACGGCGATGGTGATGGCCGCAGGTCTCGGCAAGCGCATGCGTCCGCTTACCGTCACAACGCCCAAGCCGCTGGTGCGCGTGGCGGGCAAGCCGCTGGTGGACCATGTGCTCGATCATCTGGGCGAGGCCGGCATGCGCCGCGTGATCGTCAACGTCCATTATCTCGCCGATGCACTCGAGGCGCATCTCAGGGCGCGTGAATGGCCGTTCGAACTGATGATCTCGGATGAGCGCGACCTGCTGCTCGAGACCGGCGGAGGTCTGGTCAAGGCGCTGCCGATGATCGAGGAAGATCCGTTCTTCTGTCTGAACAGCGACAATATCTGGCTCGAAAGTGCCCGTTCCTGTTTTGACGAGCTGCGCGCCGCCTGGGATGACAGCCAGATGGACGCGCTGCTGCTGGTGGTGCCGCACAGCCGCGCCAACAACTATTCGGGCGTGGGCGATTTCCATCTCGACCAGATGGGCCGTATCCGCCGCCGCAAGCCGGGCTATGTCGCGCCCTATATCTATACCGGCATCCAGCTGCTGTCGCGCCGCCTGCTGGTCGATCCGCCTTCGGGCGCCTTTTCCACCAACATCCTGTGGAACCGCGCGATGGAGCAGGGGCGGCTCTTCGGCATTTCGCATATGGGCCAATGGTTCGATGTCGGTACTCCCTCCGCGATCCCGCCCACGGCAGAGGCGCTGCTGAATGCCTGAAGCCCGCCAGCCTGCGGTCTATGCCATCGGGGCGCAGCGCGGGTTTGCGGACGTTCTGGCGAGCGGTCTGCTCAAGCGCTTTGGCGGCGACCCGCTGGGGCTGGCGCGGACGACACTGCTGATCCCCAACCACCGTGCCGGGCGGGCGATTACCGAAGCTTTGGTACGCCATGCGGCGGACGGCCTGCTGTTGCCGCGCATGGTGCTGATCGGCGATATCGACCTTGATGAGAGCCTGGGCGCGCTGCTCGACCCGTTGGGTGACGGGGCTGAGGTACCGCCAGCCGTCGATCCGCTGGAACGCCGCTTTCGGCTCGCGGCACTGATCGCGCGCGAAGGGGCAGGGCGGGCAGGCGCGCACGACCCGGCAGAGGCGCTGCGGCTGGCCTGCGAATATGCCCGCGTGCTCGATCAGCTGCAGATCGAAGAAAAGACGCTGGACGATCTCGACAGCATCGATGTCGAGGCCGATCTGGCCGAACATTGGGCTGAGGCGCGCGATCTGTTCCTGTGGGTCGGGCGCGCCTGGGCGGCAGACCTGATCGCCATGGGCCGCATCGACCCTGCCGACCGCCGCAACCGGCTGCTCGACAAGGCGGCGCAGCGTTGGCGCGAACAGCCGCCGCAGACACCGATCATTGCCGCAGGGATCACCACCGCCGCGCCTGCCATCGCGCGGCTGCTGCGCAATATTGCCGATCTGCCGCAAGGCATGGTGGTGCTGCCGGGGCTCGACCTGGAGATGGACGAGCTGCTCTGGACGGCGATCGGCCATCCGGTGACCACCCCGCCTGCGCTGGGCAGCGAGCCTGTCGAAAAGCCGGCGGTCACCCATCCGCAATATCACCTCAAGCAGCTGCTCCATGCGATGAGCGTCTCACGCGCCGAGGTGCAGCCGTGGCAGGCGGAACCCAGGACTGGTCCGGCGGCGGATCGCGCCCGTTTGCTGCGCAGCATTTTCCTGCCCGCACGGCTCAGCGATCGCTGGGTGACGTTGGAGGCCGCCGACCGGCGCACCAGGGGAATCCGGATCGTCGAGGCGGAAAATCCGGACGAAGAGGCCCAGGCCATCGCGCTGATGGTGCGCCAGGCGCTCGACGAGCCCGCGCGCCGCGTCGCCATCGTCACGCCCGACCGGTCGCTGGCCGCACGGGTGATCGCGCATCTGAAGCGGTGGGAGATCGACGCCGATGACAGCGCCGGGGAGGCGCTGCCGGTTACACCGCCGGGGCGGTTCCTGCTCGCGGTCGCGCAATGCCTGGCCGATGATTTCGCGCCGGTGGCCTTGCTCGATCTGTTCAAGCACCCGCTTGCCCAGCCAGGCGAGGCCAGGCTGGCCTGGCTCGACGAGGTGCGCCAGCTTGACCGTCGGCTTCGCGGCCCGCGCCCTGCACCTGGGCTGCGTGGCATCGACATTGCCATCGGCAACCGCCCGTTGCGCGAATGGTGGGCTGCCGCCAAGGCGTTGCTCGCGCCCATCGGCGCCTGGCCGCGCGATCCGCAGCCCTTGTCGAAGACCGTGGCCGCCATTGCTGCTGCGGCTGATGCGCTCAGCAACCAGGCGGTCTGGACCGGGCTGGCAGGGCGCTGCGCCTCCGATCTGGTGCAGCAGTTGCTGGCGCGCACCGATGCGCACGACCCGCTGGTCACACCATCGCAGGCAGCCACTATCCTGTCGCGACTGATGCGCGAAAAGGCGGTGCGTCCGCCTTATGGCAAGCATCCGCGCGTCGCGATCTATGGCCTGCTGGAAGCGCGCCTGCAAAGCGCCGACCTGGTCATCTGTGCGGGGTTGAACGAGGGCGTCTGGCCGCAGATTCCCTCGCCCGATCCGTGGCTGGCACCGATGGTGCGCACCGCCTTGGGCCTGCCGCCGCTCGAAATGCGCGTCGGGCTGGCCGCGCAGGACCTGGCCGGGGCGCTGGCCTCGGCCGACGTGGTGCTGACCCGGGCCCGGCGCGATGGCAGCGCGCCGACCGTCGCCTCGCGCTTTCTGCTCCGCCTGCAGGCGGTCGCGCCCGATCGGCACATGGAGGATATGGATGCGCTGGCGCTGGCGCGCAGGCTCGACCGGCGTCTGCCGCCCCAAAGGATCGACAAGCCCGCGCCAAGGCCGAGCGCGGAGCAGCGGGTGAAGCGGCTGTCGGTGACCGAACTCGACCGGCTGCGCGCAGACCCCTTTGCCTTTTACGCCAAGCGCATCCTGGGCCTGCCCGCCCTCGACCCGGTCGATGCCGAACCGAGCGCGGCATGGCGGGGAACGCTGGTCCACGAAATCCTGGAACTGTGGCACCGCGACGACGCGCTCGATCCTGCATTGCTGGTGCCGCGCGCCAATCGCTTCCTGGAGGCGGCGAACGTGCATCCGCTGATCAAGGCCTTGTGGCGGCCCCGGCTGGTTGCTGCGCTTGAATGGATTGCCGAGCAGACCGAGACGCTTGCTGGCGAGGGACGCAAGATGATCGACGCCGAACGGGCCGGCACCTTCATGATCGGCGAGGTCGAGATTCGCGGCAAGGCGGACAGGATCGACCGCATGCCCGACGGAACGCTGGCGATTGTCGACTACAAGACCGGCAAGCCGCCCAGCGCGCGGCAGGTGGAGGCGGGGTTCGCGCTGCAGCTCGGCCTGCTGGGGATGATGGCGGAACGTGGCGGCTTTGTCGCCGAAGGGGACCAGCCCGCGATTGGCGGCAAGGCGAGCGGCTTCGAATACTGGTCGCTCACCCGCAGCAAGTCGGGCGATTTCGGCTATGTCGACAGCCCCGTGGGCCGCAAGGGCCGCGAACTGACCGCCGACAATATGCTTCCGACCGCAGAGAAATTCCTGCGTGAGGCGCTCGACACCTGGATCCTGGGCCATGCGCCGTTCGAGGCCAAGCTGGTGCCCGATCAGGCAACCTATACCGAATATGACCAGCTGATGCGGCTCGCCGAATGGTATGGGCGGCAGGGGAGCGGCCGATGAGTGGTGGTTCCGGCCTTCCCCTGCTGCAGGGCGACCAGGCGCTGGCGGTCTCGCCGGCCGATCAGGTGTGGCTCAGCGCCTCGGCGGGCACCGGCAAGACGCAGGTGCTGACCTCGCGCGTCTACCGCCTTTTGCTCGAACCCGGGGTCAACCCCGATGCGATCCTGTGCCTGACCTTCACCAAGGCTGGCGCGAGCGAGATGGCGAACCGCATCAATGCGCAGCTCGCCGCCTGGGTGCGGATGAGCGACACCGCGCTGGGTGCGGACCTTGCCAATATCGGCGCGCCGGTGGATGCGGACACGCTGATCCGCGCGCGCCGCCTGTTCGCGCGCGTCCTCGATGCGCCGCAGGGCGGCCTGCGCATCCAGACGATCCACAGCTTTTGCCAGTCGCTGCTCGCAAGCTTTCCCGAAGAGGCGGGGCTGGCCCCTGGCTTCAAGCCGATGGAGGATCGCGATCGTATCCAGCTGGCGCGCGACACGCTGGGCGCCATGCTGATCGAGGCAGCGCAGCGCGGCGATGCGAGGCTGTCCGACAATCTCGAAGCCCTGAGCCTCAAGCTGGGGGCGGAGGCCACAGAAAGCTTCCTGATGCGCTGCGCCGCGCGGCCCGATGCGATGGACGCGCTGACCGGCGACATCCGCCCCTATATCAACGCGGCCCTGGGGCTGAAGCGCGACGAGGACGGCAGCGGCCTTGCAGCGATGTGCAGCGATGCGGTGTTCGACATTCCCAATCTGGAAGCGCTGCAGGACAGCAATGTCCGCTGGGGGACGAAGACGGGCATGGAGGTCGCCGGCAAGATTCAGGCCTGGCTCGACATGGATGCCGCGGCGCGGCTGGAAAATCTGGATCTTGTCTGGCTCGCGGTTGCCAAGGCCGATGGCGACCCGCGCAAATGGGAAAGCTTTTCGGCCAAGGTAGACCCCGATTATTTCGACAAGGCGGAGAGCCTGTACAGTGACCTGAAGGCGTTGAAGGACCATGCCGCGCTGGTCGCGTTCTCGGGCGAGTTTTCCCGCGCGCTGGAGGTCGGCCGCGATTTTGCCTGGCGCTTTGCCGAGGCGAAACGTCAGGCCGGCCTGCTCGATTTCGACGACCTGATCCGCGCGGCTGCAAACCTTCTATCGGGCCGGACGATGGCGCAGTGGATCGCCTTCAAGCTCGACCAGCGCTTCGACCATGTGCTGGTCGATGAGGCGCAGGATACCAACCCCAGCCAATGGGCGATCGTGCGCGGCCTGATCGACGATTATTTCACCGGGCTGGGCAGCAAGGCCGATCGCTTTCGCACATTGTTCACGGTCGGCGATTTCAAGCAGGCGATCTTCGGCTTCCAGGGCACCAGCCCGCAATATTATGCCGCCGCGCGCGTGCGCATCGGTCAGCAGGCTCTGGATTCCGGCCAGCCATTTCTTGATCTCAGCCTCGATCGCAGCTTCCGTTCGACCCAGCCGGTGCTCGACATGGTCGATGCCGTGCTCGACCGGCTGGGCCCGCAGGCGCTCGGCATCATGGACGATGTCCTGCCCCTGCATGAAGGGCGCAAGGGGCCGGGCATGGTCGAACTGTGGCGTCCGGTGGGCGAGGGGATCGAGGATGCCGATGAGGGCGGCGAGGGCGAGGATGCCGAAGAATGGCTGTCGGGTGCGGACCGCAGGTTTGCCGAACAGCTCGCCGATCGCATCGCCGGCTGGCTGAACCCGCAATCGTCGCACCGGCTGTGGCTGGAGCGGCGGTCCGATGGTCAGCCCGGCTGGGCCGGCGCGGGCGATATCATGGTGCTGCTGCGCCGCCGCGGTGACCTCGCTTCGCTGATTGTCGCGCGGCTATATGCCGCAGGCGTGCCGGTGGCGGGGATCGACCGGTTGCGCCTGGGCCAGCCGCTTGCGGTGCAGGATCTGATCGCGGCGATCCGCTTTGCGCTGCAGCCGCTCGATGATCTGACCTGCGCCGCCCTGCTGGTCTCGCCGCTGGGTGGCTGGACGCAGGAAGAGTTGCTGCAATACGGTTATCGCCCGGAAAAGCGATCGTTGTGGCCGCATCTGCGGGACCTGGCCGAGAGCGATCCGGCGCTGGGCGCAAGGCTTGCGCCGCTTTATGCGCTGCTGGTGATGGCGGACTTCGGTACGGCCTATGATTTTCTGGAACAGGTGCTGACAGGGCCGGTGCAGGGCCGCGCCAGGCTGGTGGCGCGGTTGGGCGAAGAGGCGCTTGATCCGATTGCCGAACTGCTCGCGCTGGCGCAGAAATTTGCCGCCAGCCATGATGGCGGGCTGCAGGCGTTTCTCCACTGGTTCGATGCCGGCGACGAAGAGATCAAGCGCGAGCTGGCCGGGCAGAGCGACATGGTGCGCGTGATGACGGTGCACGGCTCCAAGGGCCTGCAGGCCCCGATAGTCATTCTCGCCGATGCCTGTGTCGATCCGACGCGCAAGGTGGATTCGAGCTTCGACTGGCCGGTCGAGATCGTCGGCCGCGATGCACAGATTACCCTGCCGGTCTATTCGCTCCCCAAGGCGCAGCGCATCGGCCCGCTCGCCGAGGCGCATGATGCCGCGCGCGAAGCGGACATGCAGGAGCACTGGCGGCTGCTCTATGTCGCGATGACCCGCGCGGCGGAGCGGCTCTATGTCGGTGGCACCCTGGGCAAACGGGCAAAAGAGCCGCCCGCTGAAAGCTGGTATGCGGCCATCGAGGCAAGCTTTGCGGACAAGGGTTGCGACTGGATCGATGCGGGTGAAGGCGCATGCCGCCGTTTCGGGACCGCCGCCGCGCCGGTGCCACGTGCAGACCCGGTGATTGCGGACACGCCGCCACAGGCGGAGGCGCTGCCAGACTGGGCGCTCACCCCGGCCGCGCCCGAGCAGCGCCCGCCGATCCCGCTCGCGCCATCGTCGCTGGGCAAGGACGATGTGGCGAGCCCGCCGCTGACCGGACCCGATCGCGAGCGTGCGGCGAAGCGCGGTCTGATCATGCACAGCCTGTTCGAACGGCTCCCGGCGCTGGCGCCCGAGCAGCGGCGAGAGGCGGCGCGGCGCTGGCTGGCGCGACAGCATGACATCGAGGATGCAGCCGAGGCCGATGCGATCATCGATCCGGTGTGCGCGGTGATCGATCACCCGCAATTTGCCGATGTCTTCCAGGAAGGAGCGCTGGCCGAAGCGCCGATTGCCGCAGTGGTGGGTCCGAACGTTGTGTCGGGTACGGTTGATCGGCTGCTGGTCCAGGAAGACCGCGTGCTGGTAGTCGATTTCAAGACCGGTCGCCGCCCGCCCCGATCGATCGATCAGCTGCCCGTCGCGCATGTCCGGCAGATGGCCGCCTATGTCGCGGCGCTGCGCCTGATCTTTCCGGGCCGGTTTGTGCAGGCCGGGCTGCTTTATACCGCTGCACCGCAGCTTTTCCTGTTGCCCGACGACCTGCTGGCAGCGACGAAGCTGGATTGAATCACCCCATATGAATAGTTGGCCTGCCCCGGCTTGAGCCGCGCCGCGCCAACGCTTACATGCAGGGTCAAGTTACGAACAAGGAGTTTTCCCATGGCAACCACTGCAGTCAGCGACGCGAGCTTCGAAGCCGATGTCCTGAAGTCCGACAAGCCCGTTCTGGTCGATTTCTGGGCCGAATGGTGCGGCCCGTGCAAGATGATCGGCCCCGCTCTTGAAGAGATCAGCGACGAGCTGGCCGACAAGGTCACCATCGCCAAGATCAATATCGACGACAACCCCGATGCCCCCGCGAAATACGGCGTGCGTGGCATTCCCACGATGATCCTGTTCGACAAGGGCCAGATCGTCGAAACCAAGGTCGGCGCAGCCCCCAAGAGCGCGCTGAAGAGCTGGCTGGAAGGCGCGCTTCCGGCCTGAGCCGTCAGATGATGATCGCCGCTGCCTTATCCCACATCGCTGGGCTGGCGGCGGCGAGCATGCCCTTGCGCTGGTCGCCGGGGCGATAGGGCGATCCGTCCAGCCGCGCGGCCTTGCCGCCTGCTTCCAGGGTGAACAGCACGCCCGCGGCATGGTCCCAGGGCAATGTGCGCTCGAACAGCGTCACGTCATTCTGCCCCAGCACCAGCCGGGGATATTGCTCTGCTGCACAGCGCGGAATATCCACCATCGTGAATCGGCCATCGATCGCCGCCGTCAGCGCAGCGCGGCGGTCGTCGGGGATGAACATCGTCGAGATCGCGGCAATCGGCAGTGCTGCGCCGCTTTCGCGCGCCATCACCTGCTGCTCGTTGATATACGCGCCGCCGCCAAGCAGGGCGTGGCACATGCGGTCGGCTAGCGGGTCGTAGAGCCAGCCTGCTACCGTTTCGCCTCCCTCGACCAGCGCGATGATGATGCCGAACGGCGGGTGGCCATGGGCGAAATTGTGCGTGCCATCGATGGGATCGATGATCCACGCGGTGCTGTCGTTGACGCGCTCGATCAGCGCCGGGTCAGCGGCTACGGCTTCCTCGCCGACGATGCTGGCATGCGGCAGGATCGCCGCCAGTCCTGCGCTCAATCGCCTTTCGCTCTCCTTGTCGGCGACGGTGACCAGGTCGCCGGGCGATTTCTCGTCGATCTGGTGCTGCGCGAGGTCCTGATAGTGATGCAGCACCACTTCGCGGGCGACGGTGCGGATCAGGTCGGAAACGGGAGCGTGGAGCGGATGCATCATGTCAGCGGGATCATCACATTGTCGGCATAGCCGGGGCGGGCGGTCATCCGCTCGTACCAGTCCCGCAGGTGCGGAAAATCGGGGCGCGGCATGGCCAGAGTAAACCACGTATGAACGTAGGTGCCCATCGGAATATCCGCTATGCCGAAGCTGTCGCCGGTAATCCACGGCTGCTGGGCCAGCAGGGCGTCGAGCATGGCCATCATCCTGGCCGTTGCATCGGAACCCTTGGCGATGACCGCCGGATCGTGCCGTTCGACCGGCTGGCGCACCAGCATCAGAAAGACATCGCGCTGGGCATCGGCAAAGCCGAACTGCCAGTCCATCCACTTGTCCGCCGCAGCGCGCTCGCGCGGATCGGCGGGCCAAAGGTGCGGAGCATGAGCGTGCGCCAGATACCGCAGGATCGCATTCGATTCCCAAAGCACCAGGCCGTTGTCCTCGATGGTCGGGATCAGCGCATTGGGATTGAGCGCCAGATAGGCCTCATCCATGCCGAATTTCCCGCCGACGTCATGGCGTATGTAATCGAGACCGATTTCTTCAGCCGCCCACACCACCTTCTTGACGTTGTGCGAGTTGAGGCGGCCCCAGATGGTCAGCATGCGGCTCAGCTCCGGTAATCGGCGTTGATCGAGATATAGCCATGGGTCAGGTCGCAGGTCCACACGGTGGCGCGGCCATCGCCTAGGCCCAGGTCAGCCTCGACCAGAATGTCGCTGCCCTTGAGATGGGCGGCGACCGGGGCCTCGTCATAGCCGTTGACGACCTCGCCTTGCGCGGCGACCTCGACCCCGCCGAAGCGGATCGAGAGCAGGTCGCGCTCGGCGGGCTCGCCGGCCTTGCCGACCGCCATGACAACGCGGCCCCAATTGGCATCCTCGCCTGCGATCGCGGTCTTGACCAGCGGCGAATTGGCGATCGACAGCGCGATGTGATGCGCGCTCTCGTCGGATACCGCGCCGGTCACCCGCACTTCGATGAACTTGCTCGCGCCTTCGCCATCGCGCACCACCAGATGCGCCAGCTGGCGGCACAGATCGGTGAGCGCGGCGGCAAATGCGTCCGCGCCGGGGCTGTCCATATTGTCTAGCCGCGCATGCCCGGCTTGGCCGGTGGCAAAGGCCAGCACCGTGTCGCTGGTCGAGGTGTCGCTATCGACGGTGATGCAGCTGAAGGTGCGCCGGTTGGCGGCGCCGAGCATCTCCTGCAACAGCGCCGGAGCAATGGCGGCATCGGTGAAGATATAGCCGAGCATCGTTGCCATGTCGGGCGCGATCATCCCCGAGCCCTTGATCACGCCGATGAGCTGGACCTTGGTATCGCCGATCATCGCGCTGGTCGTGGCGGCCTTGGGGAAGGTGTCGGTGGTGCCGATGGCGTCGGTCAGCGCGCGCCAGTCGCAAGGTTCGGCGCTGAACGCGGCCTCCAGCCCTGCCCGCGCCTTGTCCTGCGGCAGGGGGACGCCGATCACGCCGGTGGCCGAGACGAAAATCTCCTCCGCTGCGCAGCCGAGGCGGGCCGATGCAGCTTCGACCAGCAGTTGCACCGCCGCGCGGCCCTTGCCGCCGGTGAAAGCATTGGAATTGCCGGCGCTGACGATCAGCGCGCGCGCCTGACCCTGGGGCAGGGCGGCGCGGCACCATTCAACCTCGGGCGAGGGGCATTTGCTCGTCGTGGTCACGCCTGCAACGCTCGTCCCGGCGACCAGCTCGACAAAGCTCAGGTCACAGCGGTCCCAATCCTTGTAGTGCGCGCGCGCCACGCGCGGCGTGACGCCGGCAATCGCGGGCAGTGCGGGGAAGGGAAGCGCAAGTGGGGAAACCGGGTGAGTCATGTTGCCGTCCAGACCATCAGAAAGACTGGATGCGGCCCTAATCGCTATCTGGCCAAGCGCAAGCTCTTTGCCAGCGTATCGCCGCCAATGCTGATGGGATCCAATGCTGTCCGGAAATTCTGGTGCGGGCGGTCGGACTCGAACCGACACTCCTTGCGGAACCGGATTTTGAGTCCGGCGCGTCTACCATTTCACCACGCCCGCGCAGCAGCGGCAGCCTATAGCGCCTTGCCCGCGTCAGGCAAGGCGCAAAAGCCGCCGCTCGATCAGATGATCACAGCTTGAAATCGCGGGCGATCGCCTTCTTGGTGGCATCGCCATAAGGCGGCAGGAAACCGCCCAGCTTGGCGACATCGATGCGCGGCTGGCTGTAGATGGACTTGGCATGGCTGAAGGTGCGGAAGCCGTCGAGCCCGTGATAATTGCCCATGCCCGAGGGTCCGACGCCGCCGAACGGCAGGTCTTCCATCGCGACGTGGAAGATCGTGTCGTTCAGGGTCACGCCGCCCGAAATGGTGCGGTCGGTGACCTTCTTTGCCTCGTCCTGGTTTTCGCCGAAATAATAGAGCGCCAGCGGACGGTCGCGGCCGTTAACGAAATCGATCGCCTCGTCGACGGTCGCATAGGTCTTGACCGGCAGGATCGGGCCGAAGATTTCGTCCTGCATCACCTTCATGTCGTCGGTGACGTTGCGCAGGATGTGCAGCGGCATCTTGCGGCTGTTGGCGGACTTGAAATCCTCGCCCGCCGGATTGACCTCGATCACCTCTGCGCCCTTTTCCCGGGCATCGTCGAGATATCCGGTCAGCCGCTGGTGGTGCCGCTCGTTCACGACGGCGGTATAGTCGTCGTTGGTCAGCAGCGTGGGGTAGAGCGTGGCGGCGGATTGCTGGATATTCTCGATGATCTCGCGCTCATCCTCGCGCGGGACATAGAGATAGTCGGGCGCGATGCAGATCTGCCCGGCGTTGAGCATCTTGCCCATGGTGATCCGCTGCGCTGCCTTGGCCTTGTCTGCGCCGCGCCCGACAATCGCGGGCGACTTGCCGCCCAGTTCCAGCGTGATCGGCACCAGGTTCTTGGCAGCTGCGCGCATGATGTGATGGCCGACGCTGGTAGCGCCGGTGAACAGCAGGTGGTTGAACGGCAGCTCGGAAAAGGCCTGGCCGACCTCGGGCCCGCCGGTGAAGAATGCGACCTCGCTCGCGTCGAAATAGCGCGGCCCCAGCTCGGCGAGCAGGTTCGAGGTGTTCTCGGTATATTCGCTGTTCTTGATCATCACCCGGTTGCCCGCAGCGAGCGCGCCGATGGCAGGCGTGAGGCACAGCTGGATAGGGAAGTTCCACGGCGCAATGACGCCGACCACGCCCAGCGGCTGATATTCGACACGCGCGCGCGCACCCAGCAGGCCCAGCGGGAACTGCACGGAGCGCTTTTCAGGCTTGGCCCAATCGTCCATGTGCTTGAGCGCATGACGCGCGCAGTTGAGCACCGCAACGATATCAGTCATCTTCGACTGGTCGGCGCTGCGATGGCCGAAGTCCTCGCTCATCGCGGCCACCAGCGCATCGCCATTGTCGTGCACCAGCTTCATCATGCGGCGGATGCGGTCCTTGCGCGCCGCCATCGGCACCGGCAGTTCGGCGAGGAATGCCTTTTTCTGCCGCTCCAGAATTTCTTCAAGCTGATCCGCCTTGAGCGGTGCGTCTGCCAAAGTCGCCATTCATCGTCTCCCGGTTATATGTTTAACACGAGCCATATCGCGATAGGTTGCGAATTGAAATGCCATTTGCCCGGTTACCGGGCGGGATGGGGTTATTTGGGCGGGGTAAGCTTCAGCAACCGGCCCTGCGAACCGCGTGCGCCATCTTCCAGCAGCCAGATTGCGCCATCGGGGCCCTGTTCGACCTCGCGAATGCGGCCTTCCATCGTCCAGTTGTCGGCCTTTTCCGCCTTGTCGCCGTCCAGCTTGACGCGGACCAGCGCCTGGGCACCGAGCGCGCCGAGAAATGCGCTGCCCTTCCAGGCGGGGAACAGGTTGCCCGAATAGATCATCAGGCTGCCCGGCGAGATGGCCGGGTTCCAGAACGCCTTGGGCGGCTCGAAGCCATCGCCGGGGGCATGGTCGGGAATGTCGCGGCCGTCGTAATGATTGCCATTCGATACCTTGGGATAGCCGTAATTGGTGCCGCGCTTGACCAGGTTCAGCTCGTCACCGCCCTGCGGCCCCATCTCGCTGTTCCACAGGTTGCCGGCGCTGTCGAAGGCCAGACCCAGCGGGTTGCGATGGCCATAGGACCAGATCTGCGCCTTGATGCGGCCCTGGTCGTACATCGGATTGTCCGACGGAATGCCGCCGCTGGGCGTCAGGCGCACGATCTTGCCCAGATTCTGGTCGAGGTCCTGCGCGGGATCGAACTTCTGCCGCTCGCCGGACGAGATATACATCATGCCATCGGGGCCGAAGGCGATGCGGTGGCCGTAATGGCCCTTGCCTGCAACCTTGGGCTCCTGCCGCCAGATCACCTGCATGTCCTTGAGCGAGGCGGCACCATCATCGGCCATGACCAGCTTGGCGCGCGCCACGGCTGCACCGCTGGTATCGCCTTCGCCCTTTTCGGCAAAGCTCAGGTACACATAGCCGTCATTGACGAAATCGGGCGAGATCACGACATCGCCCAATCCGCCCTGGCCGCCATAGGCGACGTCGGGCGTGCCGCTGACATCGACCGCGCTGGTCTTGCCGTCGGTGGCAAAGGTGACAAGCTTCAGCTTGCCCTTTTTCTCCGTCACCAGCGCACGGCCATCGGGCAGGAAGGTCATCGCCCAGGGCTCGTCGAACTGCGTCACCACGGCGGTGTCGAACGGCACGGTATCGATCGGCGAGATCGCGGCGACGGCATCGCTTTCCTCTCCGCTGGCCACGGCCTTGTCGCTGCTGTTGCAGGCGATCAGGGCGAGCGGCAGGGCTGCGCAAAGGGTCAGTCGGTGCATCCGTGTAACTCCGTTCATCATGGGTTCGATCATCGCTATCCGGGGGGAGATTGCAAACGATTCGGCCGCGTTTTCAATGCGGCAATTTTCAATGGGGGCCACCTCTTGCGGTCGCAAGGGGCTTGCGGCACAGACGCTTCATGACGTCCGCCGGTTCCATGCCCATGATCGATAGCGCAGCGCTCGAAGCGGGCGTCGACGAGGCGGGCAGGGGGCCGCTGGCAGGGCCGGTGGTGGCCGCTGCCGTCATCCTGTGCCCGGACGGAATTCCCGGGCTCGCCGACAGCAAGACGCTGAGCTTTGCCAGGCGCGAGAAGCTGGAGGCGGAAATCCGTGCCCGCTGCGTGTTCGGTATCGGCATGGCGAATGTCGAGGAGATCGACAGCATCAACATCCTGCAGGCAACGATGCTGGCGATGACCCGCGCGGTCGATACGCTGGTCAGCGCCCTGGGAGAGGTTCCGGGCGAGGTGCTGGTCGACGGCAACCGCCTGCCGCGCTGGGGCTATCGGGCGCGGGCGATCGTCAAGGGCGATGCGCTGCATCCGTGCATCTCTGCCGCGTCGATCCTGGCCAAGCAGGAGCGCGACCGGATGATGCGCGCGGCCGCGGCCGACCACCCGCAATATGGCTGGGACCGAAACATGGGCTATGGCACGGCCGAGCACCTTGCGGCATTGCGTCAGCATGGCCCGACGCCGCATCACCGCCGCAGCTTCGCCCCGGTGGCGCAGGCCTGTCTTCTCTGACCTCAAAAAAAATTGCTGCCCGAGTCTTCGCGGCAACACCACCAGTGGTTGAGTCTCGCCTGGTTAACGGGACTCAACATGTGGATTTGGACTCATTGTGTTCCGCATGGGCAATGACCCGTTAACCATTTGAACACCCGGATTCCCTAGGGTTTTGGCCTTGACCGATGGTCGCCAAGGACTCATTCAGGGCCCTGTTCCGAGGGTTTGCGGGGGGTACAATATGGTTCAGATCGGCGAAATGATGGCACCTGTGGCGCGCAAGGCCAAGGCGCCGCCGCGTGTGCGCGTGTCGCCGCGCCCGGCACTGCCGCTCAACCAGATCCTGAAGGGCGACTGTATCGAAGAGATGCGCCGCCTGCCGACGGGCTCGGTCGACATGATCTTTGCCGATCCGCCGTACAACCTGCAGCTGGGCGGCGATCTCTATCGCCCCGAGGGCAGCCGCGTCGATGCGGTCGACAATGACTGGGACAAGTTCGACACCTTTGCCGCCTATGACCGCTTCACCCGTGAATGGATGACCGAGGCGCGCCGCATCCTCAAGCCCGATGGCTCGCTCTGGGTGATCGGCAGCTATCACAATATCTTCCGCTGCGGCGCGACGCTGCAGGATCTGGGCTTCTGGATCCTCAATGACATCGTCTGGCGCAAGGCCAACCCGATGCCCAATTTCCGCGGCACGCGCTTCACCAATGCGCACGAGACGCTGATCTGGGCGTCGCGCGACGAGAAGTCGAAATACACGTTCAACTATCGCGCGATGAAGACGCTCAACGACGAGCTGCAGATGCGCTCCGACTGGGTGCTGCCGATCTGCGGCGGCCAGGAGCGGCTGAAGCGCGGCGGCACCAAGGCGCACCCGACGCAGAAGCCCGAGGCCTTGCTCTATCGCATCCTGCTCGCCTGCACCAATCCGGGCGATGTCGTTCTCGACCCGTTCTTCGGTACCGGCACCACCGGTGCGGTCGCCAAGCGTCTGGGCCGCGACTGGATCGGCTGCGAGCGCGATCCCATCTATTGCGAAGTCGCCGAAGAGCGCATCGCCGCCGCGCTGCCGCTCGATGAATCGGGCTTGAAGACGATGCAGTCGCCCAAGAGCCAGCCGCGCGTCGCCTTCGGCACTTTGGTCGAGACAGGCTATGTCCCCGTCGGCACCGTGGTGTGTGACAAGGCGCGCAAGCACCGCGCCACGATCCGCGCCGATGGCTCGCTGCTCTCGGGCGAGCATAGCGGTTCGATCCACAAGGTTGGCGCGCTGCTGCAGAACGCGCCGTCGTGCAACGGCTGGACCTGGTGGCATATCGAGACCGATGACGGCCTCAAGCCACTCGACAGCCTGCGCCAGACCTATCTGCTTGCCACCGAGCCGTGATGAGCGCCGCGCGCGTCTATGTGCGCCCCGTGGGTCTGGCGGAAAGCCCGCAGACCTTCGACGGGGCGACGATCCGGCTGGGGCACAGCCTGGTCTGGTGCCATCTGGTCGCGCTGGAAAGCTATGAGGGCGGCAGGCTGGTCGCACGGCAGATCGTGCCGGTAGATCGCGTTGCCGAGGCGCTGAACGCGCTGCCGTCCGATCAGGCCGAGCGTGCGCAGGCCCAGTTCGCCAACCTGTCGCGCGCGCATCCGTCGCTGCAACTGGGCGAGCGCGTGCTGCGCTTTGATCAGCCGCAGGTGATGGGTATCTTGAACGTCACGCCGGACAGCTTTTCCGATGGCGGGCGGTTCACCGATGATCCCGCAGGGGTGCGCGACGCCGGTTTCGCGATGCTGACCGCAGGCGCTTCGCTGATCGATATCGGCGGCGAATCCACCCGGCCCGACGCGCCGGTGGTGTGGGAGGGCGACGAGATTGCTCGCGTGGTGCCCGCGATCCAGGCGCTGGCGCACAGCGGCGCGATCCTTTCGGTCGATACCCGCAAGGCCGCCGTCATGGAGGCAGCGCTGGAGGCGGGCGCGCATATCGTCAATGACGTCTCGGCGCTGCTCTACGATGATCGCGCTCTCGATGTCGTCGTGCGGTCTGGCTACCCGGTGGTGCTGATGCACGCGCCGTCGCAGGGGGCGAACCCGCATGCGGGGGGCGGCTACGGCCATGTCGTCACGGATGTCTTCGACTGGCTGGAGGCGCGCGTTGCCGCCGTGGTCGCGGCAGGCGTGGCGCGCGAGAAGGTGATCGTCGATCCGGGCATCGGCTTCGGCAAGTCGCTCGCCGACAATCTGGCGCTGATCAATGCGCTGCCTTTGTTCCACGCACTCGGCCAGCCGATCCTGTTCGGCGCGAGCCGCAAGCGGATGATCGGCGCGTTGTCGAACGAGGCCCCGGTCGATGCGCGGCTCGGCGGATCGGTCGCGCTGGCGATGAGCGCCATCGGCAGCGGCGCACAGATCGTCCGCGTCCATGACGTCCCCGAAACCGTTCAGGCCGCCCGCGTCTGGCGCGGCCTGCGCGATGCCGCCTTGACGGTGCCGGGTCTGGACTGACAGAGGGCTCGGGCATGACCAGCTTCGTCCTCTCCATCGCCATGCTGACCGCCATCGCGCTGATCTTCGGCGCGATCGCTCTGTTCCGCCGCGGCCAGCGCAAGCAGCCCGCTTTGATGCTGGTGCTCGCGGTGGTGATGATCGCGAATGTCGTGATCTGGTCGATGCCGACGAAGAGCGGGCAATCGCTGGCGGAGACGGAAACGCCCAAGTAAATTAGGTCCGCTCTCTGCCCTTCAGGGGAGAGATGCGAAGGCTTATCAGCAACGCTGATTAGCCGCAGCTGAGAGGGGGCAGCGCGATGCGCATTCCCCCCTCCCAACCCTCCCCCCTAAAGGGGAGAGGGCTTCACCGGCCCGCCCCGATACGCACCACCAGAACTCCCCTCCCTGCAAGGGAGGGGCAGGGGGTGGGTGAGCGCGCGCAGCGCGCCAGCAACGGTGGACCCAGACGCCGACCCACCCCTAACCCCTCCCTTGCAGGGAGGGGAACGCGCATCACTCAACCTTCAATTCAAGCGGCCCCAAAGCATCCCCGCTCATCCTGAGCCGCGGGCGTCAGCCCGCGAAGTCGAAGGACCCGCGCCCACCCTGGCCATATAGCGGGGCCTTCGACAAGCTCAGGCTGAGCGGAGGGGAGCAGTCACCGAGGTTCGCCACAAAAAAGCCCCGGACATCGCTGCCCGGGGCTTCTGTATTCGCTTAGCTCAGCACCAGCTCATTCCACATCGAACCGGTCGGCGTTCATGACCTTCACCCAGGCGGCGATGAAGTCCTGCACGAACTTCAGCTCGTTGCCGCGTTCGGCATAGACTTCGGACACCGCGCGCAATTGCGAGTTGGAGCCGAAGACGAGGTCGGTGCGCGTGGCGTGCCAGCGGGTTTCGCCGGTGGCGCGGTCCCAGCCGACGAACTCTTCGTCGCCGCTCTCGTCGACGGTCTTCCAGGCCGTGCGCATGTCGAGCAGGTTGACGAAGAAGTCGTTGGTCAGCAGGCCCGGACGATCGGTGAGCATGCCCTTGCTGCTGTTGCCGGCATTGGCACCCAGCACGCGCAGGCCCGCCACCAGAACTGCCAATTGCGGGATCGACAGGCCGAGCAGATGCGCGCGGTCGAGCATGATCTCCTCGGTCTTCACGGTCTGCCGGGTGGCAAGATAGTTGCGAAAGGCATCGGCGCGCGGTTCGAGCGGCTCGAAGCTCTCGGCGTCGGTCTGCTCATCGCTTGCATCGCCGCGTCCGCAGAGGAACGGCACCGAGACATCGAAACCGGCGTCACGCGCCGCCTTTTCGACCGCCGCGCTGCCCGCCAGCACGATGGCATCGGCGACCGACAGTTCGCCGCGCAGCTCCTCGATCTTCGCCAGGACCGTCGCCAGTTCCGCCGGATCGTTCACCGCCCAGTCCTTTTGCGGGGCCAGGCGGACACGCGCGCCATTCGCGCCACCGCGATGGTCGCTGCGGCGATAGGTTGAGGCCGACGCCCAGGCCGCCTTGATGAGCGCGCTCATCGGCAGGCCGCTCGCCAGGATCGCCGTCTTGAACGCTTCGACCGCCGCGTCGGAAGGCGTGGAGCCCGCCGGAACAGGGTCCTGCCAGATCAGGTCTTCAGCCGGCACTTCGGGGCCAAGATAACGGACCTTGGGCCCCATGTCGCGATGGGTCAGCTTGAACCAGGCACGGGCAAAGGCATCGTCGAGCGCCGCCTGATCGTCGCGGAAGCGTTCGGAAATCTTGCGATAGTCCGGGTCCATCTTCAGCGCCATGTCGGCGGTGGTCATCATCGTCGGCACCTTCTTCGAAGGATCGCGCGCGTCGGGCGCCATGTCTTCCGGGTCCGGGTTGATCGGCTGCCACTGCTGCGCACCCGCCGGGCTGCGGACGAGCTCATAGTCGTACTTGAACAGTAGGCGGAAATAGTCGCCGCCCCATTGCGTGGGGTTGGGCGTCCAGGCGCCTTCGATGCCCGACGTCGTGATATGGCCGCGCTCGATCTGCTCAGCATCGGTCGCCCAGCCAAAGCCCATCAGCTGCATTGCCTCGGATTCGGGCGCGCCGCTCAGCTGATCGGCGGGCACCGCACCGTGCGCCTTGCCGAAGGCGTGACCACCAGCGGTCAGCGCGACGGTTTCCTCGTCGTTCATCGCCATGCGATCGAAGGTGATGCGCATGTCGCGCGCCGACTGCAGCGGATCGGGCACGCCGCCCGGACCTTCGGGATTGACGTAGATGAGGCCCATCTGGATCGCGGCCAGCGGGGCTTCGAGCTCCCATCCCTTGTCGGGCTGGATGCGGGTTTCCGCGCCGGTATCGACCCAGGCTTCCTCGGTGCCCCAATAGACGTCGCGCTCGGGCTCGAACACATCGGCACGGCCGCCGCCAAAGCCGAACACCGGGCCGCCCATCGATTCGATCGCGACATTGCCGGTGAGGATGAACAAGTCGGCCCAGCTGATATGCTTTCCGTATTTCTGCTTGATCGGCCACAACAGGCGGCGTGCCTTGTCGAGATTGCCGTTATCGGGCCAGCTGTTGAGCGGGGCAAAGCGCTGCTGCCCGCTGCTCGATCCGCCACGCCCGTCGGCGGTGCGATAGGTGCCCGCGCTGTGCCAGGCCATGCGGATGAAGAAGGGGCCGTAATGGCCGTAATCGGCGGGCCACCAGGGCTGTGAGTCGGTCATCAGCGCGGTCAGGTCGGCCTTCAGCGCCGCATAATCGAGCTGCTTGAAGCTTTCCGCATAATCATAATCCGGCCCCATCGGGTCGGGCGAGGTGCCGTTCTGCGTCAGGATGTCGAGTTGCAGGGCATCAGGCCACCAATCGCGGTTGGTCCGCCCGAGCAGCGCGCGAACGCCGCCGTCCTTGCCCGAAAACGGGCAATTGCCGCCCATGCCGCCGTTCTTGCCTACGCTACCCGTCTTCATGTCCATGGCGTTTCTCCTTCATCAATCGAATGACGCTAACATAGGAAAGTTCCATGACAGGATGAAACGATCAAACTGGGTCAGTTCAATCGACCTGGTCGATTAAGTCGCGTTTGTACAAAAGCTGTCCGGCTGTAACATACACGCGGATCGACGCAGCGCCGAACCCAGAGATCATGGGTTCGGGCGGCTTGCAGATGACGTTATAGATAAATGGTCGGGGAGAGAGGATTCGAACCTCCGGCCCCTGCCTCCCGAAGACAGTGCTCTACCAGGCTGAGCTACTCCCCGACCCAGACTTCATGGTGCCTTGCGGCGCCTGGGAGGCAGGGGCGTGCCTATAGCCACGGGTTTCGCAGACTGCAAGCGGCCTTTTGAGCTTTTCTTTGGGGGGCGGCGGTGACGGCGGGCGGGGCGCCATGCTAGGCACCATGTCATGGATAGCGCATTGCAGAGTCGCGCGCCCGATGCGGCAGCGCAGGATCATTTCGAATGGCAGTATCTGGACCTGATGCGGCAGGTCTGGACCCGCGGGCATGAACGTTCGGACCGCACCGGCGTGGGCACGCGTTCGCTGTTCGGGGCGAACATGCGCTTCGACCTTGCGGACAATGCCATCCCGTTGCTGACCACCAAGCGAGTCTATTGGAAGGCCGCAGCGCGCGAGATGCTGTGGTTCCTCACCGGAGAGACCAATATCCGTCCGCTGGTGGAGCAGGGAGTGCATATCTGGACCGACTGGCCGCTCGACAGCTATCGCAAGGCCACGGGCGAGGCGATCGATCGCGATGCGTTCGAGGCGCGAATCATCGCTGATGCCGCTTTTGCCGAACGCTGGGGTGATCTGGGGCCGGTCTATGGCAAGCAATGGGTCAACTGGCCGGTTTACGAACCGGCAGGCGAGGGGCTGTTCCGCCAGCGCGAGCAGGGGATCAACCAGATTGCCGAGCTGGTCGAAAGCCTGCGCCACAATCGCGGGTCGCGCCGCCATATCTTCGAAGGCTGGAATGTCGCCGAGCTCGACCAGATGGCGCTGCCGCCGTGCCACAAGACCTATCAGTTCTTTGTCGCCCACGGAAAGCTGACCGGCCTGCTCTACCAGCGGTCGTGCGATCTGGCGCTGGGCGTGCCGTTCAACATCTTTTCCGCCGCGCTGATCACCCGCATGCTGGCGCAGCAATGCGATCTGGAGCCGGGCGAGCTGATCTGGAACGGCGGCGACGTGCACCTTTACCTCAACCATCAGGAACTGGTCGAAACCCAGCTGGCCCGAACCCCCGCGGGCGCGCCCAGGCTGGATATCGTGCGTCGCCCGGACAGCATTTTCGACTATCGGATCGAGGATTTCGAGGTGCGCGATTATGCCCCCCAGGCGCATATCGCAGCGCCGGTCGCGGTGTGAAGGGCAGCACTATTGACCTATCGAGAATCTTGAAATAATATGTCTCGACAGTGCAATTAGTCGAAAGGCCATCAAGAGCCCTCCCGGCGCGTTGCACGCCAGCCCGAGAGGATATTTGATGGCCGAAGGTCCAGCCCGCACGAACCTGCAGCCGCTAGCACTGCACGTTCCAGAGCCTCGCTCGCGCCCTGGCGATCCGGTCGATTTCAGCGATGTCGTTGTCCCGGCTGCAGGCAGCATAGCGCGTCCTGACGAGGCGGTTTCTCCGCACGATATGCGCGATCTGGCCTTTGGGCTGGTGCGCGTGCTTGATGATGAACACAAGGCGGTCGGGCCCTGGGACCCGCGGCTTTCATCCGAAACGCTGCTCAAGCTGCTGCGTACCATGGCGCTGACGCGCGCGTTCGACGAGCGGCTGTATCGGGCGCAGCGCCAGGGCAAGACCAGTTTCTACATGAAGTGCACTGGCGAGGAAGCGACGTCGGTATCCGCCGCTGCCGCGATGCAGGGCGATGACATGGTCTTTCCCAGCTATCGCCAGCAGGGCATCCTGATGTGGCGCGGCTATCCGCTGGTCGAGATGGTCAACCAGATCTATTCGAACGCGGGCGATAAGCTGAAGGGCCGTCAGCTGCCGATCATGTATTCGGTGCCCGAACTGAGCTTCTTCACCATTTCGGGCAATCTCACCACGCAATATCCGCAGGCCGTGGGCTGGGCGATGGCGAGCGCGATCAAGGGAGACACGCGCATCGCCAGCTGCTGGTGCGGCGAGGGTTCGACGGCAGAAGGGGACTTCCACAGCGCGATGACCTTTGCCTCGGTCTACAACGCGCCGGTCATCCTCAATGTCGTCAACAACCAATGGGCGATCTCGAGCTTTTCGGGCTTTGCCGGCGCCGAGCGGACCACCTTTGCCGCGCGCGCTTTGGGCTATGGCATTGCCGGCTTGCGCGTCGACGGCAATGATGCGCTGGCGGTCTATGCCGCGACCCGCTGGGCCGCCGAGCGCGCGCGCGCCAACAAGGGCCCGACGCTGATCGAGCATTTCACCTATCGCGCCGAAGGGCACAGCACCTCGGACGATCCGTCCGCCTATCGCAGCGCGCAGGAAAGCGCCGAATGGCCGCTGGGCGATCCGATCCACCGGCTGAAGCAGCATTGCATTGGTCTGGGCATCTGGGACGACGCGCGCCATGCCGCGATGGACCTGGAACTCGCCGAGATGGTCAAGGCCGCGACCAAGGAGGCCGAGAAGAACGGCGTGCTGGGTCATGGCATGCACCAGCCGTTCGAGACGATGTTCGAGGATGTGTTCGAGGAACTGCCCTGGCATCTGCAGGAACAGATGGCGCAGGCGCTGGAAGAAAGGGCCGCAAAATGGCCGAAGTGATGACGGCGGACAGCGACATCCGCACGATGAACATGATCGAGGCGATCAACAGCGCGCTCGACGTGATGATGGAACGCGACGGCAATGTCGTGGTGATGGGCGAAGACGTGGGCTATTTCGGTGGCGTTTTCCGCTGCACCGCGGGCCTGCAGAAGAAATACGGCAAGACGCGCGTGTTCGACACGCCGATCAGCGAGTGCGGCATTGTCGGCGTCGCGGTGGGGATGGGCGCCTATGGCCTGCGTCCGGTGCCCGAAATCCAGTTTGCAGACTATATCTATCCCGGCATCGACCAGCTGATCTCTGAAGCGGCGCGGCTTCGCTATCGGTCGGCGGGCGAATATATTGCGCCGATCACGGTGCGCTCGCCCTTCGGCGGCGGCATTTTCGGCGGTCAGACGCACAGCCAGAGCCCCGAAAGCCTGTTTACCCATGTCGCGGGTCTCAAGACGGTGATCCCTTCAACGCCCTATGACGCCAAGGGCCTGCTGATCTCGGCGATCGAGGACAATGACCCGGTCATCTTCTTCGAGCCCAAGCGCATCTATAACGGCCCGTTCAGCGGCTATTATGATCGCCCGGTCGAACCCTGGTCCAAGCATGCGGCCTCGTCGGTGCCGACTGGCCATTATCGCATCCCGCTGGGCAAGGCGAATGTCGTGCGCGAAGGCGAGGGGCTGACCATCCTGGCCTATGGCACGATGGTGCATGTCGCGCTGGCCGTGGTCGAGGCGAACAAAGTCGATGCCGAAGTCATCGATCTGCGCACGCTGCTGCCACTCGACATCGAGACGATCGAGGCGTCGGTGAAGAAGACCGGGCGCTGCCTGATCGTGCACGAGGCGACGCGGACCAGCGGCTTTGGTGCCGAGCTTTCCGCATTGGTGCAGGAACGCTGCTTCTATCACCTCGAAGCGCCGGTCGAGCGCGTCACCGGCTTTGACACGCCCTATCCGCACAGCCTGGAATGGGCATATTTCCCTGGCCCGATCCGCATCGGTCGCGCCATTGCCAAGATCATGAAGGACTGACCCGCCATGGCCACTTATACCTTCAACCTGCCCGATATCGGCGAAGGCATTGCCGAGGCGGAGATTGTTGCCTGGCACGTCAAGATTGGCGACCGAGTCGAGGAAGACGGCCGCATCGCGGACATGATGACCGACAAGGCGACGGTGGAGATGGAATCGCCGGTGTCCGGCATCGTCACCAGGGTCGCAGGCGCCGAGGGCGATGTCATCGCCATCGGTTCGATGCTGGTCGAGATCGAGATCGAAGGCGAGGCGGGCGGTGATGCGCCTGCGGCTGAAAGCACCCCTGCGCCCGCGCCGGCACCCGAGGTGATTGAGGCAGAGACGCCCAAGGCACCGCAGGTGGCGGTAGCTGCGCCTGCAGCCGCGCCCGCACCCGCTGCACCCAAAGCAGAAGCGGTCGAACCATCGCGTCCTGCGCAGAGCGGCAGCGAGGCCGGTGACAAGGTGCTGGCTTCGCCCGTCGTGCGCCAGCGTGCGCGCGATTTGGGCATTGACCTGGCCAAGGTGCGTCCGGCCGAAGGCGCGCGCATCCGCCACGCCGATCTCGACGCGTATCTGAACTATGGCGGCACCCGCGCCGGGCCGGGCCGCGCCGCCGACGAGGAAATCCGCGTGATCGGCATGCGCAAGCGGATTGCGCAGAACATGGCCGAATCCAAGCGCCATATCCCGCACTTCACCTATGTCGAGGAAATCGATGTCACGAAGATGGAGGATATGCGCGGCGAGATGAACGCCTCACGCGGCAATCGGCCGAAGCTGACTGCCCTGCCGATCCTGATCGCGGCGATCTGCAAGACGTTGCGCGAATATCCGATGCTCAACGCGCGCTATGACGACGAGGCCAATGTGGTGACCCGCTTCGGCGCGGTGCATCTGGGCATCGCGACGCAGACCGATGCCGGGCTGATGGTGCCTGTGCTGCGCGGTGCCGAGTCCCTGAGCGTCTGGGACATGGCGAGCGAGATTGCGCGGCTTGCCGATGCGGCGCGCAGTGGCAAGGCGAAGAGCGAGGAACTGTCCGGATCGACACTGAC
This sequence comes from Blastomonas sp. SL216, assembly GCA_026625625.1. Taxonomy (NCBI): domain Bacteria; kingdom Pseudomonadati; phylum Pseudomonadota; class Alphaproteobacteria; order Sphingomonadales; family Blastomonadaceae; genus Blastomonas; species Blastomonas sp. SL216. The sequence goes on from CP113055.1 coordinate 726,215, forward strand.
GCTGACCTCGCTGGGTCCGCTGGGCGGCATTGCGACGACCCCGGTGATCAACCGGCCCGAAGTCGCGATTATCGGCCCCAACAAGATCGTGGAGCGGCCGATGGTGGTCGATGGCACGGTGGTCATTCGCAAGATGATGAACCTGTCGATCTCGTGCGATCATCGCGTGGTCGACGGCTATGACGCAGCCAGCTTCGTCCAGGCGCTCAAACGCCGGATCGAGACGCCGATCTATATCTTCGCGGATTGAACGTGGGTCCCCCTCCCGCTGATGGGAGGGGATAGTCTCAGCGCACGATCGCGCGGAAGGTGACGCGGCGCGTTTCGCCCTGCATCAGCCGGTCGCCGACGCGCCAGCGCAGGTGCGTGACGTCTTCCGGATTGGCAGGGCGCCAGCCGCCATTGCCCAGCGACACGCGCAGCGCCGAAAGAGGGCCCCAACTGCGGCCGCCATCGATCGACACGATCTCGCTGCCATCGACGGTCTCGTCGAGCCGCACGGTGCGGGGCAGGGGATTGGTGACGGTAAAGCCCTGGACCGGGCGGTTGCCGGTGTTGCGATATTCGACGACATAGATCAGGCGCTCGCCCGAACTGACCTGGCGGGCCGGTTCCAGCCGCACCCGTCGTGCGCCGTTGCCCTGCGGTGCGATTCGCTCCACGAAGATGGAAGACTTGGTCATGACATCGCCCGATGCCATGGCCGCCACAGGCGTCAGCATGGCGGACAGCGCGATTGCGGTGCGCAGAAGCATTCAAAACCCCGATTTGCCCCCGCCGGGAGAAGTCCGGCTGACAAGATCGGTAAAGCCCATCTTCCAACATATGGTTAACGCTCTGGCAGGAAGTATGAATCCGCGCCGCCGGATTGTGCCCAGCATGCTGGACGGATATAGCCGAAACCTGCCCGGTTTTCGGGCCAAGGGCCCTGTTGCGCATGTCTTTACCTCCATCCGATCGCACGGTTACCGATGAACTGCGGCGCGACCGCTTGCTGGCGGCGCTGGCGCTGATCGCTGGCGTTGCGCTGTTCCTGGCCTTTCCCTTCGCGATGCGCGCCGGGGCGGAGTTCTTCCTGCCGCTCGCCGTCGCCATCGTGCTGTCGATCGCGCTGGTGCCCGCGCTGGAATGGATGGAGCGCAGGGGCCTGCCTTCCATGGCGGCGGCGTTCCTGTGCCTCGTCCTGTTCCTGACGATCGCCAACGGCGCGCTGGCGGTGATCGTGGTGCCGGCGACCGACTGGTTCCTGGCGCTGCCCGACCGAATCCCCAAGATCATGGAAAACCTTGCCCCGCTGATCGATCTCTATTCGGATCTGCAGCGGTTCGTGGACGATACCACGCGGCTGGTGTCGGGATCGATGGTCAAGGCGCAGGCTGCGGCGACCAGTTCACCCGAATCGCTGCTCGACCTGTTCGCCAGCGCCGCGCCCGGCGTGGCCTTGCAGATGGCGTTCGTCATCCTGCTGATCTTCTTCTTCCTGGCCGGCTGGACCAAGCTGCGTGAGAACGCCATCAACAGCCGTGGCAGCTTTACTGGCGCGATGGCGACCGCACGGGTGATCCAGAATGTCGTCTCGGCGACATCGGCCTATCTTACCACGATCACCGTCATCAACCTGCTGCTGGGCCTGTCGGTTGGCGTGGTGGTGTGGATGCTGGGCATGGAATCGCCTGCGATGTGGGGTGGCATCGTCGCGCTGCTCAACTTTGTCCCTTATCTCGGGCCGGTGCTCGCAGCGGTACTGCTGGCACTGGGCGGGCTGATGAGCTTTGGCGATCTGGGCACGGCGCTGATTCCCGCCAGCGTGCAGATCGTTTTTCACCTGGTCGAGGCGAATCTCATCACGCCGGCGGTGCTTGGCCGCAGGCTGACGATGAACCCGCTGCTGATTCTCGTCTCGCTGAGCTACTGGGCCTGGGTCTGGGGCACGACCGGCGCGCTGCTCGCGGTGCCGCTGCTGATCATCATCCAGACCGTCGTGGCTGCGGCGGGCAAGCCGGATATCGCCGGTTTCCTGTTCGAATCGGGCACGCTCACGCGGCAACCGCGCGATGCGGAAACTTCAGCAACAGAGCCACTTTCGCCGGTTCGCGGGAAAAATTGAAAGAGGCTGTTGACAGGCGGCGAGGTCGCTTCTAGTGGCAGCGCTCCAACGCGATGCGGGTGTAGCTCAGTTGGTTAGAGCGCCGGCCTGTCACGCCGGAGGTCGCGGGTTCGAGCCCCGTCACTCGCGCCATTGGACTGGTGGATATTCCGCCCCAATGGTCACTCGCAAGCGTTGGAAACCCCTTAAAAATTTCGCAAAGATCAGGCCCGCCAGCGGCCTGTTTCCATCCAGATCATCAGCGGCCGCATCGGCGCGATCCAGATGATTCCCGCAACGCAATAGATCACCGATTGCACCGCGATGTGCCAGCCGCCGATGATGCTGGAAAAGCTGGCGACGATCACCGCCCAGATCGTGATGATGGCCAGGATGGCGAAAATGCCCACGGGCTTGCGCAGGGTCGGCTTCATCGAAATTCTCTTTCCTCGATCGGCAGCAGCACCTGCTGCTCGGTGATCACCGCATCGAGCGGCATGTCATGATCATCGGTCGGCACGCGCTCTGCCTGCTGCACTGTCCAGCCCAGCCCGATTCGCCGCGTGGCGGGGTGCGCGGCGCACCAGCCGTCATAATGGCCGCCGCCCTGTCCCAGCCGGTTGAGCGCGTCGTCAAACGCCACCAGCGGCATGAACAGCGCGTCGGGCACCACTTCGGGCATGGCGGCATGCGGCTGCGGACCCCAGGGGCCCTGTTCGAGCGTTTCGTCCGATCCGGTCCACAGGCGGAAACGCATCGGCCCTGCCTGCTCGCGGGTCCAGGGCAGCGCGATCATCTTGCCCAGATCCAGCAGGTGCATGGCATAGCGCTGGGTCGGTACCTCGCCGGGGACGGCGCGATACAGGCCGACGAACTCAGCCTGCTCGATCAGCGGCAGGATGGCGCGGGGAGGGCGGCCGAAGATCAGAGCGCGGTGCGCATCCGGCAGGGCCTGCCAATGCGCCAGCCGTGCCGCGCGCATCGCGCGACGCATCTGGCGCTTCTGGCTGATCACATCGGTCAAAAGCTCGCCCATTCCTGGCTGTTGGGGAAATGCTGGCCCGGTCGTGCCGGGCAAAGGGTGGAACCGCCTTGGCCGTTTGCTGGAATATCCTCTGACGCCAGTAACGTCAGGTGGGCGCCGTGTGCCTCTGGCCGGAGCCAGGACAGGGACAGCTCCCTTGGAAGATGTATCGCCTCAGGGATGTTCTCTGCAGCTCGTACCAGGCAGTCCCGATATATGATTTAGGGCTGTGCGGTCTGGTTCTCAAGCCCTGCTGCCAGATTCTCGATCCGCTGCGCCAACCGCTCGATAGCACGCGCTGCCATCTCGGTATCATTGTCATGCGTCAGCAGGTCGCCCTGTTGCGGCTTTGCCGGTTCGACCTTGGCCGCCTGCGCCGCCAGCGCCTCGGCGGCGCGGTCCTGTGTTTCGGCGAGCTCATCGGCCAGCAGCAGCCCGGCAAACAGCAGTGCGCGGGTTTCGGTCAGCCCGCCCGAGGCACTGGCCTTGCGCGCGGCGGTGTCCAGCATCGTGCCGAGCCGCGCCAGATGCTGTTCCTCGCCGGGCTGGCAGGTCACGCTGTAGAGTCGTCCGCCGATGGTCAGGCGCATGTCGGGCATGGTGCTTACTCCGCCTTGGCCAGCAGCGCATCAATGCCGACCAGCGCGTCGGCGGCAGCGGCCTTGAGCATCGCGTGGCGCTCCAGCAACTCATCGCTGGCTGCGATCGTGTGCGACTGGAGGTTCTCGGCGAGCCCGACATGCGCCGATTCCAGCCGCGTCAATGCTCGCTCCAATTGTCCGATAGCAAGGATAAGTCGTTCATTTGCCATGGAATGACCTTATCAACAAATGCTGCAAAATCAACTTTCGGACAAACTGTGTCTTTTGCGGAACTTGACGCGGTGCACCATGGACACCAAAGGGTGACGCCAAAGCCGACTCGGCCTGCGGATATGCATAGGCACATTCCTGATTTCGCGCAGGCACATAGGCTCTGATCAAGGATCAGCAGGGAGTTTCAAAGGGCGATGTCCGTTCAGTTTCAAGATCTCGCCAACGCCATTCGCGCACTGTCGATGGATGCGGTTCAGGCTGCCAATAGCGGCCATCCCGGCATGCCGATGGGCATGGCCGATGTCGCCACCGTGCTGTTCGGCGAATATCTGAAGTTCGATGCCAGCGCCCCGGATTGGGCGGACCGTGATCGGTTCGTGCTGTCTGCAGGCCATGGATCGATGCTGATCTATTCGCTGCTGCACCTCACCGGATATGCGCGCCCGACGATCGAGGACATCCGCAATTTCCGCCAGCTGCACAGCCCGTGCGCCGGTCACCCTGAGAATTTCGAGCTGGCTGGTGTCGAATGCACCACCGGCCCGCTGGGCCAGGGGCTGGCCATGGCGGTGGGCATGGCGATGGCCGAGCGGCACCTGAATGCCGAATTCGGCGACGAACTCGTCGATCACCGTACCTGGGTGATTGCCGGCGATGGCTGCCTGATGGAAGGCATCAACCACGAGGCCATCGGCCTTGCAGGCCATCTGAAGCTGGGCCAGCTCAATGTGCTGTGGGACGACAACCGCATCACCATCGATGGCGCGACCGATCTTTCGACCAGCGAAGACATTCGCGCCCGCCACACCGCTGCCGGTTGGCATGTCGTCGATTGCGACGGCCATGATGCCGATTCGATCCGCGCTGCGCTCAGCGCAGCAGTCGCCGATCCGCGCCCGTCGCTGATCGCCTGCGCCACCGTGATCGGCAAGGGCGCCCCCAACAAGCAGGGGACTTCTGCCACGCACGGTTCGCCTCTGGGCGCTGCCGAGGTTGATGCCGCGCGTGCGGCGCTCGGTTGGCAGCATGCGCCGTTCGATATCCCGGAGGATGTTCGCGCCAGCTGGGCCGCTTTTGGCCGGCGCGGCGCAGAATCCCATGCCGCCTGGGCCGAACGGCTCGCCGCATCGGACAAGGCCGCAGAATTCAAGCGCCGCATGGCGGGCGAACTGCCCGCCGGCTTCAGCCTGTCGCAGCATGTCGCCGCGCTGCTCGCCGAGCCGCAAAAGGTCGCAACGCGCAAGGCATCCGAGCTGGCGCTCGAAGCGATCAACCCGCGCCTGCCCGAAACGGTGGGCGGATCGGCGGACCTTACCGGATCGAACAACACCAAGACCGCCGGCCTGGGCGTGTTCAGCGCCGCCAATTATGGTGGCCGCTACGTCAATTACGGCATCCGTGAATTCGGCATGGCCGCAGCGATGAATGGCCTGGCGCTGCATGGCGGAGTCATCCCCTATGCCGGCACCTTCCTGGTGTTTTCCGACTATGCCCGTGCCGCGATCCGCCTGTCGGCGCTGCAGCGCCAGCGTGTCATCTATGTGATGACGCATGACAGCATCGGCCTGGGCGAAGACGGCCCGACCCATCAGCCGGTCGAGCATGTCATGAGCCTGCGCATGATGCCGAACCTGCTCACTTTCCGCCCCGGTGACGCGGTGGAGACGGCAGAATGCTGGGAAATTGCGCTCCAGGCGTCGGCGACTCCGACAGTGCTGGCGCTGACTCGGCAGAATCTGCCCCAGTTCCGCCGTGTCGAAGCCGAGGGCAACCAGAGCGCGCGCGGCGCTTATCGCATCAAGGTGGCGGGCAACAAGCGCCAGGTGGTGCTGATCGGCACTGGGTCCGAAGTGTCGCTGGCATTGGCGGTGGCCGACCAGCTGGAGGCCGCCGGCATCGGTGCGGATGTCGTCTCGATGCCGTGCTGGTCGCTGTTCGATGCGCAGCCCGAAAGCTATCGCAACGACCTGCTGCCCGCCGATGTCCTCAAGGTCTCGATGGAGGCAGGCGTTACCTTCGGTTGGGAACGTTATGTCGGCCGCGATGGCCTCAGCTTCGGCATCGACAGCTTTGGCGCCTCGGCGCCGGCAGAGGCGCTGTTCGACCATTTCGGCCTCACGCCCGACAAGATCACCCCCGCCGTGCGCGCTGCGCTGGGGCAGGGCTGACACCCATATCAAAGAATTGAAAGCAGGAGAATTTCCATGGCAGTCAAGGTTGCAATCAATGGTTTTGGCCGCATCGGCCGTCTGGTCGCGCGCGCGATCCTGGAGCGGACCGATCATGATCTGGAACTGGTCGCGATCAACGACCTGGGCGATGCCAAGGCCAATGCCCTGCTGTTCAAGCGTGACAGCGTCCATGGCGCATTCCCCGGCACCGTCGTAGCCGAAGGCGACAGCATGATCGTCAACGGCAAGGCGATCAAGGTGACCGCAGAGCGCGACCCCGCCAAGCTGCCGCATGGCGCGATGGGCGTTGACATCGCTCTGGAATGCACCGGCTTCTTTGCCGACAAGGACAAGGCGAGCGCGCACCTGACCGCAGGTGCCAAGCGCGTGCTGATCTCGGCACCCGCGACCGGCGCGGACAAGACCATCGTCTATGGCGTCAACCATGACGTGCTGACCGCCGACGATCTGGTCGTTTCGAACGCCAGCTGCACCACCAACTGCCTCGCGCCGATGGCCAAGGTGCTTAACGATCTCGTCGGTATCGAGCGCGGCCTGATGACGACGGTGCACAGCTATACCAACGACCAGAAGATCCTCGACCAGATCCACAGCGACATGCGCCGTGCGCGCGCCGCCGCCATGTCGATGATCCCGACCACCACCGGTGCAGCGCGCGCCGTCGGCCTGGTGCTGCCCGAACTGAAGGGCAAGCTTGACGGTTCGGCGATCCGTGTGCCGACCCCGAATGTCAGCCTGGTCGATCTGACCTTCACCCCGGGCCGTGACACCACGGTCGAGGAAATCAACGGCGCGCTCAAGGCCGCTGCCGAAGGTCCGCTCAAGGGCGTGCTGGCCTATACCGACGAGCCGCTGGTCTCGATCGACTTCAACCACGATCCGGCCAGCTCGACCATCGACAGCCTGGAAACTGCGGTGATCGACGGCAAGCTGGTGCGCGTGATCAGCTGGTACGACAATGAATGGGGCTTCTCGAACCGCATGGTCGACACCGCTGGCGTCATCGCCGGGCTGCTCTGATCGGATCGGCCTCACAAAAGGGAAGAAAGCCAGCGCATGTTCAAGACCCTCGATGACCTGATTGCCGATCGCCACGGCCTGGCGGGCAAGCCCGTCCTGGTTCGCGAAGACTTGAATGTGCCGATGCACGAAGGCCGGGTATCCGACGATACCCGGCTGCGTGCGGCGATGCCGACGCTGGCCGAACTCGCCGATCATGGCGCCAAGGTGCTGGTGCTCGCGCATTTCGGCCGCCCCAAGGGCAAGGTCGATCCCGAATTCACGCTGCGCCCGATCGCGCATGCGCTGGCCGAGGTGATGGGCCGTCCGGTCGGCTTTCTCGAATCACCCGATCGTCACGCCATCGACGTGCTCGATCCGGGCAGCATCACCGTGCTGGAGAACAGCCGCTTCTTCCCCGGTGAGGAGAAGAACGACCCGGTTCTCGCCAGGCAGATGGCGGCGCTGGGCGATTTTTATGTCAACGATGCCTTTTCCGCCGCGCACCGCGCGCATGTGACGACCGAAGGGTTGGCGCATGTGCTGCCCGCCTTTGCCGGTCGCCAGATGGAAGCGGAGCTGAAGGCGCTGGAGGCCGCGCTCGGCTCGCCCGAACATCCGGTAGCTGCGGTCGTCGGCGGCTCCAAGGTGTCGACCAAGCTCGATGTGCTGACCCATCTGGTTGGCAAGGTCGATCATCTGATCATCGGTGGCGGCATGGCCAATACCTTCCTCGCCGCGCGCGGGGTCGATGTCGGCAAGTCGCTGTGCGAGCATGATCTGGCCGATACCGCCAACGCCATTCTGGAAGCGGCCGACAAGGCAAATTGCACCGTCCATCTGCCGTATGACGTCGTGGTGGCCAAGGAATTCGGCGCGAACGTGCCGTGCCGCACCGCCAATGTGCACGAGGTCGAACCCGATGAAATGATCCTCGATGTCGGCGCGGCCGCGGTCGAGGCGTTGTCCGATGTGCTCAAGACGTGCCGCACCCTGGTGTGGAACGGACCGCTTGGCGCGTTCGAATATCCGCCGTTCGACACGGCAACGGTCGCGCTTGCCCGCACGGCAGCGGCGCTGACCCGCGAAGGCACTCTGGTATCGGTGGCAGGCGGCGGCGATACCGTTGCTGCGCTCAACCACGCTGGCGTTGCCGATGATTTCTCTTTCGTTTCAACCGCTGGCGGTGCTTTCCTTGAATGGATGGAAGGCAAGGAACTGCCCGGCGTCAAGGCGCTGCACAGCTGAGAGCGCGTATCAACAATCAACCATAAGCCTGCAAACTTCAGGGAAGAACCATCATGACCGACACCGCAGTTTTCAACGAGATGCTTGCCAAGATCGAGAGCGGCCAGGGCTTCATTGCCGCGCTGGACCAGAGCGGTGGTTCGACTCCCAAGGCACTCAAGGGCTATGGCATCGAAGATGGCGCCTGGGGCAGCGACGAGGAGATGTTCGCCCTGATCCACGGCATGCGCAGCCGCATCGTCACGTCGCCCTGCTTCAATGGCGACAAGGTGATCGGCGCGATCCTGTTCGAACGCACCATGGATGGTGAAGCGGGCGGCAAGAGCGTGCCTGCGCTGCTGTGGGAGCGCGGTGTGGTGCCCTTCCTCAAGGTCGACAAGGGCCTGGAGGATGAAGCGGACGGCGTGCAGCTGATGAAGCCGATCGGCGGCCTGGGCGACCTGCTCGAGCGCGCCAAGGCTTTGGGCATTTTCGGCACCAAGATGCGCTCGGTGATCAACTCGGCTTCGGCGTCCGGCATCGCCGCGATCGTCCAGCAGCAGTTCGAAGTGGCGGGCGAAATCCTCGACCACGGCCTGATCCCGATCATCGAGCCTGAAGTGAACATCAAGAGCGAGACCCGCGCCGAGTGCGACGCTATCCTGCTTGCCGAGCTGAAAAAGGCGCTGGACGCGCTGCCCGAGGGTCGCCGCGTGATGCTGAAGCTGTCGCTGCCCGCCAAGGCCGATCTGTTCGCCGATCTGGTCGCGCACCCTGCGGTGATCCGCGTGGTTGCGCTTTCGGGCGGTTTCAGCCGGGCAGAGGCCTGTGTCGAACTGGCCAAGAACCCCGGCGTGATCGCCAGCTTCTCGCGCGCCTTGCTCAACGATCTCAAGCACCAGATGAGCGACGAGGAATTCGACGCCTCGCTTGGCGGCGCGATCGACGAGATCCACGCTGCCTCGGTTGCCTGACACATGGTGGCGAGCGGTCCTGTTCCGGCAGGGCCGCTCCGCTTCCATTACCATCGCGGCATCGCGCCGATGATGTGGGTGCTGATCGGGCTCAGCGGGATCGAACTGTTCGTCGTGCATTTTCTGCTGGCGTTCTGGAACGCTCATGTGGCGCTGGCGGCATCGGTCGTGAGCCTTGCCACGATCGCCTGGCTGGTGGCCCTGATCCGCTCGATGCGACGGCTGCCGGTCGTGCTGGATGAATCAGGCCTTGTGATGCGTGTCGGCACGTTGCGGCGCCATGATGTCCGGCGCGACAATATCGCCGCTGTCCGCACGAGCTGGGAATCGGGCGCGGAAAAAGCGAAATCGGTGTCCAACCTGGCCTTGATTGCCTATCCCAATGTGATGATCGATCTTGTCCAGCCGATGCAATCCGGACGCCGGGACATCCGCACCATTGCCCATCGACTTGATGATCTGCCCGCCTTTCTGGGCGCACTGAACCACGGACGACAGCCATGAGCGACCCTGATTGCCAGCTTTACCTGATCTCGCCGCTCGACACCGGCGGGGATTTCCCGGATCGGTTGCGCGCCGCCCTGGAGGGCGGGCCGGTCGCGGCCTTCCAGTTTCGCGTCAAGGACATGGACCAGCACGCCGCCGCGCGGCTGGCTGCACCCTTGCAGGCGATCTGCGCCGAGCATGACTGCGCGTTCATCGTCAATGACAGCGTTGCGCTGGCCAAAAGGCTGGGGGCCGATGGCGTTCATCTGGGGCAGGGCGATGGCGACCCGCGCGAGGCCCGCGATGTGCTGGGACGCGACGCCCAGATCGGTGTGACCTGCCACAACAGCCGCCATCTGGCGCTCGAAGCCGGGGAAGCAGGCGCGGATTATGTCGCGTTCGGGGCTTTCTACCCCAGCAGCACCAAGCAGGCGAAATATCAGGCCGAACCGGAAATCCTGAACTGGTGGTCGTCGATGATGGAGCTGCCCTGTGTGGCCATAGGCGGTATCACCACCGCCAACGCCGCTGCACTGGTCGAGGCCGGGGCAGATTTTCTCGCGGTTTCAGGCGGCGTGTGGAACCATGCGGATGGGCCGCAATCAGCCGTGCGAGAGTTCCTTGCGATCATGGCCCAGGGCCGCGGCACAGGCGCGGGCTGAACCCTCCAGCCGGGTGAGGTAGCTGACAAAGTCCGCCTCAAACTCCTCCACGCCGGGCAGCGCATCTCCGCGCCCCGAATGCGCCGAGGCGATTTCGTTGCGTGAACGGCCAAAAATGCCGGCGGCGGGCGTCTTGATGCTGAACAGTGGCATGGTCTTCTGGTCCAATCCCCGGCGGCTTCATAGCAGCTTTGGGGCTGTGTCTCATCTACAATCTGCAGTTTGCGTTAGATAGGAAGAAAGCGTCATTGTGGGGGGCTGATCGGCGGGTGCGGCCTTTGCGTCGACGGATGCCATGTGTCGTCCGTTCTGCCGCACGCGAGCCGTCCAAAATCCTTGCCATGCCCGCATCATGCGCCTAGAGGGCCTGTCCATTCCCTGAAATCCAATGGAAACGAGCCTCGCATGAAGATCAGCGGTGTCGATATTCGCCCCGGCAATATTCTGGAACATGAAGGTGGCATCTGGAAGGTTGCCAAGATTCAGCACACCCAGCCCGGCAAGGGTGGTGCGTTCATGCAGGTCGAGATGAAGAACCTGGAAGACGGCCGCAAGACCAATATCCGCTATCGCAGCGCCGATACGGTCGAGAAGGTGCGTCTGGATACCAAGGATTTCCAGTTCCTGTTCGCCGATGGCGACGACTATGTCTTCATGGACCAGGAAACCTACGACCAGATCACCATCGCCGCCAAGCTGCTGGGTGACGAGGCTGCCTTTCTGCAGGACGGCATGCAGGTCACGCTCGAAATGTACGACGAGCGCCCGATTTCGGTGCAGCTGCCCGACCAGATCGAAGCCACGATTGTCGAGGCTGATGCCGTGGTGAAGGGGCAGACCGCTTCGTCGAGCTACAAGCCCGCGATCCTCGACAATGGCGTGCGCGTCATGGTGCCGCCGCATATCAGCAGCGGCACGCGCATCGTCGTTGATGTCTACGCCAAGGAATATGTCCGCAAGGCGGACTGATCGGACCTATCCATGCCTGCCATCTCAGCCATCATCCGTGTCATGGAAAGCGCCGCGCGCAAGGCGGGCGGCCGCCTGCGGCGTGACTTTGGCGAGGTGGAGCACCTGCAGGTCTCGCAAAAGGGCCCGGCGGACTTCGTCTCCAAGGCCGACCAGCGCGCCGAACGCATCCTGTATGACGAGCTGAGCAAGGCACGGCCCGGCTGGGGCTTTCTGCTGGAAGAGGGCGGCGACATTCCTGCCGAGCCCGGCAAGCCGCGCTTCATCATCGATCCGCTCGACGGCACCAGCAACTTCCTGCACGGCATCCCGCATTTCGCGATCTCGATCGCGGTGCAGGAACCGACGCTCGACGGCAAGGGCTGGGGCGAGATCAGTGCGGCGCTGATCTATCAGCCGGTTACCGACGAAAGCTATTGGGCAGAAAAGTCGCGCGGTGCGTGGCTGCACGACCGCCGCCTGCGTGTGTCGGGTCGGCGCAATCTCAACGAAGCGCTGATTGCGACGGGCATTCCGTTCCTTGGTCATGGCGACATGGCTGAATGGACCCGCATCTTCGGCGCGATCGCGCCCGAGGTTGCCGGTATCCGCCGCTTCGGTGCGGCTTCGCTCGACCTGGCCTGGCTTGCCGCCGGCAAGTTCGACGGCTTCTGGGAAAGCGGCCTCAAGCCTTGGGACGTTGCAGCAGGCATCCTGCTGGTGCGCGAGGCAGGCGGATTCGTCACCGATTATCGCGGCGGCAGCCAGCCGATGGAGCGCCAGCAGGTGATTGCCGGAAACGACGCGCTGCATTCGCGGCTGCACAAGCTGCTGGTCGGCGCGCTGCGCTGACCAGCCAGGCATTGTGCCGGATCACTCGGTCACATACCGCCGATATTGCTGCATCTGGTCCAGCCAGACGCTCAGATTCTCGTTGAACACCGCCTGCGGTATGCCGCCCTTGTCGGTATCGACGTCCATCACCAGCACCGGATCATTCTCGTTGTCGCGATAGGCGCGGACGAAGCGCTTGGTCGCGTTCCATTCGTTGAGCTTGTCGAGGCTGAAGCCCTTGCGGTCGTTGAACCCGAAATAGAATTGCACCGTGGCGCAATTGGCCTTGGCGTCGTCGCAGTTCATCAGCGCGACAAGAAAGGGCATGTCATCATAGGCGCTGCGGATATAGGGATTGCCTTCGCCCGTCTTGAGTTCGCTCGGCAGGCCGCGCGCCTTCAATACGGCAGCGATGGTGTCCGGCCTGGTGGCGGTCACATTCTGCGCCTGGGCGGGCAGGGCGATCATCGCCGCCAGTGCCGTTGCCACCCCAAAAACCCCTGATTTCAAACCCCTCATCGTTTCGAATCCCTCCAGTGCCAGGCTGTCCGCTGCACTCTGCATGTCTTTTTGCACAGCTGCCCTTTGCGGACTGTGCCCAAACGCACAGAAATGCGCAACTTTTGATGACTTTTGCCGGCTTGTGCATTGCCGCAAAAAAGGGGGTGTTGCGGCTTGCGATAGCCGGGCCGCTGGCCTAAAGACGCCCGAAGCAACACGCACGAATGGGACGCGCGCATGGCCGAATATCTGCCGATCCTGCTGTTCCTGGCGGTCGCTCTGCTCTTGTCGGTGGCGTTTGTCTTTCTGCCGATCGGGGTGTCGCGGCTCACAGGCGCAAACAAACCTTCCGTCGCCAAGCTGAGCGAATATGAATGCGGCTTCCCCGCGTTCGAGGATTCGCGCAGCCAGTTCGACGTCCGTTTCTACCTCGTCGCCATCCTGTTCATCATCTTCGATCTGGAAGCGGCATTTCTGTTCCCCTGGGCGGTGTCGCTCGAACAGATTGGCTGGGCGGGCTGGGCCACCATGATGGTGTTCCTGTTCGAACTCGTCATCGGCCTTGTCTACGCATGGAAAGTGGGAGCACTCGATTGGGAGTAAATCCGCAAAATTCCGGCCTTGTCACCAGCCCGTCCGGCGCGGTCGTTCCGGCCGCCGGGACGCTGCCTGACGCCGGATTCTTCAACGACATCAATGCCGAGGTTTCGGACAAGGGCTTCCTCGTCACCTCGACCGAAGAGCTGTTCCAATGGGCACGCACCGGTTCGCTGTGGTGGATGACCTTTGGCCTTGCCTGTTGCGCGGTGGAAATGATCCACGTCAACATGCCGCGCTATGACATGGAGCGCTTTGGCGTCGCGCCGCGCGCCTCGCCGCGCCAGTCGGACGTGATGATTGTCGCAGGCACGCTCTGCAACAAGATGGCCCCGGCGCTGCGCCGCGTCTATGACCAGATGTCCGAGCCGAAATATGTGATTTCGATGGGCAGCTGCGCCAATGGCGGTGGCTATTATCATTACAGCTATTCGGTGGTGCGGGGCTGCGACCGCATCGTGCCGGTGGACATCTATGTCCCCGGATGCCCGCCGACCGCCGAGGCTCTGCTCTACGGCGTGATGCAGTTGCAGCGCAAGATCCGCCGGGTGGGCACGATCGAGCGTTGATTTGATTGGTGAAGGGCCCGCTGTGGAGGCGGGCCGGTTAAGGGACGCACATGGGACATTCGGCACCACGTTATGCCGTTCTCGATGGCCTGGGCGACGCTGTCGCCGCCACGCTGGGTGACCGGTTGCTGGCGACGCGCTTTGCGCAGGGCGAATATTGCTTCACCGTGCGCCGCGAGGCGGTGGCCGAAGCACTCGACCTGCTGCGCGACCTGCACGAGTACCAGCAGCTCATGGAAATCGCAGGCGTCGATTATCCCGACCGGGCTGAACGGTTCGAGGTGGTCTATTGCCTGCTCAGCCTGACGAAGAACCACCGCATCCGCGTCGCCTGCACGACCGACGAGGACACCCCGGTGCCGACCGTCACGCATATCTGGGAGGTCGCTGGCTGGCTGGAACGTGAAGTCTACGACATGTACGGCGTGATCTTCGCCGGCAATCCGGACCTGCGCCGTATCCTCACCGACTACGGCTTCCGCGGCCATCCCTTCCGCAAGGACTTCCCGCTCACCGGCTATAGCGAGATGCGCTATTCGGAAGAGCAGGGCCGTGTGGTCTATGAGCCGGTGAAGCTGGCGCAGGACTTCCGCAATTTCGATTTCACCTCGCCCTGGGAGGGTGCGGATTACGTGCTGCCGGGTGACGAGAAGTCGCTGGGCGGTCCGCCCCAGGCGCCGACGCCCAAGACGACCGATAAGCCGTCTGACACCGGCGCGGGGGCAGCTGCCAACAAGGAAGCCGCCAAGCCCAGCGAGAACGCTCCCACCAAGGAGGACAAGGCATGAGTGCTGAGTCGCTTCAGGATATGACCGCCGAAGCTCTGGTCGAACAGGATTCGACGTCCGGCGATCTGGAAATCCAGAACTACACGATCAATTTCGGGCCCCAGCATCCCGCAGCGCACGGCGTGCTGCGCATGGTGATGGAACTGGACGGCGAGATCGTCGAGCGGATCGATCCGCATGTCGGCCTGCTGCATCGCGGCACCGAAAAGCTGATCGAGTACAAGACCTATCTGCAGGCTTTGCCCTATTTCGACCGGCTGGATTACTGCTCGCCGCTCGCGATGGAATACAGCTATGTGCTGGCGATCGAGAAGCTGCTGAACCTGGAAGTGCCGCTGCGCGCCCAGTATCTGCGCGTGCTGTTCGCCGAGCTGACCCGCATCTGCAACCACATGCTCAACCTGGGTGCGCATGTGATGGACGTGGGTGCGATGACGCCCAACCTGTGGCTGTTCGAAATTCGCGAGGATTGCCTCAACTTCTTCGAGCGCGCTTCCGGTGCCCGCATGCACAGCGCCTGGTTCCGTCCCGGCGGCGTGCATCAGGACGTTCCGCTCAAGCTGCTGACCGATCTGGCCGACTGGCTCGACACCTTCCCCAAGCTGTTCGAGGATTCGATGAGCCTGGTGGTCGACAACCGCATCTTCAAGCAGCGCAACGTCGATATCGCCGTGGTGTCGAAGGACGATGCGGTGCGCTGGGGCTTTTCCGGCCCGATGATCCGCGGCAGCGGCATTCCCTGGGATCTGCGCAAGTCGCAGCCTTATGATGTCTATGACCGCATGGAGTTCGACATCCCCGTCGGTACGCGCGGCGACTGTTATGACCGGTTCATGGTCCGTGTCGAGGAAGTGCGCCAGTCCGCCCGGATCATGCGCCAGTGCCTCAACGAAATGCCCGAAGGCCCGATCGCCTCGTCGGATCGCAAGGTCGTGCCGCCCAAGCGCGGCGAGATGAAGCAGTCGATGGAAGCACTGATCCATCACTTCAAGCTCTATACCGAAGGCTTTCACGTTCCGGCGGGCGAAGTCTATGTCGCGACCGAAAGTCCCAAGGGCGAATTCGGCGTGTATCTGGTCAGCGATGGCTCCAACAAGCCCTATCGCTGCAAGATCCGCCCGACCGCGTTCAGCCATCTCCAGGCGATGGAGTTCATGAGTAAGGGGCACATGCTGTCCGATGCGACCGCCATTCTGGGGGCCATCGATGTGGTGTTCGGGGAGTGCGACCGGTGAGCGACAGGCTGGCGGTGGCTGAGGCAATGATTGCGCATTACAATGCGCAGGATGCCGATGCCTATGTCGCGCTGATGACCGAGGATGCCTGCGAGGCAGGCTATCGCGGTGCCGTGCTGCGCGAAGGACGCGAAGGCGTGCGTGCGGGCCTCAAGGCCATGTTCGCCGAATTTCCCCAGAACCGCGCCGACATCCTGTCGGGCCATGTGCTGGGCGAGACGGTGGTTCTGCACGAAAAGGTCGCGCGCTCGGCCGATGCCGAACCGTTCGAGGTCATGTCGATTTACAGTTTTGAAGGCGACAAGGTGTCGCGCGTGGAGTTTATCCGCTGATGGCTGACGCAGCCCATATTCCCGATGAAGCCGAAACCCGCGCCCGCTGGGGTGCGTTCGCGTTCTCGCAAGACAATCTTGCCAAGGCGAAGACCATCATCGCGCGCTATCCCGATGGGCGTCAGCGCAGCGCGGTGATGCCGCTGCTCGATCTGGCCCAGCGCCAGGTGGGTGCAGAGACGCAGACCCAGGGCTGGCTGCCGGTGCCGGTGATCGAATATGTCGCCGCGATGCTCGATATGCCGTATATTCGCGCCTATGAGGTGGCGAGCTTCTACACCATGTACAATCTCGCGCCCGTGGGCCGCTATCATGTCCAGGTCTGCGGCACGACGCCGTGCCTGTTGCGCGGCAGCGATGACGTGATGGCGGCATGTGCCAACAAGGGTCTGGTCAAGGGCAAGACCACGCCCGACGGCCTGTTCACGCTGACCGAAGTCGAATGCATGGGCAATTGCGCGAATGCGCCGATGGTCCAGATCAACGACGACAATTACGAGGACCTCGATTACGATCGCACGATCGGCATTCTCGAGGCGCTCGCGGCGGGCGAAAGCCCCAAGACGGGCACCCAGATTCCGGGTCGCCACACCAGCGAACCCGAAGGCGGGCCGACCACGCTGAAACAGATGGTCGATGCCAACCATGATTATCGCGGGGAATGGGGATGACCCAGCCCGTCAAGGCCGGCGTTCCGCTGCTCGGCATCATTTTTCTCGCGCTGGCGATCTTCAAGTTCATCAATGGTGATGGCTGGGTTGTCTGGGCGATATTGGCATTTTTGTTCGGCGGTTTCGGTATTTTCAGCCGCAGCCGGTCGGGAGGAAGCAACTCGTGAGTCTCGCTGACAAGGATCGCATCTTCACCAACGTCTATGGCTATCAGCCGTGGAACCTGAAGGCAGCGCAGGCGCGCGGCGACTGGGACAATACCAAGGACCTGATTGCCTGGGGCCAGGACAGGATCATTGAGGAAGTGAAGGCTTCTGGCCTGCGCGGACGCGGTGGTGCGGGCTTCCCCACCGGCATGAAGTGGAGCTTCATGCCCAAGGAATCGAAGGACGGTCGTCCGAGCTTCCTGGTCATCAACGCCGACGAATCCGAGCCCGGCAGCTGCAAGGATCGCGAGATCCTGCGTCACGATCCGCACAAGCTGATCGAAGGCGCGCTGATCGCCGGTTTCGCGATGCGCGCGCGCGCCGCCTATATCTATGTTCGCGGGGAATATATCCGCGAGGCAGAGGTGCTGCAGGCTGCGGTCGACGAGGCTTATGAAGCCGGCCTGATCGGCAAGAATGCCTCCAAGTCGGGCTTTGACTTCGACGTGTTCGTCCATCGCGGTGCGGGCGCGTACATCTGCGGCGAGGAAACCGCGATGATCGAAAGCCTGGAAGGCAAGAAGGGCCAGCCGCGCCTCAAGCCGCCGTTCCCGGCAGGCGCGGGGCTTTATGGCTGCCCGACCACGGTCAACAACGTCGAATCGATCGCGGTGGTGCCCACCATCCTGCGTCGCAGCGCTGCCTGGTTCGCCAGCTTCGGCCGCGAGAACAACAAGGGCACCAAGCTGTTCCAGATCAGCGGGCATGTCGAAAAGCCCTGTGTGGTCGAGGAAGCGATGAGCATCTCGTTCCGCGAACTGATCGAGCGTCATTGCGGTGGCATTCGCGGCGGCTGGGACAATCTGCTTGCGGTGATCCCAGGCGGATCGTCGGTGCCGCTCGTGCCCGCCGCGCAGATCATTGATGCGCCGATGGATTTCGACGGCCTGAAAGAGGTCGGCTCGGGCCTTGGCACCGCCGCGATCATCGTCATGGACAAGTCCACCGACATTGTTCAGGCGATCAGCCGCTTGAGCTATTTCTACAAGCACGAAAGCTGCGGCCAGTGCACCCCGTGCCGCGAGGGCACCGGCTGGATGTGGCGCGTCATGGAGCGCATGCGCACGGGCGATGCTGATATCAGCGAGATCGATACTCTCTACGAAGTCACCAAACAGGTCGAAGGGCACACCATCTGCGCTCTGGGCGATGCCGCCGCCTGGCCCATCCAGGGCCTGATCCGGCATTTCCGCCCCGAGATGGAACGCCGCATCATCGAGAAACAGGGAAGTGTTTCAATGATGGAGGCTGCAGAATGAGGATGTTGGCAAAGGCAACGCTGGCCGCTCTGGCCATGGCATCGGTTAACGCTCCCGCGCATGCGCAGGGGCCGGGCTGGTGGAACGTTCCCGAAGATGCCGTCAAGGCGACGCTCAAGCGTTATGGCCTGGGCGGTGCGGATACGATGCGTGCCTTTGCCCTCTGCGCAGTCAAGCGGAACCCGAAATTTGTCGAGGCGCTGCTGGATACCCGGCAGGAGAGCCTGGAAGAGCGGGCGGCGTCGCGTCGCCTGACCCAGGCGAATTTCGACTGCATGCCTTCGGGCGACTTTACCTTGGGCGGCATGTCGGTGCGCGGCAGCCTGGCCGAAGCTATGTTCTGGACCAAATATTCGGGCGCCAATGTCGAGGCGCTCGCCGTTCGTTCGGACGAGGCAGGGGAGAAGGAGCGCTTTGCCGATTGCGCCGCCGATGGCAGCCTGGACGAGGTTCGCGCGCTGATCGCCACCGCTCCCAAGAGCCCTGAAGAGGGCGCAGCGCTCTCCGCGCTGATGCCGCGTCTGCGCGAGTGCATCGCCAAGACCAGCTTCAGCTCGATGGACAATGCTTCAGCCCGTTCGCTGGTGGCAGAGGCACTGTATCGCGCTGCCAAGCGCAGCACGGCGAGCTGATCCTCATGGTGCGCGCCAGCCTCTCTCTGCTTGCAGCAGCCATGCTCGCAACCCCCGCGATCGCGGGGGCGGCGGAGCCTGTGCTGGTGCCCAAGCAGCAGGTTGTTTCCGATTTTGCCGCCTGCGTGCTGGAACAGGAACCCGAAAGGGTGCGCGCGTTGCTGGCAAGCGAAGTTGGCACTGCCGAAGAACGCGCCCTGGCCAAGCGGCTGATGGAAGGCACCGCCAGTTGCGCGCGTGGACGCCCTTTTATCACGATGCGCACCGGCGAGGCACGCGGCGCGCTGGCGGAAGCTGTGCTCAAGGCTGATGCGGCGCTCGCGGGCCATGCCGAGGCGCTGGGTCCGCAGCAGATGGATCGTCCGACCGAGACCGAAGGCCGGCGTTTCGTCATTGCCTATGGCCGCTGCCTGGCGGGCACTGCCCCGGTTCAGGCGCGCGCGCTGATCGCGACGGACTATGACTCGGCGCAGGAGCGGGCCGCGATGATGGCGTTTGATGGCGCGCTCAAGGACTGCATGCCGATCGGTTTCAACTACCAGCTCAACATCCGCGACGTGCGCAATCACGTTGCCACTGCATTGTACGACCGGGCGATCGCTGCGTCCGGTGGTGGAGACAAGAATGCCTAAGCTTACCGTCGACGGGATCGAGGTCGAAGTCCCCCAGGGTGCGACCGTGCTGCAGGCCTGCGAGGCCGCCGGCAAGGAAATCCCGCGTTTCTGCTATCATGAGCGGCTGAGCATTGCCGGCAACTGCCGCATGTGCCTGGTCGAGGTGAAGCCCGGGCCGCCCAAGCCGCAAGCCAGCTGCGCGCTGCCCGCGATGGACAATCAGGAAGTCCGCACCAACAGCGACATGGTGAAGAAGGCGCGCGAAGGCGTCATGGAATTCCTGCTGATCAACCACCCGCTCGATTGCCCGATCTGCGATCAGGGCGGCGAATGCGACCTGCAGGACCAGTCGGTCGCTTATGGCCGCGGCGGATCGCGCTATGACGAAAACAAGCGCGCGGTGACCGAAAAGTACATGGGGCCCATCATCAAGACGGTGATGACCCGCTGCATCCACTGCACCCGCTGCGTGCGCTTTGCCGAGGAAGTTGCCGGAACCGAGCAGATCGGTGCGGTCGGGCGCGGCGAGAACATGCAGATCACCAGCTATCTCGAAAAGGCGGTCTCGTCCGAGCTTTCGGGCAATGTCGTCGATCTGTGCCCGGTCGGCGCGCTGACCTCGCGGCCCTATGCGTATGAAGCACGGCCCTGGGAGCTGAAGAAGACGCTCGGCATCGACGTGATGGATGCGGTCGGCACCAATATCCGCTTCGACAGCCGGGGCAGGGAAGTGCTGCGCGTGCTGCCGCGCGTCAATGACGACGTCAACGAAGAATGGGCGCACGACAAGACCCGTTATGCGGTCGATGGCCTGATGCGCCGCCGTCTCGACAAGCCCTATGTCCGCCGTGAGGGCAAGCTGGTTCCGGCAAGCTGGGGCGAAGCGTTCCAGGCGATCGCCGATGTGCAGGCCGGATCGAGCGTCGCGGCGGTCGCCGGCGACCTGCTAGATTGCGAGACCATGTTCGCCGCACGCGAACTGCTCGGCCTGATGGGGTCGAGCCTCATCGAAGGCCGTCAGACCGGCCTGAAATACGACGTGTCGAGCCTGGCTGCAGTCAATTTCAACTCGACGCTGAACGGCATCGAGACCGCTGACGCTATCTTGCTGGTGGGCACCAACCCGCGCTGGGAAGCGCCGCTGGTCAACACCCGCATCCGCAAGGCGATCAAGCATGGTGCCAAGGTGTTCGGCATCGGTGCCGAAATCGACCTCACCTACAAGGTCGAATGGCTGGGCAATGACATGGGGCTGCTGGCGAAGCTGCCCGATGCGGTTGCCGAGGCGCTGAAGGGCGCCAAGCGGCCCGCGATCATCCTGGGCGGCGGCGCGCTGGCGGTTGAGGGCGTGCATGGCGCGGCGCTGGCGCTGGCTGAAAGCTTCAATGTGGTCCGCGACACCGAAGATGGTCCGTGGAACGGCTTTAACGTGCTGCACATGGCGGCATCGCGCATGGGCGGGCTGATGCTCGGCTGGGCGCAGCCCGGCGGTATCGCCGATCTGGTCGCCGCCAAGCCGAAGCTGCTGTTCGCGCTGGGCGCGGACGAGGTGGACTTCAGCAAATTCGATAGCAGCTTCAAGGTGTTTGTCGGCCATCATGGCGACAAGGGCGCTGCCGCTGCGGATGTCATCCTGCCCGCTGCGGCTTACCCTGAAAAGAACGGCACCTATGTCAACGTCGAGGGCCGGGTGCAGATGAGCGACAAGGCCGTGTTCGCGCCGGGCGATGCCCGCGAGGACTGGTCGATCCTGCGCGCGCTGTCCGAGGTTCTGGGCCACAAGCTGCCGTTCGACAGCTTTGCCGAATGCCGCGCGGCGATGGTCGCTGCGGTCCCGGCGCTGGGTGTCGAAGGCCTTGCCAGCTATGACTGGGCGCCGCCCAAGCTGGCAGCCAGCCCGTCGGGCGAAGTCGGCTATCCGATCAAGGACTTCTACCTCACCAATGCCATCGCCCGTGCCTCCGCGACGATGCAGCGCTGCTCGGCTGAACTGCTGCACGGCGAAGAGATGCTGGAGGCCGCAGAATGACCGAGTTTTTCCAATCCGCACTGGGCACCGGCTGGGGCTGGTTCGTCGCCAACCTCATCCTGATCCTGCTCATCGCTTTGCCGGTGATGCTGTCGGTTGCGATCGTCATCTATTTCGATCGCAAGATCTGGGCGGCCATGGCGCTGCGGCGCGGGCCGAACGTCGTCGGACCCTTTGGGATCCTGCAGAGCTTCGCCGATGCGGCCAAGGTGTTCCTGCAGGAAACGATCATTCCCTCGAGCGCCAACAAGGGCCTGTTCCTGCTGGCACCGATCATCACCTTCACTGTGGCATTGCTCAGTTGGGCGGTGATCCCGTTCGATCAGGACATGGTGCTGGCAGACCTCAATGTCGGCCTGCTCTACATCCTCGCGATCAGCTCGCTGGGCGTGTACGGCGTCGTCATCGCCGGATGGTCGTCGAACTCGAAATATCCGTTCTTTTCGGCGCTGCGTGCATCGGCGCAGATGATTTCGTACGAAGTCTCGATCGGCTTCATCATCATCTCGGTGGTGCTGTGGACCGGCAGCTTCAACTTGAACGACATTGTCGAGGCGCAGCGCGGCCATGGCCTGGGCTTCGTCAACTGGTACGGCTTCAACCTGCTGCTCTTCCCGATGGCGGTGATGTTCCTCATCTCGTCGCTGGCCGAAACCGCGCGCGCGCCGTTCGACCTCACCGAGGCAGAGAGCGAGCTGGTCGCGGGGTATCAGACCGAATATTCGTCGATGGCCTTCGCGCTGTTCTGGCTGGGCGAATATGCCAACGTGCTGCTGATGTGCACGCTCAACGCGGTGCTGTTCTGGGGTGGCTGGCTGCCGCCGGTCGATTGGGCGCCGCTCTACGCCGTGCCGGGAATCTTCTGGCTGATCCTCAAGATTTCCGCGTTCTTCTTCATCTTCAGCTGGGTCAAGGCGACCGTTCCCCGGTACCGCTATGACCAGCTGATGCGGCTGGGCTGGAAGGTGTTCCTGCCCATTTCGCTGCTGTGGATTTTCCTGGTGTCGGGTTACCTGATGCTGACGAAATACGGGGTCTGATAAACATGTTGCAGACGATCAAGGCGTTCACGCTCTATGAGTTCGTGAAGGCCCACGCGCTGACGCTGAAGTATTTCTTCAAGCCCAAGGCGACGATCAATTATCCGTTCGAGAAGAACCCGCTGAGCCCGCGTTTCCGCGGCGAACATGCGCTGCGTCGCTATCCCAACGGGGAAGAGCGCTGCATCGCGTGCAAGCTGTGCGAGGCGGTTTGCCCGGCCCAGGCGATCACGATCGAGGCCGAACCGCGCGAGGACGGCAGCCGCCGCACGACGCGCTACGATATCGACATGACCAAGTGCATTTACTGCGGTTTCTGTCAGGAAGCCTGCCCGGTCGACGCCATCGTCGAGGGGCCGAACTTCGAATATGCGACGGAAACCCGCGAGGAGTTGATCTACGATAAGGGCAAGCTTCTTGAGAATGGCGACAAATGGGAACGAGCCATTGCCGCCAACCTTGAAGCCGATGCCCCTTATCGTTAAGGCGCACTCGAATTCGATTCACGCATGGTTCTGATGTCCGCTGGGAGAGGCGGGCAGGGGCCTGATACAAGACCAGCTCGATTGGGCGCATCGGGGGCTGTAAAGCTTTGATCCAGATATTTGCCTTCTACCTGTTTGCCTCGGTGGTGATCGCCAGCGGTGCATTCACGATCCTCGCGCGCAACCCGGTGCACTCGGTGCTCTGGCTGATTCTTGCGTTCTTCAACGCTGCGGGACTGATGGTGCTGATCGGTGCAGAGTTCATCGCGATGCTGCTGGTCATCGTCTATGTCGGCGCGGTCGCGGTGCTGTTCCTGTTCGTCGTGATGATGCTCGACATCGACTTTGCCGAGCTGCGCGGCGGCTTCATGAAGAACCTGCCGCTCGGCCTTGCACTCGCGGCCGTGTTCCTGGCGGAGCTGGTCTTCGGGATCGGCGCTTACCAGGCCGGCAACATCGCGCTGGGTGAGCATGCCCTCAACCCCCCGCGCATGGGTGCCAGCAACATTCAGGCGGTCGGTGAACTGCTCTACACCCGGTACATCTTCCTGTTCGAAAGCGCAGGCGTCGTGCTGCTGGTTGCCATGGTCGGCGCGATCGTGCTGACCCACCGCAAGCGCGCTGGCGTCCGTCCGCAGAATATCGGTTCGCAGGTCCGTCGTCGCCCCGAAGAGGCGACGCGCAATACCCAGCCTGCGGTTGGCCAGGGGGTCCAGCTATGATCGGCATCGAGCATTATCTCGTGGTCAGCTCCATCCTGTTCGTGATGGGCGTGCTGGGCATCTTCCTGAACCGCAAGAACGTGATCATCATCCTGATGGCGATCGAACTCATCCTGCTCGCGGTGAACATCAACCTCGTCGCGTTCAGCGTGTTCCTGGGCGACATGGTCGGCCAGGTGTTCGCGATGTTCGTGCTCACCGTTGCTGCCGGCGAAGCCGCAGTGGGGCTTGCCATTCTCGTCATCTATTTCCGTGGCCGCGGCACGATCGCGGTTGACGATATCAACCAGATGAAGGGTTGAGGCACATGAGCATTACCCTCATCGTATTCCTGCCGCTTCTGGCAGCGATTGTCGCGGGCCTGGGCAACCGGATCATCGGCAATGTGCCCGCCAAGCTGGTGACGACCGCCGCGCTGTTCGTCGCCTGCGGCCTCAGCTGGCCGATCTTCCTGGGCTTCTTGAGCGGCACCACCACCGAATATGTCGTGCCGGTGCTGTCCTGGCTGCGCTCGGGCGATCTGCAGTTCGACTGGGCGCTGCGCGTCGACACGCTGACGGCGGTGATGCTTGTCGTCGTGACCTCGGTCTCGGCGCTGGTCCACCTGTACAGCTGGGGCTATATGGACGAGGATCCGGATCAGCCGCGCTTCTTCGCCTATCTGTCGCTCTTCACCTTCGCGATGCTGATGCTGGTGACCGCTGACAACCTCGTCCAGATGTTCTTCGGTTGGGAAGGCGTCGGTCTGGCCTCTTACCTGCTGATCGGCTTCTGGTTCCGCAAGCCCAGTGCCAATGCTGCCGCGATCAAGGCGTTCGTCGTCAACCGCGTCGGTGACCTTGGCTTCATGATGGGCATTTTCGGCACCTTCCTGGTATTCGGTACCGTGTCGATCCCTGCGATCCTCGAAGCTGCTCCCGGCATGGCGGGTTCGACCATCGGCTTCCTTGGTGGCCGCTTCGACCTGATGACCGTGTTGTGCCTGCTGCTGTTCATCGGCGCGATGGGCAAATCGGCGCAGCTCGGCCTGCACACCTGGCTGCCCGATGCAATGGAGGGCCCGACCCCGGTGTCGGCGCTGATCCATGCCGCGACCATGGTGACCGCAGGCGTGTTCATGGTGTGCCGCCTGTCGCCGATGTTCGAAACCAGCCCGACGGCGCTCACCGTGGTGACCGTGGTCGGTGCGTGCACCGCGCTGTTCGCGGCGACCGTCGGCCTGGTCCAGACCGATATCAAGCGCGTCATCGCCTATTCGACCTGCTCGCAGCTGGGCTACATGTTCTTCGCTGCTGGCGTCGGTGCCTATGGCGCGGCAATGTTCCACCTGTTCACGCACGCCTTCTTCAAGGCTTTGCTGTTCCTCGGCGCGGGCTCGGTTATCCATGCGATGCACCACGAGCAGGACATGCGCTATTATGGCGGCCTGCGGAAGCACATCCCGCTCACCTTCTGGGCGATGATGGCAGGCACGCTGGCGATCACCGGCGTCGGTATCGTCGGTGTCGCGGGCTTTGCCGGCTTCTATTCGAAGGACGGCATCATCGAAGCCGCGTTCGCGAGCGGAACCCAGGTCGGCCAGTTCGCCTTCACCATCGGTGTGTTCGCTGCGCTGCTGACCAGCTTCTACAGCTGGCGTCTGATCTTCCTGACCTTCTTCGGAAAGCCGCGCTGGATCCAGTCCGAGCATATCCAGCACAGCGTCCACAAGACGCCCGAACAGGCTGGCGCGGACACCACCGGCGGCTATCACCCGCATGAAAGCCCGCTGCCGATGCTCATTCCGCTGGGCGTGCTGACGGTGGGTGCAGTGGCAGCCGGTTTCGTCTTCCATCACGCGTTCATCGACGCCGAACATGGCGCAGCGTTCTGGAACGGCAGCCTGTTCTTCAACTCGCACCTGATGCACGAAATGCATGAAGTGCCGCTATGGGTGAAGTTGGCGTCGACCGTCGCGATGCTGATCGGCCTGGTGACCGCGATCCTGATGTATCTGGTCAACAACAGCCTGCCGGCCAAGGTCGCAGGGGCGCTGTCGCCGCTCTACACGTTCTTCCTCAACAAGTGGTATTTTGACGAGCTTTACAACCACATCTTCGTCAAGCCCTCCATGGCGCTTGGCCGCTTCTTCTGGAAGGTCGGCGATGAGGGGACGATCAACCGTTTCGGTCCGGATGGCGCGGCGGTGCTGGTCACTTCCGGTACGCGTGTGGCGATGAAGCTGCAATCCGGTTTTCTCTATAGTTATGCGCTGGTGATGCTGTTGGGCCTTGTGGCTGCGCTGACCTGGCTGATGGTGCGCTGACATGAACGATCTGGGCTTTCCTATCCTGTCGCTGATGCTCGCCGTGCCGATGGCGGCAGCGGTTGCGTGTCTGTTCGTCGGCGCCAATGCCGCGCGCTGGATCGCGCTGCTGGCGACCCTGGTCGATCTGGCGCTGGGCATCGTGCTGTGGATGAACTTCGACATTGGCGGTGCGCAGTGGCAGTTCGTCGAGAAGGCGGCATTGTTCGACCGGTTCAGCTGGGCGCTGGGCATCGACGGCATCGCGCTGATGCTGATCATGCTCTCGGTCTTCCTGATGCCGATCTGCATCGGCGCGAGCTGGGAAGCGATCCAGACGCGCGTCGGCGAATACATGGCCGCGTTCCTGCTGATGGAAGTGCTGATGATCGGCGTGTTCGCCGCGCAGGACATCTTCCTGTTCTACATCTTCTTCGAGGCCGGCCTGATCCCGATGTACTTGATCATCGGCATCTGGGGCGGTGCGAACCGCATCTACGCGTCGTACAAGTTCTTCCTCTACACCCTGCTCGGATCGGTGCTGATGCTGATCGCGATGTTCTGGATGGTGAACGAGGCAGGCACGTCCGACATTCCGACGTTGATGGCCTATGACTTCCCGGTCGAGGCGCAGGCCTGGCTGTGGCTGGCCTTCTTTGCGAGCTTCGCGGTGAAGATGCCGATGTGGCCGGTGCACACCTGGCTGCCCGATGCGCACGTGCAGGCGCCCACGGCAGGTTCGGTCATCCTGGCAGGCGTGCTGCTGAAGATGGGCGGCTATGGCTTCATCCGTTTCTCGCTGCCGATGTTCCCTGAAGCCTCGGTCGATTACATGTGGCTGGTGCTCGCACTGTCGATGGTCGCTGTCGTCTACACCTCGCTGATCGCGCTGGTGCAGAGCGACATGAAGAAGCTGATCGCCTATTCGTCGGTCGCGCATATGGCGATCGTCACCGTCGGGCTGTTCGCGTTCAACCGTCAGGGCCTGGAAGGCGCGCTGGTGGTGATGCTCAGCCACGGTCTCGTATCGGGCGCGCTGTTCCTGTGCGTCGGCGTCATCTACGACCGGCTGCACACCCGCGAGATCGACCGTTACGGCGGCCTTTCGATCAACATGCCGCGCTATGCGCTGCTGTTCCTGCTGTTCACCATGGCCTCGATCGGCCTGCCGGGCACCAGCGGCTTTGTTGGCGAGTTCCTCTCGCTGGTGGGCGTCTATGAGGTGTCGAGCTGGGCAGCGATCGTCTGCACCACCGGCATCATCCTGGGCGCGGCCTATATGCTCTATCTCTATCGCCGCGTGGCCTATGGCGTGATCAAGTCCGATGACGTCGCCGCCATGCCCGATCTCAACAAGCGTGAAATCGCGCTGCTGCTGCCCATCGCGCTCGTCGTGCTGTGGATGGGCGTTTACCCCGAAAGCTTCATGGCACCGATGCGCAAGGATGTGGGCGCGCTCGAAGCGCGGCTCGCCTCGGTCAAGCCCGCGGGCGACGCGCAGGTGCAAATGGGCAAGGCTCCGGCACTGGTGCCCGCCGCCCATGCTGAAAAAGGCCATCACTGATGAATTACGCGCTCTGGTTCCAGCTGGCCTCGCCGGAAATCGTCCTCAGCATCTCCAGCCTCGTCCTGCTGCTGATCGCGGCCTGGGGCGGTGCACCGTCGTCGCGCCTGGTGAGCATTCTCACGGTCACGGCGCTGTTCGGTGCGCTGGCGCTGTCGTTCAACTTCCTGCTGAACCCCAGCTTTGCCGAAGGGGCTGATGCGTTCTACGGCCAGTACCGCATGGACCGCTTCGCCTCGCTCTCCAAGGTGCTGGTGTTCCTCTCGGCCATCGGCTGCATCATCGTTGCGCCCAAATTCTTTGCGCGCGGCAACCTGATGCGCCCGGAATATCCCATCCTTATCCTGTTCGCGACCATCGGCATGGGCCTGATGGTCTCGGCGGTCGATCTGCTGACGCTGTATATCGGCCTCGAGATGCAGAGCCTTGCCGCTTATGTGCTGGCCAGCTTCCTGCGCAGCGACGACCGTTCGGCCGAAGCGGGCCTCAAATATTTCGTGCTCGGTGCGCTGGCGAGCGGCATCCTGCTGTTCGGCATGTCGCTCCTCTACGGCTTTACCGGCACGACCAGCTTTATCGGCATCCAGACCGCATTTGCCGATGGCGTCTCGACCGGAGCCCTGTTCGGCATCGTCTTCGTGCTGTCGGGCCTGGCGTTCAAGATCAGCGCGGTGCCGTTCCACATGTGGACGCCCGACGTCTATGAAGGCGCGCCGACCCCGGTCACCACCTTCTTCGCCACCGCGCCCAAGGTCGCCGCCATGGCGCTGACCATGCGCGTTGCCATCGAGGCGTTCGGCGGCCAGCAGGCGGTGTGGCAGCAGATCGTGATCTTCGTGGCGCTGGCCTCGATCATCCTGGGCGGTGTCGCCGCGATCGGCCAGACCAACATCAAGCGCCTGCTTGCCTATTCGTCGATCAACAATGTCGGCTTCATCCTGATCGGGCTTGCCACCGGCACCGAGGCAGGCGCATCGGCGATGATGACCTATCTGATCATCTATGTCGCGATGACGCTGGGCAGCTTCATCTGCGTGCTCGACCTCAATGACCGCGAAGGTCGCCCGGTCGAAGACATTGCCAAGCTCGCAGGCCTGTCCAAGACGCGTCCCGGTCTCGCCGCGGCAATGGCCGTGTTCATGTTCAGCCTGGCTGGCATCCCGCCGCTGTTCGGCTTCTGGGGCAAGTTCGTGGTGTTCGATGCAGCGGTGGCAGCAGGTCTGATCCCGCTCGCAGCAGTCGGTATCGCAGCCTCGGTGATCGGCGCGTTCTATTATCTCAAGGTCGTCAAGGTGATGTATTTTGATGAGCCTGCCGATGTCATCGCGCCGAGCGATTCCACTGCGCGCATGGCGCTGGTGACGCTGACCGCGCTGTTCGTATCGCCGCTCGGCTATTTCGCTACGCTGGCGCTCAGCCCGGTCACGGCAGGCGCGGCCAAGGCACTGTTCTGGGCAGCGTGATCGAAACGGTCGCGCTGACCGGCTCCACCAATGCCGACATGATGGTGCGCGCCCAGTCTGGCGCGCCCGAAGGCCTGTGGTTGCGAGCCGAGCAGCAGGACGGGGGCAGGGGGCGGCTCGGCCGTCAGTGGTTGAGCCCGATCGGCAACCTCTATTGCAGCACCCTGGTGCGGCTGCGACCCGATGATCCGCCAGCGCATCTGCTCGCCTTTGTCACGGCATTGGCGGTGTTCGATACGGTGCTTCAGATTCTGCCAGAAAGCGGCGCGCGGCTGAAATGGCCCAATGATGTGCATGTCGCAGGCGCAAAGCTTGCGGGCATATTGCTGGAGCGGCGCGGCGATGCGGTTGTCGTCGGTATCGGCATGAATGTCGCGCTCGCGCCCGATGTGCCGGGGCGCGAGGTCACCTGCCTGCGCGATCTTGGCGCGATGGTGCAGATTGACGCGGCCTGCGTCCTCGAACTGCTCACCGATCGCTTTGCCGCGCGCGTCGCCCAGTGGCGCGCGGTTGATGCTGCAACGCTGCTTGATGTCTGGTGCGCTGCCGCGCATAAGCCCGGCGAAGCGATGGCGGTGCAGCGAGGGCCGGATGACCGCATCGAGGGTGTTTTTGACGGCCTGTCCAGCGATGGCGCACTGCGGCTGCGCCTGGCAGACGGTCGTATCGAAACGGTCAGCGCCGGCGATGTCCATCTTGTCGGCTGATCTGGCCATGTTGCTTGTAAGGGGTGTTCAACATGCTGCTTGCGATTGATGTCGGCAACACCAATGCCGTGTTTGCCCTGTTCAATGGACGCACGATCAAGACCCGCTGGCGGATATCCACCGATCCGCGGCGGACGGCGGACGAATATGCGGTGTGGCTCAATCAGCTGCTCGCGCTTGAAGGCTTTGTCCGGCAGGATATCGCCAATGTCATCATCTCGACCGTCGTGCCGCGCGCGCTGCACAATCTGCAGATGCTGTCGCGCAAATATTTCGATGTCGAACCGCTGATTGCCGGTGTCGAGCCTGCCGACTGGCGCATCCAGATCGACGTCGATGAACCGCGCTCGCTGGGGGCCGACAGGGCAGTGAACAGCATCGCGGCGCACGCTCTGCATCCCGGCGACTTGATCGTCATCGACTTTGGTACGGCAACCACCTATGACGTTGTCGATTATACCGGCGCTTACAAGGGCGGCATCATCGCACCAGGGATCAACCTGTCGCTCGATGCCCTGGTCAGCGCCGCAGCCAAGCTGCCCCGCATTGCGATTGAGATTCCGGGCACCGATGGTTCGGTGATCGGACGCAATACCGAAGACCAGATGCAGATCGGGGTATTCTGGGGCTATGTCGCGATGATGGAAGGGCTGGTGGCCCGGATGCGCGCGGAAATCGGCCGCCCTGCCAAGGTGATCGCCACGGGTGGGCTGGCCGTGCTGTTTGATCAGCACACGACGATATTTGATGCGGTCGAACCGGACCTGACGTTGCAGGGCCTGGCGATGATCGCCGAAAGGGCATTTTGAGTACATGACACCCGGAAAAGAACTGTTGTTCCTGGCCCTTGGCGGGTCGGGCGAAATCGGCATGAACGCCAACCTTTATGGCTGTGACGGCAAATGGGTCATGGTCGATCTGGGCATGACGTTCAGCGATCCCGCCTATCCGGGGGTTGAACTCGTATTTCCCGACCTCGAGTTCATCGAGGAACGCGCCGAGGACCTGCTCGGCATCGTGCTGACGCACGGGCATGAGGACCATATCGGCGCGCTGCCCTATCTCGCGGCGGACCTGGGCGTGCCGCTGTTCGCCACGCCCTTCACCGCCGATCTGATCCGCCGCAAGCTGGAAGAGCAGGGGCTGGTCAAGGATGTTACGCTGAACGTCATCGAGAATGACGGCAGCCTGCAGCTTGGTCCCTTCGGCTTCCGCTATCTGCCGCTTGCGCACTCGATTGCCGAGGGCAATGCGCTGCTGATCGAGACGCCTTATGGCCGCATCTTCCATACCGGCGACTGGAAACTGGATGACGAGCCGCTGATCGGCGTGCCCTCGACGCCCGAGGCGCTGACCCGGCTGGGCGATGACGGCGTGCTGGCGCTCGTCTGCGATTCGACCAATGTGTTCAATCCCGAAAGCTCGGGCTCAGAAGGCGATGTGCGCGATGCGCTGATTGCGGCGGTCAAGCCGCTCAAGGGACGCGCGCTGATCACCACCTTCGCCTCCAACGTCGCCCGGCTGCATACGCTGGGCGAAGTCGCGCGCGCGACCAACCGGCAGCTCTGCGTGGCGGGCCGCTCGCTCGACCGCATCATCGCGGTTGCCAAGGCCAACGGCTATCTGCTCGACCTGCCCGAACTGGTCGATTTCGACACGGCAATGGGCCTGCCCCGGCGCGAGCTGCTGGTCGTTGCCACCGGCGGCCAGGGCGAGCCGCGCGCCGCACTGGCACGCGTTGCGGAGGGCAATCACCAGATCAAGCTGGAAGAGGGCGACACCGTTCTCTTCTCTTCCAAGGTCATTCCCGGCAACGAGATCGCCATCGGGCGGATCCAGAACCGGCTGGCAGCCGATGGCATCCAGATGATCACAGACCGCCAGGCCGATATCCATGTATCGGGTCATCCCGGCCGCCCCGAGCTTGCCGAGATGTACCGCTGGATCCGGCCCCAGGTGCTGGTCCCGGTGCATGGCGAAATGCGGCACATGGCCGAGCAGGCCCGTTTCGGCCTCGAGATGGGCATTCCCAAGGCCGTGGTGCAGAAGAACGGCGATCTCGTGCGCCTCGCTCCCGGCGATCCCGGAGTGATCGGGCATGAACGCGCTGGTCGCCTGGTGCTCGATGGCGATGTCATCCTGCCCGCCGATGGGCTGACGATGGGCGAGCGGCGCAAGCTGGCCTTGAATGGCCAGGTCAGCGTTGCGGTAGCACTCAACGCCAAGGGCCGCCTGGTCGGCAATCCTGTGCTGCGCCCGCTGGGCCTGCCGGTCGAGGACGATCTTGATGCATTCATCGCCGAGGCAGTGGAGGATGTGCGCGAGGCGATCGAGAAGCCGCCCGCCAAGTCCAAGGGCAAGGCGCGTGGCCCGCACACCGTGGATGATGTGCAGGAAGCCATCCGCCTGGCCGTCCGCCGCGCCGCGACGCGCTGGACGGGCAAGAAGCCAGTGGTCACGGTCTTGATGATCGAGGCTGCCTGACCCATTTGAGCGCTGCAACCAGGGGCTTGAAACATGAGCTGGACGAGCATTCTCGCCATTTATCTGCTGTTCTGGGTGATCACGGCTTTTGTCGTGATGCCCTTTGGCATCCGCACGGCGGATGAACTCGGCGTCGAAAAGGTGCGCGGCCAGGCCGATAGCGCGCCCGCCAATTTCAGGCCCCTGCGCGTCATGGCGATCACCACAGTGCTGTCTGCTGTGGTCTTCGGGCTGTTCTATGCCAATTACATGAACGGGTGGATCGGCGCTGAAGACGTCAACATTTTCGGGAAGCCGCCGGGCGCGCAATAGGCGTTTCACCGCAGAAATACCAGTTTCTGCAATTGGCGTGAGACTTTTGAAGGCTTTGCTGTTATAGCGGCTTTATCGCGTGATCCTGATCCCAAGCCTACACGCGACTGAGAGACCTGCGGCGCCGCTGCTCCACGCTCTTGCTTGTATAGCAAATTGAGCGACAGCCATGCCCGACATCAACCAGCTCTTCGAGAATCTGCATATCGCGAATCTGCGCGCGCTGCACGCCCCCACCGGCGGCGAGCGTGCGACGCAGCGCGGCCATGTGCAGCACCATCGCGCGCGCCTGCACATCCATGCCTATCCCCAGCCGGGCAGCTTCACGCCCGTCTGACGCTATCGGGGCGAGCCGGAAATCGGCCGCGCCCTTTCTTCTCTCGCAATGGCCGGAGCCGGGCGTTGCAGGGGTCGCACTCGATCTTCCGGCTCCAATCGCGTGGCAAGGAATGTCCACTTTTTCTGTGGCCTGCCGCGTTCTACTCTTAAGGAAATGACTATGCCTATTGGCACCGTAAAGTTTTTCAACGCCGACAAGGGCTATGGCTTCATCCAGCCCGATGACGGCGGCAACGACGCCTTCGTGCACATCAGCGCCGTCGAAGCGTCGGGCATGCGCACGCTCGATCGCGACCAGCGCGTGAATTTCGAGCTGGAACAGGACCGTCGCGGCAAGATGGCGGCTGTCCGCCTGTCGGCTGCTGCCTGACCGGTTGCTGAAAGACTGCGGGGCGGCCTGGCCGCTCCGCAGATCGGCCCGGCCGCAAACGTTTACACAGGGTTAAACTCTCGGTGCTATCGAGGCTCTCGCTAAAGAGAGGGTCGCCCGATGCTCGAGAAACTTCTGCATGATCATGCCGTCCTGCGCGAGCGGGGAGAGAGGCTTATCGCCCTTCTCGACCTGCCAGCCATGCCGGACCCGCAGGTCCTTGCGCACACGCGCTGGCAGCTCAGCAGCCACGTGATGCAGCATCTCGCGCTCGAGGAGCGCTATCTCTACGCCAAGCTCCTCTCCGACCCTCGGCCGCATGTGCGCGCCTTGGGCGAGTCCTTTCAGCGCGAGCTGGCGGCGCTGTACGCCGACTATTCGGAACAGGGCAAATACTGGACCCAGGAACGGATCGCGGCCGATTGGGACGGTTACAGGCACCCCGCCAAGGCGCGTGCGCTGACCATGTTCGCGCGTGCCGAGCGCGAAGAGGCCGAGCTCTACCCGCTGATCCAGGGCGCTTCGATCGATGTTTCGACGCATGCTCCGCACACGTCCAACTGGACGCGCGATGCGTTCGCGATCAAGGATGCCATGACCCAGGCATCTTCGCCTGTTGCCCGGTAACCGAGACGCTTGGCGCTTTCGCGTCCTTCCAAGGTTTTCCCGCCGCAGCTAATCGTCTAAGCGCTGCGCCATGTCTGAAGCGAATCCCGATATCCTGCCGGCTGGACTGGCCGATCTGCTGCCCCCGCGTGCCGAACAGGCCGCCTGGCTGACCCGCAACGCCATGCAGGTGTTCGCGGGCCATGGCTATGACCGGGTGTCGCCGCCGCTGGTCGAATATGAGCGGTCGCTGGCCACGCGGATGCAGGGCACGGGGCGCCAGCATCTGTTCCGCATGGTCGATCCCTCGTCGATGCGGACCTTGGCGATCCGTTCGGACATTACCGTCCAGGTCGGCCGCGTTGCCACGACGCTGATGGCGGGCGTGCCTCGCCCGCTGCGGCTCAGCTATGCCGGGCAGGTGCTGCGCATTTCGTCGGACCAGCTCAACCCGGAGCGCGAACGGCTGCAGATCGGCGCGGAGCTGATCGGACATGACAATATCGCCGCGGCGCAGGAAGTGGTGCGGATCGCCATCGAGGCTCTGGTTCAGGCTGGGGCCACCGGCATCACCGTCGACCTGACCTTGCCCGATCTGGTCGATACGCTCGCCACCACCGCCTTTCCGCTGCCCGCAGGCATGATCGGTGCGGTTCGGCGCGAGCTCGACATGAAGGATGCTGGCGGCCTCACCGCGCTCGGTGCCGATGCCTATCTGCCGTTGCTCTATGCCATGGGGCCGTTCGGTGAAGCGATCGACGCGCTTGCCGCAATCGATGCCGGCGGCGTGCTGGCCAGCCGCATCGGTGCCTTGCGCGAAATAGCAGCGGCGCTGCCCGATGATGTCACCGTGACGCTCGATCCGACCGAACGCCATGGCTTTGAATATCAAAGCTGGTTCGGCTTCTCGCTCTATGCCGATGGCTGCCCAGGCGCGCTGGGCCGTGGCGGCACCTATGCCATCCCCAACGGCAAGGGCGGTGAAGAAGTGGCGACGGGCTTTTCGCTCTATCCCGACGCGCTGCTGGACCTCGGCGTCCAGGCTGAAGGGCAGGGCGCGGGCAAGCTGTTCCTGCCGCTGGATCACGACCGCAATGTCGCTGCACGATTGCGCGCGATCGGATGGCGCACTGTCGCGGCGATCACCGCAGACGATGATGCCGCCGCTCTGGGATGCACCCACCGCCTGGTCGGTCAGGACTGCGTTCCGCTCTAGACGCTGCGCAGAAAGCCCGCCACCAGATCGGTCTGGCGGTTGCCGCTTTCACCCAGTTCGCGGTTGATCGTCATGTGCGATTCCCCTTCGAGCGATTCCAGCTGCACCTTTGCTCCAGCTTTCTGTAGCGCCTGGGCCAGCGCACTGGACTGCGCCCGCGCATCGTCGCGCCCGGCAACATGCAGGATCAGCCAACGCGGGGCATTGGGTGCGGCAGCGTGCCGGGTGGGCGAAAGCCGCGCCTGGCGGGCGGGGTCGCTGCCGAAGGCTGGTTCATAGATGCGCTTGGTCATCAGCTTGCCCTGCTGCATCTGCGCGGCGACATCATAGCCAGCCCCGTCAAGCAGGATCACGCCGGCCAGGCGGCCCATGTCTGCCCCCAGCCATTGCGGATCGGTGCCGACCAGTGCGGAGAGATGCGCGCCTGCGCTATGGCCCATCACGATGATGCGATCCGGATCAAGGCCGAGCGTTGCCGCATCGCGCTTGAGCCGCGTGATCGCGGCGGCGACATCGGCGGCCTGTTGCTCCACCGGCGCATCGGGAAGCAGCCGATAGCCGACCGAGGCGAACGCCCAGCCCTGTGTGTTGATGAAATCGGGCTTCTGCTGGACCATGTCCTTGCTGCCATTGCGCCAGCCGCCGCCATGGACATAGACGACCAGCGGATAGCCCTTGGCGGGGCGGGGGCTGTCGGGTCGGTAGAGGTCGACCTGCTGCATCGGATCGCTGCCATAGACGATGGCCTGCCCGCGCGCGGTGGTGGCCGTGCTGGTATCGCTCTGCCGCATCCGCTTCGCCATGGCCTGCATCATCTCGGCCTTGCACTGCGATGACAGCGCATCCTTCTTTTCGCGCAGGCATTCGCGCATCTCTTCGCGATTGAAGCCGCACAGCTTGACAACCTCGCGCCGACAGTCGCGGGAGAGCAGCCGCTCGCGCCCAGCCCCTTGCTGCGCCAGCACCGGTGCGATCAGCATTCCGGCGGCGATTACGATCAGGCCTTTCTTCAACATCGTTGCTGTCCTTCCAGCCCTTGCCGTGGTGCAGATTGCCGTGCGGATCGGCCTGCGGTCCACCCTCGAACTGCATCAATTTGTATCAGTGTTTGCCGCAACGGACTGGACGCCGCCGCCTGCCACCACTAGGACGGCCCCGCTTCGCGCGTGGCGGCCCCATGCGCATCACTTTTTCGAAAAAGGGTTGGTTCCGTGGCCAATGTAACCGTGATCGGTGCCCAATGGGGCGATGAGGGCAAGGGCAAGATCGTCGACTGGCTGGCGGAACGCGCCGATGCGGTCATCCGCTTCCAGGGCGGCCATAATGCCGGGCATACGCTGGTGATCGGCGAGAAGGTGTTCAAACTGTCGCTGCTGCCCTCGGGCATCGTGCGCGGAACCTATAGCGTCATCGGCAACGGCGTCGTGCTCGATCCCTGGGCACTGCGCGATGAGGTCGAGAAGCTGCGGGGCCAGGGCGTCGATATCACTCCGGAAAATCTGGCGATCGCCGACAACTGCCCGCTGATCCTGCCTTTCCACCGCGATCTCGACGCACTGCGCGAGGACGCAAGCGGCCAGGGCAAGATCGGCACCACCCGGCGCGGCATCGGCCCGGCTTATGAGGATAAGGTCGGAAGGCGGGCGATCCGCGTGTGCGATCTGGCGCATCTGGATGCGCTCGATCCGCAGCTTGACCGGCTGTGCGCGCATCACGATGCGCTGCGCGCCGGTTTTGGCGAGCCGCCGATCGACCGCGCGGCGCTGCTGGCAGAGCTGGCAGAGATCGCGCCGTTCGTGCTCCAGTTCGCGCAGCCGGTGTGGAAGCGCC
Source organism: Blastomonas sp. SL216 (assembly GCA_026625625.1). NCBI lineage: Bacteria > Pseudomonadati > Pseudomonadota > Alphaproteobacteria > Sphingomonadales > Blastomonadaceae > Blastomonas > Blastomonas sp. SL216. The sequence goes on from CP113055.1 coordinate 763,317, forward strand.
TGGGCGAAATCCGCCGCGCGGGTGCCCGCATGCTGTTCGAAGGCGCGCAGGGCGTGCTGCTCGATGTCGATCACGGGACCTATCCGTTTGTCACCTCGTCGAACACCATCACCGGCTCGGCATCGGGCGGCAGCGGCCTTGGCCCTCAGGCGAGCGGCTTCGTGCTGGGTATCGTCAAGGCCTATACCACGCGCGTCGGGTCGGGGCCTTTCCCCACCGAGCTGGAGGATGAAATTGGCCAGCGGCTGGGCGAGCGCGGCCATGAATTCGGCACCGTCACGGGGCGCAAGCGCCGCTGCGGCTGGTTCGATGCGACGCTGGTGCGGCAGAGCTGCGCGGTCGCCGGGGTCACCGGGATCGCGCTGACCAAGCTCGACGTGCTCGACGGGTTCGACAAACTCAAGATCTGCACCGGCTATCGCCTCAACGGCAAGGTGCTCGACTATTTCCCTGCCCATGCGGGCGATCAGGCCGCGGTTCAGCCGATCTACGAGGAAATGGACGGCTGGCACGAATCGACGGCTGGCGCGCGCAGCTGGGTTGACCTGCCTGCGCAGGCCATCAAGTATATCAAGCGTGTGGAGGAGCTGATCCAGTGCCCGGTGGCGCTGGTGTCAACCTCGCCCGAGCGTGAGGATACCATATTGGTCCGCGATCCCTTCGCGGACTGATATTCCAGGGCAGGGGGGATTGGATGTCTGAAGACGCGGCAATGGGTTTCGTTGATTGGCCAGCGTCATCTGCGACATCTTTGACCATCATCGCTGACGGGCCAGAAACCGCCGACATGATCGTGGCAGCAGGATGGGCCGTTAGCGATCACGCCCAGGCTGCCGATATCCTGGCACTCGACTGGCGAGCGCAGGTCCCGAACCCATTCCCTCACACAGCCACCGATTGCGGCCTGCTGGTCCTGGTCAGCCTGGCGACGATCGATGCGGCGGATGCCTTGCTGGCAGGGCACAGCGCACGGTTCGTCTTCGGCACCAGCCCAGCCCTGATCGCAGCCGAACTGTCAGAGCTGGGCAGCCTGGTGCGGGGCGCCCGCGCTGCTGACCCCAGCAGTGACGAGCGCGCGCGGCTCCAGTCGCTTGCCATGGAGCTGGCGCGACTGGCAGAACAGCTCGGCGCGATATCTGAAGACGATGACGCGTCCGGTGCCGCGCTGGCAGACCGGGGGCTTGCCTATCAAGCCGAGGATCCGCTCGATCGCGCGCCGGCCCGGCCACCCAGCGTCCAGCGCATCCGCCATCTGATTGCGATGCGGCGGCTGCGCGACCGTTTTTTCAGCGCAGAGCTGTTTGCCGATCCTGCCTGGGACATTCTGCTCGATCTTGCCGCCTCGCGATTGGAAGGAAAGCCCGTATCGGTCTCCAGCCTGTGCATCGCCGCTGCGGTCCCGCCCACCACCGCCTTGCGCTGGATCCGGATGATGACCGATCAGGGGCTGCTGGAACGGCGCGCTGACCCTGCCGATGCGCGGCGCATGTTTGTCGATCTGTCTGATGCGGCGTTCGATCAGCTGTGCGGCTGGTTCGCGCTGGTGGAAGCCCGCGGCGGCCTGGGCGTGTGATCACGGCGTTGCGTGCTATCTTGGCAGAGCGGGCGCTTCTGCCTAGTTTGATCGGATGACCAGTCCGTTCACCGAACTGAACGACCGTGCGCGCGACGTCTTCCGCATCGTTGTCGAGAGCTATCTCGACACCGGCCTGCCGGTCGGCTCGCGGACGATCTCCAAGTCGTCGACCGTCAACCTCTCACCCGCGTCGATCCGCAATGTCATGCAGGATCTGGAGGAGCTGGGCCTGCTCGCCGCGCCGCATACCAGCGCGGGCAGAATGCCGACCGAACAGGGGCTGCGGCTGTTCGTCGATGGCATGATGCAGGTGGCCGAGCCGTCTGCCGAGGAGCGCGCGGCGATCGAAAAGCAGCTCGAGAGCGCCGGGCCTATCGAGGCGGCGCTCGCGGCGACGACGCAGGCGCTGTCGGGGCTTTCGGCATGTGCCGGCATCGTCATGGTGCCGCGCCGCGAACCTGTTCTGAAGCAGATGAGCTTCGTCCGCCTGTCCGACAGCCAGGTGCTCGCAGTGCTGGTAGGGCATGATGGCAGCATCGAGAACCGCGTGCTCGAAATGGACCGGCGGGTGACCGAATCCATGCTGATCCAGGCGGGCAATTTCATCACCGCGCGGCTCGCCGGGCGCAGCCTGCCCCAGGCGCTGGCTGCGCTGGAGGCTGAAATTCAGGCCGAGCGTGCCGAGCTGGACAATGCCAGCTCCGATCTCGTGCGCCGGGGGCTCGCGATGTGGTCGCGCGACGGGTCGGATCGTCCGGTGCTGATCGTGCGCGGCCAGGCCAATCTGCTCGACAACGAGGCGGTGTCCGATCTGGAACGCGTACGCCGTCTGCTCGATGAACTTGAAGCGATGCAGGACATTGCCCATCTTCTCGACAGCGCCCGCGAGGCAGGATCGGCCCGCATCTTCATTGGAGCGGAAAACAAATTGTTTTCGCTTTCAGGGTCATCCGTGATAGCGGCGCCCTATCGTGACGGCGAGGGCCGTGTTGTCGGCGTGGTCGGGGTCATCGGCCCCACCCGCCTCAATTATGCGCGTATTGTGCCGATGGTGGACTTTACCGCGCAGAGCCTGACCCGATTGTTGAAATGAGCAGGAATACCGTGATTCAGGACGAAACCGTGACGCAGAATGACCCCAGCAAGCCCGTCGATCTCGATGCCGAAGCCGCAGCCGAGCTTGAGGGCGTGCCGGATAGCCTGAAGGAACAGGGCGACGGCCAGGCCGCGCTGGAAGAGCGCATCGCCGCGCTCGAAGCCCAGCTGGCTGAGGCGAAGCAGGAAGTTCTCTACGCGCGCGCCGATACGCAGAATGTCCGCCGTCGTCTTGAAAAGGATGCGCAGGATGCACGGGCCTATGCCGCCACCGGCTTTGCCCGCGATATCCTGTCGGTGTCGGACAATCTGACCCGTGCGTTGCAGGCGATTCCCGAAGATGCGCGGCATGACGAGGCGTGGAAGGGTCTGGTCGTCGGCCTGGAAGCGACCGGGCGCGAGCTTGAAAGCGTGTTCGGCAAGCACGGCATCTCGCGCATTGCCGCGATCGGGCTGCCGCTCGATCCGAACCAGCATCAGGCGATGATCGAACTGCCCAGCGACGAGGCCGAACCCGGCACCGTCGTGCAGGAACTGCAGGCCGGGTACATGATCAAGGACCGCCTGCTGCGTCCCGCGCTGGTAGCGGTGGCCAAGAAGCCGGATTGATTGACGGATAGCGGACATCAGCCGCACCCCCGCCTGCGCGGGGGTGACGACCGCATGCCTGCGATTATCAGACGGGAAACGGCAATATCTGCCGATAGGTCTCGATCGACGGCGCGCCGGGCACCTTGGCGCCCTGGCGCAGCATGAAGGCATGGCGGACCAGTTCCGCCTGCTGTTCGATGCCATATTTGCCGAAGCGCTGCCCAGGCTTGATCGCATAATCATAGCGGCAGAACGGGTGGCGCTTCAGCGGCAGGAACAGGCCCTGCTGATATTGCCAGACATGCACCATTTCATGGATGAACAGCGCCTGGCGTGACAGGCTGGCGCAGCTGAAATCATCGCAATAGGCGGTTCCGCCGGGGTGGAAATGGATGTGCCCCATCGGCGCCATGATGGTGCGCTTGGGCTGGAAGAAAATCCATTTCTTCAGCCGGATACGCACCTTGTCATAGGCGATGGCGTCGCCGAAGACCGATCGGGCCAGGGCGATCTCCTGCGGGGTGAGCGGTCGGTCGATCGACGCGCGGTGCATCAGTGCGCCATGCCCTCGCCGGGCTTGATCGCCTTGATCGCGGCATCGACCGCAATCTTGTCACCGTTGGAGAACGAGAACACGAATTCCGCCGTGCCGGCCTTGCGCGCTGCGGCATCGACGCCCCACACCATCACATGCTTGCCGCCGGGCTTGAATTCGACCGTGCCGCGCGTCGGAACTGCAACGGCGGTGATCGGCTTCATCATCGACATGCCGTTTTCTTCCACCGTCTCATGCATTTCCAGCCGCAGGATGCTGGGCGAAGAAATCGAGCGCAGCACCGTATCTGACGGGCCGCCCTTGATCGTGAAATAGAGCACCGAAGGGCTGTCCTCCACCGGGGAGAGCTGAACATGCGCATTTTCCACCAGCAGTTGCGCGGGCGGCTGGCACCCGGCCAGCAGCGCCATGGCAAGGCCGGCAAAAAGCAGAGTCAGCGAACGCAGCATCGGTGATTTCTCCCTCGTCATCCTGTGCCGGAACAGGCCAGCACAGCCGTGAGCGTGATGTAGATGCTGCGATGCCTTGTGCCAAGGGAAAGGAACCCTATATCCGCCGTCGGGGACGGAATTGCCGGATGCTTGGGGGCATGACGGCAGTTCGTATTCTTTCATCTGCATATCGAAAGTTACGTGGGAAAAGCATTATGGCAAAAGTAATCGGTATCGACCTTGGCACCACCAACAGCTGCGTGTCGGTGATGGACGGCGACAAGCCCAAGGTGATCGAAAACGCGGAAGGCGCGCGCACCACGCCGTCGATCGTCGCCTTCACCAAGGATGGCGAGCGTCTTGTCGGTCAGCCTGCAAAGCGCCAGGCCGTTACCAACCCTGAAAACACCGTGTTCGCGGTCAAGCGTCTGATCGGCCGTCGTTTCGACGATCCGCTGACCAAGAAGGACATGGAACTGGTGCCCTATAACATCGTCAAGGGCGGCAACGGCGATGCCTGGGTGCAGGCCGGCGGCAAGGACTATTCGCCTTCGGAAATCAGCGCGTTCACGCTGCAGAAGATGAAGGAAACGGCCGAGAGCTATCTGGGTGAAACCGTCACCCAGGCGGTCATCACCGTGCCTGCCTATTTCAACGACGCCCAGCGTCAGGCCACCAAGGATGCGGGCAAGATCGCCGGCCTTGAAGTGCTGCGGATCATCAACGAGCCGACCGCGGCAGCGCTCGCTTACGGCCTCGACAAGAATGACGGCAAGACCATCGCGGTCTATGACCTTGGCGGCGGCACCTTCGATATCTCGATCCTCGAGATCGGCGACGGCGTGTTCGAGGTGAAGGCCACCAATGGCGATACCTTCCTGGGCGGCGAGGACTTCGACTCCAAGCTGGTCGAGTTCCTGGCCGAAGAGTTCAAGAAAGCCGAAGGCATCGACCTCACCAAGGACAAGCTTGCCCTGCAGCGTCTGAAGGAAGCTGCGGAAAAGGCGAAGATCGAGCTGTCCTCGGCCCAGACCACCGAAGTCAACCTGCCCTTCATCACCGCCGACCAGAACGGCCCGAAGCACCTGGTGAAGACCATCAGCCGTGCCGACCTGGAAAAGCTGGTTGCAGACCTGATCAAGCGCACGCTCGATCCGTGCAAGAAGGCGCTGGAAGACGCCGGCCTCAAGGCTGCCGACATCGATGACGTCGTGCTGGTGGGCGGTATGACCCGCATGCCGCGCGTGCGCGAAGTGGTGAAGGAATTCTTCGGCAAGGAACCGCATACCGGCGTGAACCCCGACGAAGTCGTCGCCATGGGCGCGGCGATCCAGGCGGGCGTGCTGCAGGGCGACGTCAAGGACGTGCTGCTGCTCGACGTGACCCCGCTGTCGCTGGGCATCGAGACGCTGGGCGGCGTGTTCACCCGCATGATCGACCGCAACACGACGATCCCGACCAAGAAGTCGCAGACCTATTCGACCGCTGACGACAATCAACAGGCCGTGACGATCCGCGTCTTCCAGGGCGAGCGTGAAATGGCGGCGGACAACAAGCTGCTCGGCCAGTTCGACCTGGTCGGCATCCCGCCGGCACCGCGCGGCGTGCCGCAGATCGAGGTCACGTTCGACATCGACGCCAACGGCATCGTCAACGTGTCGGCCAAGGACAAGGGCACCGGCAAGGAGCAGGTGATCCGCATCCAGGCATCGGGCGGCCTCAGCGACGCCGATATCGACCAGATGGTCAAGGATGCCGAGCGCTTTGCCGAGGAAGACAAGAAGCGCCGTGAGGCAGCCGAGGCGAAGAACAACGCCGAAAGCCTGCTGCACAGCACCGAAAAGCAGCTGGAAGAGCATGGCGACAAGGTCGATGCCGCCACCAAGGGCGAAATCGAAACTGCGATTGCCGAGCTCAAGACGGCTGTCGAGGGCGGTGATGCCGATGCCATGAAGTCGAAGACCGAGGCGCTCGCCCAGGCGGCGATGAAGCTGGGTCAGGCGATCTACGAGAAGGAGCAGGCCGCAGCGGCGTCTCCGGCGGCAGAGACTGCACCGGCTGAGGACAATGTCGTCGACGCCGAGTTCTCGGAAGTTGACGGCGACGCGAAAAACTGATTGCCGGATTGATGTTCGACAGTCCGGCCGGGCGGGACTGCGGGGCAGGGGTGGTGCATGCCGCCCCGGCACCGCGATCCCGCCCGGTCGCTGCATGATGAATCGCGACCCATGACCATGACCACAGCCAAAGATTATTACGAGCGGCTTGGCGTCTCGCGCAACGCGGACGATGCCACGCTCAAATCCGCCTATCGCAAGCTTGCGATGCAATGGCACCCGGACAAGAACCCGGGCGATGCCGATGCGGAAGCCAAGTTCAAGGCGATCAGCCAGGCCTATGATTGCCTGAAGGACCCGCAGAAGCGCGCTGCTTATGATCGCTATGGCCATGAAGCCTATGAAAGCGGCATGTCCGGCGGTGGCGGCGGTCACGGCGCTGCGGGCGGCTTTTCCGATCTGGGCGATATCTTCGACACCATATTCGGCGGCGGCTTTGGCGGTCAGGGCGGGCGTCGCGGCCCGGTGCGCGGCGCGGATCTGCGCTATGACATGGAGATCAGCCTGGAAGAGGCCTATCATGGCAAGTCCAGCGAGATCACCATCGATGTGGCGGCGACCTGCGACACCTGCGATGGATCGGGCGCGGAGCCGGGCACCAAGGTGCGCAGCTGCAACCTGTGTGGCGGAAGCGGCAAGATGCGCGCGCAGCAGGGCTTTTTCGTGGTCGAGCGCACCTGCCCCAATTGCCATGGCACCGGTCAGGTGATCGAAAATCCCTGCCGTACATGTCGCGGCGAGGGCCGGGTCGACAAGCAGCAGACGCTCTCGGTCGATATTCCGCCGGGCGTCGACAACGGCACCCGCATCCGGTTGTCGGGCAAGGGCGAGGCCGGCCCCAAGGGCTCTCCTCCGGGCGACCTGTACATCTTCATCCATGTCGCGCGCCACCGCATCTTCGAGCGCGATGGCACCACGCTGATCACGCGTGCGCCGATCAGCATCACCACCGCCGCGCTGGGCGGCGAGCTGGAAATTCCGGGTCTTGACGGCAAGCGTCACCGCATCCCGATCCCTGCGGGCATCCAGTCGGGCAAGCAGTTGCGCCAGCGCGGCGCAGGCATGCCCGTGCTGCAGGGCCGGGGCACTGGCGATATGGTGATCCAGATCGATGTCGAGACGCCGACGCGTCTCAGCGCAAAGCAGAAGGAATTGCTGCGCGAATTCCAGGCGACCGAGACCGGTCAGGAAAGCCCGGAAAGCACCGGCTTTTTCGCCAAGCTGAAGGAAATGTGGGACGGTATCGGCGAATAAGGCGGGATCGCTCCCGCCTTATGCTTCAGATATCCTGCGCCAGCCGTCCGTAGAGTTCGGGGCGGCGATCGCGGAAAAAGCCCATGCCCGCGCGGTGCTTGCGCGCCTGCGCCAGATCGAGCGTCGCGACCAGCACGCCGGTTTCCTCCGCGCCATATTCGAGCACCAGATCACCCCATTCGTTGGTGATGAAGCTGTGGCCGTAAAAGCTCTGGTTGCCCTCGGTGCCGATGCGGTTGCTGGCGATCACCGGCATGCAATTGGACACCGAATGCCCCTGCATCGCGCGCCGCCACATGCGGCTGGTGTCGAGGTCCGCGTCATAGGGTTCCGATCCGATCGCGGTGGGGTAGAACAGCAGTTCAGCGCCCATCAGCGCCATGGCGCGCGCGGTTTCAGGGTACCATTGGTCCCAGCAAATGCCGATGCCGATGCGCGTGCCGCACACATCCCACACCTTGAACCCGGTGTTGCCCGGGCGGAAATAGAATTTCTCCTCATAGCCCGGCCCGTCGGGGATATGGCTTTTGCGGTACACGCCCATGATCTCGCCTTCGGGGTTGATCATGGCGAGCGAGTTGTAATGATGCGGCCCGTCGCGCTCGAAAAAGCTGGTCGGGATCGCCACCTTGAGCTGTTTCGCCAGCCTGGCCATCGCGCGCACCGAGGGATGATCGGTCGTGGGATGCGCGGTCGCAAACAGCGCTTCATCCTCGACCTGGCAGAAATAGGGCCCTTCAAACAATTCGGGCGGCAGGATGATGTCCGCGCCCTTGTCGGCTGCGTGCGCAACAAGATCGCTGACCGCATCGATATTCTCGGCCACGCCGCCGCCCAGCGGCAGCTGCAGCGCAGCAACGGTAATTTCGGTCATAGCGAGACGTTTATCCCTAATCGGGGCAGGATCGCGACCGTGCCCAGGTACAAGATCATGGTCAGTCCGCACCCTGCGCCCAGCGATGGCCAGAAGCCGATGCCGGCGCGGAGCATCCACGGAATGAGCAGGAACATGGGCAGCGTCGGCAGGAAATACCAGAAGGCTGCGCTGACATAATTGGCGACCAGCTCACGGTCGCCGCTGTCGTTCCACAGCCAGATCATGCCGAGCGTCGAGACGAGCGGGATAGAGGCGACAAGCCCGCCCAGCCCGGGGCTGCGCCGGGCGACGATGGCGATGATCGCCACCAGAACGCCGGAAATCACCGCCCTCAGCACGAATGCGCCCATGTTCGCCCCCCGGCTCCAATCCGCTCGCCGCCGCCCATGGTGAGCAGCGGCGAGCCGGTGCTTACTTCTTGCGGAACAGCAGCGTCATGCGGTCCGATTCACCGATCGCGGCATATTTCGCACGGTCCTGGTCCTTCAGCGCATAGTTCGGCGGCAGCGTCCAGACGCCATCGGGATAGTCTGCGCTATCCTTGGGGTTGGCGTTGACCTCGCTCTTGCCGACCAGTTCGAAGCCATGCTGCTTGAACATGGCGATCACGTCGGCTTCCTTCAGATAGCCCTTGGAGCCATCGACATAGGCCGCAGGCGCATCGGCCTTGGCGCGGTGCTGTTCGATGCCGATCATGCCGCCGGGCTTCAGCATCTTGTGCATTGCATCAAGCTCGCTGCCCAAAATGCCCCAACGGTTCATGTTGTGCAGCATGCGGAAGATGAAGATGCGGTCGACGGTGGCATTGAGTTCGGCCGGGACGGCATTGGTGACATAGGCGTTGATCTTGCCCGCCGCGATGCCGGTCGCCTTGGCGGCGCGATCGGGATAGCTGGTCGGATAAGCGGCCATCTGCGCCTTGCGCTGCTCGTTGAACGCCGGTGCCGTCGGGGATACGCCCAGCGCCACGTATTTGCCGCTGTCGACGGTCAGCGGGGCCAGGATCTTGGTGTACCAGCCGGCATCGGCCGCATATTCCGCGATCACCATGTTCGGCGCGACCTGGAAGAATTCCAGCGTTTCCTTGGGGTGGCGATACTGGTCGCGCGCCTTGTCTTCACCGCGGAGGTCCGCGGAGACGGCAGCGTCGATCGCGGACGAGGCAGTGGTGCTGCCGGCTTCAGCTGCCATCACCGGTGCGGCAGCGAGCAGGGGCAGGGCGGTCCCGGTTATCAGGGCAGACAGGATGAATGTGCGCATGGGGGCAATCCTCTTTGTGGTTGGTGCGGGGAAATGTGGATGCTTGCAGTGACGCGCTATACCCCGCGCGGGCGGGGCGATCAATCGAGCGCGGGCATCTGCTGGCTGGCGCAGTGGAAGCTCCCGCCGCCCGCCAGCACTGCGTCGGCACGCAGACCGATCGTGCGCCGATCCGGGAAGCAGGCGCCGATCGCCTGGACTGCTGGCGCGTCCGATGCGGTCGTGTAGGTCGGCACGACCACGAGATGGCTGGTGATCGCAAAGTTCATATGGCTGGCCGGCTGCACCTTCATTTCACCCTCGGCATCGACGCGCTCGACCAGGCCGGGCGAAGGGATGGGCACGACCTGCAGCCCGAAGGCCTCGGCGCGGCGGCGGGCATCGGCATAGATGGCCGCATTGGGATCATCCGCGCCGCTCGCCACCGGCACCGCCAGCGTGCCGGGTGCAACAAAGCGCGCCAGGTTGTCGACATGTCCGTCGGTATGATCGTTGATCAGGCCATCGCCCAGCCACAACAGGCGTTCGATCCCCAGGTCGCGCCGCAGCCGCGCCTCGATTTCGGCGCGCGACAGATGCGGGTTGCGGTTGGGGTTGAGCAGGCACTGTTCGGTGGTGACGCCGACACCCGTGCCATCGACATCGATCGCGCCGCCTTCGAGCACCCAGTCGGCACGCGCGCTGGCCAGCATCGCCTCATCCGCCAATGCCTTGCCGATTTCGGTATCGCCCGGCATCACATATTTGCCGCCCCAGCCGTTGAAGCCGAACAGCTGCGCGCGCAATTCCCCTGCCGCCGCTCGTACGACCAGCGGTCCGGTATCGCGCAGCCAGATATCGCCATAATGGTGCACGCGGATATCGACGCCATCGCCTGCCAGTTCGCGCGCGAGCGCGGCGTGCTCTGCATCGGGGCAGACCAGCCGTGCCGCCTGCCCGCTTTCGGCGACAGCACGGGCAAAGGCCGCAATCTCAGCCTGGGCCGCATCGAGGAAACCGCCCCATTCGTCGGCAAGGTGCGGAAAACCGATCCACAGCCATTGCTGCGCGGCCCATTCGGGCGGCATCATCTGCTCGGTCATGGTCGCTTACTTTCCTGCCCGGCTCTTGTCGCGAATGGCGCGGAATTCGTCGCCATCCACCCAGTTGGGCCATGCCTGCGACATCGCCAGGCTGCGCCCGATGCGGTAATAGAGCGAGAGATCGGCGATCACGCCCGACCAGTCCCAATTGGGGTTATACTCGTCCTTGGGGCCATGATAGCGGTTGACGGTATAGTCCTTGGCCGCCGCCTCGCCGGCTTGCTTGCCGCCGTTCACCAGATCGTCGCCGCCATCGATATACAGCATCGGCACGCCCTGCTTGGCGAGGCTGAAATGGTCCGACCGGTAATAATAGCCGTTCTGCGGCATCGCGTCGGGCTGAGCCACGCGGTCCACGGATTTGAGCGCAGCGTTGAGGAAATCATCGAGCTGCGACTTGCCCTTGCCGACCACGGTGACGTTGCGCGCAGGGCCGGCCATCAGGAACGCATCCATGTTGATGCCGCCCGCGGTCTGCGCCAGCGGATAGACGGGGTTCTCGCCGTAATAGGCCGATCCGAGCAGACCCGATTCTTCGCCGGTGACCGCGAGGAACACGATGCTGCGATCGGGCGCGCCCGCCTTGGTGAACGCTTCTGCCAGCGCGACCAGTGCGGCGGTTCCGGTGGCATTGTCGACAGCGCCGTTGCAGATGTCATCGCCGTCATCGGCGGGTTTGCACCGGCCCAGATGGTCCCAATGCGCGGTGTAGAGCACATATTCGTCAGGACGCTTGGCCCCCGGCAGGATGCCGATGATGTTGTTCGATTCCATCGTCTGGATGGCATTGGCGAACGAGACCGAAGCCTTGACCCCCAGCGGCACGGGCTTGAAGCCCTTGCGCCTGGCAGCGGCACTCAGCGCGGTCAGATCCTGGCCCGCGCTGGCCAGCAGCTTTTCGGCGGCTTCCTTCTGGATCCAGCCATTGGCCTGGGTCTGGCTCGCGCCCTTGTCGGCGCTTTGCGCAAAGAATTGCGGGCCGGTCCAGCTCGATTCCACCACGCCCCAGCCATAGGCGGCGGGCACGGTGTCGTGGACGATCAACGCCGCGGCCGCGCCCTGGCGAGCGGCCTCTTCGTACTTGTAGGTCCAGCGGCCATAATAGGTCATCGCCTTGCCGCCGAATTCGCCGTTCAGGTCCGGGCTGTCATAATCGGGGTCGTTGACCAGGATGACGACGGTCTTGCCGCGCACATCCAGCCCCGCATAATCGTTCCAGCCCTTTTCCGGCGCGTTGATGCCATAGCCGACGAACACGACCTCGCTATCGGCAATGTCGATCGCAGGGGCTTCGCGATAGCTGCCGATCACCATGTCCTTGCCATATTCGAAGCTGAGCGGCGCTGCCCCGCCGGTGATGGCGAGCGGGCTGATCTTTCCGGCCTCGATGCTGACCAGCGGCACCTTCTGGAGCCAGCTGTCGCCATTGCCAGGCTTCAGCCCAGCCTGGGCAAAGCGTTCGGTCATCAGGGCGATGGTTTTCTGTTCACCGACGCTACCGGGCGCCCGGCCTTCAAATGCGTCCGAGGACAGCATCCGAGTGACGTCCTTCATCGTAGTTTCGGAGACCGGCTGGGGGGCAGTTTCCGGAATGTCGATCGACGTCGCCTGCTGGGCCGCCAATGGGGTTGCCGCCAGCAGCGCGAGCGGAGCGCTTGCGAGTTTGAACAGGGTCTTGAGATACATGGTCGCTCTTTTCGCAGGGAGGTTGGAAGCGCGGACACCTTGCCCGCCATGCCATGCTGTTTGCCACCCGCGCGCAGGGCAGGCAAGCAGATCGATCCGCCGCCCATCGACGCATGCTTGTGATTTGCAACGAATTTCCGTATCGCCGACGAGAAAGTTGACATGTGTAAGTGACGGGCAGTCGGCAGCCGCTTCGAATCGCCGCCTGCCTTTTCCCCGAGGGTTGAAAGTCAGGCCTTTCCGCTATGGCGTTTGACAGTACCGCTGACGCCGCGCCAGAGGCTGGTCCGCCGCTGGATGATGAGGCGTTCAAGGCTCAGCTTGCCGCGCTGATCCCGCACTTGCGCGCTTATGGTCGCTCGCTCAGCGGCAATCGCGATGTGGCGGACGATCTCGTCCAGGACACCATGCTCAAGGCCTGGGCAGCGCGCGGTCGGTTTTCCGCAGGCACCAACATGCGCGCGTGGACCTTCATCATCCTGCGCAATTCCTTCCTGTCGCAGCGTCGGCGCGCGCGGTTCACCACCGAATGGGACGATGTCGTGGCCGACCGCATCCTGTCGATGCCGGCGGGGCAGGGCGATCAGCTTCACCTGGCCGATGTCCAGCGCGCGTTGATGCAGCTGCCCGAAAGCCAGCGCGAGGCCCTCATCCTGGTGGGGGCGGGTGGCTTTTCCTATGAGGAGGCCGCCGATATCTGCGGCGTTGCCCTGGGCACGATCAAGAGCCGTGTCGCGCGCGGGCGGTCTGCGCTCGCGGCGCTGATCGAGGAGACGGTCGCCAGCGACAGCAGGGGCCAGCGCACCGCCGATCCGATGGCGGCGATCATGGCCGATGTCGACCGGGTCAGCGGCGGGCTCGTCGGCCGCACGGACGACGACGAATAAGCCGTCGCGCCATCTGGTGATTGCCCGGCGTCACGACGACGGCTAGCAACGCGCGCATGTCGAGCCACACCAGCCTTGCCGATGCGCAGCAGCGCGCTGCGCTCCACGCCCCCTTTCTGGCGACAGCGATGGAGCGGAACCCCGACCTTCTCGCGCGCCTTGGCGAGACTGGGCTGGATGCGTGCCTTGCCTGGCTCGGCGAGCAGGATGCCGCGTTGCCGGTGAGCCAGGCGTTGCGGCGGCGCAAGAACGCGCTCGCGCTAGTACTGGCGATCGCCGATCTTGCGGGAATGGTTACGGTCGACCAGGTGACCCGTGTGCTGTCCGATTTTGCCGATCAGGCGCTCGATGCGGCTCTGGCCGATGTCATCGCGCGCCGCACCCCCGATGCCGGGGTGCAGGGCTTTGCCGTGATCGCGCTCGGCAAGCATGGCGGGCAAGAGCTCAACTACTCGTCGGATATCGACCCGATCTTCATCTATGATCCGGCCACTCTGCCCTGTCGCGGGCGCGAAGAGCCTGCCGATGCTGCGCAGCGTATTGCGCGGCAACTCATTGATATGATGAGCGCAAGGGACGGCGATGGCTATGTCTTCCGGATGGATTTGCGGCTTCGTCCCGCAGCCGAGGTCACCCCGCTCGCCATACCGGTGGATGCGGCGCTGTCGCACTATGAATCGCAGGCGCTGACCTGGGAACAGGCAGCCTTTATCCGCGCGCGTGCCGCTGCTGGTGACCGCGTGCTGGGCCAGTATTTCATGGATTCGCTGCGCCCCTTCATCTGGCGGCGCTCGCTCGACTTCGGCACGATCGACGAGATTGCCGCGCTGACCCGGCAGATCCGCGATCACTATAACAAGGGTCAGCTGCTCGGTCCGGGCTTTGACCTGAAGCGTGGGCGCGGCGGCATTCGCGAGGTCGAATTCTTCACCCAGGCGCATCAGTTGATCCATGGCGGGCGCAATCCGGCGCTCCGCGTGCGCTCCACATTTGACGCGCTTCAGGCACTCGCGGCGGAGGGGATCATCCCTGCGCAGGAGGCCGACCTGCTGGCAGGCCATTATCGCACCTTGCGCACGTTCGAGCACCGGTTGCAGATGGTCGACGATCAGCAGACGCACAGTCTTCCGCACGATCCGGCGGCGCTCGACAATGTGGCGCGGCTGCATGGCCTCAGCGATGGCCCCGCGCTGGTGGCCGCGCTGGAGCCGGTCACCGATGATGTCGCGAAAATCTATGATGGCCTGATAGCTTCGCAGCGCGGGCAGGGCGACGATCATGGCGTGCAGCTCAGCAACGATCCCGAATTGCTGGCCGAAGCCCTGGCCCATGCCGGGCTGGACCAGGCCGAGGCGCTGGCCGAAAGGGTGCAGGCCTGGCGCGGCGGCGCCGTGCGGGCGCTGCGCACGGGGGCGGGGCGCAAGGCGTTCGAAGAGGTGCTTCCGGCGCTGCTCGCCGCCTTTGCCGAAGCGCCCGATCAGGCGGCGGCGATCAACCGTTTCGATGATCTGCTGCGGCATCTGCCCAGCACGGTGAACGTGTTCCGGCTGCTGCAGGCGCGGCCTGCGCTGATGCAGACGCTGATCGACATATTGAGCCATGCGCCGCCGCTGGCGGAATCGCTGGCGCGGCGGGGCGATCTGCTCGACGGACTGATCGATGCGAGCGCGTTCGATCTTGTCGGCAGCGTCGAGCAGATCGTCCAGCGCCTGTCGCGCGAGGAGCCGGGCGACGATTATCAGCAGCGACTGGACGCGGTGCGGGTCCGTGTTGGCGAGATGCGCTTTGCGCTGGGGGTGCAGCTGATCGAGGGCAAGCACGATCCGGTCGACATTGCTGGCGGCTATGCCCGGGTTGCCGAAGCCGCGATCTGCCGCCTCGCCGATTGCGCGGTGCGGGAGTTCACTGCGGTGCATGGCGAGATGCCGGGCAGCGAACCGGTGATCCTGGCGCTGGGCCGGCTCGGCGGCGGAGCACTCACCCATGCGTCGGATCTCGACCTCATCTTCCTGTTCAGCGGCGAGATCGGAGAGGAATCGGATGGCAAGCGTCCGCTGGGCAGCACGCAATATTACAACCGCCTTGCGCAGCGGATCATCGCGGCGCTCTCCGTACCGACAGCGGCAGGCGCGTTGTACGAGGTGGATACCCGCCTAAGGCCCAATGGTGCGCAGGGGCTGCTGGCGGTGTCCTTTGCCAGCTTTGCCGAATATCAGCGCGAACAGGCTTGGACCTGGGAACATATGGCGCTGTGCCGTGCGCGCGTGGTTTATGGATCGGACGAAAGCCGGGCCCGGCTTGAGGCGATCATCGGCGATGTGCTGAACGCCGAGCGATCTGCAGAGGCGGTCATGGCCGCCGCGCTGAAGATGCGGACCGATATCGCCGCGCATAAAAAGCCGCTGGGGCCGCTGGATGTGAAGCTGCTCCCCGGCGGGCTGGTCGATCTGGAATTCATCGTCCACACGCTGCAGCTGGTGCACCATAAGGGTTTTCACCCCGATCTGCGCCTGGCGATCGATGCACTGGTGCAGCAGGGGCTTGTCGATCCCTCGCTTGCTTCGGCGCATGACCTGATGACGCGGCTGCTGGTCACCTTGCGGCTTGTCGCGCCCGATTGCAGCACGCCGCCGGTTGCGAGCCAGGTGCTCGTTGCGCGGGCCTGCGGGTGCGAAAACTGGGCGATGCTGCTGGCGTCGGTGGAATCGGCGCGGGCCGGTGTTCAAACCGAATGGCAGCGCCTATTTGGGGCGAGCGCGCCAGCAAGCAGCGCTTGAGAGAAGAGGACAGACCATGACCGACATCGGTGACAGCATTCCCCCGGTTCCGCTGACCCTGCCTGATGGCAGCAGCATCTCCGCTGCAGATTATGCGGGCAAGGCCTGGGTGCTGTATTTCTACCCCAAGGACGATACCAGCGGATGCACCAAGGAGGCGCAGGAGTTCAGCGCCGAGATGGCGGCGTTCGAGGCTGCCGGCGTTTCGGTTCTGGGCGTATCCAAGGACCCGCCGAAGAAGCACCAGAAGTTCATCGAGAAATACGACCTGACCGTGCCGCTGGCGAGCGATGCCGAGACCGACGGACTGGCCGAGGCGATGGGCGTGTGGATCGAAAAATCGATGTACGGCAAGAAATATATGGGGATGGACCGGTCGACGTTCCTGGTCGGCAAGGATGGCAAGGTCGTCCGCGTCTGGCGCAAGGTCAAGGTTGCCGGCCATGTCGCAGAGGTGCTCGCAGCAGCCCGTTCGCTCTGACATTTCTGCGCCGAATCATCGTTAATATGCACAGGGTCCGCCAAGGCTGTTGGCGGGCCCTTTTTGCTGCAATGGCCGAAATTTCCAATCATCGGGCGGGGCAAAAGGTTAACGAGAGCGCGCAGAACACGCCTTCAGGCGATGATTCTTGCGCTCCAGCACCCCGGAATCGGTCCCAAAATCGGCATATTTTTGCGCGATTAAACGACTCAACGTGCCAGCCAGCCGGTTTAACGCGCGGTCAGCGGTTGCGGGTTGCAGTGCACAAACCTTTCCCTCTACCCATGATCCTACGAAATCGGAGGGAAGGGGTTCCAACGATTTTTGTGTTTTTCTGCCCCGCCTCACCTGAGGCTGGGGACAAGAAGGACAGCTGCAAGGGCCTCATGGTCAGGCGGTTGCCCGATAACAAGGTGCTGAATATTCATGGTCGCAACCAGAATTGTCGCAACGGTCCTTACCACCACCACAGCCGGTCTGCTGTGCGCTGCATCACCCGCCTTTGCTGAAGGCAATTCCACCGATGTCGCCGCTGCCGTACCGCAGGTTTCGACCGAAAACGCACTCGGCGCCCAGGACACAGAATTTCGCGCTCTCTTCGCTGACTGGAAATCCCTCGAAAATCGCGAAACCGGACGGGTCTCCATCCCTTCGCGCAAGCCGGTTGATACCTTCAAGTTGACCAGCCAGTACGGCTTCCGCGCCGATCCGTTCGCCGGACGCCGCGCCCGCCACAAGGGCCTGGACATGGCAGGCCCGATCGGTACGCCGATCTACGCCACCGCCGATGGCGTTGTCGGTCGCGCACAATGGGTCGGTGGCTACGGCCAGTATGTCGAACTGAACCACGGCGGCGAAATCCAGACGCGTTACGGCCACCTCTCGCAGATCCTGGTGCAGCCCAACCAGCGCGTCACCAAGGGCCAGGTCATCGGTCTGATGGGATCGACTGGCCGCTCCACCGGCAGCCACCTGCACTATGAAGTGCGCATCGCCGGAAACTCGGTGAACCCGATGCCCTTCATCTCCTCGCGCGATTACCTGCTGGCGATGCAGGATGGCGGCAAGGTTGCCCAGGGCGGCCCTGCCGAATAATCGCTCCGGTTTTTCACATTTCCTGACATCAAGCGCCGGATTGTCCGGCGCTTTTTGTTTCTGCGCTCTGCGCGCGCCGCTTTCCCATTGCTTTAATCGCGCGATTAAACAATGATGCTCTCCATTATCGGGAATCGTTACGGAACGCGCCGAATGGCGGGCCAGACCATTCCGTTGATCAGGAGGGAATGTCGCAATGCATCCATCGGTCCATGCCCAGAGCCAGGGTGAAAAACCTGCGGTAATCATGGCGGGCTCGGGGCAGCAGGTCAGCTATGCTCAGCTCGACCGCCGCTCGAACCAGGTCGCGCACTATCTGCGCCAGCAGGGCATCGGCATCGGGGATACCGTGGCGCTATGCCTCGAAAATCGCGCCGAATATTTCGATATCGTCTGGGGCGCGCAGCGGGCGGGCCTGATCTTCGTGGCGATTTCCAACCGGCTGACGGCGGACGAGATCAGCTATATCCTCCAGGATAGCGGCGCGAAGCTGCTGTTCACGTCCAACTATCTTGGTGCGCAGCTCGGTGCGATCGCCGCTGCCTGTCCCGATGTTCCGGTCGCCAATCTGGACGATGCCGATGCGGTCGCCGCGATCAGCGCGATGCCCGCCACACCCATAGCCGATCAGCGCGCAGGATCGGACATGCTCTATTCGTCCGGCACGACGGGCCGCCCCAAGGGCGTGCGGCTGCCGCTTCCCGAAGATGGCGACATTGCCGCCAGCAACACGCTGGTCATGCTGGCCCAGGGTGCGTTCGGCTTTGGCCCCGACAGTATCTATCTGTCGCCTGCGCCGCTCTATCACGCCGCGCCGCTGCGCTGGTGCATGACGGTGCACAAGCTGGGCGGCACCGTGATCGTGATGGAGAAGTTCGACCCCGAAAATGCCCTGGCGCTGATCGAGAAATACAAGGTGAATGTCAGCCAGTGGGTGCCGACGCATTTCACCCGGATGCTCAAGCTGCCCGAAGCGGTGCGGAGCCGATATGATGTGTCGAGCCTCAGGTCTGCCGTCCATGCCGCTGCGCCCTGTCCGGTTCCGGTCAAGCAGGCGATGATCGACTGGTGGGGCCCGGTGCTGAAGGAATATTATGCCGGCACCGAAGGCAACGGCTTCACCTTTGTCTCGAGCGAGGACTGGCTGACGCACCAGGGTTCGGTCGGTCGCGCGCTGCTCGGCACGATCCGCATCTGCGACGAAGAGGGAAGGGAAGTGCCCGCGCGCACCGAGGGCACCGTGTTTTTCGAGGGCGGCGGGAAGTTCGAATATCACAATGATGCCAGCAAGACCAAGGAAGCAACGCATCCGCAAGGCTGGACGACCCTGGGCGATGTGGGCTGGGTGGACGAGGGGGGCTTTCTCTACCTCACCGATCGCAAGAGCTTCATGATCATCTCGGGCGGAGTGAACATCTACCCGCAGGAGATCGAGAACCTGCTCGTCAGCCACCCGAAGGTCGCCGATGCCGCCGTCATCGGGGCGCCATGCCCGGACATGGGCGAGCGTGTGGTGGCGATCGTCCAGCCGCTCGATCTGGCCGATGCCGGTGACGATCTGGCCGCAGAGCTGTCCACCTATCTGCGCGGGTCGCTCTCCGGCGTGAAGATGCCGCGCCAGATCGATTTCCGCGACGAGCTGCCCCGGCACGCCACGGGCAAGCTCTACAAGCGGCTGCTGCGCGACGAATATTGGGCTCAGGCCAAGGCGGCCGAAGCCGGGGCAGGAGCCTGAACCATGGCGACCATTGCACCCTCCGTGCTGCCGCCGGAGATTTCCTCGGCCATCGTCAACCCAGTCGCTTATGGCGAGTGGAATGGCATCAAGGAAAAATTCCGCTGGGCGCGCGACAACATGCCCGTCGGTCTTGTCCAGGCGGAGGGCTTCATGCCCTTCTGGGCGATCACCCGGCATGACGACATCATGACGGTGAGCAAGGACAACGCCCGGTTCCTCAACGCGCCCAAATCGGTGGTGCTCGGCCCGGTCGCGGTGCAGATGCTGACCCATATGATCACCGGCGGCAGCCCGCATCTGGTGCGCTCGCTGGTGACCATGGATGCGCCCGAGCACATGGATTACCGCAAGCTGACGCAGAGCTGGTTCATGCCCAAGAACCTGGGCAGCATCGAAGAGAAAATCCGCGGCATCGCGCGGGCCTCGGTCGATGCGATGCTGGCCACCGGCGGGTCGTGCGATTTCGTCCATCAGGTGTCGGCGCTCTACCCGCTGCACGTCGTGATGCAGATTCTCGGCGTCCCGCACGAGGACGAGCCGCTGATGCTCAAGCTGACGCAAGAGATGTTCGGCGGCGAGGACCCTGATCTCAACCGCGCCCGGTCGGTCGAGCTGACGCCCGAACAGGTCACCCAGTTCGTCATCGAAGCGGTGCGTGACTTCGAGGGATATTTCATGAAGCTGGCGGCCGATCGCCGCGCCAACCCGCAGGACGATGTCGCCACCGTCATCGCCAATGCGGTGGTCGATGGCGAACCGATCAGCGATCGCAATGCTGCCGGCTATTATATCATCGTTGCAGCTGCCGGCCATGATACCACGTCGGCCTCGACCGCAGGGGCAATGTGGGCGCTGGCCAAGGACCCGGAACAGTTCGCCCGGATCAAGGCCGATCGCAGCCTGCTGCCCGGCCTGATCGAAGAGGCGATCCGCTGGACCACGCCGGTGCAGCACTTCATGCGCACCGCGGCAGAGGATTGCGAGATCGGCGGACAGCGCATCGCCAAGGACGACTGGCTGATGCTGTGTTATGTCTCGGGCAATCATGACGAGCGGGTATTCCCCGATCCCGACCGGTTCGATGCCTCGCGCAGCCCCAATCGGCATGTCGCTTTCGGGGCGGGCGTCCACCAGTGCCTGGGCCTGCATCTGGCGCGGCTGGAAATGCGCATCCTGTTCGACGAGCTGCTCGACCGGATCGACAGCGTCGAGCTGGCCGGAACACCGCAGCGCGCCAGCAGCACCTTTGTCGGCGGGCCCAAGACCCTGCCGATCCGGTTTGTCGCGGCATGAGGTGCAGGATGAAATGATAGTGGTTTGCGGCAGGCGCTCGGTATAGCCTGTCGCACGACCTTATATGATAACAGCCCGGGCCGCTGGCACCGGGTACGCTTCACAGGAAAGGAATGTTGCGATGGTTCAGCAGTACAGCGTCCTCATCAACGGCAAGCTGGAAAAGCCCGGCAAATGGATCGATGTCGTCAACCCCGCCAACGAGCAGGTGATCGGCCAGGTTCCCGATTGCGGGCAGGAAGAGCTGGACCGCGCCGTCGCGGCAGCGCGCGCTGCGTTCAAGACCTGGAAGCATGTGCCCATCGAGGAACGCCGCGCGGTCATCCAGAAGATTTCCGCCGCGATCAAGGCCAATGCAGATGAACTGATGCGGCTGCTGACCAGCGAGCAGGGCAAGCCCCATGCCCAGGCAGCAGGCGAAATCCATGGTGCCGCTGCCATGGCCGCAGCCCAGTCCACCCTGACGCTGGAAGACGAGATCAACGAGGATAGCGACACCCGGCTGTCGCGCACCCGCCGCGTTCCCGTGGGCGTGGTCGGCGGTATTGTGCCGTGGAACTTCCCGGTGATGATGGCGGTGCAGAAGATCGTCCCCGCGCTGCTTTCCGGCTGCACGATGGTGCTCAAGCCCTCGCCCTTCACCCCGCTCGCCACGCTACGGATCATCGAGCTGATCGCGGACGAAGTGCCCGCAGGCGTGCTCAATGTCATCACCGGCGGCGATGACCTGGGGCCGCTGATCACTTCGCACCCCGATATCGACAAGATCACCTTCACCGGATCGACCGCGACCGGCAAGCGCGTGATGGAATCGGCTTCGAAGGACCTCAAGCGCATTACGCTGGAACTTGGCGGCAACGATGCCTCGATCGTGCTGCCCGATGCCGACGTCAAGAAGGTGGCCGAGCAGCTGTTCTGGTCGAGCTTCACGAATGCCGGGCAGATCTGCGTCGCGGCCAAGCGCATCTATATCCACGAGGACATCTATGACGAGCTGTCCGCCGCGATCGCCGAATATGCCCGTCATGTGAAGGTGGGCGATGGCGCCGAACAGGGCACGGCCGTCGGCCCGATCCAGAACAAGAAGCAGTATGAGCGCGTGCTCGATCTGATCCAGGATGCCAAGGACAATGGCTACAAGTTCCTGGTGGGCGGCGATCACGATCCCTCGATCCCCGGCTATTATGTGCCGATCACCATCCTCGACAATCCGCCCGAAGATGCGCGCATCGTGGCCGAAGAGCAGTTCGGTCCGGTCATGCCGCTGATGAAGTTTGCGACCGTCGAGGAAGCGATCCAGCGCGCCAATGCGTCCGATTACGGCTTGGCCGGTGCGGTCTGGACCGGTAACCCGGAAGAGGGCGTCAAGGTTGCCGAGCAGCTGGAAACAGGCACGGTGTGGGTCAACGAATATCTCCACCTGTCGCCGTTCGCGCCGTTTGCCGGCCACAAGCAGTCGGGCTTCGGTGCCGAATATGGCAAGGAAGGCCTGCTCGAGTTCACCTATCCGCAGGTCATCACGGTGAAGCGCGAAAAGGCGCTGGCCTGAACAAGATCCTCCTCGAGCCTGTCTCGGGGAGGGGGACCATCCGAAGGGTAGTGGCGGGGAAGCAAGATCATGCCTGATTTTGCCTTCTCCCCCTCCACCCCACGCTTCGCGTCGCGGCACCCCTCTCCTGGTAAGCTGCAGGAGGATTTTTCTTTCCGTTGACGTAAGTCTCGACGCGGTTTAACCGTGCGATTAAATCCATCGCGGAGTCGGCCAGGATCAGTGCCGCCCCGCGTCATCTGCAAGGAGAGGCCTGATGGCTCATGCTTATATCGTAGACGCAGTCCGCACTGCTGGTGGCCGTCGTGGCGGCCGTCTTGCCGGTGTTCACCCGGTTGATCTCGGCGCGGCCGTGTTCGACGCCATTGCCGCGCGCAATGATTTCGATCCCAAGGCAATTGACGACGTCATCACCGGCTGCGTGATGCAGGGCGGCGAGCAGACCATGGACCTGGGTCGCAATGCGATCCTGGCGTCCAAGCTGCCCGACAGCATCCCTGCCGTCACCATCGACCGTCAGTGCGGATCGTCGCAGCAGTCGATGCAGTTTGCAGCGCAGGCGGTGATGAGCGGCACGCAGGACATCGTGCTGGCCAGCGGCATCGAAAGCATGACCCGCGTACCGATGGGTTCGACCGCCGTTCTGTACATGAAGGCCGGCATGGGCAACTACAAGTCGGCGCGGCTTGAAGAAGCCTTTCCGGGCGTGATGTTCAGCCAGTTCGATGGCGCGGAAATGATCGTCAAGAAGCATGGCCAGACCAAGGAGCAGCTCGACGCCTATTCGCTCGAGAGCCATCGCCGTGCAGCTGCTGCCACCCAGGCAGGTGCATTCGACAACGAGATCGTGCCGGTCGAGATCGAGACGCCCGAAGGCAAGGAATGGCACAAGATCGATGAGGGCATCCGCTTCGATGCCACGCTCGAAGGCATTGCCGGCGTCAAGCCGATTTCCGATGCGGGCGTGCTGTCGGCTGCCAATGCCAGCCAGATCTGCGACGGTGCCTCGGCAGTGCTGATCGTCTCGGAACAGGCGCTCAAGGATCATGGCCTGACCCCGCGCGCGCGCATCCATCATGTGTCGGTGACCGCCGGCGATCCGGTGATCATGCTCGAAGAACCGCTGTTCGCCACCGAGCGCGCGCTCAAGCGGGCAGGCATGAAGATCGACGACATCGATCTGTATGAAGTGAATGAGGCGTTTGCGCCGGTGCCGCTGGCCTGGCTGTCGTATCTCGGTGCGCACCATGACCGGCTGAACGTCAATGGCGGCGCGATCGCGCTGGGCCATCCGCTCGGCGCTTCGGGCACCAAGCTGATGTCCACCCTGCTCAATGCGCTCGAAAAGCGCGGCGGCAAATACGGCCTGCAGACGATGTGCGAAGGCGGCGGCCAGGCCAACGTCACGATCATCGAACGCCTGGGCTGACCGGCAATTTACCCCCTCTCCTGAACGGGGGGGGGAACCGCAAAGCGGTGGAGGGGCAATGAGCCCGTGCGGCGATGATCTTATGGCGCCGGGTTCGCTCTCCCTTCATCCGTTCTCTGGGCTGAAGCCTCCCCCCGCAGGGAGGGCCAGATACCTCAATCACCACCATTCAAACGGGGCTTAATCATGAAACTCGATTCCTCCATCTCTGCCGTCGTCACCGGTGGCGCTTCCGGCCTGGGTGCCGCGACCGCCCGCGCGCTTGCCGCCAAGGGCGTCAAGGTCGCCATTTTCGACCTGCAGGAAGAAAAGGGCACCGCGCTCGCCAATGAAATCGGCGGCGTGTTCTGCGAAGTGAACGTGACCGACGATGCCAGCGTCGATGCCGGCTTTGCAAAGGCCCGCGCCGCCATCGGCCAGGAGCGTATCCTGGTGAACTGCGCCGGAACCGGCAATGCGATCAAGACCGCCAGCCGCTCGAAGGAAGACGGCAGCATCAAGCACTTCCCGCTCGATGCCTTCAACTGGATCGTCCAGATCAACCTGGTCGGCACCTTCCGCTGCATCGCCAAGTCGGCCGCCGGCATGATGACGCTCGATCCGCTTCCCGATGGCGACCGCGGCGCGATCGTCAACACCGCATCGGTGGCGGCAGAAGACGGTCAGATCGGCCAGGCAGCCTATTCGGCATCGAAGGGCGGTGTTGTCGGCATGACGCTCCCGATCGCGCGTGACCTCTCCAGCGAGGCGATCCGCGTCAACACTATCCTGCCCGGCATCTTCAACACCCCGCTGCTGGCCGCCGCGCCGCAGCCGGTCAAGGATGCGCTGGGTGCATCGGTGCCGTTCCCCAAGCGCCTCGGCAATCCCGAGGAATATGCCCAGCTCGCCATGACCATGATCGAGTGCGGCTATTTCAACGGTGAAGATGTCCGTCTCGACGGCGGCATCCGCATGGCACCGCGCTGATCGCGATCGGGCCCTGCCAGGCGCAATGCCTGGCGGGGCCACGGCTTTTCCTGGAGGCGACCGCATGGACTATACCGCAATCCGCTACGCCGTGGCCGATGGCATTGCGACCATCACGCTGAGCCGCCCGGAAAAGATGAACGCCTTCACCAACACGATGATGGCCGAGCTGATCCACGCATTTGACGCGGTGGATGCCGATGATGCGGTCCGTGCAGTCATCATGACGGGGGAGGGCAGGGCCTTTTGCGCCGGAGCGGACCTTACGCCCGATGGCGGCGGCGGGCCTTTTTCCAGCGACGATCCGGTCACCGACTTTTCCGACGCGCGGGTGCGCGACGGTGGCGGTCTGCTGACGCTGCGGATCTTCCAGTGCAAGAAGCCGGTGATCGGCGCGATCAACGGCGCTGCCGTGGGCATCGGCGTCACCATGCAATTGCCGATGGACATGCGGCTGGCATCGACCAATGCCCGGTTTGGGTTCGTTTTCGCCCGGCGCGGGATCGTGCCTGAGGCAGCGTCGTCCTGGTTCCTGCCGCGCCTGGTCGGCCAGCAGCGCGCGCTCGAATGGTGCATGACCGGACGCGTGTTCGGGGCGGATGAAGCCCTGGCAGGCGGGCTGGTACGATCGGTTCACGAACCCGAGGACCTGATCCCCGCTGCGACTGCATTGGCGCGCGAGATCATCGACAATACCGCCCCTGTCTCGGTCGCGCTCACTCGCGCGATGCTCTGGCGTCTGCCTTCCGCACCGCACCCGATGCACGCGCACCGGGTCGACAGCCGCGCCATCTATACGCGTTCGCGCTCGGGCGACGCCGCAGAGGGCATTTCCAGCTTCCTCGAGAAGCGTGCGGCGAACTATCCCGATCGGGTTGCATCGGACATGCCGGTTTTCTATCCATGGTGGGATGAACCAGGATATGAATGACATCACCGCCGACGGTGAACTCAATGCGCGGGACCAGTTGATCGAAGCGGCCAGCCAGATCATGCGCGATGGCGATCAGGTCGACCTGTCGCTGAGCGAGCTGTCGCTGCGATCGGGGTTGAACAGCGCGCTGGTCAAATATTATTTCGGCAACAAGCAGGGGCTGATGCTCGCGCTGCTCGAGCGCGACATGCGCAACATCGTCAACAGCCTTGACGCGTTGCTGGCCAAGGATTTTGCGCCGGACGAGAAGCTGCGGGTGCATATCCGCGCGGTGATCGGCACCTATTTCCGCTTCCCCTATCTCAACCGGCTGTTGATGCGCATGGTGCGCGATGCGGCGCCAGAGGTATCGCGCAAGATCGCCGATGATTATCTGGTGCCGATATCAAAAGCCTATAGCCGGTTGATTGACGAGGGTGTCCAGAAGGGCCTCTTCCGCCCGATCGATCCGCAGCTTTTCTATTTCACCGTCACCGGAGCGGCCGATCGGTTCTTCTCCGCCCGATTGGTATTGCATCATTGCTTCGGTCTCAGCGAATTGACCGAGCAGATGCGCGACGATTATGCCGATCACACGCTTGACATCATCATGCCGGGGCTACTTGTGGCAAAATCGGGAATCTGACACCGGTTAACCGTGACGTTCTGACCAGCCAAAGGTTACATACGTTCGGATCACGGTAATAAACTTGCTCGTTTGGGTAATTTTCCATAAACGGGGCTGATGACGAAATCTGCCGCCCGATTCCCCGCTGACGCATCAGGTCATACCAATGCGCAAGATGGTTCTGCTCGGACCATTTCTGCAATCGATGAGCAAGCCTTTATCGAGGCTAGCGAGCGGTTGTCGCTTGCGCTTGATCAGGCTGCATCGGGGCGTACGCATGATGATATCGCGGTGGCGCGGCAGCGGCTGCGCGAACTCGCGGTAAGGCTGCGTGACGCAGGCTATTGGCGCAATGACAAGCATGGTCTGCGGGCGACCGTTTCGCTGCTGTGGCAAGCTGACCGCTATGTCAGTGAAATGGCCCTGAACAGGGCGAAGGGCGAATGACGCTCGCGGTCTGATCGACGAAAATTCTATTCTTCACACCTGCCGGGTCGCAACGGATGCAGGTATGAAGCGGTGGGCCGGCTGCGGCTTTGAGGCAAGTCCTGCGCCGGCCCACCATCGCGCTACAATGCGCAATGTTACAGTTTTATGGCAGATACTGTGCCAAAATGTAACGCTTCAATAAACCGTGACGCTTTACTTCGCGACCGTCCAAGTCTGCGCCTGGCAGAACATGGCGATACAGCCTTCGACGCTCAATGTGCCATTCTTGCCCGCAGTTACGATGGACCGATAGGTCTTGCCACTTTCCGGGTCATAAATCTTGCCGCGCCATTTCTTGCCATCGGCAACAAAGCCGGTGAGGATCGGCAGACCGACCAGCTTGCGCTTGCGCAGATTGGCGTCGGGGTTGTTGACGTCGGTCGTGACGCCGTTCTTCGGCTGCTCGATAAACCGGGTCAGTCGTCCGCACATGGTCTTGCCACACGGGGCGATCGTGACGACGGCGCGCTTGCCCTTGGTGTACCATTGGCCCTGAATGGACTCGGATGCATGGGCAGGCATGGCGGTCGCCAGCAGGCTTGCCCCCAAAATTGCGGCGAAAGCCGACACGCGCATATTGTTCTCCATTCAGCTTGCGATTAGCCTGTCTGCCAGCCCCGCTCTAGACGGGGGTGAAGCGGCGGTTCGCGCTGTTGATAACGCGGGGAGGGACGAGCATGAAGCGGAAACTTTCAGGTCTGGCATCACTGGTCGCAATCGCCATGGCAGCGCCTTTGGCGGCGAAGGATATTGCCGTCGCCCCCGGTGACGGTGCGCAGGAGCGGTTGCAGGAAGCCCTGATCCTCGCCCAGCCCGGCGATGTGGTGGTGCTGGGCGAAGGCCGGTTCGATCTGACCGACGGTCTGTCGCTCGACGTCGCGGGTGTCACGGTCAAGGGTGCTGGGCCCGACAAGTCCGTGCTCAGCTTCGCGAAGCAGATGGCGGCAGGCGAGGGGCTGCTGGTCACGTCCGACAATGTAGTGCTGCGCGATTTCGCGGTCGAGGACAGCAAGGGCGATGCGATCAAGTCCAAGGGCGCCGACAATATCGTCTATCACAACATCCGCGTCGAATGGACCGGCGGGCCCAAGGAGACCAATGGTGCCTATGGCATCTATCCGGTCGAGTCCGAAAATGTGCTGATCGATTCGGTGCTGGTCATCGGCGCGTCGGATGCCGGGATTTATGTCGGACAGTCGCGGAACATCGTTGTGCGCGATTCCGTAGCCCGCTTCAACGTTGCCGGAATCGAGATCGAGAACAGCTTCAACGCCGATGTGCACGACAATGTCGCGACCAAGAACACCGGCGGCATTTTGGTCTTCGACCTGCCCAACCTGCCGCAACAGGGCGGGCACAATGTGCGCGTGTTCGACAATGTCGTGGTCGAGAACGACACGCCCAATTTTGCGCCCAAGGGCAATATTGTCGCCAGCGTGCCGACAGGTACGGGCGTGATGGTGATGGCCAATCGCGACATCGAGATTTTCGACAATGTGTTCGAGGGCAACGGGTCTTCGAACATCATGATCATCGGCTATCGTCAGAAGTTCGAGGACGCGAAATACCAGCCGATGGTGCGCAATGTCCGCATCAGCGACAATGCGCATGGCAAGACCGGCTTTGCACCGAAATTTGCCGGTGGCGACATGCTGGCCGCAGCCTTTGGCGGCAGCGTTCCGCCGATCATCTGGGATGGTGTCGGCGGCGCAGAGGCGCAGGTCTTCTCCAGCGACGAAGTGCCGGTGCTCAACCTGGGCATGACCAAGTCCGATCAGCCGATCGAGACGGCGCAGCCGGCGCTCGCCAAGCTGACGGGCGATGCCGCGCCCAGGCTGCCCAAAATCGTGATGCCCGAAGCGATGGAAGCGGCCATCCGGTGAGAACCTGGGGCGTCCCGGCCGCGCTGGCGGCCGCCGCGCTGCTGACAAGCGCTGCGCCTGCGCCATTGTCGGTCAACGACACGGTGATCACCGCGCCGGGCCTTCCGAAAAAGCTCTCCGAATTCGGCTTTTTCAGCGGACCAGGCGTGGCGCGGCCGTCGCCGGTGCTGACCGCCTACAGCCTGAACACTCCGCTATTTTCCGACTATGCCGAAAAGCAACGCTTCATCTATCTGCCGGCAGGCGCACGGGTGGGTGCGGATTCATCGGGACGGCTCGCGTTTCCGGTCGGCAGCGCGCTGATCAAGACGTTCGGATACGGCATGGGCGCGGCCTTCCGTCCCATCGAAACGCGGGTGCTGCTGCGCCGCGCCGGCGGATGGGAAGCGCTGCCCTATGTCTGGAACGCGGATCTCAGCGATGCTGATCTGAAAGTTGCGGGCACGCGCCTGCCAGTGACGGTGACCCGGCCCAATGGCCAGAGCATCGCCATCAGCTATGCCGTGCCGAACAAGAACCAATGCAAGGAATGCCATTCAGCCGCGGGCGAAGTGGTGCCGATCGGCCCAGTGGCTGCCAATCTGAATATCGCGCCAGCATCGGCCAAGCCGTTCCGGGCGCGGATCGACTGGGCGGGCAAGCCGAACCTGGGCGACGGACCGGTGTGGAACGACCCCGCTACCGGATCGCTCGATGCGCGGGCGCGAGCCTATCTGATGGTCAATTGCGCGCATTGTCATAATCCGCAGGGATCGGCGAGCAATTCGGGCCTGTTCCTGTCCTATGCCGCTGCGTCAGATCGTGCTGCGACGGGTATCTACAAACGGCCGGTGGCAGCGGGCCGTGGCAGCGGCGGGCGCGATTTCGCGATCACGCCGGGACATCCCGACCAATCGATCATGATATACCGCATGGCGTCCACGGAGCCGGGCGTGGCCATGCCCGAAGTCGGGCGATCGATGGTGCATGAAGAGGGGGTCGCGCTGATCCGCGAATGGATTTCCTCGCTCCCCCAGGACTAGCGTCCAAGATTGGGGCTTGCGCCTGCCCGCGCCTGGTTTAGCAGAGGGGCGAAATCGGCGTTCTAGGGGCAGACCAGCATGAGCGAATGGACCATTGGCGTGATCGGCGGATCGGGCCTGTATGCGATTGACGGGCTGGAGGACGCGCAATCCATCCGCATCGACAGCCCCTTTGGCGAGGCATCGGATGATGTCGTCATCGGCACGCTGCACGGCCACAGATTCGTCTTCCTGCCGCGCCATGGCAAGGGCCATCGGCTGAGCCCGACCGACGTCAATGCGCGCGCGAATATCGATGTGCTCAAACGGGCTGGCTGCACCGATATCGTCGCGATCTCCGCCATCGGATCGCTGCGCGAAGAGCTTGCGCCGGGCAGCTTCGTGCTGGTGGACCAGTTCATCGACCGCACCGTGCACCGCAACAGCAGCTTTTTCGGCACCGGCATGGTCGCGCATGTCTCGATGGCCGATCCGGTCTGCCCGAGGCTCGCCACGCTCGCGGCGGGGGCTGCACGTGCAGCCGGGGCCCAGGTGCATGAGGGCGGAACCTATCTCGCGATGGAGGGGCCGCAATTTTCCAGCCGCGCCGAAAGCCATATGTACCGCTCCTGGGGCTGCGACGTGATCGGCATGACGGCGATGCCCGAAGCCAAGCTCGCGCGCGAGGCCGAGCTGCCTTATGCGCTGGTCGGCATGGTCACCGATTATGACTGTTGGCGCGAGGGCGAGGACCATGTCGAGGTCGGCGCGATCATCGCGCAGATGAACGCCAATTCGGCCAGGGCGCGCGAAATGGTGATCGAACTGGCCAAGACGCTGCCCGCAACCCGCGAGCCGAGCGCGATCGATACCTGTCTCGATTTCGCGCTGATCACGGCGCCCGAAGCGCGTGACCCCGCGCTGCTCGCCAGGCTCGATGCGGTCGCAGGACGCGCGCTGAAAAAGCGCTGAGGCGGGGCTTTCAGGCGCTGCTGGCGCCGCGCACCGTGCTGCCCTGAGCCAGCGCCCAGCGGGTGATCGCGGCCATGCCTGTCGTTCCGCCTCGCACCGCCAGCCGCGCGGGCAGCGAGATCGACAGCCCATGCATGGATCGCGCCCAGCGCGGCAACAGATCGACGCCCGCCTGCATGGTCATGTGGTGGAATGGCGCAAGCCGTGGCGTGGCTGCAGGCTGATGCAGCAACAGATCGGCAATCTCGCGCGTCCGCTCGTCGAAACGCAGACGAGGCCTGGCCTTGCGGACCATCTGCTGGGCCTCGCGATAGCTCATCGGTACGGGATCAGCGCCGAGTAGACGGCCCATTTGCGCCATTTCAGCGAAATAGCGGTCACGCTCGCGCATGCCCATATGCGGCTTGCGATAGCGAATGAAAGCCTCGAGGAAGCAGAGGCTCTCGGTCACATGCACCCAGGCCAGCGATTCCGGATCATTGGCGAAATAGGGCGTGCCATCGGGAAGGGTCCCACGCACATGATCATGGATACGCCGGATCCGCGCGATCTCGCCCAGCGCTTGCTCCCGGTCGCCATAGGTGGTGCGGGCAAGGAAAGCCGCCGTGCGGCGCAGGCGTCCGCGCATGTCCTGGCGGAAGACCGAATGATCCCATACGCCCGCGAGCACCCGTGGGTCGAGCATCTGCAGCAGCAACGAGGCGATGCCGCCGATCATCATCGGCGTGACATCGCCATGGACCTGCCAGCAGACCGATTGCGGCCCGAACAAGCCATTGTCCTGCCTTGATATTTCGATGACCTGCCCGCCCGGTTCCGCAAAGATGCGGCGGATTTCGGTTCCGATGGAATCGCGCAGGCTTGGCATGGGTTCAATATGGGCCCGCACGCGCCTTTTGCCAACGCCTCGCTGCTTCTTTCCCGCGACGGCAACATCCTTGATTTTACACCGGTTTGACCCCGTCCTGAGGGTGTTGGTAACGCTTTGCTAATCGCGCATATCTATGGCTGTAGCGATGTTCGGACAGAAGCAATCAGAACTGGCAGTCGGGGATTCAGGCACCGCCGGTCTCTTGTCCGCGCGGTCGCTGCTGGCCATTTGCGCCCTGTGGCCGGTGGTCATGGGCGTGCGTGCGGTTGCCATGTTGCTTGCTGCAGGGGCGACCGGCTTTGCCGCGGCTATTCTGACACTGCCTTTCATGGTGGCGGCATCGCTCTCTGTCGTCATCGATCTTGCTATCTTTCTGCCCGGGCGCAGCGATGCCTTCCGCAAGGCGCTGGGCGACAGCTTTCCGACCATGCTCTCGGCTATCGTGTGCGTGTCGACCGTGTGCTTTTCCTTCGCCGTTGTCAGCCTTGTTTCCGACAGTTCAGAAGCGAGCATCCTGATCGGGATGATGGCGCTGCTTGGCGCGCTGCTCCCGACCATGGCCGTGCTGGCGCCGCACCGGATGCTGATGTTCCTTGCGTGCATGGCAACCGGCCTGGGCGTACTGCTGGCGGCCTGGGACCTTCGCTTCGCGCTGGGCACCCTGGTGTTCCTGCCCGCGATGCTGATGATCGCGCTGATCCGCAGCAAGGATGATCGCGAGCAAGAAGCCGCGCTGGACCAGCAGAAGCTCAACCATGAGCGCGCGCGCTGCCTGCTGACCGATTATGAAAAGTCCGGGCGGGGCTGGTTCTGGGAAACCGATCGGCACGGCCGCATCGTGTATATCAGCGCAGAGGCAGTGATTGCGATCGAGGCTGATCCTGCGACCATCATCGGCCAACCACTGAGCTCGGTGATCTGCTCTCCGGGATCGGAAGGCGGCGGCAGCGAGCGGACGTTCAACTTCCATTTCTCGGCGCGTACAGCCTTTAGCGATCTGGCGGTGCGCGTCGCGCAGTCCGAGGAAGAGCGTGCCTGGTCGCTGTCCGGCGCTCCATTCTACAACGAGTTCGGCCAGTTCGTGGGCTTTCGCGGCCATGGTACCGACCTGACCGAGGTCAAGCGCTCGCACGAGGCGGTCACCCAGCTTGCGCGCTATGACAATCTGACGGGGCTGGCCAACCGCCTGTACATCAAGGAACTGTTCGAAAAGGCGCTGACCGGTCATCGCGGAGAGCCCAGCCCTTGCGCGCTGTTCCTGCTCGATCTCGACCGGTTCAAGCAGGTCAACGACACGCTTGGCCATCCCATTGGCGATGCGCTGCTCAAGCAGGTGTCGGAGCGTCTGAAGCGGACCATCGGCGATAGCGGCGAGGTTGGACGGCTCGGCGGCGACGAATTTCAGGTGGTGCTGCCCGGCATCATCAGCGAGGATCGGTTGGCCGATATCGCCCGCTCGGTGATCATCAACCTCAGCCATCCGTATATGGTCGAAGGCAACCAGATCGTCATCGGCGCATCGGTGGGCATTGCCATTGCCGATGGACGCCAGCACCCCGGTGCGGAAACGCTGATCCGCAATGCCGATCTCGCGCTGTACTCCGCCAAGGAAAACGGCCGCGGCATCTGGAAGTTCTACAGCGAGGACATGCACAAGGTCGCGCATGAACGCCGCGCGCTCGAAGGCGAACTGCGCGCCGCGCTGCAGGCAGGCGGCATGAGCATCGCCTATCAGCCGGTGGTCAATGTTGCGACCGAAACGATCAGCGGCTTCGAGGCGCTGGCACGCTGGAACCACCCGGTGCGCGGGCCGATCAGCCCCGGAGCCTTCGTCCCGATCGCCGAGGAATCGGGCCTGATCATGCAGCTGGGCGAATGGGTGCTGCGAACCGCCTGTGCGGATGCCGCCAACTGGCCCAAGCAGGTCCGCATCGCCGTCAACGTCTCGCCGATGCAGTTTGCAGACCCGGCTTTTCCGTCGATCGTGCTCAACGCGCTCGCGCAGAGCGGGCTGGAGCCCGAGCGGCTGGAACTGGAAATCACCGAAAGCGTGTTTCTGGACGACAAGCTCGACGCCACGCGCATCTTCGAGCGACTCAAGGGCATCGGGGTCCGCCTGGCGCTCGACGATTTCGGCACCGGCTATTCGGCGCTGGGTTATCTGCGCAGCGCGCCGTTCGACAAGATCAAGATCGACCAGAGCTTCGTGCGCGGTGCTGCGCAATCGGGAAGCGCCAACAGCGCCATCATCCGCTCGATCGTCTCGCTGGCCGAGGCATTGAACATGGAAACCACCGCGGAGGGCGCGGAGACGATCGACGAGCTCGAACTGATCCGCTCGCTGGGGTGCAGCCATGTCCAGGGCTATATCTATGGCAAGCCGGTGGGCCTGGTCGAGGCCACCGAGCGGCTGGCAGGGCTGGACAGCCATGTCGAGCCGATCGGTCATCAGCGCAGCCGCGAAACCCGCTACAAGGTGCTGCGGACCATCGGCATCCACCATGACGGCTATTGCTACCCTGCGCGGATCAAGAACATTTCGCCCGGTGGCGCGCTGATCGAAGGGCTGTGGGATGTGCCTGCGGGCACCGAGTTCGATGTGGCGCTGGGTGCGAACATGAAGGTGCGGGCCGTGGCGCGCTGGTCCGTCGAGGATCGCTGCGGCCTGCAGTTCATCGTGCCGATCAGCCTGGAACGCTTCCGCCAGTCCAGCCCGCCGCAGATCGCAACCGGCTATCCCGAGCAGATGCGCGCCTGACCGGGTGACAGTGCGCGCCGAGAGGGCTAAGAACGCACGTTCAAGCCCTGGCTGGAGTCTGCTTCATGATCCGTTCGCTTCTTCCCGTTTCCGCGCTGTCGCTTGCTCTTGCGCTCGCTGCCTGTTCTGCGGGCGACAAGGCCGCCGAGGCCCCGCTGCCCGAAGGTGCCTGGCAATTGTCGGCGGACCAATCGAATGTGGGCTTTGTTTCGGTCAAGGCCGGCAATGTCGGTGAGGCGCACAGCTTCAAGAAGCTCTCGGGCGCGGTCGAGCCCGATGGCACCGTTGGCGTGGCGATCGATCTGGCCAGCGTCGATACCGGCATCGATGTGCGCAACCAGCGCATGCGCGACATGCTGTTTGAGGTCGCCAGTTTTCCGCAAGCCAAGCTGACCGCCAAGATCGATCCCAACGCGATCAAGGCGCTCAAGCCCGGCGAGCGCAAGACGATGACGGTACCGGTGACTCTGGACCTGCATGGCACCACCAACAGCATCGAGGCGGCGCTGACCGTGACGCGCCTGGCGGGCGATTCGGTGCTGGTCGAAACCGCCAAGCCGCTGATCATCGATGCGTCGGCCGTCGGGCTAGAGGCAGGCGTCGGCAAGCTGCAGGAAGTCGCCAAGCTGCCCGCGATCAGCACCGCGGTGCCGGTGACCGCTTCGCTGGTGTTCAAGCCCAAGACCTGACGCGCAACGCGCGGCTTGCGTCGCGTGATCATCTGTCATAGCCTCTGCCAAAAGGTGGTTGGGACCATCTGATGCGGGAGGATGCATGGCCGGGACAAAGTTCCTCGCGGCGATCGGTGCGGCGCTGACCCTGGCGGCCGCCGCGCCGCCAGCTGTGCCGCCGCAGCCCGTCGCAGCGCCAGCGCCCGCACCCACCCGCGCGCCCAATTTCGTGGTGCTGCTGGCCGACGATCTGGCGCTGATGGATCTTGGCATTTATGGCGGCGAGGCACGCACGCCCCATATCGACGCGCTGGCGCGGCGCGGGCGGATGTTCGGCCGCTATTACAGCTCGCCGCTCTGCTCGCCGTCGCGCGCGATGCTGCTCACCGGGCTGGACAATCACCGCACCGGCGTTTCCACCATTCCCGAAGTGATCCCTAAAGAGCATGTCGGCAAGAAGGGCTATACGCTGCGCTTCGAGCCCGGTGTCACAACGATATCGGCCCGCCTGAAGCAGCGCGGCTATCGCACCTATATGACCGGCAAATGGCATCTTGGCCATGACGCCGGGGATCTGCCCAATGCCCATGGCTTCGATCGGTCCTTCGTGCTCGACGCCTCGGGCGCGGACAATTGGGAACAGAAATCCTATATGCCCTATTATGCCACGGCGCCGTGGTTCGAGGATGGCAAGCCTGCGACACTGCCCAAGGATTTCTATTCCTCCCGGTTTCTGGTCGACCAGATGATCGACTATCTGGGCAAGGACGATCCGCAAAAGCCGTTCTTCGCCTATATCGGCTTCCAGGCGATCCATATCCCGGTTCAGGCCCCTCCGGAATTCACCCGCAAATACAAGGATAGCTATCGCGAAGGCTGGGCAGCGATGCGCAAGGCGCGCTGGCAGCGGGCGCAGGCAAGCGGGTTGATCCCCGAGGGCGCGCCGCTGGCCGATCCGCCCAAGGGCGCGCGCCGCTGGGAGAGCTTGCCGCCCGAGGAACAGGCGCTTTTCGCGCGGCACATGGCGATCAATGCGGGCATGATCGAGGCGATGGATCATCATATCGGGCGGCTGGTCGATCATCTCAAGCGCACCGGCCAGTATGACAATACGGTGTTCGTCTTCACATCGGACAATGGGCCAGAGCCCAGCAATCCGCTGGCGACATCGCGCACCATGCAATGGTGGCTCGACAATAACGGCTACAGCGTTTCGGCGGACAATTGGGGCGGGAAGGGCACCTATGCGTTTATCGGACCGGAATTCGCCAATGCCGCAGCCTCGCCTGGCGCGCTGTTCAAATTCTATGCGAGCGAAGGCGGCCTGCACGTGCCGATGGTGATGGCGGGCCCCGGAATAGCGCCTGCTCCACCAAGCATGGCGATGGCGACGGTCACCGATATCGCGCCGACACTGTTCGCGCTGGCCGGAGGGCAGGCCGATGCCGATGCGTTTGACGGCCGGTCGCTGGTGCCGCTGCTGACCGGGCAGAGCGAGACGGTGCGGTCCCCCGAGGTGGCGACCGGCTTCGAGGTGTCGGGCAATGCGGCGCTGTTCAAGGGCAGCTACAAGCTGGTGCGCAACCTCAAGCCTTATGGCGATGGCGTCTGGCGGCTGTTCGATATCGCCACCGATCCTAGCGAGACGCGCGATCTGAGCAAGGCCGAGCCGGCGAAATTCCGCGAGCTGATGGCCGACTATCGCGCCTATGCCAAGCGCAACGGCGTGCTGGAAATGCCCGATGGCTATGACTCGACCGTCCAGATCGCCAAGAACACCGTGCGCAAGATGGCCGCGCGCTATTGGTGGGTGCTGCTGGTCGCGGGGGTGTTCCTTGTGGCGCTGCTTTACGGCCTGGTGCGTCTGGTGCGGCGCAGGGGACGCCTGCGTCCGGCTTGACCCCATCCGCATATTGACATAGCCTGTGTCAATAAAACATGCGGAGGAGAGAATGCAGGCTGTCGAACTGCTCGGGGCGCCAGGTTCGCCCTATACGCGCAAGATGCTCGCGCTGCTGCGCTATCGCGGCATTGCCCACCGGATGATCTGGGGCAGCCATATGCAACCGCCCGCCAGATATCCGGTCCCCAAGGTCAAGCTGCTGCCGACCTTCTATTTCGGCGAGAGCGATGCCCGCGAGGCAGCGGTCGATTCCACTCCGATCATCCGTCGGCTGGAAGCCGACTTTCCGGGCCGGTCGGTGCTGCCCGATGATGAGCTGCTTGGCTTTCTGGATCTGCTGATCGAGGATTTTGCCGATGAGTGGATGACCAAGATGATGTTCCACTATCGCTGGCATTATGCGGCTGACGCGGCCAATGCCGGGCCGCTGCTGATCTTCTGGCAAAGCCCGACCTATCCCGACGAAGTGGCACAGCAGATGGCGGATGGTTTTGCCCGGCGGCAGATCGATCGCCTGTATGTCGTCGGATCGAACGACATCACCGCCCCGATCATCGAGGCGAGCTATCAGCGGCTGATCGGCATTCTCGATCGCGCTCTGGCGCGCACCGGTTTCGTGCTTGGCACACGGCCTTCAGCGGCCGATTTTGCGATCTATGGCCAGCTGACCCAGCTTGGCATTGTCGATCCGACGCCCGCTGCGATCATGGCGAAGAGCGCGCCGCGGCTTCGCGCCTGGCTCGACCGGGTGGAGGATCTATCGGGGCTGCCCGATGGCGACTGGCTGGACCATGATGCGCTGCATGATCATCTGGGCGAACTGCTGACCGAGATCGGACGGGTCTATGCGCCGTTCCTGATCGCCAATGCGCGCGCCGCAGCCGCAGGCCAGAGCGATTTCGAAACCGAGATTGACGGCAAGCGCTGGACGCAGCCGGTCTTCCCCTATCAGGCCAAATGCCTGGTCACGCTGCGCGCGGCGCGAGCGGCCTTGTCCGCCGATGCCAGAGCAGGGCTCGATCGGTTGATGGCCGGGACCGGATGCGAGGCCATCTTTGCCGAAGAGGCTGTGGCATGATCCGCCGCCTATTGCTTGGCCTGTTGCTGGTCGTGGTTGCCGGTGGCACCTGGGCCTGGTTCAACAAGAGCAAGGTCTTGCTGTTTGCCGCCTCGCATATGGGCAAGCACGAGATCGGCCCCAATCAGCCGGTCGTCTGGCAGAAGGGGCCTGACACGGCAGCTTTGCCCGCCGACAAGCGTCCGCCGAACATCGTGTTCATCCTCGCTGATGACCTTGGCATCAACGACATCTCGACCTTTGGTGGTGGTGTGGCGGGTGGAAAGGTTCCGACGCCCAATATCGACCGCCTGGCAGCCGAAGGCGCGATCTATTCGCAGGCCTATGCCGGAACCGCGAGCTGTGCGCCGTCGCGCGCGATGATCCTGACCGGGCGTTACCCCACCCGCACCGGATTTGAATTCACGCCCACGCCCGATGGCATGGGCCGGATCGTCAAGGCCTTGTCGGACGAGATGGACTCGGGCTTGCCGCCAGTGACCTATCTCGATTCCGCAGTGGAAGGTTCGCCCGACTTCGACGGCCAGGGCCTGCCCGGAAGCGAGCAGACCATCGCCGAGATACTGAAACCGGCGGGCTATCACAGTGTGCATATCGGCAAATGGCATCTGGGCGATGGTCCGGAATTCAGCGCCAATGCGCAAGGCTTTGACGAAAGCCTGTTGATGGCGAGCGCGATGCACCTGCCCGAGGACGATCCCAATGTCGTCAACGCCAAGGTCGATTTCGATCCGATCGACAAGTTCCTCTGGGCGCGGATGCAGTTTGCCACCAGCTATAATGGCGGGAAATGGTTCAAGCCAGGCGGCTATCTGGCCGATTACTGGACCGACGAGGCGATCAAGGTGATCGAGGCGAACCGCAACCGTCCGTTCTTCCTCTATCTCGCGCACTGGAATGTGCACACGCCGCTTCAGGCGACCAGGGCGGATTATGACGCGGTCGGCGACATCAAGCCGCATCGGCTGCGCGTCTATGCCGCCATGGTCCGCGCACTCGACCGCTCGGTCGGGCGGATCATGCAGTCGCTCAAGGATCAGGGGCTGGATGACAACACCATCATCGTGTTTTCCAGCGACAATGGCGGCGCGGGCTATATCGGACTGCCTCAGGTCAATGCCCCCTATCGCGGCTGGAAGCTGACTTTGTTTGAAGGCGGCATCCGCGTGCCGATGTTCGTGCGCTGGCCCGGCCGGATCAAACCGGGGACCAAGGTGGAAACCCCCGTTGCGCATATCGACCTGATGCCGACCTTCGCCAGGGCTGGCGGTGTGACATTGCCCGCAGGATTGCAGGTGGATGGCGTCAACCTGCTGGGCGATGATCCCGCCAATCCTGTTGGCAAGCGCACCGATGACGCGATCTTCTGGCAGAGCGCCTATTATCGCGTGGTTCGCCAGGGGGACTGGAAGCTGCAGGTCACCGAACGGCCGCGCAAGACCTGGCTGTTCAACCTGAAGGACGATCCCACCGAGAAGCGTGATCTTGCAGCGGCCAACCCGGCCAAGGTCGCCGAGCTCAAGGCGTTGCTCGACAAGCATCAGAAAAGCGCACGCAAGCCGCTCTATCCGCACACGATCGAAGCGCCTGTCGCAATCGACAAGCCCCTGGGCGTAAAGTTCAAGAAGGGCGATGCCCTGATCTACTGGCCCAATTGATGGCTGAGCTGCTGCCCCGGCTGGAACCGGTGCCCCCGTCGGCACCATCGCGTTTCCTGGCTGTTTGCGGCCTGCTCACGCTGATCCCCGGCACGATCCATGTGTTTCTGCCCGATGGCGGGGCAGGGGTGATTGCCGGGATCGATCTGGCGCGCGGTGGCGAGCGGACGGTGGCGATGTTCGCCTGGGCGGGCGCGACCCAGATGGTCTGGGGGCTGATGATGCTGGCCGTCGCTCTGCGCTACCGTGCGCTGGTGCCGCTGGCACTCGCGCTGATGCTGGCCGAGCGGACGCTGCATGCGCTCAATTTCTGGGTGCTCAAGGCCTTGCCGCACCACCCGCCGGAAAATTATGCGGTGCTGGTGGCGATCCCGCTTATCGCGCTGTTCCTGGTGCTGGCGCTGCGGCGTCGCGGATGATGCGGAAGCCGATATGGTTTGACGAAAAGTCGGTTTCCTGCGGCTGACGCGCTGCGGCGCGATAGCGCGCGCAGAAATTCGCGGCGCACAGCCAGCTTCCGCCCTTGATGATCATGTGCCGATCATCCGCCGGGCTGTCGGTCCATTCCCAGACATTGCCGATCAGGTCGTGCACGCCGTTGCGGTCTGCGGGGAAACAGCTGGCAGGCGCGGTGCCGGAAAAGCCGTCCTTGCCCTCATCCTTGGCGGGGAACACGCCCTGCCAGTGGTTGGCGCGTGGATTGCCGTTATCGTCGATGGCGCCCGAAAAGCGGTTTGCAGGATCGGGAAGGCCGCTGCTCGCGGCATATTCCCATTCCTCCTCGCTCGGCAGCCGCCCGCCGGCCCATTTGGCATAGGCGCGTGCATCGGCGAGCGTCACATGCACAACCGGATGGCGACCCTTGTCCCGGATGGTCGAGCCAGGCCCCTCGGGCGCAAGCCAGGTCGCGCCTCTGCGCAGCACCCACCGGCCATTCCGCCCCGCCTTGTCGCGCGCGAACACCGCCGATCCTGCAGCCGGATCGCCGGATGAGGCTGCCTTCTCGGCCTGGGTGACATATCCGGTCGCCTTGACGAAGGCGGCGAACTGATCGTTGGTCACCTCATGCGCCTGGATGGCGAAACCCTCGACCCGAAGCCGGATCGACGGACGCTCTTCGGGATAGAGAGGATCGGCACCCTTGATATAGGAACCTGCAGCCAGCGTGACGAACTGGCCTTCACGGAACATGTCGGCGGGGCATTCGCGCTGTGAGGCCTGCTGCGGCTCGGGCGCGGCGTCCGGCCCTGCGCTGCAGGCTGCGAGCGCGAGAATGCTCCCTGTCAGCAACAACCCGCGCAGCAGGATCAATCCACCAACCTCGAAATCGTCAGATGCACCACATCGGCAGCCTGTCTGGTGGTCAGCCCCTGGTCCTGGCGCAACCGCCGCCAGGTCTGGAAGCCCGCGCACATTTCCACGGCGGAAAACCGGGTCGCATCCTTGCGGACGGCGTCAGGAAGCACGCCTTCCAGCCCGGTGCGTTCAAGATGGACGAACCGTTCATAGTTGAGCATCAGATAGTCCGAACTGAACCGGCGGATGCTGGCCGCGATCTTCAGCGGCATGATGCGCTCATAGATCATCGCGCGCCGTTCGAGCAATTGGTCCAGCTGTGCGCGCCAGCCTTCGCCGGTGAACGGCTGCTGGATGATAGGCATGATCTCCGCTTCCATCCGTTCGGTCATCTCGCTGTAAAGGCTGTCCATTTCCTCGAAATGGCGAAAAACGGTGCGCGCGCTGACCCCGGCCTTTTCGGCGATTTCGGCAGCGCTGGGCTCCATCTTGCCGCCCATGATGATCTCGAGCATGGCATCGACAATCGCCTGACGGCTGCGTTCACTACGTTGCTTGCGTCCATCGGGATGGCGGATTGGGGGTGTCTGATTCATGTAAAACGGCATATCCCCAACATGGGCCTATGTCACCCCTTGGCGCCGACCAAGGACAGGATCTGCTGCATCCAGGGCATGTTCCGGCCTTCCTCGGACAGCACGGATTCGATGTTGAGCTGCCCATCCAGCCCGGCGCTGCGATGCACGGCGATCTCGCGCCATTCATCGGACATCGACATGCGCACCATATCGGCGCGCTTGGGGTAGACGCCGATCGCAACCTCGTCCCACAGCTCGCCGACCTGGCCGAGCGACAGGAAGGTGACATCGGCCACGAACATGGCAACGCCGCCGAAATTGGGCAGCAGCTTCGATACCGCGCGGCCATAGATCATATAGGCCTCGCGCCCGGTCAGATCGGTTTCGCGGCCATCCTCATAGACCGCCTTGTCCTTGAACTTGAGCAGGTTGATCATGAAGATCGGGCCGTCGGGCCCGGGCTGCATCATGCCCGCCAGCGTCTCGGGATTGCCCGGAAAGACTTCGTTCAACACGGTGAAGGGCTGCGGCATCGGTCATCCTCTCGGCTTTGTTCTGCGCGGGAGGCTATATATTGACACATTTGATGTCAATATATCAGGCGTGTTCCTGAAGTACCCGCAGGAACGCCTCGCCATAGGCCTCGAGCTTGCGCGTGCCGATGCCCGATATGCGCGACATGGCGTCCAGGCTTTGCGGCATTCGTTCGGTCATCTCGCGCAGCGTACTGTCGTGGAATATGACATAGGGCGGCACGCCTGCCTCTTGTGCCAGATCGCGGCGACAGGCCCGCAAGGCCTCGAACAGCGGATTGCTCACCGGATTGGCAGCGTCCCCGCCGCGCTTGCCGCGCCGCGCGCGCCTGGGCGGCAGGACTAGGGGCAGCTGGACCTCATCGCGCAAGATAGCGCGCGCTTCCGGACCCAGCATCAGCCCGCCGTGCTCGTTGGTCGCCAGCGCATCGCGCACCTGCAGCGCCCGCGCGACCGGCTTGATCAGCAGCGCTTCCTCGCCATCGATTATGCCAAACACGGAGAGCCGGTCATGCCCGCGCTGCTGCACCTTGTCGGTGTTCTGGCCGCGCAGCACCGCCTCGACATGACCAAGGCCAAAGCTCTGGCCGGTGCGATAGACGGCAGATAGCAGCTTGCGCGCGGTCTGCGTCGCGTCGACACTGTCGGGCGGGCTCAGACAATTGTCGCAATTGCCGCATTGCTCTGGCGGAGTTTCGCCAAAATGGCGCAGCAGCACCGCGCGCCGGCAACCCCCGGTTTCGACCAGCGCGCCGAGTGCGGAGATACGGGTACGCTCGCCCGCCTGGCGTTCGGCCTCGATTTCGGCAATCCGCATCCGCGCGCGCGCAAAATCGTCAGCCGCCCAGAACAGATGCGCCTCGGCAGGCTCGCCATCGCGGCCCGCGCGGCCCGATTCCTGATAATAGCCCTCGATCGACTTGGGCAGCCCGGCATGGACGACAAAGCGCACATCGGGCTTGTCGATCCCCATGCCGAACGCGACGGTGGCGACCATCACCATGTCTTCGCTGGCGATGAACGCATCCTGGTTGGTGCGCCGCTCCTCGGGCGGCATTCCGGCATGATAGGCGCGCACCGGGCGGCGTCCGTCGCGGCCCAGTTGCTCGGCAAGCTTCTCGGTCCCGGCGCGGGTCTGGGCATAGACGATGCCGGGGCCCGGATTGCTGGCGACGAGATCGCCGATCTGCCGCACCAGCCCATCGCGCGGGTGCACGGAATAGCGGATATTGGGCCGGTCGAACCCGGCAATCACCATGCCTTCGGGCGTGATGCCGAGCTGCTTGAGAATATCCTCGCGCGTATGCGCATCGGCGGTGGCGGTGAGCGCCAGCCGGGGACAATTA
Source organism: Blastomonas sp. SL216 (assembly GCA_026625625.1). Lineage (NCBI taxonomy): Bacteria > Pseudomonadati > Pseudomonadota > Alphaproteobacteria > Sphingomonadales > Blastomonadaceae > Blastomonas > Blastomonas sp. SL216. The sequence continues at coordinate 806,638 of CP113055.1, forward strand.
GGATAGCTGTCGAGCAGCGGCCGCAGCAGACGGTAATCCGGACGGAAATCATGCCCCCATTCGGATACGCAATGCGCCTCGTCGATGGCGAACAAGGCAATCGGCGCGCAGGACAGGAGGCTGCGGAAGCCTTCCGAACTTGCGCGTTCGGGTGCGACATAGAGCAGGTCGAGCTCGCCCGCACGGAAGCGGTCCTGTGTCTGCTGCCAGTCGGCATCGACCGAGGTCAGGCTGGCCGCGCGGATGCCCAGCGCCTGCGCCGCGCGCAGCTGGTCGTGCATCAACGCAATCAGCGGCGAGATGACGACACAGCACCCATCCAGCGCGACGGCGGGGAGCTGGTAGCAGAGCGACTTGCCCGCCCCCGTGGGCATGATCGCCAGCGTATCCTGGCCCGCCAGCACGCGGCTCACCACCTGCTCCTGCACCCCGCGAAAGGCGGAAAAGCCGAAAGTTTCCTGCAGGACGTCTAGCGGGGCGCGGGTCATCCGCCCGCTCTTATGAGGGCGGGCCGATACAGGGAAGGGGGAAAAGGTCGCGCCAGCGCGCGATCAGGCCGCGTTGTCGATGCCCAGCTCGGTCAGCTTGCGGTACAATGTCGAGCGCCCGATGCCGAGACGGCGCGCAACTTCGGTCATCCGACCGCGATAATGGCCGATCGCCAGCCGGATCACGTCGGCCTCGATTTCTTCGAGGGGGCGCAGATTGCCGTCTTCGGCGTAGAGCGTAATGCCGATGCCGTCATGGCTGGCAGAGGCGCGGCGCGGCTCCTCCTCGCCCAGCATGTTGGTGAGCTGCGGAAATTCCGCGGTGGTCAGCGCATCGCCGTCGCAGAAGATCGCTGCGCGGAACAAGGCGTTCTGCAGCTGGCGCACATTGCCCGGCCAGTCATAGCTCGACAGCAGCGACAGTGCTTCGTCCGTAATGCCCAGTCCGCGCAGGCCCGGTTGTTCGGCAATGCGCGCCAGGAAATGGCGGACCAGTGCGGGAATGTCGCTCGACCGGTCGCGGAGCGCCGGGATGGTGATCTGGACGGGCGCGATGGCGAAATACAGGTCTTCGCGGAACGTGCCTTCTTCAACCATCGGCTTGAGCGGCATGTTGCTTGCGCAGATGAAGCGGACGTCGCAACGGAAGCTGTGTCGTGCGCCCAGCGGACGCACTTCGCCCGAACGGATCGCATCGGCGAGCTTGGCCTGCGATTCGAGCGGGAGCTGATCGACCTCGTCGATGAACAGCGTGCCGCCCTCGACCCGCTGGATGATGCCGAGATGCCGGTCGAATGCCCCGGGAAACGCGCCGCGTTCATGCCCGAACAGCTGCGATTCGATCTGGCCGCTCGAGGCCCCGGCACAGGTGACCAGGCGCAGCGCCAGCTTGGCACGCGGGCTTGATGCATGGATCGCGCGTGCAATCATCTCCTTGCCCGTGCCGCTTTCGCCTTCGATCAGCACCGGGGAGTGCGTGCGCGCGGACTTGGCGGCGACCGCCAGAGCCGCACGAAAACGCGGTGACGATCCGATCATTTCGTCGAAATCAAGCGGAGCTGCGATCTTCTCGGTCAGTGGGCGAAGCTCGTCCGCATCGTCCTTGCGCGCGGCGGCGTTGAGCGCGGCCACCAGCCGGTCGGGTGCGATCGGCTTGATGAGATAGTCGGTGGCACCTGCGCGCATCGCTTCCACCGCCAGCAGCGGCGAGGTGCTGGTGGTCAGCATCAGGATGGGCAGGGCAGGGCGGCGCGCCTTGAGTTCCTTGATCAATTCGGCTGCTTCGTCGCCCGGCACCCATTGGTCGAGGATGATCGCATCGAGCATCATCCCTTCCTGCGTGCCGAGCATGGCGATGGCGGTCTCCGAATCGTGCGCAAACACCGTCCGCCAGCCCGCCTTTGCGGCGAGCGCGGCGACAAGCCGGCATTGCGCCGGTTCGTTGTCGATCAGCATCACCCGGCGGATCTGCTGGTCTGCGTCTGTGCGTTCCTTGGCCATCACAGGCGCTTCTACCGGCATGTGGTAAAAACCCGATTAAAGCTAATAAAGTTAAGCTTGGCGGCTCCCTAGCGATTTGAAGCTTGCGGGATTGAGCGACACCCGGCATTCGGTTAAGGCGAACCGATATCAACTTCGGCACCAATAACGGGGAAGGCTCTGACCATGGCCAACGACACGTCCAACAACATCGAATATGCACGCCAGACCTATGAAGGGTTCATGGGCCTGCTGAAGACCGGAACGATCGTCGCATCGCTCGTGACGGTCTTCGTCGTCGTCCTCATCGCCAGCTGACCGGCGGCGGCATGAAGATCGCGGTCCTCAAGGAGCAGGCATCGGGCGAACGGCGCGTTTCGGCGAGCCCTGAAACCGTCAAGAAGTTCATCGGATTGGGAGCGACCGTGGCGGTGGAAGCCGGTGCGGGCGAATTTGCGTCGGTCTCCGACGCGGATTTCGCGGCTGCCGGTGCCAGCGTGGGTTCGCGCGCCGATGTTCTCGGCGATGCGGACATCATTTTCGGCGTCCAGGGTCCCGACCCTGCCAGCCTTGCAGGCGCAAAGCCCGGCGCGATGATCGCGGCCTCGCTGAACCCCTTTGGCGAGCGCGCACGCATCGACGCCTATGCGGCTGCGGGCTTCCAGGCCTTGGCGCTGGAATTCATGCCGCGCATCACCCGCGCCCAGTCGATGGACATCCTGTCCTCGCAATCGAACCTGGCCGGGTACAAGGCGGTGCTCGATGGCGCTGCAGAATATGGCAAGGCCTTCCCGATGATGATGACCGCCGCGGGCACCGTGTCCGCCGCCAAGGTGTTCATCATGGGCGTCGGCGTGGCCGGTTTGCAGGCGATCGCGACGGCTCGCCGTCTGGGCGCGCAGGTTTCTGCCACCGACGTGCGTTCGGCGACCAAGGAACAGATCCAGTCGCTGGGCGCCAAGCCGATCTTCGTCGAGAATGTCGCCGGTATCGAAGGTGAAGGCGCAGGTGGCTATGCCACCGAAATGTCCGATGAATACAAGGCGGCTCAGGCCGAACTGGTGTCTTCGCACATCGCCAAGCAGGATATCGTGATCACCACCGCGCTGATCCCGGGACGGCCTGCACCGCGGCTGATTTCCGACGCGCAGATTGCCAGCATGAAGCCGGGCAGCGTCATCGTCGATCTTGCGGTGGAGCAGGGCGGCAATGTCGAAGGTGCGGTCGCGGGCGAAGTGGTCGTCAAGCACGGCGTCAAGATCGTCGGCCATCGCAATGTGCCCTCGCGGCTTGCCACCGATGCCTCGGCGCTGTTCGCGCGCAACCTGTTCAACTTCTTCTCGGCCTTCTGGGACAAGGAAGCCAAGGCGCCCGTGTTCCCCGATGACGATGAAATCGTCCAGGGCGTCCGCGTGACCATGGGCGGCAAGGTCGTCAGCGAGAGGCTGCTGGCCTGACAATCGAACATCTGACCGGCCTGGCCCGGACCCCTCCCGCAGCACGGCAAGGCCGATCTGGCGGGGCGAATGGAGAATGTGAAGATGGACTTCATCTCAATCCTCTCGATTTTCGTGATGGCCTGTTTCGTGGGCTATTATGTCGTCTGGTCGGTGACGCCCGCGCTGCACACGCCGCTGATGGCGGTGACCAACGCGATCTCGTCGGTGATCATCGTCGGTGCGCTGGTGGCCAGCGCCGAGGCTGTGTCGCCGGTGGCGAAATATCTGGGGCTGCTCGCGGTGGTGTTTGCCGCGGTCAACATCTTCGGCGGTTTTGCCGTCACCGAGCGCATGCTTGCGATGTACAAGAAGAAGGAGCGCAAGTGATGGCTCTGGGGGCAGCAATGAACATCAACCGCCATTCTTTCCGCCAGCATCCGCTGACCTTCGCCGCCGCTGCGTGCAGCGCGCTGACCTCGGTGCCTGCGTTCGCCTCCGGCGGCGATGCCGCGCCAGTAAGCCCCTGGGTCTCACTGGCCTATCTCGTCGCGGGCGTGTTCTTCATCCTGGCGTTGCGCGGCCTTTCCAGCCCGGAAACGAGCCGCAGCGGCAACCGCTTCGGCATGATCGGCATGGGCATCGCGGTCATCACCACGCTGCTGACGCATCAGATCGCCAATATCGTCGAGATCCTGATCGCCATCGCGATCGGCGGCGTCGCCGGGTTCGTGATCGCGCGCAAGATCAAGATGACCGACATGCCGCAGCTGGTCGCGGCCTTCCACTCGCTCGTCGGCCTGGCCGCCGTGCTGGTGGCGCTCGCTGCATGGCTCAATCCTGAAGCGTTCGGCATTCTCGATGCCAACGGCCAGATCCTGATGGTCAGCCGTATCGAAATGGGCCTGGGTGTTGCCATCGGTGCGATCACCTTCTCCGGTTCGGTCATCGCGTTCCTGAAGCTCAACGGCAACATGTCGGGCGCGCCGATCATGCTGCCGGGCCGCCATGTCATCAACCTGGGCGTGCTTGCCGCGATCCTCGGCATGATCGCGGCCTATACCGTATCGCCCGAGGGCGGCGCAGGTGAAGGCTGGCTGTTCCTGGCAATCACCCTGCTGTCGTTCATCATCGGCTTCCTGCTGATCATTCCCATCGGCGGCGCGGACATGCCGGTCGTCGTCTCGATGCTCAACAGCTATTCGGGCTGGGCCGCCGCAGCGATGGGCTTCACCCTGTCGAACACCGCGATGATCATCACCGGTGCGCTGGTCGGCTCGTCGGGCGCGATCCTTTCGTACATCATGTGCAAGGCAATGAACCGCAGCTTCATCTCGGTGATCGCTGGCGGCTTCGGGGCAGAGGCGAGCGGCGGCGGCGATGGCGCGGCCAAGGTCGATCGCCCGTGGAAGCGCGGCAGCGCCGAAGACGCAGCCTATATGATGAAGCAGGCCGAAAGCGTGATCATCGTTCCCGGCTACGGCATGGCCGTCGCCCAGGCGCAGCACGCGCTGCGCGAAATGGGTGACATGCTCAAGAAGGAAGGCGTCAGCGTCAAATACGCCATCCACCCGGTGGCAGGCCGCATGCCCGGTCACATGAACGTGCTGCTCGCCGAAGCAAACGTGCCCTATGACGAGGTGTTCGAGCTCGAGGACATCAACAGCGAGTTTGCGCAGACCGACGTCGCGTTCATCATCGGTGCGAACGACGTCGTAAATCCGGCAGCGAAGACCGACAAGTCCTCGCCGATCTATGGCATGCCGGTGTTCGATGTGGACAAGGCCAAGACCGTGTTCTTCATCAAGCGCTCGATGGGCGGTGTCGGCTATGCCGGCGTCGATAACGATGTCTTCTACATGGATCAGACGATGATGCTGCTCGCTGACGCCAAGAAGATGGTCGAAGATATCGTCAAGAATCTGGGGCACTAAGCCGGATGCGCAAGATTGGCCTGATCGGTGGCATGAGCTGGGTTTCGACCGAAACCTATTACCGCCTGATCAATCGCGAGGTGCAGAAGCGCGCCGGATCGCTGTGCAGCGGTCCGATCGTTATCGAGAGCCTCAACTTCTGCGATCTTGCGCAGATCCGCACGGCAGAGGGCTGGGACCATGCCGCCGAGAAGCTGACGGCGGCCGCGCGCTCGCTGGAACAGGCGGGCGCGACCGCGATCCTGATCTGCGCCAATTCGATGCACAAGGTCTATGACCGGGTGCAGGGCGCGGTCAGCGTGCCGATCATCCATATCGCCGACTGCGTTGGTGAGAAGATGCAGGCCGATGGCATCAAGCGCGCCGCGATCATCGGTACGCGCAATGTGATGCTGGAAAGCTTCTACCGCCAGCGGCTGGTCAAGCATGGCATCGGCCTGCTCGCACCCGAGATGGAGCGAGTCGAGGAGATTGACCGGATCATCTACGAAGAGCTGATGGAAGGCCGGGTCGTGCGCGAATCCGAGCGGACGATGAAGACCTTCCTCACCAACATCGCCAAGGAAGACGTGCAGGCGGTGGTACTCGGCTGTACCGAGCTGGAGATGATCGTCGATACCAAGGCGAACGTGCTGCCGATCTACGACGGTACCGAGATTCACGCTCATGCCGCGGTCAATTGGATCCTGGGCGAGGCTTGATCTTTTAACCCATGTAGGCGAGGGCAATCCTGTTTTCCGGCGAAAGCCGGAATCCAGAATAATTTCGCACAATCTGACCCCTGGGCTCCGGCTTTCGCCGGAGAACGATTCGGCGCTTTTGGAGTCTTCCGATCAGCATGCACCCCCGCGCGCCTTATGCCAGTGACCCCTCACGTTCGCGCGGTCGGCAATATGCCGAGGGCGGGGCACCGACACGCGGTCCGCGCAGCGCATTCCAGCGCGACCGCGACCGGATCATCCATTCGATCAGCTTCCGCCGCCTGCGCCACAAGACGCAGGTTTTCGTCGCACCCGATGGCGATCATTACCGCGTCCGCCTGACCCACAGCCTTGAGGTGGCGCAGATCGGCCGCACCATCGCCCGTTCGCTGGGGCTGGACGAGGATCTGACCGAAGCCTTGTGCCTGGCGCACGATATCGGCCATCCGCCCTTTGGCCATGCGGGCGAGGATGCGCTGGAAGCGGCGATGACGGGGCAGGGCGGGTTCGATCACAACGCGCATACGCTGCGCGCGCTGCACGTTCTCGAATCGCCCTATCCGCGCTGGCAGGGGCTCAACCTCAGCTGGGAAGTGCTCGAAGGCCTGGCCAAGCATAATGGCCCGGTCACGCAGGCCCCCTGGGCGCTGGCGGAAATCGACGCCGGGTTCGACCTGGACCTGCGGCGCTTTTCGTCGCTCGAGGCGCAGGTGGCGGCGGTGGCGGACGACATCGCCTATGACAATCACGACATTGACGATGGCCTGCGCGCCGGTTTCCTGTCGTTCGACGACCTGCTCACTCTGCCCTCGGCGGCGCGGCAATGGGATGCCATCCGGACGCGCTTTGCCGATGTGCCCGAGGCTCGGCTGCAATCGGAGTTCGTGCGCGACCAGATCGGCCTGATGGTCAATGACGTCATCGCCGCGACCCAGGCGCGAATCGCCGCGCTGGGGATCGGCGATGGCGAGGATGTCCGCGCGGCGGGGCAGATGATCGCCGGTTTCTCGGAGGCGATGGCCGAACAGGAACGCGCTCTCAAGGCGTTCATGTACGCCCGGGTCTATCATCATCCCCGCCAGCTGGAAGCGGCAGAGCTCGCCAGACAGGTGATCTCGGCGCTGTTTGCCGCCTATCGCGATGATCCTTCGCTGCTGCCGGACGATTGGCGCGCGCGTCTGCCCCAAGATGAGCCTGACAAGAGCCGTCATATCGCCGATTTTCTGGCCGGCATGACCGATCGGTTCGCGCTGTCGCAGCATCGCCAGATATTCGGCGACGCGCCCGAGGGGCTCAGCCACGTTTGAACAGGATATTGTGCGGCGCAGCGCAATTTGATTGACAGCCCCGATGCGATTGCCCATTCCCAAGCCGTCGATGGGGAGCGATCCCCATGAGACGACACGGGAGAGTGCGGAGGCCAGCCTTCGCCACCGAAGGAGCAACCGCCCCGGAATCTCTCAGGTCATCGGGACCGTGTCGTTGATCGGCGCTCTGGAAAGCGGGTGGCCCCGAAAGGCCGCTCCACCGAAGGGGTAAATGGGAGGCTCAGCGCAGCCCATGAAAGCTCTCAGGTTCAAGTGACAGAGGGGGTTGGAAGCCGGGCAGGGCCTTGTGGGCCATGCGTGGTGATCCGACTCACCTTGCCGGAGTGCCCCAATGACCGATTCAATTGCCGATATGATGGAACGCGTTGCCGAACGGCTGTTGCCGCTCGACGCATGGCACCGCGCGCGCGGCGGCCGCATGGTGTCGTTTGCCGGATACCAAATGCCCGTTCAGTACGAAGGCGTGATGGCCGAGCATCTGTGGACCCGCGAACATGCAGGCCTGTTCGATGTCAGCCATATGGGCCAGGTTCTGCTGACCGGCGATGCGCCCGATGTCGCGCTGGAAGCCATCGTTCCGGGTGAAATCCAGAAGCTTGGCGTTAACCGCATGCGCTATTCGGTGCTGCTCAACGATGAGGGCGGCATTCTCGACGACCTCATGGTGACCCGGCGCGAGCGCGACCTGTATCTGGTCGTCAATGGCGCCTGCAAATATGACGATCTGGCGCATATGCGCGAGACTTTCCCCGACGAGGTGGTGATCACCCTGCTGGATGAGCGCGCGCTGTTCGCGCTGCAGGGTCCCCGGGCGGGCGAGGCTCTGGCCAGCCTGATCCCGGACGTTGCCTCGCTCTATTTCATGCAGGCCGGTGCCTTCACGCTCGACGGCATGTCGCTGTGGATCAGCCGCTCGGGCTATACCGGCGAGGATGGTTTTGAAATCAGCGTGGACTGCGATCACGCCGCCGAACTGGCGGACCGGTTGTGCGCGCTCGAGATGGTCAAGCCGATTGGCCTGGGTGCCCGCGATTCGCTGCGGCTTGAAGCTGGCCTGCCGCTTTATGGGCACGACCTTGATGAAACGGTGAGCCCGGTCGAGGGCGATCTCGCCTTCGCCATCAGCAAGCGCCGCCGCGCCGAGGGCGGCTTCGCCGGGGCTGAACGCATTCTGGAAGAACTGGAAGAAGGCACCGACCGCAAGCGCGTCGCGCTGACCGTCGAGGGCCGCCAGCCCGTGCGCGAAGGCGCAGAGCTCTATGTCGGTGACCGCATGGTCGGCAAGGTGACATCGGGCGGCTTTGCCCCCACGCTGGGCGCGCCGATCGCGATGGCGCTGGTCAAATCGGCCTTCGCCCCGCTCGACACTGCGCTGGAAGCCGAGGTGCGCGGCAAGCGCATCCCGGTCAAGGTGACGACGATGCCGTTCGTCCCGCACCGCTACCACCGCGCCAAAACCGCCTGATTATCTCACGTTCCGATGGAGTGACACCATGAGCCGCTATTTTACCGAAGAACATGAATGGGTTGAAGTCGAAGGCAAGATCGCCACGGTCGGCATCACCGAATATGCACAGCAGCAGCTGGGCGATGTGGTGTTTGTCGACGTGCCCGGTGAAGGCAAGCAGTTCGACAAGGGCGATGAAGCCGCTGTCGTGGAATCGGTCAAGGCTGCCAGCGATGTCTACAGCCCGGTGTCGGGCACGATCGTCGAAGGCAATGACGTGCTCGCCGACGAACCCGGCCTGGTCAATTCGGACCCCGAAGGCGATGGCTGGTTCTTCAAGCTGGAACTGACCGATGCGGGCGAACTCGACAATCTGATGGATGAGGCTGCGTACAAGAAGTTCGTCGCAGGTCTCTGATTCTTCACAATTCTCCTGAGCCAAGGACATAAGCCGCAATGCGCTATCTCCCCCTCAATACGCAGGATCGCAGCGCGATGCTCGCCACCGTTGGCGCAGCATCGATCGATGACCTGTTCATCGATATTCCCGAAGAAGCCCGTCTGACCGGTCCGATCCATGGCCTGCCCATGCATGCGCCTGAAATGGCGGTGGAACGGCATATGAAGGCGCTGGCGAGCCACAACCTGGTCGCCGGCGAGTTGCCCTTTTTCATGGGCGCAGGTGCCTATCGGCATCATGTCCCGGCTTCGGTCGATCACCTGATCCAGCGCGGCGAGTTCCTGACCGCCTACACGCCCTATCAGCCGGAAATCGCGCAGGGCACGCTGCAGATGCTGTTCGAGTTTCAGACTCAGGTCGCGCGCCTGCTGGGCTGCGATGTGGCAAATGCGTCGATGTACGACGGCTCGACCGCCTGCTGGGAAGCGATCAGCATGGCCCGCCGCATCACCAAGCGCGCCACCGCCCTGCTGTCGTCCGGCCTGCACCCGCATTATGTCGGTGTCGCAAAGACCATGGCGCGCTTCACCGGCGATGCGCTGGTGCACAGCGCCCCCAGCCTCAACGCAGACACCGATACTGCCGATCTGATCGCGCAGATCGACAAGAACACCAGCTGCGTCGTGGTGCAATATCCCGACATTCTGGGCCGGATTGATGACCTTTCGGCGCTGGCCAGCGCTGCACAGGCGGCAGGTGCGCTGCTCATTGCGGTGGTGACCGAGCCGGTCGCATTGGGTGCTCTGCGCAGCCCCGGCGAAATGGGCGCGGACATCGTGGTCGGCGAAGGCCAGTCGCTCGGCGTCGGGCTGCAGTTCGGCGGGCCCTATGTCGGCCTGTTCGGCTGCAAGCAGAAATATGTCCGCCAGATGCCCGGACGTCTGTGCGGCGAGACTGTGGACGCAGAGGGCAAGCGCGGGTTCGTGCTCACCCTGTCCACGCGCGAGCAGCATATCCGCCGCGAAAAGGCGACCAGCAACATCTGCACCAATAGCGGTCTGTGCGCGCTGGCGTTCAGCATCCACATGACCTTGCTGGGCGAAAAGGGTCTGCGCGGACTGGCCGAGATCAACCATGGCATGGCGGTGACGGCTGCAGACCGGTTGGCGAAGGTTCCCGGTGTCACGCTACTGAATTCCAGCTTCTTCAACGAGTTCACCCTCGTTCTTCCCAAGGATGCGCGCTCGGTCGTCCGTGCGCTCGCCGATCGGAAGATCCTGGGCGGTGTCTCGCTGGGCCGTCTGTATCCCGAGGATGCAGAGCTTGCCAACGGACTGGTCGTCGCGGTGACCGAAACCGCCACCCATGAAGATATCGAAGCCTTTGCCACGAACCTTGAGGAGCTGCTGGCATGAGCATGAACAACCAGGGCCGCCCGACCCGTCCGGTCGATGATGCGGTGGTATCGTCCGCCATGGCCACCAGCACCGGCAACCGTGCGCTGATGCTGGAAGAGGCGCTGATCTTCGAGATCGGCGACAGGGGCCGCACCGGCGTCGACCTGCCCGAAGCGCCGAAGGTGGCGTCGCGTCTCGGCGGGCTGGAGCGCAAGGCGGCTATCGGCCTGCCCGGCCTGTCCGAGCAGGAAACCGTGCGTCACTACACACGCCTCAGCCGCCAGAACTATGCGATCGACCTCGGCCTGTTCCCGCTGGGATCGTGCACGATGAAGCACAACCCGCGCCTCAACGAGAAGATGGCGCGCCTGCCTGGGTTTGCCGATATCCATCCGCTGCAGCCGATCCACACCGTGCAGGGTGCACTGGCGGTGATCGACGAGCTGGGCGATTGGCTGGTCAAGCTTACCGGCATGGCCGGCGTTGCCATGTCGCCCAAGGCCGGCGCGCATGGCGAGCTGTGCGGCATCCTGGCGATCCGTTCGGCGCTCGAGGCGCGCGGTGACAAGCGTTCGGTCATCCTGGTGCCCGAAAGCGCGCATGGCACCAACCCCGCCACCGCCGCATTCGTCGGCTATCAGGTCGAAGACATTCCCGCCAAGCCCGATGGCCGCGTTGATGTCGATGCGCTGAAGGCGCGGCTCGGTCCCGATGTTGCGGGTGTGATGATCACCAACCCCAATACCTGCGGCCTGTTCGAGCGCGATCTCAAGATCATCTCGGATGCGGTGCACGAGGCGGGCGGTTTCGTCTATTGCGACGGCGCGAACTTCAACGCGGTGGTTGGCAAGGTGCGCCCGGGCGATCTCGGCGTCGATGCCATGCACATCAACCTCCACAAGACCTTCTCCACCCCGCACGGTGGCGGCGGACCCGGTTCCGGCCCGGTGGTGTTCTCCGAAGCGCTGGCCCCGTTCGCGCCACTCCCCTTCGTGGAACGCGCCGATGATGGCAAGCTGGTGCTGATCGAGGAAGAGAGCATGGAGGACCATCACGCCTCCAGCTTTGGCCGCATGGTCGCCTTCCATGGCCAGATGGGCATGTTCACCCGCGCGCTGACCTATATCCTCAGCCACGGTGCCGACGGTCTGCTGCAGGTCGCCGAGGATGCGGTGCTCAACGCCAATTACGTGCTGCGCTCGCTGGAGGACGTGCTCGACGCGCCCTTCGGTGCAGCCGGGCCGTGCATGCACGAGGCGTTGTTCTCGGACAATGGCCTGGCAGAGGGCTTCTCGACGCTGGATATCGCCAAGGGCCTGATCGACGAGGGCTTCCACCCGATGACGGTCTATTTCCCGCTGGTCGTCCACGGCGCGATGCTGGTCGAGCCGACCGAGACCGAAAGCAAGGTTGCGCTGGATCAGTTCATCGGTGCGCTCCGCTCGGTGGCGCTGAGGGCCAAGCAGGGCGATCCGTCGCTGCACAGCGCGCCGCATTTTGCGCCGCGCCGTCGCCTCGACGAGACGCTTGCCGCGCGCAAGCCGGTGCTCGTCTGGACCGAACCGGTCATCGAACAGGCCGAAGCCGCAGAGTGATCCCTTCGGAACCCGCCCGGTCGCAAGCCGGGCGGGTTTTTCACATCCAGCGACGCACCTGCGCGCAGTAATCTTCAAACGCCTTGCCAAATTTGCCGCGCAAATACTTCTCTTCCTTGGCAATGACCGCACGATCGATGGCGATGAAGGCAAAGGGCACGAACGCCAGCACGCCCATGCTGGCATCCCAAAGAGCATAGCCGAACTGGATCATCAGCATCCCCAGATACATGGGATTGCGGCTGTGCCGATAGGGACCGCGCGCAATGATCGCCTGGCTGGGCGTCCAGGGTTCGGGGTTCTCGCCATAGGCCTTGAACAGGCCGAGCGAGACGATGATCAGCGCGATCCCGCCGATCATCAGCGCAAAGCCGACCCATTCGAGCGATCGCCCCATCGGTATGGGCGGCAGGCTTGCAAGGCGGTCGAGCAACAGGCCAAGCAGCAGAAAGCCTAGATAGACCAGCGGCGGCGGGAAGCCGACCGAAGGCGCGATGCTGGGGTCGATCCGGGGGAGTTGAGGTGGTTCGTCGTCCATGGCGGCCAAGCTGGCCTCTCCGACTACATGATGCAAGGCGTCAGATGATTGCTCTGGCCAAGGCTTCACGCCATGATGCTGTCATGACCGGACCCAAGCCATGGCTGATCGACGAGGCGGGCGAAGACGTGCGCCGCCATGCCCCTGCTACCTTGCGCAATCGCGATGCCATCACCGCGCTATTGCGGCAGGTCCTGCCAGAGAGCGGGACCGTGCTGGAAATCGCCAGCGGCAGCGGCGAGCATGTAGTGCATTTCGCACAGGCGTTCCCGCAGCTTGGCTGGCAGCCGAGCGATTGCGAGCCTGCGGCATTGCGGTCGATCGCGGCCTGGGCGGCAGAAGCGGGCGTCGCCAATATCCACCCGCCTGTGCTGATCGATGTCGAGCAGCCCGATTGGCCGGTGGGTGATATGGATGCGATCCTGTGCATCAACATGCTGCATATCAGCCCCTGGAGCGCGACGCTGGCGCTTTTCCGCCATTCTGCCGGCCTGCTCGGTCCTGACGCGCCGCTTTATATCTATGGGCCATTCATCCGTCATGACGTCATGACGGCAGAGAGCAACCTGGCGTTCGATGCGTCGCTCAAGGCGCGCAATCCCGCCTGGGGGCTGCGCGATGTGACCGAAGTTGACGCCATAGCTGCCGAAAATGGCCTTGTCCGGTCCGACCTGATCGAGATGCCCGCGAACAACCTGTCGCTGGTCTATCGCCGGGCCTGACGCAAATCTATTGTCAAGCGCGCGGCTTTCCGCCTAGCCTGCTCTCGACAGGGCAGGGCCGCAAAGGTCCGCCCCCATGCAAGCATTGTGGGAGAGAGACATGCTGGCCAGCACGACCAATGCGCGTACCGATCTTGGTTCGACCATCCGCTACTGGGCAGAGGAACGCCCCGATGCCATCGCGCTGGATGATGGCCTTGCCCGGATCAGCTATCGTCAGCTCGACGCACAGGCCGATCGCTACGCCCGCGCCTTTGTCGCTGCCGGGCTGGAGCCTGGCACGCGCATCGCCTGGCTGGGCAAGAATGCCAGCCTGTATTTTACGTTGCTGATCGCGGCGAGCCGCGCAGGCCTTGCCATGGTGCCGGTGGGCTGGCGCCTGGCGGTGCCCGAAGTGCGCTATATCCTCGCCGATACCGGGGCGGCCATGCTGGTCTGCCAGCCGTTCTCCGCCGAAACCGCCCAGGCCGCTGCCGAGGGGCTTGATAGCCTCGGGACCCTGCTCATCGATGAAGACGACAGCGCATCGGGTCTGCAGACGCTCGATGGCTGGGCCGAAGCGCAGGGCGATGCCGCGCTGCCGCAGGTCGATCCCGAACGCGGGGTGCTGCAGCTCTATACCTCAGGCACCACCGGTCACCCCAAGGGCGCGGTGCTCTGCAACCGCAACATGTTCGGGCTTCGGCCAATCATCGAGGCTTCGGATGTCGACTGGTACAAGGTCGGCAGCGAGGATTCGATGCTGGTCATCATGCCGGTGGCGCATATTGCCGGATCGGGCGTGGGCACGATTGCCTTTTACAATGGCTGTCGCGCGGTCATCCGCGCCGAGTTCTCGCCCGATGCAGTGCTCGATTGCGTGAGCGATGGCGTCACCCACATGTTCCTGGTGCCTACCGCGCTGCAGATGGTGGTCAATCATCCGCGCGCCGCATCGACCGACTGGTCGAAGCTCAAGCTGGTGATGTACGGCGCTGCACCCATTCCACTGGAACTGCTGCGCCAGTGCATGCAGGTCATGGGGGCCGAGTTCTGCCAGCAATATGGCATGACCGAAACGACCGGCACTTTCTGTGCGCTGCCGCCCGAGGATCATGATCCGCAGGGCAACCAGCGCATGCGCTCTGCCGGCAAGGCGCTTCCGGGCGTCGAGATCCGCATCATTGATGCCCAGGGCAATACCGTGCCCAATGGCACCATCGGCGAAATCGCCACGCGCTCGCCGCTCAACATGACCGGCTATTGGCGCAATGAAGCCAAGACGCGCGAGACGGTGGACGGCGAGGGCTGGCTGCGCACCGGCGATGCCGCCTATATGGACGATGACGGCTATGTCTATATCCAGGACCGGGTGAAGGACATGATCATCTCCGGCGGTGAGAATGTGTATCCGGCAGAGGTCGAGAATGCCATCTTCGGCCATCCCGATGTGCTGGAAGTCGCAGTGATCGGCATTCCTGACGAGAAATGGGGCGAGGCGGTCAAGGCCGTGGTCGTGCCCAAGCCGGGGCATGAGGTCGATTCCGCTTCGGTAATCGCCTGGGCGCGCGAGCGTATCGCGCCGTTCAAGGCGCCCAAGAGCATCGATGTCATTCCGGAGATGCCGCGCAATGCCACGGGCAAGATCCTGCGGCGTGAATTGCGTGCGCCTTATTGGGAGGGGCGCGAGCGCGCGGTGGGTTAGGCTCGCCGTTTCGCCAGCTTGTTCTCGCGCCAGGCGATGTACAGGCCCGATCCGATGATGAGCGGTGCCCCGATCCAGGTCGCGGGCACCGGCCAGTTGTCCCAGATGAACCAGCCGAGCAGCGCCGCCCAGATCAGGCTCGAATAGTCCATCGGCAGCACCACCGATATCGGCGCCAGGCGCAGCGACCAGGTAATGCCGAGTTGCGCGCCCGCGCCGAACAGGCCCATCAACGCGATCAAGCCCCAGGTGTGCGCGTCGTGCACCTGGCCGACGAACAGCATGGCGATGCCCAGCGGCACCATCGAGCTCAGCGAAAACCAGAACATCGTGGTGATCGGGTTTTCGGTTTCGCCGAGCTTGCGGATGATGATGCTGACAAAGGCCGTTACCGCGACTCCTGACAGCGAGACAATCGCACCGATCAGCGGGATATGGCCATCGCCCGGTTGCGCGACGATGACCACACCGATCAGCCCTGCAGCAATCGCGGTCCAGCGATGCACGCCAACCGTTTCCTGGAGCAACACGATCGACAGCAATGTGGCGACGATGGGAACCATGAAACCGATCGCGGTCGCCTCGGCAATTGGCAACAGGGCGAAGGACAGGAAGTTGAGCGACATCGCGACCATGCCGATCACCATTCGGCTGACATGCGCCCATGGCCGCTTCGTCTTGAGTGCGGCAAGGCCGGGCCCAGCGAGCGCAATCGGGATCAGCACGATGATGCCTGCCAATTGCCGGTAGAACACGCTCTCCAGCACATGCACGCCCCGATCCGAGGCGAGCTTCACGCAAGCGAACATCGCCGTGATCGACACGGCAGCGAACAGCCGAATGACGATGGCGGATAGCGACTGGTTCCGGTGCTCGGCAGGCGCGGGAGTCGGTTCGGGCAGATCCATCGGAGCCCTGCTAACAGCAGCAATCTCGCGCGTCATCCCGTCATAGAGCAAATTCGCTGCAAACTTCTGGCAGGATGCAAAGATTCCTGCATTTTCGCATCAAGCGTGGCCAAAAGGGCAGGGGTGACCACTCTGGCCAAAGCCGAGCAGTTCGATTAATCGCGAGGACAATCCGGCGGCATTTCCCGCCACAAAGCCACAGGACAACCATGACCGACCAGTTCGAGCTCACCGAAGATCAGCTTGCGATCCAGGAAGCGGCGCGCAAGTTCACCGCCGACCGGATCACGCCCTTTGCGGCGGAATGGGACGAGAAACACATCTTTCCGCGCGACACCATCAAGGAAGCTGCCGAACTCGGCTTTGCCTCGATCTATGTCAGCGAGGAAAGCGGCGGCATCGGCCTGGGCCGGCTGGAAGCGGCGTTGATCATGGAAGCAATGGCCTATGGCTGCCCGTCGACCAGCGCGTTCATCTCGATCCACAACATGGCCGCCTGGATGATCGACAGCTTCGCCTCGGACGAGCTCAAGGCGCGCTACCTGCCCGACCTGGTCACCATGGACAAGATCGCGAGCTATTGCCTGACCGAGCCGGGCTCCGGATCGGACGCCGCGGCGCTCAAGACCAAGGCGGTGCGCGATGGCGATCACTATGTGGTCAACGGCTCCAAGCAGTTCATCAGCGGCGCGGGCGCGAACGACGTCTATGTCACGATGGTCCGCACCGGCGAAGATGGTCCCAAGGGCATCAGCTGTCTGGTCATCGACAAGGACACGCCTGGCGTCAGCTTCGGTGCGAACGAGAAGAAGCTGGGCTGGCATAGCCAGCCGACCGCGCAGGTGATTTTCGAGGACGCGCGTATTCCGGTCGCTAACCGGGTGGGTGCCGAAGGCGATGGTTTCCGCTTCGCGATGATGGGGCTGGACGGTGGTCGCCTCAATATCGGCGCATGCTCGCTGGGCGGCGCGCAGCGCTGCCTGGATGAGGCGATTGCCTATACCCATGACCGCAAGCAGTTCGGCAAGCGGATCAGCGATTTCCAGAACACTCAGTTCATGCTCGCCGATATGGCCACCGATCTGGAGGCGGCGCGCGCGCTGCTCTATCTTGCCGCCGCCAAGGTCACCGCCAATGCGCCCGACAAGACCAAGTTCGCCGCCATGGCCAAGCGCCTGAGCACGGACAGCGGTTCGAAGATTGTGAACGATGCGCTGCAACTCTTTGGTGGTTACGGCTATTTGCAGGATTACCCGATCGAGCGTTTCTGGCGCGACCTGCGCGTTCATTCGATCCTGGAGGGCACCAACCAGGTGATGCGGATGATCGTCGCGCGCGAAATGCTGCGCCAGTAAGGGAAACGTCATGACCAGCGATATCCTCACCCGCGTCGAAGGACGCACCGGCATCATCAGCCTCAACCGCCCCGGTGCGATCCATGCGCTGACCACGCCGATGTGCCAGGCGATGACCGAGGCGCTGACCGGCTGGATGGCCGATCCCGCAATCGACGCGGTGATGATCGACCATGCCGAAGGCCGCGGCTTTTGCGCCGGCGGCGATATCCGCATGCTCGCGACCAGCGGCGCGGCGGATGGTGCAGAGGCGCGCGAGTTCTTCTTCATCGAATACCGCCTGAACCATCTGCTGTTCGTCTATCCCAAGCCTGTCATCGCGTTCATGGATGGCATCACCATGGGCGGCGGCGTGGGACTTGCGATGCCGTCGCGCTATCGCATCGCGACCGAGAACACGCGCTTCGCCATGCCGGAAACGGGCATCGGCCTGTTCCCCGATGTCGGCGGCGGCTGGTTCCTCTCGCGCCTGCCGGGCCGCGTCGGGCCGTTCCTCGCGCTGACAGGAGCGCGGCTCGATGGCGCGGAATGCCATGCGCTGGGCCTCGCGACGCATTATCTGCCCGCGCAAGCGCTGGCCGATGCCAAGCAGCGGATCGCTGCCGCGCCGCAGGATCTGGAAGCGATCCTCGCCGAGCTTGACGTGGCACCGCCGCCCGCGCGCATTCTGGGCAATCGCGAGCAGATCGACCGCCTGTTTGCATCGGATCGCTATGAAGACATTCTCGCGGCATTGACCGCCGATGGTTCGGAATGGAGCGAAAAGGAGCTCAAAACGCTCTCCACCAAGTCGCCCCAAACCTGCAAGGTGGCGCTGCGCCAGCTCAAGGAAGGCGCACAAATGCCTGATTTCGCGTCCGAAATGCGTCAGGAATATGCCATCGGTGCGCGCGTTGTGCAGATGCACGACTTTATCGAGGGCGTGCGCGCGCTGATCATCGAAAAGGACAATGCGCCGCGCTGGAATCCGCAGAACGCCGAGGGCGTCACCGATGCGCTGCTCGATACGATCTTTGCGCCGCTGCCTGAAGATCAGGCCTGGACCCCATTGGAGATTGCACGATGACCTATGAAACGCTTCTCGTCGAACAGCGCGGTGCCGTAACGCTGATCACGCTCAACCGTCCGCAGGCGCTCAACGCGCTGAACAGCCAGGTGCTGGCCGATCTCATCGCCGCATTGGGTGCGTTCGATGCCGATCCGTCACAGGGCTGCGCGGTGCTGACCGGCAGCGAAAAGGCCTTTGCCGCGGGCGCGGACATCAAGGAAATGGCAACGCAGAGCTTTGCCGACATGTACGGCGGCAATTTCTTCGCCGGCTATGACCGCGTCACCGCGACGCGCAAGCCGGTGATCGCTGCGGTCGCCGGCTATGCGCTCGGCGGTGGCTGCGAACTGGCGATGATGTGTGATTTCATCATTGCAGGCGATAATGCCAAGTTCGGCCAGCCCGAGATCAAGCTGGCCGTCACGCCGGGCATGGGCGGATCGCAGCGCATGGCGCGCGCGATCGGCAAGGCCAAGACCATGGACATGTGCCTGACGGGCCGGATGATGGACGCTGTCGAGGCCGAGCAATCGGGCCTGGTTGCGCGCGTCGTGCCGGTGGCCGATCTGGTCGATGAAGCGGTCAAGGCGGCTCAGACGATTGCGGGCATGGCCCCGCTCGCCACGCTGGCGGTCAAGGAAATGGTCAACGCTGCGTTCGAAACGACGCTGCAGCAGGGCGTGGTCTTCGAACGCCGCCTGTTCCACGGTCTGTTCGGCAGCGAGGACCAAAAGGAAGGCATGGCCGCTTTCGTCGAGAAGCGCTCCGGCAACTGGACCGGACGCTGACCGGGGCCCGCCTGCGGGCTCTTTAGCCGCACTTGCCCTGCAAGCGCATTGTGTTAGCCTCCCTCCCTCGGCGTGACCGGCTTCAGCCGGCGCGCGGTCCTTGGGAGGGGAATGGCCATGCGGCAATTGCAGGGGATGGACGCATCGTTCGTCGCATTGGAGCAGCGCAACGCGCCGATGCATATCGGCTCGATCCTGATCTACGATCCGTCGACCGCGCCGGGCGGGTTCGTGCGCTTCAAGGACATATTGAACTTCTTTGAATCGCGCATGCACCTGTCGCAGACCATGCGGCAGCGGCTGGTCAAGGTGCCGCTCAACCTCGATTATCCCTATTGGATCGAGGATCCGGATTTCGACCTTGAATATCATGTGCGTCATGTGGCGCTGCCCAAGCCGGGTGACTGGCGGCAATTGTGCATCCAGGCCGCACGTATCTTCTCGCGCCCGCTCGACCTGACGCGACCGCCCTGGGAATTCTGTGTCGTGGAAGGGCTCGACAATATCGAGGGCGTGCCCAAGGGCAGCTTCGCGATGATCACCAAGGTCCATCACGCCGCGATTGACGGCATGTCGGGCATCGACCTGATGGATGCGCTCCACACGCTGCGCCCTGAGGATCCGCCGCCACCGGCGTCCAGAGCGTGGCGGCCTGATCGCGTGCCCGATCCGGTTGGCCTGTTCCTGAAGGGCTATGCCCGCGCGTGGCTCAACCCGTGGCGGCAGACCGGCGTCATCGCCAAGGCCGCCCCCGGCCTGTACCGCGCCGCCAAGGGGCTGGTGACCAACGAATTCAGCCTCAACACCGCCATTGCCGCGCCGCGCACCAGATTCAACGTGCCGGTCTCCCCCAATCGCGTGGTCGAGGGGCGCACCTTCACCCTGGCCGATATCAAGGCGCTGCGTGCGCTTTCGCCTGGCTGCAAGATCAACGATGTGTTCCTCGCCATCATCGGCGGCGGTCTGCACCGCTATCTGACGGCACATGCAGAGCTGCCCGAGAGCAGCCTCACCGCCATGGCACCGATCTCGGTGCGGGCGGAGAAGGAAAAGAACACCATGGGCAACCAGGTGTCGGCGATGATCGTGCCGCTGGGCAGCCATATCGCCGATCCCGTCGAGCGCCTCGCCTATGTCCACGAGCAGACGCTGCGTTCCAAGGCGATGACCGATGCGCTCGGCGCGCGGCAGATGACCGAGATGAGCAAGGTGTCGCCTGCACTGTTCATGGCGCTGGGGGCACAGCTCTACACGCGGCTTGGGCTGGCCAATTACGTCAAGCCGCCCTTCAGCACGGTGGTGACCAACGTGCCGGGTCCGCCGGTGCCGATCTATTCGACCGGCGCGAAGATGATCAGCATGCACGGGCTGCTGTGCCTGACCGATGGCCTTGCGCTCGGGCATGTGGTGCAAAGCTATGTCGATCAGGCGACGATCGGCTTTACCGCCTGCCGCAAGGCGATGCCCGATCCGGAATTCTATTCCGAATGTCTGCAGGCCTCGTTCGAGGACCTGATGGCGGCGCTGGCGGCAGGGGTGTCGATCCCCGCCGACAAGCCCGCAGCCAAGCGGAAGGGCAAGAGCAAGGCCGCTGCTGCCGCCGCGTGATGGGGCTGGTATTCGCGGGCTGATGCTCCATATTGTGTGACAGATCGGAGACATTGATGACCGCCACCGCTACCCAGTCTGCCAAGCCGCCGCACCTGTTCTGGACCCTGGCAGAAGGCCGGGCCGTGGTCGAACTGGGCGCGTTCTATGCTTTTCGCGGCGCGCTCTCGATGCTGCCCAAGGGCGATGGCCATAGCGTGCTGGTGCTGCCGGGGTTCCTGGCCAGCGACCGGTCGACCAAGCCGATGCGCAATCTGCTGACCAGCCTGGGGTATGACGCGCATGGCTGGGACATGGGCCGCAATATCCGGATCGACAATGCGCGCGAGGCGCAGATGAACGATCTGCTCCACCGCATTCACGACCAGTCGGGCCGCAAGGTGTCGATCATCGGTTGGAGCCTGGGCGGCGTGTTCGCGCGCGAGATCGCCAAGAATGCACCCGACAAGGTCCGCCAGGTCATCTCGCTGGGCAGCCCGATTTCCAACGATCGCGGCCATACCAATGCCCGCCGCCTGTTCGAGCGGCTCAACGGACCCGAACCCGAGCCGCTGCAGCAGGGCCGCTTCCGCAATCTCGACGAGGCACCGCCCGTTCCGACGACGTCCATCCTGACGCGCACCGACGGCATCGTCGCCTGGCGCGGATCGGTTCAGAAGCCGGGACCGCAGACCGACAATATCGAGGTGCACGCCAGCCATTGCGGGCTCGGCGTCAACCCGATGGTGATGTACGCGATTGCGGACCGTCTGGCGCAGGGTGAAGACGCGTGGAAGCCGTTCGATCGCTCGGGCTGGCGCAGCATGCTGTTCGGTTCGGTCAAGGCTGATTGAGCTGCAGAAATAAGCGCGACGGCTAGCGCACCCGCGCCATCAGCTGTTCCGCCGCCAGCCGTCCGGTCTGTGCAGCGCCGTTCATATAGCCGGTGTGCGCATCTGACAGATGCTCGCCCGCAAACAGGATCGGGCCCGAGGGCAGCGGCGGGGTGACCTTGCCGTCTTCCTCCTCTATCCAGAAGTGCTGGGCAAAGCGGGTCAGCTGGCCCGGCAGGAAGCGCGAATAGGCGCCTTGCGCGAACGGGTCCCTGGCCCAGGCGGTGCGCCGGACGCTGCGCGCAGCAAGCCCCGGCACGGCAGGCGCAATCTCGCGTTCGCAGGCGCGCAGCATCGCTTCGGGCGACAAATCCATCAGGCTGGATGTCTGGTTGCCCCCAAAGAACCAGGTGAGCACGCCAGCAGGCACCGCATCCTGTCCGGCGCTGGCACCCCAGAACTCGCTGAACAGACCCGGGCTGCCCCCGGTCCGTACCGCCCAGGCGGCCCCGCCCGCGCCGACCTTTGCTTCCCACGGCCGCATAGCATAGCCCGCATTGATCTTCTCGTTGCGCCCGCAGCTTAGCTCGCGGGTCAGCGCCTGCCAGGCGGCGGGCAGGCTGGTGCCGAAATCGATGGTGCGCAGCACCTGTGCTGGCACGGTGATGATCACCCGGTCGGCGGTCACGACCGCGCCATTGGCAAAGCTCAGCTCCACCGCCTTGCCCTTGCGCCGCACGGTGGTCAGCGCTTGGCCGGTCTTGATCCGCTCCATCAGCGGCTCAGCCAGCGCGCGCGGAATGGTCGAGGAGCCGCCTGCCAGGCTGTAGCGCTCGTCGCTGCCGGAAATCAGCGCGACCCTGTCCTCGTTGATCGCGGGCAGGTTGAAGAACAGCTCGAGCGCCGAAACCTCGCCCGGTTCCGATCCGAATTCGGTGCGGATGGTCGCCTCGACCAGCGCGCGTGCCTTCGGGCTGGCGGCTGCGCCTGCCGCATCGAGATATTGCCGCACCGACATGCTGTCGAACCGGGTTCCATGGCGATCGAAATCGGCATCGACCGCAGCCGCGTCCTCGGCAATGCGCGCGGCGAGCGGCCTGAATTCGGCGATCAGATCGGCCTCCGTCAATTCCGCCCCATCGACCACGAACCGTTCGCTGGTCGGCATCGCGCCGCGATCGATCAGGCCGATATTGAAGCGCTCGGCCAGCGCCAGAATGTCGGCATGGTTGGTATTCACCAGATGCGCGCCATCCTCGATATACAGGCCCGGTTCGGGAAGCCCGTTCGAGGTCAGCACCCGTCCCCCGATACGCCCACGCGCCTCATAGATCGTGGCGTTGAAGCCAGCCGCCACCAGCCGATCGAGTGCCACCAGCCCGGCAAGTCCTGCGCCGATGATCGCGATGCGGCTGCGCTTGCTGATCGCGGCTTCGGCCGTGTCGATCAGGGCAGGGGAAAGCCCCATGGCCGCGATGCCGGCAAGCACCTGTCGTCGGTCGAGCCCTGGCCCCTGGCCCCCTGTGGTTTCCGGCGCAGCCTTGGCGAGCAGTCCCCAGACGATACCCGATCCGCGCATTGGCCATGTCTCCCCACCAGAGCCGCTACGGAACGGGAGGGTGATGCCAATGCGCCGATGCGTCAAGAATAATGGCGTTGGGTAACGCCAGGGGCTGGACTTTGCTGCGCCAGGCCCCAAATGACGCCCACATCAAGGAGCGCTCATGTTTCACAGTCTTTGGGGGCAACTCGCCCTTGTCATGTCGGCTCTCGCCGGAACCGCCGCCTTTGCCGATGCGCAGCGGATGCGCCGCAGCGATTTCGACCGTGTCGGGTTCATGCCCTGGACCGGCATTGCGATGATCTCAGTGATGGTGGCGGTGTTCGCCACCGCCTTTGCGCTGAAAGGCCTGTAGTTACAGACAGGCCTCGAGAAATGCCTGTTCGAAGCCGAACTGGCGCGCCTTTTCCAGCGTATAGGGGCGAAGACCGGTCGAGCGATATTCGCCGATGATCTTTCCGTCGCTGCCCTCGTCCATATATTCGAACTTGAACAGTTCCTGGGTGACGATCACCTCGCCCTCCATGCCGATCACTTCAGTGATATTGGTCACGCGGCGCGAACCATCGCGAAGACGCTTCACCTGAACGATAAGATCGACCGACTCGGCAATCTGGCGGCTGATCGCTTCCTTGGGGATCTTGATGTCGCCCATCAGGATCATGTTTTCCATACGGCCCAGGGCTTCGCGCGGGCTGTTGGCGTGGAGCGTACACATCGATCCGTCATGGCCGGTGTTCATCGCGGCGAGCAGGTCAAAGCACTCCGCGCCACGAATTTCGCCGAGGATGATGCGGTCAGGACGCATACGCAGCGCGTTCTTGACGAGGTCACCGATGCTGATCGCGCCCTTGCCTTCCAGGTTCGGCGGGCGCGTCTCGAGCGGCAGCCAGTGCGGCTGCTGCAGACGCAGTTCGGCCGCGTCTTCGATCGTCAGCACGCGCTCGCCCGGATCGATCATCTTCGACAGGGCATTGAGCATGGTCGTCTTACCCGAACCGGTACCGCCCGAGATGACGACGTTGAAGCGGCATGCACCGGCGATCTTGAGCGCGGTCGCCATCTTTTCCGACATCGCGCCCCAATCCTTCAGATTGTCGAGCGTGATCGGCTTTTCGGAAAACTTACGAATGGAGATCGCGGTGCCGCGCAGCGACAGCGGCGGGATGATGACGTTGACGCGGCTGCCGTCCTTGAGGCGGGCGTCGGCCAGCGGCGTGGTCTGGTCGATGCGGCGGCCAACCTGGTTGACGATGCGTTGCGCGATCTGCAGCAGATGCTCCTCATCGCGGAACTGGATCGGCGCAATCTGCAGCTTGCCCTTCTTTTCGATATAGGTCTGTTCCGGCCCGTTCACCATGATGTCGGTGATTTCCGGGTCGTTGAGCAACTCTTCAAGCGGGCCGAAGCCAAGCAGTTCGTCGATCAGCACCTTTTCCAGCGCGAACTGTTCGCGCCGGTTGAGGGTGAGCTTCAGTTCGGCGAGCACTTCCAGGATGATCGGGCGAAACTCTTCGGCCAGCTCATCCTTGGTCAGCGTGGCGGCGGCTTCCGGGTCAACGCGTTCCAGCAGGCGCGGCAGCACCTGTTCCTTGATCTTGTGGACCGAGGCTTCGAAACCTTCGACCTTGGGGCCGCTGTCCGCCACCGAATTGGCGCGATCGGACAACCGCGTCATCGCGTCGTTGAGCGCCGCGCTTTCGGGCGTCATGTCGATCATGTCCAGCGTGGGCAGATCGACCGAGTCGAGATCGGGGAACTGATCGCCGCCCATGTCGAGCGACAGGCCAAGCCGGGCTTCGGGAGTCGGCGCGCCTGCTGCGCCGCCCTTCATCGGGCGGGCGACACCGAAGCTCGGCCTGGCGCCGGGCCCTATCTGTCCAATCCCATTCCTTCTGCCAAACGCGCTCATGGTGACCGATTATCCCGGAATATGTCGCAGACAGCCGGTAGAAGCCGTCCAGATTGTGCATGGTGAATAGCCCGGAAACTTTGACAATGTCCTAACAGGCTGATCTGTCAGGCCGTTGTTGCGCCGGCGGATTCCCGATGGCGCTTGCATCCGTGCCGATATTGGGCATTAAGCCCGGCAAAAGTTAACAACACCCCAGCAGGCGCGACGACTTGGCCGAAAATGCGATGAATGCCGGTTCGACCGCGAAATCCCGTCAGGGTCTGGGGCAGGGCATGCTGTTTGCGCTGGCCGGTTTCGCGCTGCTGTCGTGCGGCGACGGGCTGATCAAGTCGGCCGCAGGGCAGTGGCCGGGCATGGCGGTGGCGGCGCTGCGCTTCACGCTGGGCGCGATCGGGCTGGGGCTGGTGCTGCTGGTGCGCGAAGGCCCCAAGGGCTTCCGGTTTCCGCGCCCCAGGGTGCAGCTCGCGCGGGGCTTTTTCCTCGCTGGCGCTACGGTCACCTTTTTCTCCAGCATCTTCCTGATGCCACTCGCGACCGCCACCTCGATCCAGTTCATGGCCCCGCTGCTGACCGCAGTCATTTCCTCGATCCTGTACAAGGAGAAGCTCAGCGCAGGGCGCTGGGTGGCGACATTGATCGCCTTTGTCGGGGTGATGATCGTGCTGCGGCCGAGCTTTGCCGATCTCGGCTGGGCGGCCCTGTTGCCGCTCGCGGCTGCGTTCGGGATGAGCGGGCTGATGATGAGCAACGCGCGCGCTGCCGGATCGGGCAGCGTTCTGCTGATGCAGTTCCTGGTCGCTGCGCTCGCAGCGCCGCTGCTGATCCTCTACGCGACGCTGGGCCATCTCTCGGGCGTGCCGTCGCTGCAGATCGGCTGGCCGAGTGCCTATGTGGTGTTCGTCTGCGCCACCGTCGCGGTCTCGGCCAGTTTCAGCCATATGTTCGTCTATCTTGCCACCGCGCGCAGCTCCGCTGCCACGGTTGCGCCGATGGTCTATGTGCAGATCATCGTGGCGATTGCGATTGGCGTTGTCTTCTACCGCGATTATCCTGACCTGGTCGCGCTGGCGGGGACCGGCGTGATCATCGCCAGCGGCATCTACCTGCTGCGCGATGGCCGCAAATAGGGAAGGGCGATCATGGCGCTGACGGGATGGATTATCGGTATGGCGATGCAGATGGCCAGCCTGCCTGCGGCTCCGCAGCTGCCGTGCTGGATCGAGGGGCGCTGGGTGTCCGAAGAGACCGAGGGGCGCTGGACCGAGGAAAACTGGACCGGCTGCCGCGCCGAAACGATGCTGGGGACGGGTCGTGGCGGGCGCGGCGATGCGGTCACCAGCTATGAGTTCATGCGGATTGCGCGCAACGAAAATGGCGACCTGATGTTCTACGGCGCGCCGTTCGGCAACCCTGCAGCCGCGTTCCGTGCGGTCAAGGCGGGACCGAAAGAGATCGTCTTCGTCAATCCCAACCACGAATATCCGCAGCGCATCCGCTACTGGATGGAAGGCGACATGCTGCTCGCCGAGGCGAGCATGCGCGATGGCAGCAAGCCCCAGGCCTGGCGGTACAAAAGGGTGACGTTGAAATAGGCGGGGCAGCCGGCTGCCGACCGGGCATGGCTGACCGGCGAAGGCTTAGCCCGAAACGCGCTCGGCCAGTATGGTGAGGCCCTTTTCGTTGACCTCGGCAAAGCCGCCCTCGATGGCGATGGTTTCCGGCTGCGCGCCTTCGCTCTTGTAGATCGACACAAGGCCGTCACGGACGGTCGACATCAGCGGCGCATGGCCTTCGAGCACGCCAAACTCGCCCTCTGCGCCGGGCACGACGACCATGTGGACCGCTTCAGAGCGAACCAGCTTTTCGGGGGTTACGAGTTCAAAATGCAGTGCCATTTCGATTGTCCTTCAAGCCCTCTCCCCTTGAGGGGAGAGGGTTGGGAGAGGGGAATACGCCATCCCCTCTCAACTTCAGCTAGCGAGCAGTCTCGCATGCCTTCGTATCTCTCCCCCGTGCGGGAGAGAGCATTGTCAGTTTAAGCAGCTTCAGCCAGCGACTTGGCCTTTTCCACGGCTTCGTCGATGCCGCCGACCATGTAGAAGGCTGCTTCGGGCAGGTGGTCATATTCGCCATCGACCACGGCCTTGAAGCTCTTCACGGTGTCTTCGAGCGAGACGAACTTGCCCGAGATGCCGGTGAACACTTCCGCAACGTGGAAGGGCTGCGACAGGAACTTCTGGATCTTGCGCGCACGCGCAACGGTGAGCTTGTCCTCTTCCGAAAGCTCGTCCATGCCCAGAATGGCGATGATGTCCTGCAGCGACTTGTACTTCTGCAGCGTCGACTGGACCGCACGGGCGGTTTCGTAGTGCTCCACGCCGACAACGCGGGGTTCCAGAACGCGGCTGGTCGAATCGAGCGGGTCAACCGCCGGATAGATGCCGAGTTCGGAGATCGCGCGGTTGAGCACGGTCGTCGCGTCAAGGTGAGCAAACGAGGTGGCAGGCGCAGGGTCGGTCAAGTCATCTGCGGGAACGTAGATGGCCTGCACCGAGGTGATCGAGCCCTTGTTGGTCGAGGTGATGCGTTCCTGCAGCTGGCCCATGTCGGTCGACAGGGTCGGCTGATAGCCCACGGCCGAAGGAATACGGCCGAGCAGAGCCGACACTTCCGAACCCGCCTGGGTGAAGCGGAAGATGTTGTCGACGAAGAACAGCACGTCCTGGCCTTCCTGGTCACGGAAATATTCCGCGATGGTCAGGCCCGACAGCGCGACGCGGGCGCGGGCGCCCGGGGGCTCGTTCATCTGGCCGTACACCAGAGCCACCTTGGAGCCTTCGCTGATCGCTTCGCCAGCTTCGTTCTTGGCGATAACGCCGGCGTCGAGGAATTCGTGATACAGGTCGTTACCCTCGCGGGTACGCTCACCCACGCCAGCGAACACCGAGGTACCGCCATGGCCCTTGGCGATGTTATTGATCAGTTCCTGGATGAGCACGGTCTTGCCTACGCCGGCGCCGCCGAACAGGCCGATCTTGCCGCCCTTGGCATAGGGAGCCAGCAGGTCGATGACCTTGATGCCGGTGACCAGAATTTCCGATTCGGTCGACTGATCGACGAATTCCGGAGCCTTGGCGTGGATAGGTGCCGATGCCTTGGCGTTGATCGGGCCACGCTCGTCGATCGGCTCGCCGACGACGTTCATGATGCGGCCCAGCGTTTCGGGGCCGACGGGCATGCGGATCTGCGCACCGGTGTCGGTGACGTTCTGGCCGCGGACCAGGCCGTCGGTGCCGTCCATGGCGATGGTGCGAACGGTGTTTTCACCCAGGTGCTGGGCGACTTCGAGCACCAGACGCTGGCCGTTGTTCACGGTTTCAAGCGCGTTCAGAATGGCGGGGATTTCGCCGTCAAAGGTCACGTCGACGACCGCGCCGATAACCTGGCTGATCTTGCCGATATTGTTGGTGGTTGCCATGAGCTGTTTCCTGCTTTCGGACGGTTAAAGGGCTTCGGCGCCCGAGATGATTTCAACGAGTTCGGTGGTGATCGCGGCCTGGCGGCTGCGGTTATATTCGATGGTGAGCCGGTTGATCAGATCGCCCGCGTTGCGCGTGGCGTTGTCCATCGCGGTCATCGATGCACCCTGTTCGGACGCTGCATTTTCCAGCAGCGCACCGAAAATCTGTGTCGTGACGTTGCGCGGCAGCAGCTCGGCAAGGATTTCTTCCTCATCGGGCTCATATTCCACCGCAGCATCGCTGGTCACAGCGCCGCCTGCCGGAATGGCGACAGGGATGATCTGACGGCCAACCGGTTCCTGCAGCAGTGCCGAACGGAACTTGGAATAGAACAGGTGGGCGACGTCGAATTCGCCCTTTTCGTACATCGCGATCAGCTCTGCCGAAATCGCCTGCGCTTCGGCAAAGCCCTGGTTCTTCAGCGCGGTGGTGTCGAAATAGCGCACGATCTGCTTGGGATATTCGCGGATGATCATGCCGCGGCCCTTGCGGCCGACGAGATAGAACAGCACGGTCTTGCCCGCTGCTTCCAGCTCGCGCGCCTTCAGCTTGGCGGCCTTGACGATGTTCGAGTTGAACGCGCCGCACAGGCCGCGATCCGACGACGTCACGATCAGCAGATGGACCTGGTCCTTGCCGGTACCGGCCAGCAGCTTCGGACTGGAATCGCTGATCGCGATCTTCGATCCCAGCGATGCCATCACGCGCTCAAGCCGCTCGGAATACGGGCGCGCAGCTTCTGCCGCGGCCTGCGCCTTGCGCAGCTTGGCGGATGCCACCATCTGCTTGGCCTTGGTGATCTTCTGGGTCGACTTGACCGAGGCGATCCGGCCCTTGAGTTCTTTCAGACTGGCCATGGTGTCCTAACTTCAAACCCTGTTCGGTCTCCCCCGTTCAACCGAGGGGCCATTTTCTGCCGTGTCAGCCCGCGCATCTGGCGGGCGATAGCCCCCTGCTTGCGCAGGGGACCAGCAGTTTACGCAAACGTCTTGGCAAATGCGTCCAGCGCAGCCTTCAGGCTGGCCTTGGCATCGTCACCCAGATCCTTGGTGTCGCGGATCGTGGTGAGCAGATCAGCATGATCGGTGCGCAGGAAGCTGAGCATCGCCGCTTCATATTCGTTCACCCGGTTCACCGGCAGTGCATCGAGATAACCGTTGGTGCCGGCGAAGATCGAGGCAGTCTGCTCTTCGAACGGCAGCGGGCTGAACTGCGGCTGCTTGAGCAGCTCGGTCAGGCGCTGGCCGCGGTTGAGCAGCTTCTGGGTCGATGCGTCGAGGTCCGAACCAAACTGCGCAAAGGCCGCCATTTCGCGGTACTGCGCCAGCTCAAGCTTGATCGAGCCCGAAACCTTCTTCATCGCCTTGGTCTGCGCCGCAGAACCCACGCGCGACACCGACAGACCGACGTTAATGGCCGGACGGATGCCCTGGTAGAACAAGTTGGTTTCGAGGAAGATCTGGCCGTCGGTGATCGAGATCACGTTGGTCGGAATATAGGCCGACACGTCGCCAGCCTGGGTTTCGATGATCGGCAGCGCGGTCAGCGAGCCCGAACCATTGTCCGAGTTCATCTTCGCGGCGCGTTCCAGCAGACGCGAGTGGAGATAGAACACGTCGCCGGGATAGGCTTCACGGCCCGGAGGACGACGCAGCAGCAGCGACATCTGACGATAGGCAACGGCCTGCTTCGACAGATCGTCATACACGATCAGGGCGTGCATGCCGTTGTCGCGGAAGAATTCGCCCATGGTGCAGCCGGTATACGGTGCCAGGAACTGCAGCGGAGCGGGCTCCGAAGCGGTGGCGGCGACGACGATGGTATATTCCATCGCGCCCGATTCCTCGAGCTGACGCACGATCTGCGCAACGGTCGAACGCTTCTGGCCGATGGCGACATAGATGCAGTACAGCTTCTTGCCCTCATCGTCGCCGGCATTGGCGCCCTTTTGGTTGATGAAGGTGTCGATGGCGACAGCGGTCTTGCCGGTCTGACGGTCACCGATGATCAGCTCGCGCTGGCCACGGCCGACGGGAACGAGTGCGTCGATCGCCTTGAGGCCGGTCTGCACGGGCTCGTGCACCGAGGTACGCGGGATGATGCCCGGCGCCTTGGTTTCGACGCGCATGCGCTTGTCTGCAACGATCGGGCCCTTGCCGTCGATCGGGTTGCCCAGACCGTCGACCACGCGGCCCAGCAGGCCCTTGCCGACGGGGACGTCCACGATGGTGCCGGTGCGCTTGACGACGTCACCTTCCTTGATCTCGGCGTCCGAGCCGAAGATCACGACGCCGACATTGTCGGCTTCGAGGTTCAGGGCCATGCCCTGCACGCCGTTGGAGAACTCGACCATTTCACCGGCCTGGACATTGTCCAGTCCGTGGATGCGCGCGATGCCGTCGCCGACGCTCAGCACGCTGCCCACTTCGGATACTTGCGCATCCGTGCCAAAATTGGCGATCTGATCCTTGATAACCTTGGAGATTTCTGCGGCACGAATGTCCATGAGAATGTTAGCCTTTCATCGCTTGGCTGAGCGTGTTGAGACGGGTCTTGATGCTGGAGTCGATCATCTGGCTGCCCATGCGGACAATCAGGCCGCCCAGGATGGACGGATCGACTTTCGCGGTGATCTTGATGCTGTGACCGGCACGGTCCTTCAGCTGCTTGCGGATTTCATCGAGCTGCGCTTCGGACAGCGGGAAGGCCGAGGTCACTTCGGCGGTCACTTCGCCGCGATGCGCCGCAACCAGCTGGTCGAACGCAGCGAGGATCTGCGAGAGCTGGCCAAGGCGACGATTGGTCGCCAGCACGCCCAGTAGATTGCCGGTCATCTTGTCGAGCTTCAGCGTGTCGCCAAGCGCAGCGACGATCTTTTCGGCAGCGGCGCGGCTGATCGTCTGGCTCTTGGTGAGCGTGGCGAAATCTTCCGACTCATTCAGCGCAGCGCGCAGCGTCGCAACGCTCGCTTCCACTTCGGCAAGCTGCTTGTCGTCACGCGCCAGCGAAAAAAGGGCAGAGGCGTAACGCCCTGCCAGACTGGCCTGTATCCCGCCGGAAATGTCCAC
The DNA here is from genome assembly GCA_026625625.1 of Blastomonas sp. SL216. Classification (NCBI taxonomy): domain Bacteria; kingdom Pseudomonadati; phylum Pseudomonadota; class Alphaproteobacteria; order Sphingomonadales; family Blastomonadaceae; genus Blastomonas; species Blastomonas sp. SL216. Next base: position 838,371 of record CP113055.1, read on the forward strand.
GCGAATGCTTTCCCTTGCCATTATGATAATGCAGCAGGCGGATGCGGAAAGGCGCTGCCCTCCCTCACCTGTCGGCGCGGCGGTTAGCACTCATATTGCTGCATTGCAAGACAGGCGGCAAACATCGTTGCCAGGCCCGGTTGCCCCATAAAATCCGGGGATTTCTTTCGTCATCCTAAACGGAACGTTTACCAAATTTTCGCATCACCAAGGCATTGCTCGAGGGAAACAGTCCATCTTGGGCCAAGCATGGAATCGCCTTGCCGATGCAAAAAATCAAACATTTGCGCTCCGAATGGCTCAAGGGGTTTGCGGGCATGGGCGTCGATGCCAAGGTTCGCTTCAGCCTGACTGCCATGCTGGGCATGCTGGCGGCGCTGGCTTTTGCCGCCATCGCGGTGGTGGGTGTGACCCAATACATGACCCATCACCTGGTGACCGATCGCATCCAGCCAGTCATGCACATGCAATCCTTGGTGGATGGCTATCGCGAAAGCATGCGTCTGGCGACGAAAGTCCGTTGGGGCCTGGCCAGGGGCGAAGAGGCGCTTGCCGAACTGGACGGACGCGAGCGCGCCATCAGGGAAGACTGGGCGAGAATAGAGAACGGTGCCTTTGGTCAGGAATTTCCCGCAAGGATGGCTCAGTTGAACCAGGCCAAGGTTCCGGCGGATCAGGCGATCAAGGAACTGCGCGGACAGATCAAGGCTTTCATCAAGCAGGGGAGGCGGGTCGACCCCCCGATAGTCCTGCATCGCAAGATAGACCCGCTGCTGGCGCAGAGCCAGACTGCGGTTACAGAAATGCGCGGTTTGGCTCGCAAAACACTGATCCGCATGAATATTGTTCATATCGCAGGGTTGATCTTCTGTTCCCTGTTGATGCTGGCGGCTGGCTTTTTTGTGCGTTGGTGCATCGGCTATGCGTCGCGCGATTTCCTGGTTCCGCTGATGGCCCTGGCAAAATATGCCCTGCCTGAGCGGCGGGACAGCGTTCATGCCCATGATCTTGGCTTGCGGCGGCGCGACGAGATCGGCGCGATTGCCCGCGCGATCCACCGTTCGCATGGCAAGGCGGAGCGGGCCCTCAAGGCGGAGCAGGAGCGGCGCAAGGCGGAGCTGGAACTGCAACGCGAGCAGCTGCAATGGCAGGAGGAACGCCATCGCCGGGCGGAGACGATCGACGAACTTTTCGCCAGCTACGAGGCCAAGCTGTCGCTGCTGTCGGAGCAATTGACCAAGGCGGCCATCGGCATGCGCGAAGGCGCGCAGGACATGCAGCGCAACGCCGCACAGCACCAGATGTTCAGCCAGAATTTCGCCGACAGGGCGATCCGCGCAGCAGAATCGATGAAGGTGATCGACCGCCACGGACGCCGCCTGCAGGACACCGGCGGCGGTGTGCGCGAACTCGTCGCCGACAGCTCGCGCAACATTTACGATGCCCATCACGCCAGCCGGCTCAGCCGCGAGACCGCCGATCATCTGCACGAGGTAGCTGGCGAGATTTCAGGCATCCTGGCGATGATCACGCATATCGCCAAGCAGACCAATTTGCTGGCGCTCAACGCGACGATCGAGGCAGCCAGGGCAGGCGAGGCTGGCCGTGGATTTGCGGTTGTGGCGCAGGAGGTCAAGAATCTTGCCAGCCAGACGCAGGCCGCCGCAGCCTCGGTCGAACAGCGACTGGGCAGCATCGCCTCGATGACCCAGCAGGTGTCGCAGACGGTGATCTCGGTCGACGGGCATGTCGACATGATCCGGCACAATGCCGATCGGATCGACGAGGCCGTGTCCGAACAGCATGACGCGAGCCGCGATATCCTGGATGCCCTGCGATCGCTGATGACCAACAGCCAGCAGGTGATGGGCCAGGTCGCCGAGCTGACCGACAAGTCGAATCACGCGCATGTCTCCGCCGAAGCGTTGAGCCAGACGGCGGAGGACGTCGCGCGCCAGTCGCAGGAACTGCGCCAGCAGATGCAGCAGCTTGCGAAGGCCGTCCGCGCCGCCTGACGCTGCCTTTTCGGTTTTGAGCGCATGATCCGGGACGCCTGCGGAGCAGCCGCCGCTTAAGCTCGCGAACATCACCACCTTCCTGGAGATGTTCGATGACCTATCGCATTGCCGGCCTCGATGCCGATGCCTTTCAGCACCTGTTCGATCTGACCGATGCGGCATTGGCGGACCACGATGCCATCCGCGTGACGGCCACGCATGCACCCGGCTTTCCCTGCCGAATCTCGCTTCGTGATGCGCAAGTGGGCGAGCCGCTGGTCCTGGTCCACCATGTCAGCCATGATGTCGCCACCCCCTATCGCAGCGCCTATGCGATCTATGTCAGCAAGGCAGCCCAAGCCGAAGAGTTTCACGATGCCATCCCGCCGGTCATGCAGCACCGACCGCTTGGTCTGCGCGGTTTCGATGCAGCTGGCATGCTGCGCGGGGCACGGCTGGCGGCGGCGGGCGACGCGGATGCCGCCATCCGCGATCTGTTCGCCGACGCGGCCATAGCCTATATCCACGCGCATAATGCAGCGCATGGCTGCTTTGTCGCCAAGGTGGAACGGTCATGATCACGGAGCAAGCGCCAGACGAGGAGACGGCTTGGGCGGCTGTTCTGCGCCGCGACCGTGCGTTTGATGGCCATTTCGTGACCGGCGTGCTCAGCACGGGCATCTATTGCCGCCCATCCTGCGCAGCGCGGCATCCGGCCCGGGCGAATGTGCGCTTCTTTGCCGATGGATCGGCGGCGAAGGCGGCGGGGCTGCGCGCTTGCAAGCGCTGCCTGCCCGATGACGTGGCGCGCGACGAGAAGGCGGTGCTGGCGGCGATCCAGGCCATCCGGGCGAGTGAAGAGCCGCTCGCGCTGGCGGCGCTGGCGGCGGAATGCGGCTATTCGCCTGCACACTTCCAACGTGTGTTCACCCGCCATACCGGGCTTTCGCCTGCCGCCTATGCCCGCGCATTGCGGACCGAAAGGGCGCGCGATGCACTTTCGGACAGCGACCGCGTCGTCGATGCCATTTATCAGGCGGGGTTCAGCGCGCCCTCGCGGTTCTATGACGGAATGAAAGGACGGATGGGCATGCAAGCCTCGGCATGGAAGAAGGGCGGGCAGGGGGTGGTGATCCACTGGACGCAGAGCGAGACGTCGCTTGGCCGCATGCTCGTCGCCTGGACTGAACTCGGGGTCTGCCGCCTGTCGTTCGAGGAAGGCGCAGAGGCGCTGGCCATGCGCTTTCCCGCCGCGCAGTTGCAGGCCGCAGGTGAAGAGGCCGCGCAATTCGTCGCCGCCATCGTGGCCGAGGTGGAGAGCCCGCGCACCGGCGCGGACATTCCCGTCGATGTCCGGGGGACCGCTTTCCAGGAGGCAGTGTGGAAGGCGCTGTCCGAAATCCCGCCGGGCGAGACTCGCAGCTATGCGCAGATCGCTGCCAGTATCGGCAACCCGGCTGCGGTTCGCGCCGTGGGCTCTGCCTGCGGGGCCAATCCCGTCGCAGTGCTGATCCCGTGCCACCGCGCCTTGCGCACCGATGGCACGCTGGGCGGCTATGCCTATGGCTTGCCGATCAAGGTCGAACTGCTCAAGCGCGAGGCCGATTGACCGGACGTTCGCCCTATTCGGCGGGCTTGGCAGCCTTGGCGGTGCAGCTATAGGTCAGCACCTCATTGGGCTGGGCGGGCAGAGCCAGACGCAGCGCCTTCTGCATATCCTCCAGCTCCGCCATCCGGTCGGGCTCGGTCGTGCAGCTCTGGCTGGTATAGCGTGCGCGGATCTTGCGCGCGCTATCCATGGCGGTGAGACCAAGCTGGAAATTCTCGGTGCGGAACTCGCGCGTGTCCGGGTTGAACTGGTTGATCGCCACCAGCTGATCCTCGTTGCGCACGAACACGCGGGTCCAGCCATCGGCATCCTGGCCATATTGCGTGCGTCCGTTGACGCAGCCGCTGGCGGTCCAGGCAATCTCGACCGGCTCGGGGCTCGAGGCGCTGATCTTGCTGCGCTCGGGAACGATACGGCACATATAGGTACCATCGCTGCCGCCAGCGAGCGCGTCCTTGCCGCCCAGTTCCTTCTTGACCGCCGCCAGCGCCATTTCCTCGGCGCGATCGAAGCCGGGCCGCAGCACGAAACCGAGCACCGCGGTGACCGCCAGCACAGCGGTGATCCCGCCTGCGATCTTGCGCCGCTGCATGTCTTCGCGCTCATGCAGCGTCCAGGTGGCCGCGCCCGCGACTCCTGCCAGCACCAGCATCAATGCGGCAAAGAACAGGTGATTTTCGCGCGCACTGATCACCGCGTGTTCGGCATCACGCAGCGCCCGCTCTTCCAGATCGCGCCGCTCGGCCTTTTCGGCCTGCTGGCGCTCGCGCGCATCTTCGGCTGCCTGGGCAGAGCGCGCGCGTTCCTCGGCGGACAGCTCTGCTACCGACCGACAGGGAGAATCGGCGAGCTGATAATCGACCTTGGCCGACCGCAGGAAGCCGAACAGCTCGCGGTTTGAGACGGCAAAGCCATATTCGGCATCATTGCCATCGGATAGCGACCCGAAGCTGTTGACGCCCGCCACGCGCCCGCACAGATCGACCAGCGGACCGCCGCTATTGCCCTTGGCGAGCGCGGCGGTGTGCAGGATCGTATCGAAATCGCGCGTGGTGCGGCCCCCGGAAATCACGCCCGGTGTCTTGACCGGCGCCATGGGGGCCACGGTTTCGCGCGCGTCCAGGCCTTGCGCGCGGTCAACGGCGGCGGGATAGCCGATCGCCATCACCGATGCGCCATCGTCGAGCGGGGTCGAGAGCAGCGCCAGGCTGGGCAGGCGGCCCTTTTCCATCTGGATCAGCGCCAGATCGTTGCGCGGAGAAATGGCCACCAGCCTGCCGCCATAGGTGGTCGTGCCTTCGGACGGGATGATGCCGATGCGGATGCTGGCATCCTCGCGCAGGGGGGCGACGAGATGCGCATTGGTGATGATCTTGTCGGGCGCGACGGCAAAGCCGCTGCCATGGCCGACATAGAAGGTTTCGCCATCCTCTTCCGCCACCAGCACCACGCGCACGACCGACCGGCTGGCGGCCTGGATATCGGCGGGATCTGCGGTGAGAGGCGCTGCCATCAGCGCGGCGCAGGCGGTGATCAGCAGGGCGATAAGGCGCATGGGGTTCATGGGCCCCATCTCATAGCGTGGCCATCACACAAAGCTATAGGGATCGACATCCACCGCGACGCGCACCCCCGGTGCCCAGCGCATCGGCTGAAGCCATTCGCGGATGATGCGCTGCATCTCGACATTGCGCCGGGCATGGACCAGCAGGCGGAAGCGATGGCGCCCGCGCAGCAGCGAAAGCGGCGCAGGGGCAGGGCCGTAAACGGCAAAGCCATCGAGTTCCGGAGCGATGGCACCGGCCTGACGCGCTGCCTCCTGCGCTTCTGCCTGATCCTCGGACGAGATGATGATCGCGGCCAGACGGCCGAACGGCGGCACATTGGCGTCGCGCCGCGCCTGGGTTTCGGCGGCGTAAAAGGCCTCGCGGTCACCCTGGACGAGCGCATCGATCACCGGCGCATCGGGGTGGCGGGTCTGGATGAAGACTTCGCCCGGCTTGGCGGCACGGCCTGCGCGCCCTGCCACCTGCGCGATTTGTTGGAACGTGCGCTCGCCAGCGCGGAGGTCGCCGCCCTCGAGCCCGATATCGGCATCGATCACGCCCACCAGCGTCAGATCGGGAAAATGATAGCCCTTGGTGACAAGCTGCGTGCCGATGATGACATCGATCGCGCGCGCCTCGACCGCTGCGACGAATTCGGCTGCCTTGTCGGGCGACCAGATCGTGTCCGATGTCACGATGGCGCGGCGCGCCTGGGGCATCAGCGCTGCGACTTCATCGGCGATCCGCTCGACGCCGGGGCCGCAGGCGACCAGGCAATCGGTCTCGCCGCATTCGGGACAGGCGCTGGGCGAGGGTTCGGCATGGCCGCAATGGTGGCAGGCAAGACGGCCCGTCAGCCGATGGTCGACCATCCATGCGCTGCAGTTCGGGCATTTGAAGCGATGCCCGCAATTGCGGCACAAGGTCAGCGGGGCGTAGCCGCGCCGGTTGAGGAAGAGCAAAGTCTGCTCACCCCTCGCCAGCCGCTCCTGCATCGCCTCGAGCAGCGGCGGCGCGATCCACTGGCCGCGCGGGGGCGGGTCCTGGGTAAGGTCGATCAGGCTGATGCGCGGTAGTTGCGCCCCGCCATAGCGGTGCGTGAGGGTGAGCGGTTCGTAGCGACCTGCTTCGGCCATCACCCGGCTTTCGAGCGCGGGCGTGGCGCTCGACAGCACGACCGGGCAGCCTTCGAAGCGTCCGCGCATCACCGCAACGTCGCGCGCATTGTAGCGCACGCCGTCCTCCTGCTTGAAGCTGGTCTCGTGCGCCTCGTCGACGATGATGACGCCAAGGTCCGCATAAGGCAGGAACAGTGCCGAGCGTGCGCCGACGATGATCTTTGCATCCCCGCCGATGATCGCATTCCACGCCCGCCGCCGCTCGGTCTGCTTCAGGCCCGAATGCCAGGGGACGGGTGCAGCGCCGAAGCGTGCCTCGATGCGGGTGAGGAAGGGCTGGGTCAGCGCGATCTCGGGGAGCAGCAGCAGTGTTTGCCGCCCATGGCGCAGCGCCTCGGCCACCGCCTCGAAATAGACTTCGGTCTTGCCCGATCCGGTCACGCCATCGAGCAGGAACGGCACCGGCTCTGCCTGCCGCACCGCCTGAGCCAACCGGTCCGCTGCCTCGCGCTGTTCGTCGTTCAGCGCCGGGGTGATGTAATCGGGGTCGGGGCGGGGCCAGGGGCGGTCGGTCGGCACTTCGACCGCTTCGAATGCGCCCGACTGGACCAGCGAACGGATCACCCCTTCGGACACGCCGGCCATGGCCGCGAGTTCGCGCACCGTGGCCTGTGCATCGCCCAGCGTGTCGTACACGACCTGACGCTGCGGCGTCATGCGGGCAGGGGCTTCCCCGGTCAGCCGATATTCGGTGATCGAGCGGCCCGGCCCTAGCAGCGAGCCGCTGGGCAGCGCCATGCGGGCCACGGCCGCCGGGCTGGCGAGATAATAATCCGCCGTCCATTCGATGAGGCGGCGCAAGGCTGCCGAAAGCGGCGGCATGTCGTAACGGGCGACCACCGGACGCAGCCTGCTCGCCTCGATCTCTTCTGCGCCAAAGCTGCCCGAATCCCAGACGATCCCGTCAATCCGGCGCGGGCCCAGCGGCACCTGCACGACGCTGCCTGTGGGCAGGTCCATGCCCTGCGGCACGCTGTAATCGAACGGGCCAACGGCAGAATTGAACAGAAGGACACGGACGCGGGTCATGGTGCCATCCCACATAGGGAGTGCAGGGCGGCGCGTATAGGCGTGCGTTACTTCACCCAGCCAAGGCCGATGGTCTCGTAAATCTCGCGGTCTTCGTCCCAGCCTTCCTGCACCTTGACGTGGAGGAAGAGATGGACGTTGACGCCCAGCACGCGGGCGAGCTCCGCGCGCGCCTTTTCTCCGATTTCCCGGATGCGCGCACCGCCCTTGCCCAGAACTATCGCGCGCTGGGTGTCGCGCGCGACCAGGATCTGCTGGTGGATCTCGATCGATCCGTCCTTGCGCGTGAGGTACTTTTCCGGAACCACCGCGCTGGCATAAGGCAGCTCGGCATGCAGCTGGTTGAACAGCTGCTCGCGGGTGATTTCGGTGGCGAGCAGACGCTCGCTGGCATCGGAAACCTGATCTTCGGGGAAATGCCACTGGCCTTCGGGCATGGCGGCGGCGAGCCAGGCCTTGAGCTCCTCGATTCCGTCGCCGGTCAGCGCGCTGATGAAGAACACCTCGTCAAAGCCCCCCGCCGCGTGCAGGTGCTGGGCCTGGACGAGCAGCTTGTCCTTGGCGGCGATATCGACCTTGTTGAGCACCAGGATCTTGCGTTCGGGCCGCATCGCGACCTGTTCGACCAGACGTTCGAGCCGTTCGGAACGCTTGGCCTTGGCATCGACGACGAGCGCGATCACATCGGCCCCGTCCGATCCTTCCCAGGCGGCGTTGACCATCGCACGGTCGAAGCGGCGATCGGGATCGAAAATGCCCGGCGTATCAACCAGCATGATCTGCGCCGGACCAGCGAGCGCAATCCCCAGCAGCCGCGTCCGCGTGGTCTGCGCCTTGGGGCTGGTGATCGCCACCTTCTGCCCGACCAGCTGATTGACCAGCGTCGATTTGCCCGCATTGGGCGCGCCCAGCACGGCGACAAGGCCGCAGCGGGTGGGGTTGGTGTCTTCGCTCATCGTCCATGCTCCGCCAGAAACTGCTTTGCGGCCAGAGTTTCGGCCTCCTGCTTGCTGGTGCCGGTCGCCTCGGCGATGCCCAGCCCCTTGATCTCTACCTGCACCGTGAAGCGCAAATCATGGTCCGGCCCCGATTTGCGCAGCAGCGTGTAGACGGGCGTCTTGCGATTGCGCGCAGCGGCCCATTCCTGCAGCTCGGACTTGGGGTGACGCGGCGCTTCGCTGATCGCGTCGATCCGGTCCGACCAGTGCCGCTCGATAAAGCTGCGTGCCGCATCGATGCCCCCATCGATATACAATGCCCCTATCAGGGCCTCGACGACATCGCCCAATATGTTGGTGCTGCCCGCCCCGCCATCGTCGCGCGCCTGCTTGCCCAGCCGGATCAGCGGGCCGAGGTTGCTCGCCCGCGCGATTTGCGCGCAGCTTTCACGCGATACCAGCCGGTTGAGAAACGCCGACATCTGGCCTTCGGCGGCCTTGGGAAAGCGGGTGTACAGCAGGTCAGCCATCACCATGCCCAGCACCCGGTCGCCCAGAAACTCGAGCCGCTGATAATCGGGCGTGATGCCGGTGCTGCCATGAGTCATCGCCTGGATGAACAGAGCAGGTTGGCGCGGCTGGTAATCGGTGATGGGCAGCAGCGCCGAAAGGTCTACCTCTGCGCTCAAAACCCTTCCCCGATCCGGTCCCAGCGCGCGGCGGTGAACCAGGTCCAGGGCAGGAACCAGCTGGCAGAACCATCGGTCGAGAACACCGTCACCAGCGCGCGGCCGACCAGATATTTCTGCGGAACGATGCCGATGCCTTGCCCTTCGACTGCGGGGAACCGGCTGTCGAGGCTGTTGTCGCGATTGTCGCCCATCAGGAACATATGGCCTTGCGGCACGATGATCGCTTCGGTCGTATCGCGCGGTGCATCGATCAGGTCGAGCACGTTATAGCTCTTGCCATTGGGCAGCGTCTCGCGAAAGCGCGGATAGCTGCACACCGCCGTACCATCGGGCTGGGGCAGTTCGAAACTGCGGTCATAGCAGCGCGTGTTGGGCGAGACCGGAATGACGAAATCGGCGATCCGCTTCTTCTCGATCGGCTTGCCGTTCAGCCAGACCACGCCATCGCGCATCTGGATGGTGTCGCCGGGCAGGCCGATGACGCGCTTGATATAGTCGGCACTGGCGCCCGGGGGCGCCTTGAACACCACGACATCGCCGCGCTCGGGCTGGCTAGCAAAGACACGTCCGGGGATCAGCGGCAGGTTGAACGGCAGGCTGTAGCGCGAATAGCCATAGGACCATTTCGACACGAGCAGATAATCGCCCACGACCAGCCGCGGCTGCATCGATTCCGACGGAATGTTGAACGGCGAGACGATGAAGCTGCGCAGAATGAAGAAGAAGATCGCGAGCTTCACCAGAAACTGCAGAAAGTCCGCCGTTTCCGACTTGGGTTTGGGCGATGTGGCGGCGGCTTCGGTCATCTGCCTCCTTTGCTGACCGCGCTTTGCGGCGTCAAGCCCCATCAAGCGCCGGGAAAGCCTCTCGCCAAGCCCTTGCCGGGCCGCTAAACCCGGCCCCGCGCTATCAGCCTGAAAGGTTATCCATGTCCGTCAATGCCGAAACGATTTGGCAATCGATTGCAGAATTGCCCCGTCCGACACTGTCCACGTTGTTCGAAAACGATCTCGCGCGGGTCGATGGCCTGTCGCACCGTGTGCCGCTGGCGGGTACCGATATCCTGTTCGATTTCTCCAAGACCCACCTGGATTCGGCGCTGATCGGCCAGTTCGAGCAACTCGCCGCCGCGATGCATCTGGCGGGCATGCGCGATCAGTTCCTGTCGGGCGCCAAGATCAACACCAGCGAGGACCGGGCGTCCGAGCATCCCGCCGAGCGCGGCTATGGTGCCACGGATTCGGTCGAGAATGCGGCGCGGCTGCACGAGCGGATGGCAGCGCTGGTCGATGCCATCGACCAGGGTGTGTTCGGCGAGATCAAGCATGTGCTGCATATCGGCATCGGCGGATCGGCGCTGGGGCCCAAGCTGATCATCGATGCGCTGTGCCGCGACAGCGACCGTTATGACGTTGCCGTCGTCGCCAATGTCGATGGCGAAGCACTGTCCGAGGCGGTCGACCGCTTCGATCCCGCCAAGACGCTGGTGGCGATCGCATCCAAGACCTTCACCACCACCGAGACGCTGATGAATGCCGAAAGCGCGATCGACTGGTTGCGCGCCGGTGGGGTCGAAGACCCCTATGGCCAGCTTGTCGCGCTGACCGCAGCGCCCGAAAAGGCGGCCGAGTTCGGCATCGACGAGACCCGCATCCTGCCGTTTTCCGAAACGGTGGGTGGGCGCTATTCGGTCTGGTCTAGCATCGGCTTCCCGGTGGCGATGGCGCTGGGCAATCATGGTTTTGCCGAATTCCGCGCAGGCGCGCTCGCCATGGACCGGCATTTCGCCACCGCGCCGCTCGCGGCCAACATGCCGGTGCTCGCCGCCTTTGCCGACCTGTATTATGCGCAGATCCGCCAGTGCCAGACCCGCGCCGTCTTCGCCTATGACGAGCGGATGCGCCTGCTCCCCGATTATCTGCAGCAGCTCGAAATGGAGAGCAACGGCAAGGGCGTGCGCCGCGATGGCTCGCCGCTGGGCCGGGCGAGTGCGCCGATCACCTGGGGCGGGGTCGGCACCGACGCCCAGCACGCGGTGTTCCAGCTGCTCCACCAGGGCACGCATCTGGTCCCGGTCGAGTTCATTGCGTCGCGCCTCAGCGCGCACGAGTTCGACGAGGCGCATCACCGCGCACTGCTGACCAACTGCTTTGCGCAAGGCGCAGCGCTGATGCAGGGCAAGGCCAGCGACGATCCGCAGCGCAGCTATCCCGGCGACCGGCCTTCGATGACCATCCTGCTCGACAATGTCGATCCGCAGAGCCTGGGCGCGCTGATCGCCTTTTACGAACACCGCACCTTTGCCAACGCCATGCTGCTGGGCATCAATCCTTTTGACCAGTTCGGTGTTGAACTGGGCAAGGAAATCGCCAAATCCATGGGCAACCGCCAATCCGGCGATTTCGACCCTTCCACCGCTGCGCTGATCGAGGCGGCGGGCCTGTAAGGGGCACGATATTCAAAGTTCCCGGGAGTTTGATTGATGAGTGATTATGATTACGACCTGTTCGTCATCGGAGCAGGATCGGGCGGGGTGCGCGCATCGCGCATCGCTTCGTCCTATGGCGCGAAGGTCGCGGTGGCCGAGGAATATCGCGTCGGCGGCACCTGCGTCATCCGCGGCTGCGTGCCCAAGAAGCTGCTGGTCTATGGATCGCACTTCGCCGAGGACCTTGAAGATGCGCAGAATTACGGCTGGGAGATCGAGGGCACCAAGTTCAGCTGGCAGGTGCTGCGCGACCGCGTGCTGGGCGATGTCGACCGGTTGAATGCCGCGTACAAATCGACGCTCAACAATCATAACGTCACGATCATCGAGGAACGCGCGACGATCATCGCGCCGCACCGGGTGAAGCTGGCAAGCGGGCAGGAAATCAGCGCCAAGTATATCCTGGTAGCGGTCGGTGCTCGGCCCTATGTGCCCGAATTCCCCGGCTCAGAGCATTGCCTGACGTCGAACGAGATGTTCCATCTCGATGCCTTGCCGCGCCGTGCGGTTATCGCAGGCGGTGGCTATATCGCCAACGAGTTCGCCGGCATCCTCAACGGGCTGGGCACCCGCGTCACCGTGGTCAATCGCGGCGACACCATCCTGCGCGGTTATGATGAATCGTTGCGCGACCGGCTGCTGCAGATTTCGATGACCAAGGGCATCGAGTTCAAGTTCAAGGCGCCGTTCGAGAAGATCGAGAAGCGCGAGGACGGCACGCTCGACGTGTTCCTCAAGGGCCAGGACCCGATCAACACCGATATCGTGATGGTCGCGACCGGTCGCGTGCCCAATGTCGAAGGGCTGGGGCTCGAGCATGCCGGCATCACCACCGACGATCAGGGCGCGATCCCGGTCGACGAATACAGCAAGACCGTGTGCGACAGCATCTATGCGGTGGGCGACGTCACCAACCGGGTGCAGCTGACCCCGGTGGCGATCCGCGAAGGCCAAGCGTTCGCCGACACGGTGTTCGGCGGCACGCCCAGGACGGTGGACTATAACTGCATTCCCACCGCCGTGTTCTCGCAGCCGCCGATCGCCTCGGTGGGCCTCACCGAGGGCGAGGCGCGCAATCGCTATGGCAATATCCGCGTCTATTCGGCGGATTTCCGCCCGATGCGCAATGTCTTCGCGCACCGCGCCGAACGTGGCCTCTACAAGATGATCACCGAAGAGCCCTCGGGCAAGATCCTGGGGCTGCACATGATCGGCCCGGATTCGCCCGAGATCCTTCAGGCCGCAGCGATTGCGGTCAAGGCGGGGCTGACCAAGCAGGCGTTCGACGATACCGTTGCCCTGCACCCCAGCATGGCCGAAGAGCTTGTGCTGATGAAGTAAGCGCCGTTGCGCTTTTGATCGTTACCCGATCCGGTACGGCACCATGCCGCGCCGGTCGGGGTCGATCACCAGCGGTCGGTCGGTGGGCGGAAAGGCGCGCTGATCACAATTGTCGCGCGGGCAGGTGCGGCAGCTGATGCCGATCGGCGTCACTGCGCCTGCCGCCGCCGTGTCCAGCCCGTCGGCGTAGATGAAGTGCCGGGCATGCTCTACCTCGCATCCCAAGGCCACGGCATAGCGGCGCGGCTTGCGGCCATAGCTGCCCGAGGGCTTGACCAGTCCCTTGGCCATCGAGACATAACGCACGCCATCGGGCGTCTCGGCGAGCTGCACCAGGATACGGTCGGGGATCGCGGCGGCCTCGTGCACCACCCATAAGGGGCATGCACCGCCGAAGCGGGCGAATTGCAGCCGCGTCGCGCTGTGCCGCTTGGTGATGTTACCCGCCATGTCGACCCGGCAGAAGAACACCGGCAGGCCGCGCGCGCCGGGGCGTTGCAGCGTCGAGAGCCGGTGGCATGCCTGTTCGAAGCTGACCCCGAAGCGATGAGTCAGCTGGTCGATATCGTGCCGGCATGCCATCGCTGCCTCGCGAAAGCGCGCATAGGGCATCACCAATGCACCGGCGGCATAGTTGGCCAGGCCCACCGAGACAAGCTTCTGCGCCTGCTCGCTCTTCAGCTTGGCGTTGGCGGCGAGGATGGCGATGGCAAAGCGCATTTCCAGCGCCATCAGCCGGTGGGCGAGCATGAAATAGCGCGATTCGGGGGCAACGCCATCGGCCAGGTACAGGGTGCGGGTGGCTGCGTCGAACTGGCTGAGCGGCGCGTTGGGATCACCCGCACGCAGCGGCTTGACGCTGATGCCGTGGTCGCGCTGCAGCCGCGCGGCGAGGCCGTCGGGGTTCAGGTCTTCGCCCAGCTCGCCGGCAATCTCTTCGGCGGTCCGATCGAGCTGGTCGATATAATTGCCCGCCTCGTGGAACCAGTCGCGCACCTCTTCCCAGGGCAGGCGGGCATTGTGCTGGCCGGTGGCGGCGAGGCTGTCGTCGAGCATCGCCGAACGCTCCTGCGCCTGGCGATAGCCCTGGTAGAGGTTGGTGATGATGTGCGACAGCTCGGGATGGCTGTCGCGCAGCCGCGCAAAGCGCACCGGGTCCACCTCGATCCCGGCGAGCACCGGATCGTCGAGCAGCGTCTGCCAGTTGAGCGAAGGCCCGCCCTCGGGGGCGTCCTCCAGCTCGAAGGCGAAATGGCGTGACAGTGCGGTCAGCACCTGCGGCGTGATCGGCCGCTCGTCATTCTCGATCTGGCTGAGATAAGAGGTTGAAATGCCCAAAGCCTCGGCCATCGCGGCCTGGTTGAGACCCGAGTGGCGGCGGACGGCGCGGACGCGCTGGCCCGCATAAAGGCGTTTGCGGCGTGACATGGTCCTTGCGGACTAGTTTGCAAACTGGCGGTTTGCAAGTTCGCTATTTAACATTTGCTTGTGGGGGCAAAGGCTGGAAAAGAAGCCTCCCGAACTCACCACAAGAGGATGCGATGCAGGCCATATTGGAAGAACTGGCAGCCCGGCGCGACAAGGCGCATCTGGGCGGGGGCACCAAGCGGATCGAGGCGCAGCACGCCAAGGGCAAGCTGACCGCGCGCGAGCGGATCGACGTGCTGCTTGATCCGGGCAGCTTTGAAGAGCTCGACATGTATGTCGAACACAATTGCGTCGATTTCGGGATGCAGGATCAGATCATCCCCGGCGATGGCGTGGTCACCGGATCGGGTACGGTCAATGGCCGCCTGGTCTTCGTGTTCAGCCAGGACTTCACCGTGTTCGGCGGTTCGCTCTCCGAACGGCACGCGCAGAAGATCTGCAAGATCATGGACATGGCGCTGAAGGTCGGCGCACCGGTGATCGGCCTCAACGATTCCGGCGGCGCGCGCATCCAGGAAGGCGTGGCGTCGCTCGGCGGTTATGCCGAGGTGTTCCAGCGCAATGTGCTGGCATCGGGCGTCGTGCCGCAGCTTTCGGTGATCATGGGCCCCTGCGCAGGCGGCGCGGTGTACTCGCCCGCCATGACGGACTTCATCTTCATGGTGAAGGATTCGAGCTATATGTTCGTCACCGGTCCCGATGTGGTGAAGACCGTGACCAACGAGGTGGTGACGCAGGAAGAACTGGGCGGCGCGGTGACGCATACCGGCAAGTCGGGCGTCGCCGATGTCGCGTTCGACAATGACATCGAGGCACTGCTCGCCGCGCGCGACCTGATCGATTATCTGCCGCTGTCGAACCGCGAGGCATTGCCCGAGCGCCCGACCGCCGACCCGTTCGATCGGATCGAGAACAGCCTCGACACGCTGATCCCGGCCAACCCGAACATGCCCTATGACATGCACGAGCTGATCAGGAAGACGCTCGACGAAGGCGAGTTTTTCGAGATCCAGCCGACGCATGCGGGCAATATCATCACCGGCTTCGGCCGCATCGAGGGTCGCACCGTGGGCGTCGTCGCCAACCAGCCGATGGTGCTGGCAGGCTGTCTCGACATCAACTCGTCGAAAAAGGCCGCGCGCTTCGTGCGCTTCTGCGATTGCTTCGACATCCCGATCATCACCTTTGTCGATGTCCCCGGCTTCCTGCCCGGCGTGGCGCAGGAACATAGCGGTATCATCAAGCACGGTGCGAAACTGCTCTTCGCCTATGCCGAGGCGACCGTCCCGAAGATCACCGTGATCACCCGCAAGGCCTATGGCGGCGCGTATGACGTGATGGCCTCAAAGCATCTGCGCGGCGATTTGAACTACGCCTGGCCCACCGCCGAAATCGCGGTGATGGGCGCGAAGGGCGCGGTCGAGATCATCTTCCGCGGCAAGACGCCCGAAGAGATCGCCGAGCGCACCAAGGAATATGAAGCGCGCTTCGCCAACCCGTTCGTGGCGGCGAGCAAGGGGTTCATTGACGAGGTGATCATGCCGCACTCGACCCGGCGCAGGATTGCGCTGGGGCTTCGGAAGCTGCGGAACAAGCAGTTGGAGAACCCCTGGAAGAAGCATGACAACATTCCGTTGTGAGTGCGAAATATCGATCATTCTCCCGTCACCCTGAACTTGTTTCAGGGCCCATTTCGCCGGATTGAGCCAAAGCGCGAGACGAGAAATGGGTGCTGAAACAAGTTCAGCATGACGGAATTGGAGCAAGCGTGATGAAACTAGGCCGTCTCAACCATATTGGCGTCGCGACGCCCTCCATCGCGGACAGCATTGTCTTCTACCGCGATGTCATGGGTGCGACCAAGATTCATGATCCATTCGACCTGCCCGAGCAGGGGGTGAAGGTGTGCTTTGTCGATACGCCGGGCGCGGATGGCACGCTTAATGGCACTCAGATCGAATTGATCGAGCCGCTGCCGGGCAATGCCTCGATTGCGTCGTTCCTTGAGAAGAACCCGAACGGCGGGCAGCATCATGTCTGCTATGAGGTGCCCGATATTCACGCGGCCAAGGCGGAGTTCGAAGGCTTGGGCAAGCGCGTGCTGGGCGAGCCGCGCATCGGTGCGCATGGGACGTTGATTTTCTTCGTGCACCCCAGGGATATGGGCGGAGTGCTGACCGAGATTATGGAGACGCCGAAGCCGGGCGAGGGGCACTGATATTGCTCCTCCCCGCAACGCGGGGGAGGATAGGGGAGGTTGCCGACGTGTCGGCTACCGGACCTTGGAGAGGGGGCAGCCACCCTCTCCCAGCTTCGACTAGGTGCTTTCAGCACCAAGTCTGCGCAACCCTCTCCCGTCAAGGGAGAGGGAAGAATCACAGGAGAGAGTTGCGACCATGACCTACGAAACCATAAAACTCGACATCGCCGACCAGATTGCCACGATCACATTGAACGTGCCCGAGCGGCTCAATGCCTGTTCGCTGCCGATGGCGGGCGAGATCAACGATGCGCTCGACCGGCTCGGCGATGCGCGGGCGCTGGTGATCACCGGCGCGGGCAAGGGTTTCTGTTCGGGCGCAGACCTTTCCGGCGGGCGCGACAGTTCGATCTCGGGCGGGCAGGGCAGCTACAAGGCGCTGACCCAGCATTACAACCCGATGCTGCTCAAGCTGCACAGGCTGCACATCCCGACGATCAGCGCGGTCAACGGCCCCGCTGCCGGCGTCGGCTGCTCGATCGGTCTTGCGCCCGATTTCGTCGTGGCGAGCGAAAAGGCGTATTTCCTGCAGGCGTTCGTCAATATCGGCCTGGTGCCCGATGGCGGCGCGAGCTGGATGCTCACGCGCCTGATCGGCAAGGCCCGCGCGACCGAAATGATGATGCTGGGCGAAAAGATCCCCGCCGCCAAGGCGCATGACTGGGGCATGGTCTACAAGGTGGTCGAGCATGACAGCCTGATGGACGAGGCGATGGCGCTGGCCAAGCGGCTCGCCGCGATGCCCACCGTCGCGCTCGGCATCATGCGCAAGAACCTGGTCGAGGGGCTGGAATGCGATTTCCACACGGCTCTGGCGCGCGAGGCCGAGGGCCAGCGGATTGCAGGCGACACCAACGATGCACGCGAAGGCGCCATTGCCTTCCTGCAGAAGCGCAAGCCGAACTTCACCGGCAGCTGATCACACACACGGGAACCATGGAATGACCGATACACCCACCACCGCAGACTGGCAGGCGCTGGCCGACAAGGAGGTCAAGGGCAAGGACCTGACCTGGCAGACGCCCGAAGGCATTGCCGTCAAGCCGCTCTATACGGCGGAGGACGTATCGGTCGATCCCGGCCTGCCCGGCTTTGCGCCGTTCACTCGCGGCGTGCGCGCCAGCATGTACGCGGGCCGCCCTTGGACGATCCGGCAATATGCGGGTTTCTCGACCGCCGAGGAATCGAACGCCTTTTATCGCCGCAACCTGGCCGCCGGGCAGAAGGGGCTGTCGGTCGCGTTCGACCTTGCGACCCATCGCGGCTATGACAGCGATCATCCGCGCGTCACCGGCGATGTCGGCAAGGCCGGCGTGGCGATCGATACGGTCGAGGACATGAAGATCCTGTTCGACGGCATCCCGCTCGATCAGATGTCGGTCAGCATGACCATGAACGGTGCGGTGATCCCGATCCTCGCGTTCTTCATCGTCGCCGGCGAAGAGCAGGGCGTCGATCGCAAGCTGCTCGACGGGACCATCCAGAACGACATCCTCAAGGAGTTCATGGTCCGCAACACGTACATTTACCCGCCCGAGCCCTCGATGCGGATCATCTCGGACATTTTCGGCTATACCAGCCGCGAGATGCCCAAGTTCAACAGCATCTCGATCTCCGGCTATCACATGCAGGAAGCCGGCGCGACGCAGGTGCAGGAACTCGCCTTCACCATCGCCGACGGCATGGAATATGTGAAATACGGCGTCGCCTCGGGCCTCGACATCGACAAATTTGCAGGCCGTCTGAGCTTCTTCTTCGCCATCGGCATGAACTTCTTCATGGAAATTGCCAAGCTGCGCGCCGCGCGCGTGCTGTGGCACCGGGTGATGACCAGGCTGGGCGCGCAGGACGAACGCTCCAAGATGCTGCGCACGCACTGCCAGACCAGCGGCGTGTCGCTGACCGAGCAGGACCCCTATAACAACGTCATCCGCACCACGATCGAGGCGATGGCCGCGATGCTGGGCGGCACGCAATCGCTGCACACCAATGCGCTCGATGAAGCGATCGCGCTGCCTACCGATTTCTCGGCGCGCATCGCGCGGAACACGCAGATCGTCATCCAGGAAGAGACCGGGATGACCAAGGTCGTCGATCCGCTGGGCGGCAGCTATTATATTGAGAGCCTGACGCAGGAACTGGTCGACAAGGCGTGGGAGATCATCGAGCGGGTCGAGAGCGAAGGCGGCATGGCGAAAGCCGTGGCAGCAGGCTGGCCCAAGGCGATGATCGAGGAAGCCGCCGCCGGACGCCAGGCGCGCGTCGACCGCGGTGATGACGTGATCGTCGGAGTGAACAAGTATCGCCTCGCGAACGAGGATCTGCTCGAAACGCTGGAGGTCGACAACGCCAAGGTTCGCGAAGGCCAGATCGCGCGGATCAACGCGGTGAAGGCCTCGCGCAATGCGGCGGCGTGTCAGGCCGCGCTCGATGCCTTGCGTGAAGGCGCGAAGGGCAATGGCAACCTGCTCGCGCTCGCGGTGGACGCCGCCCGCGCCCGCGCAACGCTGGGCGAGATCAGCCAGGCGATGGAAGATGTGTTCGGCCGCTATGCCACGCGCCCGACCCCGGTCAAGGGCGTGTACAGCGCGCCGTACGAGGATGACAGCCGCTGGGCGCAGGTAGTCGATGGCGTAAAGGCTGTCGAGCGTCGCCTGGGCCGCAAACCCAAGCTGCTCGTCGCGAAGATGGGCCAGGACGGCCATGATCGCGGCGCGAACGTGATCGCATCGGCCTTTGGCGACATGGGCTTTGATGTCGTCTCGGGCCCGCTGTTCCAGACCCCCGATGAGACCGTCGTGCTGGCGCTCGAAACCGGCGTCGATGTCGTCGGCGCCTCTTCGCTTGCCGCCGGGCACAAGACGCTGGTCCCCGAGCTTATCAGGGGCCTGAAAGAAGCCGGACGGAACGACATCAAGGTGATTGCGGGCGGCGTTATCCCGCCTCAGGACTACGATTATCTGCGCGATGCCGGCGTCCAGGGCATCTACGGCCCCGGATCGAACGTCGTCGAATGCGCGGCCGATGTGCTGCGCTTGCTTGGCCATAACATGCCCCCTCTTCAGGAAGCTGCCGAATGACTGAAATGCGTACCGACTGGACCCGCGAGGAAATCACCGCGCTGTTCGATCTGCCCTTCAACGACCTGATGTTCGAGGCGCAGAGCGTGCACCGCGCGAATTTCCCGCGCAACGAGGTGCAGCTATCCACCCTGCTGTCGATCAAGACCGGCGGTTGCCCGGAGGATTGCGGTTATTGCAGCCAGTCCAAGGATGCCGATAGCGGCGTCAAGGCGACCAAGCTGATGGACGTGCAGGCGGTGTTGCAGGCCGCAGCCCAGGCCAAGGACCATGGCTCGGGCCGGTTCTGCATGGGCGCAGCCTGGCGCAACCCCAAGGACAAGGACATCCCCAAGCTCGCCGCCATGGTCAAGGGCGTGCGCGAGATGGGCATGGAAACCTGCATGACCTTGGGCATGCTCACCGCGAGCCAGGCCAAGCAGCTCGCCGATGCTGGGCTGGACTACTACAACCACAATATCGACACCGCGCCCGAGAACTACGCCAACGTCATCACCACCCGCACCTTTGAGGACCGGATGGAGACGCTGGACAATGTGCGTTCGGCGGGCATCAACGTGTGCTGCGGTGGCATCGTCGGCATGGGCGAGACCCGCGCCGACCGCATCGGCTTTATCCACGCGCTGGCGACCATGCCGCACCCCGAAAGCGTACCGATCAATGCGCTGGTGCCTGTCAAGGGCACGGTGCTGGGCGACATGCTCGCCGATACGCCGCTGGCGAAGATCGACGAGATCGAGTTTGTCCGCACGGTGGCGGTCGCGCGCATCACCATGCCGCGATCGATGGTGCGCCTGAGCGCGGGCCGCGAGAGCATGTCCGAAAGCTGCCAGGCCCTGTGCTTCATGGCGGGCGCGAACAGCATCTTCACCGGCGACAAGCTGCTGACGGCGCCCAATGCCGGCGACGACAAGGACAGCGCGCTGCTCTCCAAGCTGGGCATGAAGGCGATGGCCGCCCAGCCGCGTGGCCATCTGGAGGCTGCGGAGTGAAATCCGCTTCTCTTCTTCTTCGTCATGCTGAACTTGTTTCAGCACCCATCGTGCCCCAGCAGCCGAAGCTGCGTGGGGAGAAATGGGCCCTGAAGCAAGTTCAGGGTGACGATTTTTGTGGGGCAGGCGTGGCCGCGTGATCCGAACGTTCTTCACTTTGTTTTTGATCGCACTCGCCTGCGTGGCACCCGTCGCCGCGCAGCCGGTGCCGATCATCATTGGCGAGACGCACATTCTGGCATCGAAGCCGCTGGCGCAGGAGCGCGTCGTCAACGTCTATCTCCCCGCCGGTTACGCGACATCGGGCAAGAGTTATCCGGTGCTTTATCTGATCGACGGCGGGCTGGATCAGGACTTCCTGCATATCGCTGGCACCAGCGCGCTGGGTGCGCTTTGGGCGCGGTCGCAGGATGTGATCGTGGTCGGGATCGCCACCAAGGATCGCAGGCGCGAACTGACCGGGCCGACGCAGGACGCGGCGTTGCTCAAGCAATATCCGACTGCTGGCCAATCCGCCTTGTTCCGCGCGTTCATCCGCGACGAGGTCATGCCGTTGGTGGGCAAAAGCTATCGCACCTCAGGCCAGACCGGCGTGATCGGGGAATCGCTCGCCGGGCTGTTCATCGTCGAGACCTATTTGACCGAGCCCGACCTGTTCGATCATTACGCCGCGATCAGCCCCAGCCTGTGGTGGGATGACCAGAGGCTGGCCAAGGCGTCATCTGGCCTTCTGAATGCTCCGGCAGCCAAAGCGCATCGACTTTACCTGACGATCGCCAATGAAGGCCGCGAGATGCAGTCGGGCGTCGATCAGCTGGTCAAGGCGCTCACCGCCAACCCGAACGAAGGCCGCAGTTGGTGCTATGCACCGCACCAGCAGCTCACCCATGCCACCATTTACCACAGCGTCTCGCCTGAAGCATTGCAGTTCCTGTTTCCCGGTAGCGAGGCACCTGCACCGGACAGTGGATTCAATGTGCCATGTGTGACGGGGCACTGACGATGCGCAGTGTGACCGTCGCCCTTGCCGCCGCCGCTGCGATGATGGCTACATCGCCGGCGTTGGCGTGCTCGTTCAGCTGGGGACCGGGCCAGTCGCCAGCCGAAATCAGGAAACGGGCGGATGTCCGCAAGATCGAGGGCGTGTTCCGTTATGGCAGCGGGCAGGGCGTCCTCAACGAACAGGGCGAGCTTTATCGTGGCCGGATCACCGGGCGGGTCGAAGCGCGCACCGGCTGGGTCTGGAATACGATTCAGTTGTTTGACCAGCTGCTGGTCGAGTGCGCTGCATATCACAAGCCGGTGGCGGATGCGCGCGGCACCTTCTGGATTTCCCGCCATAAGTCTGACGGGCGCTACCATATGCTGTTGTGGGAGGGCGAATATCTGCCCCGCCGCAATGTTGAAACCATCCAACCAGATGAGAGTGAATGATGATCACCAAAATCCTGATTGCCAACCGGGGCGAGATCGCCTGCCGCGTCATCCGCACCGCTCGGCTTATGGGCATCAAGACGGTGGCCGTCTATTCGGACGCCGATGCGCGCAGCCCGCATGTCGAGATGGCGGACGAGGCCGTGCATATCGGCCCTTCGCCCGCCGCGCAGTCCTATCTGCTGGCTGACAAGATCATCGAGGCGTGCAAGGCGACCGGCGCGGATGCGGTGCATCCCGGCTATGGTTTCCTGTCCGAACGCACCAGTTTTGCAGAGGCGCTGAAGGCCGCCGGCATCACCTTTATCGGCCCACCTCCGGGCGCGATCGCCGCCATGGGCGACAAGATCGAATCCAAGAAGCTGGCTCTACAGGCGGGCGTCAACGTCGTCCCCGGCTTTGTCGGCGAGATCGAGGATACCGAGCATGCGGTGCGCATTGCCAGCGGGATCGGCTATCCGGTGATGATGAAGGCCTCGGCAGGGGGCGGCGGCAAGGGCATGCGCCTGGCCTATAGCGAGCAGGATGTGCGCGAAGGCTTCGAGGCGACCAAGCGCGAGGGTCTGAACAGCTTTGGCGATGACCGCGTGTTCATCGAGAAGTTCATCGAACAGCCGCGCCATATCGAAATCCAGGTGCTGGGCGATCAGCATGGCAATATCGTCTATCTGGGCGAACGCGAATGTTCGATCCAGCGCCGTCACCAGAAGGTGGTCGAAGAAGCCCCGTCGCCGTTCGTGACGCCCGAGATGCGCAAGAAGATGGGCGAGCAGGCAGTCGCACTGGCACGGGCCGTCGGTTATTACAGCGCGGGCACGGTCGAACTGATCGTCTCGGGCGCGGATACCACCGGCGACAGCTTCTACTTCCTTGAGATGAACACCCGGCTTCAGGTCGAGCATCCTGTCACCGAACTGGTCACAGGGGTCGATCTGGTCGAACAGATGATCCGCGTCGCCAATGGCGAGCCGCTCGCCTTCACCCAGGACGATATCAAGCTGACCGGCTGGGCGGTGGAAAACCGCGTCTATGCCGAAGACCCGTATCGCGGCTTCCTGCCCTCGATCGGGCGTCTGGTGCGCTACAATCCGCCCAAGCAGAAAAAGGGCGTGCGCGTCGATGACGGCGTGGAAGAGGGCGGCGAGGTCTCGATCCATTATGACCCGATGATCGCCAAGCTGATCACCTATGGCGAAACGCGGCTGGATGCGATCGATCGGCAGATCACCGCGATCGACCGGTTCGAGCTGGAAGGCCCGGGGCATAATCTCGATTTCGTCTCGGCGCTGATGCAGCACGAACGTTTCCGCTCGGGCAATATCACCACCGGTTTCATCGCCGAGGAATATCCGGACGGCTTTCACGGTGCCCCGGCTTCGCCCGAACTGCTCCGGCGTCTGGCCGCGATGGCGGCATTTATCGCGACTGCGCAAGCCGACCGCGCGCTGCGCGTCAGCGATCAGCTGGGCAACCGGCTCACCCCGCCGTCCGAATGGCGCGTGCGCAAGGGCGATATCGCGATGGAGGTCTCGGTCAGCGAGGACGCGATCGTCGTCGATGGCGAGGTGGTCGATCTGTCGATGGGCTATACCCCGGGCGACCGGCTCGCGGTGGCTGATTTCGGCGACGAGGAAGAGAGCGACGAACTGGCAGTGAAGGTGCAACGCACCCGCACCGGCTTTGCGCTCACTGCGCGCGGCGCGACCCACAGTTTCGAAGTGCTGCCTGGCCATATCGCGCAGCACGCCCGGCACATGATCGAGAAGGTGCCGCCTGATCTGTCGCGCTTCCTGCTTTGCCCGATGCCGGGCCTGCTGGTGAAACTGCACGTGGCCGAAGGCGAGAAGGTGCAGCCTGGCCAGCCGCTGGCGATCGTCGAGGCGATGAAGATGGAAAACATCCTGCGCGCCGAAAAGGCCGCAACGGTCAAGACGATCAGCGCGGCCGAAGGTGACAGCCTGGCGGTCGATGCGGTCATTCTGGAGCTGGAATAATCCGTTCACCGGATATGTGATCGCTGTCCGGTCAGGGAACGGGCTGGACAGTTGATTGCGCCGCAAATCCTCTCCATAGACTGACGCCCTAGGGACTGGATGGGGAGAGTGCTGGATGGCCGCAACGGCTGCAGCAGACGGGCAGGAGTTTGACGCAGGCCGTGACCGGCTGGTGATCGTCGCCTCCTCGCTCGGCACGGTATTCGAATGGTATGATTTCTTTGTCTACGGGATCCTGGCGACGCTGATCGGCCAGCTGTTCTTCCCGTCGGACAACCCCACGGCGGCGACGCTCGCTTCGCTGGCGATCTTCGGCGCAGGGTTCGGTGTGCGCCCGCTCGGCGCGGTGCTGTTTGGCTATCTGGGCGACAAGGTCGGACGCAAATACACGTTCCTTGTCACCATCTCGCTGATGGGCGGCGCGACCGCATCGATCGGCCTGCTGCCGACCTTTGCCACGGCGGGTATCTGGGCGGCGGCGCTGTTGCTGGTGCTGCGCTGCCTGCAGGGGCTGGCGCTGGGCGGCGAATATGGCGGCGCGGCGATTTATGTCGCCGAACATGCCCCGCCGGGCAAGCGCGGCCAGTATACCAGCTGGATCCAGGCCTCGGTGGCCGGGGGCTTCCTGCTCGCGGTGATCTGCGTGCTGGCCACGCGCAAGCTGATGAGCCCCGAGGATTTCAACGCCTGGGGCTGGCGCGTGCCTTTCCTGATCTCGATCCTGCTGCTCGCCATCTCGCTCTATATCCGCCTGAAGCTGTCCGAAAGCCCGGTCTTCCAGGCGATGAAGGCTGCGGGCGCGACGTCCAAGAACCCGTTCATGGACAGCCTGCGCTATCCGGGCAATATCAAGCGGGTGATGGTGGCGCTGTTCGGCGTCGCCGCGGGGCTGACGGTAATCTATTACACCTCGCAGTTCGGTACGCTGTATTTCCTCACCGGCACCGCGCGCGTCGCCGAAGAGGATGCGCTGGTCTATATGGCCGCAGGCGCCACGCTGGCCGCGCCGCTTTATGTGTTCTTCGGCTGGCTGTCCGACCGTGTCGGGCGCAAGCGGCTGCTGCTGATCGGTTATGGCCTCACCGTCGTGCTGCTGTTCCCGCTGTTCCACCTGATGGCGCAGGCGGCGAACCCGGCGCTGGAAGCCGCGACCAAAAGCTCGCCGGTCACGCTTGCCATGCCCGAATGCGCCTTCAACGCCCTGCAGCGGACCCAGACCACCGAATGCGCCAAGGCGCTCAATTTCCTCAGCAAGCGTGGCATCAGCTATACCAAGGTCGATGGCGACGCCGTGGTGCTCAGCGTCGGCAACGATGTCGTGCGCGGCTTTGACGACAAGGCCTATGTCGTGGCGCTCGAAAAGGCGGGCTATCCCGACAAGTCCGATCCGGCGCAGCGCACGCCATGGCTGATCATCCTGTCGGTGGCGCTGATGGTGGCCTTGTCGGCGATGACCTATGGCCAGGTCGCCGCGATCATGGTCGAGCTGTTTCCGGCCAAGATCCGCTACACCTCGATGTCGATCCCCTATCATATCGGCACCGGCTATTTTGGCGGCTTTCTGCCCTATATCTCGCAATATGTCGTCGCGCGGACGGGCGATGCCTATTCCGGACTGTGGTACACCATTGCAGTGGTGGTGATGGCGTTCATCGTGTCGCTGATCTGGCTGCCGGAAACATCAGGGCAGGACGATATTGGCTGAAGCCTCTCCAATGCTGGCGAATATGCGGCTGGTGCTCGATGGCGGGGCACTGGTCGCCAACTGGCGCACGCTGGATCAGCTGAGCGGCAGCGCTGGTGCCGGCGCAGCGGTGAAGGCCGATGGCTATGGCCTGGGTGCCCGCGAGGTTGTCCGGCGGCTGTCGGCGGCGGGCTGCCAGGACTTTTTCGTGGCGCATTGGGGCGAGGCGCAGGCGCTGACCGGATGGATCGATCCGGCACGATTGGCGGTACTGCATGGCATTGCACCGGCCGAGGAGGCTGCTGCGCTTGCTGGTCTGGCGGTTCCTGTGCTCAACAGCGCCGAGCAGGTTTCCCGCTGGAAAGCCGCTGGCGGCGGACGCTGCCATGTGATGATCGATACCGGCATGAGCAGGCTCGGCATCGACTGGCGCGACGATATCTCGGCGCTGTGTGCCGGGCTGGATGTCGACCTGTGCCTCAGCCACCTCGCCTCCGCCGATGAACCAAGCGCGCAGAACGAGGCGCAGCGCCAGCGGTTCGAGCAGGTGCGGCATCAGGTCAAGGCGCGGCGCTACAGCCTGGCGAACAGCGCCGGGATCGCGCTGGGCAATGGCTATCATTTCGACTGCACCCGGCCTGGTCTAGCGCTCTATGGCGGGGTGCCGTGCGATGCGCTGGCTGGCCATATCCGCCCCGTGATGCGGCTGGAGGCGCGCATTTTGCAGGTGCGCCAGGTGCGTGCGGGTGACAGCATCGGCTATGGTGCCACGTTCACGGCTGAACGCGACATGCGCACCGCGACGCTCTCTCTCGGCTATGCCGACGGTTTCAAGCGGGCCCTGTCCTCGATAGGTGCGTTTCGCAGCGGCGATGTGCATCTGCCGCTGCTGGGCCGGGTGTCGATGGACCTGACCTGTATCGATCTGACCGCAGCGCCGGAACTGGGCGAGGGCGACTGGATCGCTGCGGATGTCGTGCTGCCCGCTGTCGAGGCGGCCACCGGGATCAGCCAATATGAATGGCTCACCCAGATCGGCCGACGCTTCGACCGGATCTGGGTGGATTGAAAGGTTCCCCTGCCTTGGCGGGGGCGATAGATTACCGCTCGACGGTCAGCGCAATGC
Organism: Blastomonas sp. SL216; assembly: GCA_026625625.1. Classification (NCBI taxonomy): domain Bacteria; kingdom Pseudomonadati; phylum Pseudomonadota; class Alphaproteobacteria; order Sphingomonadales; family Blastomonadaceae; genus Blastomonas; species Blastomonas sp. SL216. Next base: position 865,188 of record CP113055.1, read on the forward strand.
CCATGCCGCCACCGATGCACAGCGTGGCCAGGCCCTTTTTCGCATCGCGGCGGCCCATTTCGTAGAGCAGGGTGGTCAGCACGCGCGCACCGCTGGCGCCGATGGGGTGGCCGATGGCGATCGCGCCGCCATTGACGTTTACCTTGTCCGGATCCCAGCCCATTTCCTGCGTTACCGACAGCGCCTGCGCCGCAAAGGCTTCGTTCGATTCGATCAGGTCGAGGTCCTCGACGCTCCAGCCAGCCTTGGCGAGCGCGCGGCGGCTCGCCGAAACCGGGCCGATGCCCATGATCGACGGGTCGACGCCCATCGATGCCCAGCTGGCGATCCGCGCCAGCGGGGTCAGGCCGCGCTTGGCGGCGTCTTCCTCGCGCATCAGAACCAGCGCGGCGGCGCCATCGTTGAGGCCGCTGGCATTGGCGGCGGTAACCGTGCCGTCCTTCTTGAAGGCGGGCTTGAGGCCAGCAACGCTATCGTAGGTCGCGCCAGCGCGGATATATTCGTCCTGATCGACGATGGTATCGCCCTTGCGGCCCTTGATGGTGACCGGCGCGATCTCGTCGGCAAAGCGGCCCTCGGCGCGGGCAGCTTCGGCCAGGTTCTGCGAGCGAACGGCAAAGCGATCCTGGGCTTCGCGGCTGATCTGGTACTTTTCCGCCAGGTTTTCGGCGGTGATGCCCATGTGATATTGGTTGAACACATCGGTCAGGCCATCATAGACCATGGTGTCGACGAGCTTCAGGTCGCCCATCTTCTGCCCTGCGCGCAGCATCTGGCAGTGCGGCGACATCGACATGTTTTCCTGCCCGCCGGCGATCACGACATCGGCATCGCCATTGGCGATCGACTGGAAGGCCAGCGCCACCGCGCGCAGGCCCGATCCGCACACCTGGTTGACCCCATAGGCCGGCACTTCCTTGGGGACGCCTGCATTGATTGATGCCTGGCGCGCCGGGTTCTGGCCCTGGCCCGCCGTCAGCACTTGGCCCAGGATCACCTCGGATACCTCTTCGGAAGACAGGCCCGATTGCGCGAGCGCTGCCTCGATGGCGATCCGGCCAAGCTCGTGCGCAGGGGTGGAGGCATAAGCGCCCAGAAAGCTGCCGACCGGCGTGCGCTTGGCAGCAGTGATGACGATGCTCGACATGATCGCGTTCTCCGAAAAGGCTGGAAGGAATTGCTACGCTAGATAGAGCCTTCGTGTGACAATATCCACCGCCTCAGCATCGGCCACAGTATCTCGGGCGCGCTGCCGCCGATGACCATGCCGACATGGCCCGATGCCAGCACCTCGCGGCCTGGGACGTCGGGCGAACACGCCAGCGGGACGATCGCATCGCTGGCCGAGGCGAATTCCATGACCGGACCCTGCACCTGATCAAGCCCGATCCGCACGCCGCCGACGGTCCATTGCCCGCTGCCGGTCGTGTCATCGCGATAGAGTCCCTCGAAAAGCTGCTCGCCCAGCGCGAAGGGCAGGGGCTCGCCGCCATTGGCCCAATCCTCGACCGCGACAAATCGGCGCGCTGCGGCGCTGCCCTCGGGCATCGCGCCGAATTTGAGGTATTTTTCCATCAGCTTGTCGGGCGAGAGCGTCCAAAAACCGTGCTGCATGACTTCCATCGGTACGAGGCCCATAGCCTCGCATTGCGGACGGTGGTGCTGCCACATAGTGGTGAGCTCGGCGCGGCGCGGCGCCGGATAGCCGCTGAAATGCCAGGGGGTGGCAATCAGCGTCAGGCTGCGCACCGGGATGTGACAGGCCGCAGCGAGCGCGATCAGCCCGCCCAGGCAATAGCCGACCAGGTGCACAGGTTCGTCCAGCGTGCGCAGCATCGGCAGCAGCAGGTCGCTCGCCAGCCGGTCGATGCTGTGGTCGCGGTGTTCTGCCGTCGTCACGCCCCAATCGACCAGCGCCGATGACAGGCCGTGGGTCGCCAGCCAGCCCATCAGCGAACAATCGGCATCCATGTCGAGCACATGCGGCGCATTGATCGGCGAAGGGACGAAAACGATGCGCGGCGGGCTGCTGGCGGCCACCGATTCCGGCTCCAGCCCTGCTGCACTGCGCAACATCGCCTTGCCGTGTTGCAGCAAAACTGTCCCGGGCTGACGCACAAAGCTGCGATCGGCGCGCTGATAGCGGTCAAGCGCTTGCAAAAGCTGGACGAGGCGCTGCGGATCGTCCGCGAGCTGCTGACGCGCCAGCGCAAGGAAAAGTGGTAAAGGGCGGGGTGCATGTTGCGGTGCACTATGCTGCGGTGCTACAGTGCGGTGGGATTGAACGGGAGATGCACGCATGGCCAAGACAGGCACCTCGGATTCGGATGATGTCATCATCATCAAAAAATACGCCAACCGCCGTCTGTATAACACCCGGTCGTCCAGCTATATCACGCTCGATTATCTGGCCAAGCTGACGCGTGAAGGCAAGGATTTCCAGGTGGTGGACGCCAAGACCGGCGACGATATCACCCATAATATCCTCACCCAGATCATCATGGAGGAGGAATCGAGCGGTCAGCAGATGCTCCCCGTCGGCTTCCTGCGCGAGCTGATCTCGATGTACGGCAACTCGATGCAGTCGATGATCCCGCAATATCTCGAAGCGTCGATGGAGGCCTTCCGCAAGAACCAGGAAAAATTCCAGAGCGCGATGGAAGGCAGCATCAAGAACAGCCCGTTTGCGCAGCTGGCGCGGCAGAATCTGGCGATGTTCGAAGCGGCGTCCAGCGCCTTCAGCCCGCGCAAGGACAAGCAGGCAGGCCCGGCCCAGCCAGCCGCCGCATCGTCCGATGATGAAATCGCCGCGCTCAAGGCTCAGCTTTCGGCCATGCAGCGGAAGATCGACGATCTGGTTGAAAAGAAGTAACCGACCGCCAGCGCCCATCCTGTAAAACAGGTGATTGCCTGATGGTCCGCTTGGGCCTAGGCACGCGGGCCTTGTTTGTTTGCAGGACGTAAATTCACGTGAGCCAGAAAAACGCGCTGCCCGTCACCCGGCAGGAAGATTTTGCCGCCTGGTATCAGGCTGTCATCCAGGAAGCCGATCTCGCCGAGGAATCGGGTGTCCGCGGCTGCATGATCATGCGCCCTTGGGGCTATGGCATCTGGGAACGCATCCAGATGCTGCTGGACCGCAAGATCAAGGAAAGCGGCCACGAAAACTGCTATTTCCCGCTGTTCATTCCCTTGAGCTATTTCGCCAAGGAAGCCGAGCATGTCGAAGGCTTTGCCAAGGAAATGGCGGTCGTCACGCATCACCGGCTGAAGATGGAGGACGGCGCGCTGGTCGTCGATCCCGAGGCGAAGCTGGAAGAACCGCTGGTTGTGCGCCCGACATCGGAAACGGTGATCGGCACCGCCTTCTCGCGCTGGCTGCAGAGCTGGCGCGACCTGCCGATCATGGTCAACCAATGGGCCAATGTCGTGCGCTGGGAAATGCGCACCCGCATGTTCCTGCGCACGTCCGAATTCCTCTGGCAGGAAGGCCATACCGCGCACGAGAATGAAACGGATGCGATGGCCGAGACGCTGACCATCCTCGGCATGTACCGCGATTTTGCGCAAGGTCCGCTCGCCATGCCGGTGATCGCCGGCGAGAAGCCGGAGAACGAGCGTTTCCCCGGCGCAGTCGCCACCTATTCGATCGAAGCGATGATGCAGGACGGCAAGGCGCTGCAGGCCGGTACCTCGCATTATCTCGGCCAGAATTTCGCGCATGCGCAGAACATCCGCTTCCAGGACCGCGAGGGCCAGTTCCAGTTTGCGCACACCACCAGCTGGGGTGTCTCGACGCGTCTGGTCGGCGGCGTCATCATGACGCATGGCGACGACGATGGCCTGAAGGTGCCGCCGCAGATCGCGCCGCACCAGATCGTCATCGTGCCGATGCTGCGCGAAACGCCCGAGGATGAGGCGCTGCTCGCCTATTGCGCCAAGATCCGCACCGCGCTGATCGACGCATCGGCCTTTGGTGAGCCGCTGCGCGTATTGATCGACAAGAAGGCGGGCAAAGCCGGTCCCAAGCGCTGGGGCTGGGTCAAGAAGGGCGCGCCGATCATCCTCGAAATCGGTGGCCGCGATGCCGCCGGCGAACAGGTCACGATGCTGCGCCGCGACTCGCTCTATGGCGAGGATGGCAAGCTTGCCAACCAGGCGATGCACTGGGAATCGTTTGTCGCCCAGGCACCGGCGCTGCTCGACCAGATCCAGACGCTGATGTTCTGCTCGGCCAAGGCGCGGCTCGATGCGGAAATCCGTTCGGACATTACTGACATGGATGGGCTGAAGGCGCATTTCGACGACAGCAAATATCCCGGCTGGGTCGCAGTCGACTGGTGCCGCCCGACCGGCGAGGCGCTGGACAAGGTTGTCGAGCAGTTGAAGGCATTGAAGCTTACGATCCGCAATACGCCCGAAGGCTCGGCCCCGGCAGGCGCGACCTGCTTCTTCACCGGCGGTCCTGCGGTCGAGCGCGTGCTGCTCGCCCGGGCCTATTGAGCCCCAGGTGGCAGGCTCTCGCTCAACCAAGTCCAAGCCGGAACGTGCGGCGGCAGGCATGCCCAGCCGCGATGAGGTCCTGAAATTCCTGAGCGAGAGCCAGGACCCGGCGGGCAAGCGCGAGATTGCCAAGCATTTCCGCCTGCGCGGAGCGGAGAAGATCGCGCTCAAGGCGCTGCTCAAGGACATGGCCGATGAAGGCCTGATCGACAGCGCGCCTGGCCGCGCGTTCCACAAGATGGGCGGGCTGCCCAAGGTCACCGTGCTCAAGATCATCGAGGCGGATGGCCGCGAGCTGATTGCCATTCCCGACAACTGGCAGGCCGAGGGGCTGCCGGTGCCGCGCGTTCGCCTGTCCGAGCGCGGTCGTTCGGGCGCGCTGGCGGTGGGCGACCGCGTGCTGGCGCGCACCGAAGAGGCAGGCGGCGGCTATCGGGCGTTCGTGATGAAGAAGATGCACCGCGCCAGCGAGCAGTTGCTGGGCGTGGTCGAAAAGGGCGAGGGCCGCAAATTGTGGCTCAAGCCGGTGGACAAGCGTGTCCGCCGGATGGTGCCGATCTCCGACCCCGGCAATGCCGAGCCGGGCCAGCTGGTGCTGGCCGAGCAGCATGGCCAGCGCGATCGCATAAGCGCGAAAGTGACCGAGGTGCTGGGCGAGCCCTTTGCGCCGCGTTCGTTCAGCCTGATCGCGATCCACAAGTTCGGCATTCCCCATGACTTTCCGCCCGAAGCCATCGACGAGGCCCAGCGCGCCGCAAAGCTGCCGCTGTCCGCCGATCACCGTGAGGACCTGCGCCACCTGCCGATCGTCGCGATCGATCCGGTCGACGCGCGCGATCATGATGACGCGATCTGGGCAGTTCCGGACGAAGACCCCGCCAATGCGGGCGGCTATCGCGCTATCGTCGCGATTGCCGATGTGAGCTATTATGTCCGGCCCGGCGGCGCTATCGACCGCGCGGCGCGCAAGCGCGGCAACAGCGTGTACTTCCCGGACCGCGTGGTGCCGATGCTGCCCGCAGTGCTTTCGGCGGACATGTGTTCGCTCAAGGCCGGGCAGGACCGCGCCGCGATGGTCTGCCATCTGGTCATCGATGCGCACGGCAAGCTCAAGAGCTGGCGCTTCACCCGCGCGCTGGTCCGGCTGGCGGCCAACATCGCCTATGAAGATGCCCAGGCGGCAATCGACGGGGCAAAGCCCCACGAACTGACAGACACCGTTTTGCGCCCGCTCTGGGCGTGCTGGAAGCTGCTGTTCAAGGCGCGCGAAGCACGCGAGCCGCTCGACCTGGACCTGCCCGAACGGCGTATAGTGCTCGATGATGCAGGTCGTATCGTCAGCGTTGCCGTGCGCGAACGGCTCGATGCCCACCGGCTGGTCGAGGATTTCATGATCGCGGCCAATGTTGCCGCCGCAAAGGCGCTGGAAGCCAAGAAAGCACCCGTGGTCTATCGCGTCCACGAACCGCCCTCGCGGGAAAAGCTCGTCGCGCTCAAGGACTATCTCGAGACGTTCGAGATTTCGTTCGCGCTCGGGCAGGTCGTGCGCCCGGCGACATTCAACGCGATCCTGAGCAAGGTGCGCGACGAAACCGTCAAGCCGCTGGTGATGGAACAGGTTCTGCGCAGCCAGACCCAGGCTTATTATGGCCCGCGCAACATGGGGCACTTTGGCCTGTCGCTGGCTTCCTATGGTCATTTTACCAGCCCCATCCGTCGCTATGCCGATTTGCTGCTGCACCGCGCGCTGGTCGATGCGCACGGGCTGGAACAGCCGCCTGCACCCAAGCTGGACCTGCCGCCGACCACCGGGCTTGCCCAACAGGATGCCGCATCGCTCGACCGCATCTGCGAGCAGATCAGCGGGTTCGAGCGGCGCGCTATGGAGGCCGAGCGCGAGACGGTGGACCGCTATGTCGCTGCCTTCCTGGCGACCCGGGTCGGCGAAATCCACAAGGTGCGGATCACCGGCGTGCAGAATTTTGGCTTCTTCGCGACGATCGAGGAATTCGGCGGCGATGGTCTGGTCCCGGTTTCGACCCTGGGGGCGGAACGCTTCTGGTATGACGAAGCATCACAGACGCTGACCGGCGAAAGCAGCGGCGAGCAATATGCCGTCGGCCAGCGGCTGGAGCTCCGTCTGGCAGAGGCCGATCCCGTCACGGGTGCGATCAAGTTCGAACTTCCCCATGGAGGCAATTACATGCCGGGACCGCCGCCGCGCGGCAAACCGGGCGGTGGCCGTCCTGGTGGTCGCCCGCCAATCAAGCGGCGCGGGCGGCCTGCCAATATCCGTCACCAGAGCCGCTGACGCGGTCAGGACATCCGGTCGATCTGCTCGTCGGTAAGGCCACCGGGCACGATGGTGACGGGGCAGGGGAGTGCGCCGGCATCGGCTCCTGCAAAATGGGTGATCAGCGGCCCGGGCGCGCCGGTCGCCGCCGCCCCCAGCACCAGCATGGCGAGGTCCGGGCATTCCTGCATATAATTGCGGATCTCCTTGGTGGCATCGCCCATGCGCACGGTAATCATCGGGCGCTGGCCCATATCCTCGAACAGCGCGCCTGCCGCATCGGTGACCAGTGCCTCGGCGCGGCTGCGCGCCTCATCCTCGATCGTGGCCTGCACGCCACCCCAGGCGACGAAATCCTGCTTGGGCACCAGCGCCAGGATGTGGACCTGCCCCCCGGTATGCTGGGCGCGCCGCGAGGCAAAGCGCAGGGCGGTCAACGCCTCGCTCGTCTCATCCATGATGACCAGATATACCCGCATTTTTGTGCTGCCCCGTTTGCTGCGCGGCAGACTGCGCCAAAATGATAGGTGTGGCAAGGGTCTGCCCCCTTGACCCTACGGCTTGAAGCGTCGAGAACGGCCCCGGTCACTGAATCGGGGGAAGAACACCCAATGCCTATCAATCTGAAAATGCCCGCCCTCTCGCCCACGATGGAGGAAGGCACACTCGCCAAATGGCTGGTCAAGGAAGGCGATACCGTCGCATCCGGTGACCTGCTGGCCGAGATCGAGACCGACAAGGCGACCATGGAATTCGAAGCCGTGGACGAAGGCGTCATCGCCAAGATCCTGATCCCCGCTGGCACCGACAATGTGAAGGTCGGCGAGGTGATTGCGATCATCGCGGGCGAAGGCGAAGAGGTGGGTGATGCGCCTGCCGCTGCTGCGCCAGCACCGGCCCCGTCGCCTGCAGCTGCGCCTGCGGTCGAAGCCAAGGCCGCTCCGGCTCCGGCTCCCACGCCCGCTCCTGCTGCGGCTGCTGCTTCGCCGAGCGATGACCGGGTCAAGGCCAGCCCGCTCGCCAAGCGCATCGCCGCTGCCAAGGGTATCGACCTTGCGACTGTCAAGGGCACCGGCCCCGGCGGCCGCATCGTCAAGGCCGATGTCGAGGATATGGTGCCCGGTGAAGCCAAGCCCGCCGTCGCGCCGCAAGCCGCTGCACCCGCTGCTGCCCCTGCGCCGACGCCCGCGCCTGCCGCAGCAGCCGCGCCGTTCACCACCGACATTCCGCATGAAGCGTCCAAGCTGTCGAACATGCGCAAGACGATCGCGCGCCGCCTGACCGAGGCGAAGCAGACGATCCCGCACATCTATCTCACCGTCGATGTTCAGCTCGACAAGCTGCTGAAGCTGCGCGGCGAGCTCAACAAGGCGCTCGAGGCGCAGGGCGTGAAGCTTTCGGTCAACGATCTGCTGATCAAGGCGCTGGCCAAGAGCCTGATCCAGGTGCCCAAGTGCAACGTCACCTTCGCGGGCGACCAGCTGATCAGCTATCATCGCGCGGACATTTCGGTCGCAGTCAGCACGCCTGCGGGCCTGATCACCCCGATCATCGTCGGCGCGGAAACCAAGGCGGTGGGCGCGATCTCGACCGAGATGAAGGAACTCGCCGGCCGCGCCAAGGACGGCAAGTTGCAGCCTCACGAATATCAGGGTGGCACCGCCAGCCTGTCGAACATGGGCATGTTCGGCATCAAGCATTTCGAGGCCGTCATCAATCCGCCCCAGGGCATGATCATGGCCATCGGTGCGGGTGAAAAGCGCCCCTACATCGTCGACGACGCGCTCGGCATTGCCACGGTGATGAGCGCCACCGGCAGCTTCGACCACCGCGCCATCGACGGCGCCGACGGCGCGCAACTGATGGCGGCATTCAAGGATCTGTGCGAAAACCCGCTGGGGATGCTGGCATAGTTGAGCGGGCTCTATAGCCCCTCTCCCCTTGCGGGAGAGGGGGTGGGGAGAGGGGGCATGCGGGACGGTTCCAGTCAAGGCCAACAGCAGTTCCTGCGCACGCGTGCAAAGGCCATGCGCAGCGAACCGACTGATGCCGAACTGAAGCTCTGGCAAATTCTGCGCGGCAAACGTCTTTCGGGTTACAAGTTCAAGCGCCAGGTGCCGATCGATCGCTACATTGCCGATTTCGTGTGCTTCTCCCACAGGCTGATTATTGAGGCAGATGGCTCACAGCACGATGAAAGCCCGCATGACAGTGTTCGCGACGCCTATCTGCGCCACCAGGGTTTCGCCGTCCTGCGTTTCTGGAACTACGATATTCTCACCAACGATGAAGGCGTTGCAGACATGATCTTGGCAGAGATGGCACGGATTGAAGGTGGTCAGAGCTTGCTCCCCCTCTCCCCAACCCCTCTCCCGCGGGGGGAGAGGGGCTTTCAATGACCATCCTCACCTTCATCCTGCGCCGCCTGCTGCTGCCCACCTGCATTTCCACACTGGCCAGCCGGTTCATCTTCACGCTGTTCCAGGAAGGCTCGGCGGACCTGGGCGACATGTTTGTCGGCACCGAGGATGCCTATTACACCTTCATCATGGTGTTCGTGGTGCTGTGCTGCATGACTGCGGTCGCCTACGCGCTCGATCGCAGCCGCGCGCCGACCTGGCTGCGCGCGCCGTTGCTGATCGGCATCGCGGCGGAGAGCGGGTTCCTGCTCGTCCTGTTCCTGACCGAAGTTGTCGCCTATGCTGAGCTGGCATACGCGCCCGCTGTTGCCGCGGGCATCATATGGATGCTGTGCAATCTTGATCTGCTCAAGCGCGGCCAGAAACTGTCATCCTCCCCATCCGATAGCCCGTCTGCGGGCGTATCGACCCACTGAAGACCGGAAAGAAAGAGACCGCTCATGGCTGAAACCTTTGACCTCATCGTGCTGGGCTCCGGCCCTGGCGGCTATGTTTCGGCGATCCGTGCGGCGCAATTGGGCCTCAAGGTCGCGATTGTCGAGCGCGAGCGGCTGGGCGGCATCTGCCTCAACTGGGGCTGCATCCCCACCAAGGCGCTGCTGCGCACCTCGGAAATCTTCCACTACATGACCCATGCGGGCAATTACGGCCTCACCGCCGAGAAGGTCGGGTTTGAGCTCGAAAAGATCGTCGCGCGCAGCCGCGCCGTCTCCGGCCAGCTCAACGCAGGCGTCAAGGGCCTGATGAAAAAGAACAAGATCACCGTGGTCGAAGGCACCGGCAAGCTGACCGGCAAGGGCAAGCTGACCGTGACCCAGGGTGACCAGACCCGCGAGCTGGAGGCCAAGGAGATCATCGTCGCCACCGGAGCCCGCGCGCGTGACCTGCCGTTCGCCAAGGCCGATGGCAAGCACATCTGGACCTATCGCCACGCGATGACCCCGACCGAAATGCCCAGCAAGCTGCTGGTCATCGGATCGGGTGCGATTGGTGTCGAGTTCGCCAGCTTCTACAGCGACATGGGCGCCGAGGTGACCATCGTCGAGATGCTCGACCGCATCCTGCCGGTGGAAGACGCCGATGTCAGCGCGTTCATGGAAAAGGCGCTGAAGAAGCAGAAGATGACGATCCTGACCGGTGCAGGCGTCGAAGCGCTGGCCGATAACGGAAAGGGCGTCACCGCCAGGATCAAGACCAAGGACGGCAAGAGCGAGGAGCATCAATTCAGCCACGCCATCGTCGCGATCGGCATCGTGCCCAACACCGAGGATATCGGGCTGGAGGCGCTGGGCGTCGAGACGAACCGCGGCCATATCGTCGTCGACGGCTTCGGCCAGACCAACGTGCCCGGCATCCGCGCGATCGGCGATGTCACCGGCCCGCCCTGGCTGGCGCACAAGGCGAGCCACGAGGGGATCATCGCGGTCGAACATATCGCGGGCAAGAATCCGCACCCGTTCGAAACCTGGAACATCCCCGGATGCACCTATTCGCGCCCCCAGGTCGCCAGCGTTGGCCTCACCGAGGCCAAGGCCAAGGAAGCTGGGCACGAGGTCAAGGTCGGCAACTTCCCCTTCATCGGCAACGGCAAGGCGATCGCGCTGGGCGAGGCCGAAGGCTTCATCAAGACCGTGTTCGACGCCAAGACCGGCGAACTGCTGGGCGCGCACATGATCGGCGCGGAAGTGACCGAACTGATCCAGGGCTATGTCATCGCCCGCCAGCTCGAAACCACCGAGGAAGAGCTGATGCACACGGTCTTCGCGCATCCGACGCTGAGCGAGATGATGCACGAGGGTGTGTTGTCAGCTTATGGGAGGGCGATCCATTTTTGATGTGCCATGGAACGTGATTTTTGCTGCGTCATTCTGTGGTAAACCGACGGTGCATCCGGATCGGAGACAGTTGTTTCGTTGATTTTCGTAACAACGCTTGCCTTTTCTTAACAGCAAACAGATAATTTTATACTGTGCAGCTTTGGAAGGGCCCCTAGTGTTACCTGAATTTGGCTTGGGCGAAGTTCTACCTCCGTTTGTCGGAACCGATGTAACCGGGGGGGCGTTGCTTCCCCGATCGCCATATCCAGCTTCAATGTTTGAGCTAGTTCAACGATTTTGCACCTCTGCGCAGCGGGCTGCTATCCTGCGCGGGCTTCTAAGGTTTAGATCAGACCTTCGGTCGGATGGATTTAGTGAGGGCTTTCAATGGATTGATGGCAGCTTCGTGGAGCACTGTGAAGCATTTAGGGGTCGCCCTCCGAATGATGTGGATGTTGTCTCGCTTTTACGCCGACCTACCTGTGTTACCAGTGATGAGGCCTGGAACGATTTCGTAATGGCCCGGCGATCGACCATTTTCGATCCTAGTTGGACGAAGGCGAATTATCATTGTGACAACTATTTTGTAGATCTCGACATGGACCCCGTCTCAGTGGCTGAGCAGTCAGCTTACTGGATTGGTTTGTTCTCACATCAGAGGGATACCTTTCGATGGAAAGGCATGGTAAAACTGGAGTTTCTGCCAGAGGATGATGAGGGGGCATTTGCCTTAATTCAGGAGAGGGAAGCGACATGGTGACAAAGGTACACCTAGACGCCCTCAAGAGTGAGGCGGCCTCGGTCGAGGCGCTGCTCGCCCGCATTAGCGATAAAGACATCGTAAGCCGCCTCTCACTTGCCCACCGTCTGGAAGCGTTGCAACAGGAAATTACGGAGCACGCAAACGAGAATAGTACGCTCGCGGGTGTCGCCCTAATTTTTGATGGTGATCCTGTAACAGGCTCATCTTCAATAGACGCTGAATTCGCTGGAAAGACGCTTCAGAACTATCAAGAGCTTATTTCAAAGCAAGTTGCCTTTTCTGCGGGAATGTTGGGGCCTCGTGGGCCTGTTCCTATTGAGGCTCAAGAAGCCGCACGAATGCATGTCAAATCACTCATTCATGGGTCCTTCGGCTTCGTTCTCGAAGAAGCCCGTGCTGATGAGCCAGGTATGTTCGATTCACCTGTTAAAATCGCCATATCACAAATCTCCGATATCATGATTGACGTTGCAGCTACAAATCTTAATGCGTTCAATCATCGCCTTGAAGATATGGATTTTCGTGTATTTAACACGTTGAAGAAGTTTGTGAGTGTTATTTACAAGGCCCGAGCCACAGTAAGAGTTGCTGAGAGGGAACGCGAAGTCCGCTTCGATCTCGCAGGCTTGGGGCGAGCTTATGAGAGGCTGAGAGAAACCGATGTTTCGGAGACGGAAGAAATGGTGGAGGGTGAGCTGCTTGGGATAGTTCCCATTCAGCGGCGTTTTGAATTCCGTCGTGGAGACACATTTGAAGTCATTAAAGGGCGTGTTTCCCAGATGCTAAGTGCAGACTATCTCGAACGCCTAGAGCGTGACGGTATTATGGCTGGGCTACGTTGGAGAGCGACCATCCGAACCAAGTCGGTAGAACATCCCGATGGCCGACACGCGAGCAAAATGGATACGTTGATCGACCTCGTCCAAATTTAAGGGCACGTACGCGGAATATATATTGTTTGCGAGGGATGAGAGAGGGCAGGTCAATGCCCTCCCTCCGCTGCTAAGACGATCTCACCCTACCGTAACCCCCACCACGACCCACTTGCCATCCTCGCGGTCGAGCGTCACCGTTTCCACCGCCTGCTGCTTGTTCGCATAGACCGTGCGGAACTTGACGACTTCATAGCCTGCGGGCGGGGCGGGGAGTTTTTGCTGGCTGAGCAGGGTGCGCGAGACGGTGGCACCGTAGCGGGCGTGGACCTCTTCGGAGACCTGGGTCCAGACCTGCAGCGTGTTGAGCTTGCGGAAGGCGGTGCCGGTGGCGGCGTAGCTGGCTTGCCAGTTCTTCTGTTCGATCAGTGTAAGGAAGGCGCGGGCGGCGTTGACCACTTCGGGGTTCACCGGCTCCGACGTCGCATCCTGCCCCGCATCCTGAAATGCCACCTGGGTCGGGGCAAGGGTGCCGGTGCTGAGGGTGGCGGTGTTGAAGGGCAGGGTGGCGAGGGCCAGCAGGCCGAGGGCGAGGGTCATGAGAACTCCTGTGAGGATCGGAAAGCGGGCCCGCCGCTCCGCACCGGGGATCGGAGCTGTGTCCTGATCGGCGGTCGGTGCGCGGAGATCATCCCCGATTGCGTTGTCCCCCAGGTTTTCGGGGCCCGGCACCAGAGGCGCTTCGCCGCCTTCCGCCGCCAGCAGCAGGCGCGCGGCTTCGCGGCTGCTCGATACTGCCATCTTGCGCCGCGCGTCGCGCAGCCGCTCGTTGATCGTGTGCACCGACAGGTCGAGCGCGCGGGCGATCGACTTGGCGTCGTGCCCGCGCACGATCAGCCGCAGCGTCTGCTTTTCCTTCTCGGTCAGCGACCAGGGATCATCCGTCATCAGCGTTGCCATGGGACAAAGGTTAGGCCCGGCACGCCCGGGCAGCCACCCCCAAAAATTTGTGGCCGCAACGGCCCGCCCGGTTTCGCTTGCCTGGGGGCCATGTCGCTGTAATCGTTGCGCGCATCAATCCGGCAGGGGCCGGTCAGGGGACTATCATGAAGACATTTGCTCAGTTGATCTCGGCGGCGCTCGCCGCGTCGGCTCTCACGGTTTCGGCTTTGGCCGTTTCGGTCGCTGCGCAGGAGGCTCCCAAGCGGACGGTGATCACCGCGGCGAAGATGATCGATGTCGCCACCGGCAAGGTGACCGAGTTCCCCGCGATCTTCACCGAGAATGGCCGCATCACCGGAATCGCCGATGCGCGCACGGTGCGCTGGGGGGCGGACGTGAGCCATATCGACCTGTCGGGCAAGACGCTGTTGCCCGGGCTGATCGACATGCACGTGCATCTCGACAGCTCGCCCACCTATGGCGGCTATAACAGCCTGCAGTTCACCGACCGCTTCTGGAGCTTCGTTGCCGCCGCGAACGCGCGCGCGATGCTCGATGCCGGGTTCACCACGGTCCGCAATGTGGGCTCCGAAGGCTATAATGATGTCGCGCTGAAACAGGCGATCGGCGAGGGCTGGGCCGTGGGGCCGCGCGTTGTTCCTGCGGCGCATGCCTTGGGCGCGACCGGCGGGCATTGCGACCAGACCTATCTTCCTCCCTCGTTCGCGGCCAAATCGCCTGCGGTCGGCGACGGCCCGGTCGAGCTGCGCCAGAAGGTGCGCGAGCAGCGCAAGTACGGCGCTGAGGTGATCAAGGTCTGCGCCACCGGCGGGGTGTTCTCGCGCAATACCGAGCCGGGCCAGCAGCAGCTTTCCGAAGAGGAACTGCGCGCGATTGCCGATGAGGCGCATCAATGGGGCCTGCGCGTCGCGGCGCACGCGCATGGCGCGGCGGGCATCAAGGCGGCGATCCGCGCAGGGATCGACACTATCGAGCATGCGAGCCTGGTCGATGACGAGGGCATCCGCCTGGCGGCAGAGCGCAAGCAGCCGGTGTGGTTCTCGATGGATATCTTCAACACCGATTACACCCAGGCCGAAGGCGCGAAGAACGGTGTGATGGAAGACAATCTGCGCAAGGACCGCGAAGTCGCGCAGATCCAGCGCGACAATTTCCGCAAGGCGCACCGCGCGGGCGTGAAGATGGTGTTCGGCAGCGATGCAGGCGTGATGCCGCATGCCACGGCGGGCGGCCAGTTCAAGGTGATGGTCGAATATGGCATGACCCCGCTGGAGGCGATCCGCGCGGCGACGATGAACGCCGCCGAGGCGCTGGGCAAATCCACTGATGTCGGGGCGATTGCGGTGGGTCGCTATGCCGATATCATCGCGGTGGATGGCGATCCGCTGGCCGATGTCCGCGAGCTGGAAAGCGTCGATGCCGTGGTGCAGGGCGGTGTCCGGATTCGCTGACCATTTGTGCGGTAAATTGCCGCAACACTGGTGGAAATCCGCTTCCACGCGTTGAAGCGCAGTGCTAATTGCTGCGCACAATCTGCTTTCTGGGGAGAAGAGCATGAGTCTCACTGTTATGATCGCCATGGCGATGACCATGGCCGCTGCGGATCCTGTCGATACGGCGCGCAAGGACTTCAACGATTGCCTGACCAAGTTCACCAATGCGAGCCTGGACGCCAAGAAGCCGCAGTCTGACTTTACCAAGGAATCGGAAACGGCCTGCCCTGCGGAAAAGGCGAAGCTGATCGAGCTGATGGTCAAGTCCGAGATGCAATATGGCGGCAAGAAGGCCGAGGCCGAAAGCTATGCCAGCGAGGAAACGCAGATGATGATCGACAGCTTTGTCGGCAGCTATGGCGATTTCCTGGCCAGCAATTCGCGCCACGGCAAGTAACGCGGCCACCGCTGCCGGTGCGCGCGCTCTACCCGCCGATCGAA
The DNA here is from genome assembly GCA_026625625.1 of Blastomonas sp. SL216. Taxonomy (NCBI): domain Bacteria; kingdom Pseudomonadati; phylum Pseudomonadota; class Alphaproteobacteria; order Sphingomonadales; family Blastomonadaceae; genus Blastomonas; species Blastomonas sp. SL216. The sequence goes on from CP113055.1 coordinate 880,753, forward strand.
CCCTATGCCAGCGGCATGCTGGATACCGGCGATGGCCATCAGGTCTATTGGGAACGGGTGGGCACGCCGGGCGCCAAGCCTGCGGTCTTCCTGCACGGTGGTCCGGGTGGCGGTTGCTCGCCCGACCACCGGCGGCTGTTCGATCCGGCGCTGTATGACGTGCTGCTGTTCGATCAGCGCGGCTGCGGACGTTCGACGCCGCACGCGTCGCTCCATGCCAACACCACCTGGCATCTGGTGGCCGATATCGAGCGGCTGCGCGATATGGTCGGCGCGCCCGACTGGCTGGTCTTCGGCGGCTCCTGGGGATCGACGCTTGCGCTGTCTTATGCCCAGACTCATCCGACCCGCGTTTCGCAGCTCGTGCTGCGCGGTATCTACATGTGCACAAAGGCAGAACTGGACTGGTTCTATCAGTTCGGCGTCTCGCAGATGTTCCCGGACAAATGGGAGCGGTTTACGGCGCTGATACCCGATGAGGAACGCGGCGACATGCTGGCGGCCTATCACCGGCGGTTGACCGGAGATGATCCGGAGCTGCAGGTCAAGGCGGCCCGGGCCTGGAGCCTGTTCGAGGGCGAAACCGTGACGCTGCTGCCTGATCAGAGGCTCAGCGAGCAGCATGACGACGGCCATTATGCGCTCGCCTTCGCGCGGATCGAGACGCATTATTTCGTCAACGCATGCTGGCTTGAGCCCGACCAGCTGCTGCGCAATGCGGCGCGGTTGAGCGGCATTCCCGGCGCCATCGTGCATGGCCGCTATGACATGCCATGTCCGGCGCATTACGCCTGGGCGTTGCACAAGGCGCTGCCGCATATGGACTTTCATCTGATCGAAGGCGCAGGCCATGCCTATTCGGAGCCCGGCATTCTGGATCAGCTGATTACCGCGACCGATCGTTATGCAGGCAAGGCCTGAGGCCTTGGCGCCACCCCGTCAGTTCCCGTGCTTGCGCACCAGTTCGCGCATGGCATCGTCGAGCCCTTCGAGCGTCAGCGGGTACATCCGGTCCTTCATCAGGTCCTTGATCATCCGCACCGACTGCGAATAGCCCCACTGGTTTTCGGGCACCGGATTGAGCCAGGCCGCTGCCGGATAGGTGTTGGTGACGCGCTGCATCCAGACCGCGCCGGCCTCATCGTTGAAATGCTCGACAGAGCCACCCGGATGGCTGATTTCATAGGGACTCATCGAGGCATCGCCGACGAAGATGACCTTATAGTCATGGCCATATTTGTGCAGGATATCCCAGGTGTTGGTCCGCTCGGTGAAGCGGCGGCGATTGTCCTTCCACACGCCTTCGTACAGGCAGTTGTGGAAATAGAAGAATTCGAGATTCTTGAACTCGGTCGTCGCGGCGGAGAACAGCTCCTCGCACAGCTTGATGAACGGGTCCATCGATCCGCCGACATCCAGGAACAGCAGCAGCTTGACCGCATTGTGCCGCTCGGGCCGCATGCGGATATCCAGCCAGCCCTGCCGCGCGGTGCCATCGATCGTGCCATCGATATCGAGCTCGTCGGCTGATCCTTCGCGGGCGAAGCGGCGCAGCCGGCGCAGCGCGACCTTGATGTTGCGCGTGCCCAGCTGCCGGGTCGAATCGAGATTCTGGTACTCGCGCTTTTCCCATACCTTGATGGCACGCTTGTGCTTGCTCTCGCCGCCGATGCGGACGCCTTCGGGGTTGAAGCCGGAATTGCCGAACGGGCTGGTACCGCCGGTGCCGATCCATTTGTTGCCGCCCTGATGGCGCTCTTCCTGCTCCTCGAGCCGCTTCTTCAGCGTCTCCATGATCTCTTCCCATGAACCCAGCGACTTGATCTTTTCCATCTCCTCTTCGGACAGGAACTTCTCGGCCACGGCCTTCAGCCAGTCTTCGGGAATGGTCGCCGAATCATTGCCCTGAAAGGTCATGTCGAGACCCTTGAACACCTTGGCGAACACCTGGTCGAACCGGTCGAGCAGCCCCTCATCCTTCACCAGCGTGGCGCGCGAGAGATAATAGAATTCCTCGGGGCTCTGTTGGATCACTTGGGCATGCAGCGCCTCGAGCAGCAGCAGATGTTCCTTGAGCGACACCGAAATTCCGGCGCTGCGCAATTCGTCCATGAATGAAAAGAACATCGGTTGTCCCTGCTGCTTTACGTTTCCGTCAGGTCAGACGATGCAGATCAGGCGGCTGTCTGGCAAGCGGGAACCTTCCGGACGGGGCATTTTACCCAAGATTAACCATGTGCCACTAACCCTTTGCGCTACCAGCCAGCCTGAAGGTCCTTGATGGAGCAGCATCGCATTATCCCGCCAGACAGCGATGCCGTCCAGCAGATGGCGGAAAGCTGTGGCGAGTCGGTCATCGGCGCTTCGCGGGTCGGCGGTATCGTCAGCGCCGTGCGCGGTCGCATGGCTTTGCTCGGCGAAAAGCGCTCCTATCTCGAACAGATCGCGCGCAATCTCTCGCAAGAGCAGGAACAGGTCGTCATCGCGACCGCTAGCGCCCAGCGGATGAGCCAGGAGGCCTATCGCAACCTCGCCGAAAGTTCGGAAACCATGCAGGTTTCCGCGCTGGAACTGCACGACCTGATCTCGCTGATCCAGGGACTGGGCGAGGATGTGAAGCGCTTTTCCCATGCGATGGACGATGTGATCCTGGCCAGTCGCACCATCGATGCCATCGCACGCTCTACCAACATGCTCGCGCTCAATGCGGCCATCGAGGCGGAACGGGCAGGGGCAGCGGGGGCAACCTTCGCGGTGGTCGCTGCAGAGGTCAAGAAACTGGCGCAGGATACCCGCCAGGTGACCGACCGGATTGCCGGCACGATGAATTCGCTGAGCACCGAGGCCGGGCATTTCATGGCACAGGTGGAAAAGGGCGTCGATCAGAGCCGCAGCGCGCAGCGGCACCTCGAAACCATCGACGCGGCTGTCCGCCAGGCAGGCGACATGATGCGCGAGGTCGCCAGCAAGGCCGATGCCATCGCCGATTCCAGCAACGGGGTACGATCGGATACCGGCGAACTGTGCGACAATCTGTTCGTGTTCATGGAGGATGTCGCCGGCTGCAGCAACCAGCTGGAGGACGCACTCGGCCAGACCAATGCGCTGGAGGGGCTGTCCAATGTCGTCTTCAACCAGCTGCTGCACACCGGCCTATCGCACCGCGACAATCCGTTCGTCGAACTCGCTGTTTCCACATGCGACGAGATCAAGGGTGTGATCGAAGCGGCGATCGATTCCGGGCAGCTGGCCGAGATCGACGTGTTTGATCGCGACTACCGCCCGCGCGGCGAGCCTGGGCTCGACCGGTTCGACATCCGCTTCAACGATTTTGCCGATGCCCGCATCCGCCCGATTCTCGACCGCTTCTGGGGCCAGGACAATCATACCTATGGCGCGGTGATCTCGAACGAGGACGGCTATCTGCCAACGCATATTTCCGAACGCTCGCACACCCCCACCGGGGACTTGCAGCACGATGCGGCGCATTGCCGCAACCGCAGGATCGTGCTGGACCATACCACCAGAGGCGCCATCGCGCACAAGCATGACCGCTATTATGCGGCGGTCTACCGCTTTGAACCGACCGCCAGCGACGGCTGCATATTGCGCAACATCTTCGTGCCGTTGTGGATCAAGGGCCGCTATTGGGGCAATTTCGAGCTGGCCTTTATCCGCTAGCAACGGTCAGCCATGGCCGATCCGCTCACGCGCGAACGCCGCAAATTTCGGGCCAGCATCATTGCGATTGTCGATGCCGCGAATGGTTCGGCGCGCGCCATCGTTGAGCGTGAAGACGATGCGATGGTCGAGGCCGCGCTTGGCATAGCAGACATCGCTGATGTCGCTCCACGGCACGGCGCGCAACAAGGTGGAGCCTTGGGGTGTTGCCCTGATCGCGACCTGATCCGCCCAGCGCCACGCGCTGCGAAACACCTCCCAGGCAAGATACAGAGCCAGCACCGCCAGCGGCACATTCACCCCCGCCAGCGTCATGTCCTGCGTCAGTTTCAAAATCCCGCCGCGCCGCGTATCGGCCATGTCCTGCGCCAATGAAGGATCAACGGCGGCAAAGCCGAACAGGACGCAGGCGACGATCATGAGCGGCAGAAGCCAGGCAATCAGCCCGGTTCGCCAGCGCAGCTCGGTGACCAAGCGATCAGCTGTTGCGGCGCGCCATGAAGGCCAGCCGTTCGAACAGCATCACGTCCTGCTCGTTCTTGAGCAGCGCGCCGTGCAGCGGCGGGATGGCCTTGCTGGGATCGCGCGATTGCAGCACTTCCAGCGGCATGTCCTCATGCAGCAGCAGCTTCAGCCAGTCGAGCAGCTCGCTGGTCGAGGGCTTCTTCTTGAGCCCGGGCACCTCGCGCACGTCGTAGAAAATCTCGAGCGCCTTCTGGACCAGGATCTTCTGGATGCCGGGGAAGTGCACGTCGATGATCGCCTGCATCGTCTCGCGATCGGGAAACTTGATATAATGGAAGAAGCAGCGGCGCAGGAACGCGTCGGGCAGTTCCTTCTCGTTGTTCGAGGTGATCACCACGATCGGGCGCTCCTGCGCCTTCACGAGCTCCTTGGTCTCGTAGACATAGAATTCCATCCGATCGAGCTCTTGCAGCAGATCGTTGGGGAACTCGATATCGGCCTTGTCGATCTCGTCGATCAGCAGCACGGGAAGCTGCGGCGCGGTGAACGCCTCCCACAGCTTGCCCTTCTTGATGTAATTGCCGATGTCATGGACGCGCTCGTCGCCAAGCTGGCCATCGCGCAAACGTGCGACCGCATCGTATTCGTAGAGGCCCTGCTGCGCCTTGGTGGTCGACTTGATGTTCCATTCAATCAGCGGGGCATTGGCGGCCGCAGCGATCTGATGCGCCAGCACGGTCTTGCCGGTGCCGGGCTCGCCCTTGACCAGAAGCGGGCGGCGCAATGTCACCGCAGCGTTCACCGCCACCTTCAGGTCGTCGGTTGCCACATAATCGCTGGTGCCTTCAAAACGCATGAGAATGGCCTTCCTGCCGCTGTTAACTGTTCGTTTAAGCGATAAGGGGCTTGATGCGGCTTGGCAAGCGGCGACAGCGATTGAGCTTTACGTTTACGTTTGCGTCAGTTCGCGAAGACGCGGCGGATGGCGCGGAAGGGTCAGAACCCGTCCTGGATGCGGCGCAGTTCCGCGCGCTCCGCCAGCATGTCCCAGAAATTGCCGTGCTGGACCAGCATCTGCGATGCACCAAAGCCCATGGCGCGACCGACCGAGCGGTCGGCACCGATCTCGGCTGCCAATTCGAGCGTTTCCTCGCGTGTGGGCAGGCTGCTGGGGCGGGGTTCGAGCCCGGTGCGCTGAGCGATCACGTCGAGCACGGCGCGAATGATGTGCCAGTCAAGCACCAGTGCAAAGGCCGCACCGAGTGCGCAGCCCTGCCGGTCCGATTGCGACAGCGCATTGAGCGCGCCGCGCAGATTGATGATTGCAGGCGTGCACTTGTCCTGGCCCGGCGTGCTGGTGATGGGGCCGGCAGCGACGGTCAGCTTGGTCAGCAGCGCCCGCTCTCCGACGAAGGCCTCGCAGGCGCGGGCCAGCCATTTGCCCACCTGGGGGTCGGCGCTGCGCGTGGCGGCATAATCGATCAGCCCCGGATAGCGGCCGTGCAACAGGCAGAGGAAATGCGCAGCATCAGCCAGATCGACTGCCTTTGCCGGTACGGCGCGGTCTGCCAGCCGGGCGACAAACGCGTGCGTATCGCTCATGCCCAGGGCGAGCGCGGCCTCCAGCGAGCGCGGCGGTGCCGCCTCTGGCTGTGCGCGGTCAAAAGCTCCAGGCTGGATGAACGACACTAGGTTGCAGCTCCGGTTGCAGGTGGACAAGGTGTGGCAGGCAGGCGCGCGGCCTGCCCCCACCAGCCTCCCTTAGCGGATCGTCCTAAAGAGAAGGTTTACGACTGCGGACTTGGTCGCATTATGCGCCGCGCCGGTGTTCCTCGTCGAGGAACCGAGCGACATCGTCCAGATCGACGTCATGCGCGACATAGGTCTGGCCAATGGCATGCAGCAGAAGAAAGGGCAGGGTGCCGCCGGTCATCTTCTTGTCGTGCCGCATGTGATCGACCAGCTCGGCCCCGCCCGCTGTCACGCCGGCGGCAGAGAGGCTGGTCGGCATGGCACAGGCCCCAAGATGACGGGCCACGCGCTGGGCATCGGCCGCATCGCACAGGCCGCGCCGCGCAGAATAGCGCAGCGCCAGCACCATGCCGACGCCGACCGCCTCGCCATGCAGCAGGCGCTCACCAAACCCGGTATCGGCCTCCAGCGCATGACCAAAAGTGTGGCCCAGGTTGAGCAATGCGCGCTTGTCCTTGGTCTCGCGCTCGTCCTCGCCGACGATACGCGCCTTGGCGGCGACCGAGGTGACGATGGCGTGCTCCAGCGCTGCCGGCTCCTGCTTCAGCACCTGGCCGCCATTCGCCTCGCACCAGTCGAAAAACGGCGCATCGTCGATCAGGCCGTATTTGACGACTTCGGCATAGCCGGCTCGCATTTCGCGCGCGGGCAGGGTGGCCAGCACCTGCGGATCGATCAGCACGAATTTGGGTTGATAGAAGGTGCCGACCAGGTTCTTGCCCGCGGCGGTATTGATGGCGGTTTTGCCGCCCACCGAACTGTCGACCTGCGCCAGCAGAGTGGTTGGGATCTGCACGAACTCGCAGCCGCGCTTGACGATCGAGGCGGCAAAGCCGGTCAGGTCGCCGATCATTCCGCCGCCCAGCGCGAATATGGTGTCGCTGCGCTCGACGCCCATCGCGAGCAGCCAGTCGATCAGCCGTGCCAGCTCCGCCCACCTCTTGCTCGCCTCACCAGCGGGCACCACATGCAGATGCGCTTCGACTCCGGCAGTGGCGAGCTGCGCCTCCACCTTCGGCCAATGGTGCTGGGCGACATGGGAATCGCTGACCCACAAGGTCCGCCCGCGCCGTGTCCAGGGCGCGACATGCTCTGCAACCTGGCCAAGCGCGCCGGCCTCGACAAGAATGTCATAGCTGCGCTGGCCCAGCGCGATGTTCAGGCGTGCCATTGGGCCAGTCCTTCCAATATTGACAATACGGTGCGGTTATGGGGACCATCCTTGCTGCGCACATGGACCTGCGCTTGGGCATAGATGGGGTTGCGCTGCTCGGCGAGCCGGGTCAGCACCTCTGCCGGATTGCCGTTGCGCAGCAATGGCCGGGTATTGCGGCGACTGACCCGTTCGACCAGCGTGCGGATATCGGCATCCAGCCAGATCGCCACCGCGCCTGACAGGATGAGCCCGCGTGTCTCGTCGTTCATGAACGCGCCGCCGCCGGTGGCGATGACGCGGGGCTGGCCATCGATCAGGCGCGAGATGACGCGGCGCTCTCCATCGCGGAAATAGGGTTCGCCAAAACGTTCGAATATCTCGGAGATCGTCATGTGCGCGGCTTTTTCGATCTCTTCGTCGGCGTCGACGAAACCAATCCCCAGATCATGCGCCAGACGTTTGCCCACGGTGGATTTGCCCACGCCCATCAGCCCCACCAGCACAAGGGGCCGGTCGAGCCATCGCATGATATCCCCGGCCAGCCGCGCAGGGTCTGATTTTCGGTTCTGCAGCATTGCCGTGCAGCCTATAAATGGGCTAGGCGATGGCGCAAGTTATCTTCAGTTGTGCAGGGAATATCCTGGCTATGGCCATTATCGGACAGAATTACGGGCGACGCAGGCGGCCGATCGGGCCCTTCATCCTGGTCGGGCTGGCCGTGGTTCTGGTCGCCCTGCTGGCGCTGGCCTGGTCGCGCGGCGGTGAGGTTCCCACCCAGCGCGTCGAAAAGTCGATCCCGCTGCCCGCAGCCGCCAAGAGCGGGGCCGGTGCAGGCTCTACCCAGTCCGAGGGCTGAAGACCATGCGGCGGAGGCTGGTTCTGGGCTGTGCAAGCCTGTTGGCGATAGCGTTCGTTTCCGCGCCGGTCATCGGTCAGAACGAGGCACCGGAATCGCTGCTGCCGCCCGGTTTCAACGATCCAGCGCCTGCGCCATCGCAATCCGAACCACCGCCGCCGCCCGAACCTGGCCGGACGGTGCAGCCGGTTCCGGGCGGTGCACTTCCGCTGCCTCCCTCGCCTTTGCCTTCACTGGCCGGCCAGGACGCGTCGACGGATCAGGAGTTGAGCGAGGAGCTCGCCAAGCTGCAGGAAGAGCTGGAGGCGCAGCTGGCGCTGACCCAGTCGCTGCCGCCGAGCGCGCGCCGGTCGCTTGACCTGATCGGTCCGCTGACCGAGGCGAATGGCGGTTTTGCTGCATCGTCGCTCGGTAATATCGGCGGTCAATATGCCCAGACCCTGGTGCGCAAGACCAGCGGGCGCATCGTCTCGCGCTGGGCGGCCATGGGCCTGCAGAAGCTGTTGCTGAGCGAACTGGCCACGCCGCAGGGGCTTAACGGTGCCAATTGGGCAGCCGAGCGGGCAGCGCTGCTGCTGCGGATCGGATCGGCCGATGGCGCGGTGCGCATGGTGCAGGCGATCGACCCTCCGGCGGCTACCCCGCGTCTGCTCAACGTCGCGCTCAGCAGCTATGTGGCGTCGGCCGACCCGCTGGGCATGTGTCCGCTGCTGCCGTTCGCGGGCGAAAGCGCCAAGGGCAATGAATGGCAGCTCGTCCGGGCCATCTGCTCGGGCTTTTCGGGCGAAGGCAGCTCTGCACGCGAGCAGATCGACCGTGCGCGCCGTCAGGGCGCGATGGACCGGATCGACGTGGTGCTGGCCGAGAAGATTGTCGGTGCCAGCATGAACGGCAGGCGTGCGGTGACGGTGCAATGGGATGACGTGGAGCAGCTCACCCGCTGGCGCTTCGGCCTGGCGCTGACCGCTGGGCTCGAACCGCCCGAAGCGCTCTATGCGCGTGCCGACCGCAATTTCCAGGCCTGGCGCGCGCGTGCGCCGATGGCACCGCTGGCCTCGCGCGTCCAGGCTGCCGATGTCGCAGCAGCCATGGGTGTGATGTCGAGCGCCGATATGGTCGATCTGTACGGCGCGACCTTTGACGATCCGGGCACCGAAGAGGCGCTGCGGGATCGCACCGCGTTGCTGCGCACCGCCTATGTCGCCAGCGACGTCGACGATCGGGTTCGCGCGATGCGCAGCCTTTGGAATCGCTCGGAAAATGCTTTCGTGCGCTATTCCGCGCATATTCTGACCGCGCATGCCGCAGCGCGCGTGGTGCCTTCCGAGGATCTGGTCGACTATGCCGACGACCTGATCGTCTCGATGATCTCGGCAGGGTTCGATACCAGCGCCGCCCGCTGGCGCCAGGTCACGCCGCAGGGCAGCCTGGGCTGGGCGGTGCTGTCGGTCGGGCTGCCCGCGCGCACGCAGCTTTCCGCATCGGATGTCAGCGAGTTTTTTGACAACGACCAGAGCACTGAAGCCCGCAAGAGCGCCTTTCTTGTGGCGGGGCTGGCCGGTCTTGGCCGTCTGAGCGCTGCCGACCGGGATTCGCTGGCCGATGATCTTGGCATCCGGTTTGGCGGGGAATCGCGCTGGAGCCGGGCTATCCGCGACGCCGCTTCGGCGGGCAATGACGGGCTCGTGACGCTGCTGGTCGGCATGGGCATGCAGGGCAATGACTGGTCGGCGATGACGCCGCGCCAGCTGTACCATGTCGTCGCTGCGCTGCGCACTGTGGGCCGGCAGGCCGAGGCCCGGATGATCGCTGCAGAAGCCGTCAGCCGCGCCTGATCGATGACTGGCGATGATGCCCGGCTGATCGATCGGTTCCTGGAGATGATGGCGGCGGAGCGGGGGGCTTCGGTCAACACGATCCTCGCCTATCGCCGCGACCTGGAACAGGCCTCCGAAGCCCTGGGCGGACGCCTTGCTGAGGCCGATGACGCGGCAAGGGCAACGCTCGATCATCACTGGCGGACGCTGGCGGCCAGCACGCTGGCCCGCAAAAGCTCCGCCCTGCGCGGCTTTTTCGCGTTTCTGAAAGACGAGGGCCTCGCTGATCAGGCGAGCAAGGCCAGTGCGATGCTGGCAAGGCCCAAGGTGCAGCGACCGCTGCCCAGGATCCTGAGCCACGAAGATATCGCGCGGATGTTCGCCTTGGCCGAGGAACGCGCGGCAGCGCCCGAGGCGCGTTCGTCCGACATCCGCCTGCTGGCGCTGATCGAGCTGCTCTATGGATCGGGCCTGCGCGCGAGCGAACTGGTCAGTCTCCCGCGCAGCGCCGCTCTGGCCGGTCGCCCGTTGCTTGCCATCACCGGCAAGGGCGGCAAGCAGAGGCTGATCCCCATATCGACGCGCGCGCGTGAGGCGCTGCAACGATGGCTGGCCGTCCCAGCATCGAATCCGCGCTGGCTGTTCCCTTCGCGCACGGGGCATATCAGCCGCATCCGGCTGTATCAGCTGATCAAGGAATTTGCCGCCAGCGCCGGAATCGATCCGACCAGGGTCAGTCCGCACGTGCTGCGCCATGCCTTTGCCACGCATCTGCTCGAGGGTGGGGCCGATCTGCGGACGTTGCAGACCTTTCTGGGCCATGCCGATATCGCCACCACGCAGATTTATACGCATGTCGACAGCCGCCGTCTGGTCGAGCTGGTCAATCGTCGCCATCCCCTGGCGCAGATGAATCTTGCCGACAGGCGGCGGCAGAGCTAGGCGGTTGTGTCATGAGCATGACAAGCTATCTGGAATTCGAAAAGCCGATCGCCGCGCTGGACGCGCGTATCGCCGAGCTGCGTGAAACCGCCGATACCGGCGAGATCGACATCGAGAGCGAGATCGAACGGCTGGCCGCCAAGTCGCGCAAGCTGCTGGCTTCCACCTATGCCGGGCTGACCCCGTGGCAGAAGACTCAGGTCGCGCGCCACCCGGCACGCCCGCATTTCAAGCATTATGTCGCGGGCATGTTCGACGATTTTCTGCCACTGGCGGGCGATCGCGCATTCGGCGATGACAAGGCGATCATGGGCGGTTTTGCGCGCATGGGCGAGCAGCGCGTCGTCGTGATCGGCCATGAAAAAGGCGACACGACCGAAAGCCGCATCCGCCACAATTTCGGCATGGGCAAGCCCGAAGGCTATCGCAAGGCGATCCGCCTGATGGACCTGGCCGATCGTTTCGGCCTTCCGGTCGTCACGCTGGTCGATACGTCGGGCGCATTTCCGGGCGTGCAGGCCGAGGAGCGCGGCCAGGCCGAAGCGATTGCGCGTTCGACCGAGCGCTGCCTGACATTGGGCGTGCCGATGGTCGCCGCGATCGTCGGTGAAGGCGGATCGGGCGGTGCGGTGGCGCTGGCCTCCGCCGAGCGCGTGCTGATGTTCGAACACGCCGTCTATTCGGTGATCTCGCCCGAAGGCTGCGCATCGATCCTGTGGCGCACGGCGGATCGCGCTGCCGATGCGGCCGAAGCCATGCAGGTGACGGCTGCGGACCTGAAGCGGCTCAACGTCATTGACCGGATCGTCAAGGAACCGGTGGGCGGTGCGCATCGCGACCAGGCTCAGGCGATTCAGGAGCTGGGCAAGGCCATCCGCGAGGAGCTGGAAGGCCTGAAGAAACTGAGCCCTGCAGAGCTGAAATCGGCGCGCGAAGCCCGCTTCCTGGCGATCGGCTCGCTCTGACGCTTCTGTAAAATCATCGCAACCGCTTGCACCTCCTGTCGTTGTGCGGGCATCGCCATTTGATCCTGCAGGCGCTTGACGGCATCATGCAGGCAAAGGGCGATACCCTGCGCAATGAGGAGAGCATGATGACGCTGCGTTTGAAGCAACTGGCGGTACTGGCAGTGGCGGGGGTGAGCGCAATCGCCCTGACCGGCGAAAGCATGGCACCCAGGGCCGAAGCGCTGGCGATGCAGGCGCAGGCGATCACTGCGCGTGAAAAAAGCCAGGGCGCTGAAGCGCATCCCAAGCTGCTCGAGGAATTCGGCGGGGCCTATCAGGTGCCGCAGACCAGCTATGTCGTGCAGGTCGGCAAGGGCATCGCCGTCCAGTCGGGCCTGGGCAACGCGCGCGACGATTTTACCGTGACGCTGCTCAACTCGCCGGTGAACAACGCCTTCGCGATTCCCGGCGGCTATGTCTATGTCACCCGCCAGCTGCTGGCGCTGATGAATGACGAGGCCGAGCTGGCCGGCGTTCTGGGCCATGAGGTCGGCCATGTCGCGGCGCGCCATTCCGAAAAGCGGCAAAAGGCGGCGCAACGCAACAGCATCATCGGCTTGCTCGGGCAGATCGGCGCAGCGGTTCTGCTCGGCGATGGCACCGCGGGCCAGCTGGGCCAGCAGCTTTTCGGTACCGGCAGCCAGCTGCTCACGCTCAAATACTCGCGCAAGCAGGAGGAAGAGGCGGACGATCTGGGCGTGCGCTATCTCAGCCAGGCCGGCTATGATCCGCAGGCACTGTCGTCGATGCTGGCGTCGCTCGCTGCGCAACAGGCCATCGACGCACGCGCACAGGGTGGTGACGCCCGGTCGGTACCGGAATGGGCGAGCACGCACCCCGATCCAGCGCGCCGCGTCAGCCGGGCCGCGACAATCGCGCAGAAATTCGGTGGAACTATGCGCAACCGCGATGCCTTTCTGAGCCGACTCGATGGGCTGCTCTACGGCGACGATCCCAAACAGGGCATGGTCCAGGGCAGGGAGTTCGTGCATCCGGAACTCGGCCTGAAATTCGCCGTCCCCCAGGGCTTCGGCATGCAGAATGGCACGAGCGCGGTGACGATCAGCGGTCAGTCCGCCCAGGCACAGTTCACGATGGGCAATTATAGCGGCGATCTGTCACGCTATGTCGATCAGGCCTTCGCCGCAATCGGCGGCAACCAGCGGATCGATTATGGGCAGATCCAGCGCACGACGGTCAATGGCCTGCCCGCCGCTTACGCAACGGCGCGGGTCACGGCCAATCGCCAGATGGTCGATGTGACGGTGTTCGCCTATCAGTTCGCCAATAACCGCGCCTATCATTTCGTGGCGCTGGCACCGGCGGGGCAAGGCGGGGTGTTCACGCCGATGTATCAGAGCGTCCAGCGACTGTCGGGCGCCGAGGCTGCGCAGATCAAGCCGCGCCGCGTGCGCATTGTCACCGTGCAGCGCGGCGACACTATTCAGCGGCTGTCGGCGCGCATGGCCTATGACGATCTGAAGGCGGAGCGCTTCATGGCGCTCAACGGGCTTGCAGCAAACAGCACCCTGACGCCCGGCCAGAAGGTCAAGGTCGTGACCTACTGACGCAAAAAGGGCCGACGGTTCCCCGCCGGCCCTTTCCAATAGGTTAGTGTCAAGTATCAGACGATACTTAGTTGCCCTTGGCCACTTCCGAGCCGACCTTGTTGAAGGTGCCCGACAGCTTGGTGCCCAGGCTGCTCATGGCAGTGATGGCGGCGACGGCGATGAGAGCGGCGATCAGGCCGTATTCGATGGCGGTCGCGCCCTTGTTGTTCTTGATCAGGTTACGAATCTTGGTCATGTCAGGTCTCCTTGAGCTATCTTCACTTCCCCGCTGGTTCCGGCTGGTTTCCGGTTGAGCCTCGTCGGGATACTTCAGATTGGTTTTGAATTGGTTAAGACGGATCGCGTATAAAAATTTCCGACAGTCAGCAGTTCAATTATTGTTCACTTCAGATCCCACCTTGTTCCACATCTTCGTCGATTCCGAAGCGACGCCCTGAATGGCCACCATCGCGGCGACCGCGATCAGGGCAGCAATCAGGCCATATTCGATGGCTGTCGCACCGGCTTTCGACTTCACAATCTTGACGAAGGTCTGGAGCATGGTGATCCCGAAGCTTGTGCGGGGCCCGTTCACCCCGGGACCCAAAATCGCCTGAAACTCTTGCCAATTCGTAAAAATCGGACCGCACTATGGAAATTTATCCGACACTTTTCCCCGTTGTGGCGGCATTGATGGCCGATGCCCAAGGGCGCATCCTGGTCCAGCAGCGCCCGGAGGGGACGGCGATGGCCGGGCTTTGGGAGTTTCCGGGCGGCAAGATCGAGCCCGGCGAGACCCCGGAAGCCGCGCTGGCGCGGGAGCTGGCGGAGGAACTGGGCATTGCGGTCGATCCCGCCGATTGCGTCCCGATGACCTTTGCCAGCGCAGCCCTGGGCAAGAAGCACCTGATGCTGCTGCTGTTCCGCTGCGTCCGCTGGCAGGGAGAGCCGCGCGCACTGCATGCCAGCGACCTGCGCTGGGCGACGGTCGATGCGCTTTACGATCTTCCGATGCCGCCTGCCGACCTGCCGCTGCTGCCCATCATCGCGCATATGCTGGGGCAGATCGGTCCGCGCGCATGAATCTTCTGCAAGCCACAAAAAGGTGTTGCCAAGCACAACGCCGCTGACTATTGGCAGCCCTCCAACGCGCCCGTAGCTCAGCTGGATAGAGCATCAGACTACGAATCTGAGGGTCGGACGTTCGAATCGTTCCGGGCGCGCCATTTTCCAAAAAGCATGATCAGGTGAACCAACCCGCATTGCGGGACCCGCTTCTGCGTGCGCTTGCGACATGGTCAGATGGTTTCATTTGACACCAGTTTGGCGGCTGGCTATCTTCCGGGCAAATCTGGAGATAGCAGGAGTGCGCGGTAATGGCTGATCTGTTCGAAAACCCCCTGGGCCTGGACGGCTTCGAATTCGTCGAGTTCTGCGCGCCGGAAAAGGGCCTGCTTGAGCCGGTCTTTACCGCGATGGGCTTCACCCGCATCGCGCAGCACCGGTCGAAGGATGTGCATCTGTGGCGTCAGGGCGATATCAACCTGATCGCCAATTACGAGCCCGCCAGCCCCGCTGCTTATTTCGCTGCCGAACATGGCCCCTCGGCCTGCGGCATGGGTTTCCGCGTGAATAATGCGCGCGCCGCCTACAAGGAAGCGCTGGAGCGCGGCGCGGAGCCGGTGGAAACGAAGACCGGCCCAATGGAACTGCGCCTGCCGGCCATCCGCGGCATCGGCGGCGCGATCATCTATCTGATCGATCGTTATGCCACGCTCGACAATCCCGATGCGCTGTCGATTTATGATATCGATTTCGAATATCTGCCCGGCGTTGACCGTTTCCCCGTGGGCGCGGGCTTCCGCATGATCGATCACCTCACGCACAATGTCTATGGCGGTCGCATGGACCATTGGGCGAAGTTCTACGAGCGCGTGTTCAACTTCCGCGAGATCCGCTTCTTCGACATCAAGGGCGAATATACCGGCCTGACCAGCCGCGCGATGACCGCGCCGGATGGCAAGATCCGTATTCCGCTGAACGAGGAAGGCGCCAAGGGCGGTGGCCAGATCGACGAGTTCCTGCGCGCCTATAATGGCGAGGGCATCCAGCATATCGCGTTCATCTGCGACGATCTGATTGCCTGTCTCGACCGCATCAAGGCGCTGGGCGCGCCGCTGATGACCCCGCCGCCGGGCACCTATTACGAGGCACTGGAAGAGCGTCTGCCGGGCCATGGCGAGCCGGTCGAGGAACTGCAGTCGCGCGGCATCCTGCTCGACGGATCAACCGAGAACAACGATCCGCGCCTGTTGCTGCAGATTTTCGGGCAGCCGCAGATCGGCCCGGTGTTCTTCGAATTCATCCAGCGCAAGAAGGATGAAGGCTTCGGCAACGGCAATTTCACGGCGCTGTTCAAGTCGATGGAAGAAGACCAGCTGCGCCGCGGCGTGCTGAAGGTCCAGGAACCGGCGGAATGACCGCGCCTTTCGCGCTCTCGCGCATCCACCATGTCGCCTATCGCTGCAAGGACGCGAAGGAGACGGTGGAATGGTATGAAAAGGTGCTGGGCATGACCTATACCAGCGCCTTTTCAGAGGATTACGTGCCGTCGACCGGCGCGTACGATCCGTATATGCACGTGTTCCTCGATTGCGGCGGCGGCAATGTGCTGGCGTTTTTCGAGCTGCCCGAGCAACCCGAGATGGGGCGTGATCCGAACACCCCGGCCTGGGTTCAGCATATCGCCTTCGAGGTCGCCGACCTCGATGCGCTGCTGGCGGCCAAGGCGCATATCGAGGGGCTGGGCATCGACGTGCTGGGGCCGACCTTTCACGGCATCTTTCGCTCGATCTATTTCTTCGACCCCAATGGCCACCGCGTCGAGCTGGCCTGCAATATCGGCAAGCCCGAACATTATGCCGAGCTCAAGCGCGTTGCACCGTTGATGCTGGACGAATGGAGCCAGACCAAAAAGGCCCCGCGCCATGCGGACTGGTTGCACAAGGATCCTGATGCGGCGTAAGGGTCCTGCCGATGACCTTTGAAGACCAGCTCGAACGCTATTTCGGCACGCGCGATCCCTCCGCCATCGCCCCGCAGGCGGTGCCGGCGGCGCTCGAGCGGATGCAGGTCGATCTGGGGCTGGCGACGGTGCCCGGTGAGCGCTTTGCCATCTGGTGCATGCTGTTCATGTTCGGCCAGGCCCCCGATATCGACGAAACCTTTGCCGACCGATCAGAGCGCGATCTGGCGCGCGATTTCATCGAGATGTCCGAACAGGCTGGGCAGGGGACTTGACCATGGCCGAGATCATCAATCTGCGCCAGGCGCGCAAGGCGGTGAAGCGCAAGCAGGTAGAAACCATAGCCGCTGCCAACCGCGCGAAATTCGGTCGCACCAAGGCGGAGCGTCTGGCGCAGGCGAACGAGCAGGAGCGGGCGGCGCGGTTGATCGAAGGCGCGCGGCGGGAAACCGACTGATGCGCTCGACATCCGATCAGGTCAGCGTCCGGCTCTATCATCTCGATGGCGAGGCCGAAGGCGGCGCGGCATCCACCCTGTTCTACGGCCCGCTCTCCGAAGCGCTGCGTCGGGCAGAGCTGGAGCCTGCAGAGGTGCAGGAAGGCCTGTTCATCGCGACCGACAATGATGTCGTGGCCTATCTCGACCTGATCGAGGGCTGAAGCTGCCCTGAGCCCAGGCGCAGAGGCTGCGACCGGTCCTGTCCACTGGCCTTGTCCAGGTTGCGTGTTTCCTAATCGTCCAGGATGAGGCATAGCTGCGGCCATGATTGCGTTCGGGCCGATGAGCATCACGCTGTTGATTTGCGCGGTGCAGGGTCTGCTGCTGGCGACATTGTTATGGCGTGCACCGGTCAACCGGGCGGCGAATCGCTGGCTGGCCTTGCTGATCGTCTCGGTGGCCGCGCTGATGACGCCGTATATCATTGGCTATGCCGGGTTCTACGAGCTCTGGCCCTGGCTCAGCTTTGCGCCCTTGTCGTATACGCTCGCCTTCGGGCCATTGCTTTACCTGTATGCATCGACGCTGACCGGCACCCGGCCGTCGATGGTGTGGCCGCACTTCGTGCCGGTGTCGGTGCAATTTTTGGCCTATGCGCTGGTGTTTCCGTTGCCGCTGCCGACCAAGAACTGGTGGAACACCGTGGCGCATGGCGTGTTCATCGATCCCGCGTTCGATGTCGCGGCGCTGATCAGCATCGCTGCTTATGGTGTGGCGGCCTATCTGCGCTACCGCGCCTATCGCGCCTGGCTGGGAGACAATCGAACCGACGGCGCGGTGTTCGAGCCCAGTTGGATTCGCAATTTTCTCGCCGCGCTCGCCTTGATGGCGGCGGTCTGGACGGGGTTTCTGGTCGCCAAGCAGATCGATCCGTCGCGCGACTATTTCGATCAGTTTCCGCTCTATATCGGGTTTTCGATGCTGGTGCTGTATCTTGGCATCGGTGGTTGGCGGCATTCGTCCATGGCCTTTCCGGCGATGATCGCGCCGCCGTCGCCCGAGCTATCAGAGCCAGCCGAGCCTGTGACACCGGGCCGCGATTGGGCTGGGCAGGGCAACACCTGGCTGGAGCGCATCGATGCCGAGCAATTGTGGCGCGATCCCGGGCTGACGCTCGCGGGACTGGCGCGCATCCTTGGCACCAACACCAGCTATCTGTCGCGTGGGCTGGGCGCGGCGGCGGGCGAGAATTTCAACGCGATCATTAATCGCCGCCGCGTCGCAGAGATGCAGCGGCTTCTCGCGGTCCCCGGTGAACAGCGCGACCTGCTGACCCTGGCCTTTGAGGTTGGGTTCAATTCCAAGGCCAGTTTCAACCGCGCCTTTCAGGATTTCGCCGGCACCAGCCCCAGCCAGTGGCGTCTCAAATCACAAAAATCGCTCGCCGCCTGATCATTGAGGCGCGCAGTTCTGCGATCCTGGCCAGAAGGGCGGTAACACCTGCCAACTGGAGCAACCCCATGAAAAGCCTCTATCTCGCCGCCGCCGCCCTGCTCGCCCTGCCGCTGCCGCTGGGCGCGACCACTGCCCAGTCTGCCCCTGCCGAGACACCTGCGGCACCGGTTTATGCTGTACGCATGCTGAGCGCCGAACAGGCGACCGGCGATGTCACCCTGCTGCGCCGCGCGCTGGAGACGGTCCATCCCGGCCTCTATCGGTACAGCAGCAAGTCCGATATCGACGCAGCCTTTGCGCAACTGGAAGCGTCGGCAAGCAAGCCGATCAGCGAGCTGGCGCTGCACGGCGAGATCGCGCGCTTGCTTGCGGCGATCCATTGCGATCACAGCAAGGCGGAAATGTCGGATGGGTTGAGCGCATTCCGCAATCAGAACCCCACCCACATGCCGCTGCGCTTCCAGCTGATCGAAGGGCGCATGATCGTGCTGTCGAACGACGGCCAGCCGGGTGCGCCGCCGGCAGGAAGCGAGATCCTTGGCATCAATGGCATGGCGGTACCGGCGTTGCTGCTCAAGCTTGCCCCGCTGGTGTCCTATGACGGCACCACGGATCAGGCGATTGCCGCCAAGCTGGCCGATGACAGCGACCTGATGGGCGATGATTTCAACGAGAACTATCCCGCGCTGTTCGGCTTTCCCTATAGCTGGCAGGTGGTGTGGAAGCCGGTTGGCGGCAGTGACAAGTCGACGGTTGTCCTGAAGCCGATCCGGTTCGCGCAATGGACCGCGCTGGCCGGACCCGGCGCGAAATATCGCAGCGAATTCTACAACGCGATCACATGGCGGCTGAATGGCAAGGTCGCGCGGCTGGGGATCGATACCTTCGTCAACTACCGCAACCCGGTGCAGGCCACGGCATTCCTCAGCGGCTTTTTCGCCGCGATGGCGGAGGCGGGCACCGAGCACCTCGTGCTGGACCTGCGCAAGAACGGCGGTGGTTCCGAGGACGTGTCGGTCGCGCTTGGGCGCTATCTTATCAACCGCCCCTTCACCTGGTCGCAGCCGATCCGCTACAAGGCCGTGCGCTATGGCGACCTGCCGCAGTATTTCGAGACCTGGGGCGACCGCGAGGCACGTTTCAACCCGCCTCTTGCAGCCTTTACCCGATCCAATGACGGTTGGTATGATCGCATACCGGTGCTCAGCGGAGCGCAGCTGAGCGATGCAGATACGACCTTTCAGCAGCAGCCCATCGGTGCGCTCGGGTTTTCGGGTCGAATTACGATCCTGAGCGGCCCGCGTAATGGATCGGGCGCAACGCGGACCATCGCCCAGCTGAAGGAAAAGGCGGGTGCCGTCGTGATCGGTGAAGACAGCGCCGGGAGCGCAGAAGGGCCGACTTCGGGCAGCATCTTCCTGATGAAGCTGCCTGAAAGCGGGATCAAGGTGCGCATCCCCGAAGCCTGGAACCGCACCGCAATCGCCAGTTTCACTCCGGGCAAAGGGGTCGCGGTTGACCAGCTGGTGGTCCCCACGCTTGCCGATTTCGAGGCAGGGCGCGATCGGACGATCGCCGTGGCCCAGGGGCTGCTCACCGCACCTGTCGATACCGGAGCGGCGGTGGCCAAGGCGCTGGCAGGCGATTGGAGCGGCACGCTCGACTACCGCGACTATTGCAAGGATAGCCGGGTGACGCTGCCCACCCAGATGCAAAGCGACGGCCGAATGCTCGCATGGACGTTCGATGATGGCCCGGGCAAGACCGTGCGCTCGTCCGAGACCTGGGTTTTCAGCGCATCCGGCCAATCGCTGATCATCACGGCGGGCAAGAACGCTCCCGAGCCATGGCGTGTTGCGGAATCGCGGGCTTCGGCGGATGGCGCTTCGTACACCCTGGTGCTCGAAGGCGAGAGCATCGAGAACGATCGCAAGGTGCTCGCCCGCAAGATCCTGACCCGCGACGGCAATCGGCTGCGCATCACCAAGCAGACCCGCGTTGCAGGCGAACCCTTTCTGATGCGGCAAAGCTATGAACTGCGGCAGTGAGGCTGGGCAGGCGAGGTCGCTGACCTGCGCGGCTGCCCGATCAGGCTAGCCTCTCGATTGTCCCGCAACATCCAGGATGCACCGCACGAACCCTTGCGGATCGTCCTCCTGGATGAAGTGGCTGCCGCTCAAGGTGCAGTGGTTCTGCCCCGCAGTCCCCGGCACACGGCCCACGAACAGTGCATCGCCGCCGCGCGTGATTGGATCGCGGTCGCTGAAGCAGCACAGGAAGGGCTTGGTCCACTGGTCCAGCACTTCCCACGCCTTCAGCTGATCGGGCACCGCGACATTGGGGCCCAGCGGCACGAAGCTGGGGAAGATGCGCGCGCCAGCCTTGTAGCTGCCATCGGGGAAGGGGGCGTCATAGGCGGCGATCTCGGCCTCGGAAAGCGTGCGTGCGGTGCCCCGGGCGATGATCTTGCCGATCGGGAAGATCGGGCTGTACTTGGAGAACGCCCGCCAGATGGCAAAGGCGCGCGGCGCGTCCTGGCCGGCGGGCAGGCCGCCATTGGACAGGACGACGCCGTTGAACCGCTCGGGCATTTCAGCGACAAGGCGCAGGCCGATCAGCGAGCCCCAGTCCTGGCAGGCGAGCGTGATGTTCTTGAGATCGAGCTTCTCGATCCAGCGGCGCATCCAGGCGACATGGCGGGCATAGCTATAGTCGCTCTTGCGCGCGAGCTTGTCCGATTTTCCAAAGCCGATCAGATCGGGCGCGAGCACGCGATAGCCGGCATTGGCAACAGGGCCGATCATGAAGCGGTAGAGATAGCTCCAGCTCGGCTCGCCGTGCATCATCAGCACGACCGGGGCATCGAGCGAGCCTTCGTCGACATAATGCACGCGCATCCTAGTGCCATCGTCCGGATCGGCAATCTCGGCATAATGCGGGGCGAATGGAAAGTCGGGAATCCCTGCAAACCGGCTGTCCGGCGTTCTCAAAACCCGCATAAACCCTCCGCTGCCATCATCTTATGGCATAGCGTATGACATATGATTGGTGCGCGCGCAACCGGGCGATGTTTACCAGTCAGGCTTGGCCGGTGCGAAAGGCTTCGCGCACGGCGTCGCTGCGCGAGTTCACCTCTAGCTTGCGGTAGATGGATTTGACATGCGTGCCGACGGTATGGGGCGAAATGCCCAGCGTGCGTGCAGCCTCCTTGTAGCTCTGCCCCTTGGCAAAGGCCTGAAGCAGTTCGGTTTCGCGTTGTGACAAGCGGTTTTCCGGATTGGTCGCAATCGGCCCTGGAGCCTCGGCTTCGGCGCGCAGAAAGCCGAGCAGATAGATGGCCGCTGCCGGGCTGACCGGTGCGCCGCCTTCCAGCGTGGCGGCGATGCCATCAAGGATGACCTGCGGCGTGCTGTCCTTGAGCAGATAGCCATCCGCGCCCGCCATGATGGCTTTGACCACGGTGTCGCGATCACCAAAGGTGCTGATGATCAGCGCCTTGGCCGATGTCTGCGCCTTGATCCTGGGCACCAGATCATAGCCTAGCCCATCGGGCAGGCCGATATCGAGCAGGAACAGGTCGGGCGACTGGGTGAGCAGCGCGTCGGCACTGGCGATATCGGGCGCCATCCCCAGAATTTGGTAGCTGGGCTCCATCGCGATGATGCCCTGAAAATACTGACGCACCATCGGATCGTCCTCGACAATGGCGATGCGCGCTGCGGGGCGTTCGGTTCCGGTCATGCGGTCTTATCCCCCGGAACCGATGCGATGCGAAGATACCATGATATGGGATGTCATTCGGCAGCCACCGTCCCGCGCATTGGCAGCGACAGGGTGATCCGCGTGCCTTTGCCGCCTGCGCCCGGTTCAACCGCGACATGGCCCTGCACCGATGCGGCGCGCAGCTGCATGTTGGTGAGGCCTCGTCCGGCCTCGCCGGTGGTGTTGATGCCCTTGCCATCATCGTCCACGGTCAGCACGAGCCCTTGACCCTCGCGCACCGCACGGACAGCGATGCGCGACCCGCCGGCATGTTTGAGCGCATTGGTCACAGCCTCCTGCAGCACGCGGAAGATCTGCAGCACGTCGCGCGGGCCGAAATCGGCGACGTCGGCGATGGCCGGGTCCTCGTGCCATTCAAAGGCGATTCCGGTCGCCTCGATCCGCGGCTGCACGCGCGCCTTGAAGGTGGCCAGCGCGGAGCTGAGCGATTCGCCGACCGAATCCATCGAATCGACCATCAGCCGCATCTCGTCGATCACCGATTGCAGGCCTTCGGCCACCACTGCCGGCTCCGCAACGCCGACGCGCGCGGAAAGCATGATCGACATGAGCTGGCTGCCCAGGCCGTCGTGCAGATCGCGCATGATGCGGCGGCGTTCCTCGTCGAGCGTCTGCTGACGGATCAGCGCCTGCTCGCGCTGCGCGGCTTCGGCGAGCTCCGCCTCGCGCTGTTCGACCTTGGCCTGCAGCATGGCGTTGAGCGCGCCCTGCGACTGGAAAAGCCGGAAATTGCGCGCCAGAAATGCTGCAGTCATCGCCAGCAGCAGGAAAACCGAGCTGTTGAGCAGATTGCCTTCGCCCAAGCCCCATTGCGGAAACCAGCTGCCAAAGGCATCGAACGCCAAGGCGGTCGCCATCACGGTCAACAGCACGCTCTCGATCAGCCTGTCTTCCTTCTGGCTCGCGAAATGCCAGATCAGCCGGGCGATGACGAAGATCGTCGATCCCATCAGATACCAGATCCAGATCGACGTGGGGGTATCGAACCCTTGCGGCATCGGCACGCGATAGATGTGCCACGCGATGACCGCCATCGTGGTGCCGTAGAGTGTCAGCATCACCGGTTGCAATCCCCGCATCGGTTGCCGCGTCCAGCTGTCGATGAAGCACAGCAAGGCTGTCGGGATGAACAGGTAGATTGCAAAGAATGCCAGCATTCGCCCCCAGCCATCGACGGGAGGATCGAGCCAGAGCGAATAGGTCATATAGGCGACGAAGGCAGCGCACAGCGCGCTGAGCCAGGCGGCAAAGCGCCAGTCATCCGAGCGGAAGATCATGATCGCGGCAAGCAGGCCCAACATCCCGAGCACCGCTGCCGAAAGACCGTAAAAGCCGTTGATGAGAAACAGCCGCCGCGAGCTGAACCGTTCGAGCGCGCCGAATTCAGAAATGATCGGCGGATAGATATCGGTATAGGGATAGCCGTTGCGTACGGTGACATAGTTGAGCTGGTTGACGCCCGGCCGCAACAGTCCGGCAGGAATACGCGTCAGGAACGTGGTCTGGCCATCGAACGAAACCCTGCCCGGCTGCATTCTGCCGCGGGCATAGAGCGTCGAGCCATTGACCGCCATCCGGTAGTTGTCGACCTGCAATGTGGAGATGATGCCCAGGCCATCGGCGGGGACCTTATCGACCTTGAAGGCGATGCGGACGCTGAATATCGCGGTGTCGCAGCAATGGGTCCAGGGCAATTCGATCGGCTTGTAGTCGCCCTTCGCAGCGGCCTCCAGCGTTGGTTCGGCAATGCGGGCAACGCTCGTTTCGACGATCTCCATCGGCGGCGGAGCCTGGCTTCGGTCTGCATGCAGCCGCGGATCGATCAACAGCCAGTAGATCAGTTGCACGCCGATGATCGCCAAGCCGAAAACGGCAAGCTGCCGCCAGTAAGCGCTACGCAAAGCCCCTTGCATCCATATTCCCCCCCCATTTTAAGGGAGGGATGCAACATATTCTTAACCGTGAAAAGGGGTAACGCGAAGGCCCATTTTTGCGCCATGCCAAGCACCGGTGGCGCATAAGGCCGGTTGGCGGGTCAGCAGCGCGGATTGCTTGTGCGTTGCAATGCTTGCATGAAGCGCAAGACAGATCACCAGACGGGTATGGGTCTTGGCAGGATATCACGTATCGCATGGCGGACTATATGATGCGAACGCTCAGCCAGGCTGCGCGAATGAGGGGGACAAAGATGAAGCAAATGCTGTTCTGGCCGCTGGCATCGGCTGCCCTTGTGCCGCTGCCGCTATGGGCGAATGATAGCCAGGCCAGTGTCACCATGGGTGGCCTCGTGCTCGAACAGAACGAGCAGATCAGCATGGACAGCGAGGACCTGTACCTGTCACTCGATCGCGTGCGCGTTCGCTACACCTATACCAACCATAGCGATAAGCCGGTCACGGTGCTTGTTGCCTTTCCGCTTCCTGATGTGCCGCTGGAAGGCAGCGATTCCGAATGGCTGGAGGCAGGCTATCCCGATTGGGATGTGATCGACATGCAGACGCTGGTCGATGGCCAGCCCGCGAAGCTGTCACGCATCGATATCGCCAGGGTGAACGGCAAGGACATTGGCAAAAGGCTGAAGGCGCTGGGATGGCCGGCTGTCCATTGGACCGATCCGGATTTCAACGCCCGCCTGAATGTGCTCTCGGCCGATCAGAAGGCTGCGCTGATCGCCGAAGGCCTCCTGACCACCGAATATGTCTTCGAAGGCGATGTCCGGCCGGCATGGACGGTGTCCACCAGCTTTGTCCGCACGCAGACATTCGCACCTGGCGTGCCGATCATCGTCGAACACAGCTATGCGCCGATGCTGGGCGGCACCGTGGGCAGCGGGCTTGGCCGTGATGCGCGGGTGGCCCCGGGTGGCCGGCTGGATCCGGAGAGCGATTATATCAAGCGCTATTGCGTCGATGATGCCTTCCTGCGCGGATTTGATCGCAAGCGTTATCTGCCTTCGGGCGAAGAGAACCCGAAGGTCTACCCGATGGAACAATGGATCGGCTATGCGCTCAAGCCCGGCGCCAACTGGAAGGGCAAGATCGGGCGCTTTCACCTCACTATCGACAAGGGCGAGCCCGAGCGGCTGGTCAGCCTGTGCATGGACGGGCTGCGCAAGGTGAGCCCGACCCGGTTCGAGGTCACCAAGACCGATTACGAGCCCGATCGCGATCTCGACCTGCTGTTTGTCTCCATGTCGCGGCTCGAAGGCGAACCGTAATGCCTGGCTATCCCATGATATGGGACCCATCCCGCATGGGATACCGCGCCTGAAGCGCCCCGTCTAATCCTGCTACCAGCAAACCGCATGGTAACAGGAGAAGACAATGCCCAAGACCCAAAACCGCAAGAAGCTGCTGATCGGCGCAGGCCTGTCGCTCGCCAATCTGGCGCTGATCGGCGGCATGGCCATGGCCACCATGAACATGCCTGCACAGGCGCAGGGCCAGAACCGCGAAACGATCGTCAAGCCGAACCGCGCGGTGGCGTGCCCCTCGGGCTGGCGCACCCCGGATGGCGATACCTCGCTTTGCGAACCCATGGGAACCACCGCACCCAAGATCTATGCCAAGAAGGAAAAGGAGACCTGCGCGGACGGCTATTACGAAGTCTATCGCCTGTGGTGCTCCACCAAGCGGCCCTGATCGGCTTTGTTCGGCGGGCTCTGGCTGGCGACCGGGCCATTGCCGTGCCGTCATGGCCTGCTCGGGCGGGGCAGCCGATCGTGCCCGCCGGGCTGCTCCTCCCGACCAAGGGATGTTGATAGCACTGGCCATTGCGACCCGTGCCAGTGCGATCAACCGGGAGCGCGGGACACCCCCCGCGCTCCCAAATGCATGCATGGGGCATGCCCGCATATGCACGCATGGCAGGTTCGCCGCTCTTTACAGGGCCGGATGCTGGTTTTGGACGAGCGATCACCCATATTCTGCAAGGCGGCGAACGCGTCCGGCCCGGTAACGCGGCCGAGACGCGGGGGGTGCCGATGCGGACAGGGAACAGCCAATGCCAAGATCGTCGATGCCACGACCGCCGGTTCACGCAGAAAGCCATCAGATCGCACGGATCGGGTGGCTGCGTGCCGCCGTTCTGGGCGCGAACGATGGCATTGTTTCCACCGCTAGCCTGATCCTGGGGGTAGCCGCATCCGGTGCGGACCGTCAGGCGCTGCTCGTCGCGGGCACGGCCGGGCTGGTCGCAGGCGCGATGTCGATGGCGGCGGGCGAATATGTTTCGGTCAGCAGTCAGTCCGACACCGAAGCGGCTGACCTCGCCCGCGAGCGCACCGAACTGGCCGAAGACCCCGAATTCGAACGCGCCGAGCTGGCCGCGATCTATGTCGGGCGCGGTGTCGATCCGGCAACGGCGGATGTGGTCGCGGCGCAGATGATGGCGCATGATGCACTTGGCAGCCATGCGCGCGACGAGCTGCATATCAACGACATAACCGCCGCGCGCCCGTTGCAGGCGGCGCTGGCATCGGCGCTCACCTTCACCGTCGGGGCGGCTCTGCCCTTGCTGCTCGCAGCGCTGCTGCCGATGAGCTGGATGGTTCTCGGCGAGGGCACGGGATCGATCCTGTTCCTGGCCCTGCTGGGCGCGGTGAGTGCCCGGGCGGGCGGGGCAGCTGCGGCAAGGCCTGTGATCCGCGTCGTCTTCTGGGGCGCGCTCGCCATGGCGCTGACTGCAGGCATTGGCCGCCTGGTGGGCACCGCGATCTGACGCGCTGACCGGTGCGATCTCGCTGCGGTTGCGGCGCGGTCCTGATCCTGCGCGTAGGGGATGCGCCGCGTTGGCGGCTTCATGACGGCCAACAGCACCGATTGTTGCAGCCCTGGCGGAAGAGGTGGTATGATTAAGTTAGGTGTATTTATTTGATCGATAATCGAAATAAAAATTCGTGATATTCCTTATCACGTTCAGTTCCCTGCGTATCAAAACGCCGTTCTCAGACCGTGCCTTTGCTATGCTAAAATACACTATTGGTAACGACGATTCTCTTATCCCGCCGGTGAGGCCTCCGGCTTCGGAATTATTGGGCGGCTCGCCTTCAGCGATCAGCGGCTGACATTGCTTTTCTCGATGTTGCGCAGTGTCCAACGATTATCTTGCTTTCGAACAATCGCCGGAGCGCCAGATCGGCAACCGGAAACACGGCTTCGCCATGCGCGAGCGTGCCCGAAGGAAACAACAGAAGATGCCAACTAGGGTATCGATCGCATGGCCGCCCCAGACGTCGTTTGCGGCGATGAGGGGGCTGTCACCCCCGCAAGGCAGCCTTTCGTATCCTTGTCGAAATAGGCGCGCACCAAGGCGGATCGCTGAGCGCCAATAGCGTCAATTTTGCAAATGATACTGCTTTCGGGTCGCTTTATCCCAAATCATGGCTCTTCAAAAACCAGGTGCAATTTTCGCCGCCTCTCTGGCAATCGAATGACGGTCCTTCTGGTGCCGGACGAAGATCGACGGAAAACAGCCCTCGATACAAGCAAACAGTATCGGCAGCTCTCGACCCATAGTCGGTCATTCCATGCGGCTGTCATCGCTATCCGCATTCGTCAAAAGCTGCCCCTGAGCGATCACCTGAGTGCACTGTGAACGAGCGCATCTAGAGATGCTTGACTGGGATCAGCCTCCGCATGGCGCGGCTTGCATAAACCTATTCGCGGAATGCCTCGTCGGCCACCCGTGTGATGGGGGTCAGGATGTAGCTCAGCACGCTGCGCTTGTCGCCGAGCAGGCTGACCGAGGCGACCATGCCCGAGCCGATCGGTAGCTTCTTGCCGCGTTTGTCGGTCAGCGCGGCGGCGCTGGTCACGACGCGGACGAGATAAAAGGACTCGCCCGTGCGTTCATCGATCACCGCATCGGGCGAGATGCTAGCAACCTTGCCCTCGAGCGAGCCGTAGATGGCCGAATCATAGGCGGTGACATCCACTTTCGCGCGCTGGTTGATATGCACGCTGCCGATATCCTGCGGGCGGACCCGGGCCTCGATCTGCAACTGGTCGCGCAGCGGCACGAGCTCGACCAGTGGCTGGCCCGGCGCGACGCTGCCGCCGATGGTGGTCACCAGCACGCGGTTGATGCGGCCCGCGACCGGCGCGCGCACGGTGGTGCGCAGCACCCGGTCCGCCAGTACAGGGGTTGAAGGGGTACGCGCGGCAAGTTCTGCCTGGACGCCTGCAAGCTCGGTCGCCGCGCGGGCGCGCCATTCCTGCCGGACGCGGTTGGCCTCGGCAGCCGCTTCCGAGGCGGCGGCGCGCGCGCGGCCCAGCGCCTCGGTCTGCGCCAGCGCTTCGCTTGCGGAGATGCGCGCGGCATTCTGCGCCTGGACCAGCGCCAGGCGCGGTTCGATTCCGCGCTCGACCAGCGGTCGGATCATCTCGAGCTCGCTCGCGGCGGCCTCGCGTGCGGACTGGCGCGCGGCAAGCATCGATTGCGCTTCCAGCACCGCGCGGCCCGCCTGTGCCTGGCGTGCCCCCGCCCCGGCGAGCAGGCTGGCGAGCTCGGCCATGCGCGCATCGTGCAATGCGCGCTCGATCCGTACCTGCGCCGTATCGGCCCCGGCAGGATAGACGGGCTCACGACCGTCCAACTCCGCCTCGAGCCGCGCGATCTTGGCCGAGAGCGCCGCCGTGGCCGCGCTGTTGCTGCCGAATTCGGCACGGGTCTGGGTGGGGTCGAGCTTCAGCAACACCTGCCCCGCCTTCACGTCCATGCCGCCGCGCACCAGAATCTGCGCGATCAGCCCGCCCTCGAGGTTGGAGATGATCTGCAACCGTGAACTTGGCACCACCCGGCCTTCGCCGCGCACGGTGCGATCAATTTCGGTAAACGCCGCCCAGAGCACGAAAATCGCAAGAAACGCCAGGATAGCCCAGAGAAGCAGGTTCGACGCTTTGGCCGGACGCAACCGGTCGAGTCGCTGTTCGATCGTCGTCTCGTCCATCGTCACACCGCCCGTACCGTCGGGGCGCTGCCCTGAACGGCTGATGCCGCGCCCGAGGCCGCGCCCGCCTTGTTCAGCACTTCGTCGCGCGGGCCGTCGGCGACGATCTTGCCGCCTTCCATGATGATGACACGATCGACCAGCCGCAGCATCGGCGGGCGATGGGTGATCAGCACCAGCGTCCGCTCGGCCAATTCGGCGGCGAGCCGCTTGATCAGCCGCGCCTCGGTCTGCACGTCCATGGCACTTGTCGGCTCATCGAACACCAGCAGCGGCGGCGATCCGGCGAGCGCGCGCGCCATCGCGATCGCCTGGCGCTGCCCGCCCGAAAGGCTCTCGCCGCGATCGGCGAGCACGAGGTCATAGCCATTGGCCATCACCCCGATGAAATCGTGCGCGCCAGAGACATGCGCCGCGCGCAGCATCTCGGCATCGTCGACGCTTTGGCGCCCCAGAATGATATTGTCGCGGATGCTGCCGCTCAGCAGCACGCTCTCCTGCAGTGCCACGCCCATCCGCGCGCGATAGGCGGCGGGGTCGATCTGCTTCATGTCAGTGCCATCGATCAGGACCAGCCCGTCGGCGGGCGCGTACAGCCCCATGATCAGCCGCGCGATGGTCGACTTGCCCGACCCCATGCGGCCCAGGATCGCGACCTTCTCGCCGGGGCGGATGCGCAGCGAGACATCGCTCAGCGCTGCTTCGGCCTGGCCGGGATAGCGGAAGCTGACGTTGCGCAGCTCGATCTGGCCTGTCACCTTTGGCGCGATGGCCTTTTCCGCCGGACCCTCGGGCGGGTGCTCGAGCATTGCGTTGATCTGCGCATAGGCGGTGCGCGCCTGGGTCAGCCGAGTCATCAGTTGCGCGATCTGGCCCAAAGGGGCAACCGCGCGCCCGGCGAGGATCGAACAGGCGATCAGCCCGCCCATCGTGAGGTTCTGGCTCGCGATCATGCCGACGCCCGAAACAACGACGCCAGCATAGCTGATCGTGTTGGCGATCACCGCGACATTGACCGCGAGGGTCGAGACCAGCCGCTGGTTGAGCGAGATATGCGAGTGCTTTTCCATCGCCGCCTGCCAGCGTGCGCCCAGCAGCGGCGCGGCATTGTTCGCCTTGACAGTCTCCAGCCCGCCGATCGCCTCGACCAGCACCGCCTGCTTTAGCTGCGCCTGCTGCATCGCGCGCGCAGAAAGCCGGTCGAGCGCGGGCTGGGCGAGCAGCGAGACGATGATGACCAGCGGCACCATCAGCATCGGCACGAAGACCAGCGGACCGCCGATGATCGCGATGACGGCAAGCGTCACCAGGATGAACGGCAGGTCGACCAGTGCGGTCAGCGTCATCGAGGCGAAGAAGTCGCGCAGGCTTTCGAGTTCGCGCATCATCGCGGCGAGCGATCCGGTCGAGCCTGAGCGCACGTCCATGCGGATCGCCAGCAGCCGGCGGAACACCGTGTCGCCGATCTCTTCGTCGATGCGGGCTCCTGCGATATCAGCAAAATAGGCGCGCAGGGTCCGCAGCACGAAATCGAAGATCACCACGATCGCCAGGCCGATGGTGAGCGCGATCAGCGACGAGGTCGCGTTGTTGGGCAGTACGCGGTCATAGACCGTCATCGTGAACATGGACGTGACGATGCCGAACAGGTTGATGACCGTCGCGGCGAGCGCAACCTTGGCATAGATCGCGCGGTTGCGCTGCATCGGTTCGGTCAGCCATCGGGCAAAGCGCGGGGGGCGTTCGACGATATTCACCGGACGGCCTCCCAGGTGGTGGGCGAGAGCCGGTCCAGCCCCAGGGCCGGGAGCAGCCCGCCGGTGCGCGCGAGCAGGACGTAGCGCGCCAGATCGAGATCGACAATGCCCTGGATATAGGCGGTAGCAGTGGCGAATAAGGCGTCCTCGGCGCTCAGCACGTCGAACAGCGATCCGCGCGCGACGCGGAAACGCTCGGTCAGCACATCGCGCGAGATACGCGTGGCGACATAATTGTTGCGCAGCGCGACCAGCTGCTCCTCGAGCGCGCGGACATCGGAGGCAGCGATGCTGGCCTCGCGCAGCGCCTCGTCGCGCACCCGGTCGGCGCGGGCGCCATCGGCCATGGCGCGGGCTGCCGCCTGGTCGGCGCGGGCATCGCCGCCGCCGAATAGCCGCAGTCGCACATTGAGCCGCGCGCGCACGTCGTAATCGATATCGGTCTCGAAAACGCCATAGCGTCCGGCGTCGACGCTGGCCGAAATGCTGGGCAGAAGGTCGGCGCGCAGCGCCTGGGCATCGCGGCGCGAGGCCTTGGCTTCGGCCTCGACCGCGCGCACCGCTGGCGTCGCCTCGATCGCCTGGGCGATGGTCTCGGCATCGGGAACGTGCACCGGCGTCGGCAGTGGGGCGCGTTCGATCCTTTCGGGCGGCACGCCGAGCAGCTCGGTAAAGCGCGCGACGGCCCCGGCCTCGGACCGGCGGAACCCTGCGAGCCTTGCCCTCGCCGCCGCGATTGTGCCGTCGATGCGGATCCGGTCGGCGCGGGCGGACACCCCTTGCGCAATGCGCTGATCGATCGCCTCGCCGAGCGAGACATGGCTGGCATCGAGCGCCTCGCCTAGCGCAACCAGCGTCCGCGCCGCGAACAGATCGTACCAGGCGGAGATCGCGCGCAGGCCGACATCCTCGGCGACGCCGGTAAAGCGCGCTTCGCTGCTCGTCACGCGCTCCTCGGCTGCAGCGATGCGATCGCCGCTCGCGCCGAAATCGATCAGCGGTTGGGTGAGCGAGATCAGCGCGTCTGTGCGTTGGCGCGCGCGCGAGCGTTCGATGATGTTCTGCGGATCGTTGGAAAATTCGCGGCTGAGCGTGCGGAAGCTCGAGATGGAGAGTTCGCCCGCCGGCAATTGACCCGCCTTGGCCAGCCTGCGCCCGGCGACTGCCTCAAGGTTGCGCGCCTCAGCCTCCGCAATCGCCGGGCTTTCCGTGGCGGCCTCCTGCAGCCGCTGCTTGAACAATGCCAGCCCGCCATCCTGCCGTTCGAGCGCGAGCAGCGGATCCGAATCCATGTCGATCGAAAGCGGATCCGATTCGGGGATAGGCAGCGCTGTCGGCTGGGCACAGGCTGGCTGGCCGGTCAGAACCAGCCCGATCAGTCCCGATGCCAGAAACACGCGCAATGCAAACCCTCGCTGCTTGAGGTCGTACGGAGCCAGGGTGCCGTCGGCCAGAGGGGGGCGTTGGCGCAATTCGATGGCGTTTTCATGACAACCAGGATCTGTCTCAAAAATGGACATGCAGCCGCCTTCATCCACAGAAATTTCGCCTATGCCATTAGATTTTCACGGAAGCGTCATGCAGGTTCTCTACGCCAGCGCGGCTTCGGGGTCTCGCCCCGCAAAAGGGGCGCGCCTGCCCGCCAGAAGAGGAAAGACCCATGCCCAGCCTGACCACCCTTGGCTCTGCCTTGAACCAGAATTTCGACACGCTGGCGAATTCCGGCACCAGCAGCGCGCTGCCCAGCGGCTGGTTCATCAGCGAATCGGGCACCAGCGCGACGGTGAAC
Source organism: Blastomonas sp. SL216 (assembly GCA_026625625.1). NCBI lineage: Bacteria > Pseudomonadati > Pseudomonadota > Alphaproteobacteria > Sphingomonadales > Blastomonadaceae > Blastomonas > Blastomonas sp. SL216. The sequence goes on from CP113055.1 coordinate 913,176, forward strand.
GGCCAATATGCAGCCGGGACCGGCTCGGGCAATGGCGGGGATACCTATAGCTTCGGCGCCGCCGGCAGCAGTGACCGCGCGCTGGGTTCGCTGCGCAGTGGCACCAACGCCCCCACCATCGGTGCGCAGTTCACCAACGACACCGGTGCCGTCATCTCTTCGCTGCAGATCGCCTATACCGGCGAACAGTGGCGTCTGGGCACCGCAGGCCGCGCCGACCGGCTCGATTTCCAGATCAGCTTCGACGCGACCAGCCTGACCACCGGCACCTGGATCGACGTCAACGCACTCGACTTCAGCTCGCCGGTCACGGCAGGAGGGCTTGGCGCGCTCGACGGCAACGCGGCGGCCAACCGCACCGCCGTTTCGGCAACCTATGACATTCTGGAAGGCATCCCCGCCGGCGCAACCTTCTGGATCCGCTGGGTGGATTCGGACGCCACCGGTGCCGATGACGGTCTGGGCATTGACGATTTCTCGATCACTCCGGTCGGCCAGGCCGCCAATCCGGGCACCTTCTCGGTCGCCTCGGCATCGGCCAGCGAAGCCCAGGGCTTTGTCGACCTGCTGGTCACCCGCACCGGCGGCAGCAGCGGCGCGGCAACGGTAAGCTACACGCTTGCCGGTCTCACCGCGACGGGGGGAACTGATTTCAACGCCACCGCAGGCACCATCAGCTTTGCCGATGGGGAAACGCAGCGCGCAATCCGCGTTGCGGTCACCAACGACACGCTGTTCGAGGGCGACGAGACCTTCGAGGTCACGCTGACCGGCACCACCGCCGGCACCATTGGTACTGCCACGGCTACCGGCACGATCATCAACGATGATGCCTCGCCGCTGCCGCCATCGCTCTCGATCGCCAATGCGAGCGTCACCGAAGGCAATAGCGGTGCCACCCAGATTCGTTTTGAAGTGACCCGCAGCGGCAGCGGCAGCGGCGAAGCCTCGGCGGACTATACGGTCAATTTCGGCAACGCCAGTGCAGCCGACTTTGTATCCGGCAGCGCCTTTGTCGGGCGCGTCACGCTGGTCGATGGTGAATGGGTCGATGTTATCACGCTCGATGTGCTTGGCGACACAGTTGTCGAGCCCGACGAGACCTTCACCATCACCTTGTCGAACGCCAATATGGGCACCCAGATCGGCACCGCGACGGCGACCGGTACGATCCTGAACGACGATGTCGCGCCCGCGCCCATCGCCAATGTGTTCGTCAACGAGATCAATTACGACACCGCCGGTGCCGATGTGAACGAGACGATCGAGGTCGCGGGTGCTGCGGGCACCAATCTCGCAGGCTGGCGCATCGTGCTGTACAACGGCAATGGCGGCGTCGCCTATGCCGCAACCGGCGGATCGGTGAACGGCATTGCACTGTCGGGTACCATTCCCGACCAGAACAATGGCTTCGGCACCCTGTCGTTCCCCGCACCGGGCATTCAGAACGGCGCGCCCGACGGCTTTGCGTTGGTCGACAATCTGGGCCGCGTCGTCCAGTTCCTGTCCTACGAAGGCACGTTCACCGCGACCAATGGTCCGGCTGCAGGCCTGACCAGCACCGATATCGGCGTCGCGCAGGATGGCGACCCGGTCGGCACCTCGCTGCAGCTTATCGGCACCGGATCGAGCTATGAGGATTTCACCTGGGCTACGGCGCAGACCAACACCTATGCCGGCGTGAATACCGGCCAGAGCTTCCTGTCGCCCAATGCGCCCGGTGAACTGCGCATTCTCGACACGTCGGTGGTCGAGGGCGATGCGGGCACCCGCAACCTGGTGTTCACCGTGCGCCGCGCCGGGGCCAGCGGTCTCACCACGACGGTCGATTACACGATCAACCTCGATGGCACCGCCAACGCAGCCGATCTCGGCAGCGGTGCCGTGCTCTCGGGCACGCTGACCTTCGCGCCTGGCGTCAGCAGCCAGCAGATTGTCGTTCCGGTTCAGGGTGACACGCTGGCCGAGCTGAACGAAACGCTGAGTGTGACGCTGGCCAATGCCAGCAACGCGACGATCATCGATGGCAGCGCCACCGGCACGATCACCAATGACGACCCGGTCGACCTGGCGATCTACACCATCCAGGGCCTCGGCCATCGTTCGGACTATGTCGGCCAGACCGTGATCACACGCGGTATCGTCACCGCGGTCGATGCCAATGGCTATTATCTGCAGGACGCGACCGGCGACGGCGATGCCCGCACCTCGGATGCGGTCTTCGTGTTCACCAACGGCGCGCCGGGCCGCAGCGTCGGCGATTCGGTCGAGGTGCGCGGCACCGTCGCCGAGTTCCTGCCCGGCAACAACACCACCAATCTCACGATCACCCAGATCAACCAGTCGGCCGCGACGCTGGTTTCGACCGGCAACGCCCTGCCGACCGCGACGCTGATCGGCGCTGGCGCCGGCGGCGTGCTGCCCCCGAGCGCGGTGTTCGATGACGACAATTTCCAGACCTATGACCCGCAGAACGACGCCGCCGATTTCTATGAATCGCTCGAAGGCATGCGCGTCACCATCGATGCTCCGCTGGTAACCGGCAACACCAACGAGTTCGGCGAGACCTTTGTCGTCGCCTCGGGCGGCACCGGTGCGACCGGCGTCAACAGCCGTGGCGGCATCACCATCTCGGGCGATGCCAACAATGTCGACGATTACAATCCCGAGCGTATCCAGATCGATGATAACACCAATCTGTTCGCGGGATTCAGCCCCAATTACACCCAGGGCGACGTGCTTTCGAACGTCACCGGCATCATCAGCTACAATTTCCAGTCCTACGAACTGCAGGTGACCGAGGCGGTGGCCGTGACGACCGATGCCGGTCCACTGACCCGTGAGACGACCAGTCTGTTCGGCACGCCCGACCGGTTGACCATCGCGACCTACAATGTCGAAAATCTCGACCCCAGCGACGGCGCGATCAAGTTCAACCTGCTCGCCAGCGACATCGTGTTCAACCTGCGCGCGCCCGACATCATCGCGCTGCAGGAAATCCAAGACGCCGATGGCGCCGGCAGCGGATCGAACCTGTCGGGCACCGTCACCGCCAATCTGATCATCGAGGCGATCAACGCCGCCGGTGGTCCGCAATATGCCTATGTCGAAGTGGCCCCGAGCGCGCCCAACACCACTGGGGGCGAGCCCAACGGCAATATCCGCAACGGTTACCTGTACCAGATCAACCGCGTCGATTATGTCGAGGGCAGCGCTGCGCTGGTGCCGGGTGCGGCGTTCAACAACAGCCGCTCGCCGCTAGCCGCGACTTTCACCTTCAACGAACAGACGATCACCACGATCAATGTGCACTCGACCTCGCGCGGAGGCAGCAGCCCGCTGTTCGGCGCGCAGCAGCCGCCGGTGAACGCTGGCGAGGGCGCGCGCATCGCCCAGTCCGAGGCGATCCGCGCCTATGTCACCAACATTCTGAGCAACAACCCTGGCGCGAATATCGCCGTGCTCGGCGATTTCAACGGCTTCTATTTCGAGGACTCGCTGGAACTGCTCGAAGCCGGCGGCATCCTGTCGAACATCCTGCGCGAACTGCCGGAAGCCGAACGGTTCAGCTATTACTTCGGCGGCAATGCGCAGGCGCTCGACAATTTCCTGGTGACTCCGGGACTGCTCGCCAATGTGATCGTCGATCCGGTGCACATCAATTCGGAACAGCCCGATGGCCCGAACCGCGTCTCCGATCACGATCCGCTGCTCGCCTCGTTCCTGCTGCCGCTGCCCAATGCCGCGCCGACCAACCTCGTGCTGGGTAATGCCAGCGTGGCTGAGAACAGCGCGGCGGGCACCGTGGTCGGCACACTGAGCGCCACCGACCGCGCCAGCGACACGCTGCGCTATGAACTGGTGGACAATGCCGGTGGCCGCTTCGCCGTCGATGCGGTGACCGGTATCGTCACCACGACCCGGGGCTTTGACTTCGAGGCAACCCCGAATTTCGCGATCACCGCCAAGGTGACAGATCAGGGTGGTCTCAGCACCGAAAAGGCCTTCCAGGTCGGCGTCACCAATGTCAACGAAGCGCCCGTCGCGGCGAATGACACCGTCTCGGTCAACGAGGATGGCACCACCGACAATCTGTGGTCGCTGCTGCTGGGCAACGATGCCGATCCCGATGCGGGCACCACGCTGACCATCTCTGCGGTCAATGACAGCCAGACGCTGGGCACGCTGGTGTTCGATCCGACGACGCAGAGCCTGCGCTATATCGCCGATGACGACAGCTTCGACGATCTCGCACCGGGCGAGGTGGTGACCGACCGCTTCACCTACACCGTGCGCGATGCCGGCGGCCTGACCAGCACGGCGACGGTCGAGGTTCGGGTCACCGGCATTGCCGATGGCATCACCCGCTATGGTTCGCTCTTCTCCGACATGCTCAACGGCACGGCAGGCGAAGACACGCTCTACGGCCTCACCGGCAACGACACGCTCAATGGCCTGGGCGGTCATGACGAATTGTGGGGCGGTCTAGGCAATGACAAGCTGTTCGGCGGCGATGGCAATGACCTGCTTTCCGGCGGGCTCGGCAATGACACGCTGAACGGCGGCATCGGCAACGACCGGCTGTCTGGCGATGGCGGCAACGACACGCTGACGGGCGGCGCCGGACGCGACAGCTTCACGTACAGCTTCTTCGCGGGCAACGATACCATCACCGACTTCAATACAGCGGAAGACTCGATCCTGCTCGATAGCGGAATCGACATCCTGCGCACCCGCGTGCGTGACGTGAACCGCGATGGTGTCAACGATCTCGAACTGACATTGTCATTCGGCGGATCGGTGACACTGCTGGGCGTCAGTGATTTCAGCGCGGTGAATGTGAGGCACGAGAACCTGCCCTTCTTCTCCGAAACGCTGTTCTGACGAAACCGATAGCCGGGTGGGCAGACCTTGCCCTCCCGGCACATTGCCCTGCCTGTGCTTCTACTGAAAGTCGCTATCCTGACGTCCGCTTTGTTCTGACGCAGTCGTTCGCTGATGTTGGCAGCGACGCCCACTTTTGGCGAAACCGGTCATTCAAGGAAGTGCTTTGGGTAGGCAGATTTGTCCCATGAACCGTCATTTCGCTTCCGGCAGCACGCGCCCCAGAGCCGGTTGTTCATGACAGCCACGATGAATGTGTGCTCCTGGCAGAAACTGCCTATTGAAAGCCCCGAAGTAGACGGTCAGCGAGGCGCCCTAAAGTCGGTCATAAGAGTTCATACGCGAACTCCCGAAAGCGGACTAGAAACGCCACAGCCATGTGCGTCGCGCGATGGTGATCGGACGTGCTAATGCTTAATTGCTGCGTCAACTTTTTGATGAACGCATGCAGCGGTCCGGGCGCAGTCCACCTCTCTCCCCTGGATTTTTGGCCGAGTTTTGGTCGGTGCGACCAAAAATTACTGCTGGCCGTCGCCTATAAAACTAAACGGTGCCCAAGCATCAGGATGTCTTGGGCAACAAGCAATGGGTTGCTAGGCCGAAGGGTATCGCGCTGCGGCGGCTGATTGATGCTTTGGCGGCGACTGGCGTGCACATCAAGGCGTCCAGTTTCGACGCGCTCGCGGTGCCGCCCGATTTGGACGCCAGTGACATTAGTTCGGTTTGCGCGTGTCTCTCAGAGATAACGTTCATCGAAATAAAGACCGCAAACCAGCCGCGGGTGAAGGCAGGGTTCGACGGCTTTTTCTTTGCTCTGACAGAGAACGAGATCGCTGCCGCAGATGCTCTCGGCGCGAGGCATCGGGTAAACCATTCCGAGTTTATAGATGAACGAAATGGTCTCTATCGACGTTATGGTCATGCGCGAAGTTCCAAATGTGTTGTCGATCCTGGTGAGGCCTACCCTGGATTGATCGACCGAACGCGTCCGTTTGCACGAAGCTTCCCAGCGTCATGGTAGCCATCTCAATGGATACCAAAGTCCGATTGGCAAATGCCAATAGCGGTGAAACCAATGGCCCTTCCGCGGCGAATAACGCTCCGTGGTGAGTGCAGGGGGAAGGTCATCGAGATGAGCATTGGCCAACCTTACGGGCCGCTGACCTGCTCGCTGTCGGCGAGTTCGGAATACATGGGTAGGCAATTGTCGTGCTGCTGATTGCTCTTGTTGCGTGTGCCTTTCTTGTCGGCTTGTCGATCGGAAGGGGCAGCACCTGTGCCGTAACAGCCGCCAAGGAGGTGGTGTTCAAACGGCATGGAACGATGCTCATAGGCTTCGTCTTGGCGGCCAGCGCGGCTGGGCTTGTGACCTATCCGTTGGGCTGGCTGTCAGGATCGACATTTCATGTCACGGCTGATGTCCCGGTTTCTGCGGCATTAGTCGTCGGCGCGGTGTTGATCGGCGTCGGGGCAGTGATTAACGACGCGTGCCTGCTGGGGACCCTAGCCCGCATCGGGCAGGGCGAAATCCACTTTCTCGCTTTGCCAGTGGGTTTGGCGCTGGGTTTCGGAATTGCCGATCAACAGGCCATTCTCGCTGCCGGAGTTCCAATCGAAAACCCGCATGCGATGCCCTCGCTTGCTGGCGGATTGATAGTGGCAGTGTTCGGCGGGTTGTTGATTGCAGGCTGGTGGTATCTGGGCCGTCAGCGCAAAGTGCGCCCTGACGCGCGCACGTGGTCGCGAGGCGTGATGGTGGTGATGGGAGTTTGCGGCGCTCTGCTTTTTGGCCTCGAACCGCATTGGTCCTATCCGGATGCGGTGCACGCTGCCGTTGCGCGCAACAGGATGGACCTGCATCTCGATATACGCGCGCTGGCCATCGCGCTGGCTCTTGTGGCTGGCTCGGTCTGCTCCGCTGCACTTTCCGGGGCATTCGTTCTGCAAAAGCCCACATTCGCCCTGATAGGGCGCTCGATCTTGGGCGGGGCAGTGATGGCCTTTGGCGGTACGCTGATTCCCGGCGGCAACGACAGCCTGCTCCTGGCCGCAATACCGAGCGGCACGCTCAGTGGTCTCGCTGCCTATGGCATCATGACTGTAACCGTACCTGCGGTCCTATGGCTTTCCCATGCCAGACGTTCTCCGGCGTTATTTCCCGCGCGTTAAAGGTGGATCCGGGCAGGCTCTTCGAGCCAGCAATCCTCCGAATCGAACTGCCATGTCATGCACCAGCGCTGGCAAGAAGACTGTCTGAAGCAAATTCGCGGCTTAGAAACTCGACAAGCGCACGGGTTCGTGCGGAGATGTAGCGGCCCGGCGGCAAGACGATGTGGATAGGCATGGGGACAGGCTCGTAACCGGGAAGCACGATTTCCAGGCTGCCATCCGCAATCTCGCTCTCGAAAAGCCAGCGGGCGTTGACTGCGATCCCGATTCCACCAAGCGCGGCTGCACGCAGCAAGTTCGGACTGTCCGCTCTCAGATTGCCGGAGATATCGACCGCTTGCCCCTCCCGAAATGTCCACCGCGTGCCAGCGCCCGACAGCGAGTAGGAGATGCAATTGTGCTGCTCCAGGTCAGAGGGGTGATTGGGGCGTCCGGCCTTGTCCAGATAGGCGGGCGAGGCCACGGCGATGCGACGCGCCAGACCGATCTTGCGCGCGACCAGGCGGCTGTCGGTTAGCTGGCCGACGCGGATCGCCAGATCGAGATTGTCGGCCACAAGGTTGAGGGCATGGTCCGAGGCGGTAAAATCGATCTCGATCTTGGGATTGTCCGCCAGAAAGCGCGTGAGCATTGGGATCACCCGGCTTTCGGCCAGCGTTAGAGGTGCGGTCATTCGCAGCACGCCCTCCACCTCTCCCGCAAGGCCAACAGAGGCTTCGGCAGCCTCTATCGCGTCCAGCACGCCTAGTGCCTTCTCGTACAGGCGAGCGCCATCGGTGGTCAGGATGACCGACCGTGTGGTGCGATTGAACAGCCGCGTCTTCAAGTGCGCTTCGAGTGCGGCGACATGCTTGGAAAGCGTGGACTGGCTGCTCCCGAGCCTGTCTGCTGCAGCGGAAAAGCTGCCTGCCTCGGTGACGGCCGCAAAACTCTTCATCCAGATCGAAATGTCTGCCATGCATCTTTACTCTAATCTTGGATGGGATCGCCACCCATGGCACGATTAAGTCCGTTGCCGACTAAATGAAAGTCTAATGGTTGCAATTGACGCTGGTCATTCGTTAGATCAATCTGTGCTGCAGCTGCGAGACGGACCGGTTGGCTGGCGGAAAATTGGGGTTTTTCCGACGTCGTGGCCTGGAGCACCTGACAATGGAAATGCATCAGGTTCGATATTTCCTGGCGGCCGCCCGGACGCTCAATTTCACGCGGGCAGCAGAAGAGTGCAATGTCACCCAGCCATCGTTGACGCGTGCCATTCAGAAGCTCGAAGAGGAGTTTGGCGGCCTGTTGTTCCGCCGCGAGCGCTCGCTCACCCATTTGACTGAGCTTGGCCGGCAGATGGTACCGCATCTGCAGCGTACCTATGATGCTGCCCAGGCGGCCAAGATGTTGGCGAAAGGAATCGGCAAGCAGACCCAGGCTCCCATGACGCTGGGCATCGCTGGAGCTATATCGCCGCAATTAGGTGTCGCGCTCAGTCAGGTGGCAGCAGCCCTGCCTGGCTTCGAGCTATCCGTGGTGAAAGCGGATGCCGCGGTCTTGCTGAAAGACATGTTCAAGGGCGAGATCGATGCCGCCGTGCTCCCTGAACCGCGAGACCTGCCAGAACGGATCGACACGATTGCGTTCGCACGGCAGCAGTTCACGATCATCGCGCCGCGCGATGGACCGCTAGCAGCACTGGACTATATCGGCTGGCAGGATCTGTTGCGGGTGCCGTGGATCGAATGCGACAGCGATGTCGTTAGCGAATTCCGCGATCTATGTACGATGGCCGGGGTCGAACCTGAGTTCCGCCATAGCGCACGACTTGACAGCGATCTGGCCGATCTTGTGGCAACCGGGCTCGGATGCGCGCTAGTTCCCGAGATGCAACCACTGCCAGACACCGTCCGTCGTATTGCCTTGGAAGGGTTCAAGATCGAGCGCATGATGGTGTTCGCCACAGTTTCGGGCCGGAAACGATCTGCGGCGACCGATGCACTGGCCCGCGCTATCCGGGCGCGGGGCTGGAACTGAAATCATTCATCTGACAAACGCTTTCAGGGTGTGCGGCGCAATGCCTCCACTGCTGCGATCACAACGGCTGGATCGGCGCGGACGCGAAAATCTGGATCTGCAAAAGCATAGCGAACAATGCCGTTGCGATCGATGACATAGGTTGCGGTGATCGGCAGGATGCGTCCGGAATTGCCGAAGATAGCTGCAAGGTCCAGCCCCGCATCGACGTATCTCCGGTGCAGGTCATCGCCGATAGGGAAGGCCAACCCGAGCAACATCGCCAACCCGTGGTCTACATCGCACAGCATCTGCGCACCTGGTGCTATCTCCTCGCGGAAGCGGTCTGCCAATCCGCCGGTTTCGGCACTGACGGCGACGAACCGGCCGCCTTGCGCTTCCAGCTGGGGCAGTGCATCGTGCCAGTCCGCAAGCTCCCGGGCGCAATAAGGGCACCAGCGCCCACGCAAAAAGCTCAGCACAAGGGGCCCGCGGCCGATTAGATCGGCCAACGAAACGTGGCGACCTTGGGTATCGGGCAGCATGAAATCAGGGAACGGCTGGTTCAGCCGAGGCGCGGTTGATCCCGCCTTCCGCGCGCGCAGCTGCGCAACCAGCGCATTGGTCGGTGCCTCCCAAAGATCGGAAGGCAAGGGCATGGACGGGTGGGGCTTCATGCCCTGCATCATGCACGCCTCGGCCGCTGATGCAAACAGGCCTTGGGCGCATGGGTTCTATAGCGATTGGCCATCATGCGGTCAGAAGATCATTCGACCCCGACCAGTACGCCTTCTGCGATCCAGCGGCCCAGCATGGCTCCGGCCAGGCTCGCAGCCGCATCGGCGTCATGGCTCCCCTCGGCCAAAGTCGCGCATATCTCGCCGAATGCCATACCGTCTGCCGCCATGACCAGCGCGCGATACTCGTTCGCGGCCACGGTGTGGAAGCGCGGCATCAGGGCGTGCCGCCAGACCGTGAGAATTGCATGCACATCGAGCAATTCTGCCGGGGGCGGTGCCGCCCCGCCAGTGTCGAGTGCATGCCACAGGGCGGCGACATTCGTGCCGATCTTGCGCCACGCGAGGGTCGGGGCAAGGCGCAGCACCGCATTGTCCCAGTCCACCCCTGCAAGGCTTCCCATATCCAGCTCTGGAGCATCCGGCCCATTGAAGGCGGTGCGCAAAGACCAATCGAGCCATGCCAGCTCGGCAACCTCAGGGTTGGACGGAAATAGCCGGCCAAGCGTTTGATCGAAGCTCAGACCATAGTCTGCAAGGGTCCAGCTTCTCGGAGCGTGGCCCGCAATATGCGACTGTGCGGCAGCATCGAAGCGGTCGTCGCCCAGCCAGGCATGCGTGCGCTCGAACACATCGCGTAGAGTGGCCATCAGTGTGGCGCGATAGGCATAATGATATACTGGCAAACCACGCTGCGCGGTCGGCGTCACGCTGCAGATGGTCTGGCTGCCGTCCCCGCGCAGAAATGCGCTGAAGTTGCGCTGCAGTTCGGCAAGGCTCATGCCGCCACGCTTTCCGTCGTCGCCGCAAGACGGCGTGCGATGTCGAGCTCGGCAAGCAGCTCTTCCAGCGGCGGAATGTCATCGTCACGCTCGATCATGACCGCAACATCGCCAAAGCGGTGGATCGCGCTCGCATAGAGCGCCCAGACCGGATCGGGCACAGCGTGGTCGTGCGTATCGATCAACAGTCCATCGCGCCCGGCGCTGTGCCCGGCCAGATGAATCTGGCGAACACGGTGAGCGGGGATGTCATTGATGTAGGCCAGCGCATCAAAGCCGTGGTTGGTCGCACTGACAAAGATGTTGTTGATGTCGAGCAACAGATAGCAACCGGTGCGCTCGGACAACTCGGTCAAGAACGTCCATTCGGGCATCACATCATCGGCAAAGGTGATATAACTCGAAGGGTTTTCGATCACCAGAGGCCGGCCTAGCAGGTCCTGCGCCAGCGCAATGTTTGCCGCCGCAATGTCCAGCGCTTCGTTCGTGTAAGGCAGAGGCAGCAGGTCATGCGAGTTGAAGTCTTCGATGCCCGTCCAGCACAGGTGATCGGACACCCACAAGGGGTCAATACGGTCGGCCAGCCTCCTGAGTCGTGCCAGATAGTCGGCGTTGAGCCCGTCAGCCGATCCGATCGACATAGAAACGCCGTGCATTGCGACCGGGTAGCGCTCGCGCACCTTGTCGAGCGTATGCAGCGGACGTCCGCCTGCACCCATGAAATTTTCGGAAATGACCTCGACGAAATCAACTTTGGCTTCACCCGACAGATACGCGGGATAGTGCGGCGTGCGCATTCCCAAGCCAAAGCCTCTGAACGGCGGAAGATCGGGCTGGGTCATGCGGCTGGGCTTTCCGGCGCTGGGGGGATGGGAGTTCTGCTAACGCAAAAGGCCCGGCAGTGCGGGGGGGCACCGTCCGGGCGTCTTGCTGCAACCCAGCTTACTTGGGTTCGGTCAGGCTTCCGCCCATGGCAGTGCACTTCTTGGCGGTCGTGGCGATAAAGCCGCTGCCCTTGCATTCGTTCTGGCCCTTGCACGAGGTCTTCGCGGTGGCGCAATCCGAAGTGCCCTTGCAGGTGTTGACGCCATAGCAATGGACCAGGTCCTTTGCGCCCTTGGCACCTTCTGCCGCATGGGCTGCAACGCCAAAGCCCGACATTGCCAGCATGGCAGCGGTCGCAGCTAGACTGATGGTTTTCTGAACGGTGGTCATGGAAATGTCTCCGGATAGTTCGTCTAAAGGGATGTGCCTGACTGGCAGGATAGTCTTCGTCCGGAGGGCCAGGCGAGTTACAGGCCCGGGCAAGCTTACCAGCGCAACAAATGCGGCCCGGCCAGCGCGCCGATGGCGCTGGCACCAGCGATGCCCAGCGAATACCAAAGCAGCACAAACCCTGCGGATGGCTCGCTACAAGCCAAGGCATAGATCGCGGCCGACAGAGCACCGGCTGCAAGGCCGCATACCGCCCCGGCCTGAGCCAAGTGTACCGGAGCCTGCCGGCGCACCGCCCAGCCGATTCCTACAATCAGTGGCAGCGACAGCGCAGTGATGCGCAATGAACAGGCCTGCCACGATGCGCCGAACCAAGCCATCGCTTCTGCCTGCGGTGGCGTGCTGCGCGACTGACCGAGAGCAATGGCCAGAACAATGAGTGCGACCATGCCGATCGGTGCAAGCAGCGGCTCTGCTGGCCTGCCAGGCCTTGCGAGCGATCGCATCGCTCGCAAGGCAATGGCAGCGATCGCCAGCATGCTGCCAAGCTTCACCGCGAGGGGGACGATGACAGACAAGTTGGCAAGGCCTTGCTGTACGCCCAGTGAAAACAGCAGGATGCCCATCGACGCAAGGCCGCCAAGACCGATGCCGCGTCCCAGCTGCTGCTCGAAGCTGGCCGTCTTCACCGGGGTCAGGTCGTCGCACAGCGCTTGAATAAGGGCCTGGTGGTTCATTGCGTTCTCATTTGTGGCTAGGCAGCGCAACGTCACCGCGCGGACCGAAAGGGACTTTCCCGTTGGCATGGCATTACGCGGGGTTTCGGTCTGCGGTTACAGAACGGGCTCCGAAAGCTGCTCGCCCATATCGCCGTGCTGGGCGTAACCGTAGCGATAAAGGCAGCGAATGGATTTGTGTGGCCGGAGCCCTGATCCGATCACCATGCGGCAGCCCCGGTTGCCCCCCGATCCTCCCCCAAGGCCGGGCTGTCGCATGATCGGATATGCCCCGGAAGGACCGCCATGATGCCGAGATTTGCACTTGCTTTGGCCGCAAGCGTCCTAGGCATGTCTGTTCCGGCGGCCGCTGCGGCGCAGTGCCCCGGCTCGATAGCCGTCCAGATTCTGGGCTCAGGAGGACCGATCGCAGAAGGCGCCCGCGCCGGATCATCCGCGATCATCTGGATCGATGGCAAGGCCGTCGCGCTGATCGATGCGGGCAGCGGCGCGTTTGTGCGATATGGAGAGGCCGGTGTGCGGTTCGAGGATCATCGCGTGATCGCGCTGACCCATTTCCACGCCGACCATGTCGCCGATCTGGGGGCGATCCTGAACAGCGGCAGCTTTTCGGACCGCAGCGAGGATTTGCCCATCCTCGGGCCGCAGGGCAGCGAGTATTTCCCCGGGGTCACCGAACATCTGAAGGCACTGTTCGATCCAAAATCAGGGGCGTTTCGCTATCTGTCCGGGTTTCTGGATGGCTCCGCCGGCAAGCCAAGGATTGTCCCAGTGGAAATCGCGTCCGAAGGTCAGGCACAGCCTTTTATCGATGCCGAGACCGGTCTCACTATCACACCTATTCCCGTGCAACACGGCGTGGTTCCCGCGCTTGCCTATCGAATCGAGGTTCGCGGCAAGATGATCGTGTTTGCCGGAGACCAGAATGAGTTCAGCGACGCGTTTATCGCTAACCTAGCAGGTCGCACGCCCGATCTGCTGATCGTCCACAACGTCATTCCCGAAGGCCAGGGCCAGCCGCGCGGCCTGCATCGTCCGCCATCATCTCTGGGCACGATGGCGGCCGCCATCGACCCGCGGCTGCTGGTGCTGTCGCACAACATGCAGCGCGCGCTGGTCCGGCAGCCCGAGGGTGAGGCCGCGATCCGGGCATCTTATGCCGGGCCCATGACCATTGCAGATGATCTTGCCTGCTACGCGCTTTGAAGAACGTCTGCGTCTGGCGCATTGGCAAAACCTGAAAGGCGGGCGAGGCCGCGATGAATGTTCACCTTGACCAGCGATTCTGATTGACCCGTCATGGCGGCCGCTTCTTCGATGCTGAACCCCTGGATCTTCACGAGTCGAATGACCGAAACTTGTGCAGGCTTCAGGCGGCCGAGCAATTCCTCCAGCACAATGGCGCTGGTCACGCATGCCTCGTGTCCATCCACCGATGGTTCGAACAGCTCGTCGTCCAATGAAACCGTGGGCTTGCGCCCCATGGCACGCAGCCGGTCAATCCACTTGTACCGCGCAATCGCTGCCAGCCACGGCCTGAAGGGGCGTCCAGGTTCGTAGGTATGCCGCCTCTGGTGCACTGCCATCAGGCATTCCTGGGTGGCATCATCGGCCATGCTCATCGGCAGACGGCGGAGAAAATAGCGTTGGAGCCATTGCTGGATCTCACCGAGCAACCGGTTGTACGCGCCGCCATGCCCCGCGAGCGCCGCTGTCATCAGCCGACCCCATTCGTCATCCTGCAGGGCAGCTGCATTGGGGGCGGCGGGCTGGCTGGCGATCGACATGGCAGGTCTCCGGACCGGCGCGAAAATGCCGCGCTGGGATGATCCGTTATTGTCCGGGCCGGTGCCTGCGTGAACGTATCAGGCAGGAATGAAATCGATACGTACCGCGCATGTAACAGGCAGGCAGCTATCGGCGAACTCCATCATGACGCTGATATGCGTCACTTTCCTGATCGCGCTCACAGGCTCGCAGACCCTGTGTCAAAGCGCTTCCTGTCATGCCCAAAAAGGATCGACGCCATGAAGAAGTCCAGCACGCTCGCCAATGCCGACAAAGCCCGTGCACTGCTTCCGGTGGCAGGGACCAGCCTTGCCTTCGTCATCCTCACTGTGCTGGGTGTTATCGGCGCGGCCGGGGTCGCGATGACGATGATGATGTAGCCGGACGCGAAATCGACGTCGGCCGGTCAGTTGGAACCACCGCCAGAGCCGAGTTCCTGTACCACCGAAATCACATCGAGCGGTTCTGCGCGAACACGAAAGTCCGGGTCGACAAAGGCATAGCGAACTACCCCTTGGGGATCGACAACGAAGGTCGCCGGAACCGGCAGAATGCCACTATCGGTGCCATAGATGTCGGCAAGGTCCAAGCCGGCCTGCAAATAGCGCTGCACCAGTTCAACCCCGGCATGGAAAGCCAGGCCGAGGTCCAGCGCTGCGCCATGATCGATATCGCACAACACCATGGCCTTGCCATCGAGCATTGACTCGATGCGGTCTGCACGCCCGGCAACCTCGCCGACGATGACGACCAGCCGCCCTCCAACCGCTTCCAGCGCAGCCAGGTTCTCGTTCCAGCTGTCCAACTCGCTGCGGCACCAGGGGCACCATCCGCCACGGATGAACGTGATGACCACGGGCCCATCCGCTTGGACTGCAGTCAGTTTCTGATAACGGCCAAGATGATCGGGCAAGACCAGGTCGGGGAAGTCCATCCCCAGCCCAGGCGCAGAATGGCCGGTTTCCAGCAGGATCAGCCGCCCCACAAAGGCATCGTAGAGGGCGTTCCATTCGGAATTTTCGAGCGTGCAGCTTTGCAGCTTTTCGTAAAGTCGCGTGGTCTGTTCCATTGACGGCTTATGCACTCGCCTGACGCACGGCGAAAGGGGCATGGGCGTATCTAGTCGATACACGGCGCGCATGGCAGTGTGCATCACGCCATGCATGGAACCGATGCGCAGGCGGCATTTTCCGCAGCTGACGGTGTGGACTAGCATGGCGTCATGCTCAAAATCTCCTCACCGCATCAGCCCGCTCGCAAGCCCCGGATCGTCATCGTCGGCGCAGGCTTCGGCGGCCTTTCAGTGATCAAAGGGCTCGGATCGGTCGATGCCGAAATCACGTTGATCGACCGTCAGAACCATCACCTGTTCCAGCCATTGCTGTATCAAGTGGCCACCGCTGCGCTGTCACCTGCAGATATTGCCGCACCCATTCGCAGCATCGTCAGGCGACATCGCCATATGCATGTGCTGCTCGACAGCGTTTGCGGCATTGACCGGGGCCGCCGCATGGTCCGGCTGCAAAGCGGGGCCACGGTGGATTACGACATTCTCGTGATCGCCACCGGCGCGCAGCACAGCTATTTCGGCAATGACCACTGGGCCGAATTCGCCCCGGGTATCAAGACGATCGACGACGCCACCAGGGTAAGGCGCAAGATTTTGCTGGCGCTGGAGAGCGCGGAAACCAACCGGCAGGAAAATGTCGCCGAACGGAAGGAGTTCCTGACGTTCGTGATCATCGGCGGTGGCCCCACCGGGGTGGAGATGGCGGGTGCGATCGCCGAGTTGACCCGCCATGCGACAGCGATGGAATTCCGTTATATCACCCCAAAATGCGTTCGCATCGTCCTGATCGAGGCGGGAAGTCGCCTGCTCGCAAGTTTTCCCGAAGACCTAGCCGACAGCGCACGGCGCTCGCTGGAGATGCTGGGAGTTGAGGTGCGCCTGGGCGGCCGGGTAAACCACATTGATGCCACAGGCGTTATCGTCGGCGACGACCGCATCAAGGCAGCCACCGTAATCTGGGCGGCTGGTGTGCAGGCCTCTCCCGCCGCGCAATGGCTGGAGGCCACTGCAGACAAGGCGGGCCGCGTGTGTGTCGAACCGGATATGAGCGTCACCGGCCATCCCGAGATATTCGTGATTGGCGATACCTCGGCGATTGCGCGCGACGATGGCCGCCCCGTGCCCGGTATCGCACCGGCCGCCAAGCAGCAGGGGCTGCATGTCGGGCGTACCATTGCCGCCCGGCTGGCTGGGCGGCACGAACCGGGGCGCTTTCGCTATCGCGATTTCGGCACATTGGCGACGATCGGGCGCAAACGGGCGGTGGTGGATTTTGGCTGGACCCGTCTGAAGGGTTTTTCTGCCTGGCTCCTCTGGTCGACCGCGCACCTCTATTTTCTGGTGGGCTTTCGCAACCGCTTTGTCGTCGGGATGACCTGGATGTGGAACTACCTCACGTTCGATCGCGGCGCTCGGCTGATCACTGGATTGACACCCGGTACGATGGCGTCCCCTCAGCCCCCCGTAATCACCCTTACTCCGGCTGCTGCGCCGCTTAAGGCCGTCAGCGCAGAAAGGTGACCATCGGCCAGGTCGCACCGGGCAAAGCTTACAGTCCCAGATCACTTAATCCGGGGTGATCGCCTGGCCGGGTTCCGGTGGGCCAAATGAACAGCCGCTCACCAGGCGCGATATTGTGTTCGTTGATGCTGGCGATGCGCCGTTCCATCAGACCGTCAGCATCGAACTGCCAGTTTTCATTGCCATAGGCACGGTACCAGTTTCCGCTGTCGTCGCGGTATTCGTAGGCAAACCGCACCGCGATCCGGTTTTCGGAATGCGCCCAGAGTTCCTTGATCAGCCGATAATCCAGCTCTCGCGCCCATTTGCGGGTGAGAAAGGCCGCAATCTCCTGTCTTCCGCCCAGGAATTCGGAACGGTTGCGCCATTGGCTCGCTGGCGTGTACGCCAAAGCCACCCGCGCCGGATCACGGCTGTTCCAGGCATCTTCTGCCAGCCGCACCTTCTGCACAGCGGTCTCATCGGAAAATGGAGGCAAGGGGGGACGGATCATGGCTTTGCTCCTTTCTGGCGTTTCAAGACGGTATTTTCTGCTTCCAGTTCGGCAATCCTCGTCTCCAGCCGGGCCAGTGCGGCGGAGACATCGCTGGCATTGATCTTTTGCGGGATGTGCTGCGGGCAATTGACGTCCCAGGCGGCGATGTCGAGGACCACTGCCTGTTCGCCTTTTGCACGATAGGCTGGCGGCATAAGCTGCGCGATCATTGCGGGGTCATCGCTGGTTGTCGCCCGACCCCAGATCTTGATGCGGCGCGGCCTGGCATAGTCCATCAGGATCAGGAATGCCTTGTCGTTGTCGGCAAGGTTCCCGGTGGAGATATATTGCCGGTTGCCGGTGTAGTCGGCCCAGCCGATGCGGGCGGAGCCAAGCACCCGTATAAACCCGGGCGGGCCTCCGCGGTGTTGGGCATAGGGCTGGCCCGCAGCATTTGTCGTGGCAAGAAACGCGGTGTCTACGCCGGTCAGAAACTCCGCCAATGTCTCGTCGACCTGCGTCCTGAAACCACCACGATCTTCCATCCTGGCATAGGCATCTCGTGATCCCCGCACAGACTGGATGGCCTTGATCGTGGGGGTGAAGGCGATGTCACTGGAAGCGGGCATGGCTAGATTTCCTTTCGGTTTCAGGACGCAGTCCAGTTTTTCGACCTCGTCAGTCGGCAAAGCTCGCCTTGATCTCGGCAGCAACGGTCGCGGCGTTCTCATCCAGGACGAAGTGACCGGCATCGAGCCAGACCAGCCGGGCCTGCGGCAGATCATCCAGAAAAGCCTCCGCGCCCGCTGCGATGAAGAACGGATCGTGCTTGCCCCACACGATCAGCGTCTTGGGGGCGTGCATGCGGAGCGCTTCGTGCCAGCTGTCATAGGCGGCAAGGTTGGTCTTGTAGTTTTCCAGCAGGTCCAGATGTGCCGCATCATGGCCCGGCCGGTCGAGCAAAGCCTGGTCACGGGTCCAGTTATCGGGGCTGATCGCTTCCACGTTCCGTGCGCCGACTTCATATTGAAACCGGGTTGTTTCGGCAGAAAGGAAGGCGCGTGCGCCCGCCTCGCTGGCTGAATCGCGCCGTTCCCACAGGGGCAGGAAAATCTGGGCGGGCGCTTCACCAACACCAGCCGTGTAGGCATTGGCATTCTGGAAAACCAAACCCGATACTGCGCCGGGGTTCTGCAGGAACAGACGCATGCCCACCGGGCCGCCGTAATCCTGCATGTACAGGATGTAGGCGCCGAGGCCGAGCTGTTCGAGCAATCCGCTGACATGGGCGGTCAGATTGTCGAAGCTGTATTCGAAGGCATCTGCGGCAGGAGCATCCGAATGCCCGAAACCGATATAGTCGGGTGCGATAACGTGAAACCGGTCCGCCAGCAGCGGGATCAGGTCGCGGAACATGAAGCTGCTTGCCGGAAAGCCGTGGAGCAGCACGATGGTCGGGTGCGATGGGTCGCCAGCTTCGCGGTAAAAGACCTGGCGGTGGTGGACTGTGGCAAATTTGTGAAGGGTCATGGTGGGGTTCCTAGAATAAATGGGGATCGATGGAGCAACAGGGCCTGACGGGGGCCTGACAGGGGAAGGCAGGCACCCCGCCGTCCGTTGTTGCCGCGATGCGAAGGATCAGGCCGCTTTGCGGGCTTCGACGACTGGAAAGTCGATCTCGGTTTGGAACACTTCGTTGAAGTAATTGGTCCAGGTGTTCAGTGCGACGTGCTGGACGATCTCGACGATTTGCGCATCGGTATAGCCAGCGAGCCTGACGGCAGCAAAATCGGCGTCGGCAATCTGTCCGCGCTGACGCGCAACTGTAGCGGCGAAACGGACGGCGGCATCGGCATTGGGGTCGTTCGAAGCGCCATTGCGGTTGGCAGTGATTTCGGCATCATCCAGGTGCGCCAGGTTGCGACCCAGATAGGTGTGCGCCGAGAGACAATAGGTGCAGCCGTTGATCTCGGCGACCGCCAGCGCAATCCTTTCGCGGGTCGCTGCGGGGAGGCTGCCCTTGGAGAGTGCACCAGCCATGGCGAGATGGCCGTCGAGCGCTTGCGGACTGTTGGCGATGGTGCGGAACATGTTGGGGGCGCTGCCCAGCTGCCTGGCAACCGAATTCAGGGCGGTATGCGAAGCGGCGGGGGCATCAGTTATGGTGGCAAACGTGGTGATGCGGGTCATGGTGGTGGCTCCTTCTGTCGGTTCAGGCCGGTTCGGCCGGTGGCACCGAAATAGACGCTTCCACATGTGCGCAGTAGTCGCTTATGTTGGCAGCCTCCCTTCCATAATATGGGAATCAAGATGGATCGCTTCGAAGCCATGCGCACGTTGATCGCCGCTGTCGATGCGGGTAGCCTTTCAGCTGCATCGCGGGCATCGAACACGCCGTTGGCCACTGTCAGCCGCCGCATCTCCGACCTCGAAGCGCATCTGGGCGCGCAGCTTCTGTTGCGGACGAGCCGCAAGCTGATCCTGACCGAGGCGGGCGAAGCCTATGTGGCGACGGTCCGCAAGCTGCTCGACGAGCTGGGCGATGCCGAGCGCATGGCAATCGGCGAATATCGCGCCCCACGTGGTGAATTGCTGATTACCGCGCCGATCATGTTCGGGAAACTGCACGTCGCGCCGCTCGTCCATGCGTTTCTGGCGGCCTATCCTGACGTCAGCGTTCGATTGGTTCTGGCAGATCACGTGATCGATCTTGTCGAGGCGCATATCGATGTCGCAATCCGCATCGGGACCTTGCCGGACAGCGATCTGGTCGCGCGGCAGGTGGGGAGGGTGGCGTGGACACTGGTCGCCAGCCCCGACTACCTCGCCGTCAGCCCTCCGCCGCTGAGGCCTTCAGATCTGATCGAACACAGCTGCATCGCATTTGAAGGGTTGCAGCGCCATCGCGACTGGGGCTTTGGCAGGGGCACAACGACCGAAATGGTGCAGATACGCCCTCGGCTGTCGATCAACACGGCCGATGCCGTGATCGCGGCAGCGCTTGGGCGCATGGGCATCGCGCGCGTGATGACCTACCAGGCAGCTTCAGCGGTGGATAATGGCCTGCTGATCCCGCTGCTCCGCGAGTTTGCCCCTGAGCCATTACCCGTCAGCCTGGTCCACCGGCCGCAGAGAAGCCAGCCGCTGAAGCAGCGTGCGTTTCTGGATTTCATTACGCCTCGTCTGCAGGCGACGCTGGAGCAGATCGAAAGGATCATGGCCTGATCAGATGTACGCGCGGCTGGCAGCGCCGCCTGGCTCTAGCCCAGGTGCGCATCGCCGCGTACCTCGTTGGCCAGGAAATCCGAAAAAGCCCTGACGCGCGGGGCCAGCAGACGCCTGGACGGCATCACCGCCTGTACCCGCCTTGGCGCAGCCTGGAAATCAGCGAGAACCTCCACGACCTCGCCGGTCGCCAGCTCCTTGCGGAAGAACCATGAGGGCGTGATGCTCGGGCCCATGCCCAGAAGCACGGCTTCGCGCAGGGCGTCGGAAGTACTCATCGTCAACCGACCATGGATTGGCACGGCGATAGGGCCGGTGGCGCTGTCGAACGTCCAGCTGCCCTGTTCGTGCAACCCAGTGAAGATCAGGCACGCATGCTGCGAGAGCTGGGAGGGATGTTCTGGCACGCCCGTTCGCTGCCAATAGTCGCGGTGCGCCACCACGATGCGGCGCGTCTGACCGATGTTGCGGACGATGAACCCTGCCTGCTCCACCGAGCCGATGCGGATAGCAAGATCGATGCCGTCTTCGACCAGATCGACAAACCGATCGGTCAGCGCCAGATCGATCTCGATTTCCGGATATTTCTCCATGAACCGGCCCAGCCTGGGCAGAAGTTCAAGTCTGCCGAACACGATCGATGCTGCAATGCGGACCCTGCCGCGGATGTCGCGCCCGCGCGCGACCAAGCTCGCCTCGACATCGTCAGCAGCGTCGAACAGCTTTTGGGCATGGCCATACACCATCTGCCCGTCCTCGGTGGCACGGACGCTGCGGGTCGATCGCTCCAGCAGCCGCGCCTGGTAGCGGTCTTCCAGCGCTGCGATCTGGCGACTGATGCTCGGCTGGGTGAGCCCCAATTCCGCAGCGGTGCGGGTGAAACTGCCGGTTTCCACGACACGCGCAAATATCCGCAACTGCTCAAGGATACCATTATTCATGCAATTGGCGTATCAATGATATTCAATAATGCAAGATTATCTTCATCTGCGTGCAGGGCTAGATCCTCTCCATCGGTACCGAATGGTTCGGCTGCCAGCACGATCGGAGAAGCCTCATGTCGCAGTTCACCATCCACACCCCCGCCAGCGCTCCTGAAGGCTCGCGCCCCATCCTGGGCAGCGTGCAGCAGGCGTGGGGCTTCGTTCCCAATCTGCACAACGTTCTCGCGGAAAGCCCGCAGGTACTGGAAGCCTATGCTGACACTTGGGCGTTGTTCGACAAGACCGCGTTTTCGCCGGTCGAACGGAACATCGTCTATCTGGCGATCATCTTCGAAAATGAATGCAGCTATTGCATGGCCGGGCATACCGGGCTCTCCAGGATGGCGGGCGTCAAGCAGGCCCATGTCGATGCCATGCGCGCCGGTACACCGCTCGACGATGCGAAGCTGGAAGCACTTCGCAAGTTCGCCCAGCAGGTCACCCGTCAGCGCGGTCATTTGTCCAGCGCCGATACTCAGGCGTTTCTCGATGCAGGATATGACAACCGCGCGATCCTCGATGTTATCCTTGCCGCCGCCGTCAAGCTAATCTCCAACTATACCAACCACTTCGCCGATACCCCGCTCGATGCCTTCATGGTCGGCAACGAATGGACGCCGCCGGTCTCGATCGCCCAGGCGGCCTGATCTGCTGTTGCGCTCATTCGCGCCCACCCCCTTTTCCCGGTGGCTAATGTTGCCCCAGAATCAGGTCACCGGGACACCGCTTGAATCGCTATGCCGCCTTGGAGACATCAAGATGATCGAAGTGTACGCCTTCGCCACGCCCAACAGTATCAAGGTACCAATTGCGCTTGAAGAAGCTGGCCTCGAATACACCCTTCACAGCGTAAACGTTCGCGCCGGGGATCAAAAGCTGCCAGGTTTTCTGGCCCTCAATCCCAATGCCAAGGTGCCTGTTCTGGTCGACCCACATGGTCCAGACGGCGACACGCTGTTGCTGACGGAGTCCGCCGCCATCCTGGTATATATCGCAGAAAAGTCGGGCCAGATGTTGCCCGCCATCGGTACCGAACGCGCTCGCGTGTTCGAGCAGTTGTTTTTTCACGCTTCGGCACTCAGTCCATCTTTCGGGCAGGCAGGCTATTTCCAGAGATTCGCACCCGAACCGATGCCACATGCCATCGGCAGATTTCTGGGTGAGGCGAACCGGCTCGTGGACCTACTTGAAGCCAAGCTCGAAAGGCACAGGTTTGTCGCCGGCGAGGAGATAACAATTGCCGACATCGCTCATTATGGCTGGCTTTGGCGACGTGAATTCATCGGCATCGATTTTGAGAATCGTCCCAATCTTGCGCGTTGGTTCGAGGCGCTGGCCGCCCGGCCTTCATTTCAGCGTGCCGAGCATCGGCTCAGCGCTCTGGCCCCCACATGACCCGGCCAAACATCATCACCGGTGCCTCAAAGAATATTGGTCTTACAGGCGGATGACGTGGCTTTTCATGCTGGGTAAATTTCCCTGCCAAGGCGATGACCCGCGCAGTCTGGGCGCTTGGGGGATACATCTTTAGCCAAGGGATCATCGCTCCTTGGCAGGAAACCACAACGGGCCCACCAGGATCAGGAGCACAGCGATGTTGAACAGCGCATTCACAGCAAAGCCCGAGGCAATCGACCCTAGGCTGTCGAGCACGAACCAGGCCAGCAGGCCGGCAAGGACGGCCTGGCGCACCGGTTCGGGCGCAACAGTATGGACCCGGGTCGCCAGGAACCAGATCATCACGCCCCAGCCGAGCAGAAAGCCCCCGGTCAACGCCGCAAGAAAGCGGGTGGTGGGGGTGGTGAATTGTTGCGCTCCGTCAACCGGCCAGGCCAGCACGTCCAACGACCAGCGCGCCGGCTCGGCGATGCTCTCCACGCTGCCAAGCGAAAAGATCGGGCCGAAGATGGCCACTGAAAAGGCGGTAAACTTCATCCAGGCCCGCTGCTGTGTCACAGTCATTGACCCACTCCGTCGGCTTGCACATTTCAGAAATGTAGTAGTCACTACATAAAAGCGCGCGGGAAGGGAAGGCTTTATGTGTGCGAGCGCTTCAGGTGAAACGCAGATGGCGCAAGGCCGCCTGCGCCGCGTCGGCCTCGTCGGTGCCGCCCGTCATGTCGAACAGGGCGATCCCGTCGACAAGTGCCAGCAACAGGGCCGCGTGGCGCCGGCGGTCGCTCCCCGGTTCGCCCTCAAGCCGCGCCTCCATCCATTCCATCAACTGCCGCAAGACGGACGTCGAAATGGCCTGGAAGGGGGGCTCCTGCCGCGCGGCCGCGGCGACCATCTCCAGCCACAACCGCATGATCGGCCGCATCGCCGGCGAGCGGATCAGTGTGCTGGTCTGCATCAGCAGTTGCTCTGCAGGCAGGCGATCGGCGGGCATCGCCAGATTGAGCGCACCGGTAAATTGCTCTGCGACACGGCCCAGCACCGCCGTCATGATGTCGATCTTGTCGGCAAAATAATAGAGCAGCATGCGATCACTGGTGCCTGCCGCCACTGCCAGCTGCTTTAGGCTTGTGCCAGCCAGGCCATTGCGCAGCACGTGATCGGCGAGGGCCTCTATCACTCGTTCGCGCTGAATTTTCTTGCTGGCCATCACAATCCTTGTAATAGACACTACATTTCTATAGACCTGATTCCGCAAGGGACGCAAGGCCTGCCGGGGTCTGGAGGGACCGTGGCAACATGAGGGGCAATTTGCAAATGCACTGTGTCACCGATGCATGCCGGACAGGATCAGACTGCGCGCGCCAGCCTATGGCTCCTGGCGAAACACGCTAGCCGTGCGGACCGCGGGCAAGGTCAGCGGCGTCGCCTGGATTGCTTCGGGGGAAGCGCGACCCTCTGTTCCCAGCCTGATGCTGATCCACGGAGCGGGCGGCAACAGCAGCGGCTGGTGGCAGCAATTCGAACGCTTCGCGCCGGCGCGGCATGTCATTGCGCTGGACCTGCCGGGCTTCGGACTTTCTGATCCGCCGCCAGCCGATGTAGGCATCGCCGACACACTCGCGCGCGGCGTGATTAATGTGCTTGCCGAGCAACAGGTTCAACGTGCAGATTTGGTGTGTCAGTCGCTTGGCGGATGGGCAGGGGTGCGGGCCGCAATGGCCCGACCGGATTTGATCAGCTCGCTTGTATTGTGCTGCACATTGGCGGGGATCGACCATCCGCCAGGTGTAGAGGCCTTCCGCAGTGCGGCCAAACAGATGGATACGCGCGGGCCTGCCGCGTTGGGCCTGCAGCCAGCGTTCGAGGCGGCGTATCCTGCAAAGGCCCGGCTCTACCGACAAATTGGTGCGGCCAATCCGCCGCCTGATCCGGCCTGGGGGGCCCAGTTGTTCGCACGCGATGCCCTTGTTCGCCCAGACCAGCTGGCAGACCTGACGATGCCCGTGACGCTGATCATGGGAGAAAATGACCCGATATGGCCGCCAGCCAGCCTTGCCGGGATGCTGGCCCCGGCCAGAGCACGCGAGATCATCCTGCCGGCCGCCGGGCATTCGCCCTATTTCGAGCATCCTGACGCGTTCAACGCCGTTTTGGCGGAGGTGCTCGGGATCGGCGCATCGTGATAGTCTGGCCAATCGATCCGGAATGGTGCGCTTAGGTATGGAGATGCATCAGGTCCGATATTTTCTGGCAGCGGTGCGAACACTCAACTTCACGCGCGCAGCGGAGGAGTGCAATGTCACGCAACCGTCGCTGACGCGCGCAATCCAGAAGCTGGAGGAGGAGTTTGGCGGGCCTTTGTTCCGGCGCGAGCGGTCCTTGACCCACTTGACCGAGCTGGGTCGCCAGATGGTGCCGCATTTGCAGCAAACCTTTGATGCGGCGCAGGCGGCCAAGCTGCTGGCAAAGGGCATCGGCACGCAATTGCATGCGCCTGTCACGCTGGGGCTGGCCGGGCCTGTATCTGATCAACTGGGAACAGCGCTCTCGCGAGTGGTTCAAGGCCTGCCGGGATTTCGGCTGTCGCTGGTCAAGGCCGATACCGCGGCGATCGTGCAGGGTCTGCTAAAGGGTGATATCGATGCTGCGATCCTGCCGGATCCGTGCAATCTGCCCGACCGGCTCAATACCTTCATCCTGTCACGCCAACAGCTGGCCGTCATTGCTCCGGCGACATCTGCGTTGGGAGGTCCGGAGCCAGCCAGGGTGCAGGATCTGGCGACAATGACCTGGATCGAAGCCGACCCCCATGTCGCTGCCGAGTTTTGCGCCCGGTGCAGCGAAATCGGCATAAGACCCGATTTTCGCCATCACGCAAACCTCGAGGTTGATCTGGTTGACCTGGTCGCAAACGGCCTCGGGTGCGCCTGGGTGCCTGCCGGGCTTGCACTGCCTGACAAGGTTCGTTCGGTTGCGGTTGCTGACATGTCGATTGCTCGCACGACGGTGTTTGCAACTGTTGCCGGACGAAGGCGGTCTGTGGCCACGGACACACTTGCGCGCGCCCTGCGTGTGCTGGCCTGAAGATCCTGAAACCAGGATCCCCTGATTAATCCAAGCGGGCCGATCATTTCGAACTTGTCTCGGCGCTGGCCTTGTAGGGTGCGGGTTAGTCCGTCTGATCGGCGGCTTTTGTCAGGAGCGGACCTTCATGATGACAGAGGCGAACGACCGAAACTGGATCGCTTTCTGCCGTTGCCGACTGCTAGATCGGGCGGTCGCTTTTTGCCAATCGCTACTCGCTATCTGCCATCCGGCAAACGAAGTCAGTCACAATTTCGGACTCGAACACACTCTAAATCAGATGGTTAGATGAATTTTGGGGGCATGATCGGGGGCAAAATCGACAATGTGAGCTGATTAAATGCTTGAATTCAATTACCTAAGATGGCTGTGAGGGTCCCGTAAGCGGCTTGTCGTTAACGATGATCAGCAGATCGAAGTCTGAGCGATAGCCTTTGGCCGTATGCGGCTCATCGACCCAGCCACCACGCGCATAGCTGCCGTAAAGGATGAGCTTCTCGATCCGGCGCTTCTTCTTCCACGTGTTGGTGGCGAGCGAGAGCGCGTCCTCGAACTCCTCGAAGATGATCTGCTTCACGCGCTCAAGCTCGCGCTGCTTGTTGGCAGGAAGATGGTCGAGGTCGGTTCGCATGGGCGGCGGCACCCGGTAGAGATGAAAGACGATTGGCAAGGTGGAAGCGGCATCACCAGCGCCAGTACTGCCAGCAGTCTGGTGGCTTCTCGGTCGGCATCTGCATTAGCACGGACAGGGCATTGACAAAATGCTGCTCGATCTGTTGCAGGGTCATGCCGTGCTTTGTTGCAGGCTGGCGGTAGCTCAGCTCATCGACGTGGATGCCGAGGAAGATTTCCCGGTCAAGCGGCTCCATCCGCTCGACCGCCTTCTCGAACTTGTGCAAGCGCCTGCGCTCTTGGCGCGACAGGCGGGACAACTCAGCTCTCCTTGTCGCAATAGGCGGCCCATTCGGCCATCATGATCCGGCGCTTCTCTAACAGATTGCCGCGTCGGCAGGCTGCCTCAGTCTTGTTGGCGACCATATGGGCAAGGGCAGCTTCCGCCACATCGCTGGGGTGGTTCGTCTCTTCGCTCACCCAGTCCCGGAACGATGATCGGAACCCGTGTGGGGTATAGGGCTGGAGCATCTCCTTCATGAGCTTGGACAGCCTCATGTCCGACAGTGGCCGATTGTTCTTGAAGCCGGGAAAATGTCGGTCTGGACGACGTGGGACACACAGGGATCCGAATCACCAGCGTAACCCGCAGGGAAGCTGGACTTCGGAACCGATCAGGGATGTTGTGGGATTAGTGCCTGGCGGAAGAGGTGGGATTCGAACCCACGGAGAGCTTGCACCCTCGCCGGTTTTCAAGACCGGTTCCTTAAACCACTCGGACACTCTTCCATTGGCTCCGCGCCGGGCGCGTTATGGGCGGGCCGGGCGTGCGGCGCGCTTGTTAGCCGAGGTGGTAAAATCTGGAAAGCGAAACTTGCGGTGGCGCGCCGCGCGTGGTTCAGCGCCGGTCAAGCGTGGCCATGGCGGGATGGGTGACCGATGTTCGCCCTTTCCCCCGCACCGCCTTGGTGGCACAACCGCCCTGGGAGTATCGCATGGATTTCAATACCGTAAACAGGTTTGCGCTGCGTTTGGGCGCGACCTTCAGCACCGTGGCTCTGCTCGCCTGCGGATCACCGAGCACCGCGCAGCGCGAGATCGTGCAGCCGCTGCCGGGGATCAATATCGAGGCACAGACCGGCTTTCGCGCCTATCTGGAGAGCGTTGCCACGCGCGCACGGCGCGAAGGCGTTTCGCAGCGCACCATTGATGCGGTGCTGCCGACGCTGAGCTTCGACGAGAGCGTCGCTGCGCTCGACCGGCGCTTCGCGCCGACGCCGGCGGGCCAGTCCTTCCCGTCCTTCGGCCCGGAAATGGCCAAGCGCATCAACGCGGCCAAGATCCGGCAGGGCAGGCAGGTCTATGCCGACGAGGCCGCCCGCCTTGTCGCGATCGAACAGAAGACCGGGGTGCCCGGATCGATCATGGTCGCGATCTTCGGGCACGAAACCAACTATGGCACGCTGCTCGGCAGCACCGATCTGCCTCGGGCGCTGGCAACGCTGGCCTATGAAGGCCGCAGGCGCGACCTGTTCGAGGGCGAGCTGATCGCGGTGCTCAAGATGGTCGACATGGGCGTGCCGCGCACGGTGCTGCGCGGCAGCTATGCCGGAGCCTTTGGCTATCCGCAGTTCCTGCCATCGGTCTATCTCAAGCTCGCCAAGGATGGTGACGGCGATGGCAAGGCGGAAATCTGGTCGAGCCGCGCCGATGCCTTTGCCTCGATCGCCAATTACATGGTGGCTGCCGGATGGCGGCGCGGTGAGCCCTGGGGCTTTGCCGTCTCGGTGCCCGCGACGCTCAATGTCGCGGCGATCGCCAGTCGCGAGCGGGTCGCCAAATGCGCCCGCGCGGTCGAGCGGCACAGCGAGTGGAAGACCATCCGCGAATGGAAGGCGCTGGGCGTGGCGCCTTATGGCGGCGTCTGGCCCAATGACGACAAGATCGAGGCATCGCTGCTGCTCACGCCGGGATTGGACGCGCAGGGCTATCTGCTGACGCGCAATTACCGTGCAATTCTCGACTATAACTGCTCCAACTATTACGCGATGTCGGTAGGGCTGCTGGCGGACGGCGTGCGCAACTAGACACCGGATAAAGGGGGAAGGCTGATGAGGACATGGATGATCGCAGGCGCGGGGCTCTCGCTGCTGGCGAGCGGCTGCGGCGGTGGCGGCAGCGTCAGCCGCAGCCTGGAAACCGCGCCCCCCAAACTGGCGGGCGGCGTCACCGATTATCCGGTCAAGCTCGGCGAACCCTATGTCATGGGCGGCAAGACCTATACGCCATCCGACGCCTTCAATTATGACGAGACCGGCTATGCCAGCTGGTATGGCCAGGAACTGGAAGGCCGCGCCACCGCCAATGGCGAGACCTTCGTCTCCGATGCGATCAGCGGCGCGCATCGCACCCTGCCGCTGCCCAGCTATGTCGAGGTGACCGCGCTCGATACCGGCAAGACCATATTGGTCCGCCTCAACGACCGTGGCCCCGCCACGCCCGACCGGCTGATCGACCTTTCGCAAGGGGCAGCGCGGCAACTGGGCGTGCTAGGGCAGGGCGCTTTCCCGGTGCGCGTGCGGCGAGTCAATCCGCCCGAAGCGGAACGCGCGATGCTGCGTCAGGGCCAGCCGGTCGCCGCGCGCATGGAAACGCCCGAATCGCTGCTTGTCCCGCTCCGGCGCAAGCTGGACGGCAAGCCCAGGCCAGCCAATGCAGCAGTTGCGGCAGAACCCGCATCGGTCCCGGCCAGCCCGGCGCCGGTCAAGCCCAGCGAAGGGCCAAAGGCCAAGCCCGCGCCCGCCAAGCCGGTGCCCGCCAAGCCTGTACCCACGGCTGCCGCCCCGAAATTGCCCGCGCCAACCCCGCGCACCCAGGGCGGCGATCGGTTCATCGTCGAAGGCGAGGACGGACGGCCCCGGATGGCGCAGAACAGCACCGGCGACAATCGCGCGACGCTGAACCCTGCTCCGGTGGCTCCAGCCAGTGGCGGCAGCTATTTTGTCCAGGTGGCGGCATTCTCCTCCAAGGCGCGCGCGGACGAGCTCGCCAAGCGGATTGGCGCCAAGACCGTGGGCAGCGCCGATGGCAAGGTCTACCGCGTCCGTTATGGCCCCTATCCCGATGCGAATGCTGCGCAAGAAGGGGTTACGCTTGCGCGGCGGAAGGGCTATCAGGGGGTACAGATTCAGCAGGACTCCGGTCGCTGACACAGACGGGCCAGCTAAAGGCCTGCGTCCCTGCAACACGCATAACATGGATAGTGCATGAAAACCCCGATTCTCGGTCTTACCCTGTTTTCGCTGCTGGCGACGCCGGTGGTGGCGGCTGCCCCCAGCTATGTTTCCGAAGCCCCGATCGCCTATATGACCGACCTGTCATCGGGCGCAGTGCTTTTTTCGCGCGATGCGGACAAGCAGATCCCGCCCGCCTCGATGGCCAAGATGATGACGGTCTATGTGGCGTTCGACCTGATCAAGAAGGGCGAACTCAAGCTGGACCAGACACTGCCGGTTTCGGCCGAGACCTGGACCAAGTGGAACAATCAGGGGTCGAGCATGTTCCTGGCGGTCGGCAGCAAGGTCACCGTCGCCGATCTGCTCGATGGCATCGTCACGCTGTCGGGCAATGATGCCTGTGTCGTGCTGGCAGAAGGCATTGGCGGGTCCGAAGAGGCGTTCGTCGACATGATGAACAAGAAGGCCAAGGAAATAGGCCTCAACAACAGCCGCTTCGGCAACAGCAATGGCTGGCCCGATGAGGGCGTGACCCAGGTGACCGCACGCGACCTGGCGACGCTGGCAACCGCGACGATCCGCAACCATCCCAAGCTGTACAAGCGCTTCTACAGCAAGGGCAGCTTCACCTGGAACGGCATCACCCAGCCCAACCGCGATCCGCTTCTGGGCAAGGTGCAGGGCGCCGACGGCCTGAAGACCGGCCATACCGATGAGGCGGGCTATGGCTTTACCGGATCGGCCGTACAAAATGGCCGCCGGCTGGTGATGGTCGTGGCCGGGCTGGACAGCTTCAATGGCCGGGTCAATGAATCGGTGCGGTTCATGAACTGGGGCTTCAAGGCGTGGAAATCGGTGCCGCTGTTCGCCAAGGGCAAGACCGTCGATACCGCGCCGGTGCAGCAGGGCGGCACCCGTGAGCTGCCGCTGGTCGCCCCGCGCGATCTGGCGCTGACGCTGCCGCGCACGTCGGATACCGACAAGGTGTCGCTCAAGGTCGTCTATCAGGGTCCGCTCAAGGCCCCGATCGCCAAGGGCCAGCAGGTCGCCAGCCTCATCGTCACCGCGCCCGACATGCAGCGCCAGGTAATGCCGCTGGTGGCGGGCGAAGCGGTCGAGGAGGCCGGCTTTTTCGGACGGATCTGGGCCGGAATTCTCTCCTTCTTCGGCGCCTGATCCGCGATGCGGGGGCGCTTCATCTCGATCGAGGGCGGCGAGGCGGTGGGTAAGTCGACCCAGATCCGCCTGCTGGCAGATTGGGTCGAGGCGCAGGGCCGCAGCGCGACGGTCACACGCGAGCCGGGCGGTACCGCCAGCGCCGAAGCCATTCGGGCGCTGCTGCTGGAAGGCGGTGCGGATCGCTGGAATGCGCGGAGCGAGGCGCTGCTCTTTGCCGCCGCGCGCGCCGATCATGTCGCCAGGCTGATCCGTCCGGCAGTGGATGCCGGAGGCTGGGTGATATCCGACCGTTTCGTCGACAGCAGCCGCGCCTATCAGGGCGTGGCAGGCGGGCTGGGCGATGACGCGATCATGGCGCTGCACCGGTTCGGGTCGCAAGGCTATCTGCCCGACATCACCTTGCTGCTGGAGCTCCCGGCAGACGAGGCCGCGCGCCGCGCCGAGTTGCGTGACGGGGCGCGCAGCGACCGCATCGGTGGCCGCGATGCCGCCTATCATGCCCAGGTCGTCGCGGCATTTCGAAGGTTTGCTGAAGCGGAGCCGGAGCGCTTCCGGATCATCGATGCCAGCGGCACAAGCGACGCCGTCCACGCGCGCATCGTCGCCGCGCTGCAACCGCTGATGGCATGACGTCATGAAGCCATCCACCGCACTCTGGAAAGGCCATGCGGAGCCAGAAGCCACGCTATTGCGGGCGTTTCAGGCGCGCAGGCTCCATCACGGCTGGCTGCTCGCCGGCCCTGAAGGCATTGGCAAGCGCAGCTTTGCCCTGGCGGCTGCGGCGCATCTGCTGACCCGGGGGCCGGATCAGGAAGGCGATCGGTTCGATGGCGATCTCGACAGCACATCGGGCCGCCTGCTGCTGCAGGGCAAGCATCCCGACTGCCATTATGTGACGCTGGGGCCCAAGGATGACAAGGAAGCGCGCAAGGCGGAAGACGGCAAGCCGTTCGAGGTCGCGCGCAACATCAAGGTCGACCAGATCCGCGCGCTGCAGAAGCGCCTGACAGTGCGCCCAAGCCTGGCCGACCGCCGCGTGATCATCTTCGATTCCGCCGATATGCTGGAGCGCAACGCCGCCAATGCGCTGCTCAAGAGCCTGGAAGAGCCGCCTGCGGATACCGTGTTCCTGCTGATTGCGCATAATCCCGGACGGCTGCTGCCGACGATCCGCTCGCGCTGCCTGGTGCTCGATTTTCCGGCCCTGAGCGATCCCGAAATGGCCGACGCCTTGCGCGCGGCGCGGCCCGAACTGCCCGAGGCAGAGATTGCCGCGCTTGTCCGCCTGGGCCAGGGCGCGCCGGGTCAGGCGCTCAGCTTTGCCGGGCTGGACATGGCCAGGATCGATGCCCTGCTCAGCGAGATCGCCGATCATGGCGATCATACCCACCGCGCGCGGCTGGCGCTGGGGACACTGGTCGCCAACAAGGCCAATCGCGATCGCTTCCAGGCGCTGCTCGCTTATGCTCCGCGCTTTGCCGCCCGGCGAATCCGCCTCTTGCGCGATGACCGCTTGCCCGGCGCGATCGCCGCATGGCGGGAAATCGGCGCGCTAGCCTCGCGCGCGGTGGTGCTCAACCTTGATGCATCGGCCGTGGCGTTTCAAATTGGCGGCTTGCTGGCGCGGCTGGCCCCGCCTAGATAGGCCCTCATCCAGTACGGCCAAACTTCCACACGAAACGGCAGACACGCACGCCATGGGCGAACCCTATTATATCACCACCGCGATCAGCTATCCCAACGGTCGCCCGCATATCGGCCATGCCTATGAGGCGATTGCCGCCGATGTCATCGCGCGCTTCCAGCGGCTGATGGGCCGCGACGTGCGCTTCCAGACCGGCACCGATGTGCATGGCCTGAAGATGCTGCAAAAGGCGCGCGAGCTGGACACCACACCGCGCGCGCTGGCAGATGAAATGTCGCAATATTTCAAGGAAATGTGCGACAGGCTTGATGTCAGCTATGATCGTTTCATCCAGACATCCGAAGACGATCACCACCGTGCCAGCCAGGCCATCTGGCAGGCGATGGAGGCCAATGGCGATCTGTATCTCGACCGCTATGAAGGCTGGTACTCGGTCCGCGACGAGGCCTATTATGCCGAGGATGAGCTGGTCGATGACGGGCAGGGGGGCAAGGTCTCTCCGCAGGGCACGCCGGTCGAATGGACGGTCGAGGAAAGCTGGTTCTTCCGGCTCGACCAGTATCAGGACAAGCTGCTTGCGCTGTACGAGGCACATCCCGAATTTCTCCAGCCCGACAGCCGCCGCAACGAGATAGTCAGCTTCGTCAAGTCGGGCCTGCGCCCGCTATCGGTCTCGCGCACCAGCTTCGACTGGGGCGTCAAGGTGCCCGGCAGCGACGGCCATGTGATGTATGTCTGGGTCGATGCGCTGACCAATTATCTCACCGGCCTGGGCTATCCCGATGCGGATAGCGCGCTGATGAAATACTGGCCTGCAGACCTGCACCTGATCGGCAAGGATATCGTCCGCTTCCATGCGGTCTACTGGCCCGCCTTTCTGATGAGCGCCAATATCCCGCTGCCCAAGCAGGTGTTCGGCCACGGCTTCCTGCTCAACAAGGGCGAGAAGATGTCCAAATCGGTTGGCAATGTCGTCGATCCGATGGCGCTGGCCGATGCGTTCGGCGTCGATCAGCTGCGCTATTTCCTGCTGCGCGAGGTCAGTTTCGGCCAGGATGGAAGCTATTCGCCCGAGGCCATTGCCCAGCGTGCGAATGCTGACCTTGCCAACAGTTTCGGAAATCTTGCGCAGCGGATCTTGAGCTTCATCGCCAAGAATCTCGACGGTTACCTGCCTGCTGTGCATGGCCACACGCCCGCCGATACGGCGCTGTTCGCAGTGCTGGAAGAGGCCTTGCAGCGCGACATGCCCAAGGCCTTTGCCGAGCTTGCGCTGTCGCAAGGGCTGGAGGCATGGATGCGCGCGGTGTTCGCCTGCAACGCCTATGTCGACGAACAGGCCCCCTGGGCGCTGAAAAAGACCGATCCCGAGCGGATGCAGACTGTGCTCGCGACGCTGTATATCGCGATTGCGCAGCTGGCGATCGCGATTTCTCCGGTCATTCCGGGCAGCGCCAAGGCCTTGCTCGACCATATAGGCGTGCCCGACGATGTGCGCAGCATCGCCGGCATGGGCAGCCACTGGTATTCGCCCCTGGCCGAAAGCGATTTCCGCATGGCCGTGCCCAAGCCGCTGTTCCCGCGCATCGAACTTCCGGCGGAAGACGCGGCCTGATGCTGGTCGATTCGCACTGCCACCTCAATTACAAGGGCATGGCCGAACAGCAGGCCGTGCTGCTAGAGCGCGCACGCGCATCGGGCGTCACGGCGATGCTCAACATCTCGACCCGCGCCAGCGAATGGGATGACGTCACCGCCACCGCGCACCGCGAGGCCGATGTCTGGGCTAGCATCGGCATTCATCCGCATGAAGCCGACGCGCATGCCGATATGGACACCGCCCGGCTAGTCGACCGCGCCGAGCGCGACGAGCGCGTCGTCGGCATCGGCGAAACCGGGCTCGATTATTATTACGACAAGTCGGATCGCGACGAGCAGCGCCGCTGTTTCCGCGCGCATATTGCGGCGTCCCGCGCAACCGGCCTGCCGCTGATCATCCACACCCGCGATGCCGAGGAGGACACGGCGGCAATCCTGGCCGAGGAAACGGGGAAGGGGGCCTTCCCCGCGCTGATCCACTGCTTCACGGCCAGCGCAGATTTCGCCGCCAAGGTCTTGGAAATGGGGCTTTCGATCTCGATTTCAGGCATTGTGACGTTCAAGAACGCCAAGGATCTGCAGGCCGTCGCGCGGGACATTCCGTCCGATAGGCTGCTCGTTGAAACCGACGCTCCGTTTCTCGCCCCGGTGCCGCATCGCGGAAAGCAGGGCGAGCCTGCCTTTGTCGCCGATACAGCGCGCTTCCTCGCCGAGCTGCGCGGCGAGAGCTATGAGCAGCTGTGCGAGACAACCTCTCGCAATTTCTACACTTTGTTCAACCGGGCGTTGCCGTGAAGGCGATCCTGCTCGGTACCGGAACCTCGGGCGGTGTTCCGCGGATCGGCAATGACTGGGGTGCGTGCGATCCTGCCAATCCGCGCAATCGGCGGACGCGCGTATCGATCATCGTCGAGCATCAAGGCCAGCGCATCCTGGTCGATACCTCGCCAGACCTGCGCCAGCAGCTGCTCACGCAGGAAGTCGACGCACTCGACGCGGTCATCTGGACGCACGACCATGCCGACCACACGCACGGCATCGATGACCTTCGCGCGCTTTATCATCGCACCCGCAAGCCCGTCGCCGGCTATGCAAAAGACTATACGCTGCAAAGTCTTGTCAGCCGTTTCGACTATGTGTTCGATGGTGGTGACGGCTATCCGGCAACCGTCGCCGCGACGGCGTTGGGCGACGAGCAGACGATCTGCGGGCTGACGGTCCGCACCGTCGACCAGCCACACGGATCGGTTCTGTCCACCGGATTGCGGTTCGATCACCACGACCTGTCGATCGTTTACGCGACCGATTTCAGCCATGTCACCGACGCGATGGTTAGGCTGTATTCCGGCTGCGATCTGCTGATCACCGACTGCCTGAGGCACGAAAAGCATCCGACCCATGCCAGCCTGCCGATGGCGCTCGATCTCGCCGAACGCTGCGGTGCGCGGCATACGGTGCTGACGCACATGGACAAGACGCTGGATTATGCCGCGCTGTGTCTCGAATTGCCCGGCGGCGTGGAGCCCGGTTATGACGGCCTGACCATCGACCTGGCGAGGCTTGCTGCATGAGCGAAGGCGATACCGCCAGCCTGGTCTACAGCCTGTTGCTGCTGGTCCTAGTAGGCAGCGCGCTGGTATCGCGGACCTTGCCAATCGGCCAGACGCTCAAGATGGCGTTGGGCTGGATCGGCATTTTCGCGCTGATCTTCCTGCTGGTCAGCTTCCGTCCGGAAATGAAGCTGATCTGGCAGCGCGTGACCGGCGAACTCGGGCTGGCCAGCGCACCGGCCATATCGGGAACGCCGATGACGATCCGCAAGAGCGATGATGGTCATTTCTGGGTCACGGCCGACCTCAATGGCCGCCCGGTCCGGTTTCTGATCGACAGCGGCGCTACATTCACCGCGCTATCGGCGGACGCGGCTCGTCAGGCCGGGGTCGAAGCGGACAGCCTGCGCCTCAAGACGGTCATCGAGACCGCCAATGGCACGGTCGAGGCCGAGCGCGGCACGATCGGGAAACTGGACGTTGGATCGTTGACGATGCGAGATCATGATGTCGTCATTTCGGATACCTTTGGTGATACCAACGTGCTGGGAATGAACTTCCTGTCGGACCTGGAAAGCTGGCGTGTCGAGGGAAGCAGCATGATCCTGACCCCGAGGCCCCAACGCACCGACTGACGCGCGCCGACTGATTTTATTTAACATAATATATATTATCGGACTTACAGATATGGCCAATCCGACCGATGAGACCACCCAGTCCACGCACTCCCCCGATGCAGCCGTGCCGCTCGACCGGCTGGTGGCAATCATGGCGCGGTTGCGCGACAAGGATCATGGCTGTCCATGGGATATCGAGCAGGATTTCTCCACGATCGCGCCTTACACGATCGAGGAAGCCTATGAGGTCGCCGATGCCATCGCGCGCGATGACATGGCAGCGCTCAAGGACGAACTCGGCGATCTTCTGCTCCAGGTCGTGTTCCACAGCCGCATGGCCGAGGAAGCTGGCCATTTCACTGTCGCCGACGTCATCGCATCGATCAGCGACAAGATGGTGCGGCGGCATCCGCACATCTTTGCAGACCAATCGGTCGAGAGCTGGGATTGGGAAGCGATCAAGGCGGCAGAACGCAGCGATGGCGGCGCTGAGAGCGCGATGGACGGCGTCGCGGTGGCGTTGCCCGCGCTGATGCGCGCGCAGAAGCTGCAGAAGCGCGCTGCACGCACCGGGTTCGATTGGCCCGATGTCATGGG
Organism: Blastomonas sp. SL216; assembly: GCA_026625625.1. Taxonomy (NCBI): domain Bacteria; kingdom Pseudomonadati; phylum Pseudomonadota; class Alphaproteobacteria; order Sphingomonadales; family Blastomonadaceae; genus Blastomonas; species Blastomonas sp. SL216. The sequence continues at coordinate 950,279 of CP113055.1, forward strand.
TGCGGTCGAAAAGATCGGCGAGGAAATCGAGGAACTGCTCAATGCCGAAACCGAGGCGGATCGGGCCGAGGAAGCCGGCGATCTTTTGTTCGCAGCGGTCAACACGGTCCGGCATATGGGCGTGACTGCCGAGGACGCGCTGCGCGCCGCCAACGCCAAGTTCGAACGGCGTTTCCGCATGATGGAAGCGCTTGCCGGTCAGGGCTTTGCCGACTTGTCGCTCGAGGACAAGGAAGCGCTGTGGCAGCGCGCCAAGCGTGGCGAGGGCGCGCTATAGCGCCTGGAACCGGCCCCAGTCCTTGTCCGAGAGGCGCACCGAAAGTGCCACATCGTCCCCCTGCTCGCGGCTGTGCAGCACCTCCCCATGGGCATGCAGCCAGGCGATCCGCTGGCCATCATGGCGCGCGAGCGTGACATCGTGGACGCGGTGACCGATGACGAGCGCTGCTGAGGCTGCGCGCAGGAGTTCGCTCACGCCTTCGCCAGTCAGGGCGGATATCGGGCACACCTTGCGATCGCGCGGCGCGGTGTCGATCAATCGTTCGCGGGTCTCCGCGTCCAGCGCGTCCCATTTGTTCCAGGCTTCGATCAGCGGGATGGCCATCCCCTGCCCGGCCAGCACCGGATCCAGTTCCAACCCCAGATCGGCCAGGATCGTTTCGACCGATTGCGCCTGCATGTCTGCATCGGGATGCGACATATCCCGCACGTGAAGGATGAGATCGGCGGAAAGAACCTCTTCCAGCGTGGCGCGGAAGGCGGCGACCAGCTCGGTCGGCAGGTCCGAGACGAACCCCACGGTATCGGAGAGGATCACCTTCTCGACCCCATTGAGCCGGATCGCGCGCATGGTCGGGTCGAGTGTTGCAAACAGCAGGTCCTCGGCCATGACGCCTGCGTGCGTCAGCCGGTTGAACAGGGTCGATTTGCCCGCATTGGTATAGCCGACCAGCGCGATCACCGGCCAGGGCGCTTTTTGCCGCCGTTCGCGGTGCAGGCCGCGCGTGCGCTTGACCTGTTCGAGTTCGCGGCGCAGCTTGGCCATGCGATCGCGGATCATGCGGCGGTCAGCCTCGATCTGAGTCTCGCCAGGGCCACCCAAAAAGCCGAATCCGCCACGCTGGCGCTCGAGATGGGTCCAGCTGCGCACCAGCCGCCCCGCCTGATAGTCTAGATGCGCCAACTCGACCTGCAATCGGCCCTCGGCGGTTGCTGCGCGCTCGCCGAAGATTTCCAGGATCAGGCCGGTGCGGTCGATGACCTTGACCTTGAGACGCTCCTCGAGGTTGCGTTGCTGGATCGCGGACAGGCTGCCATCGACGATCAGCAGATCGGCCTTTTCGTCTTCCAGGCTATGCGCAATGATCTCGACCTGCCCTCCCCCGAACAGCGTCGCAGGCCGCGCGGTGCGGATGCGGAAGGCATGCGTCGCGCGCACTTGAATGCCGATGGCGAGCGCCAGACCGCGCGCTTCTTCAAGGCGCGCGTCGGCGTCCACCGATCCACGGCGTCCAAGATCCGGATAGGCGATCACGGCGCGCGCGCCGCGAGCGAATTCAAGAGTCTGCGGGTCGTTCAAACGTCAATTCAATCCTTGTCCGCCCCCGCAACCATGGCGTCAGTCATCATCGCCTTCGGCATCGCCCCAGTCACCGGTCAGGTCGACCGGTGCATTGGGCTGCACGGTCGAAACCGCGTGCTTATAAGCCAGCTGCGCCATGCCTTCGCGTTCCAGCAGCATGCAGAACAGGTCATAAGCGGCCACCTTGCCCTGCAGCATCACGCCGTTGATCAGGAACATGGTCACCGGCACGCCGGTTTCCTGAACCGTGCGCAGGAAGACTTCCTGCAGATTGCGGTTCTTTGCGCTCTTGGCCCCCATCAGGCCGGCGAACATGCCGAGATCGATCGGCTGCGCGGGCATCACGGTGGATATGGCGTGCTTGTACACCAGCTGCGACTGTCCGTCGCGCCGCAGCATCACGGAGAAATTGTCAAACCAGGTGACGATCCCCTGAAGCTTGACGCCCTTGACCAGAAACATGGTCACGGGAATTTTCGATTTTCTCAGGGAGTTGAGGAAAACATCCTGAATGTTCTGGGCCTTTTCGGTCATTTTTTGACCCCCGGTCTTGGTGGCGACGTTGCGCCACGGTTCATGAAAAGCCGGTGCGACACATCCCGCCCCGGCTGCGCTTGGAGGACGCGCCTTTATACATAGTGCGAATGCTGCACCGCGCCAATGGCCAGTTGTGGCTTTCTTGCGGTTTATCGCCTGGCAATCAGCGGTCGTGCAGTCCCAGCAGCTTGAGCTTGCGGTGCAGCGCCGAGCGTTCCATGCCGATGAACTCTGCCGTCTTCGAGATATTACCTGAAAAGCGGCGGATCTGGATCTTCAGATATTCGCGCTCGAAGCTCTCCCGCGCCTCGCGCAGCGGCACACCCATCAGGCTGGAAATGCCCGCCGCACGCCCGCCATCACCCTGCACCAGCTCGGGCGGCAGCATGTCGATATCGATCTGGCTGAGCCTTCCGCGCGGAGCGAGAATGATCGTCCGCTCGATGACATTGCGCAGCTGGCGGACATTGCCCGGCCAGTTGTAGCTCTGCAGCGCCGCCATCGCCTCGCTGCTCGTTTCAGGCGGGGTGATGCCGTGTTCGCTGGCAAAGCGCGCGACATAATGCTCGACCAGCGCTGGGATATCATCGCGCCTGTCGGTCAGTGCGGGGATTTCCACCGGGACAACGTTGAGCCGGTAGAACAGATCCTCGCGAAACCGTCCCTCGGCAATCTCGTTCTCCAGGTTGCGCGATGTCGCGGAGACGAAGCGGACATCGACCTTGATCGGCCGCGTCGAGCCAACCCGCGAAAAGCTCTGGTCGGTCAGCACGCGCAGGATCTTGGCCTGGGTGGATTCGGGCATGTCGGCCACTTCGTCGAGGAAAAGCGTGCCGCCATGCGCGCGCTCGAGCAGTCCGGGGGTCGCCATGCGCCCCTGATCCTCCTCGCCGAACAGTTCCTGCTCGAACCTGTCCGGTGTCATCCGCGCCGAATTGACCGTGATGAACGGGCCTGATGCGCGCCCGCTCCAGCTGTGCAACAGCCGCGCCGCCACTTCCTTGCCGACGCCTGCGGGACCGGTAATCAGCAGGCGGCTGCCGCTGTTGGCGACGCGCTTGAGCGTGGCTCGCACGGCATTGATCGCGCTCGAATTGCCGGTCAGCTCATCCGAAATGCCCAGCTTTTCGCGCAGCTGGGCATTCTCGCGCCGCAGCCGGGCGGTTTCGGTGCCGCGTGCGACCATGTGGATGAGCCGCTCTGCCTCGAACGGCTTTTCGATGAAATCCATCGCCCCGCGCGAGATGGCGGAAACGGCGGTGTCGATATTGCCGTGGCCGGAGAAAATGATCACCGGCAGGTCGGCATCGCGCGCCTTGATCTCGTCGAGCAGCTCCAGCCCGTCGAGCCGGCTGCCCTTGAGCCAGACATCGAGCAGCACCAGCGAAGGGCGGCGCTCGTCGATCGCGGCCAGGGCTTCGTCGCTCCCGCCAGCCGTCCGACAGTGATAGCCCTCGTCCTCCAGCACCCCGGATACCAGCTCGCGGATATCGCGCTCGTCATCAACGATCAGAATTTCCAAGGGCATGGCTTAATTGCTTTCCTCATCCTGAGCGGTTGGGCTCATCTCGCTTTTCGGGCGTGCCGCACGTGCGGTGATCGCCGCCAGCTTTTCGGATCCATGGCGCATCGCCTCTGATCCATTATCCTGCAGCGAACCTGCGTGGAGCAGCACCGTGTCCATCCTGATGGTCACGCGCGTGCCGCCCTGGTCATTGGGTTCGAAGGCCAGCTCGCCATAATGCTCCTCGACGATCTTCTTGACGATGGCGAGGCCCAGGCCGGTGCCTTTCTCGCGCGTCGTCATATAGGGCTCGACGATCCGGTCGCGGTCTGCGGGCAGGCCGATGCCGTTATCGTCGAGTGTCAGAATGACAAACGGTTCCTGACGCGAGACGGTTGCCGTAACCACGCCCTGATAGCCTTCCTGGCCCTGCTGCCGTGCTTCGATCGCTTCAACCGCGTTCTTGAGGATGTTGGTCACCGCCTGGCCGATCTGGCGGCGATCGCAGAACATGTCGCTGCCTTCGTGCGCGCCCTCGGCAGCAAAGCGGATGGCCGGGTGCGCGACCTCTTGCAGGAAGATGGCCTGACGCACGAGGTCGAAGAAATTCTCCTCGCGGAACACCGGCTTGGGCATCCGCGCGAACGACGAGAATTCATCAACCATGTTTCGCAGATCGCCGACCTGACGGACGATGGTGTCGGTCAGCTGGCCAAATGTCGCATCGTCTGCGCTGACCTTGCTGGCATAGCGGCGCTTGAGCCGCTCGGCGGCGAGCTGGATCGGGGTCAGCGGGTTCTTGATCTCATGCGCGATCCGCCGCGCCACGTCGGACCAGGCTGCCTGGCGCTGATCGACGAGCTGCTGGGTAATATCCTCGAAGGTGATCACGATGCCATGCGGCTCGCGCACCACGCGCACAGCCAGCGTCAGCAGATCGTTGCCGCGCGAATACTGGATGACGGCCTTCTCGGTCCCCTCGCCCACCAGCCGCGCAAAGGGCGGCGCGATGCTGGACAAGGTGCAGCCCAGGCAGCGCTCGACATTGACCTGCAACAGTCGCTGCGCGGTGCTGTTCATCAGCCGCAAAATGCCCATCGGATCGACCGATATGACCCCTGCGCTGACCGATTCCAGCACGGCCTCGGTGAACGCGCGCCGATCGTCGAGCTGGCTGTTGGCGCGGATCAGGGCAGAGGTCTGCTCGGCCAGCCTGCTCGCCATGCGGTTGAACGCCCGGCCGAGGACGCCGACCTCGTCGGTACGATTGGCGGTGTCGACACGGATCGCGAAATTGCCGGTGCTGATATCGCGCGCCGCGCCTGCCATATCGGTCAGCGGGCGCACCATCCGGTCGGCGAATTTCAGCGCCGCCCAGAGCGCGACCGCCACCAGCAGCAGCGATACGACGAACAGCGCGATGTTGAAGCGCACCTGCAGGTTCTGCGAGCGGGAAAAGAGCGCCTTGTAATCGGTGAGCACGGTCTGCGCGCGCTCCCACTGGCTGAGCGCCAGCTGGTTGGATGCGCGGGCAACATAGAGATAGATTTTCGCCTGGCGGTCGATCGGGGTCACCACCTCGATCCGGTCGGCTTCGGCAGAGACCACCGCTGTCTCGCCCTTGTCGAGCTGCTGGATGATGGCGGGGCTGACCCTATCCGAGGATGTCCGGTTGTCGGGATCGACGATCGCGGCGGTGCGCAGAACGCCGTCATTGCCCACCTCGACGATCGCCGATTCGTTCATCTTGCGCCCGGCGACCTGGAAGACATAGGCCTCGGCAAATTCGGGGCTGTCGATGCGCGCCTGTTGCAGATATTGGCGCAGGTCGCTCGCCATTGCGACCGTCTCTGCCGAAACGTCGCGCCGTCCCTCCTCGTAATAGCCGCGCGCCAGGTCATTGGCATTTTCCAGCATCGCGCGCGCGCGATCGGAGAACCAGAACTCGACGCCATATTGGAACAGCAGCGAAGTGATCACCACGACGAGCAGCATCGGGATCGACGATATCAGCGAGAACAGCGCCACGAACCGGACGTGGAGCTGCCCGGTCCCCTGCTCGCCGCTCGCATTGGCCCGGCTGATTGCAACGCGGCGCCCGATCAGTGCCAGCAACGCCATGGCGGGGACGAGATTGGCTACCAGCAGCGTTGCCGTCACCGGGGCAGGCACCATTGCCGCACGCCCCTGATAGCTGCCGACCAGCCACCACGACATGGCGATCATGCCGATCAGCAGCGCCACGCAGCCGATCTCCAGCGCCGGAAACAGGCTGCCACGGCGCATCATCACGGTGAAGCGGCGAGCGAGTCGACTCTTTCTGGCGGGGGGCAGTGCGACAGACGCGGGCATAGTGTTCAGTTTACAACAGTTGCGTTGCCAGAATACAAGAGCTTTCCTGTTATGACGCGAAGGTTACCGCAATTGGTAACCGTTTCAGCGCAGCTCGCCGCTGCCCAGCCCGTGCTCGACCAGCTTCTTGCGCAAGGTGTTGCGGTTGATGCCCAGCATCGCCGCGGCCTTGACCTGGTTGCCATCGCATCTGCGCATGATCGCCTGAAGCAGCGGAATCTCGAACGCCGCCAGTGCCTTGTCATAAACCAGGCCATGTTCGGGCCGCTCGGTCAGCAGGAAGCGGCTGACGGCCTGTTCGAAGTCGCTTTCCTCGCGCCGGGTCTCTCCGGTGCCCAGCGCCGGTTCGTCGAAAATGCCGCCCAGGGCATCGGCAGTGATCAGGTCATCGCGGCTCATGATCACGGCGCGGAACACAAGGTTGCGCAGTTCGCGCACGTTGCCGCGCCAGTTGCGCCGCTGCATCGCCGCGATCGCGCTGTCGTCGAAGCTCCGGCGTGGCAGCCCTTCGTGCACCGCCAGCGCCAGGAAATGATCGACGAGCGCGGGGATATCGCTCAACCGGTCGCGCAGCGGCGGCAGGTCGATCGGCACCACGTTGATCCGATAATACAGATCCTCGCGGAACAGCCCGGCTTCGATCAGCGGCCCGAACGGCTTGTTGGTGGCCGCGACGAAGCGCACGTCCAGCTCGATCTCGCGATGCCCACCGACCCGGGTGATGCGCCCGGTCTGCAACGTCCGCAACAGGCGGGTTTGCGCCTGCATCGGCATGTCGCCGATCTCGTCGAGAAACAGCGTGCCGCCATGCGCCTGTTCGAACTTGCCGATGGTCTGCGCGACGGCGCCCGTGAACGCGCCCTTTTCATGCCCGAACAGCTCGGATTCGATGAGCTCTGCCGGGATCGCCGCCATGTTGACCGCCACGAACGGCCCCTGCTTGCGATGGCCCAGCTGGTGGATCGCCTCTGCCACCAGCTCCTTGCCGGTGCCCGATTCGCCCAGGATCAATACTGACAGGTCGTTGCGCAGCACGCGCGTGATCATGCGGTAGACATTCTGCATCGGCGCGCTGCGGCCGACCAGCGGCAGCCCGCTATCGGCAGGGTCGGCATCGGCATTGCCCGATACATCGCCGCTGCGCGCAATCGCCTGCAGCACGGCGCGGATCAGTTCGTCGAGATCGAACGGCTTGGGGAAATACTCATAGGCCCCCGCTTCGCTCGCGCGCACCGCCGTATCGAGCGTGTTCTGGGCCGACAGCACGATGACTGGCGTGTCGGGATGACGATCGAGCACGGTGCCCAGCGTCGCGATGCCATCGCCGTCTTCCAGCATCACATCGGTGAGGATTGCGGCATAGCGCTTGTTCGCGATCAGCGCGTTGCGCCTGGCGATCGAGGTGCAATGGTCGACGCTGCAGCCCTCGGCCTCGAGCGCGGCCATGATCACCTGACCGATCGAACGGTCATCTTCGACCAGAAGAACCGATTTGGCCATGATGCGTCAGCCCTCCTGGGGTGCCAGCGGCAGGAACAGGCGGAAATGGGTGAGGCCCAGCGCCGTATCGCGGTCGTGCACGATCCGCCCGTTCATGTCGCGCACCAGTTTCTGCACCAGCGCGAGGCCAAGACCCTGGCCCGTCTTCTTGGTGGTGACGAAGGGCGAGAAAATGTCTTCGGCAATGGCGGTATCGATGCCCGGGCCGTTGTCGGTGACGCGGATTTCCACCGGCAGCCGGATATAGCGATCATCGCGCGACAGCCGCAGGCGCACGCCGCTGACGAACTTGGTGGTCAGCGTGATGCAGGCATCGTCCTGGCCCTCCATCGCCTCACGCGCATTGGTGATGAGGTTGAGCAGGATCTGCACAAGATTGTCGGCATCGGCGAGAACCGGCGGGATCGACGGATCGAACCGTTCGACAAACTGGACGGTATCGGGATGCGCGGTCTCGACGATCTCGCGCACCCGGCCCAGCGGTTCATAGATATTGCACGGCCGCATCGGGGCTGCGGTGCGCCGGGTGAGCGACTGCATCTGGTCGATCAGCAGCGCGATCCGGTCGACTTCCGCCGTGATCAAGCCGGACAGCCTGCGACCGGCGCCATCGAGCTGGCGTTCGATCAGCTGCGCGGCCCCCTTGATCGCGGCGAGCGGGTTCTTGATCTCGTGCGCCAGAATGTCGGGTCCGCGCACCGCAAAGCCTTCGGTCCCGGCCTCGCTGTCGAACAGCGGCGATCCTGCGCCCGATTCATTGAGCACCAGCAGCTGCCAGCCCTCGCCCTGCCCCACCGGGCTCAGCGAGATATCGACCTTGCGCACGCTGCTACGGCCAATCTGCACGCGCATGCCATGCGCTGCCAGATTGGTGTCGGGCTGGTTCAGCGCGGCTCCGATCCGCGCATCATCGAATTGCAGGAACTCGGCGAGCGGCCTGCCGACCAGGCGGCGCGCGCTCTGTTCGAGCAGGTTTTCAGCTGCGGCATTGGCCGCCGCGATCGTCCGGTCGGCATGCAGCATCAGCACCGCCATCGGCAGGCTTTGCAACTGCGCGGCGGCATCGGGCGCCGTGCCGGACATGGCCTCCATCAGGCAGCGGCGCGGCGCAGCCACGGGCGATAGAATTCGCCCAGCATGCTCAGGACCACATCCGGATTGTCGATCTGGTTCATCTTGTTGCGCAGCTCTGCAGAGCCGGGCAGTCCCTTGGTGTACCAGCCCAGATGCTTGCGCGCCATCTTGACGCCGGTTTCAGCGCCGTAATGGTCCAGCATCGCCTGATAATGCTCGACGATGACGCCATATTGTTCGTCGAGGTCAGGATCGGGCAGCGTCTCGCCAGTGCGCAGTGCATGCATCACCTGGCCCAGCAGCCAAGGCTTGCCATAGGCCCCGCGCCCGATCATCACGCCGTCGGCCCCGCTCAGCTCCAGCGCCTTGCGGGCATCGTCGATGCTGCAGATATCGCCATTGACGATCACCGGCAGCTTCACCGCCTGCTTGACGCTGGCGACGAACGCCCAGTCGGCGCTGCCCTTGTACATCTGGTTGCGGGTGCGGCCGTGCACCGTGATCATCTTCGCGCCCAGATCCTCGGCGATCCGCGCAAGCTCGGGCGCGTTCAGGCTGTCATGGCACCAGCCCATGCGCATCTTGACCGTGACCGGTACCTTGACCGCGTTGACCGTCGCTTCGATCAGCTTTGCCGCCAGCGGCAGGTCGCGCATCAGCGCGGAGCCGGCGTCGCCATTGACCACCTTCTTGACCGGGCAGCCCATGTTGATGTCGATGATGGCCGCGCCGCGATCCTCGTTGAGCTTGGCCGCTTCCGCCATCTCCTTGGGCCCGCACCCGGCGAGCTGCATCGATACGGGTTCCTCGACCGGATGCCAGGCGGCTTTCTGCAGCGACTGGCGCGTCTCGCGGATCATCGCCTGGCTGGCGATCATTTCGGTGACGTTGAGCCCCGATCCATAGCGGCGCACAAGCGTGCGGAACGGCATGTCGGTCACGCCGGTCATCGGCGCGAGCAGCACCGGTTCGTCGATCTGGAGCGGGCCGATCCGGATCGGCTTGAGCGCGGGAACATGGGTCATGGGGATATGATGCCTAATATTTAGGCAGCGCACATAATCGCAAAGCCGCTGGCGAGCAAGCGGCACTTGGTCTATGCGCCCTGCCCGATGAACGACACACTGTCCCGTCCTGGCGAGCCCGCCCCCCGCCGCACCGCGCTGATCGTCGCGGCAGGCAAGGGGCTGCGCGCCGGCGGCGATCTTCCCAAGCAATATGCGCTGCATCAGGGCAAACCGCTGCTGCGCCACAGTGTCGAAGCGTTTCAAGCATGGCAGCAGGATTGCGCCGTCGTCGTCGTGATTGGCGAAGGGCAGCAGGCTCTGGCCGAGCAGGCGCTGGCGGGACTTGCGGGCATCACCTTTGTCACCGGAGGCGAAGAGCGCAGCGACTCCGTGAGGCTCGGGCTGCTCGCCATCGCAGCGCTGGGCGGAACCGAGCGGGTGTTCATCCATGATGCCGCCCGCCCGCATCTGTCGTCCGCCGTTCTGAAACGGCTCGACAAAGCGCTGGCCGTCCACCCCGGCGCGGTGCCTGTCCTCCCGGTGGTCGACAGCCTGGCGCGCGGCCAGGCGGAGCTGATGGGTGCGAGCGTCGACCGTGCGGCGCTTTGGCGTATCCAGACCCCGCAGGCTTTCCGGTTCGATGCCATCCTCGCCGCGCATCTTGCCTGGCTACAGGGTGCCACTGCTACCGACGACAGTCAGATCGCGCGCGCCGCCGGGCTGGACGTGGCGCTGGTAGAGGGCGATGAAGCGCTCAAGAAGATCACTTTTGCCGAGGATTTCGCGATGGAGGCACCCCGCCCCGTGATGATGACCCGTACTGGCCTTGGCTATGACGTCCATCGCCTCGCCACCGGCGAGGAGCTCTGGCTGGGCGGCATCCGGATCGCGCACGACAAGGGCCTGGTCGGGCATAGCGATGCCGATGTCGCGCTCCACGCGATCACCGATGCGTTGCTAGGTGCGATGGCGCTGGGCGATATCGGCGAACATTTTCCGCCCAGCGACCCGCAATGGCGCGGCGCGGACTCGGCGCGCTTTCTTGAGCATGCCGGCTCGCTGGTGCGCGCCAAAGGCGGCGTGATCGCCAATATCGACCTTACCATCATCTGCGAGGCCCCCAAGATCGGCCCGCACAAGGCCGCGATCCAGCAACGGATCGCCCAAATCCTCGGCCTTCATGCCGATCAGGTGGGGGTCAAGGCCACCACGACCGAAAGGCTCGGCTTTACCGGGCGCGGCGAGGGCATTGCGGCCCAGGCCGTTGCCAGCGTCATGGCCCCCCTTCCCTCACCACCAGCACAGGATGAAAGCGCATGATCCGTTCCCTTCCCGGCCTTCGCATCCTCGCCGCACTCGCCGCCATCGGCACGCTGACCAGCCAGGCCGCTTATGCGGCCCAGGCCGGCAAGTGCCTGACCCCGGCTGAGGCGGAATCGGTTGCGGTCAGCGCGCTCCCCAATGCGCTTGCCAGTGCGCAAAAGGCGTGCACCCCGCATCTTCCGGCGCGGTCGGCACTGCGCAACGCCTCGACGCGCATCACGCAGGTGTATCAGCCAGCCGCCGACAAGGCCTGGCCGAGCGCCGGTCGTGCCTTCCTGTCGGCGTTCGAACTGCCCTTGCCCGAAGGGACCAGCCCGGATGTCGTGCGACCGCTCTTGCTCGCGACGATCAGCGCGCTGGTGGAGCAGGAGATCAAGCCCGAGGATTGCGGTACGGTCGACGAGTTCTACGCCGCATTGGAACCGTTGCCGCCCGCGAATGTAGGCAAGCTGCTGGTCGCGTTTCTGAAACTGGGCGATGACGGCAAGAAGCCGGGTCAGGCCAAGAGCAACCCGTTCACCCTCTGCGAGGATCCCAAACGATGAACAGCCTGTTGCCGCAATCGCTGACGGAGTTGGCCGCGAGGGTCGTCGCGGAAAATGCTGCTGCCGGACGCAAGGTCGCCCTGGCAGAAAGCTGTACCGGCGGGTTGGTCTGCGCGGCCATTACCGACATTCCGGGTAGCTCCGAAGTGCTCGAGCGCGGCTTTGTGACCTATTCGAACGAGGCCAAGATCGAATCGCTGGGGGTCAGTGCGGAGCTGATCGACACGTTCGGCGCGGTTTCGGTCGCCGTGGCCTGGGGCATGGCGCGCGGCGCGCTCAAGCATTCGGATGCGGATGTTGCAGTCGCGATTACCGGCATTGCCGGGCCCGGCGGCGGTACGGAAAGCAAGCCGGTCGGCACCGTCGTCTTTGCCTGCGCGCTGCGCGGTCAGAACGAGAATGACATCAGCGCCGAGCAGAAGAATTTCGATCCCTCGCTCAGCCGTGCCGAGATCCGTCAGGAAGCGGCGCTCGCGGCGCTGGAACTGTTGCTGCCGTAAAGCTCTGCCGCGCGCGTTTCGAACGCGCTGACCATCTTGCGGAAGGCGCGGTCGAAATACTGGCCGGCGAGCGATTCAAACAGCCGGTTCTTGAAATTGAACGATACGTAGAAATCGACCGTGCAGCCGCCCTGCCCATCGCTGGCAAACTGCCAGACATTTTCCAGGTTCTTGAGCGGCCCGTCGAGATATTCGACCTCGATCTTCTCGCCCGGCACCTTGCGCACCAGCGAGGTGAATTTCTCGCGCAACTGCTTGAAGCCCACCACCATATCGGCAACCATCTCGGTCGGGCTGTCCGACTTCACCCGGGTGGCAATCACCCAGGGCAGGAAATCGGCATAGTTTGCCACATCAGCGACCAGATCGTACATCTGATCGGGCCTGAAGGGCAGATGCCGGGTTTCGCGGTGCGAGGGCATCGTGCCTCAGCGTGCCGCCTGCTTGGCGAGCTTTGCCTCGCGCGCGGCGCGCATCTGGGCGAAATCTTCACCGGCATGATAGCTGGAGCGCGTCAGCGGGCTGGATGCGACCTGCAAAAAGCCCTTGGCGCGCGCGATGGCAGCATAGGCATCGAACGCCTTGGGGGTCACGAAATCGATCACCTTGGCATGGCGCGGGGTCGGCTGCAGATACTGGCCCATGGTGAGGAAATCGACATCGGCCGAGCGCATGTCGTCCATCACCTGGTGCACTTCCAGCCGCTCTTCGCCCAGGCCCAGCATGATGCCCGATTTGGTGAAGATCGACGGGTCGAGCCGCTTGACCATCTCCAGCAGCCGCAGCGAGGCATAATAGCGCGCGCCGGGCCGAATGGTCGGGTAGAGCCGGGGCACGGTTTCCAGATTGTGGTTGTACACATCGGGCCGCGCCGCGACGATCGCCTCGACCGCTGCTTCGTGCTTGTTGCGGAAATCGGGGGTCAGGATCTCGATCGTGGTGCTGGGCGTGGTGCGGCGGAGAGCCTCGATCACCTTGACGAACTGGCTCGCGCCGCCATCGGCCAGGTCATCGCGGTCGACCGACGTGATGACGATGTGCTCGAGCCCCATCGAGGCTGCGGCATCGGCGACATGCTGGGGTTCGTTCACATCGACCTTGCGCGGCATGCCGGTCTTGACGTTGCAGAACGCGCAAGCGCGAGTGCAGACATCGCCCAGGATCATCACCGTGGCATGCTTCTTGGTCCAGCACTCGCCGATATTCGGGCAAGCCGCCTCTTCGCACACCGTATTGAGATTGAGGTCCCGCATCAGCTTGCGAGTCTCGTTAAAGCCCTTGCTGGTCGGCGCTTTGACGCGAATCCAGTCGGGCTTGCGGACACGGGCCGGACGACCTTCTGGCGTCTCGATGGGAGTGATCTCGTTCATGCAGCGCGCTTTAGCGCAGGGGGAAGCGCACTTCCACTGGTAAAAAATTGGCCAGGGACTAGATCGGCTTTCCTGAATTGGATGAGGCCGGGCGATGAATGCGAACGACGATGTGATCGACGATCTGGATGCGGTGCGCGCTGACATATTCCGCAGGCTGGGCCGTGCCGCCAAGGATCGGCGCAGCGCGATGCACACGCCGGTTGTCGGCACCGTTCGGGCCGATGGCACGCCCAGCCAGCGCGTCATGGTGCTGCGCGCCTTCGATCCGGCTACCGCGACGCTGCGCTTCCACACCGATGCCCGCGCCGCCAAGGTCGATGAGCTGCGCGATGGTGCCCCTATCTCGGTGCTGGCCTATGATCCGGGCGCCAAGCGCCAGTTCCGCCTGTCCGGCACGGGCTTCATCGACGCAGCGGGAGAGACTGCCGACCGCGCCTGGTCCGCCTCCACGCTGTTCGCGCGCCGCTGTTATCTGGCCGATCCTGCGCCGGGTACGGTTTCGGAACACCCCATGTCAGGGCTTGCGGCCGATATCGAAGGCCGCAAGCCTGACGACGAAGCCGAGGTCGCACCGGGACGCGCCAATTTTGCCGTGCTGCTGGCAACGATCGACAGCATTGAATTCCTGCACCTCGCCCATACCGGCCACCGCCGCGCGATCTTCCGGTTGAGTGCGGACGGCACATGGCAGGGCGAATGGCTGGTGCCCTGAAGGCACCTGATCGAGAGCGGCAGATCGACAGAGGCTTGGCAGCATTCGCGGCCGCCACTCAAGGCGCGCGTTCAGCGCCTTCGCGTGTCAGGACTTCATCCAGGCGCCTCGCCAGCCAGGGCTCGAACCGTGCTATGCCGGCGACCGATAAATGGCTCTGGTCGATGATATAGGGCTCACCCCTGGCACTGAAGAGCGCGCACTGCTTCTTGCGTTCCAGGCAAAATGCATCAAACCCCTCGATCGTCGGAATTCTGAGCTTCTGCGCGGTGGATTCCAGAACGGCATTCGCCATCACCGTTCTGCCGTGCTTGTTCAGATATACGAATTCGGCAAAACCAGATTCTGAAAACGATTGGTCATCGCCGTTCAACGACAGGATCAGCGAGTCTGCCGGGGCAAAGGCATGAGTCTTGTAGACGATGACACGCTTTTGGCGAAACTCGGGGCGGCCGAGCAGCGTATCGAGGAACTCCGCGTTGGACAGCCAGGCCTGAGCCAGCACGATCACCTCTGCTCGCGCGAACAGATCCGACTGGAGTGTTTCGGGCACGGCCAGCGCGCACAATCTCCCATCATGGTTGAGTTCGTTGCCGCGTGTCGCGAGATGCCTGGCGCAATTGTCGTCCAACGGCATCTGCCGAACATCGGCCAGTGCCGCAATTCGGGACGAGCGGCGAGCAACCACATAAAGGTCTGCAGACAATGAGTCGCCAAGGAACAGCATGCGCAACTTGCCATCCTGCGGCCAGTCGTCACGCGCAAAAGCCAGCTCGCGCTTCCACACGCCGTCTCGCGCCGTTCTTTGAACTTCAAGCTTTTCTACAAGGTCTCGGGTTGCCGGAGGCATCAGGGCCATCTTGATGGCATTCAGTCCATTGGTGAAATGCATGGCCAGGCCAAACGTGCCCAGCACAAAAAATGGCAGGGCCATCAACAGGATTAGGCGAGGCTTTCTGATCTTGCCTGCTGTTCTGAAAGGCTGCTCAACGAACCCGTGGGAAAAATAGGCGATGATGAAGGTGGCGAAAACGATGAGCAGCTTCGTCGTGACTGCCATATCGACGCTGGCGTTGGAAACCCGGAACAATGCCAGGAGCGGTTGATGCCACAAATAGGCCGAATAGCTGATCAGGCCGATCAGCACGAGCGGCCTAGCGCTCATCAGCCGGGCAGCCCAGGTTTCCTTGCCGGCAAACAGGATCAACAGTGATGTCCCGACAACGGGCACGAGAGCGTAGAGACTGGGGAATGGCGTTGTCGGCTCATAGGCCAGAACGGCAATGACAATGGCCCCGAGGCCGACCATGGAAAGCGCCTCGCTGTTTTGAACGCCCCGCTTCTGAACGATCAGCGCGGCGATGGATCCGGCGAGCAGCTCCCATGCCCGCGTTGGTGCGAGATAGAAATTGGCCGCAGCATCGTGTCTCCAGCCCCATTCGCTCAGACACAGGCTCGCAATTGCGAGCACAATGATCGGTGCAAGAATTCGGTCCCTGCCAAAACGCCAGATCAAAGCAAGGAGCAGCGGAAACAACAGGTAGAATTGTTCCTCGACGCCGATGCTCCACAGATGCACAAGCGGCAGGAATTCGGCCGATTGCGACCAATAGTCGGTTTTCAGATAAAAATAGACATTGGGGACCAGCCCGACCGACGCGACCACGCTCTGGCCGAAATCCTTGAGCTGCGAAGGCAGCATGATGATCGTGGCGAACACGCTGGTGCACAGGATCATGAAATAGAGCGCAGGTAGAATGCGCCGTGCGCGGCGCTCATAGAAATTCAAGAGGCTGAATTTCCGATGTTTCAGGTCGTCGACCAGGATCGACGTGATGAGGTATCCACTGATGACGAAGAAGATATCGACGCCGACAAAGCCGCCCTTGAACAGATCAAAACCGGCATGATACAATATGACCGGAACGACGGCCAGCGCCCGCAGTCCATCTATTTCCTTCCGGTGCTCCATCGGGCGCGGCCTGCCTCAGCTTGTGTCACTTACCTCGTAACCGGAAGGACGGGCCGGAACCGCCTGGGATCTGTACGATATCGGCCACAGTCATTGCAGCAGGCCGAAGATCACTCCCACTCGATCGTGCCGGGGGGCTTGGACGTATAGTCGTACACGACGCGGTTGATGCCCTTGACCTCGTTGATGATGCGCGTCGCGGTACGCTGGAGGAAGCTGGCGTCGAACGGATAGATATCCGCGGTCATGCCGTCGGTGCTGGTCACGGCGCGCAGCGCGCAGACGCTGTCATAGGTGCGACCATCGCCCATCACGCCCACCGTTTTCACGGGAAGCAGCACGGCAAAGGCCTGCCAGATCGCATCGTACAGCCCGGCATTGCGGATCTCGTCGAGATAGACGGCATCGGCCTTGCGCAGGATGTCGCAGCGCTCGCGGGTCACCTCGCCGGGGATGCGGATGGCAAGACCGGGGCCGGGGAACGGGTGACGGCCGACGAACACATCGGGCAGGCCAAGCTCGCGGCCCAGCGCGCGGACTTCGTCCTTGAACAGTTCGCGCAAGGGTTCGACGAGCTTCATGTTCATCCGCTCAGGCAGGCCGCCGACATTGTGGTGGCTCTTGATCGTCACCGACGGTCCGCCGGTGAACGATACGCTTTCGATGACATCCGGATAGAGCGTGCCCTGCGCCAGGAACTCCGCGCCGCCGATCTTGCGCGCTTCGCTCTCGAACACGTCGATGAACGTCTTGCCGATGAACTTGCGCTTCTGTTCGGGGTCGGTGACCCCCGCCAGACCGCCCAGAAACAGTGCCTCGGCCTGCACATGCACCAGCGGGATGTTGTAATGGCCCTTGAACAGGCTGACGACCTGATCGGCCTCGCCCATGCGCATCAGGCCGTGATCGACGAACACGCAGGTGAGCTGGTCACCGATCGCCTCGTGGATCAGCACCGCGGCAACCGCGCTGTCGACACCGCCTGAAAGGCCGCAGATGACCCTTGAGGAGCCCACCTGCGCACGGATTTCGGCGATCTTGGCGGCCTTGAACTCGGCCATCGACCAATCGCCGCGACAGCCGCAGACATGGCGAACGAAATTGGCGATCAGCTTGCCGCCATCGGGCGTGTGCACCACTTCGGGATGGAACTGCATCGCATAGAAACAGCGCTCGTCATCGGCGATCACCGCATAGGGCGCGCCGGGCGATGAGGCGACCGACCGGAAGCCCGGAGCGAGCGCGGTGACCTTGTCGCCATGGCTCATCCACACCTGATGCGCCTCGCCTTCCTTCCACAGCCCGTCGAACAGGCGGCAGCGGTCGGTAATCTCGATGAACGCGCGGCCAAACTCGCCGCCCTTCTCGCCGCCGCCCTCGACCATTCCGCCCAGCTGCTGCGTCATCGTCTGTTGGCCATAGCAGATACCCAGGATCGGCAGGCCCGAGTTGAGAATGGCGTCAGGCGCGCGCGGGCTGCCATCTTCGGTCACCGAGGCGGGGCCGCCCGACAGGATGATACCTTTGGGCTTCATCCGGTGGAACGCGGCTTCGGCGCTGCTGAACGGGGCGATTTCGCTATACACCCCCGCTTCGCGCACCCGGCGGGCGATAAGCTGCGTTACCTGGCTGCCGAAATCGACAATCAGCACGGATTCGTCATGGGCAATGGTCATGGTTGAGCCGATAGTTGCCCTGTCCTGCCAAGTCTAGCCTGCAGTCTCCGCCAGCATCGCGCGCAGATCGGTTTTCAGGATCTTGCCGATATGGCTGCGCGGAAGTTCGTCGATCGGGTAGAGCGCGGACAGGCGCTGGGTCTTGCCGAGTTCCGCGTTGACCGTACCCAGCAGCGCATCGAGATCGAGCGCCGTTCCGGATGCGGCAACGATGAAGCCGACGGGGGTTTCGCCCCAGCGCTCGGACGGCATGCCGACCACCGCCGCATCGGCGACGCCGGGTTGCTGCATCAGCACCTCTTCCAGGTCCTTGGGGTAGATGTTGAACCCGCCGGAGATGATCATGTCCTTGGCGCGGCCGACAATCTGGACGAAGCCGTCTTCATCCATGATGCCGATATCGCCCATCTTGAACCACAGCTGGCCATCGGCATCGCGCCATTCCATCTCGCGGGTCTTTTCGGGCTGGTTCTTGTAGCCGCTCATCATGGTCGGCGAACGCCCGACCATCTCGCCCTTGGAGCCGGGTGGCAGCTCGTTGCCCTCCTCGTCGATCACCTTGAGCTCGTGGCCCTTGACCGGCTGGCCGACGGTATGGAGCTTGTCCGGAAAGTTATGCGCCTGCAGCATGCAGACGACGCCGCCTTCGGTCATGCCATAGATTTCGACCAGGCCGCCGGGGAAGCGGCGCAGCGCCTCGGCTTTCAGCTCCGCACTGAACGGTGCGCTGGTGCAGAACTTGATCTGCATCGACGAAAGATCATGCGCGTCGAACGACGGGTCGGAAAGCAGCCGCTGATATTGGACAGGCACCAGCATGGTGTGCGTGGCGCGCATCGCTTCAGCCGCCTTCAGCCACTGTCCGACATCGAACTTGCCCATCAGCCGGGCGAGGCCGCCATGCACCATGGTGGGAAGAAAGACCGCGAGCGTCGTGTTCGAATAGAGCGGGGTCGACAGGATCGACCGGGCATTCTCGCTGTAGATCGCCTGAAAGCCCGCGACCGACTGGCGCCAGCGCATGGCATGCGAATGGACGATGCCCTTGGGCGTGCCGGTGGTGCCGCTGGAATAGATGATGTTGAACGGATCGCCGGGCTGGGGCGGTGCGACATCGGGCACGCTGCCCTCTGCCGCCATCCAGCCATCGATCGCGGGCTCCTTCCCTTGCGCGCCATCCAGCATGATGTGCCGCGCGCTGCCGAGATCGATGCCGCTGGCGACAAGTTCGGCGCGCTTTTCGCGGTCGATGAACAGGTGGATCGCGCCTGAATCGGCAAGCATGTTGGCGAGCTGGCGCGGCGTTGCGCTGGTGGTCAGCGGCGCGGCGCAGCCCCCTGCCCTGATCGCGCCGAGATAGACCAGCGCATAGGCCACCGATGTTGTGCCGAGGATCGCGACAGCCTGGCCGCGTTGCAGGCCATCGGCCAGCAGCTGCGCGGCGATGCGATCAACCCTGGATGAAAGCTCGCCCCAGTTGATCTGCTGAAGACCGTCATCGAGCGCCGGCGCGTCCAGGCGCGCGCTACCCCATGCGGCCACAATACCGGGCCAGTTGCCGAATTCCTGTTCCAGCTCCGCGCGTATGTCGATCAATGTGCCTCTCCCGTTGCGCCGCTCGGCGTCTGTCTGGCCGGACTATGCCCAGACCATCAGCGGGAGGAAAGAGGTTATCGGAAACGTAAACTGCGCGACGCCCTGACGGCTAGCGCGCGACCACCGCGACAAAGGTGCTTTCGACCCAGCCGCTGAGGCAGGGTCCGGCATAGGGCCGCTTGCCGCGAACCGGGGCGGTAACGCCGCAATCGACCCCCGGGCTTGCCGGCGCTGAGGCGGCCTCTGCCGCCTCTTCGGGCTCCTGCGTTTCTTCTGCCACCGGCTGGGGGGCGGTCGATGGCTTGGTGCCATCCTCCGTCGCCACCACGACACCCAGCCATTGCTGGTCGAGACTGCGGGTGCAGATGAAGACATGCGCGTCCTCGCCCAGTTCGCCGATCTGCTTGGCATCGTCGAACGGCGCATCGCGCACGACCAGCATTGCGCCGCGCAGATTGCCCACGCGCCCCCTGCCCTGGCATGCCGCAAAACGCGTGCCGCCTTCGCCGATCTTGACCGGGCGTGCGGTGGGGCTGGGTTGCGCGACATCTACGCGTTCACTGGCGCTGACACCGCCTGGCGCACGCTTCTCCGCGGGCTCCGGATCGGCGCATCCGGCGAGCGTCAGGGCAGCGGCGAGAGGCAGCAGGGCAGCTTTCATGGGTTCTAGCTATAGGGTTAGGGTCATGCATTCAAGCAAGCTGGTGCCATGCGGCACGCGCTTTGCGGCATGGGGCGCTTCCGGGCACGAAAACGCGTACGAAAATATGTGCAAAACTGACCGGTTATGCTTGGGTTTCCCGAGGGGCGCGGCTATGGCAAATTCATGACAGATACCAGCAATAGCTCTTCGGAAAACAACCAGAACCCCGCCAACACCAATGCCTATGGGGCGGATTCGATCAAGGTCCTCAAGGGCCTGGACGCCGTGCGCAAGCGCCCCGGCATGTACATTGGCGATACCGATGACGGATCGGGCCTGCACCACATGGTGTTCGAGGTTTCGGACAATGCGATCGACGAAGCGCTGGCCGGGCATTGCGACCGGGTGCTGATCACGCTCAACCCTGACAATTCGGTGACCGTGGAAGACAATGGCCGCGGCATCCCCACCGGCATCCACTCGGAAGAAGGCGTGTCCGCGGCCGAGGTCATCATGACCCAGCTGCATGCGGGCGGCAAGTTCGAGAATACCAACGACGACAATGCCTACAAGGTCTCGGGCGGTCTGCACGGCGTGGGCGTCAGCGTCGTCAACGCGCTCTCCGAATGGCTGGAACTGCGCATCTGGCGCGACGGGCAGGAACATTGGATGCGCTTCCGCCACGGCGATGCCGAGGCACCGCTGGCGGTCATGGGGACAGCGCCCGAAGGCAAGAAGGGCACGCAGGTCACCTTCCTGTTCTCTCAGGACACGTTCAAGAACGTGCAGGAATATGATTTCGAGAAGCTCGAGCACCGCTATCGCGAACTCGCGTTCCTCAATTCGGGTGTGCGCATCATCCTGCGCGATGAGCGACACGCCGAGGCGAAAGAGCATGACCTGTATTACGAGGGCGGCATTGCCGCGTTCGTGAAATGGCTCGACCGCAACAAGCAGCCGCTGATGCCCGATCCCATCGCCATTTCCGGATCGCGCGACGATGTGACCATCGACGTCGCGCTGGAATGGAATGACAGCTATTACGAAAACGTCCTGTGCTTCACCAACAACATCCCGCAGCGCGATGGCGGTACGCACCTAGCCGCGTTCCGTGCAGCGCTGACCCGCACGCTCAACGGCTATGCGGAAAAATCGGGCCTGCTGAAGAAGGAAAAGGTCTCGCTGACCGGCGATGACATGCGCGAAGGCCTGACGGCGATCGTGTCGGTCAAGCTGCCCGACCCCAAGTTCAGCTCGCAGACCAAGGACAAGCTGGTCAGCTCCGAAGTGCGCCAGCCGCTCGAAAGCCTGATGGCCGACAAGATGGCCGAATGGCTGGAAGAGAACCCCGCGCACGCCAAGGCGATCGTTGCCAAGATCATCGACGCTGCAGCGGCGCGCGAGGCCGCCCGCAAGGCACGCGAACTCACCCGGCGCAAGGGCGCGATGGATATCGCCTCGCTGCCGGGCAAGCTCGCCGACTGCCAGGAGCGCGATCCGGCCAAGTCCGAACTGTTCCTGGTCGAGGGTGACTCGGCAGGCGGATCGGCCAAGCAGGGCCGTGACCGTCACTATCAGGCGATCCTGCCGCTCAAGGGCAAGATCCTCAACGTCGAGCGCGCGCGCTTTGACCGGATCATCTCGTCCAAGGAGGTCGGCACGCTGATCCAGGCCATGGGCACCGGCATCCGCGACGACTTCAATCTCGACAAGCTGCGCTATCACAAGATCGTGATCATGACCGACGCAGACGTCGACGGCGCGCATATCCGCACGCTACTGCTCACCTTCTTCCACCGCCAGATGCCGGACATCATCCGCGCCGGGCACCTCTACATCGCTCAGCCGCCGCTGTACAAAGTGGCCAAGGGCAAGAGCGAGGTGTACCTGAAGGACAATGAAGCGCTCGACCAGTATCTTGTCGACGCCGGGCTTCAGGGCCGTGTGCTCGAGACCAGCGGCGGTGCGCGCGGCGGTGACGATCTGCGCACATTGATCGAACATGCCCGCCGGATGAAGAGCCTGATGGCCTATATCCCGCGCCGTTATGATCCGCTGATCATCGAAGGGCTGGCGCTGGCCGGTGCCCTTTCGCCCGACATGCCAGAGGGCGATCGCAAGGCAGCGGTCGATATCGCCGCCCTGTGGATGGGCGGGGCTGACCCCGAAGCGCGCTGGCAAGGCGATATCTCGGCCGAGGGTGGATACCATCTGCAGCGCTTCTGGCGCGGGGTGACCGATCACCATGTCGTCGATCTTGGCTTCCTCAACAGCGCCGAGGCGCGCAAGCTGCACCGCGTGGCGGGCGAGTTTGCCGAGGTCTATCTGACGCCGAGCCGGCTGGTAAAGGCGGGTGCAGCACCTGTTGCATCGACCGAGGGCGGCGAGGAAGAGGCCGAAGAGGCCGTTGTCGCCACCGGGCTGGTCATCAACCGTCCTTCCGCGCTGCTCGATGCCATCCTCGCCACCGGGCGCAAGGGTCTGGCGATCCAGCGCTACAAGGGTCTGGGCGAGATGAACGCGGAGCAGCTGTGGGAGACCACGCTCGATCCCAATCACCGCTCGCTGTTGCAGGTGAAGGTGGAGGATGCCGACGTGACTGACGAGGTGTTCACCCAGCTGATGGGCGATATCGTCGAACCGCGCCGCGAGTTCATTCAGGAAAACGCGCTGAACGTGGCGAACCTGGACGTCTGATGATCGGCGCGGCGTGACCCCGCTCAGGCTCGCCTATATTGTCGCGCACCGGGTGCGGCTGGTCTTTCGCCGCCTGTTCCAGATCCGGACGCGCGGCGTGAAGGCGGTGGTGCTGCGCGATGGCGAGGTGCTGCTGATCCGGCACAGCTATCATGCCACCGATCGCTTCATGCTGCCGGGCGGCGGCGTGGGTCACGGCGAAACGGCGCTGCAGGCAGGCATTCGCGAGGTTCTGGAAGAGACCGGTTGCCGGCTTGCCGACGCGCGTGAGCATGGCACCTTTCTCTCGCGCCACGAGGGGTTTCCCGACGAGATCACGATCATCACCGGCACCACGCAGGATGAACCCAAGGCGGATCGTGGGGAACTACTCGAAGCGCGGTTCTTTCCGCTCCGTGCCCTGCCCGACGCGCTGACCGATGCATCGCGGCGGCGGGTGATCGAAATTCGCGACGGCCTGCCGCCTTCCGACGCCTGGTGATCAGGCGAAGGGCAGCTCGGGCTGCCGTTCGTCAGTCTCCTCCCCCTCCCCGGCCTGGCTCAGGCCCGACAGCGTCAACCCCAGCAGCCGCACGCCGTTATGCAGGGGCAGGATCTGGTCGATCAGCGCGTGGCCGATCTCGCCGAACATGGCGCGTCCGGGGACCGGCTGACCCAGCGACCGCGCTCGGGTGATGGTGTGGAAATCGGCAAAACGCGCCTTCAGCGTCACCGTGCGGCCCTGTGCCTCGGCACGTTCGACCCGTTCCCACACGATATCGGCGACATGCTCCAGCGCGGTCCGCAGACCATCTTCGGTCCAGATATCCTCGCCATAGGTCCGCTCGCCGCCGATCGACTTGCGGATGCGGTCGGCGCGGACCGGGCGGTTGTCGATGCCGCGCGCCGCGCCGAACAGATAGCTGCCCCAGCTGCCGAAATGCTGGAGCAGCCATTGCTCGGGCTTGGCCGCCAGGTCAGCGCCGGTGACGATGCCCAGCGCCGCCATCTTTTCCGCCGTGCGCGGCCCTACGCCATGGAAGCGCTTGACCGGCAGACCGGCGACAAAGACTGGCCCCTGTTCCGGACGGATGACGCACAAACCATCGGGCTTGTTCTGGTCGCTCGCCAGCTTGGCAATGAACTTGTTGTACGAGACGCCCGCGCTTGCCGTGAGCCCGGTCTCGCGCCGAATGTCCGCGCGGATCATTTCGGCGATCACCGTCGCCGAGGCAATCGCCTGATGGTTGCTGGTGACATCAAGATAGGCCTCGTCGAGCGACAGCGGTTCGATCTGATCGGTATGCTGCGCAAAAATGGCGCGGATCTGCCGCGATACCGATTGGTAGACATCGAAGCGCGGCTTGACGAAGATCAGATCGGGGCATCGCCGCTGTGCGGTCACTGACGGCATCGCCGATCGCACGCCAAAGGCCCGCGCCTCATAGCTGGCCGCCGCCACCACCCCGCGCCGCGACGATCCGCCAACCGCCACCGGACGACCGCGCAGGGCCGGATTGTCGCGCTGTTCCACGCTCGCAAAAAAGGCATCCATGTCGATATGGATAATCTTGCGCGGACGGGGATCGGCTGTGTCGTCCATGGGTAGGGACAAAATAGAAATCACGCGCGCGGTTGGCAATCGCCGGACAAGCGCCCATTATGGTGCAATGCACAATGAGAACACCATGAAGACCGCATCGCTCGAAGCGACCCGCGATGCCTCCGCCTTCCCGCTGGGAACGCGCGAACTCGTGGCCATGATGGCTGCGCTAATGGCGCTGAATGCGCTCGCCATCGATTCGATCCTGCCCGCCTTCCCGGCTCTGGGCGCCGCATTCGATGTCGCCAGCCCCAACGACCGTCAGTTCGTCATCAGCAGCTATCTGATGGGCATGGGCATCGGCTCGCTCTTCTACGGGCCGATCGGCGACCGCGTCGGGCGCAAGCCGGTGCTGCTGGGGTCGCTGGTCTTCTACGTGATCTTCGGGTTCGCCTGTGCCTTTGCGCCCGACTTCCAGACATTGCTCGCCATCAGGTTCGCGCAGGGCTTTGCGGCGGCAGCGATGGGCGTGCTGGTTGTCTCGGTAATCCGCGACATCTTTTCCGGCGACCGGATGGCGAGCTTCATGTCGATCATCTTCATCGTCTTCATGGCGGTGCCGGTGATCGCGCCGACCGTGGGCCAGCTGATCCTGTATTTCGCGCAATGGCAGTTCATCTTCATCCTGCTCGCGGTGATGGGCAGCGCCGTCGGCGTCTGGGTGTGGCTGCGCCTGCCCGAGACGCTGCGTCCAGAGAACGTCATCCCGATCCGGCTCGACGCGATTGGCAGCACCTGGTTCAAGGTGGTGTTCAACCGCACCGGCTTTGGCCATGTCGCCGCTGGCGGCTTGCTGATGGGCGCGATGTTCGGCTTCCTCAACAGTTCGCAGCAGATCTTTTCCGATGTCTTCGGCGCGCCGGATATCTTCCCCTATGCCTTTGCCGCGGTGGCAGGGGCGATGGCGGTGTCGAACTGGTTCAACAGCCGCATCGTCGAACGCTTCGGCGCGCGGCGGGTGTCGCAGTCGGCCCTGCTCGCCTTTCTGGTCCTATCGAGCGCACAGATCGGCGCTGCGCTTCTGCCGGGCGAACCGATGGCGCTGTTCCTCGTCATCGTCGCGCTGAACATGGCGATGGTGGGCTTTATCGGTGCGAATTTCGGGTCCATCGCCATGGAGCCTTTCGGCGCGATGGCCGGCGCGGCCTCATCGTTCCAGATGGCGTTTCGCACGGTGCTGGGCACGAGCATCGGCGCTCTGGTCGGCCAGGCGTTCAACGGCACGACGCTGCCGATGGCGATCGGCTTCTTGAGCTGCGGTGTGCTGGCGCTCGGCGTCATCTTCTGGGCAGAGCGCTGGCAGCTCTTCCGCCGCCCCGGCACCTGCCCCAAATCGCCGATGTAAACGGTACGCAAAGAAAAACCCCGGCGGATCGCGCCGGGGTTTTGTCTTTCTGCGTCAGTGCGAGACGACGCCCGGATCATCCTCGGGCACCTCGACAATGCCCTTGCCCAGATGGCTCGCCTTGTAGCCATAGAGGTAATAGATCACCAGGCCGATCGCGCCCCAGGCGGGCAGCACGATCATCGCTTCGAACGGCAGGTTGAGGAACAGGAAGATACAGCCTGCAATGGTTGCCGGGCCGACCAGCCACAGCATCGGCGTGCGGAACAGCCGCTCGCGGTGCGGATCGGTCTTGCGCAGCATCATTACCGCAATCGCGACCATCATGAACGCATAGAGCGTTCCGGCATTGGCGATGTCGGCAAGCTGACCCACCGGCAGGAAGGCTGCGGCAAAGGCTACGATACCACCGGTGATCGCGGTGACGACATAGGGCGTCTTCCACTTGGGGTGGATCTTCGACAGGCCCTCGGGCAGCAGGCCGTCGCGCGCCATCACGAAGAAGATGCGGGTCTGGCCGAACAGCAGGATGAGGATCACCGAAGGCAGCGCTACGAAAGCCGCAATACCGAGCATGTTGCCCACCGCGCTGAAACCGATCTTGCGCAGAACATGTGCGAGTGCCTCGTTCGAGCAGACCAGCATATCAGCATATTGCGGCAGCGCGCACTGGCGGGCGAGTTCTTCCGAACCGGCGGGGAACGGAATGCCGTTCGGACCGAGGATCGGCTGGCCCCCGATGGTGCCCACGGCACCGGCGGCCACCAGAATGTAGAACACGGTGCAGAAGCCCAGGCTGCCGATCAGGCCGATCGGCACGTTGCGCTGAGGGTTCTTGGTCTCTTCTGCCGCCGTCGAAACGGCATCGAAGCCGACATAGGCGAAGAAGATAGTCGCCGCTGCGCCCACTGCGCCGATGCCCGATCCGAAGCCGCCGAACACGCCTGCCGGCAGGAACGGGTTGAAATTGGCCATGTCGGTCTTGGGCAGCGTCAGGATGATGAACGCGGTCAGCGCGGTGACCTTGATCGCCACGAGCACTGCGTTGACCTTGGCCGATTCATTCGTGCCGATCATCAGCAGCCAGGTCACCAGCAGCGCGATCACGATGGCGGGCAGATTGACGAAACCACCCGGCGCGCCACCGAGCCACAGCGGTCCGGCGGTGAGATAGGTTGGCAGGGTTATCCCGAAAAACTCGTTCAATATCGTGCCGGTGAAATAGCCGGACCACCCGACCGACACCGCGCTCGCCGCGACCGCATATTCGAGGACAAGGGCCCAGCCCACCGTCCAGGCGAGCAGTTCGCCCATGACCGAATAGGTATAGGTATAGGCAGAGCCTGCGACCGGGATCATCGCGGCGATCTCGGCATAGCACAAAGCAGCGACGATGCAGATCAGGCCGGCAATGGCAAAGGCCAGCATCAGGCCGGGTCCGGCCTTTTGCGCACCTGCCGATGTCAGAACGAAAATACCCGTACCGATGACACAGCCGATGCCGAACAGGGTCAGCTGGAACCAGCCCAATGTCGGATGCAGCGATTTCTTCTTGGCTGTCGCCAAAATGGCGTCCAGCGGTTTGACACGCGCAAATTTCATGATGTGTACGATTTCCCACCCTTGGCAGGCCCGTGGCCAGCCGGTTGCGTCCCGGGGTTATCCCCCTGTGGAGGACAGGATTAGCGCCTTTTCACGCGCAAGCAACCGGCTTGTCACCCATCTGTCGCATGCGCGACGGGGTCATTGTTCCATATCGGCCCTCGCGGCATAGCTTTTGAGCACTTCGGGCGGCAGCGCGATCCGCCGCATCGGACCAAAAGCCGCGCGTGCGCCGCAGCTTGCATAATCGGCCGATCCTTCGGCACCCTCGCCATAAGGGTGCCCGTTGGCAAAGACGCGCAACCAGTCGCGGTCGATCTGGACGATCCTGATCCAGCGGTTGCTCTCGTCGTCCCTCAATCCGTACCAGCCGCTGAGGGGATCGAGGCTGAGCCCTGACGCACCCAGCGTGCAGGTGTGCGCGTTGGCGCCGATGGATTCGCCGCTGGTCTGGTAACGCCCATCGGCCGTCCGCTCGACATAGGCATAGCCCATCGACGCCTGCGCCAGCAGCGGCGCAATGCGCGCGAACAACGGCGATGCCCGCATCGCATCGCTCACCGGCAATTCGTCATCGATGAACAAGGCGCCTTCGCCGGGCTTCAGCCAGTTGCCTTCACCCAGAGCCCCCAGCAGTTGCCCCTGCCGCTCGGCATAAGCGGTCCGCAGACAGTCGGAGGGGAACTCCTGCGCCATGCAGCCATCGCGCTGCCTGAGCCATTGGCGCTGCTCGGCCACCAGTTGGGGACGCACCTTGCGCGCCTGGCTGAAGGTTTGCGCTAGTGTGCGATCGGCTGAAGCCAGGTCGCGGTTATCGGGCAGGCACAGCATCTTTTCCGCAGGACTGGCGGCACGGGCGCAGTCGAACGATGGCCCCTGGTCGCCGCTATCGGCAATGGCGGCATCATCAGCGAGCGTCTGCGCCTCTGCTGCGGTGAGTTCGATCCTGCTATCGCCGCCCACCAGCACCAGCGGGTGAGAGATCATCCGCCCCTTCAGGCTCGCGAGCTGTGCGGGCGAGATTTCGGTTCGGTCGAGCAGCGCGCCAACCAGCGCAATGTCGGAAAGGCTGTAACGGTGAAAGCTGCTGAGCTTCGCCCGGCTGAGATTGGCACCCCGCGCCGAAATGCCCTTGTCGCTGCCATAGAGCGGGCAACCATCGGACAGGGTGATGCCGCAGGAAAAGGCAAAGCCGGAAAGGTTCGCCCCGTCCAGGTCGAGGCCATCTACGCTGCCGTCAAACCAGCCGCCCTCCAGCATGCCGCCGCTGAAATCGGCCCTCCCCGCCTTCACGTTGGTGAGATTGGCGTCGCGCAGCAGAATTCCCGGGGCCTTGATGCCGACCAGCGAGGCATCGGTCAGGTTCGACTTGATGAAGCCGATTCCGGGAACGCGTGCGCCATCCCATTGGCTTGCCTTCAGATCGGCTTCGACGAAACAGGCGTTGGTCAGCGCGGCGCGGCGGAAATCCCATCCCGCAAAATTGCCGCCCTGGATGATCGCGCCCTTGTCCACCGCCTTGGCGAGCTCGGCAGGCGAGCGGATCGTCGTGCCGTCAATCGTCGGGACATTGGCCTGAGGCTCTTTCTCTCCCCAGAAATCGCCCAGCATCGTCTCGCACGGAACGTCCGACTGGGCATAGGCGGGCGCGGTTGCCAGCACGGCAGCGCACAGAACGGCCAGAGTCCGCAACATATCATCCTCCCTCAGGCCCGCTATCGGCCAGTCTAGACCCGGCGCGCAGGCTTGAGAAGAGGTGGACGATCAGCCGCGCATCAGCATCGGCCCCAGCGGGCGACCGGCGAACAGATGGACGTGCAGGTGCGGCACTTCCTGATGCGCATCCAGCCCGATATTGGCGAGCAGCCGATAGCCCGGCTCGACCAGCCCGAGCTTGCGCGCGACCTCGCCGACGCCGCGGACAAAGGCTGCGATCTGTTCATCCGTGCCGCGCGCGGAAAAATCGTCCCAGCTGACAAACGGCGCCTTGGGGATCACCAGCACATGCGTCGGTGCCTGGGGGTTGATGTCGTGAAAGGCCAGCACATGGTCATCCTCGTGCACCTTGCTGCAGGGGATTTCGCCTCGCAGGATCTTCGCGAAGATATTCTGATCGTCATAGGGCAAAGTCGGGTCGATCGGCATGATCGTTACTCCTTGGGACGGGACTGTTTCTCGGCAATGCCGGATGTGCCTTCACGGGCATCGAGCTCGGCCAGCACGTCGGACCAGCTCAGGCCCATATCGGCGAGCAGCACGAGCAGGTGGAACAGCAGGTCGGCGCTTTCGCTGACCACGCCCTTGCCATCGCCCTGGATCGCGGCGATCACCGCTTCGACGGCCTCTTCGCCGATCTTCTGCGCAATACGCGGGCGACCGCGTGCAGTCAGCTTGGCAACATAGCTGCTGTCGGGCGATGCCGTGCGCCGCTCGGCGATGACGGCTTCGAGCCGTTCGATGATTGGGTCTGCCATGGGCAACGCTCTGCGCCGGTGATCGGCACGCGTCAAGACAGGCTGAACCGCCTACAGCCCTGGTGGTCCGCCGCGTTTGCGTCCTGCAGCCCAGCGCCCGATCAGAAGCCCGGCAATGCCCATGCACAACAGCCCCAGGCTGCCAGGCTCGGTAATCTCTATCCAGCTGCGAATGCCCTCGGCGCGGGTCAGCCCGTCCAGCGTCACCCGGGACAGCGGGCTCGCCTCAAGCGGAGCGGAAAGCACGGTTCCCGCCACCAGCACCACGCTGGCGCGCATGGCCTGCAACCGTCGGCTGATGTCGGGTTTCATTCCGGGACACTTCATGTTGATTGGTTAAGCAAGCGCTTTGCCAAATCGGGCAAAGCCGCAGAAATGCTTGCGTTCAGTGGTTAACGCTCCAGACGCACTGGGCCCACTTGTCAAGCTTGCCGACAATCGGTCTGGCGCAAATGCTGTAAAATCAGTGCGAGCGCGCTGGAAGTCCCGCCTCGGCCAGTGCGCGATGGGCGTCGGCGATGCTCGCTTCACCGAAATGGAAGATCGACGCCGCCAGCACCGCGCTGGCATGCCCCCTGGTCACGCCCTCGACCAGATGGCCGATATGCCCAACCCCGCCGCTGGCAACGATAGGGATGTCGACCTGATCGGCAATGGTCCGGATCAGCTCGAGGTCATAACCATCGCGCGTTCCGTCGCGGTCCATCGAGGTGACAAGCAGTTCGCCTGCCCCCAGCCGGGTGAGGTTGAGCGCGTGGTTGATCGCATCGATCCCTGTCGCCTTGCGGCCGCCATGGGTGAAGATTTCCCAGCCCTCGCCATTCTCGCGCCGCCGCGCATCGATCGAGGCGACGATGCACTGGCTGCCGAAGCGCTCGGCGATATCGGCGACCACTTCGGGCCGCGCGACCGCGGCGCTGTTCACCGCCACCTTGTCCGCGCCTGCCAGCAGCAGCGCGCGCGCATCTTCGGCGCTGCGCACGCCGCCGCCGACCGTGACCGGCATGAAGCAGACCTCTGCGGTCTTGCGCACCACATCGATGATCGTCCCGCGCGCCTCGTGGCTGGCGGAAATGTCGAGAAAGCAAAGCTCATCGGCACCGGCAGCGTCATAGGCGCGTGCCTGCTCGACCGGATCGCCCGCATCGCGCAGGTCCACGAAATTCACGCCCTTGACCACGCGGCCATTGGCGACGTCGAGACAGGGGATGACGCGGACCCGGACGCTCATCCGCGCGTGGCCATGGCAATGGCGGTGGCAAGATCGAGCCGGCCATCGTAAAGCGCGCGGCCCGTGATGACGCCTTCAATGCCGTCTTCGGCATGCAGGCTGAGCAGATGGATATCATCCAGTCCCTTGACCCCACCGCTGGCGATCACCGGGATGTCGGTGGTACGCGCCAGCGCCACGGTCGCATCGATATTGCAGCCCTTGAGCAACCCATCGCGGCCGACATCGGTGAAGAGAAGGCTGGCGACACCGGCGTCCTCGAACCGGCGTGCCATGTCGGCAACGGGCACGTCGGAAACATCGGCCCAGCCATGCGTCGCGACCATCCCATCGCGCGCATCGACCGCAACGACGATGCCGCCTTCATAGGCCTTGGCCATGTCGCGCACGAATTCGGGATCGGTGAGCGCCGCGGTGCCGATGACCACGCGCGCCACGCCCAGATCGAACCAGCTCTCCACCGCCGTGCGGGTGCGGATGCCGCCGCCAAGCTGGAGATAGCCGGGAAAGCTCCTGATGATCGCCTCCACCGCGGTGCGATTGACCGCCTCGCCCGCGAACGCGCCATCGAGATCGACAACATGCAGATGCTGGGCACCGGCTTCAGCGAACAGCGTCGCCTGGGCTGCCGGGTCGTCGCCATAGACGGTGGCGCGGTCCATATCACCCTCGGCCAGGCGGACGACCTGGCCGCCCTTCAGGTCGATGGCGGGAAAGACGATGATGCTCATGAAACGGTCCAGTCGAGGAAGCGGCGGAGCAGGCCGAGCCCATAGGCCTGGCTCTTTTCCGGATGGAACTGCACGCCCAGAATGTTGCCGCGCGCCACGGCGGCGGTGACAGGCCCGCCATGATCGGTCACGGCTGCAACATCCGCGGCTTCAGCGGCGATGAAATGATAGCTGTGGAGGAAATAGGCCTCGCCCTGCTCGACCAGTGGCGCGCCATCAGACGGGGTCACATCGTTCCAGCCCATATGCGGGACCTTGATCTCGTGCGTCGGCTGCATCGCGCGCACTTCGCCGGCGATCCATCCCAGCCCCTGGTGCGTGCCGTGTTCCAGCCCGCGTTCGGCAAGCAGCTGCATGCCGACACAGATGCCCAGAAACGGCACCTTGTCGCCAAGCACCCGCGCTTCGAGCGCATCGATCATGCCCGGAATGGCGGCAAGGCCGTTCATGCACGCGGCAAAGGCGCCGACACCGGGCAGGACGATGCGATCCGCACTATACACCAGCGCCGGATCATCGGTGACTGCGATATCGGGAGCTCCGGCGGCTTTCAGCGCATTATGCACGCTGTGCAGGTTGCCCGCGCCGTAATCGATCAGCGCGACGCGATCAGCCACCCAATATGCCCTTTGTCGAAGGCACCGCGCCTTGCTTGCGTGGATCGATCTCCACCGCGGCGCGCATCGCGCGGGCGAAGCCCTTGTAGATGCTCTCGCAGATATGGTGATTGTTGGCACCATAGAGCAGCTCGATGTGCAGCGTCAGGCCGGCGGTCTGCGCGATCGAATGGAACCAGTGTTCGAACAGCTCGGTATCCATTTCGCCGAGGCGCGGCTGGCTGAACGCGGCCTTCCAGACCATGTAAGGGCGGCCCGAGATATCGACGGCCACGCGGCTCAGCGTCTCGTCCATCGGCGAATAGGCATGGCCATAGCGGACGATCCCACCCTTGTCGCCCAGCGCCTGGGTAAGCGCCTGGCCGATGGCGAGCGCGCAATCCTCCGTCGTGTGATGCTGATCGACATGCAGATCGCCCCTGATCTTGCAGGTCAGATCGATCAATGAATGGCGCGAAAACTGCTCCACCATATGGTCGAGGAAACCGATGCCGGTCGACACGTCGAACTGGCCTGTCCCGTCGAGGTTCAGCTCGACGAAAATGTCGGTTTCATGGGTCTTGCGTTCTATCCGGGCGGTGCGCATGGTGCGCCCTATAATCACCTTGCCGGGGCGCGCAACATTTTTGCCGCTGTTTGCCGGATGCTGTCGTGCGGGGCATTAGCGCCTTGACCCTGAACGATTGTCAGTCCAACAAATTGGACATGAGTGACGATGCACCCGACAGCCTGATTCCCTATGACGAGATCGTCCAGGAAGCCCTGCGCGCGGTCGTGGGCCGTGTGCTTGGCGAAGTCGAATCGAACGGACTGCCCGGCAACCACCATTTCTACATCACCTTCAAGACTCGCTCGCCCGGCGTGGACATCCCGCGTCATCTGGTCGAGCGCTTTCCGGACGAGATGACGATCGTCCTGCAGCAGAAATTCTGGGACCTGAAGGTCGAGAAGACCGGCTTTTCCGTCGGCCTCAGCTTCAACCGGGTGCCCGCGCACCTGTTCATTCCGTTCAGCGCGATCACCGCATTTGTCGACCCGGCGGTCGATTTCGGCCTGCAGTTCCAGGTTTCGGGTGATACGCCGCCGCCAGAGCCGCATGAAGCGGCCGAAAATGATCACCCCGGCGGCGATGGTGACGGCTCGAATGTCGTCAGCGTGGATTTCGGCAAACGCAAATAGCGGCTGAATGGCCGCCTTCAACGGAAGATGGCCCTTGGCAGATTCGGACATGCGCATGGAAAGCGACTCGCTGGGCGAGATCGCGGTCCCGGCTTCGGCTTATTGGGGCGCGCAGACGCAGCGCAGCCTTGAGAACTTTCCCTTCGCCCCGCAGGAACGCATGCCCATCGGCATTGTCCATGGCCTGGCCGTGGTCAAGCAGGCGGCGGCGAGGGTCAATCGCGGCCATGGCCTGCCCGGCGAAATTGCCGACGCGATCGAAGCGGCTGCGGCCGAAGTCGCATCCGGCGCGCTGGACGATCAGTTTCCGCTGACCATCTGGCAGACCGGCAGCGGCACCCAGAGCAACATGAACGTCAACGAGGTGATCGCGGGGCGTGCCAACGAGCTGCTCACCGGCACGCGCGGCGGCAAATCGCCAGTTCACCCCAACGACCATGTCAACCGCAGCCAGTCCTCGAATGACGCCTTCCCCACCGCGATCCATATTGCCGTCAGCCTGGCTGTGCAGGCCCGTCTCCGCCCGGCGCTCGACCGGCTGACGGAGGCGCTGGCCGAAAAAGCGGCGGCTTGGGACACTATCGTGAAGATCGGCCGCACCCATTTGCAGGATGCAACGCCGCTGACTCTGGGCCAGGAATTTTCGGGCTATGCCAACCAGCTCTATCGCTGCGGGCGCAGGATCGAACCAGGCGTGGTTGCGGGCACCTATCGGCTCGCCATTGGCGGCACGGCGGTGGGTACCGGGCTCAATGCACCCCAAGGTTTCGCGCAGGATATGTGCGCAGCGATTGCCGACATTACCGGCCATCCCTTCCACCCGGCGGAAAACAGCTTCGAGGCGCTGGCCAGCAATGACCCGCTGGTGCACTTGTCCGGCACGCTGAACACGCTGGCCGTCGCGCTGACCAAGATCGCCAACGACATCCGCCTGCTCGGCTCGGGCCCGCGCTCGGGCCTGGGCGAACTGGATCTGCCCGCGAACGAGCCGGGAAGCTCGATCATGCCGGGAAAGGTCAACCCGACCCAGTGCGAGATGCTGACGATGGTGTCGGCCCAGGTGATCGGCAACCACCAGGCGGTGACCATCGGCGGGATGCAGGGGCATCTGGAGCTGAACGTCTTCAAGCCGCTGATCGGCGCGAACGTGCTGCGCTCGATCGATCTGCTGGCAACCGGCATGGAAGGCTTTGCCGAACGGTGCATCGACGGCCTTAAGCCCAACGAATCGCGGATAGCCGAGCTGGTAGACCGGTCGCTGATGCTGGTGACCGCGCTTGCCCCGGTGATCGGCTATGACAATGCAGCAAAGATCGCCAAGCACGCGCATGCGCACGATCTGACGCTCAAACAGGCGGGCATCGCGCTGGGTCTGGTCGATGAAGCCACCTTCGATGCGCATGTGCGGCCCTCCGACATGATCGGGCGAGGCTGACGGCGGAACGATTGGCGCATCGAGCGCGTTTGAGGTCGAAACCCAGATCAGCTATGGATAACCCATGACCAGCCCAGTGAACGACGCAAACACCCCGCCGCCTGCCACCACCCCGGTGGTCAGTGCTCCTGCTCCTGTCGAGGGTACGGGCGTCACCGCCAATCCCCCGGCTGCCCGTGCGCACTGGACACGCGGCGCGTGGAACGGCGCAAGCCGCATCATCACCACGGCAGCCAATGACGAACTGGTGCGCAACATGATCGGCCAGAAGGCGCGCAGCCAGGTTGCTGCGACCGTCTTTGGCGGAACGGTGATGGGGGCCATCGCCGCGCGCATCGCGACTCGCTCGGTACCGGGCGCGCTGCTCGTCGGCGGCGCATTGCTCGCCAAGGCGATCTATGACCAGCGCAAGACCAAGGACAATCCGCCCAAGGCGTGATCCGCACGCGCTTCGGCGCACAAACAGGTTGACCTTTGGCGGCGGCTTTGGCCATGAGCCGCCATGGTCAATACCGTCCTTCAAGCGCCTCTGGCCCGCCGCGGCCTGCTGTTCATCCTGTCCTCGCCCTCGGGCGCGGGCAAATCCACGATCGCGCGGATGCTGCTGGAAGCGGACAGCCAGCTGGCCTTGTCCGTATCGGTGACCACGCGCCCGCCGCGTCCGGGCGAGATCGACGGCACCCATTATCATTTCATCGACGAGGCCGAATTCCACCGTCTGGTGGAAGACAATGCGCTGCTCGAATGGGCCAAGGTGTTCGGCCATTATTACGGCACGCCCAAGGCGCAGGTGAAGCAGGGTCTGCGCGAAGGCCAGGATTTCCTTTTCGACATCGACTGGCAGGGTACGCAGCAGCTGTATCAGCGCGCCGAGGGCGATGTCGTGCGCGTGTTCATCCTGCCGCCCTCACTCGAAGAACTGCACCGACGCCTGCGCAGCCGCAACACCGACAGCGAGGATGTGATTGCCGGGCGCATGGCGCGTGCCCAGGACGAGATCAGCCATTGGGACGGCTATGACTTTGTCGTCATCAACGACAATGTGACCAGCTGTTTCGAAAAGGTCAGCCATATCCTCAATTCAGAGCGCATGCGCCGCGCACGCCAGACCGGTCTGATCGGTTACGTCCGCGATCTGATGAACAGCCCCTCGCCCTGATATCTTCCGGGCTGGCAAGGCCCGGTCACATCACCCGGTCGAGCAGCTTCTTGCCTGATTTCAGCGGGTTCTTGCGGAAATTGGTCTCTTCGCGCCCGATATAGGTGAAGATGCCCGACATCGCCTGATCGGTCACGCTGTCGATCAGTCCATCGCGGCTGAGATCCACGCCCGCCAGCGCCCCCAGGACACCGCCTGTTCCGCTGGTCGCCAGTGCATCAAGCTGCTTGAACGCGCCGGTCCTGCCCAGAGCGTTGCTGACCAGGGGGCGCATCTTCTGGCGCAGCACTTCGCCAGAGGTGCGCCTGAGATATTGCGTACCGGCGGTATCGCCCCCGGCAACGATGCCCACGGCATCGGCCAG
The DNA here is from genome assembly GCA_026625625.1 of Blastomonas sp. SL216. Taxonomy (NCBI): domain Bacteria; kingdom Pseudomonadati; phylum Pseudomonadota; class Alphaproteobacteria; order Sphingomonadales; family Blastomonadaceae; genus Blastomonas; species Blastomonas sp. SL216. Next base: position 986,591 of record CP113055.1, read on the forward strand.
GGTCATCGAGTCGATGGCCGAACGGAACACGGGCTTGGCCTCTTGTGCGGCCAGGCCCGCGGCATCGTTCAAGGACTTGACGAGATTATTGGTGATGCCGGCCTTGTCGGTCAGGCGCATCAGCTTGGTCGCCTTTTGCAGCGGCCCCGGCAGCAGGATGCGCACCGCCTGATCGGCATAAAAGGCACCGGGTTGGGCGAGCTGGTCAAGCGCGCTGTCCGAAGCATTGCCGAGCAGGCCCTTCATCGATCCGCCGACCGACGGCGCAGCCTTGCGGCTTTGCGCCTCGGCAGGGGCCGCGATCGCCACCACTACGACGCTGAGTGAAACGGCCAAAGCCAGGTCGCGGAAAGCCATTACACATCCCTCCAAAGTTATTGGACGGGAGTGTGCCGTAATCCGGCGCGCGCCACCAGTGCGCGCGCCGGAGATTTTACGTCTGAAGACAGGCGATCAATGGCCTTCGGGGTCGTAGCCGCCCTGCGGGACCGAGGCATTGACGATGCCGCCATCCACCGGAATGGTCGTGCCGATGACATAATCGCCTGCCCGGCTGGCGAGGAAGATCACCGCGCCCGAGATATCCTGCCAGTCGCCGACGCGCTTGTTGGGGATGCCGCTGGCGACCTTGTCACCATAATCGCGCGCAGCCTTGTTCATGTCCGACGGAAATGCGCCGGGGCCGATGCCGGTGACATAGATATGGTCGCGCAGCAGGCGCACAGCCATGCGCTTGGTCAGCTGGATCAACGCCGCCTTGCTCGCCTGATAGCTGTACGTTTCCCAGGGATTGACGCGCATGCCATCGACCGAGGAAATGTTGATGACCTTGGCCGGGGTCTCGGCGCTTGCACCGGCCTTGAGCAGGCCATGCAGTGCTTGGGTCAGGAAGAAGGGCGACTTGACGTTGAGGTCCATCACCTTGTCCCAGCCGATTTCGGGGAAATCCTCGAACTCGGCACCCCAGGCGGCGCCTGCATTGTTGACCAGGATGTCGAGCCGGCTTTCGTGCTCGGCAAATTGCGCCGCCAGTTGGCGCGCACCTGCGACGCTCGACACATCAGCCGGCAGCGAAATGCAGTTCGGGCCCAGCTCTTGTGCGGTCGCATTGCAGGCATCGGCCTTGCGCGCGGAAATATAGACCTTGCAGCCCGCGGCGATCAGGCCCTGTGCGATCATCTTGCCGATGCCGCGCGACCCGCCGGTGACCAAAGCCACCTTGCCCTTGACCGAAAACAGGTTCTCAATGCTCATGTTCATCCCTCCGAACGCAAGGCTTCCCTTGCGATAATGGTCCGCTGAATCTCGCTGGTTCCCTCATAGATGCGGAACAGGCGGACATCGCGGTAGAAACGCTCGACGCCGTAATCGGCGATATAGCCGGCACCCCCGAAAATCTGGACGGCACGGTCGGCAACGCGGCCCACCATTTCCGACGCGATCAGCTTGGCACAGGCGCAGTCCTCGGTGATCCGTTCGCCACGGTCCTTGGCCTTGGCGGTCTGCAGCACCAGCGCCTTGGCCGCCTTGCACTCGGCCACCGAGTCGGCGATCATCGCCTGGATCAACTGGAACTCGGCAATCGGCTTGCCGAACTGCTGGCGTTCCTTGGCATAGGCAATGCTGTCGGCGATCAACCGCTCGGCCGCGCCCACGCAGACCGCCGAAATGTGCAGCCGCCCGCGATCCAGCACGCGCATCGCCACCTTGAAGCCATCGCCCTCCGCGCCGAGCCGGTTTTCGGCGGGAACGCGGACATTGTCGAAAATGACATCGCAGACATGCGCGCCCTGCTGCCCCATCTTGCGCTCGGGCTTGCCGACCGACAGGCCCGGCAGATCGCGCGGCACCAAGAACGCAGTCACGCCCTTGGGCCCCGGCCCGCCGGTGCGCGCCATGACGGTGAACAGGTCCGCCTTGTCGGCATTGGTGATGTAGCGCTTCGACCCGTTGAGCACATAGGCGTCGCCGTCGAGCTCGGCCCGGGTCTTCACCGCGCCACTGTCTGATCCGACATCGGGTTCGGTCAGCGCGAACGAGGTGATGATCTCACCGCTGGCGATCAGCGGCAGATATCGTGCCTTCTGCGCATCATTGCCGTCCATCACCAGCCCTTGGCTGCCGATCCCGACATTGGTGCCGAAGGTGGAGCGCATCGCGGGCGACGTCCGCCCCAGTTCAAAGGCGATGCGGACCTCTTCCTCCATGTTGAGGCCGAGGCCGCCATAATCCTCGCTGATCGACAGGCCGAACAGCCCCAGTTCCCGCATGTCCTGCACCAGGTCATCCGGGATTTCGTCCGTCTCGGACACCTGTGCCTCGAGTGGGCGCAGGCGTTCGGTGACAAACCGGCGCACGCCTTCCAGCAGGGCTTCGAAAATATCGGGATCGAGTGCCATTTTTCTCAAGTCTCCACTATCGTGGCGGGGCGGTTCCGGGCGTCAGTACCCGAATATCTCCGCGACCCTGCCAGCGTGGAAATTGGCATCGCCCATAAATTCGTTCAGCGCACGATCACGCTTCATATAGAAGCCAATATCATATTCATCTGTCATGCCGATGCCGCCGTGCATCTGAACGCCCTCGCGGACCGAGAGATTCGCAGCGCGCCCCGCCTTGGCCTTGGCGACCGAAACATAGATATCCGCGCTGTCCTTGCCTTCGTCGAGCAGCTGCTGCGCCTTGAGGACGGTCGCGCGGGCAATTTCCATCTCGCTATAGAGATGCGCGGCGCGATGCTGCAGTGCCTGGAATTCACCGATCAGGCGGCCGAACTGCTTGCGCTGCTTGAGATAATCGACCGTCATGTCCATCGCACCCGATCCCACGCCGACCAGCTCTGCAGCAGAGCCTGCACGGCCTGCGCGCAGCAGCGCGGAGAGAACCTGCCAGCCCTGATCGACCTCACCGATCACCGCATCGCCATCGACCTCGACGCCATCGAGCGTGACATGCGCGGCCATCGAGCTGTCGACCAGCCGCGTATTGTCGAGCGACAGGTTGGCCGCATCCTTGTCGACGGCAAACAGCGTGATGCCATCGGTTTCGCCCGGGGCACCGGCGGTGCGCGCGGCAACGATCAATGCATCGGCGCTGGCACCCTGGACCACGAACTGCTTCTTGCCGGTGAGCTTGAAGCCATTGCCCGATTTCTCCGCCTTGGTGGCAATCTGCGCCGGGCGGTGCTTGGCATGCTCGTCGATCGCCAGCGCAAGGATGGTCTCGCCAGCCAGAATGCCGGGGAAGAACTTGTCCTTGAGGTGCTGGCTGCCATGGTTCAGCGCGGAAACGCCGGCCACCGCCGTGGAAAGGAACGGAGACGGCGACAGGTTGCGGCCGATTTCTTCCAGCACCACGCCGGCTTCGACATGGCCGAGGCCCAGGCCACCATCATCCTCACCGATCAGGATGCCGGTAAAGCCCATCTCGCCGAACTGCTTCCACAGTGCGTGGCGGAAACCATCCTTGCAGCCTTCGTCGCGCAGCTTGCGCATATGGCTGACCGGGGCTTCGGATTTGAGGAATTCGCGCGCGCTGTCGCGCAGCATCGCTTGGTCTTCGTTGAGGTAGAGTGGCATTTTAAGTCTCCCTCTCCCCTTCAGGGGAGAGGGCCGGGGAGAGGGGAACGAAGCCCTGCCCGGCCCTTTGAATGATATGAAAAACGAGAAGGCACGCCCTTCCCCCAACCCTCTCCCCTCAAGGGGAGAGGGCTCAAAGGCGGCTCACGCCCCCGGCAGGTCGAGGATACGCTTGGAGATGACGTTGAGCATCACCTCGCTGGTGCCGCCCTCGATGCTGTTCGCCTTGGTGCGCAGCCAGTTGCGGGCCTTGGCGCCGCCCTTCGAGGCTTCGCTTTCCCATTCCAGCGCGTCCGATCCGTTGCCCGCCATCACCAGCTCGTGGCGACGCTTGTTGAGCTCGGTTCCGGCGTATTTCATCATGTTGGGCTGGGCCGGATGTCCCTTGCCCGCTTTCATCTCGTCGCCGAAGCGTTCGGCCATCGCCTTGAACGCCAGTGCGTCAACATCGAACTGCGCCAGTTCCGCACGCAGGATGCCGTCATCAAGCTGGCCAAGGCCATTGGTGCCGATCGAGTGCTTCAGCTGCGCGCCCAGCGACGGCGCGCCATCGCCCAGGCCGCCGCCCGAGATCATCTCGCGCTCATGGCCCAGCAGATACTTGGCCACATCCCAGCCGCGGTTCAGTTCGCCGACGATCTGGTGCTTGGGCACCACGACATTGTCGAAGAACGTCTCGCAGAACGGCGAATTGCCGCTGATCAGCTTGATCGGCTTGGTTGTGACACCCGGTGTTTCCATGTCGAACAGCAGGAACGAGATGCCCTGATATTTGTTCGTCTTGTCGGTGCGGACCAGGCAGAAGATCCAGTCGCACTTGTCGGCATAGCTGGTCCAGATTTTCTGGCCGTTGACGACCCAATGGTCGCCCTTGTCTTCGCCATAAGTCTGGAGGGACACCAGGTCCGAACCCGAACCGGGCTCCGAATAGCCCTGGCACCAGCGGATTTCGCCGCGAGCGATCTGGCCGAGATAGTGGACCTTCTGCTCTTCGGTGCCGAAGTGCAGCAAGGCGGGGCCAAGCATCCAGATGCCGAAGCTCGACAGCGGCGGACGAGCGCCGATCCGGGCCATTTCCTGACGCAGAACCTTGGTTTCGGGGCCGGACAGGCCAGCGCCGCCATAAGCCTGGGGCCAATCGGGCACGGTATAGCCCTTGGCAACGCAGCGATCGAGCCACAGCTTCTGCGCCTCGTTCTTGAACTGCCAGTTGCGTCCGCCCCAGCAGATATCGTCATCGCCGCGCACCGGCTCGCGCATTTCGGCGGGGCAGTTCTCCTCCAGCCATGCGCGCACTTCTGTCCTGAACTGATCGAGATCGCTCATCGTCATCCTCTCTGCGCCTGTATCCCTGAAACGGGTTCCATATGGCCCGGACCGGGAAGCTTTTCCTGCGGCCAAAACCATCCATCGCAGGCCAGTCTATGGTGGACGCAAGGCCGCTGCAAGCCTGTTGAATCCTTGTGTGGATGCCGTAACGTCACCCTGTCTGGAGTTGACGTTTACGGTAGCTGCCATATGGTATCGCCCCAAGGACAAGGACGGGAGAGAATCAATGCAGCGGGCCAGCAAGGCCATCGCATCGCGGGTGCATTGGCACCGTGCGACTGATCCGCGCGGCGGAAAGCGCAGCTGCATCGCATGACCGGTCCCGGCGTCTCTCCTGCATCCGCGCCCGCTGCCAGGGTCACGATGGGCACCAAGCTCGCGTTCGGCTTCGGATCGGTCGCCTACGGCATCAAGGACAATGGCTTTGCGGTCTTCCTGCTGATCTATTTCAACCAGGTCATAGGGATGCCGGCCGAGCAGGTCGGCCTGGCTGTCGCCCTCGCGCTGGTCGCCGATGCGTTTTTCGATCCGTTTGTCGGGCACAGGTCTGATGCCACCCGCAGCCGCTGGGGCCGCCGTCACCCCTGGCTCTATGGCGCGGCGCTGCCAATTGCGCTGTCCTGGCTGTTGTTGTGGAATCCGCCCGAATGGAGCAACGGCGCACTGTTCTTCTACCTGATTGCGGTCGCCATGGCGGTGCGCTTCTCCTTCTCGGCTTATGAAGTGCCCGCGCTTGCCATGCTGCCGGAGATGACGCGCGACTATCACGAACGGACCGAGGTGCTGCGCTATCGCTTCCTGTTCGGCTGGCTCGGCGGACTGGTGATGCTCTATGCCGCCTATGCGCTGCTGCTGGTGCCCGAACCCGGCTATGCGAACGGCGTGCTCAACCCGAATGGCTATCACCGTTATGCGCTGGTCGGTTCGGCGGTGATGATCGTGTCTGTGGTCGTCTCTGCGCTCGGTACCCACCGGTTGCTGGCGCGCCCCAATACCGATGCGCCTGCCGCGCATAGCCATGGCCTCAAGGATTTTGCCGCAGCGCTGCGTTTCCGTCCGTTCCAGCTTCTGCTGGCCGCCGGGGTGTGCGCGTTCGCCAATCAGGGGCTGTTCTTCGCGCTGACCAATTACCTCATGCTCTACGTATGGGAGTTCGAACAGAGCGTGTTCAACATCTACCCGTTCGTGCTGTTCCTGGGCGTTGCAGTCGCGTTCTTCATCGTCGGACCGGCATCGCGGCGGCTGGAAAAGCCGCGCACCGCCTCGATCGCGGCGTTGCTCTCGCTCGTGTTCGCCACCCTGCCCTATTGGTTGCGCCTGGCGGGGCTCTTCCCGCCAACGGGCAGCGGGGTCACCACGATACTGATCCTTTCGCTCATTGCGCTTTCGATCACCTTCGGCATCTGTGCGATGATGATGATCAGCTCGATGATTGCGGACGTGACCGATGCCAGCGAGGCCGAGACGGGCAAGCGCACCGAAGGCATTTTCTTCGCCGGCTTTTTCTTCATGCAGAAATGCGTCGGTGGGCTGGGCATCCTGGCCTCGGCGCTGATCCTCGCGATTGCAGGCTTTCCCGACAATGCGGAGCCAGGCAAGGTCGCGCCGGACGTCATCGACCGGCTGGCCATTACCTTCGCCATCGCCACGACGCTGATCGGCCTGAGCTGTGCCTGGTTGTTCAGCCGCTTTCCCCTGGGCCGTGCCGATCACGAGGCGCGTCTGGCCCAGATCGCCCGACCTTGAGACTTTCATGAAAGGAACCATAGCTCATGGATTTTGACCTTACCGAACGCCAGGCCTATTGGCGCGACCGCGTCCGCGCGCATATCGAGGCGCATGTCCGTCCGCGGGTGAAGGACTATTACGCGCAGCAGGCCGAAGGTGGTCGCTGGAAGGTGCTACAGGTCATCGAGGACGAGAAGGCCAAGGCCAAGGCTGCAGGCATCTGGAACTTGTTCATGCCGCCGTCGAACCCCAACCTGCCGCATGTCGACGACAGCTTCGAATTCGACGGCCCCGGGCTCACCAACCTGGAATATGCGCTGTGCGCCGAGGAAATGGGCCGGGTCGAAATGGCCAGCGAGATCTTCAACTGCTCCGCGCCCGATACCGGCAACATGGAAGTGCTGCACCGCTATGGCACGCGCGAGCACAAGGATCGGTGGCTGGGTCCGCTGATGAACGGCGAGATCCGTTCGGCCTTTCTGATGACCGAGCCGCAGGTCGCTTCGTCCGATGCGACCAACATCGAAACCTCGATCCGGCGCGAGGGTGACGAATATGTCATCAACGGCCGCAAATGGTGGTCGTCGGGCGCTGGCGATCCGCGTTGCAAGATCGCGATCGTCATGGGCAAGACCGATTTCGAGGCCAAGCGGCATGCGCAGCAGTCGATGGTGCTGATGCCGCTCGATGCGCCGGGCGTGAACATCCTGCGTCATCTGCCGGTGTTCGGCTATGACGATGCGCCGCACGGCCATATGGAAATCGAACTCAAGGACGTGCGCATTCCGGCCAGCAACATGCTGCTGGGTGAAGGCCGCGGTTTCGAGATCGCGCAGGGCCGCCTTGGCCCGGGCCGTATCCATCACTGCATGCGCACCATCGGCGTTGCGGAAGAGGCGCTGGCCAAGATGGTCCGCCGCCTCCAGTCGCGCGTCGCCTTCGGCAAGCGGATTTCGGAGCACTCGATCTGGGAACAGCGCATCGCCGAAGCGCGCATCGATATCGAGATGACCCGCCTGCTCTGCCTCAAGGCGGCTGACATGATGGACAAGGTCGGCAACAAATACGCCAAGGCCGAGATCGCGATGATCAAGGTCGCCGCCCCGCGCATCGCGCTCAAGGTCATCGACGATGCCATTCAGGCCCATGGCGGCGCAGGCGTCAGCGAGGATTTCGGTCTGGCCAAGGCCTATGCGCACATGCGCACGCTGCGCCTTGCCGATGGTCCGGACGAGGTCCACAACCGCACCATCGCGCGGCTGGAAATGGGCAAGCATGGCGTCAATGCCGAGGAAGGCTTCAGCTCGGGCGATCTGGGCGTGGCGCGTTGAGCTTTACCCTCTCCCTTCAGGGGAGAGGGACAGCTTCGCATCAGCGAAGCAGGGAGAGGGGCTGGTCGCCACCAAGACGCCATCCCCTCTCCAACTGCGCCTAGGCAGTCAACTGCCAAGGCTTCGTATCCTCTCCCCTGAAGGGTGAGGAAAAGGGAGAGCATCAATGAGAGCTGCCATCTGTTTCGAACCGGGCAAGCCGCTCGAAATTCGCGATGTTACCGTCGATAAGCCCGGCCCGCGCGAGGTGCTGATCCGCACTGCCGCGACCGGCGTCTGCCGGTCCGACCTGCATTTCGTCGATGGCAGCTATCCTGCCCCCCTGCCCTTCATCCCGGGCCATGAAGCAGCGGGTATCGTCGAAGCAGTCGGGGACGGCGTTTCGACGGTGAAGGTCGGCGATGCCGTGGTCACCTGTCTCAGCGCCTATTGCGGCCATTGCGAGTTCTGCGTCACGGGCCGCATGGCTTTGTGCATAGGCCAGGATACCAAGCGCGGGCCGCACCAGCATCCCCGGCTCAGTCTGGACGGCGCACCGGTCAATCAGCTGCTCAACCTGTCGGCTTATGCCGAACAGATGCTGGTGCACGAACATGCCTGTGTCGCGATCAATCCGGAAATGCCGCTCGACCGGGCCTGCGTGATCGGCTGTGCGGTGACGACAGGTGCAGGTGCGATCTTCAACGCGGCCGATGTCGTGCCGGGTGAGACCGTCGCCGTGGTAGGCTGTGGCGGCGTCGGGCTGGCGGCGGTCAACGCGGCCAAGATCGCTGGTGCCGGGCGGATCATCGCGATCGACCCGGTGGCCGACAAGCGAGCCCTCGCGGCCAGGGTGGGCGCGACCGATTGCATCGATGCGGGCGCGGACGGTGCGGCTGAACAGGTCATCGAGCTGACCAAGGGCGGCGTTCATCACGCGATCGAGGCGGTGGGACGTCCGGCATCGGCGAACATGGCGGTGAAGGTGCTGCGGCGTGGTGGCACCGCCACGATCCTGGGCATGATGCCGCTGGCCGAAAAGGTCGGCTTGAGCGCCATGGAACTGCTGCAGGGCAAGAAGCTTCAGGGCTCGCTGATGGGCAACAACCGTTTTCCGGTTGAAATCCCGCGCCTGGTCGAGTTCTACATGCGCGGGATGCTTGACCTCGACACGATCATTGCCGAACGCTTGCCGCTGGAACGTATCAACGACGCCTTTGACGCGCTGCGGGTCGGCGACTCCGCGCGGTCAGTGATCGTCTATAATTGAACTGGGTGGGGATAATAACTGAGATGGAACAGATCGACGCACAGGCGACGATGACCGGCACCATGGAGGTGCCCGAGCAGGACCGGCTCGACGAGGCCAGCCTGACCCGCTGGTTCGAAGCAAATGTCGAGGGCTTTGCCGGGCCCCTGGCGCTTTCCAAGTTCAAGGGCGGACAGTCAAACCCGACCTACAAGGTGACGACTCCGACCGCCGCCTATGTGCTGCGGCGCAAGCCGTTCGGCCCGCTGCTTCCTTCGGCGCATGCTGTGGACCGCGAATACAAGGTGCAGGCGGCGCTTTACGAACAGGGCTTCCCGGTCTCGCGGCAGTTCGGCCTGTGCGAGGATGACAGCGTCATCGGCTCGATGTTCTATGTGATGGGCTTTACCGATGGTGCCAGCTATTGGGATGGTACCCTGCCCGGCAAGACGCCTGAGCAGCGCACAGCCATCTACAATGCGATGATCGATACGCTGGCGCATCTGCATAGTTTCGACCCCGTGGCGATCGGCCTGGAAGATTATGGCAAGCCGGGCAATTATTGCGCGCGCCAGATCTCGCGCTGGACCAAGCAATATCGTCTGTCAGAGACCGAGACCATTGCGGAAATGGAATGGCTGATCGCATGGCTGGAAAAGACAGTGCCCGAACAGCGCGGCTTCGGCATCGCCCATGGCGATTTCCGCATCGACAACATGATTTTCGCCCATGATGAACCGCGCGTGATTGCGCTGCTCGACTGGGAGCTGTCGACGCTGGGCGACCCCATTGCCGATCTCGGATACTTTCTGATGAGCTGGGTTCAGCCCGCCGAGGGACGCAACGGCCTGCTGGGTGTCGATGTCAAGGCGCTGGGCATCCCGACGCTGGAAGAGGCGCTCGCCCGCTATGTCGACAAGGCCGGACTGGACTATGTGCCCGATATGGACTGGTATCTCGCCTATAACCAGTTCCGCATCGCCGCGATCCTGCAAGGCATCAAGAAGCGCGTCATCGACGGTACGGCCTCGAGCGCACAGGCCGCGCAGATGGCGCAGCGCGTCATCCCGCTAGCCCAGGCGGCGTGGGAATATGCCAAGAAGGCCGGCGCGCAGTGACTGACGGCAGTTTCGATCTGACCGGAAGGGTGGCGATCGTCACCGGCTCTTCGCGCGGCATCGGCGAGGCGATTGCCCGCAAGTTCGCGGCGCATGGCGCCAAGGTCGCGATCTCCAGCCGCAACCAGGACGCCTGCGATGCCGTCGCGGCCGATCTGAACGCGCAATTTGGTGCGGGCACAGCCATCGCGGTCGCGGCCAGCATCTCGCGCAAGGAAGATCTGGAGCGGTTGGTGGATCGGGCGCGCGACGAGCTCGGGCCGATCGACATCGTCGTCTGCAATGCGGCGAGCAATCCCTATTACGGACCGATGGCAGGGATCAGCGACGATCAGTTCCGCAAGATCCTGGACAACAACATCCTGTCCAACCACTGGCTGGTGCAGATGGCGCTGCCCGACATGCGCGCCAAGGCACGCGGGTCGGTGATCATCATCTCGTCGATCGGCGGGATGCAGGGATCGGGCAGCATCGGCGTCTACAATATTTCCAAGGCGGCCGACTTCCAGCTGGCCCGCAACCTCGCCTATGAGCTGGGGCCGGACAATATTCGCGTCAACTGCATCGCGCCGGGTTTGATCCAGACCGACATGGCCCGCGCGCTCTGGGAGGATGACAAGGTGATGGGCTATGTCCGCCGCATCACCCCGCTGCGCCGCATCGGCCAGCCGGACGAGATTGCAGGGGCAGCGGTGTTTCTGGCATCGGATGCTTCGACCTATATCACCGGCCAGTCGATCGTCATCGACGGCGGCACAACCATAGCAGCGGCCCTTTAAGGTTCGCGCGACAGAGAGAGGACATTTCATGGATCTGCAGGGCAAGGTTGCAATCGTTACCGGGGCAGGCAGCGGCATCGGCCGCGCCAGTGCGCTGCTGTTTGCGAACGCTGGCGCGAAGGTCATCGCGACCGACATCACCGGCAAGCAGGACGACACTGCAGCACAGAACCCGGATGCCATCACCGCCGTGCAGGCCGATGCCAGCAGCGAGGCCGATGTGCAGATGCTGGTGGCAAAGGCGCTGGAGCTGCACGGTCGGCTCGACGTGTTCTTTGCCAATGCCGGGGTTTCCGGCGGCTTCGAAGGCATTTTCGACCAGACGGTGGAAGAATGGGAACGGATCCTCAAGATCAACCTGATCGGCCCTTTCCTCGCCATCAAGCATGCGGGCAAGGCGATGGCCGATGCCGGCAATGGCGGCTCGATCATCTGCACCGCTTCGGTCGCAGGCCTGCGTTCGGGCGCGGGCGGCCCTGCCTATACCGCGAGCAAGGCAGGCGTGATCAACCTGGTGCGCATCGGTGCGCAGCAGCTGACTGGCAGCAACGTGCGCTGCAACGCCATCTGCCCGGGCCTGATCGAAACCGGCATGACCGAGTTCATCTACACCAAGGCGCGTGAAAAGGGCTTTGAGGACAAGATCGGCCAGCTCAACCCGATGCAGCGCGGCGGCGTGCCGAACGAGATCGCCGAGGCGGCTTTGTTCCTGGCCTCGGACCGGTCGAGCTATGTCAACGGTCATGCCCTGGTCGTCGATGGCGGCCTCACCAGCTCTCACCCCTATGCGCGCCAGCGCTTTGGCCAGACGGCCACCTGACCTTGAACCCCAACGGAGCGACGAAAGTTTCCTGATGACCCTGTCTGTGTCTGATCCTGCCGATCTCGGCTTCAACCACGACCTGCTTGCGCGCATTCCCGCCCATATCCGCGCCAAATATCTCGATACGGGCCGTCTGCCGCATGCCGCGCTGCTGATCGGCCGCGGGCGTGAGCTGGCGCATCTGTCGCTGCAAGGCGATGCGCGCGAGGGCCAACCGCTCCAACAGGATGCGATCTTCCGCATCGCCAGCATGACCAAGCCGATCACATCGGTCGCATTCATGCAGCTCGTCGAAGAGGGGCGTATCGCCCTGTCCGATCCGGTCCATCGCATCATTCCCGAATGGAAGGACCTGGGCGTGTTCGTCTCAGGCGGCGGCGCACAGCCTTTCGTCACGCGCCCTGCCACCCAGCCGATGCGGATGATCGATCTGCTGCGCCACACATCGGGCCTGACTTATGGCTTTCAGGAGCGAACCCCGATCGATGCCGCCTATCGCGCGCGCAAGCTGGAGGCGTTTGCCGGGCCCGATCTGGAGGAGTTCATCAAGATCCTCGCGCAGATTCCGCTCCAGTTCGATCCTGGCACCGCATGGAACTATTCGATCTCGACGGATATCCTGGGTGCGATTCTGCAGCGGATGGACGACAAGCCGCTTGACGAGGTGATCGCAGATCGTGTCACAAGGCCGCTCGGCATGATCGACACGCACTTCCAGATCCCTGAAGACAAGCTGGACCGCGTGCCCGATTGCTATGTCTTCCATCCGACCGAGAAGATGAAGCTCTACGACCCCGGCGCGACCACTGCCTGGGGCCGCAAGCCCGTGCAGCTGTCGGGCGGCGGCGGCATGGCATCCACGCTATCCGATTATCACCGCTTCTGCCGCATGCTGCTCAATGGCGGACGGCTTGATGGAGCGCGTATCCTGGGGCGCAAGACGCTCGACCTGATGGTGGCGAACCACCTGCCCGGCGGCGGCGACCTGACCCAGCACAGCAAGGCATTGTTCAGCGAGGCTGAAAATGCCGGCGCGGGCTTTGGCCTGGGCTTTGCCACCACCATCGACAATGCTGCGACCGGCGTCGCAGGCTCGAATGGCGATTTCTACTGGGGCGGCATGTTCTCCACCGCCTTTTTCGTCGACCCGGCAGAAGATGTGATCATGATCTTCATGACGCAGCTGATGCCGTCCAGCACCTACCCGATCCGGCGGGAGATCAAGTCGATGCTCTACGCCGCCGTCGAATAAGCCAAAGGAACCTTCCATGACAGATTCCCCCATCTCGACCGCGAAACATGGCGACATTCTCGTCATCACCTCGGACAGCCCGCCGGTCAACGCGCTGGGCGCTGCGGTGCGCATCGGGCTCGACAAGGCGTTCACCGAAGCGGCAGCCGATGACAGCATCAAGGCTGTGGTGCTGATCTGCGCAGGCCAGACCTTCTTTGCCGGCGCTGACATTACCGAATTCGGCAAGCCGCCGGTCGAGCCGATGCTGCCTGCAGTCATCGCCAAGATGGAAGCGCTCGACAAGCCGGTGATCGCCGCGATCCATGGCACCGCGCTTGGCGGTGGCCTCGAAACCGCGCTGTGCGCGCATTATCGCGTCGCGGTGCCTTCAGCCAAGCTCGGTGTGCCCGAAGTGAAGCTCGGCCTGCTGCCCGGTGCTGGTGGCACCCAGCGCCTGCCGCGCGTCGTCGGCGTAAAGGCGGCGCTGGAAATGACCGCCAAGGGTGACCCAATCCCCGCCAAAACCGCCAATGCCTGGGGTCTGGTCGATGAGGTGGTGGAAGAAGGCAAGCTGCTCGAAGGCGCGATCGCCTTTGCCGAAAAGGTCAAGGCGGTGCGCCCGATCCCCCGGATCAGCGAGCGCGAGGCCAAGCCTGATGCAGAAGCCATCGAGGCGTTCAAGAAGGAAAATGGCCGCAAGTTCCGTGGCTTTGACGCACCTGCTGCGAATATCGCCTGCGTGGAAGCCGCGACCCGCCTGCCCTTTGCCGAAGGTCTGGAGTTCGAGCGCGGCGAATTCATGAAGCTGATGTTCGGATCGCAATCGGCTGCACAGCGCCACATCTTCTTTGCCGAGCGCAAGGCGAGCAAGATCGACGGTATCGCCAGCGATATCGCGCTGCGTCCGATCGCCAAGGTTGGCGTGATCGGTGCCGGCACGATGGGCGGCGGCATCACAATGAACTTCCTGTCCGCAGGCATAGCGGTGACCATCGTCGAACAGGCGGAAGAGGCGCTGCATCGCGGTGTCGGCGTGATCCGCAAGAACTACGAGGCCAGCGCCGCCAAGGGCCGCCTGACCACCGAGCAGGTGGAAAAGGCCATGGGCCTGCTCACGCCTTCGTTGACGCTCGATGATCTTGCCGATTGCGACCTCATCATCGAGGCGATCTTTGAGAATATGGACGTCAAGAAAGAGGTGTTCGGCAAGCTGGACGCGATCGCGAAGCCGGGCGCGATCCTGGCGAGCAACACCAGCTATCTCAACGTCGACGAGATCGCCGCATCTACCAGCCGCCCGCAGGACGTGCTGGGCATGCACTTCTTCTCGCCCGCCAATGTCATGAAGCTGCTGGAGGTGGTGCGCGGCGCCAAGACCGCCGATGATGTGCTGGCCACCGTCATGGCGCTGTCGAAGAAGATCAAGAAGGTCGCGGTGGTCGCCGGGGTCTGTCACGGCTTTATCGGCAACCGCATGCTGATGCCGCGTCAGGTCGAGGCGAACAAGCTGCTGATGGAAGGGGCAACACCCGAGCAGATCGACCGGGTGCATGTCGAATTCGGCATGCCCATGGGGCCGTTCCAGATGAGCGACCTCGCCGGGGTCGATATCGGCTGGCACCGTGATCCGAGCCGGATTGAGAGCATCCGCGACGCGCTGTGCGCCGAAGACCGCTGGGGCCAGAAAAAGGGCGCGGGCTTCTATGACTATGACGAGAAGCGCAACCCGACGCCCAGCGCCCGCGTCGCCGAGATCATCGAGGATTTCCGCTCACGCTCGAACATGCCCAAGCGCGAGATCAGCGATCAGGAAATCATCGAGCGCACGCTGTACACCATGGTCAACGAAGGCGCGATGATCCTGGAAGAGGGCATGGCGCAGCGCGCATCAGACGTCGATGTCGTGTGGATCTATGGCTATGGCTGGCCGGTCTACCGTGGCGGCCCGATGTTCTGGGCAGGCCTGGAAGGCACGCCCAAGATCGTCGAGGGCCTGAAGAAGCACGGCTTTGCCGTCTCGCCGCTGCTGGCGGAAAAGGCGGAGAAGAACGAAGGCTTCTGATGGCCGCCTTGCGCTAAACACGAAAAACCCCGCCGGATCGCTCCGGCGGGGTTTTTCTTTGGGCATGGCGGTTTTGATTATGCGGCGCCGAGGATGGCGTCGACGGCAGGCTGGTTAGCCGCGCTGACAATGCCCTTTTCGCGCAGTTCCGCGCCCACCGGCTTGGCCGCTTCCAGATAGCTTGCCTCACCCGTCGACTGGTTGAGGCCGATCAGGCTGGAAAATTCGGCATTGGCCAGATCTGCCGATGCCGGGTCGGTAGCACGGCCTTCCTTGGCGATGGCGAGCGCCTGTTCGAAATTGGGCTTGGCTGCGGCCTTGTCCTGCTTCGACAGGTTGAAATTGCCCAAGTTCACCAGAATGGCGACCAGCGTGTTGCGGACACCGGCATTGGCCTTGTCGGCTTCATAGACCTTGGTCCATTGCGGCGCGGCTTCGGCATAAAGCGGCGCGATGGCGTCGATCTTGCCCAATGCGCCCTGTGAATTCGCGGTGATGGTCAGCGCGCTGGCTAGGAAGCCGGCGTTCTGGACGTTCGCCGGATCACGGCTGGCAATTTCGCGGATGGTCGGCAGCGCCGGTTCCAGCTTGGCGATCACCTCAGCGTGGTTGCCAGCGGCCTGCGCCTGCTGGGCAGCGGTGAAATCGGCGATCGCCTTGTTCTGGGCCTCGGCCTGCTCGGGCGTCAGCGCGGGGGCAGCGGTCGCAGGCGCGGCGGCTTCCTGCGCAATGGCAGGCGCGGACAGTGCGGCTGCGGAAAGAAACAGGGCAGTAATGGCAGACTTCGTCATGGGGGATGTTCTCCTTGATTGGGTGCGGCGCAGCCCGGTCATTCCTCGCGCTTGCGGCGCGTTGGATGGGTTGGGCTGCCTCACCTGGAAAAGCGGGCGTAACGTTTCAAAAAACGCCGGTGCCGCGCCATCGTTCCGGGCTTAGCCTTTGGCAGTACAGCAAAACCGCCAGGCAGCGTCAAATGCCGCCCGCCGATGTTCGCGCGCCGCGAGCGCCTCGGCATCGGCGCCCCAAAGCTCTTCCTGCCACAGCTCTTCAAGGCAGATCGCGCGCCAGACTGCCCCGGAATCCAGGGCTTCTTCCCATAAAGCCAGCGCGCTGACCAGCGAGCCGCCAATCCCGGTCAGCGTCGAGAATGCGGCGAGCGTGAAGGGATCCATCGCACTGACGACGTTTTTGAGGCGGGACAGGCTGTGCGTCGATTGCGGCTGATGGATGATGCCTGCAACGCGGATGAGCCTGATATCATAGCGATTTTCCGCCCATTGCAGGATCGGTTCCCACTCCTGGTTCTGGCGTTCGGCCAGCGGATCGCCGGGGTCGGCACGGTAGCACAGGGTGTCGGTCTCGCCATAAGCAGCGATATCGTCAATGAACCGCGCGCGCTGCGGGGTCACCTGATCGATCGCGGCATTGGCAAAGCCGGTCAGTGGCATCGAGGCGATGACAATCTCCTCGCCCTGCCCTGCCCATTCTTCGGCCACAGCATCGGCCATGGCGCGGGTGGGGAGGACCAGGGGCAGCCGCATCGGGGTTTTCACGCCGCGGCCATCGAGCAGCAGGGCGTGGCCGTTCTCGGCGGCTTCGGTGGTGACGGTCTTATAGAAGCGTTTCATCAGTCTGCGATCATTCGGAAGGCGGGCTTTTCCAGCGTTTGACCAGGATCTGTGGCACGATCACCATCTCCAATATGCCGACGAGCAGCAACGCATAGCCAAACGCGTTCGGAACCCCGGAAATGCGCCCATAGGTGATCGCGACGGCCAGTGCGATCGTCACGGCCCCGGCGAGGCGGACCGCGCCGATGGTGAAGAAGCGCGACCTGGCGCGCTGCTCTTCAGGGCTCACCGGTTGCTCCCGGTGATCTGGTCGAACAGCTGATTCATGTCGAACGCGATCGAGGCCGCACCTGCCGCTTCCAGCTCATGCGCATCATGATAGCCCCAGTCGACGCCGATCGCGCGCACATTGGCCGCAACGCCCATCGCCATGTCATAGCTGGTATCGCCGATCATCACCGCGCGCCCAGGCTCTGCGCCCGCATCGGCCAGCGCCTCGTAAATCATCGACGGATGCGGTTTGGACGGGTGCCGGTCGGCGGTCTGCAGCGAGACGAAACGCTGCTTGATGCCATGATGCGTCAGGCACAAATCCAGGCCGCGGTCCGATTTGCCGGTCGCAACGGCCAGCAGCCAGCCTGCTGCATCGAGCCGGTCGAGCAATTCGGGCAGGCCGTCGTAGAGCGGTTCATGCTGCAGCGTCCCGTTGCCGCGCAGTTCGTGAAACGCGTTCTTGTAATGGTCGGCGAGCACGACGTGAAACGCCGGATCGGCATCGGGCACCATGATCCGCATCGCTTCGACCAGCGACAGGCCGACAATGCGCCGCACCTGATGATGATCAGGCTGGCCCAGCCCTTCGGCAGCAAAGGCCAGTTCCATCGCACGGCAGATATTGGCCTGGCTATCGACCAGCGTGCCATCGCAATCGAAGATCGCAAGCTGAACGCTCATGGCTTTCTGGGGCCGCTCTTCGGGGCCGTGCGCGGCTTGACGGGCCTCGGCTTGGGTGCGCTTCCCGCAGATTTCGGCTTGGGCTTTGACGAAGGCTTGGCCGGAGCAGCTCTGCTGCGCCGCTCGCCGCGCCGTTCCTTGCGCAGCGTCTTGGCATGCGCCTTGGCCTGCTGCTTCTTCACCTCTCGCGTGGCGGGCGGCGGACCATCATCGGCAAAGACCGCATCACCCAGCGACAGATCGAAGCCCAGCTGTTCCATCGAATCGGCGAAATGTTCGGGCAGATCGGCGATGACGTCGATCGGCGGACCATCGGGATGCGCGATTTTCAGGCGGCGGGCATGCAGGTGCATCTTGCGGCTGATGGTGCCGGTCAGAAACGCATTCTGGCCGCCATATTTGCCATCGCCCACAATGGGATGTCCGATCGCCGCCAGATGGACGCGCAATTGATGCGTGCGTCCGGTAAACGGCTGCAGCGCGACCCAGGCCGCGCGCGATCCGGCACGCTCGACCACCTGATAGGCCGTGCGCGAAGGTTGGCCGTTTTCCATGTCGACATGCATCTTCTCGCCGCCGGTGCCCGGCTGCTTGGCGAGCGGCAGTTCGATCAGGCCCGAATAGATGTCGGGCACGCCGACGACCAGCGCCCAGTAGATCTTCTTCGCGCTGCGTCCGGCAAAACGCTTGGAGAAATAGGCGGCGCTGCCCGGCGTCCGTGCGAGCAGCAGCGCGCCCGACGTATCCTTGTCGAGCCGGTGGACCAGCTTGGGACGCACCGGGCTTTCGTACATCAGGGCTTCGGTCAGCCCGTCGACATGCGCATGGGTGCGCGTTCCGCCCTGCGTGGCAAGACCCGGAGGCTTGTTGATTACGATCGCGGCGCGATCCTGGTGAATGACCAGCGACTGCGCAAACGCGACCTGATCCTCGCTCAAGGTGCGCGGGGCGGACTTGGCGGCGGGGCGCTCCATGTCGCCATCGGCAGGCGGGATGCGGATCGTCTGGCCGGCGACGATCCGGTCGCCTGGACCGACGCGCTTGCCATCGAGCCGCACCTGCCCGGTGCGCGCCCAGCGCGAGACGAGGTTGAAATTCACATCGGGAAGGTGGCGGTGGAACCAGCGATCAAGCCGGATGCCATCATCATCGCCATCGACAGTGAACTGGCGGGCTTCGGCCGAGGCCTTGGCGATCGCGGCTCCAGCTTCGGCAGGGCGAGCGCGGCCAGGCGCTGCCCGGCGCGGGCCAGAGGGCTTGCGTCCCGGCGCCTTGCGCACAGTCGGGCGGGCTGGCGGCTTCATGCGATCGACCTTGTAAGAGCAAATCCGGCAGCGACCGCCGCCAGCGACAGCAGCACCGATGCCAGCACATAGCCCAGAGCGCCCAGCAGCTCACCGCGCTCCATCATCTGGAACAGCTCGAGCGAGAACGCCGAAAAAGTGGTGAAGCCGCCGAGCACGCCCACGCCGAGGAACAGCCGATAGGGCTCGGTCACATGGCCCTTGAGCACCAGCGCGGCGAGCATGCCCATCAGCAGGCCCCCCAGCACGTTGACGCCGAGTGTTGCCACGGGATAGCCGGTATGCCCCAGCCTGATCGCGATCTGTGTCGCCTGAAAGCGCAATGCAGCGCCCACAGCGCCGCCCGCCATCACCAGACCGGTGGCCTTGAAAGTCAAATGCGCATCCATCCCGCTGCCTTAGCGGGATTGGACGCGCATTGGGAAGGGTTATTCGGCGATGCGCCGCGGGTCAGGCCGCGTGGCCATCGCGCGCAGCGGCTTCGGCCTGCTCAAGCTCTTCGGCTTCAGCACCATCCAGCGCGTCAGCCGCTTCGCGGGCCTTCGCCTCGACCTGCTGCTTGTCGGCTGCAAACTCTTCCTGCGCAGCGCGGAAATTCTGCGCCGCCTTGTAATTGCCTTCGCCGAACTCCTTGCCGGCATTGGGGTTCTCAGCATTCTCGGCCATGTGCGTGCTCCTTTGGCAGGGTTTTCCTGCCATCGGTTACGCCAGCCGGTGCAAGCGGTTCCCTCAGCGCTTCAGCAGCGCCGCAAACCAGCCCGCATCCGCCCTGGCGACATGCCGGGGCGGCAGCGCGCCCGAGCATTCCAGGCACCAGGCCTGCACGCCCTGCACTCCGCTCAACACATTGAGATCGCCCAGCACCTGGCCGAGGGCCGCGCGCTGCTGCCATGCCAGCCGTGCAACCAGCCCGTGCGCCTGCTTCTCCTGCTCTGCCGGAGCGAACATGCCCGAGACGAACTGCTCGAACGGATCGGGCTCGGTCTCCAGATATTTCACGCTATAGCCGTCCTTCGCGAGCTTTGCTCGCTTGGCTGCCTCTGCAATGGCGTCCTCGATTCCGCCGAAGCGATCGACCAGCTTGATCTGGCGCGCCGTGCCGCCATCCCAGACGCGGCCCTGCGCGATATTGTCGACCTGCTCGACACTCATCCCCCGCGCCTTGCCAACCAGCGCCAGGAAGCGGCGATAATCATGCTCGATCGTGCCCTGGATGAAGGTGTCCACGGTGCTGTTGAAACCGCCGAACACATCGGGCTGGCCCGAAAGCGGGGTCGTCGCGACGCCGTCCGCCTTCACGCCATAATCCGCCAGCGCCCGTTCAAAACTCGGCAGCACGGCAAAGATGCCGATCGATCCGGTAATCGTCGAAGGTTCGGCGAAGATGGCATCGCCTGCGGTCGAGACCCAATAGCCGCCGCTTGCCGCGACATTGCCCATCGAGACGATGACCGGGATCTTGCGCTTGCGATATTCCTCAATCGCGCGGCGGATCTGTTCGGAGGCAAATGCCGAGCCGCCAGGCGAATCGACTCGCACCACCAGGGCCTTCACATTGTCGCGCTGCAATCCGTCGTGCAGCAGTTCTTCGATCCGGTCGCCGCCAGCGGTGCCCGGGCCGGCATCGCCATCGACAATCGTGCCGGCAATCGTGACGACCTGAACCTCGTCCCCGCCAGTCTTGGCCGGGTTCGCCGCGGTCCAGTCCTTCAGGCTGGTGTGCTTGAAAGCACCTGGACCTTCGTCTTCATCCACCCCCGCGAGGGCGGCCACGCGCTTGCCGAAGGCGGTGCGGTCTCCGACCTTGTCGATGATCTTGCGATCGGTGGCGAGCTTGACGAGGTCGCCATTGGCGGCCGTAATGGCGGCACCGGGATCAGCGATATAGCTGGCAAGGTCCGCCTTGGGGCGCGCCTTTTTCACGGTCGCCTGCCAGTTCTCCCAGATCGGGCGATAGACCGCGAGCAGCGCCTGTTCGGCTTCCGGCGACTGGTCAGAACGCAGATAAGGCTCGACCGCGCTCTTGAAGGTGCCGACGCGATAGACATGCGCGGTCACCTTGAAGCGATCAAGGAAATCCTTGTAATACAGGCGGGTGCCGCCCGGGCCGGTAAAGGCTGCGCCGCCCATAGGGTCGACCCAGATTTCGCTGCCATGCGCTGCCAGCAGATAGGCCGCATCGCTGTAGAAGGTCGCAAAGCTGTAAACCGGCTTGCCCTTGGCCTTGGCCCGTCCAATCGCCGCGCCCACCTGTTCGAGCGAGACCTGGCCGCCGCCCATGAAGCTGTCGAGATCGAGCGCGATGACCTTGATCCGGTCATCCTGCGCCGCCGTGTCGATCGCCCGGATCAGGTCGCGTTCGCGGAACTGCTTGAGCGGCGCCTGGCCACCGAGCAAAGCGGCAACGGGATCGCTGTTTTCGGGTTCCTCGACAATCACCCCGTCGAGTTTGACGAGCAGCGCGCCTTCGGTCACCGCCGCCGGATTTGGCCGCCACGACAAGGCTGCCAGGATCAGGCCAAAGAACATCAGCATGGCGAGCAGGACCAGACCATCCTTGATCGCCACCAGCACCTTCCAGGCGCCTTTTACAAAACCCATTATCTGCTCCGCTTCGGGCGGACGTGCCCCAGGCACCCTATCTAGGCGAGACTGGGCTGCAATGCCACTGCCCGACGCGACAGACCGTCCATGCGCTTCGACCGCCGACTTGACGACCTGTCAACGCGGCGCATTCGGTGTCAGGCCTCGGTCGAAAAGCCGGTCGAACGCAAACAGCCCGCCGCCCCGCGCGACCAGGATCAGCGCCAGGCCAAACCACATCACATGCGGGTTCCAGAACGCTTCGGGATAGACGAACAGCTGGATCACGCCGGTCATCACGAACAGGCCCGCTGCGCCAAACCGCGTCGCCAGGCCCAGCATCACCAAAACGGGCAGCATGTGCTCGGCATAGGTCGCAATCGTGCCCGTGATCTCGGGGGCGGGCATGTGATATTCATCGCGGAACAGATCATAGGTAATCGGGTTGATCGTCAGCCAGCTCCCCTCCTCCACCTTGGTGCGCGCCGAGCGCCAGAATTGCGCAGCCAGCGCAAGGCGAACGACGAGAAGGGCAAGGCCGTTGAAGATGCGGCTGTCGAGCAGCGCAAGTCCGCGCTGGATAAGATCGGTCATCGGTGAAGGTTCCGCCAGGTTATCAGGGACAAGGCTGGGACGCCACCAAAGGGGCGCAAGCCGTGCAGCCTGGCCTTACCCTTCCGGCTTCGTCAGCATTCCCGCGCCGATCAGCGCAAAGATCGCGGACAGTGCATCTGCCTCTCCGGCGCTTTCGATGGCCGCACCCAAAAGGTTACGGAACCGGGTGGGTTGGGCGACCGTCGCGGCAAGATCGGCCTGCAGTGCCGATAGGGGATGCAGCAACACCTCGGCCTCTGGGCGAGTGATCAGGACGTGGCGCATCGCTTCCTCTGCCCGCTCGGCCAGCTCTGGCAGCAGCGCGGATATGGGACCCTGCACCGTCACCAGCCGAATTGCGGGATGCGCGGCCAGTTGCAGATCGAGCAGGCGATCTTCATCCAGACCCGCAAGATCGGTCAGCTGCAGCGGCCGTGCTTCCGCGGAGTGATAAGCCTGCAGCCATGCCCATTCGATCTGTGCGAGATCGCAGGCAGCGGTACCTTCCGCTTCATCCGCGAGAAACTGCGCAAAGCCCTGCCCCAGCTGCATGAGCTTGCGCGTGCGCACCTCTGGTCGTTCGATGAATCGGCGCGATGCGCTGTTGAAGGCAGCGTCTCCCATGAGCGCGCGCGTGCGCGGATAGCTGTCCTCGAGTGCAACCAGCCGCGCATGGCTGATCGTGTTGGCGTGCGCCTTGAGGCCCAGCAGCGCGCGATCGGTGCCATCCGCAAACAGGCCATCCGGAAAGGCCGAGGGCCCTTGTTGGAGCACCGCGATGAAGCGCGCCTGGTCTTCGGCAAGATCGCCCATCGGCCTAGGCGGCCTGTGGGGCTGTAGCGCGCGCCATGATCGCAGCAGCGCGGCCCGCTTCTGCCATCAGGACGGCATAATCGGGAACATTGGTATCCCATTCGATCAATACTGGTCTTGGCCCGGCGCGAGCCATGAACCGCTCGAACAGCGACCAGGTGAGGTCGGTGATGGCGCTGCTATGATCGTCGATCAGCAAAGGCCGGCCGCCATGCCATTCGGTCGCATGGCCCGCGAGGTGAATTTCACCAACATAGGCTGGATCGATGGCGTCGATGACGGCCACGGGATCGAACTGCAAATTGGTGCAGCTGACTTCGACATTGTTGATATCGAACAATAGGCCGCATCCGCTGCGCCGACACAGCGCGTGGATGAAGGCGACCTCATCCATCTCGTCATGCGCGAAAGCCAGGGTGCGCGAGGGATTTTCGATCAGGATCGATCGCTGCAACCTGTCCTGCACTTGCCCGATCTGCGCCGCCATATGGTCGAGCGCGGCCTGGGTATAGGGGATGGGCAGCAGGTCGGGATAGCGGTCGCTGGCATTGCCCGACCAGCTCAGGTGATCGGAGACGCTGGCCGGCTTATAGCGGGCGCAAAGCACTGCAAGCTGGTCGAGCTCGTCTTCGTCCAGCCCTTCGGCGGTACCGATCGACAGGCCGACACTGTGGAAGCTCAGCGGATAACGCTCCGCGACCGCCGTCAGCCAGCGATGCGGGGGCCCACCATCGACGAAATAGTTCTGCGGGTGCACCTCTACCCATGCGGGAAGCGGGGTGCCCGGCTGGGGGTCCAGAACATCGCGATAGTGGGCCGGCTTCAGCCCTATGCCTGTATCGGGGGGAAGCATCGGCTGAGGGATCCGCCGCATCAGCGTGGCGATGCCAGGCGCGCCTTGGTGCGCCGGGCATCGCAATCGCAGAACATCAGCCGCGCGGTGTCGGCTTCTTGGCGCCCTTGTGGGGTGCCAGCGATCCGCCGAGCTTCACGCACTCGCCCTTGGCCACGTACTTCCAGGCATCGCCCTGATAATCGGTGGTCGAAGTGCCCGCGCACGAGGTGCCGGGTCCGGCTGCACAGTCATTCTTGCCCTTCAGCGAGATGCCGTAGCATTTTTCCTTCTCGCCAGCCGCAGCAGCAGGCGTGGCGGCAATCGTGGCTGCGGCCAGCACGGCAGCGGCAGCAGCGCCCAGGGTGATCATCGAATTCGACATCGGTCATTCCTTATTGAACAGGGTGGCAAGTTGGACAGCGCGGCTGTCCAGCCTGCCTGTCAGTGCGATCGTTCGCACGGCGCTAGGGCGAGGTTACTCCGAAATACGACGCGGGGCAAAAAATTCCTTGCCTTACGGGTTGACCCGTTTCGCACCTGCGCTATCTAGCCCCTCGTTAGCACTCACCCCGACCGAGTGCTAATCGCGAATGCAGGCGCAACATCCTGTGCCAGCCGCGAAGGGGGTTTCACTAATTTCAGTGACGCAAGGAAAGGCTTAACGCATGACATTTCGTCCGTTGCACGACCGGGTTCTGGTGCGCCGCATCGAAGCCGAAGAAAAGACCGCTGGCGGGATCATCATCCCCGACGCCGCCAAGGAAAAGCCCTCCGAAGGCGAAGTGATCGCCGTTGGTGAAGGCACCCGTGACGAAGCGGGCAACCGCATCGCGCTCGACGTCAAGGTTGGCGACAAGATCCTGTTCGGCAAGTGGTCGGGCACCGAAGTGAAGATCAACGGCGAAGACCGGATCATCATGAAGGAAAGCGACATTCTGGGCATTCTGGGCTGATTTTCAGCTTTCTGACCCACCGACCTCATTCGACAAGAAGGAACATTTCTCATGGCAGCTAAAGACGTAAAGTTTGGCCGCGACGCACGCGAACGCATCCTGCGCGGCGTGGATATCCTGGCTGATGCCGTCAAGGTGACCCTGGGCCCCAAGGGCCGCAACGTCGTCATCGACAAGAGCTTCGGCGCCCCCCGCATCACCAAGGACGGCGTCAGCGTCGCCAAGGAAATCGAACTGAAGGACAAGTTCGAGAACATGGGCGCGCAGATGGTCAAGGAAGTCGCTTCCAAGACCAACGACATTGCCGGTGACGGCACCACCACCGCGACCGTTCTGGCCCAGGCCATCGTGCGCGAAGGCATGAAGTCGGTTGCCGCCGGCATGAACCCCATGGACCTCAAGCGCGGTATCGATCTGGCGGTGACCAAGGTCGTCGAGAACCTGAAGAGCCGCTCGAAGGACGTGGCCGGTTCGAACGAGATCGCCCAGGTCGGCATCATCTCGGCCAATGGCGACCGTGAAGTCGGCGAGAAGATCGCCGAAGCCATGGAGCGCGTCGGCAAGGAAGGCGTGATCACCGTCGAGGAAGCCAAGGGCCTCGAGTTCGAACTCGATGTCGTCGAAGGCATGCAGTTCGACCGCGGTTACCTGTCGCCCTATTTCATCACCAACCCGGACAAGATGACGGTCGAACTCGACAATCCGTACATCCTGATCCACGAGAAGAAGCTGTCGAACCTGCAGGCGATGCTCCCCATTCTGGAAGCTGTCGTGCAGACCGGTCGTCCGCTGCTGATCATCGCTGAAGACATCGAAGGCGAAGCGCTGGCTACTCTGGTGGTCAACAAGCTGCGCGGTGGCCTGAAGGTCGCAGCCGTCAAGGCTCCGGGCTTCGGTGACCGTCGCAAGGCGATGCTGGAAGACATCGCGATCCTGTCGAAGGGCGAGATGATCAGCGAAGACCTGGGCATCAAGCTCGAAAACGTCACGCTCGGCATGCTCGGCCAGGCCAAGCGCGTTTCGATCGACAAGGACAACACCACCATCGTCGATGGCGCCGGTGAAGCCGATGCGATCAAGGCCCGCGTCGAAGCGATCCGTACCCAGATCGACAACACCACCAGCGACTATGACCGTGAGAAGCTCCAGGAGCGTCTCGCCAAGCTTGCTGGCGGCGTGGCCGTGATCAAGGTCGGCGGTGCTTCGGAAGTCGAAGTGAAGGAAAAGAAGGACCGCGTCGACGATGCGCTGCACGCAACCCGCGCAGCTGTCGAAGAAGGCATCGTCCCCGGTGGTGGTACGGCGCTGCTGTACGCAACCTCGGCGCTCGAAGGCCTGACCGGCGAAAACGACGACCAGACCCGCGGCATCGACATCATCCGCAAGGCGCTGTTCGCCCCCGTCCGTCAGATCGCGCAGAACGCCGGTCATGATGGCGCGGTGGTCTCGGGCAAGCTGCTCGACGGCAACGATCCGACGCTGGGCTTCAACGCTGCGACCGACACCTATGAAAACCTGGTGGCGGCTGGCGTTATCGACCCGACCAAGGTCGTGCGCGCTGCGCTGCAGGATGCTGCCTCGGTCGCTGGTCTGCTGATCACCACCGAAGCCGCGATTTGCGACGCTCCGGAAGACAAGGCAGCTGGCGGCGGCATGGGCGGAATGCCCGGCGGCATGGGCGGCATGGGCGGCATGGATTTCTGATCCGCACCGCCTGGCCACAAGCCAGAGCAAGAAACGGGGCCGGAGGGGAAACCTTCCGGCCCTTTTTCATGGTGTCAGGCGGTGGCGTTGAGCGCGGCTTCCATCTCGGTCGCCCGCGCATCGTAGAAGCGCTGGCGCATCAGCTCGACAATCGGCTGAGGGCTGGTCGCAGGCGTGCCCCCGGCAAAGGGCGGCGCGGGATCATATTCGAGGCTCAGCTGGATCGAGCGTGCCACATCCTCGCCATGCAGATGGGCGATCACCGCCAGTGCAAAGTCGATGCCCGACGTTACGCCGCCTGCGGTGATGACATGGCCATCGAACACCGTGCGGCCTGGTTCATGGATCGCCCCCACCAGCGGCAGCTGCGCGGTGTAGCCCCAATGGGTCGTCGCGCGCTTGCCCTGAAGCAGCCCGGCACGGCCCAGGATGAACGCGCCGGTACACACGCTCGTCACCCATTGTGCTGCCTCACCATGGCTGCGGACGAAATCGATCAATGGCGTGTTCGACAAGGCTGCCGGAACACCCAATCCGCCCGGAACGCACAGCAGATCCGCCTGCGGACAATCTTCGAAACTGACGGTCGGCACGATCGCGAACCCGGCATCGGTCATCACAGGATGGAGCGTTGCCGCCGCTACATGCAGCCTTGCGCCAGGCATGCGGCAGAGAAACTGGGCTGGCCCGGTAAAGTCGAGCTGGGTGATCCGGTCAAAGATCGCGAATACGACGTGGAAATCAGGCGCATCGGTCATCGGGCATTCCTTTCGCTTCAGGAAGGTTGCCCAGGCGCGCGACCGGTTCAAGCGCCCGCTCCCCGATGGTGATCCATCTGATGCGCCAGTTACGGGCAGGCGAAGAATGCAAAGTCCGGCGCATGAAGGCAAGGCGTTTTGCAGCGCGGCTACAAGAGACAGAGATGCGGCGCAGGGCGTCGGGGCTCGTCCATGGCTTCGGAAGCCCGAAAGGACTGGCCAAAAGCCGAATCTTATGTCACATAGGATGCCATAATATTCCGGGGAGGAAATTGCCATGCGCCGCGTGATCATCGGGCTGCTTGCCATTATCGGGCTCGTGACTGGCCTGGCCTGGTTGTCGCGCGATAGGCTGGGCGAGATGGTGTTCAACCGCGCCGTTGAAGCGAGCTACGGCAAGGATGCAACCGCAGGCCTGCCCGATGGCCTGCATGTCATCCTGTGCGGAACAGGGTCCCCCCTGCCCGATCCGGGCCGGTCGGGGCCTTGCACGATGGTGCTGGCCGGCAAGCAGCTGTTTCTGGTCGATGCAGGCGCGGGCGCCGGGCGCAGGATCGGGGAGATCGGTGTCCCGCTGGGCAAGATCGACGCCACCTTCCTCACCCATTTCCATTCCGACCATATCGACGGGCTGGGCGAGGTGCTGATGCTGCGCTGGGCCGCGAGCGGGCGCAAGCTGCCGATGCCCGTTCATGGTCCCCAGGGCGTGGACAAGGTCGTGAGCGGCCTCGATACCGCCTATACCGCAGATTATGGCTATCGCATCGCGCATCACGGCGCTGACATCATGCCGCGCAGCGGTGCTGGCGCGCGCGCATTCACCATCGCCCCAGGCAATGGCCCGCACGTCGTCTACAATCGGGCTGGGGTGAAGATCACGGCGTTCACGGTCAAGCATGACCCGGTCGAACCAGCGGTGGGATATCGCTTCGATTACAAGGGGCGCTCGGTCGTCATCAGCGGCGATACCGCGCCGACCAGAGCGGTCTCGCGCATGTGCAACGGGTGCGATGTGCTGGTGCACGAGGTGCTGAACCCGGCGATGGTGGGCAAGATTTCGGCGACCGCCAAGGCGCATGGCGACCGGCGCATTGCCAAGATCATGTCGGACATTCCGGGCTATCACAGCTCCCCGGTGGCCGTGGCGGGCATAGCGCGCGAGGGCAAGGCCAGGATGCTGGTGTTCACCCATATCGTGCCGCGCATGCCCTCCAGATTGCTGCACCCCTATTTCCTGCGCGGCGTTGCCCAGGCCTATAGCGGCACGGTCGTCATGGGTGAGGATGGCATGCGGTTCAGCCTGCCCGCCCGATCAGAAGCGATCGAGCAGGCAGAGCTTCTTTAGGTTCGAAGAACGGCTTACTGGGCTTCTTCCTTGGCCTCGGCCTTGGCTTCGTCCCATTCCTTTTCAATCTTGTCGCCGGCCTTGTCGGCTTCGGCGTCAAGGTCCTTGGCTGCCTTGTCGACGCCGGCTTCGACGTCTTCCATCGCATTGTCGACGACCTGGCCAGCGGTATCGATATTCTCTTCGATATCATCACCGGCGGCATCGGCGGCGGCTTCGGTCTTCTGCTCGGTTTCGTTCGAACAGGCGGCCAGGCCCATGGCAAGCGCAGCGGCGCTAACGATGGCAAGATAACGCATAAATGAGCTCCTTCATGACGGCGCCGGGTGCGGCACCTTCCCCGAGCCGCTTACGCACCATGGCAGCGGCAGTTCCAAAATTGCATGACCCTGCCTGATGGCGCTGCTATCGCTGCGGCCATGTCACAGCAGAACCATCTCTATCTCGTCGACGGATCGTCGTACATCTTCCGCGCCTATCACCGCTTGCCCCCGCTGACCAACCCGGAAGGCACGCCTGTCGGCGCGGTCTATGGCTATACCACGATGCTGTGGAAGCTCGCCGACGATCTGCACAAGGCCGATGGCCCGACGCATATGGCGGTGATTCTCGACAAGAGCTCGCAGAGCTTCCGCAACGAACTGTACGACCAGTACAAGGCGCATCGTCCCGAACCGCCCGAGGACCTGCGGCCGCAATTCCCGCTGATCCGCGATGCGACCCGCGCCTTTTCGATGCCTTGCATTGAGGAAGACAATGTAGAGGCGGACGATATCATCGCCAGCTATGCCGTCGATGCGCTCGCCAAGGGATGGAAGGTCACCATCGTCAGCTCCGACAAGGACCTGATGCAGCTCATCCAGCCCGGTCTCGACATGCTCGACACGATGAAGAACGTGCGGCTCGGCCCGGAAGCCGTGATGGAAAAGTTCGGCGTGCTGCCCGAGCAGCTGGGCGATGTTCTCGCGCTGATGGGCGATGCCGTCGACAATGTGCCCGGCATTCGCGGCATCGGCCCCAAGACGGCATCCAAGCTGATCGTCGAACATGGCGATCTTGAAAGCGTGCTCGCGGCAGCCCCGTCGATGAAGCCCTCCAAGATGCGCGACAGCCTGATCGAACAGGCGGACATGGCACGCCTCAGCAAGGTGCTGGTCACGCTCAAGGACAATTGCCCGCTGCCCAATGAACTTGACGATTTCCTGCTCAAGGACATTCCGCCCGAGCCATTGGCCGCATTCCTGAACAAGCACGGCTTTACCAGCCTGCTGAGGAAGCTCGGCGCGAGTGGTCCGGCAGACGCCTCCCCTGCCCCGCGCACCACGACCGAAGGTGAGCCGCGCAGCGACAATGCCATTGCGCCGCTGCCTCTGGCGATGCCGCCCATCAATCTGGAGGACTATGTCTGCATCCAGGATATCGAAACGCTCGATGCCTGGATCGCTCGCGCACGGGCAGCCGGCATGGTGGCTGTTGATACCGAGACGGACTCGCTCGATTCGATGCAGGCGGCGTTGGTCGGGGTGAGCCTGGCGGTTGCGCCTGGCGAGGCGTGCTATATCCCGCTCGGCCATGGCGGTACCGACATGTTTGCCGAGAAGCCGAAGCAGATCGCGCTGCAGGATGCCATCGCGCGGCTCAAGCCGCTGCTCGAGGACGACAGCATCCTCAAGATCGGCCAGAACCTGAAATATGATCTCAACGTGCTGGCGCGCTATGGGATCATGGTCTCGCCGATCGACGACACCATGGTGATGAGCTTCAACCTGGATGCCGGGCACGAATTCGGCAGCGGCGGGCATGGCATAGATGCGCTCGCCGAACGTCATCTGGGCCATAGTTGCATCAGCTTCAAATCACTGACCGGCACCGGCAAGAAGCAGATCGGCTTCAACGAGGTGCCGCTTAGCGATGCCACGCGCTATGCCGCCGAGGACGCGGATGTCACGCTGCGCCTGTGGCATGTGCTGCGCCCGCGCATGCCTGTGGAAGGCGTGACCCGAGTCTACCAGAACGTCGACCGCCCGCTGATCCCGGTGGTGGCGGGCATGGAGCGCAACGGCATCAAGGTCGACCGCGAACAGCTCGCCGCGCTCAGCCAGGATTTCGCCACCCGCATGGCAGCGCTCGAGGCAGAGATCCATGCGCTGGCCGGCCAGAGCTTCGCCATCGGCAGCCCCAAGCAGCTCGGCGAAATCCTGTTCGAGAAAATGGGTCTGAAGGGCGGCAAGAAAGGCAAGACGGGGCAATATTCCACCGATGTCACCGTGCTCGAGAAGCTGGCGATGGAGGGATCGGACATCTCGCGCAAGGTGCTCGACTGGCGTCAGCTCGCCAAGCTCAAGTCCACCTATACCGATGCGCTGCAGGAACAGATCAACCCGAAGACGGGCCGCGTCCATACCAGCTACAGCCTGGTCGGTGCGCAGACCGGACGGCTCTCGTCCACCGAACCCAATCTGCAGAACATCCCGATCCGCACCGAAATCGGCCGGCAGATCCGGCATGCGTTTGTGGCTGAACCGGGCAATGTGATCCTGGCGGCGGACTATAGCCAGATCGAGCTTCGCCTGGCTGCCGCCATGGCCGATGTCGAAACGCTGCGTGATGCCTTTGCGAAGGGCGAGGACATTCATAATCGCACGGCGCAGGAGCTGTTCGGCGAGGTCAACCGCGACACCCGCGGCCGTGCGAAGACGATCAACTTTGCGATCCTCTACGGCATCTCGCGCTGGGGGCTGGCGGGCCGGCTGGAAGTGAGCGCCGATGAAGCGCAGGCGATGATCGACACCTATTTCCAGCGCTTTCCGGGGATCAACCGCTATATCGCCGAAACCATGGAAAAGGCG
Source organism: Blastomonas sp. SL216 (assembly GCA_026625625.1). Classification (NCBI taxonomy): domain Bacteria; kingdom Pseudomonadati; phylum Pseudomonadota; class Alphaproteobacteria; order Sphingomonadales; family Blastomonadaceae; genus Blastomonas; species Blastomonas sp. SL216. The sequence goes on from CP113055.1 coordinate 1,018,064, forward strand.
CGCGAGTGCGGCTTTACCGAAACACTGTTCGGCAGGAAGACCCATTTCCCGCGGATCAATTCGAAAAACCAGGCCGAGCGCCAGGGCAGCGAGCGCGCGGCGATCAATGCCCCGATCCAGGGCACCAGCGCCGATATCATCAAGCGGGCCATGGTCCGCATGGGCCCGGCGCTGGACGCCGCAGGCCTCGGCCATGTGCGCATGCTGCTGCAGGTGCATGACGAACTGGTGTTCGAACTGCCTGAAGGCGATGTCGAGGCCGCATCTGCCGTCATCCGTTCGGTCATGGAAAATGCGGCGGAACCGGCGGTAACGCTCAGCGTACCTTTGGGAGTTGAGATCGGCACCGGGCCGAGTTGGGGTGCTGCTCACTGATGATCCATAGCTTCCGCCAGATCGTCGTCCCCAGGACCCCCGATCTGGATGTGACCGCCTTTACCGACCCGATGTTCACCAGCGTGGTTGGTCAGTTTCTGCTGGAACATTACAAGCTGTGGCTGCTCGGTATCGGCATCGTCGTGTTGCTGGTCGCCTGGCTGCCGCTGCTGCTCAAGAAGCTGCCCTTGTCGCTGCCGATCATCTTTGTCGGCTTCGGCATGGCGATGTTCGCCTACACGCCGCTCGGCCAGTTCTCCCCGCACCCCGTCGAGTCGCCCGTCCTGATCGAGAAAGCGACCGAGTTCATCGTCATCATCTCACTGATGGGCGCGGGGCTGAAGATCGGCAGGCCGTTCAGCTGGGCGGGCTGGCAGATCACCCTGCGGCTGCTGGCCATCGTGATGCCGCTTACCATCGGCCTGATTGCACTATCGGGACTGTGGATCCTGGGGCTGCCGCTGGCGTCTGCGCTGTTGCTGGGCGCGTGTCTGGCACCGACTGACCCGGTGCTGGCATCCGATGTCCAGATCGAGAGACCTGACGGCGAGGACAGCGACGAAGCCCGGTTTGCGCTGACCTCTGAGGCCGGGCTCAACGATGCGCTTGCCTTTCCCTTCGTCTATCTTGCGCTCGCCGCCAGCGCCGCTGGGCTTGGCTGGTCCACGCTGGGCCTGTGGGCATGGCAGGATGTCATCTGGCGGCTGGGCGTCGGCGCGCTGGTGGGAACCGCTGGCGGCTGGATTCTCGGCCAGATCATCTACCGCCTTCCGCAGGATACCCGCCTGTCGCGCACCGGTGACGGCTTCATCGCGGTCGGAGCGACGCTCGCCATCTATGCGCTGACCGAATTCGCGCATGGTTATGGCTTTCTAGCGGTGTTCATTGCCGGGCTTATCCTGCGCCGATCGGCCGATGGCGACGATTTCAATTCCGAACTGCACGATTTTGCCGACGAAACCGAACGGCTGGTGATGATGGTGCTGCTGGTCCTGTTCGGCGGCATGCTGACCGGCGGCGAGCTGCTGTCGAACATCGGCTGGACCAACGTGCTTGTCGCCGCGCTGGTGTTGCTCGTGATCCGCCCGGTGATCGGTTATCTGGCGCTGATCGATATCAAGCGTCCTCCGCTGGAGCGGTTCGTGATCGCCTTTTTCGGAATTCGCGGGCTGGGTTCGGTCTATTATCTCGCCTTCGGCCTCAACCATGGCAGCTTCGAAAGCCAGAACGTGCTGTGGGAAACGCTGGGGCTGATCGTGCTGGGCTCGATCCTGCTGCACGGCCTGACGGTGACCCCGGTGATGCGTCTCCTCAACCGGCGGATCGGCAAGCCCGCCGACTGATCGCCCCCGATACGGCCCGGTTATTCGCGCGACATGGCCTGGGGATAGCTGCCCAGAATGCGCACCCATTTGCTGTGATAGCCGAGCACTTCCAGCGCACGATCGACCGCAGGCTGGCCCGGCATGCCCTCGATATCAGCATAGAATTCCGCCGCTGCAAAGCTGCCGTCGCGGATATAGCTTTCCAGCTTGGTCATGTTGATGCCGTTGGTGGCAAATCCCGACAGGGCCATGAACAACGCTGCGGGGATGTTCTTCACCTCGAAGATGAAGGTGGTCATCACCTTGGCGACATCGGGCATCGGATCATCGCGATGCGCCGCCAGCACGACAAACCGGGTCATGTTATGTGCTGCGTCCTCGATGCCCTCGGCCACAACCTTCAGGCCGAACACCTCGCCCGCCAGCCTCGATGCGACCGCGCACAGGCCCGGCTCTGTCGATTCGGCAACGAATGCGGCCGCGCCTGCGGTGTCCGGATAGCTGATCGGTTCAAGCCCCTGCGCGCGCAGATAATGGCGCGTCTGGCCCAGGGCCTGCGGGTGGCTGACCGCCGAATGATAGGGCCCGTCGTCCTTGGCCAGCAGGCAATGACGGACGGGGAGGAAATATTCCGCGACGATCGTCAATCCGCTTTCCGGCAACAGGAAATGGATGTCGGCCACCCGGCCATGCTGCGAATTCTCGATCGGGATGATGGCCCGTGTCGCGCGCCCGTCCTTCACCGCATCCATCGCATCCTGAAAGGAAAAACACGGCAAGGGATGCCAATCCGGCGCAAAGGCGCGCGCAGCGATGTGCGAATAGGCGCCCGGCGCGCCCTGATAGGCGATCGACCGCTCCGGTTCGACGGCGGCGATTCGGGCCATGTCCTCAACCATCTGGCGGGCGATCTGCGGATAGCTTTGCATGGGCAGGGCGCATAGGCAGGCCCAGCCGTAACGACAAGGCGAAATCGCGCGTCTCGGGGCTTGCAGAGCGCCCGGACGATGATTACAGGGGGGCGGCTGACCGGCCCTGTTGCGACGCGGCAACGGGGTCTTTCAACAGGGCGAAAGGACAGGCGGCTATCGCCGGTCCTATTCGGATGACGACCGTTCAGGGCGCCGTGCCGACATGGCGTCCGCATCAAAGATGAGGCAACAGGGCATGCAGGACAGCAAAAACACGATTGCAGGTTGGGTTCTTGCAGGGGGCATTGTCGCCCTTGGCCTTTCGATCGTCAGCGGCAAGGTGTTCCACGCCGACAAGCCCGAGCGCCCCGAAAAGCTCGGCTATGTGATTGAAGGCGTCGTGTCGTCCGAAGGTGACGGTGCTGCGGCTGAAGTTCCGATCGAAACGCTGCTCGCCAGCGCCGATCCGGCCAAGGGCGAAAAGATTTTCGCCAAGTGCTCGTCGTGCCACAGCATCAACAGCGGCGGCGCAAACGGCATTGGCCCCAACCTGTATGGCGTGCTGGGCAAGCCGCATGCTTCGGTCGCCGGCTTTGCCTATTCGGACGCGCTGAAGGGCAAGTCGGGCCCCTGGACGTTCCAGGAAATGAACAAGTGGCTCACCTCGCCCAAGGCCTATGCCGATGGCACCAAGATGAGCTTTGCAGGTCTCGGCAAGGCCGAAGACCGCGCCAATCTGATGGCTTGGATGAACACCCAGACGGGTAGCCCGCTGCCCCTGCCCGCAGCGCCCGCTGCTGAAGCGGCTCCTGCTGCCGAGGGTGCTCCCGCCACCACCGAAGATCCGGTCAAGGACGCCGCTGCTGAAGATCCGGCAGCCGCAGGTGCAGTCGCTGCCCCCAGCGGCGACTGAGCGCAGCCAGTCTTGCTGAAACCCAAAAGGGCCCTGCCAGCGATGGCGGGGCCTTTTTCGTTCAGTCGTCGTCCAGCCTGAGCAGCTTTTCCTCGATCCGGATCGTATGGGTCGCCATGCGGATTTCGGCAACGAACAGCAGCAGTCCGACGACCAGAAACACCATCGCCAGAATGAAGCCGCCGGCCACGAACAGCCCGAAGCGATAGCCGGTGAGCGACAGCACGAAGATGGCGGCGATGACGACGCCGACGGTAATCGCGCTCAACGTGCCCATCAGGATCGCCCGGTTGATGACGTCCGCGCGGCGATCGAGCATCCGCAGTTCGTTGACCACGCGGACATGCGCCTCGCCCTGGGTGCGGTGAAACTCCGCCATCTGAACACGCTCGCGATCCACCACGCGGGCCAGCCGGTTGGCGAACATCTGCAGGATATTGCCGGTGGCCAGCAGCAGGAAGGCAGGGGCCATGGCGATCTGGATCAGTTTCCCGATCTGCCCGATGTCGAAATCCGTAATCAGCATGCCGCCCCCGCCCTGTCGTCGCAGCGGGAACTATAGCCCGGCGCGCAGGCCCATCAATTGCTTATCGGCACGCGAAAACACCGATCGGGCGTGCATGGGCGTCGCGGAAGCGGCATCGGTCGCATGATGCTGCGGGTTGACGAATGCCTGGCGGCGTGCAGAGTTTGCCTGGCACTTCACAATCGTCGTCCGACAACCGGCACCCTCACGAATCGAGCCAGCTTCATGACCGACCCTGCCCCAGAAACCGCCACGCAAGGCGGCGGCTTTGACCCCAGCGCCTTTGAAGGCATCCTTTCGAGGCTGGGCCATGGCGGACATCTGGGCATGCGTTATCGCGCGCACGGCGTCGGCTGGGTGGAGATGGAACTGCCCTATTCCGAAAAGCTGATTGGGGATGTCGAGAGCGGGATCATCGCCTCTGGCCCGATCATCAGCCTTATGGACAATGCCACCAGCCTTTCGGTCTGGACCGCGATCGGCGAGTTTCGCCCGCAGGTGACGCTGGACCTGCGGGTCGATTACATGCGCCCCGCAACACCCGGCAAGGCGGTGATCGGGCGCGGCGAGTGCTACAAGGTCACGCGATCCATGGCGTTTGTGCGCGGCGTGGCGCACGATGGCGATGCTGACGATCCGGTGGCGCATGTCGTCGGCACCTTCATCCGCGTCGACAATTTTCTGGGCTGAGCGATGAACACCGAACACGATATGGCGATGGTCATGGACTTCATGCCGCCCTTTGCGCACGAAATGGGCATGACGGTCGACCATATGCAGGGCGGCTTGCCCGTCATCGCCTTCGATTATGGCCCGCATGTGATGGGCCGTCCCGGCTTTCTGCACGGTGGCGCGATGAGCGGGCTGATGGAGATCGCGGCGATTGCCGCACTGCGTGTCACCCTGTCAGGCGACGAGCCGGCGTTGCGGATCAAGCCGGTGAACATCACGATCAACTTCATGCGCGGCGGGCGCGAGGCGCGCACCTATGCGCTGGGCGAAGTCACGCGGATCGGGCGGCGGGTCGCCAATGTCGAGGCCAAGGCCTGGCAGGACGACGCGGCCAAGCCCATCGCGACGGTGTTCATGAATTTCCTGCTGTCCCCGCCCAAACCAGCCTGACAACGACACCGGCTTGGGCAACGCCCTGTCCGTCGCCATCGACCTGGATCGCGGCATCGGCCCGCGTGCGCGCCAGGATCGCCTTGGGCATGTCGGCGGGGTGCAGTACCAGTTCCGCGCTGCCCAGCAGGCGTACCTGGCGCAGCGTCAGGTCGTCAGGATCAGGCGAAGCGATGGCGATCGTGTAAAGGCCGGAACCCACCCCAGCGGCGCCATGCGCCAGCCAGGCCGCAACGGCATCGTCACCCTGCTCCGCCAGCGGATCGAGCGCGCCGCCGGGGGCGAGCGCTGCGTCGATGGCGCGCCTGCGCTCCGGACCACCGGGCCAGCGCGCGCGGATCGCATCGCGTGCCGCATCGAGCGCGCGGGCGAGACTGCCCAGCTGTGCCGGCAGCATCGCCTCGAAACGCTGCCGCAGCGCCTTGGCTAGGCCCGCCGACGCGCCGCCGGTGCCGATGGCGATCAGCACCGGATCGCGGTCGATGATCGCAGGGGTAGTGAAATCGCATAGCGCAGGCCGGTCGACCGCGTTGACCAGCAATCCGCGTGCCTTGAGCCGCTCGACCGCCACCACCGCCTCGCCTTCGTCTTCCAGCGCAACGATCGCAATCCGCGCGGCGCGATCATCCTCGCCGACGCACAGCCCGCCTGCCCGCTCGATCAGCCGCCGTTTGGCATCCGCCATCTCGCCATCGCCGAGCAGGATGACCGGCATCCCGCTGAGGTTCACGAAGAGCGGAAGCTGGTTCACAGCCAGTCGGGTACCTTTTCCGCCGCCATGATCTCGGCGGGGCTGATGCGATCGGCCACCACGGCATAGCGATCGCCATCGACCAGCACCTCGGCAACGATGCCGCGGCTGTTATAGCTGCTCGCCATGGTCGCGCCATATGCGCCAGCCGTGCGGAAGATCGCGAGATCGCCTGCGGCCACCGTCTCGATATCGCGCCCCATGGCGAAGGTATCGCCGCTTTCGCAGACAGGACCGACGATGTTCGCCATCATCCGCGTGCCATCGGGGCGCACCGCCTCGAAATCGTGCCAGGCATCATAGAGCGCGGGCCGTGCCAGATCGTTCATCGCGGCATCGACCACCACGAACGGGTCGCGGATGCCCGGCTTGACCCGGATCACGCGGGTCAGCAGCACGCCGGCATTGCCCGCGATCACGCGGCCCGGCTCGAACTGGATAACCGCGTCCCAGCCCCTGGTCGCCCGAGCAACCAGCGCGCCATAATCAGCAGGCGAAGGCGGCTCGCTGTTCGCCTGATAGGGTACGCCCAGGCCCCCGCCCAGATCGACATGGGTGATGGCATGGCCCTCGCTGCGCAGATGGCCGACCAGCTCGCCGATCTTGGCAAAGGCGGCCTCGAGCGGATCGAGGCTGAGCAGCTGGCTGCCGATATGCACCGCGACACCGCGCAGCGCGATGCCGGGCAGCTGCGATAGCCGCTGGTAGATGCCGGGGCCGACATGCAGGCCGACGCCGAACTTGTTGTCCGCCTTGCCGGTGGAAATCTTGGCATGCGTGCCCGCATCGACATCGGGGTTGATGCGCAGGCTGGCATGCGCGGTCAGGCCCATCGATGCCGCGACCTCGGCCAGCATCTGGCCCTCTTCTTCGGATTCAATGTTGAACTGGCCGATCTGTTTGGCCAGCGCATGGCGCATCTCCGCCTCGGTCTTGCCGACACCGGAAAACACGATGTCCTGCGGCGCGATGCCAGCAGCGAGTGCGCGGTCAAGCTCGCCGCCCGAGACGACATCAGCTCCATAGCCGCGCTTTGCCAGCACCTTCAGCACCGCCAGATTGGGGTTCGCCTTGACCGCAAAGGCCAGATGCTTGCGCTCGACACCGGCCAGTCCTTCGCGGAACACATCGGCATGGCGCTCCAGCGTGGCACGCGAATAGACATAGACCGGCGTGCCCACCTCTTCGGCGATGCGCGCCAGCGGCACCTGTTCGGCAAACAGCTGCCCGTCCACCAGGGAAAAATGGTCCATTGGTTTGTCGAAACCTTGATTATTCGGGGGGAAGATCGAAGGGGTCGTCGGTGCGCGCCTCGGACTTGCGGCGCAGTTCGACATTGCGTTCGGGGCGCGCCTGGGTGCTCGGCTCAAGCAACTGGTCAGGCGCCGCCGCGCCGACCGCACCATAAGCGGGCGGCACCGGTTTCATGCCCTCGACCGCCGTCAGCTTCTGCCGGCTGCCGCATCCGGGCAGTGCGATCAGCGCGGCCAGGGCGGCACCGGCAAGCAGAACAGAGGAACGCGGCATCATCATTCTCCCGCCAGCGCGGCACGGGCGCGGGCTACCTGATGCCTTACCTGATCGGGCGCGGTGCCGCCATAGCTGTTGCGGCTGGCGACCGATGCGTCGACCGACAGCGCAGGGTAGACGGCATCGGTGATGCGCGGATCGATGGCCTGCAGGTCCCCGATAGGCAACGTGTCGAGCGCCACGCCCCGGCCCTCGGCCAGCTTGACCACCGCGCCGGTGATATGGTGCGCCTCGCGGAAGGGAATGCCCGCCTGACGCACCAGCCAGTCGGCCAGATCGGTCGCGGTGGCAAAGCCGCGTTCGGTCGCCTTGCGCATCGCGGCGGTATCGAAACCGCTTTCCGCGACCATGCCCGTCATCGCGGCCAGGCTCAGCATCAGCAGGCCCTCGCATTCGAACACGGGCGGCTTGTCGTCCTGCATGTCCTTGGAATAGGCGAGCGGCAGGCCCTTCATCGTGATCATCAGCGCGGTCTGGCAGCCGATGATCCTCCCGGCATGGCCGCGGACCAGTTCGGCTGCATCAGGGTTGCGCTTCTGCGGCATGATCGAGGAGCCGGTGGAAAAGCTGTCGGGCAGCTTGACGAAGCCATAAGGCTGGCTCGCCCAAATGATGAACTCTTCGGCCAGGCGCGACAGGTGCAGCGCGCATTGCGCTGCGGCACCCAGATAATCGAGCGCGAAGTCGCGATCCGAAACCGCGTCGAGCGAATTCGCGGTGGGCCGCTCAAAGCCGAGCGCCCCAGCCGTCGCATCGCGATCGATCGGGAAACCGGTACCCGCAAGCGCCGCCGAGCCGAGCGGGCACTGGTTCATCCGCGCGCGTGCACTGGCGAACCGGTCACGGTCGCGCGCGAACATCTCGTAATAGGCAAGCAGATGGTGGCCCAGCGTCACCGGCTGGGCGATCTGCAGATGGGTGAAGCCCGGCATGATCGCGCCGATATGCTGCTCGGCGCGGTCGACCAGCGCGGTCTGCAGCGCCTTGAGCGCCGCATCGGTGGCATCGCACGCATCGCGCACCCAAAGGCGGAAATCGGTCGCGACCTGGTCGTTGCGCGAGCGTGCAGTGTGCAGCCGGCCCGCCGCAGGGCCGATTAGCTCGGCCAGCCGCGCCTCGACATGCATGTGGATGTCTTCGAGCGCCCAGTCCTCGGCCACGCCATTGGCGGCATATTCCTCGGCAATCTGCTTGAGACCGGCAGTGATGGCTTCGGCATCGGCAGCGGGGATGATGCCCTGCTTGCCCAGCATCGCGACATGCGCCAGCGAACCGTCAATATCCTGCCGCCACAGCGCCTTGTCGAACGGGATGGAAGCATTTATGGCCCGCATCACGTCGGACGGCCCGGCGGCAAAACGTCCGCCCCACATGCTGTTGGAGTTGTTTCCCATGCCTATCGCCCATCTTTCCAGCCCCCGCCTCTGGCCGATATTGGCCCTGGCCGCGCTGGCAATCGGCGGCTGCGATAGGCAATCGCCCGCCGGGGAGCAACCCGCGGGCAAGGAAAAATCCGCTGAAAAGGCCGGAGCCGATGTGCCGCTCTCGGGCACGCTCGATATTTCTCAGCGGGGCAAGGCTGCGCCCGACGTCACCTTCAAGGATCCGGATGGCAAGACCACCAGCCTTGCCGCGTTCAAGGGCAAGCCGGTGCTGGTCAATCTATGGGCGACCTGGTGTGGCCCCTGCGTGGTCGAAATGCCGACGCTCGATGCCCTGGCCGCGCGCGAAAAGGACCGGCTGGTCGTGCTGACCGTGTCGCAGGACATGCAGAATCTCGACATGATCAAGCCGTTCTTCGCCGACAAGGGCTTCAAGAACATCCAGGCCTTCACCGATGAAGAGAATAATCTGGGGTTCAGCTACATGACCGGCGTGATGCCGACGACCGTGCTGTATGATGCGCAGGGCAAGGAAGTGTGGCGGATGATCGGCGGGATGGACTGGAACGGTCCGCGTGCCTCGGCGCTGATGGAAGAGACTCTCGCCAGCAAGGGCTGAGCCGGGTTTACATCAGGATCGGGGCGATCACCTGACAGCGCTTACGCCCCTGCTGCTCGCGCTTGGCGCGCGTCGGCACCGTCGGGATCTTGCGCTTGGCGCTGCAATCCACCTGGATCGGGATACCGCGTTCGAGCGCGGCGAGGCTCATGGGTGCCATCGGCGCGGCACTTCCCAGGAGTACGGCAAGGATGATGGTGCTCGGCATGCGAGCGTCATGAATTTACAAGCCTGACCGGTAGCTGAACGAAACCGTTCAGGCTGCATTATCCTGACGAGATGTGGGAATTCGGCAACAGCCGCAGCGGCGCGGGCGGGACCATGGTGGGCGATGACAGGCTCGAACTGCCGACCCTCTCGGTGTAAACGAGATGCTCTACCAACTGAGCTAATCGCCCATGGTCCGGTGCGGAAGGCGGCCCTCTGCCATTTTTGCCGGGCGCTGGCAAGAGGGCGATCTCAGGCTTGGCGCTTTCCAAGCGCGCGGCCGCCCGCTATCGGCGCTTCCAACGCTAGACCGAATGCAATCTGGAGAATCACCTTATGCGCCCATCAGGCCGCGCCCCCGACGAAATGCGCACCATCAGCATCGAAACCGGCTTTACCAAGCATGCCGAGGGCAGCTGCCTGATCGGCTTTGGTGACACCCGCGTGCTGGTGACCGCCAGCATCGAGGAGCGCCTGCCCCCCTGGCTCAAGGGCAAGGGCGAAGGCTGGGTGACGGCGGAATATTCGATGCTGCCGCGTGCCACGCACACGCGCGGCCAGCGCGAGGCGGCCAAGGGCAAGCAATCGGGCCGCACCCAGGAGATCCAGCGGCTGATCGGCCGCTCGCTGCGCGCGGTCGTCGACCTGAAGAAGCTGGGCGAACGCCAGATCACCGTCGATTGCGACGTGATCCAGGCCGATGGCGGCACCCGCACGGCGTCTATCTCCGGTGCCTGGGTGGCGCTGCGGCTCGCGGTCAACGGACTGATGGCACAGGGCCTGATCAAGGAAGACCCGATCACCGCCAAGGTCGCGGCGATCAGCTGCGGCATCCATCAGGGAACGCCGGTGCTAGACCTCGACTATATCGAGGATTCGAATGCCGATGCCGATGCCAATTTCGTGCTGATCGAAGGAGGCAACATTGCCGAGGCGCAAGCGACGGCCGAGGGCGCGCCCTATGACGAGGAAGCGCTGCTGCGGCTGCTGCGCCTCGCCCGCATGGGCTGCGCGCAGATTTTCGAAGCCCAGGCCAAGGCGGTCGGTTGACGTCATGACGGCGCGCAGGCTGGAACCGGGCAGGCTGGTCATTGCCAGCCACAATCAGGGCAAGGTGCGCGAGATCCGCGCGCTGCTCGAGCCGTTCGGCATCGAGCCGGTCTCGGCAGGCGATCTTGGCCTTCCCGAGCCCGAAGAGACCGGCACCAGCTTTGCCGAAAACGCGCTGCTCAAGGCGCATGCCTCGGCCAAGGCGGCGAACTGCGTCGCTTTGGCTGATGACAGCGGCCTGTGCGTCGCGGCGCTGGGTGGCGCGCCGGGCGTCTATACCGCCGACTGGGCCGAGCGGCAGTGGTTCGAGGGCGCACCCGGGCGCGACTGGTACTTGGCGATGGGCAAGGTGGAAGGCAGGCTCGCCGAGCTTGGCCCCGATGCCGACCGCAGCGCCTATTTCATCTGCACGCTCGCTCTGGCCTGGCCCGATGGTCATGCCGAAGTGTTTGAGGGGCGCGTCAACGGATCGCTGACCTGGCCGCCGCGCGGGACGCTCGGCTTCGGTTACGACCCGGTCTTCGTGGCCCAGGGCTTCGACCAGACCTTTGCCGAGCTCGACCCCGAACACAAGCACGCCATCAGCCACCGCGCCGATGCCTTTGCCAAGCTGGTCAAAGCCTGCCTTGATAGCTGAACTGCCTTCCTCTCCCTTTAACCCTGATGGGAATGACGACCCGCTGGCGCTTTACATCCACTGGCCATTCTGCGTGTCCAAATGCCCCTATTGCGACTTCAACAGCCATGTTCGTGACACGGTCGACATTGCGCAGTGGCACCATGCGCTGCTGGCCGATCTGGCGCATGAGGCCGCACTGCTGCCAGGCCGCACGCTGGGTTCGATCTTCTTCGGCGGCGGCACGCCATCGCTGATGCCACCTGCCCTGGTCGAGACATTGATTGGGGCAGCAACGACCCATTGGGCAGCCAGCGACACGATCGAGATTACCCTCGAGGCCAATCCCTCGTCGGTCGAGGCCGCACGCTTTGCCGATCTGGCCCGCGCCGGCGTCAACCGCGTATCGCTGGGCCTGCAGGCGCTCGACGATGCGACGCTCGGCTTTCTCGGCCGCGCGCACGGTGTCGACGAGGGGCTGCGCGCGCTGGCCACCGCGCAGCAGCATTTCAGCCGGGTTTCCTTCGACCTGATCTATGCTCGGCCCGGCCAGTCGCCCGATCAATGGGAGGCTGAACTGAGGCGCGCCCTGGGCTTCGGAACCGGCCATCTGTCGCTCTATCAGCTCACCATCGAACCGGGGACTCGCTTCGAAACGCTGGTGCGGCGGGGTGAGCTGATCCCGGCGGATGACGATCTGTGCGCCGATCTGTTCGATCTGACCCGCGACATCACCGCATCGGCGGGGCTGCCCGCTTATGAGATCAGCAACCATGCCCGCCCCGGCGAAGAGAGCCGCCACAATCTGACCTATTGGCGTTATGGCGATTATGCCGGCATCGGGCCGGGGGCGCATGGGCGGCGCGGTGCGCTGGCGACCGAGCGCCACCGCAAGCCGGAAAACTATCTGTCCGCGATGGATCGCAACGGACATGGCCTCGCCATCGAACGGCCGCTCGACCCTGCAACCCGCGCGATGGAGGCCCTGCTGATGGGGCTGCGGCTTGCCGAGGGCGTCGATCTCGCCCGGATCGCGGCGCGCAGCGGCGTGGCCCTCGATGCGCTGATTGACGGCAAGGCGGCTGAGCGGCTGGTTGGGCTGGGTCTGGCGCGGCGCGATGGCGACCACATCACCGTGACCGAAAAGGGCATGCCGCTGCTCAATGCCATTCTGGCCGAGATCGTGGCGATTGAGCCGCCTGCCGCGCTCTGATACCCTGACGGGCATGACCCAGGTGCACACTGCCGCATCGCTGATTGGCCTGTGGCGCGCGCACCTTGCCGACAACCGCCGCCGATCCTTGCATACGGTGCGCGCCTATATCGCCACGGCAGAGCGGCTGACCGAGTTTCTGGCCGAACACTGGGGCGAGCAGGCCAATGCGGCGCGTCTGTCCAGGGCCAGCCAGGCGGACCTTCGCGCCTATCTTGCCGCCCGGCGCGGCGACGGACTGGCCAATCGCAGTGCCGCGCGCGAGCTGTCGGCGATCCGCGCGTTTCTGGGATTTGCCGCGAGCCAGTCGGGCAACGACGCCGCGCCGCCAAGGCTGAAGGGCCCCCGGCTCAAGCGCAGCCTGCCCCGGCCCATCGCGCCCGATGACATCATGGCACTGGGCGATGCGATCGCTGGACGCAACGGCCCGGTCTGGGTGCAGGCGCGCGACTGGGCGGTGCTGCTGCTGCTCTATGGCGCGGGCCTGCGCATCAGCGAAGCCACCGGGCTGACCGGCGATGTGCTGCCGGTGGGTGAAACGCTGCGCATCATCGGCAAGGGCGGCAAGCCGCGCGTGGTGCCGGTGCTGCCACAGCTTCGCGAGGCGCTCACGCATTATGCCGCGCTGGTGCCCTTCCCGCTCGACCGCGATAAACCGTTGTTCAGGGGTACGCGCGGCGGACCTTTATCGCCTGCGCTGGTCCGCCGCGCGATGATGAACGCGCGCCGCCTGCTCGGCCTGCCCGAGGATGCGACACCGCACGCCTTGCGCCACAGCTTCGCCACGCACCTGCTGGCGGGTGGGGCGGATCTGCGGTCGCTGCAGGAACTGCTCGGCCATGCGAGCCTCTCGTCAACCCAGATCTATACCCAGGTCGACGCGGCGCATCTGCTCGACGTGTACGAGAATGCGCATCCGCGCGCCTGAACGGCTCAGTCCTGCTGAACAGGCTCAGGATGCGGCCGCCAGAAGATCACCCGGATGATGTAGACCAGCACGATGATGCCGATCACTGCGGTCGAGGCGGGTCCGGTATATTTGTCGATCTCCTCGAACCGCGCGCCGAGCTGAAAACCGATCCCTGCGAACACGACGTTCCACACGCCTGCACCGGCAAAGGTCCAGATCAGGAACTTGGTGCGGCTCATCTCGAAAATGCCGGCAGGCAATGAGATCAGCGTCCGCACCGTCGGGACCATGCGCGCGAAGAACATCGTCGCGCCGCCATAACGGTGGAACAGCATGGTGAACCGGTCGATCTCGTGCCGGTCGAGCGTGAACCAGCGGCCCCAGCGCGCAACGAAATGGTCCAGCCGCTTCAGCCCGAAGGCACGGCCGATAGCGTACCAGAAATAGTTGCCAGCAACCGATCCGATGGTTCCGGCAACGATCACCCCCCACAGGTTCATGTTGCCCTTGCCCGCCTCGATCCCGGCGAGCCCCATGATCACCTCGGACGGGATCGGCGGAAAGACATTTTCCAGCGCCATCAGAAAGGCGACGCCCCAATATCCGCCGCGCGCCACCAGATCGATGATGAAATCACTCATGCCTTGTTCTCCAGGCGCGCCTCGATCGCGTCCCAGATCATCCCTGCGACATCGCTGTTGTTGAACGCGCTGATCGCGACGATCCCGGTGGGTGAGGTCACGTTGATCTCGGTCAGCCATTGGCCGCCGATGACATCGATACCCACGAACAGCAGGCCGCGTTCCTTGAGCTCGGGCCCCATGGCGTCGCAGATTTCCTGCTCGCGGTCGGTCAACGTTGCGGATTCGGCATAGCCGCCGACTGCCAGGTTGGAGCGGAACTCGCCCTCGCCCGGCTTGCGGTTGATCGCCCCTGCGACCTTGCCGTCGACCAGAACGATGCGCTTGTCGCCTTGCGCGACTTCGGGAAGAAACGGCTGGACCATGAACGGTTCACGCCAGATCTGGCCGAACAGCTCGACCAGGGCGGAGAGGTTCGCCCCATCCTCGCCGATCAGGAACACCGCCTTGCCGCCATTGCCGTGCAACGGCTTGACCACGATCGCGCCGTGCCGTGCCTGGAAGCGCTTCACCTCGTCGAGCGAGCGGGTCACCAAGGTCGGTGGCATGAAGCGTTCGAAATCGAGCACATAGACCTTTTCCGGCGCATTGCGCACCGATGCGGGGTCATTGACCACCAACGTCCGCCCCTTGAGGCGCTCGAGAATATGCGTCGCGGTGATATAGCCGACATCAAAGGGCGGGTCCTGGCGCATCAGGACGACATCGACATCTTCGCCAAGGTCCAGCCGCACCGGATCGCCAAAGCTGAAATGGTCGCCGGGCAGGTTGCGCACCGTCACCGGATGCGCATGCGCCGTCACCTGCCCCGCCTCGTAAGTGAGTGTCGCGACGTCATAGTGATAGAGCGTGTAGCCGCGTGCCTGGGCAGCGAGCATCAATGCGAAGCTGCTGTCGCCCTTGATGTTGATGCCGGGCATCGGGTCCATCTGCACCGCGATTTTCATGGGGAAAGCCTTTGTTTGAACCAGAATGGGGGCAGCGCGGTCAGTCGCCCTGCCAGACGTGCGTCAGATGGCGCGGCAAGCGGCCCGGCGCAAGCAGGATCACGTCGATGCGTGCATCCTGCCCGTCGCGCACGAACCGGGGCATCAGCGCTTCCGCCGCAGCGGCCACCCGCCGCAGCCGATGGTGATCGATGGCTTCATCGAGTTCGCGCACGCTCTGCCGGTGTTTGACCTCGACAAAGGCGACGATGCGCCTGCGCCGGGCCACCAGGTCCACCTCGCCAAAGGGCGTGCGGACGCGCGAGGCCAGGATGCGCCACCCCTTGAGCCGTAGCCACCAGGCCGCCAATGTCTCGGCGCGCCGACCCGCAGCTTCAGCCCGCCTGCGCCGTGCCTCAGGCATCGCGCTCCGCCATGATCCGGGCATAGAGCGCCTTGCGATCGAGCCCGAAGCGTCGCGCGACCTCGCCCGCAGCCTTGCCGGGCGGCATGGTGGCGAGCGCTTCTTTCAGCGCCGCCTCGACAGCATCTTCATCTGCCTCGCCATCGTCCTCCAGCGGCGGCCCGACGACGATCACGATCTCCCCCTTGGGCGCGGCATCGGCATAGCTTTCGGCCAGCTCGGCCAGCGTGCCCGTGCGGGTTTCCTCGAATTTCTTGCTGATCTCGCGCACCACCGCAGCTTCACGGTTGCCAAGGCCGGCGTGCAGCGCCGCAAGGCAGGCGGCGAGGCGCTTGGCGCTTTCATAGAATACCAGCGTGGCGGGGATCGCGGCGAGCGCGGCAATCTCCTTGTCGCGCGCGCCCGCCTTGTTGGGCAGGAAGCCGTGAAAGTAAAATCTGTCGGTCGGCAATCCGGCAAGCGTCAGCGCGACGATCACCGCAGAGGGACCAGGCACCGAATGGATGGCCACGCCTGCTGCGCGGGCCTCGCGCACCAGCTTATAGCCCGGATCGGATATCAGCGGCGTGCCCGCATCGCTGACCAGAGCGACAGGCCCTTGTAATGCTGCGGAAATCAGCCGCTCGCGGTCCGCAGGCCGGGCGTGGTCGTCATAGCGCATCAGGGGCCGCTTGAAGCCCAGGTGATGCAGCAGGCCGCCGGTCACCCGGCTGTCCTCGCAGGCGATCAGGTCAGCCTGTTCCAGCACCTTCCGGGCGCGCGCGGACAGATCACCAAGGTTGCCGATTGGTGTCGCGACGATATACAGGCCGGGTTCGGGATCATGAATCACGCGGATGTTCATGGACCGGCAGGGCGGGAGCGACAAGCAGTGAAACACCTATACCGGAAATGGCAGGCCATCCTCATGCTGGTGCTGGGCACCATGTTCCTGGCTGCGTGCCAGACGATGGTTCCCAAGACCGCACCCCCCAGCACGCCCAGCCAGCAGCCGGACCAGCCCGTCACCCGCCCCGATGACGGTGCCATCACCGGCGTGCTGCCCAGCGACGAGACACGCCACCGCATCGCCCTGCTGCTGCCGCTCTCGGGCAAGGATGCCGCTGTCGGCCAGTCGATCGCCAATGCCACGACGCTGGCGCTGATGGACACCAAGGCCAGCAATATCCGCATCACCAGCTATGACACCGCCAAGGGTGCGCAGGTCGCTGCGCAGCGCGCCATTGCCGATGGCAACCGCCTGATCCTGGGCCCGCTGTTCGGCGATGATGTTGTCGCCATCGCCGCTGCTGCCAACGCCGCGCGCGTGCCGATCATCAGCTATTCCAACGATGTCGGCATCGCCGGCAACAATGTGTTCGTGATGGGCTATGTGCCCGCGCAGTCGGTCGACCGCGTGGTGCGCCATGCCCGTGCCCAGGGCATCACCCGCTTCGCCGCGCTCGTCCCCGCCGGCACCTATGGCCAGCGCGCCTCATCCGCCATGCTGGCCTCGGTCAAGGCCGCAGGCGGCACCGTCGTGTCGATGCAGAGCTATGGCGCGGGCAATGCAGCGATTACCGCTGCGCTCAAGAAGATGCAGGGCGACAGCGCCTATGAGGCCATCCTGATCGCCGATAGCGGCGCAGCCGCGATCCGCATCGTGCCGCTGATCCGCGCCAATGGCGGCACCGACGCCCGCATCCTGGGCACCGAATTGTGGAACACCGAACGCACCCTGTCCGCCTCGGCCGCGATGCGCGGCGCATGGTTCGCCAGCGTTTCAGACGGCTTGTACCGCCAGTATGCCGCCAAATACCGCGCGCAGTTCGGCACCGACCCGTTCCGCCTCTCGACCCTGGGCTATGACAGCGTGCTGCTAACCACCCGCATCGCCCGCGACTGGAAGCCCGGCACCCCCTTCCCGATGGACCGCCTGCGCGATCCCGGCGGCTTTATCGGCCTCGACGGAGCCTTCCGCTTCGGCGGCAATGGCGTGGCGCAGCGGCTGCTCGAAGTGCAACAGGTGGGCGCAGGCGTGCTGACAATCGCCTCTCCCGCGCCGAAGAGCTTTGCGGATTGAGAGCTGAGCAGACGCTTCTTCTTGCGTCTGCGGCCTGTAGAAAAAAGAAAGCGCCGCCTCGAACATATCGAGGCGGCGCTTTCTTTTGAGGTATCTTCAAGGCGACGGCTTGGTCAGCCGATCGACTGCCCCGTCTTGGCCCAATCGGCCATGAAGCCCTCAATCCCCTTGTCGGTCAGCACATGCTTGAACAGGCCGCGGATCACGCTGGGCGGCATGGTGGCGACGTCAGCGCCGATGCGGGCGGATTCGAGCACGTGGATCGGGTGGCGGATCGAGGCGACGAGGATTTCGGTGTCGAAGGCATAGTTGTCGTAGATCAGGCGGATGTCCTCGATCAGCGCCATGCCGTCAAAGCCGTTGTCGTCATGACGGCCCACGAACGGCGAGATGAAGGTCGCGCCGGCCTTGGCGGCGAGCAGCGCCTGGTTGGCGGAGAAGCACAGCGTCACGTTGACCATCGTGCCGTCGTCGGTCAGCTTCTTGCAGGTCTTGAGGCCATCGAGCGTCAGCGGCACCTTGATCGCGACATTGTCGGCGATCTTGCGCAGGATCTCCGCCTCTTTCATCATCGTTTCATGGTCGAGCGCGACGACCTCGGCCGAGACCGGACCTTCGACCAGCGCACAGATTTCCTTCGTCACTTCCAGGAAGTCCCGGCCCGACTTGGCGATCAGCGACGGGTTGGTGGTCACCCCGTCGAGCAGGCCGGTCGCGGCAAGGTCGGCGATTTCAGCGGTGTCTGCGGTGTCGACAAAAAACTTCATGCTGGGCTCCTGCGCATGGGGTGCGATTCTTGGAGCCGCCTATAGCGCGTGGGGGTGCCAGCGTTAACGGAAATCGGGTGAGCATCTCCGATCCCGCTGGCGGGAAGGGAGATGTTCCCCTCAGCCCTCGGTCTTCGCGGCCTTCTTCGCCGGTGCCTTCTTCGCTGCCGGTTTCTTGGCCGGAGCCTTTTTCGCGGCGGGCTTCTTCTCTGCAGCCGTCTTTTTGGGCGCTGCCTTTTTCGCCGGAGCCTTTTTGCCCTTCTTGGCCGGTGCCTTGGCGGCGCGTTCGGCGATCAGCAGCAGCGCCTCGTCCAGCGTCAGCTCGTCCTTGTTCTTGTCCTTGGGGATGGTCGCATTGACGCTGCCATCGGTGACATAGGCGCCATAGCGGCCATCCATGACCTTCACATCGGTATCGGTGGCCGGGTTCTTGCCCAGTATCTTGAGCGGTTCGGGCGTGCCGCGCCGTGCACGTCCGCCACCGGCAGCCGCTTCGGCGAGCTTGACGACCGCCGCGTTCATTCCCGTCTCGAACACCTCCATGGTGCCGGAAAGCCGGGCATATTTGCCGTCATGCGCCAGATACGGGCCATAGCGGCCAATGCTCGCGGTGATCGGCTTACCGGTCTCGGGATGCTCACCAATCTCGCGTGGCAGCGACAGCAGCTTCAGCGCCCATTCGAGGCCGAAATCCTCGCCCGGAACGTCCTTGGGGATCGACGCGCGCTTGGCTTCCTTGCCATCGCCCAGCTGCACATAGGGGCCGAAACGCCCGCTGCGCTTGCTCACCGCCTCGCCGGTTACAGGATCGGTACCCAGCTCCTCGGGGCCGTTATCGCCCTGGTCGCCCTCGCCGCCCCCCTGGGCAAAGCGCCGGGTGAACCTGCATTCGGGATAGTTCGAACAGGCGACGAACGCACCAAACTTGCCTCCGCGCAGCGCCAGCCGCCCTTCCCCGCATTTCGGGCAGAGGCGCGGATCGCCGCCATCGGCCTTTTTCGGGAAGAGATACGGTTCAAGAAACTTGTCGAGCTCGGCGGTGATCTCGGACGGCTTCTGCTCCATCACCTCGGCGGTCTTGGGCTTGAAATCGCGCCAGAACGCCTCGAGCACAGCGCGCCATTCCGCGCGCCCGCCGCTCACATCGTCGAGCTCTTCTTCCAGCCCCGCGGTAAAGTCATAAGCGACATAGCGTTCAAAGAAGCGTTCAAGAAAGCCTGTCAGCAACCGACCCGATTCTTCTGCAAAGAAACGATTTTTCTCGACCTTCACATAGGCGCGATCCTTGAGCACCTGAATGATCGAGGCATAGGTCGAAGGCCGCCCGATGCCGAGCTCCTCCAGCCGCTTAACCAGCGATGCTTCGGAAAAGCGCGGCGGTGGCTGGGTGAAATGCTGGACCGCATCGACCGATTTCTTCGCCGGACTGTCGCCCTTCGACATCAGCGGCAGCAGGCCGCCATCTTCGCTATCGGCATCATCGAGCCCTTCCTCGTACAACGCGAGAAAGCCCGGGAACTTCACCACCTGACCGTTGGCGCGCAGCGCGGTGCGCCCGGTACCGTCGACCAGTTCGACCGTCGTGCGTTCGAGCAGCGCGGTCGCCATCTGGCTGGCCAGCGCGCGCTTGAAGATCAGATCGTACAGCCGGCCATGGTCGCCCGACCCGGCGCGATCGCGGCTGAAATCGGTGGGACGGATCGCCTCATGCGCTTCCTGGGCGTTCTTGGCCTTGGTCTGGTACTGGCGCGGAGTCTCGGGCAGATAATGGCCCGAATAGCGCTCCGAAATCGCCTTGCGCGCCTCCTGAATGGCGCCCGGATCCATCTGGACACCATCGGTACGCATATAGGTGATCGCACCGTCTTCGTAGAGCGACTGGGCGATGCGCATCGTGTGACTTGCGGAAAAGCCCAGCTTGCGGGCGGCTTCCTGCTGCAGCGTCGAGGTGGTGAACGGCGGCGGAGGGTTGCGCTTGAGCGGCTTGGTCTCGACCGTCTCGACGGTGAAATGTCCCGCCACGACCTTGGCCTTGGCGGCCTCGGCGGCGCCGGCATTTCCAAGCGAAAGCTTGTCGAGCTTTTCGCCCTCGAGCCGCACCAGCCGCGCGGTGAAAGGCTGGCCGTCCTGCTCCATCTGGGCGCTGACCGACCAGTATTCCTGCGCGGTAAACGCCTCGATCTCGCGCTCGCGCTCGACGATCAGGCGCAGCGCCACCGACTGCACGCGGCCAGCCGATTTCGCGCCGGGAAGCTTGCGCCACAGCACCGGCGACAGCGTGAAGCCCACCAGATAATCGAGCGCGCG
This sequence comes from Blastomonas sp. SL216, assembly GCA_026625625.1. NCBI lineage: Bacteria > Pseudomonadati > Pseudomonadota > Alphaproteobacteria > Sphingomonadales > Blastomonadaceae > Blastomonas > Blastomonas sp. SL216. The sequence continues at coordinate 1,038,641 of CP113055.1, forward strand.
GCGGGCGCGATAGGCATCGATCAGATCGGTATCGAGCTCGCGGGGGGCTGCCATCGCCTCGGTCACCGCCTTTTTGGTGATCGCGTTGAAGGTCACGCGTTCGACCGCCTTGGGCAGCACCTTGCGCTTGGTCAGCACCTCCAGCACGTGCCAGCTGATCGCCTCGCCCTCGCGGTCAGGGTCGGTCGCAAGGATCAGGCGGTCGGCCTTTTTCGCCTCGTCGGTGATCGCCTTGAGCTGGCGCGTCTTGTCGCCATAGGCTTCCCAGACCATGTCGAAATCATTGTCCGGATCGACCGAGCCGTCCTTGGGCGCCAGGTCGCGGATATGGCCATAGCTGGCCAGCACCCGGTAGTCGGACCCGAGATACTTTTCGATGGTCTTGGCCTTGGCGGGCGATTCGACGATAACCAGCTGCATTATATGGATTTCCCAGAAGCTCTCGCGTGTGCGTATAAGCTGGGGCGCACTATCGGCATTCGTCAAGGCCGTCCAGTGATGGGTTAACGCTCATACCAGCGACACCCTTCCCGCTGCGTGACGCTCGATCATTCCCGCCAGTTCGAGGTCGAGCAGGATCATTTGCACCGCCCCGCTGTCCAGCCCCGATTGACGCACCAGTTCGTCAGTACCGATTGGCGAACGGCCGAGCAGACCGACCAGCACGGTGCGCGCTGCATCGTCGGGAACGCGGCTCGGTTGGGGAGCATAACGCTGTTGCGGGGCGGCAACGTGGCGTGGCCGTTCGCCGGCAAAGGGCGCGATCAGTTCGAGCACATCATCCACGCCCTGCACCAACGTCGCCCCGCCGCGGATCAGTTCGTTGCAGCCGCGCGAGCGCGAATCGAGCGGGGAGCCGGGGATCGCCATGACGTCGCGCCCGGCCTCTGCCGCCAGCCGTGCGGTGATCAGCGAGCCAGATTTCGGCGCGGCCTCCACCACCAGCGTGCCCAGCGCGATCCCGGCAATGATGCGGTTGCGATAGGGGAAGTGGCGGGCCAGCGGCTCGGTCCCCGGCGGCTGTTCGGCGATGACCAGCGCCCGCTCGCCCATTTCCCGCTGCATGTCGCGGTTTTCGGGCGGATAGCTGATATCGATGCCCGATGCGATCACGCCAGCGGTGCTCGCCTGCGCCTTGCCCGCGATCCGCAGCGCGCCTTCATGCGCGGCGGTATCGATGCCTCGCGCCAGGCCGGACACGACGAGAATTCCCGCCTCGGCCAGCTCGCCCGCGATCTGACGGGCAAAGCGGCAGGCGGCGGCAGAGGCATTGCGCGCGCCGACCATGGCGATGGCCGGGCGCTGCATCAGCGCGGTGTCGCCGCGCACGGTCAGCACTGGCGGCGCGTTGTCGATATGGGGCAGCAGCGCGGGATAATCGGGATCGTCGGCAAACAGGTATCGCGCGCCTGCAGCCTCCACCCGGCGCGCCTCCTGTTCTGCCTGGTCGAGCGTGGCAACGCGCAGGGACCGCCCCCCTGCCCGCCGGACAAGGTCGGGCAAAGCCTCGAGTGCGGCACTGGCGCTGCCAAAACGGGTGAGCAACTGGGCAAAGCTGATCGGGCCGATCCGCTCGCTCCGCAAAAGTCGGATGCGCGCCAGATGCTCAGGCCCCAGCATGGGCGATCCTCAGGCGGTAGCGGATTTGCCGATCTTGGGTTCGGTCCCCGCCATCAGGCGCTGGATGTTGCCACGATGCTTCCACAGCACCAGCACCAATGTCGCGACGAACACCCACAGAGCCTGCTCCATGCCAAACCACCATGCCGCCACCGGCATCGCCGCCGCCGCCATGATGCCGCCCAGCGACGAGAAGCGGAAGGCGAAGGCCACGCCAAGCCATACCAGCGCGAACACCACACCCAGCGGCCAGTAGAGCGCAATCGCGATGCCAAGCAAGGTCGCAACGCCCTTGCCGCCGTTGAACTTGAGCCAGATCGGATATAAATGCCCCAGGAACGCGCCAAAGCCTGCCAGCGGGCCGCTGCCTGGCGCAACCGCCTCGGCGATGACGATCGCCAGCGCCCCCTTGCCCAGATCGAACAGCAATGTCGCCGCCGCCAGCCCCTTGCGGCCCGTCCGCAGCACGTTGGTGGCGCCGATATTGCCCGATCCGATGCTGCGCAGATCGCCCGCGCCTGCCAGCCGCGTCAGGATGATGCCGAACGGGATCGATCCCAACAGATAGCCCATCAGCAACAGGCCGCCCAAGGTCGCCACGGCGATTCCGGCCAGATCGTTCATCATCGCTCCATTCCCGTCCGAGTGCGTATCGCAGATAGGAACGCGTGATAGGCCGGGCAGCGTTTTTGGCAAGCATGGTTGATCGCCGCCCCGGCGGTGCTAAGCGTGCGGCATGACGCAAAGCCTGTCGCCTGCCAGCGGAACCGACCCTCATGCCCCGCTACTGTTCTTCGATTCCGGGGTCGGCGGGCTGACCGTGCTCGATGCGGCGCGCAAGCTGCTGCCCGATGCCCCCATTGTCTATGCCGCCGATTTTGCCGGCCTGCCTTATGGCGAAAAGACCGAGGCGGAGATCGGCGCACGGGTGCCCGCGCTGCTCGGGCGGCTGGTCGAGCGCTATCGGCCGCGGTTGATCACCATCGCCTGCAACACCGCATCGACCATCGCCCTGCCCCAGGTGCGCGCGGCGCTCGATCTGCCGGTCGTGGGCACCGTACCGGCGATCAAACCCGCATCGGAAATCTCGCAGAGCCGCGCGATTGGCGTGCTCGGCACCGAAGCAACGGTGCGCCAGCCCTATGTCACCAATCTGGCACGCGAATTTGCCAGCGATGCGACGATCATCCGCTATGGCGCGCCCGAACTGGTGCGCGCAGCCGAGATGAAGCTGCGCGGCGAACAGCCCGATCCGGCGATCTTCGACCGGGCCGTCGCCGGGCTGACCAGCCAGGAACGCGCCGTCGCCATCGATACCGTGGTGCTCGCCTGCACGCATTTTCCGCTGGTGCAGGAAGAGCTTGCCCATGCCTTTGGCCGCCCCGTGACGTTCGTGCACGGCGCCGATGGTATCGCCCGGCGCATCGCCTGGCTGACCCGCGATCAGGCTTTTGTCGGCAATGGCCTGCGCTTTGTAGCAACCGGCCCGGCAGATGGTATCACCCCCTATCTGGCTGCATTGCGCGCGCGGGGTTTTACGTCGTTCGAAAGCCTTTGATCGACAGGCGCGATCAATCTGATGCCGAATTTCCATTGGCCGCACGCCAGGACGAATGCTTAACCCGCATCGGCTATAGGACGTTTTGTCCCATCACTTGCGAGCCGTTATCGCTGGAAATGCGGGATTTAGTTGCTATTAAGACGGCAGCAGATGCGCACGCAGATGGTCGCGGAAGAGGTGGGGCGCAACGGCTTGCAACATCATATGTCAGGACCAGGGTGGCTGCGTGAACTACGACCAGATTTTCGAAGCGGCGATTGATCGGCTGCACGCCGAAGGCCGCTACCGGGTCTTTATCGACATTCTGCGCAACAAGGGTGCCTACCCCAATGCGCGGTGTTTTCATGGACATAACGGCCCCAAGCCGATCACCGTCTGGTGCTCCAACGACTATCTTGCGATGGGCCAGCACCCCAAGGTGATCTCCGCCATGGAAGAGGCGCTGCACAATGTCGGCGCAGGCTCGGGCGGCACGCGCAACATTGGCGGCAATACCCATTACCATGTCGAGCTGGAGCATGAGCTGGCCGATCTGCACGGCAAGGACAGCGCTCTGCTGTTCACCTCGGGCTATGTCTCGAACGATGCGACGCTCTCCACGCTGGCGCGCATCCTGCCCGGCTGCATCATCTTTTCCGACGAGCTCAACCATGCCTCGATGATCGCGGGCATCCGCAATTCGGGCTGCGACAAGCGCGTCTTCCGCCACAATGATGTCGAGCATCTGGAAGAGCTGCTCGCGGCCGAAGACCCGAACGTGCCCAAGCTGATCGCGTTCGAAAGCGTCTATTCGATGGATGGCGATGTCGCGCCGATCCACGCCATCTGCGATCTGGCGGACAAGTATAACGCGCTGACCTATCTCGACGAAGTCCATGCGGTCGGCATGTACGGTACGCATGGCGGCGGCATTTCCGAACGCGATGAAGCCTCGCATCGGCTGACGATCGTCGAAGGCACGCTGGGCAAGGCCTTTGGCGTTATGGGCGGCTATATTGCGGCCGATCAGAAGATCATCGACGTGATCCGCAGCTATGCGCCCGGCTTCATCTTCACCACCTCGCTGTCGCCGGTACTGGTCGCGGGCGCGCTCGCCAGCGTGCGGCATCTCAAGCAGTCGGCCGAAGAACGCGACGGGCAACAGGCCGCTGCGGCCAAGCTCAAGCAGCTGTTTGCCGAAGCCGGTCTGCCGGTGATGAACACCACCACGCACATCGTTCCGCTGATGGTCGGCGACCCGGTCAAGGCCAAGCGGATCAGTGATATGCTTCTGGCCGAATATGGCGTATACGTGCAGCCGATCAACTTCCCCACCGTGCCGCGCGGCACTGAACGGCTGCGTTTCACACCTGGTCCGGCCCATGATGAAGCCATGATGCGCGATCTGACGGCGGCGCTGGTGGAAATCTGGGACAGGCTGGAGCTTCGCAAAGCAGCCTGACATCATGACACCACAACGCTACAGCCTGGGTTCGATCGTTCTCCATTGGCTGATAGCCTCGGCGCTCGTCTTCCAGATCGTCTTTGCAGAATCGCTGGAAGGCCCGCGTGGGCCGGATCTGTTCGCGCGCTACCAGCTGCACAAATCGGTTGGCATCACCATCCTGCTGCTCAGCCTGTTGCGGCTGGCGTGGCGCTACATCGCACCGCGCCCTGCCGCCGTCCCAGGCCCCAAATGGGCGATGACGCTGTCTAGCCTCGTACATTTCGGCTTCTACTTTTTCATGATCGCCGCGCCCGTGACCGGCTGGATCATCGTTTCGACATCGAAGATCAAGGTCGAGACGCTGCTGTTCGGGATCGTGCCCTGGCCGCACCTGCCGGTGCCGGCAAGCTGGGGCGAGCCTGCCGAATTCCTACACCATTTCATGCCCAATGTGGCGATTGCACTGCTCGTCCTTCATGTCGCGGGCGCATTGCGGCACCAGTATCTGCTGGGCACGCCCATCCTGTCGCGGATGCTGCCGGGTGGAAAGGGCAAGGCGATTGGCGCGCTGCTGACCGCTGCCGCAATCATGCTGGCCGGGCTGGTACTTGCCAAGGTGGTCGATCCCAAGGGCGCAACGCCACCCGCCAAGGCGGCAGCCGTGCCCGCCGAGCAACTTTCCGCCCCCGCCCCTGCCAGCACTACACCGGAACCAAGCGAGGAAGCCGCCAAGCCCAATGAGACCGCCGAGGCCACGGACGAAGCCGCCCAGCCGCGCGACTGGGCCGTGAGCAAGGGCGGCAGACTTGGCTTTACCGCACGCTGGAACGGCGAGCCGGTCGAAGGCAGCTTCACGCGCTGGACCGCCGACATCGCCTTTGCTCCCGAAGCGCTCGACGCATCGACGATCGAAGTCAGCATCGATCTCGCGTCGGTCGATACCGGCGACGGACAGCGCGATGGCACGCTGACCGGCAGCGATTTCTTCGACACCGGGCGCTTTGCGCGGGCCACCTATCGCGCCACGCGGTTTCGTGCTGAAGGCGGCAACCGCTACCGTGCCGATGGCACCTTGACGCTGCGCGGCGTTGCCAAGCCGGTGCCGCTCAGCTTCACGCTCGACATCGATGGAGACAAGGCCCGCGCCAGGGGCAATGCCAGCATCGACCGAACCAGCTTTGGCGTCGGTCAGGGCGATTATGCCAGCACGGCGGAGATCGCAGGGCCGGTGGCGATCAGTTTCGACTTCCGGGCGACCGCGCGCAATTGAACCTGCCAAGGGGCGACTCCATATCGCCCCCATGAATGCTGCTGCGCACTGGATCGAACCCTTTCCCCATGGAATCTATGTGCGGCCTGCCGATGCCTGGATCGATCCGTCGCGCCCGGTACCGCGCGCGCTGATCACGCATGGCCATGCCGATCACGCGCGTGGGGGACATGAAGCGGTCTGGGCAACGCCCGAGACGCTCGACATCATCAATCTGCGCTATGGCCGTTACGCGGGCGAAAATGCAGTGGGCTATGGCGAAGCGGTCGACCTGAACGGGGTCCGGCTATCCTTCCACCCCGCCGGGCATGTGCTCGGCTCGGCGCAAATCCGGCTTGAATATCAGGGGGAAACCGTCGTCGTCACCGGCGACTTCAAGCGCCGCCCTGACCCGAGCTGCGCCCCGTTCGAACTGGTGCCTTGCGACATCTTCATCACCGAGGCGACCTTCGGGCTGCCGGTCTTCCGCCATCCTCCGACGCCGGAGGAGATCGCCAAGCTGCTGGCGATGCTTTCAGCAAACCCGCAGGGCTGCGTGCTGGTGGGCGCCTATGCGCTGGGCAAGGCGCAGCGCGTGATTGCCGAACTGCGCGACGCGGGTTTTGACGACCCCATCTATCTGCACGGCGCGCTGGAAAAGATGTGCGCGCTTTATGCGGACCATGGCGTCGATCTGGGCGAATTGCGCCCGGTGGCAGGCACCGACAAGAGCGAGCTGATGGGCCGCGTCATCCTGGCGCCTCCCTCGGCGCTGGCCGATCGCTGGAGCAGGCGTCTGCCCGATCCGGTAACCGCCATGGCCTCTGGTTGGATGCGGGTGCGCGCCCGTGCCCGCCAGCGCGGTGTGGAACTGCCGCTGATCATATCCGACCATGCCGACTGGGACGAACTCACGCAGACGATCCGCGACGTCGCCCCGCGCGAGGTCTGGGTGACGCATGGACGCGAAGAGGCGTTGCTGCGCTGGTGCGAGCTGCATCAGATCAAGGCGCGCGCACTGGCCCTGGTCGGGCGCGAAGACGAGGATGACGCCTGATGCGGGCCTTTGCCGCGCTCGTCACCCAGCTGGGGTACACCCGGTCGCGCAACGCCAAGGTGGCGCTGATTGCGGACTATCTGCGCGCGACGCCTGATCCCGATCGCGGCTGGGCGCTGGCCGCGCTTACTGGCGAAGCGGATTTCTCGGCGGTCAAGGCATCGGCAGTCCGCGCGATGGCGATGGAGCGGGTCGATCCCGAGCTTTTTCGCCTCAGCCGCGATTTTGTTGGCGACACCGCCGAGACGGTTGCGCTGATCTGGCCCGAGACGGCCGCGCCGACCAATGACCTGCGCCTCGCCGATGCAGTCGACAGCTTTGCCAGTGTCAGCCGCGCCCGCGCGCCCGCGCTGCTCGCCGAATACATGGACCGGCTCGACAGCGATGGCCGCTATGCGCTGATCAAGCTTGCCACCGGTGCGATGCGCGTCGGCATTTCCGCCCGGCTCGCCAAGACTGCCTTTGCGCAAGGGTTCGGGCTGGATGTCGATGCGGTCGAAGAGGTGTGGCACGCGCTCGCCCCGCCTTATGTCAGCCTGTTCGCCTGGGGCGAAGGCGGGCCGCGTCCCGATCCCGAAGGAACGCCTTATTTCCGCCCCTTCATGCTCGCGCATCCGCTCGAGGATGGCACGGTCGACCTCGCCGATTATGTCGCCGAGTGGAAATGGGACGGCATCCGCATCCAGATCGTGCGGATCGGCGAGCAGGTGAAGCTGTTCAGCCGGGGCGGCGACGACATTACCGCAGCGTTTCCCGATATTGCCCAGAGCATTCCGATCGAGGGTGTGTTCGACGGCGAGCTTCTGGTCCGGGGTGATGCCCAGATGGGCGAGGCGGCGAGCTTCAACGCGCTGCAGCAGCGATTGGGCCGCAAGACGGTCTCGGCCAAGATGCTCGCCGAAGCGCCAGCCTTTGTGCGCCTCTACGACCTGCTGATCGACGGGCGCGAGGATTTGCGCGCCCAGCCCTGGACGCTGCGGCGCGCGCGCCTGGAACAGCGCATGGCGGCGCTGCCCGCCGATCGGTTCGATCTGTCGCAGATCATCGAGGCGGCCGATTTCGCAGAGCTGGGCCGCATCCGCGATGGCGCGCGCGATGCCGCGATCGAGGGCGTGATGCTCAAGCGGCGCGACAGCCTCTACGTGCCGGGGCGCCGCGTGGGGCTGTGGTACAAATGGAAGCGCGATCCGCTGACCGCCGACTGCGTGATGATGTATGCCCAGCGGGGCAGCGGCAAGCGCTCCAGCTTCTACAGCGATTACACCTTCGGCTGCTGGAACGACGACGGCGAACTGGTTCCGGTGGGTAAGGCCTATTCGGGCTTTTCCGACAGCGAACTCAAATGGCTCGACCGGTTCGTGCGGCAGAACACGCTCAACCGTTTCGGACCGGTGCGCGAGGTGGAAAAGTCGCTGGTGCTCGAAGTCGCATTCGATTCGATCCATGAATCGAAGCGGCACAAATCGGGCATCGCCATGCGCTTTCCACGAATCGCCCGGCTGCGGCGGGACAAGCCAGCGGCAGAGGCAGATACGGTGGCCGCGCTCAAGGCATTCATCACTTAAGGCAAAGCAGCGCGTTACCCGCCGATCACCGAGTATTGCGCATAGCCGCGATAAAGCGGGCGGTGATCGACCCGCAGGCCCGCAGCAGCCGCCACGTTTCTGGCCACCAGCTCCAGATCCTGCCGCGGGGTGACCTGGAACCGGTCGAGCCATGCGTACAAACCCCTGGCAAACCAGCGCGGCAGATCGTCCTGTCTGCCGAAATCGACAAAGTGCACGCGCCCGCCCGGTGCCAGCGATGCGGCCGATGCTGCAATCGCCCGTTCCCAGCCGGGTATCATCGACAGCGTGTACGAACAGAACACGCGGTCGAACCCGCTCAGCCCGAACAGATGCTGCGCACTGAACGCGGTCGCATCACCCCGCGTCAGGAAAATCCGCTGCTGCAGCCCTGCCTTGCGTACCGATTCGCGCGCTGCTTCCAGCATCGCTTCGGAAATGTCGAAGCCGAAGAAGCGCGCGTGCGGATAGCGCCTGGCGGCGACGATCAGGTTGCGCGCGGTGCCGCAGCCCGGCTCGAGCACCGTGCCGCCCGGTGGCGGTGCGAGGTCCGCAATCAACCGATCGCGGCCCAGCAGATAGTATTTGCGCGTCAGGTCATAAATGTGCCGCTGCGTGCGGTAAATGGCATCCATCGCCTCGGCGTGGCTTGGCTGAGATGCGCCCGCCTCATTTGAGGACATAGAGATGCACCCCGCCATAGATCGAGGAGCGGTCCCGCGCGGTGAAGCCGAGCGATTCATCCGCGCGATAATCCCAGCGGGCCAGCAGATCGTCGGGTATACGGCCCGGCAGCAGGCTAGGCTCGGCTGCGGTGCGGAACAGCACGCGGGCCCCGGGGCATGCGGTGCGGGTGATTTCGGACCACAGGGTGGTGAGCTGCTGGTCGCTCATCCAGTCCTGCGCGTCGAGCAGGATATAGCGGTCAAGGCTCGCATCGCCGCTGGCCTGAAGTCGCTCGACGAAATTGGCATGCTCGAAACTTACCCGGTCGACACGGGCCTGCACCGCATCGTAATGTTGCGCCTGCAGATAAGGCGGCAGCGGCTGGTCCGGACCCTTGCCATAGCCGCGGCCAAAGGCCTGCCAGGCGAAATAATTTTCGCGAATCTCGAAATCGCACGCCAGCTTCTCGAGCCGCTTGCGCAGCACATCGGCCATTTTCTCATCACCAGCCAGCGCATCGAACTGCGCCGGCGGGATGCCCAGACCGAACAGGGCGGGCGGCTGGTCGGTCAGCCAGCGGATGAACTTCTTGTCGAACACCGGCGCGAGATGCTGCTCGAAAATCGCACGCTGCTCTTCGAGCGACCGTGCCCCCAGCATCCGTTTCAGGTCGATCTTGTAGAGCCGTGCGAGCAGATGCGCCGTTCCGATAAAGCCACCCAGCAGTCCGCGCTTGTACAGGCCGCTGCCAAAGCCACCAATCCGGCGACGCCCGGCGAGATCGCGGCCTTCCCAATAGCGGCGGCTGGTCTCATCGAGATGCGGGCGGATATGCTGGTTGTAGACGCGGATATTCTGCTTGCTGTCCGCTTCGGCAAAGAAGCGGTGGAAATGCGCGTGATCGGGCAGATGCTTTGCCGCCGCGATCTTCAGCTTGCCAAGGGCGACATGCGCGGTGTTGAGGTCGACCGCGATGATCTGGGCCGGATCGGCGACCAGATAGGAAAGGACGTTGCAGCCGCCCGAGGCGATGGTGATGATGCGGCTGTCGGGCTGGATCTGCAGCGCTTCCATGTCGACCACCGGGTCTTCCCATATCTGCGCATAGACCAGGCCCTTGAAGGCGAAGGCAAAGGCACGGTCGAGAAGCCCCTGCTTTGTCGTCGTGCCCGATTGCGTGACGGCTTCGACGATCTTGGTGTTGCGCATCGGTCCGGCCATGCTGCCCATCCCCCTCATCCAGTGTTGCGTGAAACGGTCGTTCCAATCGCGCCGCTAGGACGGTTGCGTGACCCGTGCATGACGGAACCGCGTCAATCGCTGTCACAATGCAGCGAGGATCGAATCAAAAGGCCCGCTGGTCTGGGGGGACCAGCGGGCCTGTGATGTGCCGGGAAAATGGAGGGGATCAGCCCGGCATCACCACGGTGTCGATCACATGCACCACACCGTTGCTCTGCATGACATCGGTCTGGGTTACGATCGACTTGCCGCCCTTCGCGTCGGTCAGGACGACATTTTGACCCTGCAGCGAGGCTGTGAGGGTTCCACCCTGCACGGTCTTGATCTGGGCCTTGCCACCGCCCTTCTTGATGAGCGCGACGACATCGGCCGCGGTCACCTTGCCGGCGACGACATGATAGGTGAGGATCTTGGTCAGCGTGGCCTTGTTCTCCGGCTTCACCAGCGTTTCCACGGTGCCGGCGGGCAGCTTGGCAAAGGCGTCATCTGTAGGCGCAAACACGGTGAACGGTCCGGGCGAGGCGAGCGTCTCGACCAGGCCAGCTGCCTTGACGGCGGCCACCAGGGTCTTGAGGTTCGGTGCGGCGCTGGCATTCTCGACGATGTTCTTCGCAGGGTACATCGCAGCACCACCGACCATCGAATGGCCCTCATGGCCACCCTTGTGGTGGTTGGCCATGGCAGGGCCGGCCAGCGCGAGGGTCGCAGCTGCGGTGGCGGCAAGAAGGCTGGGGGCAAGAGTCTTCAGCATCAGTTTCTCCGTAATTCTGTCGTATCCTCATGGGGAAGTCCGGATACGGGAGCAGCTACGGAGCCGGTTCGGGGCCGGATGCGGCAGAGATTAACAAAAGTGGAATAGGGGGCAATCCCCTACGGTTTTTCTTCAAACTTCGCTGAAAAGCGGGGTTCCCGCGTTCGCGGGAATGACGAACAACACGGTCAGGGCGAAGCCTGGATCAGATCCGCTGCAGGCGCCCCTGCGCCACGGTGGGCGCGCTCGGCTTGTCCGGATCGGGCAGCGTCTTGGGTTCCATCGTCAGGATGAGGTTGCTCAATGGATCGATGAACTTGCGATGGCCTGCCGGAATCTCGATCCGCGTCACACCACCGCGCATCAGCCGGCCCAGGCGGCGCGGCTGGCCATCGGCGGGGACGATCCACAATTCGGGCTCGGTATCGGTGACAGGCATGCCCTCGACCCGCACCAGCATCTGCGAGGTGCGGCTGTCATAGCGCGCGGTGAGCAGCAGCCCTTCGATCGGCCCGGTCAGCTGCGCGACGGCCATGTCCGGATTGCCCTGCGGCGTCGGCTTGTTCTCCGGGCTGGGCCAGACCAGCGCCAGTGCGAGCATGGCGGCGACCGCCGATGCAGCGAAGGTCGCGAATTTCCATCCGCCGCCGCCGCTCGGCACTGTCGCCAGCGGCACCACCGAAGCGGGTCGTTCGGCTGCCTGTTCGGCGTCAATCAGGCTGTCGATCCGGTCCATCAGACCGGCAGGTGCCGGCATTTCGGCAAAGCCATCGTACAGCGGGGCCAGCCGCGCGCGCCAGCCATCGACCTCGGCCGCAAAGCCGGGATCGGCGAGCATCAGGCGCAAGGCTTCGGCCCGCTCGGCGCCTTCCAGCAGACCCAGAGCGAGTTCGGCGGCCATGGCAGACCGGTCAGGCATGGCATCACTGCTCACGCGACAGGCACTCCTTCAACTGCATCAATCCCCGGCGAATCCAGCTTTTCACGGTGCCCACCGGCTTGTCCATCGCCTCGGCAATCTCGGGATAGCTGAGACCCTGATAAAATCCTGCCTTGATCGCGCTGGCCCGCGCCGGTTCCAGCTCTTCCAGGCAGCGAAAGATCTGCGCGCGCTCGCCATCCTGCGCCAATGCCGCCGAAGGGTCGGCATCGTCGTCGACAAGCGTTTCGGCAAGGTCGGCGGGCAGCGGATCTTCATAACGTTGGCTTCTACGCCAATCGATCGCCGCATTGCGTGCAATGGCGCACAGCCAGGCGATGGCGCTCGCCTTGGCCGGATCAAACGATCCGGCACGCTGCCACACCTTCAGATACACGTTCTGCAATACGTCCTCCGCCGCGCCCCTGTCGATGCAGATACGGAGGCAAACGCCGTGCAGTTTCGCGGACGTCATTGCATAAACCGTACGCAGAGCGTCGCGGTCCTGCTGCGCCACCCGCAGCAGTGCGGCCTGAAGATCGGCCCGGCGTTCAAGGCTGGCTGGTGTCACCTGTGGCTCACGATGCCAGAGCGCGCGAGAACAGCGCCGGTTCGACATTGCCGCCCGAAAGGATGATCAATGTGCGATCGTCGACTTCGACCTTGCCCGCCAGCACCGCCGCCAGCGCGACCGCGCCGCCCGGTTCCAGCACCAGCCGCAGCCGTTCGTGCGCATGGCGCATCGCGCGGAACACTTCCTCATCGGATACGCTGACCGCATCGGCCTTGCGCTCCTTCAGGATGTCGAAGGTCAGCGGCGAGACCACCGGTGTCTGCAGCGCATCGCATACCGTGTCCGGGGCGTCAGGCTCGACAGGCAAGATCTTTCCCTTGCGCAGCGAGCGACCCATGTCGTCCCAGCCATCGGGTTCGACCACGGTCATCTTCGCGCCGGGCATGGCAAGCGCGATCCCGGCGGCAAGTCCGCCGCCGCCGCAGCACGATACCACACGGTGCGGATTGATGCCTGCCTGCGCGATGATCTGCACCAGCGCTTCGAGCCCGGTGCTGCCCTGGCCTTCGATGATCCACGGATCGTCGAAGCTGGGTACCACGACAGCGCCGCTTTCGCTGGCGATGCGGTTGGCGATGGCGACCCGGTCCTCGGTCCGGCGATCGTAGGTGATCACCTCGGCCCCATAGCCGCGGGTCGAATCGATTTTCCGCTTTGGCGCATCGAGGGGCATCACGATGGTCGCCCTAATCCCCAGCCTTTTCGCGGCCCAGGCGACGCCCTGTGCATGGTTGCCGCTGGAAAAGGCCACGACGCCGCGCCCGCGCTCTTCCTCGCTGAGGTCGGACAATCGGTGCCATGCGCCACGGATCTTGAACGCGCCGATGGGTTGCAGGCATTCTGCCTTGCACCACAATGTCATCCCCTCATGCTTGAGCGGCATCAGCGGCGTCGGCGGCAGGATCGCCGAGATCTTCTTCGCGGCGCGCTCGATGCCTTCGCGGCTGGGTTTGCGGTCCGGGGATAGGGGATCACTTGGTTCTGTCATGCAGAGCCTCTATATGCACCCGCTGACAGCAATTCCAGCAATAAGGAAGACACGGCTTTGGGCAAGATTCTGGTTATCGGTGCGGGCGGCGTTGGTTCGGTCGCGGTGCACAAGATGGCGATGAACACCGGCATTTTCAGTGAGATCACGCTGGCCAGCCGCCGCATTGCCAAATGCGACGCGATCGCCGAATCGGTGCTGAAGCGCACTGGCGTGAAGATCGCCACGGCCGAGGTCGATGCCGATGACGTCGAAGCGACCGCAGCGCTGATCGAGAGGGTGAAGCCCGATCTCGTCTGCAACCTCGCCCTGCCCTATCAGGACCTTGCCATCATGGATGCCTGCCTGAAGACCGGCGTGCACTACATGGACACCGCCAATTACGAACCGCGCGACGAGGCGAAGTTCGAATATGGCTGGCAATGGGCCTATCACGACCGCTTCAAGGACGCAGGGCTGATGGCGCTGCTGGGTTCGGGCTTCGACCCGGGCGTGACCAGCGTGTTCGCCAGCTATATCAAGAAGCACCTGCTCGACCGGATCGACACGCTCGACATTCTCGACTGCAATGGCGGCGACCATGGCCAGCATTTCGCGACCAATTTCAATCCGGAGATCAACATCCGCGAAGTGACCGCGCCGTCGCGTCACTGGGCGGATGGTCAGTGGGTCGAAGGCCCCGCGCTCAGCCACAAGCAGGTCTTCGATTTCGAGGGCGTAGGCGAGAAGAACATGTACCTCATGTATCATGAGGAGCTGGAATCGCTTGCCAAGCACTATCCCGAGATCAAGCGCATCCGCTTCTGGATGACCTTTGGAGATGCGTATCTCAAGCATCTGGAAGTGCTGCAGAATGTCGGCATGACCCGGATTGATCCGGTGATGTACGAAGGCCGCGAGATCATCCCGCTGCAATTCCTCAAGGCGGTGCTGCCCGAACCCGCCTCGCTGGGCGAGACGACCAGGGGAAAGACCAATATCGGCGACATCGCGACCGGCGTGAAGGACGGCCAGGAAAAGACCGTCTACGTCTACAATATCTGCGATCACGAAGAGGCCTTTGCCGAAACCGGCAACCAGGCGGTGAGCTACACCACCGGCGTTCCGGCGATGATCGGCGCGGCGATGATCCTGACCGGCGCGTGGAAGGGAGAAGGCGTGTTCAACATCGAACAGTTCGATCCCGATCCGTTCATGGACATGCTCAACCAGCACGGCCTGCCCTGGCAGGTGAAGGAACTGGACGCGCCGCTGGCGTTCTGATGCAACCAAAAGCCCTCTCTCCTGCGAGGGAGAGAGTTAGAAGAGGGGCTGCGCAGTCAACTGCGATGACCTGGGTCGGTGAGCGGGTATTCCCCTCTCCCCGACCCTTTCCCGTTAAGGGCAGAGGGAGTGATTTAATGGAAACCAAGGCCGGTGATCCCGGTGCCTTTCGGCATTTCGACCTGAACCGCGTTCCCTCGCCCGCCTTTGTCGTGGACGAGGCTGCGGTGCGGCGCAACCTGGCGGTGCTCGCCGATGTCCGCGACCGCGCAGGCATCAAGATGCTCGCCGCGCTCAAGGCATTCTCGTTCTGGCAGCTGGGCGATGTGGTCAGCGACTATCTCGACGGCACCTGCTCGTCTGGCCTGTGGGAGGCGCGGCTGGCGTCGCATCACTATCATGGCGAGATCGCGACCTATTGCGCCGGATACAAGGCCGAAGACCTGCGCGAGATCCTGACGCTGTCGGACCATGTCATCTTCAACAGCCCCGGTCAGATCGCACGATTCGCCCCGCTCATCGCCGAAGCACGCGCCGCGGGTCAGAGCTTCGACATCGGCCTGCGCATCAACCCGGCCCTGCCGCTGGGCGAGACGGCGAAATACGACCCCAGCCAGCCGCACAGCCGGCTGGGTCATCCGATCGACCAACTGCGACCAGAACATCTGGAGGGCGTATCCGGCATCCATTTCCATTCGCTGTGCGAGCAGGATCTGGTGCCGCTGCAGCAGATCTGGGCCAAGCTAGAACCGTTGCTGGAACCCTATTTCAACCACTTGAAATGGCTGAATTTTGGCGGCGGACACCATATCACGCGTGCCGATTATCAGCGCGAAGAGCTGGTCGAGTTCCTGATCGCGGTCAAGGCGCGCACAGGGTGCGAAATCTATCTCGAGCCCGGCGAGGCAGTCGCGCTCGATGCCGGCATTCTGGTCGGCGAGCTGCTCGATGTGTTTGACAATGGCATGAAGGTGGGAATCACCGATATCTCGGCCACCTGCCACATGCCCGATGTCATCGAGGCACCCTATCGCCCCGCGATGCTTGACGAACGGTCTGACGCAGAGCTGATACGGCTCGGCGGGCCGTCGTGCCTCGCCGGAGACATTATCGGCGACTATGGCCTGCCCGTCCCGCTTGAGCCGGGGCAGCGCTTCGCCTTTCTCGACCAGGCGCATTATTCCATGGTAAAGACCAACACTTTCAATGGTGTACCGCTGCCTTCGATCTGGCTGTGGAACAGCGATGACGACAGCCTGCGCGAGATAGCCTCGTTCGGATATGAGACATTTCGGGACCGGCTCGGTTAAGAAACCGGTGATAATTTTTCCCTTTACACAGGGGGCTGTGGACCCTATTTCGACGGTCCGCTGCCCCAGGGGGACTTCCAATAACCGCAAGGCAGCCTTGTTGTTTGACTGTTTTTTTGGGGGTCCCTTGAGTTGCACGAATATCTTGATGCGCTGGAGCTGATTCAGGCTCTGAACCCGGCACAACCGGTTACGCTGAACCGTCCGCAAGCGGCCACCCGCGCGGCTAAGTTCTTTGTTGATCGCTTTCCTGGCAAGTCGCTTTACGCGGTCAAGGCGAATCCGTCGCCCGATCTGCTGCGCGTGCTGTGGAGTGCGGGAATCACGCATTACGACGTTGCCTCGATCGCCGAGGTGCGGCTGGTCGCCGGCACGCTCCCCGATGCGACCCTGTGCTTCATGCACCCGGTCAAGACCCCCGAAGCCATTGCCGAAGCCTATCACATCCACGGCGTGCGCGTGTTCTCGCTCGACAGCCGCGAAGAGCTCGACAAGATCGTTGCCGCCACCGGCGCGCCCGATGATCTGACGCTGTGCGTGCGGCTGCGCGTCTCGTCCGAGCATTCGGAACTGAGCCTCGCGTCCAAGTTCGGTACCGAGTTGACCGATGCCCGCGACCTGCTGATGGCCACCCGTCAGGCAGCCGACAGCCTTGGTATCTGCTTCCATGTCGGCAGCCAGGCGATGAGCCCGCATGCCTATGTGCAGGCGCTGGACCGTGTCCGCGCGGCAATTGTGGATGCATCGGTCACCGTAGACGTCATCGATGTCGGCGGCGGCTTCCCGTCGGCCTATCCAGGCATGCAGCCCCCGCCGCTGGAAGACTATTTCGCGATCATCGAGCGCACCTTCGAAAGCCTGCCGATCAGCTATTCGGCGGAATTGTGGTGCGAGCCTGGCCGCGCGCTGTGCGCCGAATACAACTCGATCATCGTGCGCGTCGACCGTCGCCGCGGCGAGGAGCTGTACATCAACGATGGCGCTTACGGCGCGCTGTTCGATGCCGCGCATATCGGCTGGCGTTTTCCGGTCCGGTATCTGGGCAACCAGCGCAGCAGCACGACCGAGGATTTCAGCTTCTTCGGCCCGACCTGCGATGACATCGACTATATGGCCGGTCCCTTCCCGCTGCCTGCGGACATTAAGGCCGGCGATTATATCGAGATCGGTATGATCGGCGCTTATGGTGCCGCGATGCGCACCGGCTTCAACGGCTTCGGCGTGAGCGAGCATTATACCGTCGCCGACGAGCCGATGCAGTCGATGTACACCGGCGAGGCCCGCCCGCACTGGCGCGCGGATAATGTGGTCAGCATCAACCGCTGATCGCCACAATCAGTTGCGATTGACAATCTATCAGGGCTGACGCAGTTTCCTCCCGCAAAAGCAGGGGAGGAAACTGCAAATGTCTGCCAATGTTCTGACGCCAGCCGCTGTGCTGGTGCTCTGGTCGCTTGTCATGCTGTTCTGGATGGCGGGCACCCGGCTTCCCAATGCCAAGAAACTGGGCATCGATATTTCCAAGGCCGTAGGCGGCCGTGGCAGCGATCTCGATCCGGCGCTTCCGCCGCAGGTCGCGTGGAAATCGCACAATTATGCGCATCTGATGGAACAGCCGACCATCTTTTACGCGACGATCGCAATCGTGGCCCTGGCCGGTGCCGGTGGTGACACCATCAACGTGGCGCTTGCCTGGGGCTATGCGCTGATCCGCATCGTCCACAGCATCTGGCAGGCCACTGTCAACAAGGTGCAAATCCGCTTCCTCCTGTTCCTGGCTTCCACCCTGTGTCTCATCGTGCTCGCCATCCGCGCACTTCTCGCCACGCTGTAACGGAGACAGCATCATGATTCAGTCCATATTGCAGCCCGTCGTCATCCTTCTTGCCTGGACCATGGTCATCTGGCTGTGGATGTACGTCACCCGTATCCCGGCGATGCAGCAGGCGAAGATCGATGTCGCCAATCTGAAGGGCGGCACCGGCAAGGATCTGGACGCCGTCCTGCCCGCCAGCGTTCAATGGAAAGCTCATAATTACAATCATCTGCTCGACGAACCGATGATCTTTTATGCAGTGTGCATCGTGCTGGCCGTTATCGGGCATGGCGAAGGCATGAATGTGATGGTCGCATGGCTCTATGTTGCGCTGCGCATCGCCCACAGCCTGGTGCAGGTAACGGTCAACCGGGTCGCGATCCGCTTTCTGCTGTTCGCCTCGTCCAGCCTGTGCCTGATGGTGCTGATCTTCCACGCCGCCATCCCGATCTTCGACCTGCATCTGCATGGCTGATGGTCGCTGCGTCCGCGCTGCCGTGGTACAGGCAGCGCCTGTGCCATTGGCAGTCACCGCCGGGATCGCGGCCCTGCCGGGGTTGATCGAACCGGCGCTGGACCAGGGCGCTCACATTATCGCGTTTGGCGAGACATTTCTGGGCGGCTACCCGCTCTGGCTCGACGAGGCACCCGGCGCGGCGCTGTGGGACCATCCCGGAACGCGCGCCCTGCATGCCGTGCTGCTCGACGAAGCTGTCCGTATCGGCGATCCCCGGCTTTCGCCCGTGCAGGAGCTGGTCGATCGTTCGCGCATACTCATCAGTATCGGCGCACATGAGCGGGTCCGTTCGAGCCTGTACAACTGCCAGTTGCTGCTGCGACCCGGTCAACCGCCGCTGATCCATCGCAAGCTGGTCCCCACCCATGGCGAGCGCCTGATCTGGGGACGCGGCGATGGTTCGACGCTTCGCGTGCATGACGATGACGCCATCGGCCCAGTGGGCAGCCTGATCTGCTGGGAGCACTGGATGCCGCTCGCCCGGGCTGCGATGCACAACCAGGGGGAAACGGTCCACATCGCCGCCTGGCCCACCGTGCGCGAGACCTATGCCATGGCGTCGCGCCACTATGCCTTCGAGGGGCGCTGTTTCGTTCTGGCTGCGGGTACGATCCAGTCCCGGGACGATATGCTGCTGGGGCTGGATCAATGCCGGATGGCGCCGGAAGCGCGATCAGCCGCGCAGGGATTGATCGAGGCAATGCCCGATGGCCAGCTCCAGTTCGGCGGCAGCATGATCATCGCCTCCGATGCCACGATATTGGCCCAGGCTGGCAGCGCGTCGGAAACACTGGTCGCCGATCTCGATCTCGACCAGATCAACCAAGGGCTGACGTCGCTCGATACCGATGGCCATTATGCCCGGCCCGATGTGTTCGAGCTTCGGGTCGATACGCGCCCGCAAACCGGCGTAACCTGGGGCGATCAGTCCTGACGAACGAACAGGCTGGCGAGTTCGACATGCGTCGACCAGCGGAACTGGCCGACGGGCCATAGCGTGTCGAGCACGAAGCCTGCGTCACACAGGATGCGCGCATCGCGGGCGAAGGTGGCCGGGTTGCAGCTGACATAGCAGAGGCGCTTCAGGCGCGAGCCGGCGATGGCCACCACCTGTTCCTCCGCCCCGGCGCGCGGCGGATCGAGCACCAGCCCGTCAAATCGGTCGAGCATGTCGCGCTGCACCGGATTGCGGAACAGGTCGCGATGTTCGATGAACACCGGCAGCTGGCGCGCATCGGCGGCGGTCTTGAGCGCCAGGATGGCATCGCGCGCCGCCTCTGCGGCATAGATGCGGCGTCCAGGCGCGCCGAGCTGCAGCGCAAAGCTGCCCAGTCCCGCAAACAGGTCGGCAATCATCCGGCAGCCATCGAGCGCCTCGCGCGCCGCGGCGGCAAGCGCCGCCTCGCCATCGCGCGTTGCCTGGAGAAAGCTTGCATGCGGAAAGCGCACCGGAACCTCACTGAAGCTGACCGTCGCGGGAACGGGCTCATATTGGGTTTCCGGGCCGAAGCCCTGGTCGATCGACAGCCTCGCGAGCGCATGAACCTTGGCGAATTCGGCGAGCAATTCGTGGCTGGCCAGCGAAGACGGCACGAGGCCGGTGAGCAGCACATCGACGCCCTGGTCGATCTCGGCCAGCTCGACCTGCCCTGAAACCCTGGATTCGGGCCATTTCGCGATCAACCCGCGCACCGCCATCATGACGTCATGCAGTCTTGGCGTCACGATCTCGCAGGCGCGGATATCGAACAGCTGGTGGCTACCCTGCCCGGCAAAACCCAGGGTCACCCGCCCGCCCTTGCGCACAAAGCGCAGCGAGGCGCGCCGGCGGCTGCGCGGGGGGGAAAGGTGCACGGCGCGCACATCGCGCGCGAAAATAGCCTTGGCAGCCAGCGGCCCTGTTACCCGATCGCGCACGAATTCGGCCAGCGCCGCCTCGTCCAGATGCTGCAGCTGGCAACCTCCGCACGGCCCGAAATGCGGGCATGGCGGTGTGACGTGATGTGGCCCCGGCATGATACTCCCATCGGGCGCGATCGTGTCCCCGGGAGCCGCTCCGGCGACATGACGGCCCGACGCGGTGACACCATCGCCACGCGCCGCGATCCGGACGATCAGTTCATCGCTCAAGACAGGCCTCCATCGCGCGCGGCAGCGCCGCCGCCAATTGCAGCGCGGCAAAAGAAGGCCCGGCAAGACGCGCCGCGCGGTCATGCAGCCATACCGCCTCGGTCATGGCGTCGAACGCTTTCCCATGTCCCGCCAACCGCGCAGCCATACACCCGGAGAGCACATCGCCGGTCCCCGCGACGGACAACCACGAGCAGCGCCGGTCGGCCAGCACGGCCCGGCCATCGGGCGCCGCCATGATGCTGTCTGCCCCCTTGTAGAGCACGAATGCGCCTAGTTCGGCGGCAAGTTGCTGTGCCCGGATGACCTTGTTTTCCGAAACAAGGCTGAGGCCCGCTGCCAGCACCTCGAACTCGCCGTGATGCGGTGTCAGCAGCACCGGCGGGGTACGCTTCTGCATAGCCTCGCGCTGGCTGGGGAGCAGGTGCAGGGCATCGGCATCGATCACCAGCGGATGGTCGCTGGCAAGGGCAGCGGCGAGCAGCGCGGCCGAACCGGACGACCGTCCCAGGCCAGGCCCGACCACGACCGCGCCGATCCGCGCATCTGCCAGCGCCTGCAGCACCGATGCCGCATCGTCCGCGCGCTGCCATACGATATCGGCGGGGAGCAGCGGCGGCGGCGCGCCCACTCCGATCAGCTTTACATAGCCTGCGCCAGCACCCTGCGCAGCATGGGCCGCAAGCAGTGCTGCGCCGGGCATCTCGCCGACCAGCACCGTCACCAGCCCGCGCCGGTATTTGTGCGATGTCGAATCGGGTGGCGTAATCTGCGGCCTAGCGATCCTTCGGACCGGGATGGCGCTGGAGTCGACGCCAATCTCGACCAGGCTCAACGCGCCGCAATCGCTCGCCACCGGTTCCAGCAAATTCGCATATTTGAACGCGCCCAACGCCAGCACATGGTCAAAGCGCAGCGGTGCATTCAGCCATACCGCATAATCGGCATCCGCACCGCTCGGCAGATCAACGGCAAAACTACGCTGGGCCGCGTTGACCAGACGAGAAAAGCGCTCCCACAGCGGCGCATCGAGCGGCCGTGTCAGCCCGCTGCCGAACAGGCAATCCACCAGCTGGACCGTGGGCTGCGCATCGGCCAGATTGATCACCGCGCCACGATAAAGCGCCCGCGCGTTGCGTGCGGCGTCGGTGCGCGGATCGCAAAGCGCCGCAACTGTCACAGGCACGCCCTTCGAACGCAAAAACTCTGCGATTACATAGCCATCACCGCCATTATTGCCGGGACCGCACAACACGAGCGTCGGCGCTGTGCCGCCGATGCGCCAGATCATTGCGCCAGCGCCCTCGCCCGCGCGCTGCATCAGCGCATCGACCGAGACGCCGCTGTCAAACACTGCCTGTTCGGCCGCCACCATCTCGGCGACCGTCAGCACGGCTGAAGCCCCGTCAACCACCGCCCGCGCCGGGCCGGATCGTGGCCGGAATGCGGTAACGATCATCACCGACCGAAAGCTGGATGCGGCCATCGGCCAGCGGCGTCACCACTGCCTCTTCGGCACCATCGGCAG
Source organism: Blastomonas sp. SL216 (assembly GCA_026625625.1). Classification (NCBI taxonomy): domain Bacteria; kingdom Pseudomonadati; phylum Pseudomonadota; class Alphaproteobacteria; order Sphingomonadales; family Blastomonadaceae; genus Blastomonas; species Blastomonas sp. SL216. The sequence goes on from CP113055.1 coordinate 1,060,823, forward strand.
ACACCAGCCCGCGCCCGTCGGTCACGATCTCGAACCGGCGAAAACCGCCGTCGGGATGGCGCATCACCAGCTCGCGCCGGTCGCCATTCTGGACGCGTTCGACATCGCATTTGTCGGTAAACTCGGTCTCGCCCGACAGCGCGCAGGAGACGCGGCTGTCATCGCCTGTCGCCAGCGGATCGGCAGCAGGCTCGCTCGAACAGCCAGACAGCAGCGCCAGACCTGCAACCAGGATCAGGCTGTCAGATATCCGCATAGACATGCTTTTCCGCCTGAGCGCCAGGATGCGTCACCGCGCCCTTGCTCGCAGGGCCGACATTCTGCGCATAGCGCCACAAGGCCCCAGACTGGTAATCACTGGTGCGCGGCTGCCAGGCCTTGCGCCGCTCGGCCAGCACGGCGCCATCGACATGCAGGTCGATGGTGCCGGTTTCGGCATCGATCTCGATGATATCGCCATCCTCTACCAGCGCGATCGGGCCGCAGTCCGCCGCTTCCGGACCGACATGGCCGATGCAGAAGCCGCGTGTCGCGCCCGAGAAGCGGCCATCGGTGATCAGCGCCACGCTCTCGCCCATGCCCTGGCCATAGAGCGCCGCGGTGGTGGACAGCATCTCGCGCATGCCGGGGCCGCCCTTGGGGCCTTCATAGCGGATGACGATGACCGATCCCTCGCGGATTTGCCGTGCCTCGACCGCCGCGAAACAGTCTTCCTCGCAATCGAACACCTGGGCGGGGCCGCGGAACTTCAGCTTGCTCATCCCCGCGACCTTGACGATCGCGCCTTCGGGCGCAAGCGAACCCTTGAGGCCGACGACACCCCCGGTCGGGGTGATCGGCGTCTTTACGTCGTAGATGACCTTCTGGTCCGGGTTCCAGGTGACCTCATCGATATTCTCGCCCAGCGTCCTGCCGGTCACGGTCATGCAGTCGCCGTGCAGCAGGCCGTTTTCCAGCAGCGTCTTCATCAGCATATAGACGCCGCCCGCCTCGTACATGTCGCGCGCGACATAGCGTCCACCGGGCTGGAGATCCGCGATATAGGGCGTCGTCTTGAAGATCTCGGCAACGTCGAACAGATCGAACGAGATTCCCGCCTCGCTCGCCATCGCGGGAAGATGCAGGCCGGCATTGGTCGACCCGCCGGTCGCGGCGACAACACGTGCAGCATTTTCAAAGGCTTCGCGGGTACAAATGTCACGCGGCCTGATATTCTTTGCGAGCAGTTCCATCACCTGTTCGCCCGCCGCCACCGCGATCTCGGCGCGATTGGCATAGGGTGCGGGCATCATGTTGCTGTTTGGCAGCGACAGGCCGATCGCCTCGCCGACGCACGCCATCGTGTTGGCGGTATACTGGCCGCCGCACGCGCCGTGACCGGGACAGGCCACCTTTTCCAGCGCGATCAGGTCCTTGAGCGGACAATTGCCTGCCGCGTGCTTGCCAACGGCTTCGAACACGTCCTTCACCGTGACGTCGCGGCCGTCATACTGGCCCGGCAGGATCGACCCGCCATAGACAAAGATCGACGGAACATTGAGCCGCAGCATCGCCATCATCATGCCGGGCAAGGACTTGTCGCATCCGGCAAAGCCGATCAGCGCGTCGTAGCAATGGCCGCGCATCGACAGTTCGATAGAGTCCGCGATGACCTCACGGCTCACCAGCGAGCTTTTCATCCCCTGATGGCCCATGGCAATACCATCGGTGACGGTGATGGTATTGAACCGGCGCGGCATGCCGCCTGCATTGTTCACGCCATCGCGGCAGACATCGGCCTGGGCATTCAGCGTGGTGTTACACGGGGCGCTGTCATTGCCGGCGCTCGCGATGCCGACGAAGGGCCGGGCGATTTCTTCCTCGGTCAGACCCATGGCATAATAATAGCTGCGGTGCGGAGCGCGCTCCGGACCCACCGAAACGTGGCGGCTGGGCAGTTTCGACTTGTCGAACGAATATGTCATGTCAGGGCCTTTCTGTCGCCGCGCTCTTTCCAAAAACGCGCGCGTTACGCAAGGCTATTGCGGCATGCCAGCACAACCGGCGCCAATATCTCCGCCATCCGGGCAGCACCTTGCGCATCGCCGACATGGTCCTGCCGCATCTCGATGCCAAGATACACCCGCCCGGGCGTTTCCGCATGGCGGTTCATCGTCGCGTTGAGCAGCGTGCCCGAATAGGGCAGCTGATCGCCGACATTGAGCCCCGCTGCCTGCAAGGCCGGGATGGCGATGCGCGCGGCGCGATCGTCGCGATTGTACAGGATGCCCATATCCCAGGGGCGCGCCTCGTCGGGCCGGCTGGCCAGACGCGGCGTGAAGCTGTGCAGCGACAGGATGAACGGCTGTGCCATGCCCGCCAGCATGTGCGCCACGGCGTCATGATAGGGCCGGTAATAGGCTGCGAGCCGCGCCTCTGCATCGACGCCATGATTGCCGGGAATGGGAATACCATCGCTCGAAAGCGGGATCAGCCCCGGTGCGTCCTCTTCCCGGTTGAAATCGATCACGAGCCGCGACACGCCCGCCAGCACCGCGCCGCAACCGATCTGCTCGCACAGCCGCCGCGTGACCTCTGCGACCCCGATATCGATCGCGACATGCTGCGTCATCACGTCGGGGGCGACGCCCAGATTGACGCCTTCGGGCACATGGTTGCTGGCATGATCGGCAACAATCACAATCGATTCGCCGGGTGCGCCTGTAACCGGCGCAATAATTTCATAGGGTTGAAAGCCATTCATCGCAGCGATCCTGACATGGTCCACCAGCCCGGTTGTTCAGCCGCGATCACCGCCTCGGCGGCCCTGCAGGCTTGCATGGACTCGAACAGGCCAAAGCAGGTCGCACCGCTGCCCGACATGCGCGACAGCGTGATGCCGGGGATGTCAGCCAGCCGGTCGAGCACCACGCCGATCTGCGGCACCAAGCCGCGCGCCGATGCCTCGAGATCGTTGCGGCCATCGTGGATGATGGCGTCAAGACTGGAACTGTCCAGCGCCCCGCGATCGACCCGGTCCCATCCCTTGAACACCGGCGCCGTGCCGAGCGGGATGCCCGGATTGACCAGCAGGATCGCGGCACCGCTGATGCCGGGAAGGTCCAGCGGTTCCAGCGCCTCCCCCCTTCCCTCGACGCGCAGGGTGCGGCTGACGACACAGGCGGGAATATCCGAACCCAAGTTCTCGGCCATGGCACAAAGCGCGCTATCGGGCAGTTGGCAGTCCCACAGCCGGTTGAGCAGGCGTAACGCGGCGGCCGCATCGGCAGAGCCTCCGCCGATTCCCGAAGCGATCGGAAGATTCTTGGTGAGGCAAAGATCTGCGCCAGGCCGCGCGCGCGCCCCGTCCGCGTTCTCGACAGAAGTCGGAGGGCGAACCGAACTGGCCAGGCATGCAGCTGCCCGCAGCACCAGGTTCTCTGGCCCGTTGTCGAGCCCGGCGGCAAACGGCCCGTCAATGCTGAGCATCAACGCGCCATCGTCGCGCGAACGGGCGCGCAACGTGTCGCCGGTATCGACGAAAACGAACAGGCTCTCGAGATCGTGATAGCCATCCTCGCGCCGCCGCCGGACGTGCAGCGCGAGGTTGACCTTGGCATGAGCGGTTTCGGTCAGCACCAGTGAGGGTTCCCGCGAAAAGCCCCTCTCCCGCCGGGAGAGGGTTTGGACCGCTTACATATTGGGATAGTTGGGGCCGCCGCCCCCTTCGGGCACCACCCAGTTGATGTTCTGGCTCATTTCCTTGATGTCGCAGGTCTTGCAGTGGACGCAGTTCTGGGCGTTGATCTGGAAGCGGGGATTGCCCTCCTCCTGGCCCACCACCTCGTAGACACCCGCCGGGCAGTACCGCTGCGCAGGCTCGTCATAGAGCGGCAGGTTGACCTGGATCGGAATGCTCGGGTCCTTGAGCTGCAGATGGACCGGCTGATCTTCCTCATGATTGGTGTTCGACAGGAACACCGAGGACAGGCGATCGAAGGTGATCACGCCATCGGGCTTGGGATAATCGATCGGCTTGTAAAGGTCCGCGCGGCCCATGTGCTTGTAGTCGGGATCGTGCTTCATCGTGATCGGCAGGCCGATGCCCAACTGGCGCATCCACATGTCGATACCACCCAGCACCGTGCCGATGGTGCCGCCGAACTTGTCGACGCAAGGCTCGACATTCTGCACCTTCTTGAGCTCTTCGGCGATCCAGCTCGCGTTGAGATTTTCCTGATAATCGGCGAGCTCGTCGGACGTGCGATCGGCCTGGATCGCGCGGAACGCGGCCTCGGCGGCGAGCATGCCCGACTTCATCGCGGTATGGCTGCCCTTGATGCGGGGCACGTTGACGAAGCCGGCGCTGCAGCCGATCAGAGCGCCGCCGGGGAAGGCCAGCTTGGGTACCGACTGCCATCCGCCCTCGTTGATCGCGCGCGCGCCGTAGGAAACGCGCTTGCCGCCCTCGAGAATCTTGCGGATTTCCGGATGCGTCTTCCAGCGCTGGAATTCCTGGAAGGGCGACAGATGCGGGTTCTGGTAGGATAGCGCGACCACGAAGCCGAGCGCCACCTGGCCATTGGCCTGATGATACAGGAAACCGCCGCCCCATGCATCGTCAAGCGGCCAGCCCTGGGTGTGGATCACCCGGCCCGGGACGTGCTTCTTGGGGTCAATGTCCCACAATTCCTTGAGGCCGATGCCGTAAACCTGGGGCTCGCAATTGGCTTCAAGGTCGAACTCGCGCTTGAGGATCTTGGTCAGATGGCCGCGCGCGCCCTCGGCAAAGAAGGTGTAGCGGGCGTGCAGTTCCAGACCCGGCGTATAATCCGCCTTGTGCTCGCCATCCTTGCCGATGCCCATGTCACCGGTCGCCACGCCCTTGATCGAGCCGTCCTCATTGTACAGGATTTCGGCGGCGGCAAAGCCAGGGAAGATCTGCACTTCGAGCTCTTCGGCCTTTTCGGCCAGCCAGCGGCACAGATTGCCCAGGCTTCCGGTGTAGGTGCCCTTGTTGTGCATGAACGAAGGCGTCGCAATGTGCGGGATCGCCATCTTGGCGCTCTTGGTCAGCACCCAATGGTGATTCTCGGTCACCGGCGTTGCCGCCATCGGGCAGTCCTGATCGCGCCAGTCGGGGATCAGCTCGTCCAGCGCCCTGGGATCGAACACCGCACCCGACAGGATGTGCGCGCCGACTTCCGAGCCCTTCTCGATAACGCAGACCTCGATCTCGGCGTTGTTTTCCGCAGCCAGCTGTTTGAGCCGGATCGCCGCGGCAAGCCCGGCAGGGCCTGCGCCGACAATCACGACGTCAAATGGCATGGATTCGCGTTCACTCATCTTGTGTTCCCCGTTGCTCCGGACCGGCCCTGTGCCATAAGGCGTGTTGCATGGACCTTCCCGTTCACTCCAATAGCGCCACAGCGCGCAAGTCAACCCGCTTTGGGGTTTCAACGTGCTAAGCCAGGCTTCCGATCCCCTGCGCGAGGCGCAAAGCCTGGTCGACTGGTGGCATCTCGCCGGGGTCGAATGGGATTTTGCCGACACGCCCAATGACTGGCTGGCCGATGATGCGCCAACTGCTCAGCCCATGCGCGCGGCTACAACGCCCCGCGCAGCCCAGCCGCTTCCAGCCCCGGCTCAGGCCATGGTGCCCGCCATCGCGGCTCCGGCCCCGGCACCGCTCGTCCTGCCAGACACGCTGGAAGCATTTCAGGCGGCCTGGCGCGATGGTGCGCTGGCGTCAGATGGCGGGCATGGCGACCATATCGGGCCGATGGGTGCCCAGGGCGCAAAGCTGATGATCATCACTGGCGCGCCCGAGCGCGATGACGGCGCCCATGTCCTGTCCGGTCAGGCTGGCAGGCTGCTCGACAATATCGCCCGCACCTGCGGCTTTGCGCCCGATGCCGTGTACCGCGCCTCGCTCTTTCCCCGGCTGGTGCTGGACAACCAGGCCGCGCTTCCGCACCTTGCTGCCTGGGTGAAGATTGCGCATCACCATATCGGCCTGGTAGGCCCGGAAATGCTGGTGGTTGCGGGAGAAAACACCGCCAGAGCGCTGCTGAAACACGATCCATCGCAAAACCCAAGCGATTTGCATTTTCTTAACCATGGTGGCCGAACTGTCAAAACGGTTGTCACGCGCAAGCTCAGCCTGATGTTTCATCGCATCGCGCAAGAGAAAAACCTGGCGTGGCAGCAATGGCAGCAGCTGCTCGTGGAGTAAGACCTTGCTGAAGAAAGCGCTGATCATCGCCGGGGGTGCGGCCCTGATCTCCTGCCAGCCAGCCTTGGCCGAAGATACATCCTATAGCTATTTCTCGACCCGGGTCGCCAAGACCCAGGTCCCCGATCTGCTCTCTACCGCCGACCGGCAATATTATACTGAGGTGTTCGCCGCGATCCGTGGCCAGAACTGGACCAAGGCGTCGGAACTGCTCGACAGCCACGAAAAGGGCCTGCTGCACGACATCGCCCGGGCCGAACTGTACCTGGCTGCCAGCTCACCCCGGGTCGAGATGGGCCCGCTGCTCAGCCTGCTCAACGCCGCGCCCGAACTGCCGCATGCAGAGCGGCTGGCGACGCTGGCCACCAAGCGCGGCGCGACGATCCTACCCGACCGTCCGCAGACGGTGCGGATGGCAAGCTTTGCCGGGGTCACCCGCCGGGGCAAGCCGCGCAGCGTCTCGGATGGCACCGTCCCCTCCTCGCTCGCCGCGAAAATCCAGGAACGCATCGTTGCTGACGATCCCGCCGGGGCCGCGGCCGCGCTCGCCGAACAGGCCGATTTCCTGAGCCCGCAGGCGCGCACCGAGCTGCAGCAGCGCGTGGCCTGGTCCTATTATCTGGAAAATCGCGATCAGGAAGCGCTCGACACGGCGCGCGCCGCCACGCTGGGTTCGGGCGAATGGCTCGGCGAAGCGCACTGGACCGCTGGGCTTGCCGCCTGGCGGCTGGGCAATTGCGGTGCCGCGCTGCAGGGCTTTGAAGGCGCTGCCGCCAACGCCTGGAACGAGGAACAGCGTGCCGCCGGCTATTACTGGGCCTCGCGCGCCGCCACCCGCTGCCGACGTCCCGACCTGGTCCAGGCGAATCTGCGCGCCGCCAGCCAGTATGGCGAAACGCTTTATGGCGTGCTTGCTGCTGAACAGCTCGGCCTGGCCGATGCGTCGGTGCGCGCGCCCGATTTCAGCGATGGCGACTGGAAGACGCTGAAGGATCGCCCCAATATCCGCCGCGCGATTGCGCTGGGGCAGATCGGCGAATCGACATTGGCCGATCAGGTGCTTCGCCATGAGGCGCAGATTGCCGGAGACAGCGCGCATGATGCGATGCTGCGGCTTGCGCGCGATCTTTCCATGCCGCAGACGCAGATGTGGCTGGCGCATAACGGACCGCAGGGCAACCGCCCGGACAGCTTTGCCCGCTTCCCCTCGCCGCGCTGGGTGCCGCTGGAAGGCTGGCGTGTCGATCCTGCGCTGGTCTATGCGCACACGCTGCAGGAATCGAACTTCCGCAGCGATGCGCGCAGCCCTGCCGATGCACGCGGCCTGATGCAGGTCCGTCCCGGCACCGCGCAGGACATGGCGCGCGCGCGCGGTCAGTCGCTCGATGCGGGCGCGCTGTACCAGCCTGCGGTGAACCTCGAATATGGCCAGCGCTATCTCGAATTCCTCAACACCCGGCCCGAAACCCAGGGCCTGCTGCCCAAGATCATCGCCGCCTATAATGCGGGCCCGCTGCCGGTCAGCCGCTGGAACGAGAAGGTGCGCGACAATGGCGATCCGCTGCTGTTCATCGAATCCATCCCCTATTGGGAAACGCGCGCCTATGTCGGCATCATCCTGCGCAATTACTGGATGTACGAGAAGCAGGCCGGCATAGCCTCGAAGAGCGCCACCGGGCTGGCCCAGGGAATGTGGCCGCGTTTCCCGCATGCAGGCGGTATAGAGCTTGTCCGGCTCGACACGGTGCAGCACAACTGAGCGATGGCCATTGACGAATCGCGGGTCTTCAAGCCCATCAACATCGCGCTGCTGACCGTATCGGACACGCGCACCGCCGCCGACGACACATCGGGCGATATCCTGGCCGGGCTGATCACCGGCAAGGGCCACAAGCTGGTCACCCGCGCGATCGAGCGGGATGATGTCGAGCGGCTCGTCGTTCGGCTGAACAACTGGATCGATGATCCGGAAATCGACGCGATCATCTCTACCGGCGGCACCGGGCTGACGGGGCGCGATATCACGCCCGAAGCGCTCGACCGGGTGAAGGAAAAGGACATCCCGGGCTTTGGCGAGATGTTCCGCTGGCTCAGCTATCAGACCATCGGCACCAGCACCGTCCAGTCGCGCGCGTGTGCCGTGCTCTCGCGTGGCACCTATATCTTCGCGCTACCCGGCTCGAACGGCGCGGTGAAGGATGGCTGGAACGGCATTCTCAACGAACAGCTCGACAGCCGCAACCGGCCCTGCAATTTCATCGAACTGATGCCGAGATTGCGCGAGAAATAGGCCCAACGGCCGAGCAGTTACAGCGCTCGCGCTCGCGCTCCAGCTTGACCGAACACACGATCGCTGGCATTTGTTCTTAATATGTTCTAGTGTGGGCGAATGGCTGCGAACCCGCCCCTTCCCCCGGTCAAAGGCCGTGGTGCACCCCTGAACCGCGAGTCCGCGCGCTTCAACCTGCCGGTGCGCGAAGCCGATGGCGAGTGGCTCGACCAGCGCAGTGCCATTGACGACGATCCACCGCCGCTGCGAACAACCGTTACCATTGAGCACCCTCGTTCGATCATCTCGCGCAACACGTCGCCCGATCTGCCGTTCGACCAGTCGATCAACGCCTATCGCGGCTGCGAGCATGGCTGCATCTATTGCTATGCGCGGCCCACCCATGCCTGGCTGGACCTGTCGCCAGGGCTAGATTTCGAAAGCCGCCTGTTTGCCAAGCCCGATGCGGCCAAACTGCTCCGCGCGACGCTGCGCAAGCCCGGTTATGTGCCCCAGGTGATTGCGCTCGGCACCAACACCGATCCCTATCAGCCAATTGAGGGCGAGTACCGCATCACCCGGTCCATCCTGGAGGTGTGCCTGGAGGCACGCAATCCGGTATCGATCACCACCAAGTCCGACCGGGTGCTGGGTGATCTGGGCCTGCTGACAGAGATGGCGCGGCACGATCTGGTCGCCATCGCGTTATCGGTCACGTCGCTGGACGGGGCCATGGCGCGCACGCTCGAACCAAGGGCCGCCACACCGCGCAAGCGCCTCGCCGCCATCCGGGCGCTGGCCGAGGCGGGGGTGCCCGTTCATATCAACGTGTCGCCCGTCATCCCGGCGATCACCGACCACGAGATCGAGGCCCTGGTCGCTGCAGGCGCAGAGGCCGGCGCGCTGTCCGCCTCCTATATCCCTGTCCGGCTGCCCCACGAGGTAGCACCGCTGTTCCGCGCCTGGCTCGACGCCCATTTCCCCGATCGCGCCGCCAAGGTCATGGCCATCATCCAGCAGATGCGTGGCGGCCGAGACAATGATCCGGATTTCGGCTCGCGCATGCGTGGGATCGGTCCCTGGGCGGACTTGATCCGCACCCGCTTTCGCCTGGCGGTCAAGCGCGCAGGGCTGAACCAGCACAAATGGCTGCTGCAAACCGCAAACTTCCGACCGCCCGCCGACGGGATGCAGGGGGAACTTTTTTGAGTGGATGAGGCTATTGGCTGCCGGGTGTGATCATCAAATCGGTGTAGAGGAATTCGCCCGTGGAGCAGATGATCCTCACCGCAGACATGGGTTTGCTGACGGCAACCCTGGTTTCAGCGCCACCGATGGCCATGGCAACCGCCTTTCCATCGTAGCGCAAACTGAAGTCCATTGCCTGCATTGCCGGTTGAATGGCGAAAGGCTCGGACTCGGTCTGTTTGCCGGCCTGATTTTCCTGCCATTTCACGAATTGAACAATGCCCTTCCCGGCGCGTTTGTCGATCATCTTGGCCGGCAGCGCCAAGATAGTGAAACCCGCACCATCATCTGGCACAGCTCCGGCATCGGCCAGACGGCTGACAATGGTCAGACGCGTTGCCGGGGTCCATTTGCCAATATCTGCCAATGCCCGGGGCTGGACTTTGCCTTGCACAGTAAAACTGCCCGGAGGGACCGGCAAAACCAGCGACGAAAAGTGGCCCGAAGCAGTATCGCAATCATATGTAATGCCTTGGGAGGCAGGTTCTGGTGCGGTATTGGCTATCAAGACCAGCAACAATGGCACGAATTTTTTCATGGCTGACTTATTCAACAGCCCAAGATCATTTTCAACGGCATAATTCTCCCCATATTTAGGGATTTAGGCGGCATCCATTGTCTTCTGATTACCGGTAAACGACATTACTCACTGCGAGCTTTGTCGGCAGATTGGCTACCAAGCTTGATCCATTGTCGCTGGCTGGTCTCGCTCACCCCTTATAACCGAACGCCTCTTTCGCCATGGCCACCAGCGCGGGGTCCGGATCGGGCAGCGATTTGGGAACGCTGGCTTCCAGCCGCTCGGCGATGTGGGTCAGCACCGCGATGCGCGCCGCTTTCTTGCTGTTGCCGTCGAACACCTTCCAGGGGGCCCAGCGGGTGTCGGTCTGGCGGAACATGTCGTGCATCGCGTCGAGATAATCCGCGCGTCTGGCCCGGTTGCGGAAATCATCCGCCGTCACCTTCCAGCGCTTTTCGGGCACCGACAGCCGATCGGCCAGGCGCTTGTCCTGGGTGCTCTGGGTCACGTGCAAAAAGACCTTGATGATCGCGGTGCCGGCATCGGCCTGCTGTGCCTCGAACTCATTGATCTCGTCATAGCCGCGCTTCCATTCGCGCTCGCTGGCGAACTGCTCGACCCGCTCGACCAGAACGCGGCCATACCAGGAGCGGTCGAAGACGCAGATTTCGCGCGCCCCCGGCAGCTTCTGCCAGAAGCGCCAGAGGAAGTGCCGGTCCTTTTCATAAGGCGTCGGCGCACTGATCGGCCAGACCTGGAAATAGCGCGGGTCCCATTCGGCGGTCATCCGCTTGATGATCCCGCCCTTGCCCGCCGCATCCCAGCCCTCCATCACGATGATCGCGCGGTGGCCGTGCACGATATGCCGCGCATGCGCGTGCGACAGCCGCTCCTGCAGCGCCTTCAGCATGGCATCATAATCGCCATCGAAGCTCTCGCCCTTTTCATAGTCGCCCAGCTTGATGCTCATGATCCGCTTCCCCCCAATCGCGCCTCGCGGGCGCCATAATCTGCCTCGGCCGCCTGACGCGCGGCGATGCGGTCAAAGGCTGCACGGATCGCAGGTTCGCGGGGCAGCAGCGTCTGGGCCTGGCGATAGCGGGTGACCGCCTCGTCCAGCTCGCCGCGCTGTTCGGCGCACAGGGCAAGGTTGAAGACGACCGAACTCTGCCCCGGCGCCTCGCCATCCAGCGCCTGCCAGATGTCGCACGCGGCCTGCGGATTGCGGAACGTCGCCTTGAGCGCATCGCGGAAGCGGTTGGATTGGTCCTTGTCCAGCCCCTTGCGCCCTTCAAGCACGCGGATGGCATCGCTGCGGAAATCGGGCGCGATATCCGATCGAACCTCATCTGCCACATTCTGGATGAGGAACGAGACCGTATCGGCCAGGCTGCGGCTGGCCTGGCGATCGGGACAGACCACCACCTGGTCGCTCTGGAAAATCTGCCGCTGGTAGATGACCGCCCCGTCATCGATCCGCGCCATGCGCAGCGAGGGGTTGAGCGACACGACACGACGCTGGCAGCGGATCTTGACGTTCTCCTCGCGCACGCACTTGTCGTTGTCATCGCGCTCCACGCATTCCTTGCGGTTCTCTTCAACCGGCTGATTTTGCACCTGCGCATTGGCGATGCCGGACAGGATCGCGTCAGCCGGCGCGCTCGAGCGTTCGGCGACGACCTTGAAATAAGGCTGGCCATAAACGGTGACCTCGGCCAGTACGCCTTCCAGCGCGAAGGACAGTTCGCCGCCATCGCGACCGCCGAACCGTTCGACCACCAGCGACCCGACCTGCGCGGCATCGCGGTCGCGCGCCGGGTAGAGCGCATCGATCGTCAGCGTTTCAGCCTGGGCGGATCCCATGAATGGCCCTGCAACCAGCACTATCGCCAAGCACGCGCGCCATGCGCGTGCGCCGAAATTTGTCCCCATGAGCGACGCCCCATATGCTTGCGCGGCTGACGCAGCGCGATTCTGTTGAAATGTAACACAATCCTTGCCCAAGTCATGCGGCAAAGCTGTGCGACCGGTCACTGGCAGGCCAGGTTTCAGGCGGGGATGCAGCGGACGCCGTAAGGAGGAAAAGCGGCATCGTCGGTGATGACGGCGCATTGCTCGGCCAGTGCATGGGCAATGATGAGGTGGTCGAACGGATCACGGTGGATTGGCGGCATGGCCTCCAGCACGCGCATATGGGCCGGATGGAGATCGAGCAGGCTGATCCCTGGTCGCCCATCGCGGCCATCACCACCGCGCCGCTTTCCGCCACCTTGCCGATCCGGTGCTTCACCGCAATCTCCCAAGGGGGAGGCGATGCTGACCATCAGCTGATGATCGGGGTCGGCAATCAGCAATCGTGCCATCTGACCAAGCCGGGGGCTGTCCTGCAGCCACCATAGCAGCACATGGGTATCGAGCATCAAACGCATCTGCCGGGCAGCCCGATCAACCCTGAGGCCAGGGTTTGTCGCTATCCTTGCCCTCCATGGCGTCAATCAGCCATTGCGGCGTTTCATGGAAGTCATCGGCCATATGGATCTTCCCCCGCAGCGCACCGGGTTGCCGGGGCTTTTTCAGCGGTACGAAACCCTCTGAGGGGGCCACTACAAAGGGCACCGACATTTCGCGCATTCCGGGTTCCGGCGCTGGCACAGGGCTGCCGCCGGTGGCGATGCCCTGCAGATACGCCTTGACCATGGCGGACAGCGGCGTGCCCAGCTCGGCCGCGCGAATGCGGGCGAACCGATGCGTCTCGTCGTCCAGCGCGATGGTCACGTTCTTCATGACCATCGCAGTATCACAGTTTTCGCAATCAGCCCTGCGTCAGCCCTTCTGGGGCTCGACAATGCGGATGTTGAGTTCACGCAGCTGCTTGAGGTTCACCGGCGAAGGCGCGCCCATCATCAGGTCTTCGGCCTTCTGGTTCATCGGGAACAGCACGACCTCGCGAATATTGGGCTCATCGGCCAGCAGCATGACCATGCGGTCGACACCTGGTGCAGAGCCACCATGCGGCGGCGCGCCGAACTTGAACGCGTTGAGCATGCCGGAGAAGTTCTTCTCGACATCTTCCTTGGTGTAACCGGCGATCTCGAACGCCTTGTACATGATGTCTGGACGATGGTTCCGGATCGCGCCCGAGGACAGCTCGACGCCGTTGCAGACGATGTCATACTGCCAGGCCAGAATGTCGAGCGGGTCCATCGTTTCCAGTGCTTCCATCTCGCCCTGCGGCATCGAGAAGGGGTTGTGGCTGAAATCGACCTTCTTGGCGTCCTCGTCATATTCGAACATCGGGAAGTCGACGATCCAGCAGAACTTGTACACGCCCTGCTCGATCAGGTTCAGCTGCTCACCCACCCGGGTGCGCGCCGCGCCTGCCAGCTTGGCGGCCTGAAGCTCCTTGCCGGCGGCGAAGAACACGCCGTCATTGGGGCCGAGGCCGAGTTCGGCGATCAGCTTGGCGGTGCCTTCCTCGCCATGGTTCTTGGCGATCGGGCCACCGGGCACGCCATCCTTGATGTTGATATAGCCCAGGCCCGCATGGCCTTCGCTGCGCGCCCAGTCGTTCATGTCGTCGAAGAACTTGCGGCTCATCGCGCCCGCGCCCGGAGCCGGGATCGCGCGGACCTTGCCGCCGCTGCCGACGATCTTGTCGAACAGGCCAAAGCCCGATCCGATGAAATGATCAGTGACGTCGCTGATCACCAGCGGGTTGCGCAGATCCGGCTTGTCCGAACCATATTTCAGCATGGATTCGCGATACGGAATGCGCGGGAAGGTGCCCGCCGGGGTCACGTGCTTGCCGCCCGAGAACTCCTCGAACACACCCGCCAGCACCGGCTCTAGCGCTGCGAACACGTCGTCCTGCGTCACGAAGCTCATCTCGAGGTCGAGCTGGTAGAATTCGCCAGGGCTGCGGTCGGCGCGCGCGTCTTCGTCGCGGAAGCAGGGTGCGATCTGGAAATAGCGGTCGAAGCCCGCAACCATCAGCAGCTGCTTGAACATCTGCGGTGCCTGGGGCAGCGCATAGAACTTGCCGGGATGCACGCGGCTGGGGACCAGATAGTCGCGCGCGCCTTCGGGCGAGGATGCGGTCAGGATCGGCGTCTGGAACTCGGTAAAGCCCTGTTCCACCATCCGGCGGCGCAGCGAGGCGATGACCTGCGAGCGCAGCATGATGTTGCGGTGCAGGCGTTCGCGGCGCAGGTCGAGGAAGCGGTAGCGCAAGCGGATGTCTTCAGGATATTCCTGCTCACCCGCGACCGGCATCGGCAGCTCTTCGGCGGCGGACTGGATGACGACATCGGCAGCGCGGACCTCGATCTCGCCGGTTGGCAGATTGGCGTTCACCGTCTCGGCCGAGCGCGCGACGACGGTACCGGTAACCGTGACCACGCTTTCGACGCGCAGCCGCTCCAGCGCGGCAAAGGCCGGGCTGTCGGAATCGGTGACGATCTGGGTCAGCCCGTAATGATCGCGCAGGTCGATGAACAGCAGGTTGCCATGGTCGCGCTTGCGGTGGATCCAGCCCGACAGGCGAACCTGCTGGCCAACATCGGAAGCGCGAAGCGCGGTGCAGCTATGGGTGCGATATGCGTGCATGAAAACCGTCGATCCTGATCGTGACAATGGGGGCTGCGAACCTGCGGGAATGCAAGGCCAGCCGATAGCGCGGCTAACACAGTGCCGCCGGGCTTTTGTCAAGCTTTGAGCGTTGGCGGTGACACCGGCGCGTCAGTCAATCAACCCCAGATGCACCAGCGGATCGCTGCGGAACACCGCGATATCGGCTGGATCGGCCAGCAGCCGGCGCTGCGCGATGCGAAAGCGGCGATAATCATCGCCATAATCGCTGGCGACCCGGGCCGCGTCCAGATCGTTGGTCTTGCCCCAGTGGCGGGTGAAGCGGATTCCCATCGCGTCCAGACGCGCCACAACGGCGCGATAACTGCGATGGCTGACATCGCTGCGCGGCCCATCGAAGTCGATCACCACATTGTCGGCAAAGCGCGCGGGTGCCAGCAGCCCTGCGGCGCGCTTCATGAAGCGCAACGTGACCACCGTGCCGCCGCCACCGCTCAGGAACGCATCGATCAAAGGATCGAACGCCCGGTCGAGATCAGACCGCTGCAAGGTGACCGATCCGTTGAACAGATTGGCGATCGGGTTGTGCGGCTCGGTGGTGTTGCCCCAGGTCGCAATGGCTTCAGGATCGTCGATGTCGCGCTGCACCGCATAGCCGGCGCGCATCGCCAGCTGCAGGATGTCGGCGCGAAAAAGGTCAACGCCCGCCATCGCCTTGCCGATCAGCGTCAGCGCATCATAGCCCGCACCGGTCAGCGGCCTGGGCGGCGGAGGAATCGCGGAGTCGAAATCGCGCAAATACAGCAGCCGCAGCAGCGCATCCTTGCTGAACGGCGCGAACGGGTTGAGGATGACCTGCAGGAAATGCGGCGGCTCATCCAGCGCGTAACGCTGCGAGAATGCGCCAAAATCGCCCCTGGAGAGCGATGCGATATCGTCGCGCGTGATCCGCGCGCGCTTCTGGATATTGCGCACCATGAACAGCGGCACGCATTCGATCACCATCGCGGTAACGAACCCCATCGCGCCGACGGCGACCAGACAGGCCGCAAACACGTCGTCGTCGCGGAAGATCGTGCTGCCGGTCTGTGCAACAAAGGCGGGCGACATGACCGGCTGATGCGGCTCGACCCAGAACACGCCCGAAGGTGTGACCACCTGCAGCGCACGGACATGATCCTGAATGCCGCCTGCGCCAAGCACGCTGCCATGCGTTCCGGTGGCGCACGCACCTGCCCAGGTCTGGCCGTTGCTGGCACCGCCGGTCCGCAGGCTCAGCCCCAGTTCTTCGGCGCAATCATTGACCTCGTCGACGGTCGCCCCCGCCTGGACCAGCATCAGCCGCGACGGATCGGTGCCGGGCGCGACATCATCGGCATCCAGCCCGAAACAGCGGTTGATCCGCCGCGTTTCGACCAGCCACCCGCCTTGCGCGATCGCGATCGGCGAGGGCGACCAGCCTGCCCCCAGCGGGCGCACCCGCGCGCCTTCAGCCGATGCCTTGCGGAGCAGCGACAGCACATCGTCCGCCACCTCGCGCAGCACCGCGCGCCCGCCCGATTCCCGGCTGTTGCACAGCTCGATCAGGTCGCCCAGATCGGCCGATTCGGTGCCATGGTAGTTGACCCAATGTCGCGGGCCGTGATGCAGGGGTGCGGGCATTACGCGCCCCCCACCGGGCTGTTGCCTGCATGCAGCCGGTAATCAATGTTCACCCGGCGCACAAAACCCAGCGTCACCAGCGACAGCAGGATCTGACCAAGGCCCATCGAAAAACGCATGTCGTTGATGCCGCAGCCGGTCAGGTCACGGATGCAGGCGCTGCGCCCTGCCCGGGTGGCAAAGCCCCAACCCAATATTGTCAGCACCTCACGGTCACCCCCGACGGGCCGGGAATTTTCCAGAACCAGAAAGGCATCACCACCCTGTGCGAGCAATTGCCCAAACAGGGCCAAGGCCAGAACAACGATGACAATATGATACACCAGCATGCTTGCCCCCAGTCGATACGTAACTGAACGTTACATAGCGGAGGGGATATTGATTCTCAAAGACACCAATGTGTTATTTTATCCGATACCGATTAATTCGTCCGCAGCGCGATGGTTTGCGACGCCCGGCACAGGCTGTATAGGTTGCCCATGAAAATCCATCCGTTGATAACCGACACCGATTCCCTCGAGCGCCTGTGCGAACGCTTGGCGCAATCAGACTTTGTCGCGGTCGATACCGAGTTCATGCGCGAAAACACCTATTGGCCGGAACTGTGCCTGGTGCAGATCGGCAATCTGGAAGAGGCCGCAGCGATCGACCCCAAGGCCCCCGGTATCGACCTTGGCCCGCTGCTCGACCTGCTCACCGAAAATCATGATGTGCTGAAGGTCTTCCATGCCGGGCCGCAGGATATCGAGATCATCTTCAACCTCACCGGCAAGACCCCTTCCCCGCTGTTCGACACGCAGGTCGCGGCAATGGCGCTCGGCCAGGCCGAACAGATCGGCTACGCCAATCTCGTCGAAAGCTGGCTGGGGCTGACGGTCGACAAGGGCGCGCGTTTCACCGACTGGTCGCGCAGGCCACTGGAAGCCCGCCAGATCGATTATGCGATCGGCGATGTCACGCATCTGGCCAAGATCTTCCCCAAGATGCTTGACAAGCTGCGCCGCACCGGACGCGGCGCATGGCTGGACATCGAGATGGAAAAGCTCGGCGATCCGCGCCAGTACAAGCCCGATCCCGACACCCTGTGGCAGCGCATCCGCCCGCCGGGCCGCAGCGCGCAGATCCTGGGGCGCATGCGGGCACTGGCCTGGTGGCGCGAGACCGAAGCGCAGGACAAGAACCTGCCGCGCGGCCGCATCATGAAGGACGAGACGCTGGCCGATATTGCCGCGCATCCGCCTTCGACCCAGTCCGATCTTGGCAAGGTGCGCGGACTTTCGGCGGCCTGGCGCGAAAATGACATCGGTGCACGGATGATGGACGCGCTGTTTGCGGCGCGCCCGCTCTCTGCGGCGGAAATGCCGCCCAAGAGCCCGCGTGGTCCGGCGCTGGGAAAGGAAGGCGCGCTCGTCGCTGACCTGCTCAAGCTGCTGCTCAAGATTCGCTCGCGCGAGATCGACGTCGCCGCCCGGCTGCTGGCGCGCAGCGATGATCTGGAAGCCCTGGCCGCAGGTGTCCGCAAGGGACTGCCGATCCTGGAAGGCTGGCGCTTCGAACAGTTTGGCCGCGATGCGCTGGCGCTGGTCGAAGGCCGCATGGCCTTTGCCATTGCCGATGGCCGCATCAAGATGACCCGCACCGAACTGGTTGCCGAGTCTGACGAACTGGTCATCGCAGCGCTGGCGGAGCAGCCATGACATCCTATCTGCCCACGCTCAAGCAGCTGCAATATCTGGTCGCGCTGGAGGAGCATGGGCATTTCGGCAAGGCTGCCGATGCGTGCTTCGTGACCCAGTCGACACTCTCGGCGGGCCTGCGCGAGCTGGAGACGCTGTTGGGCGTGGTGCTGGTCGAACGCACGCGACGCGTGGTGCGGTTCACGCCGCTCGGCAACAAGGTCGTTGCCAAGGCCCACCGCATCCTGCGCGAGGCCGAAGAGCTCGCCGATCTGGTCCGCTCTTCGGGCAAGCCCCTGTCCGGCGACTTGCGGATGAGCGTCATCCCGACCATCGCCCCATTCCTGCTGCCGCGGCTGTTGCCGGGCCTCCGGCGCGAACAGCCCGAGCTCAAGCTGTTCCTGCGCGAAGAGGTCAGCGGTGCTGCAGTCGAATCGCTGCATCATGGCCAGGTCGATTGCGTGCTGCTTGCGCTGCCCTTTCCGGCAGGCGATGTGGAGCATGAAATCCTGTTCAGCGATGCGCTGTATGTCGCCTTTCCAAAGGACGATCCGCGCGATCCGCCGGAAAAGGTCGCGCCCGAGCTGATCGACGAATCGCGGTTGCTGCTGCTCGAGGACGGCCATTGCCTCAAAGACCATGCGCTCGCCGCCTGCAACCGGCCCGAACTGCGCGCCAGCGCGATGATGTTCGGCACCTCGCTCCACACGCTGGTCCAGATGGTCGACAACCGGCTGGGGTTGACGCTGCTGCCGCAGATCGCGATCGATGCGGGCATATTGAACAATACCGATGTCGTGGCGCGCCCGCTGCTGGCCGACCACGCCTCGCGCGATATCGCCATCATCTGGCGGCGCAACAGCCCGCGAGCAGAGGAATTCCGCATGCTCGCAGACATCCTGCGCCGCGGCCATGCCGAAGGCAAATGCGCAGGCTGACGGGGAATCGCTCCCTTCGCCCGCGCAGCCGCGCTCAATCCATGTGCTTGATTCCGACGCGCAGATAATCCCAGCCCGTGACCAATGTCAGCAGCGCTGCCGTCCATAGTGCGGCAAGGCCCAGCTGCTCCATCCAGACCTGATCGGGAAAGCCGCCCGAAAAGATCAGCGTGCCGAGCGCCAGCAGCTGCAGCGTGGTCTTCCATTTGGCCAGCTGCGATACAGGCACCGACACCTGCAGCCCGGCAAGAAACTCGCGCAGGCCCGATACGGTAATCTCGCGCAGCAGGATGATCAGCGCGGCGATGACGTGCAGGCCGTGGATATTGCCGTTGGCGCACAGAATCAGGATGACCGCAGCGACCATGATCTTGTCGGCAATCGGATCCAAAAAGATGCCGAGTTTCGACACCGCGCCCTGCGCGCGCGCCAGATAACCGTCGAAATAATCGGTGATGCCCATCAGGCAATAGACCACAAAGCCCAGCAAATAGCCGGTGGCCCATTCCGGCCACCACAACAGGGCAGCCAGCAAGGGCACGGTCACGATCCGCGAAAGCGTCAGTATGTTGGGCACGGTGAGCATAAGCTGCCCGCCTCATAACCGCATTCGTCGTCAATGGAAATGGCTTGACCGGTTGGGCTTCCAACCCGATACGACGGCCAGCACCTGTCGCCGACGGATCGCTGCCGAAACCGGCGGTGCGCTGGCACAGGGCTGGCGGGAAAACCACCGAGGAACTTGCAGCATGGCTTCAGCTGGCGCGCTTTTGAACAAGAGGCGCTTTCTTCCCCTGTTCGTGACCCAGTTGCTCGGGGCGTTCAACGACAATCTGTACAAGAACGCGATGGTGCTGTTCGTCGTCTACAGCGTCTATAATGACGAGACGGCGGAAACCTGGTTCAGCGCGATTGCCACGGCAGTGTTCATCCTGCCGTTCTTCCTGCTGTCCGCGCTGGCCGGGCAGCTGGCCGATACGCGCGACAAGGCCGCGATCATCCGCATCGTCAAATTCTGCGAGATCATCATCATGCTGATCGGCGGGACCGGGCTCTACATGGCCTGGGCTGGCGCTGCCGTGCACACTGTCGCGATTCCGCTGATGATGCTGGCGCTATTCGCCATGGGCATCCATTCGACCTTTTTCGGCCCGATCAAATACGCCATCCTGCCGCAGCATCTGAAGGATGACGAGGTGCTGGGCGGTACCGGGCTGGTCGAGGCGGGGACCTATATCGCCATCCTGCTCGGCACCATCCTGGCGGGCTGGATCCCGGTCGAAGTGGCGGGCATCGCTGTCGTCGTCACGGCAGGGATCGGCTATGTCACTGGACGGCAGGTTCCGTCAGCCCCGCCGATGATCGAACCCACCAAGCTCGACTATAATTTCATCCGCGCCTCGATTGCGCTGATCAAGGCCACGACCCGGGTCCGGCGTGTATTCCTCGCGATTGTCGCGATCAGCTTTTTCTGGACCATCGGCGCGGTGCTGTTCATCCAGTTCCCGCCGCTCGCCAAGAATGTGCTGACCGCCAGCAAGGAAGTCGCCAGCCTGTTCCTGGTGGTCTTCTCGGTCGGCGTAGCCATCGGCTCGGTGGCGATCAATGCGCTGCTCAAGGGGACCGTCTCGGCGCGCTATTCGCCGATGTCGGTGATCGTCATGGGGCTTTTCGTTGTCTCGTTCTTCTTCGTCTGCCGCCAATGGGTACCGGATGAGCCGGGCTCATTGTTCACCGTCGGCGAGTTCGTGACCCATCCGATGGCCGTGCCGCTGCTGCTGTCGCTGCTGGGCATTGCGGTGGCTGGCGGCATGTTCGTGGTGCCGCTCTATGCGTTCCTAACCACGACCGTGCACAAGAGCGAGGCGGCACGCACGATCGCAGCCAACAATATCGTCAATTCCGGCGCGATGGTCATCGGCTCGCTGATCGCCATCGGCCTCAGCGTCGCGGGCGTCGACGTGATCTATCAGCTGCTGCTGAGCGCGGCGATGTGCGTGATTGCGGCCTGGCTGGGCCAGCTGCTGCACAAGGCCAGCCTGGAGCCGCATGGCGAGCATGAATTCGACATGTGACTGCGCGCGCGACGCCGGATCAGTCGACGACGCGGACCAGCTTGCGCTCGAGCGGGGCGAGCACCCCTGAAAGCTCATGCCCGCGCTTGAGCACCGCGCCGCCTTCACCCACCAATGCCCATTGACCCTGCTTGCGCCGCAGCGCAGGCCGTTTTTCAATGCGATATTCGGGCCGCTCGGTCGCACGGCGGAAGCACGAGAAGACCGCCGCATCGCGTCCGAGGTCCATGGCATAATCGCGCCACAGGCCGGCGGCGACCATGCGGCCGTACAGATCGAGAATGCGGCTGAGTTCTTCCCGGTCAAAAGCAACCTGTCCGGGAGCGCCCGGCACGGGAAAGAGCGAGACGTTGCTGCCGACGCTCAAGCCGGTACCCCGTCATATGGCAGCGAAACCATCAGGCAGCGGTCCCGCTGTCACGGTCAGGCTCGACCGCTGCGGGCCGGGCGGCGCGTCGGGCTTCATCGCGCTCGTCAATAAGCTGGGCAATCCGCTCCTGCATCTGGCGGATTTCGCACTGGAGCAGCTCGAGCTTCTGGGTGTTCGGATCGAACGTCTGGCTGCACGGCGTGCCATATTGCACGAAGCCGCGCTGCTTTTCCGCCGCATCGACAGGAGTGGGGCGCGCGGGAATGCCGACCATGACCGATCCGGCGGCGACATCCTTGGTGACCACGGCATTGGCACCGATCCGCGCCCCCTTGCCGACGGTCAGCGGGCCCAGGATCGCCGCGCCCAGGCTGATGATGACATCATCCTCGATCGTGGGGTGGCGCTTGCCGCCCACGCCATCGGTGGGGTTGCGCCCGCCCAGCGTTGCGCCCTGATAGATGGTGACATTATCGCCGATCACCGCCGTCTCGCCGATGACGACAAAGCCGTGATCGACGAACAGGAACCGACCGATCTCTGCGCCGGGATGGATATCGATCGCGGTGAGAAAGCGGGAGATATGGTTGACTAGGCGCGCCAGGAAATACAGTTCGCCCTTGAACAGCCAGTGCGCCACGCGGTGCAGGCCCAGTGCCAGCACGCCCGGGTATAGCAGGATTTCCCAACGCGAGCGCGGAGCAGGGTCGCGCGCGCGGATCGAGTCCAGATATTCGCTCAGTGCGCTGAACATGCGCCATCCCTTTGAAACCGTGTTTGCGTCTAAATAGACCCTGGCCAGCGGTTTTACCAGTAGGACTGGTCAGATTGCCGCAGCGCGCAGCCCCAGAAACTGTGCCAGGCGGCGGTGGCGGCGTTCGACCACCTCGCCCATCAGCGCCCGCTCCCCTGGTTCCAGCACCAGCTCGAGCGTATCGGCGGTGCGTCGCAGCCGCGATCGGCGCAGCACATCGTGCGTCCCTGCCGCAAGCCGCTGGGCCAGGCGCATGGCCAGCCCCCAACCGATCGCGCGGTTCAGCATCGCTTCGGATGCCACATGCCGATCCAGCGGGAAAGGCCGCGGACCGCCGCCGAAATTGGTGTACAGTGCCTGCCCGATCATCGAGCGTCCGACCACGTCGATCCCCACCCAATTGCCGTGCAGGGCGATCTCCAGCCCGCGCTCGGCCCGGAAATCGGGGCTGGCTTGCCACGCGACGTCGGACAGATGGCAGGCGGCCATCAGCCAGCGCTGCCATTCCACCGGGTCATCGGCAAAGACCGGTGCAATCCAGTCGAACAAGGGCCTGGCGTCCTCGCCAAAGCGCGACTGCAGCTGGCCAAAGCGATCGGTCGCGACCAGCAGCGGATCGCGCTGACGTACGTCCTCGTCCATCCGCGCATAAAGCAGGCCTTCACGCAGGCCGAAGGACGAAATGACAAAGGCGCTGGGCTGCAGATGGTCGCGCATCATCCGCAACAGCGCGATCGCATCGGGCAAAGTCTCGATACGCGACGGCGCGAGCCCCGTCGCCTGGCGCAGCGCATCCTTGTCCATGCTGCGGAACCCGGCGAGCACCTTTTCGGGCCGCGTGACATCCATCTGATACTGGTGGAGCACCTTGAGCGGATAGGCGGTCAGATGCATGTCGAGCCGACCGAACGCGCGCCACGACCCGCCGACCAGATAGAAGGGCTTGCCCGGATGCGCGGCCAGCCAGGGGTAAGCCGACACCATCTGCTTGAACGTGCGGCTCAGCGCCGCCGAATCGCCGCGCCGGATCGCCGCGGCGCGCAGCACGCCGAGCGGCAGCGTAGCGGTTTCCAGCACCTCGCCACCGGCGATAAGCGCGAGGTCCAGGCTGCCGCCGCCCAGATCGCCGACAATGCCATCGGCTTCGGGTATCGCCGAGAGCACGCCCATGCCTGCGGTCCGCGCTTCATCGTCGCCCGACAGGATGGTGATATCCAGCCCCAGCGCCTCGACCTTGCGGGTGAATTCGTCGCCATTGCTGGCATCGCGCACCGCCGCCGTGGCGACGCAGACGGTTTCGTCCACGTCCATCTCGCGCGCGACAATGCGGAAGCGTTCAAGCGCCTGGATCGCGCGCGCCATCGACGGTGCATCGATCGCGCCGGTCTCTGCCAGCGACCGCCCCAGGCCCGCCATCACCTTCTCGTTGAAGATCAGCGCAGGGTTGCGCCGGGGGCCGGAAAACACCACCAGACGTACCGAGTTCGATCCGATATCGATGATCGCGGTGCGATAAAGGTGAACCGGCTGGTTCTGCTTGCGGACAAAGAAGTTCATGGGCCTTGGCCGTTCAATCCTCTTTCGCGGTGCGGCGGTGGAGGCTGAGCTTGGGCACATCCTCGCTGTTCTTCAGCGCTGTGCCGCGACCCGAAAGCGACGGGTTGGTCATGAAATAACGGTGAAGATTGAAAGGCTTGTCGGCCGCTTTTATCCGGCTGTATCGCCCTTGGCCGTCCAGTTCCCAGCTCTGTTCATTGTCGAGCAGATTGGCCACCATCACCTGTTCGAGCACCTGGTCGTGCACCGTCGGATTCTCGATCGGCAGCATGTATTCGACGCGGCGGTCGAAATTGCGCGGCATCCAGTCAGCCGAGCTGATGAACACCTTCGCCTTGTCATTGGGCAGTGCATCGCCATTGCCGAACGCCCAGATGCGGCTGTGTTCCAGAAAACGCCCGACCACCGACTTGACGCGGATATTGTCTGACAGCCCGGGCACGCCCGGCCGTAGGCAGCATATGCCGCGGATAATCAGCTCGATCTGCACCCCGGCACTGCTGGCGGCATAGAGCTTTTCGATCATCGCCGGATCGACAAGCGAATTCATCTTCGCCCAGATCGCACCGGTGCGGCCTGCGCGGGCCTGATCCATCTCATGGTCGATCAGCGCGATCAGCTCCTGTCGCAGGTCGCGTGGCGACATCGACAGCAGCTCGAGCTGCTCGGGCTCGACATAGCCGGTGATATAGTTGAACAGCTGCGCCGCATCGCGTCCGGCACGCGGATCAGCGGTGAAGAAGCTCAAATCGGTGTAGATCCGCGCCGTGACCGGGTGGTAATTGCCGGTTCCGAAATGGCAATAGGTGCGAAAACCCTCGGGCTCTCGCCGCACGACCATCGATATCTTGGCGTGGGTCTTCCACTCGATAAAGCCGTAGACGACCTGCACGCCGGCCCGTTCGAGCGCGCTGGCCCAGAGCAGGTTCTGCTCCTCGTCGAAGCGCGCCTTCAGCTCGACCACGGCGGTCACCGACTTGCCAGCCTCTGCCGCCGCGATCAGCGCGTTGATCACCGCCGATTGCTTGCCCGCGCGGTACAGCGTCTGCTTGATCGCCACCACATCGGGGTCCTGCGCCGCCTGTTTCAGAAAGGCGATCACCACCTCGAAGCTCTCATACGGATGGTGGACGATGATGTCCTTGCTTCGGATCGCTGCGAAACAATCGCCGTTATGCTCCCGAATTCGTTCGGGAAACCGCGGAGTATAGGCCGGGAATTTCAGGTCGGGCCGATCTTCGTCGACCAGGGCGGCCAGGTCGCCAATGCCCAGAAAGCCATCGTCCGACGATTTGGTGCCGCCTTCATGCAGCAGGTTGTCGTCGAGCAGCTGCGCCAGCCCCTTGTCCATCAGCCGCGAGGTTTCGAGCCGGATCACCTGGCCCCGTCGCCGCCGCTTGAGTGCGGTGCGGAAATAGAGCACCAGATCCTCGGCCTCTTCCTCCACCTCGATATCGCTGTCGCGGATGATGCGGAACAGGCCTGATCCGCGCACGTCATAGCCAGGGAACAGCTTGTCGGCGAACGCGACGACAATCTTCTCCAGCGCGAGATATCGCCCTTGATCGCCCGAAATGCGCAGGAAGCGGGGCATGGTGGCGGGCAGCATCACCAGTTCGCGCACCGTCTTGCCATCAGACCGCCGCTTGAGGTCGAAAATGAGGCTGAGGCCCTTGTTGGGAATGAACGGGAAAGGATGCGCCGGGTCCAATGCCTGCGGGGTCAGCACCGGGAAGATCTGCGTCACGAAATGCTCGCGCAGCCAGGCGCGGTCGGTCTGGCTCAGATCCTCGACATTGGCCTCGACGACATCGCTGGCCGCCAGCTCGGTGCGCAGCTCGCTCCACACCCGCTGCTGCTGCGCGTTGAGCCGGTCGACTGCGCGCTCGATCGCGGCGAGTTGCTGCACCGGGGTGCGCCCATCGGCAGAGCGTTCCTCGACATTCTCCGAAACCTGGCCGACCAGTCCGGCGACGCGAACCATGAAGAATTCATCGAGATTGTTGCCGGAAATCGACAGGAATCGTAGCCGTTCGAGCAAAGGATGCTTGGGATTGCACGCTTCTTCCAGAACGCGGTCGTTGAACCCGAGCCAGCTCAGTTCGCGATTGAAATAGCGTCGCTCCGAATCGGATTGGCTTGCAGAAACTGCATCGATTTCAGTCGGTTGAGCCGCCATCATGTCCTGCCATTGTCGCCAGTGCCTCGCGCACCAGTCTTTGGCCGATTGGGCGCTGCATTGCCAGCGCCAACTCATCGATGCTGCGCGCCAGGGCGTGAATGGCGGGGTAGGACCGCTCCATGCGCACGGCGGCGTAGCTGGCGAGCGAATCGGGAAAGGCCAGCCCTGCCCGCGCCAGCAGCTTCTGCAGCAGCAACGCCGCCATCTCCTCGTCCGGGGGCGGGATTTCGATCAGCAGTGATGCTCCAAGACGCGAGAGCAGATCGGGCAGCGCAATGCCCCATTGCGACGGCGGTCGGCTGGCTGCGAACAGCACGGGCACGCCCTGTGTCTGCGCCCGGTTCCAGGCGTGGAACAGGGTCTCGTCGCTTTCGTCAGCGGCATTGTCGATGAACCCGCCGCCCGAGCCGCCGGCAAAGGCACGGCCGATCACGGTCTTGCCCGATCCGGGCGGGCCGACAAGGACGGCTGCACCGAACGGAAGCCGGGTCCAGTCGAACAGCCGGTCGATAGCCGCGCGGTTGGATGCGGTGACCAGAAATTCGCTGTCACCGTCCGGTCCGGCTGCCGCGAAGGGCAGAGCGAACTGGCGCGTCATGATTATCCCCCGCCGCCGGGCGCAGGCGCAGCGGCCGCAGCGCGCGAGATGCGCAGCACCCCTGCCCCCTGCTGGACACGATAGCCCCTTGCCTCCAGCGCGCCGCGCAGCGCGTCGATATCGATCTGCGCGTTGACCTGCATCACCGACGTCCCGCCAAGCGCCAGGCTTGCGGTGCTGGCCGAAGTGACGCCAGGAATGCTGCGGACCAGCCGCTCGCCAGCCTGAACCGCTGCGACATCGGGCGTGTCGAACTGGATGGAGATGATCTGCGCACCGGTGGTCAGGCCACCAGATTCCACCGGCATGTCTTCAGCCACGGTGTCATCGAGCATCTCCTCGACGATCTCGACCGGCTTTTCGATGATCAGCGACGAATCGGGCCTCAGCTCGCCGGAACGGACGGCACCGGCATAGATGCGGTCGAGCCGCCTGATGCCCTGATCGAGCATTGCGGCAAGTCCGTCGCTATTGCGGGCACGCAAGGTGAAGCTGCCCAGCAGGCGGCTGTCCGGACCGAAGCGCGCGGCAAAGCGCCCGGTAATCGGCCCGCCGGGATATTGCCGCTCGATATGCACCACCGGAACCACAACATCGGCCGCGCCGAACTGGTCGAGAATCAGGCGCCACCAGGTCCGGCTGCGCCGCCCGGTCTGCGCGGCATTGACGAGCAGCGATTCTGCGCCCGATCCATAAGGCCGGATGTAATCGACGATGCTTTCTGCGGTCCGATACCGCGCCCAGGCGGCCTGCCAGGGCGTGCGATTCTCGAAGGTCTGGGCAGAACCGCCGCTGATATAGATGGGTACCACCAGCATCGGTGCGGAGCGCAGGATCGATCCGCTGACACCCAGAAGCTCACCGGCGCGCGCGCGGTCGAACAATACACCTAGTGTAGCAATATAACGGCGCGGGCCGATCTGTTCGTTTTCGACCACGATGGCGGAGACAATGCCGTCGAGCGCCGAATCGCTGAGTTTGGGCGCTGCGCCCGAGCGGTTCATCTGCGACCAGAGCTTTTGCCAGCCCTTGCGCTGGGCATCGCGCCAAGCATTGGAGCGCGCCTCGTCGGCGTTCTTGCCCGAGCCATCGACCTTGACCCCGCTCACTTCGAAATCGCCGCCGCTGGCAATGGGCGGAATGCCGCGATCGCCCTCGATCTGGGCATAGACCAGCGCGCCCACGCCAAGCAGCAGCGCGAACAGGGCGAAGGCGATCCAGACGCGGGACAGAATCGGCGCCGGACGTTTCAAGGGGAGGCTGGTGGTCAACGTATCCTAGCTTCAAACAACCGCGCAAAATTGAGCTGCTGGCCCCCTGCCCGTCTCCGGTGGCGGCGTGGCCGCTCTTTTGGCGACAATGGCGTGGAAATCCAAGCGAGAAGTCGCTAACCGCTCAGGCCATGACTGACAAGACCGGCGATGCGCCAAATCCGACATCTTACAGCTATGCTCAGGCGGGCGTCTCGATTGCTGCGGGCAACGCCCTGGTCAAGGCGATCGGCCCGCTCGCCAAGGCCACCGCACGCCCGGGTGCCAATGCGGAGCTGGGCGGCTTCGGCGGCTTTTTCGACCTCAAGGCCGCCGGGTTTCGCGATCCGCTGCTGGTCGCGGCCAATGATGGTGTCGGTACCAAGGTGAAGCTGGCGATCGACCATGACCGGCATGACGCGATCGGCATCGATCTGGTCGCAATGTGCGTCAACGATCTGATCGTCCAAGGCGCCGAACCTCTGTTTTTTCTCGATTATTTCGCAACCGGCAAGCTCGACACCGGCATTGCCGAACGCGTCGTCGCGGGCATTGCCGATGGCTGCAAGCTGGCCGGCTGCGCCCTGATCGGCGGCGAGACGGCCGAGATGCCGGGAATGTATGCGGCGGGCGATTATGACCTGGCGGGCTTCTGCGTCGGCGCCGTCGAGCGCGACGAGGTGCTGACCGGCGACCGGGTCAGGCCGGGCGATGTGCTGCTCGGCCTTGCCTCGTCGGGTGTCCATTCCAACGGCTATTCGCTGGTCCGCAGGCTGGCTGCCGACAAGGGTTGGAAGATGAACCGGCCTGCGCTGTTCGATCAGGAGATTTTACTTATCGACGCGCTGATCGCGCCCACGCGAATCTATGTCGCCTCGCTGCTTCCGGTGGTGAAATCGGGCCGTATCGCCGCAATGGCGCACATCACCGGCGGCGGCCTGCTGGAAAACATTCCGCGCGTGCTGCCCGATGGCGCGCACGCGCATGTCGATGCCGATGCCTGGACGCAGACCCGGCTGATGGCGTTCCTGCAGGCACAGGGCAATATCGAGCCGGAAGAAATGGCGCGGACCTTCAACTGCGGCATTGGCATGGTGCTGGTGGTGAAGGAGCAGGACGTCGTATCGGTCACCGCCGATCTGGAAGCGGCCGGCGAGACCGTCCATCGCATCGGCCGAATCGAGCCAGGCGACAAGGGCTGCACCGTCAGCGGATCGACCGAGACCTGGAGCGCAAAGGCGGCCTGGAGCGCGACCCATGCGGGGTAAGGCCCGTGTCGCCATCCTGATCTCGGGCGGCGGCACAAATATGGCCGCGCTGCTTTATGCGTCGCGTGCGCCCTCCTGCCCCTATGAGGTGGTGCTGGTTGCCTCGAACAATCCCGATGCCGGCGGTCTGACACTGGCCGAGGCCGAAGGCGTGCCGACCTTTGCCCTGTCGCACAAGGGCATGGACCGCGAGAGCCATGATGCGGCGATGGACAGGGCCATCCGCGCCAGCGGCGCCGATCATGTCGCGCTGGCAGGCTATATGCGCATCCTGACCCCCGGTTTTGTGCGCGGCTGGGAGGGGCGGATGCTCAACATTCACCCCTCGCTTCTGCCCAAGTACAAGGGTCTGCACACGCACGAACGCGCCATCGAAGCTGGCGATCAGGTCGCCGGATGCAGCGTGCATCTGGTCACTGCAGAGCTCGATGACGGACCGGTGCTCGGCCAGACCGAGGTGGCCATCCTGCGCGGAGACACCGCCGACACATTGGCCGCACGCGTCCTGATCGCCGAGCATCAGCTCTATGCGCGCACTCTGGCGGACTATGTCGCGCGCGAGAGCGATCCCGACTGGATCGTCGCCAAGGTGGGCGAGCTGGCGCTGGCGCTACCCGAAACCGATTCCCGCCCCTCGCACGGCGCACCCGGCTGGCGCGTGGGCGGCGAGAAAACCGGCAAATATTTCGCCTATGTCTCGGTCCACCATCATGGCGAGGAAGCGATTGCCCTGCTGGTCAAGACCAGCGGCGCGGACGAGCAGGCCGCCCTGGTCGATCAGGACCCCGAGCTGTATTATCTGCCCAAATTCTACGCGCCCTCGGGCTGGATCGCGATCCGGCTGGATACAGGCCGCACCGATTGGGAGCATATCGCCGACTGGTTGCAGCGCAGCTGGCGCAGTGTCGCACCCAAGCGGCTGACGAAGTTCATGGATATCGCTGCAGACTTCTAGCGTCGCCCTAGCCAGCGCAAAACCCGCCGTTTCAGGATTTTGGGCAACCATTCCAGTGCCATCGACACGCCGGTGCGGCGGCTCTCGACCCCCTCAAAGCGATATTGGCGCGGTTGGCTGTCCACGAAAATCTCGCGCGCAACAAATTGCGCCGGATCGCGGAACAGACCTGCGGATATGGCGAGTTCGGGTCCATCGATCGGTCGATGGAAAATGTGGCTGCCGCACGTTCGGCAGAAGCCGCGTTCGGCAAAGCTGGAGGACCGGAACACCGCAAGATCGTCGCCTTCGACGTTTGCTTCCGGAACCTGCAGCGCCATCCAGGGTCCGCTCGTCCAGGCCCTGCAGATATGGCAGTGACACACGCCCACGTCATGCACCGGGCGTGGCAGAGTGACCCGGACGCCGCCGCAAAGACAGCGCCCGGTGACACCATTTTCCGTATCAGCCGACAATTTCTTCCGGCTTGAAGAAGTATGCGATCTCGATCGCGGCGTTCTCGTCGCTGTCCGATCCGTGCACCGAATTGGCTTCGATGCTCTCGGCCAGTTCCTTGCGGATGGTGCCGGGTTCGGCATTGGCGGGGTTGGTGGCGCCCATGATGTCGCGATTGCGCTGCATGGCGTTTTCGCCTTCCAGAACCTGAACGACGACGGGTCCGGAGATCATGAAGTCGACCAGTTCACCAAAGAAGGGACGCTCGCGGTGCACGGCGTAGAAGCCTTCGGCCTGTTCGCGGGTCATGTGGATGCGCTTGGAAGCGACGACGCGCAGGCCGGCTTCTTCCAGCATCTTGGTGACCGCACCGGTCAGGTTGCGACGGGTGGCGTCGGGCTTGATGATCGAAAAGGTCCGAGTGACGGCCATTGGGGTGCTCCTGCTTTATATGATGAGGTCTCGCGCACGTGCGGCACGATTCGCCGCCGCCCCTAGCGGGCTGCCTTGTGCGCTGCAAGAAAAACCGCCGTAGCGCCCTGCTTGCGGACCCGGTCAGCTGTCGCCGGCGATCAGCGTGATCGACGATCCCGCCTCTGCCGGCACCACCTGGAGCGAGAAGGTGCCGCTGTCCTTGGTGCCCGTGATGGCGCGCAGATCCTGCGTGGTGATCTCGCTTTCGATCTTGAAGCCCTTGCCCTCGACCGCCTTGCGATACCAGGCCAGCACCGCATCGGGCTTGGCCGCGCTTTCCATCACCACCATCGCCCCGGTCTTGCCATCGGAATTGCTGGCCATGGTCGAGACAACCTTGGCGCCCGGATAGAGCTGGAGCCCGAACGGCAGTTTCGCACTGTCACCATCGCTGCTGATATTGACGGTGGCAGACCCATCGGCGCTGGTGATCTTCACCTCGGACGCCTCGCCATCGCCTTCGCGCGTGACCTTTACCTCATTGCCCTCGGCATCGCTGTAGACGGTCTTCTCGCCGCCGCAGCCTGCCAACAGGGCAAGGGCCGCGATCGCTATCACAGAATTGCGCATTCCACCGTCTCCTTAAGGTTCGCGCGCATCCTGACGCTTGCCCGGGGTCTGTTCAACCCATTTGCCGCCGTCCTGCTTCCAATAATGCCGTTCCAGCCCGTCGCGTTCGCCCAGCGCGACCCAGGCCTTGCGCGCCCCTGCGATGGTAGCCTCGCCGAAAAGCAGGAAGACCCGATCGAATTCGAGCGCCGCATCGCGCCAGACACCATCGGCGAGCGCAATGAAACGCGCGCCATTGGCGGGTTCGACCCGGTCAGCGAGCAGGATCGGCTGGACCTGTGGGTTGGCCCCATCCAACGCGCCATGCGCCAGAAAGCTTTCGGGGCTGTGCGTCCAAAGTGCATGGCTCAGCGCCTCGCGCTGCCCCGCATCCTCGGACAGCACCAGCATACGCTGACCCAGCGCCAGCGTGCGTGCCGCCAGAGCGGGCAGAACCCGCTCGGCGGAATCGCGCGTCAGGTGGTAGAAATCGACCTGCACGGTAATCTACGCCTCGCCAGCACGAGGGGAAAAGCTCAGATCAATTCTCAAAATTGTCTGCAATCCACTGATTTAAAAGCCGAACACCATATCCGGTCGCACCCTTGTCCCAGACCGGACCGGGCTTGTCGGCCCAGACCATGCCCGCGATGTCGAGATGCGCCCATTTCACGCCCGGCTTGATGAAGCGCTGGAGGAACTGCGCCGCAGTGATCGAACCGCCGCCGCGCGCCCCGACATTCTTCATGTCGGCAATCGGGCTGTCGATCATCTTGTCATAGGCCTTGCTGAGCGGGAAACGCCACAGCGGGTCACCCGACAGCTTGCCTGCTGCGGTCAGCTTTTCGGCAAGGCCATCGTCATTGCTGAACAGCCCGGCATGCTGGTCGGCCAGC
Organism: Blastomonas sp. SL216; assembly: GCA_026625625.1. Lineage (NCBI taxonomy): Bacteria > Pseudomonadati > Pseudomonadota > Alphaproteobacteria > Sphingomonadales > Blastomonadaceae > Blastomonas > Blastomonas sp. SL216. The sequence continues at coordinate 1,093,300 of CP113055.1, forward strand.
GAAATGATGATCGCGCCGGTCAGCGTCGCCAGGTCGACGATATATTCGGGCTCGTAATTCTCCTGCGCCCAATGCAGCGCATCGCACAGCACCAGACGGCCTTCCGCATCGGTATTGATGACCTCGATGGTCTGACCCGACATGCTGGTGACGACATCGCCGGGGCGCTGGGCATTGCCATCGGGCATGTTCTCGACCAGCCCGCAAATGCCTACGACATGCGTCTTGGCCTTGCGCCCTGCCAGCGCCTTCATCGTGCCCGCAACCGCGCCTGCACCGCCCATGTCCCACTTCATGTCTTCCATGCCGGCAGCAGGCTTGATCGAAATGCCGCCGGTATCGAAGGTCACGCCCTTGCCGACCAGCACCACCGGCTTGGCCTTGGCATCGCCGGTGCCGTTCCAGCGCATCGCCAGCATCCGGGGCGGGCGAACCGAGCCCTGCGACACACCGAGCAGCGCGCCCATGCCCAGCTTTTCCATCTCTTCCTGGCCCAGCACGGTGATCTCGACGCCCAGCGACTCCAGATGCTTGCACCGCTCGACGAAGCTTTCGGGGTAGATGATGTTGGCAGGCTCGGTGACGAGCTCGCGCGTGAGGGCGACGCCCTCGGCAATCGCGGCCTGATCGGTCCAGATCGCGCCCAGCCCGGCAGGTCCGTTGACCACGCCGATTTCGGTGAGGCTCACCTTCTGCTTGACGGGCAGCTTGGTGCGATACTGGTCATGCGACCAGCTGCGCAGCACCGCGCCGAACAGGAACTGCGCCGCGCCTTCGCGATTGTGCCCCAGCGCGCCCAGCCCCATGTCCACCGCCAGCGACTCCACTCCCGAGCGCTGATATTTCGCCACCAGCTGACCGCCCGCGCGCTCCAGATCGGTGCGCGACTGGCCGCCGGTGCCAATGAGCGCGATGCGCAGCGTCTTGCCGCCCTGGCTCACGAAAATGTCGAACACCTCGCCTGCGCCGCCTTCGAACCGCGCCGCTTTCGCGCCTTCGACCACCACAGCGCCGGACTCGAGCGGCAGGCTGAGGCTGGCCAGCTCGTCCTTGGCGACCGGAAAGGCGATCGTGGCGTAACTATCTGCGGAAGCGTCGAAAACAATGTTCATCAAAGGGTCCCCGAAAGGCGGGCCATTGGGCCGGTTAATCGATTGTGAACCATGTTGGCCCTATGGCTGGTGCGCTCATTGGGGTGACAAGGTTCCGCCTGCCATATTGGTGGCATGGCCGTGCTTGCAAGCGATAGGACAGGTTCGGTTTGTTTGCCAGCATTTGCCGCAGCCTTGCACGGACCATCGAAAGCGGTTTGCGCTCGGGCTTTTGCAGTGCAATAGGCGCGATTCTGGCGCGTGGACGGCCCGTGATTCTGGGCCATGACAACCACCGCATGAATCGACGGATGGCTGGTTTGCGCATTTCACGGACAGGTCTGATGCTGGGCTCGGCGCTGCTGGCTGCGCAAGCCGCGCCCGCGCTCGCCGCCGATCAGGCCGTCTGCACCCGCACAAGCTATCTGTTGGGTGAAAACCTCACCTTCTCCCGCAAGGACATCGTGCAATATGCCGATGACCAGGCCCCCGCCGCCCCCGGTGCTGCGGGCGAGGAGCCGCAGGTCATCGAATTCACCGCCGACCGGCTGGATTATGACAGCAATGCCGATGTCGTCACCGCGACCGGCAATGTTCTGCTCGTTCGCGCCGATCAGTCGCTGGTCGCCGATACCGTCACCTGGGACCGCAAATCGGGCGAAGTGCGCGCCGCAGGTGGCGTGCAGATCACCGACCCGGACGGCAACAAGCTGTACGGCGATTCGATCGAGCTGACCGAGTCGATCCGCGATGGCGTGATCGAGAACATCCTGGTGGTGCTGGAGGCCGGCGGCCGCATGGTCGCGACGCGCGGCACGCGCGACGATGGCGTCATCACGCTGGAAAACGCGGCCTATTCGGCCTGTCTGGTGGAAACGCCCACCGGCAAGCCCAAGCGCCCCAGCTGGCAGCTGCGCGCGATCAAGGTGGTCTACAACCCTGCCGACAAGCGCGTGCGCTATGACGGCGCACGGCTCGAGCTGTTCGGCCTGCCGGTCATCCCGATGCCGGGGCTCAGCCATCCGGTCGGTGAAGGCAGCGGCTCGGGCCTGCTTGTGCCCGATATCCGCTTCAGCCAGGCCAATGGCGTCCAGCTCAGCCTGCCTTATTATGTCAGCCTCGCGCCCAATCGCGATCTGACGGTTACCGGATCGGTCTTTACCGAGGCACTGCCGATGGTGAATGCCACCTATCGCGCGCTCACCGATCGCGGAGCCTATCAGATTACCGGCTATGCCACGGCGGGGTCGCGCATTCCCGTCGGTGCGGGCAATGTCGCGCCCGATAGCCAGAATGACTTTCGCGGCTATTTCGATGCCACGGGGCGTTTCCAGCTGAACGATGCGTGGAGCATTGGCGGCTCGATCCGGGTCGTGACCGACCGCACGTTCCTGCGCCGTTACGATGTCAGCCGCGACGACCGGCTGCGCTCGACCATCGAGGCCGAGCGGATCGGCCCCAACAGCTATTTCTCGCTGGCGGGCTGGGCGACGCAGACGCTGCGGGTCAACGATCCGCAGGGCCAGGTGCCCATCGCGCTGCCGGTGGTCGATTGGCGCTATCGCATGCCGGACCAGGTTGCGGGCGGAAAGGTCGAGTTCCAGGTCAACACGCTGGCCATCGGCCGCACCTCTGGCCAGGACACACAGCGCGCCTTTGCGCAGGCGCGCTGGGACCTGCGCCGCCTGACCAGCATGGGCCAGGAGGTCACGCTGACCGCGCTGGCCCGCGGCGATGTCTATAACAGCAGCGAAAATGCGCTGACCAACACGCTGATCTATCGTGGCAAGTCCGGGCTGCAGGCGCGTGGCAGCGGATCTGTCGCTGCCGATATCCGCTGGCCTTTCGTCGGCGAGGCCTTTGGCGGCACGCAGGTGATCAGCCCGCGCGTCCAGGTCGTGGCGACGCCGACCACGGGCAATCTTGAGGTTCCCAACGAGGATTCGCGTGCGATCGAGCTTGAGGACAGCAACCTGTTCGCGCTCAACCGCCTGCCCGGCTATGACCGGATGGAAGAGGGCGTGCGCGTCGTCTATGGCATCGAATGGTCGCTTCAGCGTCCGGGCATGCAGTTGAATGCGGTGGTCGGGCAGAGCTATCGCTTCGACGACGAGCGCGATTTTCTTCCCGAAGGCACCGGCCTTGGCAACCGCACCTCGGACGTGGTCGGCCGGGTTGACCTCAAGCTGCGCAATTTCATCCGCTACACCCACCGTTTCCGGCTCGACAAGGACAATCTGGCCGTGCGCCGCAACGAGGTCGATGTCACGATTGGCGGGCGGCAGACCTATGCGCAGATCGGCTATCTGCGGCTCAACCGCGATATCGGCCCGGAGATCGAGGATCTGCAGGATCGCGAGGAATTGCGCGTGGCAGGCCGGGTGCGCGTGGCGCGCTATTGGTCGGTCTTCGGCGCGGCTGTGGTCGATCTCAGCAACCAGGAAGAGGACCCCCAGCTGCAGTCAGACGGCTTCCAGCCCATCCGCACACGGCTGGGCGTCGCCTATGAGGATGATTGCCTGGAACTCGGCATTACCTGGCGCCGCGATTACATTCCGGTGGGTGATGCGCAGCGCGGCGACACCTTTCTGCTGCGCGTGGCCTTGCGCAACCTTGGCTTTTGAGCGCAAAGACGATATTCACCGCCCCGCTCAGCCACGGTTAAGCCGATATTGGGCAGGGGGTCGCTTTTCCCCAATCAGGAAGATATGAGCTTGCAAGCATTGAACACTCTCGCGATCCGCACCCGCAAGCTGGCCCGGACCACGCTGGCCGTTACGCTGATGGCCGGCCTTGCCCTCCCCACGATGGCTCAGACGGTGAAGGACGATGAGGCCATGCCGGATACGGCGCTCAACGTGCCCGAGGGCCTGACCATCTTCGGCAAGCAGGATCCCAATGTCCGCCGCGCCACGGCGATCGTGAACAGCGAGATCATCACCGGCACCGATATCGACGAGCGCGTTGCGCTGATCCTCGCGGCCAATGATGCGCCGGTTTCCGAAGAGGAACGCCAGCGCCTGCGGCTGCAGGTGCTCCGCAATCTGATCGACGAAACGCTGCAGATCCAGGAAGCTTCCGCCAACGACATCACCATCGACGAAAGCCAGGTCGAGCGCACCTATGCGCAGGTCGCCCAGCAGAATTTCCGGCGCGATACGTCCGCGCTCGACAAGTATCTCGCCAGCATCGGCTCGTCGCCGCGCTCGCTCAAGCGCCAGATTCGCGGCGAACTTGCCTGGCAGCGCCTGCTGGGCCGCAATGTGACCCCCTTTATCAACGTCTCCGAAGAGGAGGTGAAAGAGGTCATCGAGCGGTTGAAGGCGTCGAAGGGCACCGAAGAGTTCCGAATCGGCGAAATCTATCTCTCCGCCAATTCGCAGAACCGCGCCGAAGTGGCCAAGAATGCCGCGCAGATCATCCAGCAGCTGCAGCAGGGCGGGTCGTTCGTCGCCTATGCCCGGCAGTTCTCCGAAGCGTCGACAGCGGCGGTCGGCGGCGATCTGGGCTGGATCCAGCTCGGCCAGCTTCCGTCCGCTCTGGGCGTGGTCGCTCGCGACATGCAGGTGGGCCAGCTTGCCGGGCCCATCGAAATTCCGGGCGGCTTCTCGCTGATCTATCTGATCGACAAGCGCAAGATCCTGACCGCCAACCCGCGCGATGCCCTGCTCGGGCTCAAGCAGCTGTCGATCGCCTTCCCGCCCGGCCTCAGCGAAGCCGAAGCGACGCGGCGCGCATCCGAATTTGCTACCGCCACCCGCCAGATCAAGGGCTGCGGCGCCGCCGACGAGGTTGCCAAGCGGCTTGGCGCGACCGTCACCAACAACGATCAGGTTCCGGTGCGCGAGCTCCCGGCCCCGCTGCAGGACACGCTGATCGCGCTGTCGGTCGGTGAAGCGACCCAGCCTTTCGGTTCGGTCAAGGATGGCGTGCGTGTGCTCGTCCTCTGCGGCCGCGACGATCCGGCAGCCGATGGCGGCCCCAGCCCCGAACAGCTGATGGCGAACATGGAAGAGGAAAAGGTCAACCGCCGCGCACAGATCTATCTGCGCGACCTTCGCCGCGACGCCGTGATCGAGTATAACTGATGCAGACGGGCCGGTTCCTGGCGTGACACAGTTGCTGGCCATATCGGCTGGTGATCCCGCCGGTATCGGACCGGAAATCATCGGCAAGAGCTGGGACGCGCGCGAGGCCGAAAGCCTTACGCCATTCTTTGCGGTGGGCGATCCGCGCGCCTTTGCAGCGGTGTGGACCGGGCCGGTGAAGGTCATCGGCGATCCCGAAGAAGCGCGCGATGCCTTTGCCACCGCGTTGCCGGTGCTGCCGGTCATCGACAGCGGTATCGTGGTCCCAGGCGAACCCGACCTTGATGGCGCGCGCTGTGCGTTGCAGGCGCTCGAAATGGGCGTAGGGCTCGCACGCGCCGGCACGACCTGCGGCATCGTCACGGGTCCGATCTCGAAAATCCAGCTGCAGAAGGTCGGTTTCAACTTCCCCGGACAGACCGAATTCATCGCCGAAGCCTGCGGCGTCTCGCGCCAGAATGTCGCGATGCTGCTCGCCGGGCCCGAATTGCGCGTGATCCCGATCACGGTGCATATCGGCATCGCCGAGGTTCCTGCAGCGCTTTCGATCGACCTGATTGTCAACCGCGCGCGCGCCGCTGCCAAGGGCATGGCGCGCAATTTCGGCATCGAGCGCCCGCGCCTCGCGATTGCCGGGCTCAATCCGCATGCGGGCGAACAGGGCAGCATGGGCCGGGAAGAGATGGAGATCATCCAGCCTGCGATCGATATCCTGCGCGAAGAGGGCTTTCTGGTCTCAGGCCCCCTGCCTGCCGACACGATGTTCCACGCAGCGGCGCGGGCGCGCTATGACGTGGCATTGTGCCAGTATCACGATCAGGCGCTCATCCCGGTCAAGGCGCTGCACTTCGACGATGCGGTCAACATGACGCTGGGCCTTCCGATCGTGCGCACCTCGCCCGATCATGGCACCGCCTTCGACATTGCCGGCAAGGGGATTGCCAGCCCGCGATCGATGATCGCCGCGATCCGCATGGCGGGTTCGGCCTGGACGCATCGCCAGACCTACGACGGCTGATGCGCGCGCCCGTCACCGCCCTGCCCCCGCTCCGCGATGTCATCGCGCGCCACGGTCTTGCCGCCAGCAAGGCGCTCGGCCAGAATTTCCTGCTCGACGAGCAGCTGCTCGACCGGATCGCGGCGGTGCCCGGAGAGCTGGACGGGCAGGATGTGCTCGAGATCGGCCCTGGCCCCGGCGGGCTGACGCGAGCGCTGCTCCGCGCCGGGGCGAACGTCACAGCGATCGAACGCGACCGGCGCTGCCTGCCTGCACTCGCTGAGCTGGCCGAAGCCTTTCCCGGTCAGCTCAAGCTGATCGAGGGCGATGCGCTGGAGCTTCCGCTGGCCAACGTGATGCCTGGCCCGTGCCATATCGCGTCCAATCTGCCCTATAATGTCGGTACCGCACTGCTGATCGGCTGGCTGAGCGGTCAGGCCTGGCCGCCGCAATGGCTGTCATTGACGCTGATGTTCCAGCGCGAGGTGGCGGAGCGGATCGTGGCTGCTCCCGATGGCGATGCCTATGGGCGCCTCGCGATCCTCAGCCAGTGGCGGGCCCACGCGCGGCTGGCGATGAAGGTCCACCGCAGCGCCTTCACGCCGCCGCCTAAAGTGATGTCCGCCATCGTCCATGTGACCCCGGCGAATATGCCCGAGGGGATCAAGGCTGCACGGCTCGAGGCGATCACCGCCGCCGCGTTCGGCCAGCGCCGCAAGATGCTGCGGCAGAGCCTCAAGAGCCTGCCCGGCGCGCTGGCCGCACTCGAAGCGGTGGGCATTGATCCCGCGCGCAGGGCAGAGACGCTGAGCGTCGAAGAGTTTCTCGCAATAGCCCGCGCGATGGAGCAAGCCTGACCGGTTGCGCAATCATACCGCTTCCCCCTTTCCTTTCGCCAAGAGTAGCGTAGCATCGCTCCCCGAACCGCATGACAGCCCGGCACCAGACCCGGCGCAGCGGCAAGGATGAGGAGCCTGAACCCATGTACGATCTGATCATTCGCGGCGGCACCATCTATGATGGCCTGGGCGGCGCGCCTTATATCGGCGATATCGCCATCAGCGGCGATACCATCGCTGTCGTGGGCAAGGTGAACGGGCCTGGCCGCGAGGAAATCGATGCAGATGGCCTGATCGTCACCCCCGGATTTGTCGATGTGCACACGCATTATGACGGCCAGGCAACCTGGGATGACGTCATGGCGCCATCGTCCTGGCATGGCGTGACCACGGTCGTCATGGGCAATTGCGGCGTCGGTTTCGCGCCTGCCAAGCCCGACAAGCATGAGTGGCTGATCGGCCTGATGGAGGGGGTCGAGGACATTCCCGGCACCGCCTTGGCCGAAGGGATGAGCTGGGACTGGGAGAGCTTCCCCGAATATCTCGATTCGCTCGAGCGGCTGCCGCGCACCATCGATATCGGAACGCATGTCCCGCACGGCGCAGTGCGCGCCTATGTGATGGGCGAACGCGGTGCAGCCAATGAAGAGCCGACCGATGCCGACATCACCGCCATGTCGCGGATCGTCGAGGACGGCTTGCGCGCGGGAGCACTGGGCTTCTCGTCCTCGCGCACGGTGCTGCACAAGTCTGTCGACGGCGAGCTGGTCCCCGGCACCACGGCAACTGCGCGCGAGCTGATCGGCATCGGCCGCGCGATGGGCAATGTCGGCTATGGCGTTTTCGAAATGGCATCCGATCTCGTTCCCGAATGGAAGGAGTTCGACTGGATGACCGCGCTGTCGAAGGAAACCGGGCTGCCGGTCACCTTCGCCATGCTGCAATCGCCGATGAAGCAGATGCACTGGACCGAGCAGATGGCGGCCTGCGAAGAGGCCAACCGAACCGGCGGTCATGTCGTCGCGCAGATCTCACTGAGGGGCACCGGCGTCGTGATGGCCTGGCGCGGCACGGTCCATCCGTTCGTCCAGCGGCCAAGCTGGCAGGCGATCGCTGGCCTTTCCTGGGAAGAGCAGCTTGCCCATCTGAAGGACCCGGCATTCAAGGCGAAGCTTCTAGCGGAAGACAACCTCCCGCCGCCCTCGATGGATACCGCCGCCCTGTTCATGCTGGTCACCAGCGGATGGGCGCTGCAGTTCGAGCTGGGCGAGAATTTCAGCTATGAGCCGACGCGCGAGGAAAGCATTGCGCTGGTCGCCGATGCGGCGGGCCGTGATCCTGCCGAATATGCCTATGATGTGCTGATGGCCGATGATGGCAATGGCTTCATTTATCTGCCCATCCTCAACTATCAGGATGGCAATCTGGAATTCATCAAGGGACTGCTGCAGCGCGACGATACGGTGGTTTCGCTGTCCGATGGCGGCGCGCATTGCGGCACCATCTGCGATGCTGCTGCGCCGACGTTCCTGCTCAGCTACTGGGCGCGCGACCGCAAGGCCGGCACGATCCCGGTCGAGCTGGCGGTCAAGCGCCAGTGCCATGATACCGCGCGCCTCTATGGCCTGAACGATCGCGGCGTCCTCAAGCCCGGTTATCTCGCCGATCTCAACATCATCGATTTCGCTCGGCTGCGCCTGTCGCGTCCCTGGCTGGCCTTCGATCTGCCAGCAGGGGGCAAGCGCCTGCTGCAAAAGGCCGAGGGCTATGTCGCCACGATCAAGTCCGGCGAAATCACCTTCCGCGACGGAGAGGTCACGGCAGCCCGACCAGGCTCGCTGATCCGTGGTCCGCAAAATGTGGAGCAGCGCGTCGCCGCCGAATGACGCATCGTTGACCATGCGGCCAGCGGCGGGGTGGGATGGCTGCCCCGCCGCTTGCATATCGTCTCTTTCGGAAAGGCCCGACTTTCCCAGAAGGCGCGTTCAGCCCTCGGGCTCGCTCCGCAGGATTGCGCCGGTCGGCTCCAGCCCGGCATCGCGCACGATCTGGACAGCTTCGGCAAGGCTGCGCACCCCCAGCTTGTGCATCAACTGCGCGCGATAGGCTTCCACCGTCCGGGTAGAGAGGCCAAGGCGATAGGCGATGATCTTGTTGGCCAGGCCGAGTGCCATGCCGCACAGGACATCGCGTTCGCGCTCGGACAGTCTTCCGATCTGCTCTTCCGCCTGGCGACGCCGCGCGTCTTCCTGCACCTCCTGCAACTGGCGATTGACCGCGCTGCCGATGGCTCGGACCAGATCATCGATGTGGAAGGGCTTTTCCAGAAAGTCGATCGCCCCGGCATGCATCGCGCGCACCGCGGTTGAGACCGATCCTGCGCCTGTCAGCATCACGATCTTGTGATGGCTGGCACTGTCGACCAGCGCCTGCTGAACCTCGATGCCCCCCATGCCGGGCATGTTGAGATCGAGCACGACACAGCCCGGATCAAGCTCTGCCTCGCAGGCGAGAAAGGCCTCGCCACCGTCGAAGGTGCCGGCGACAAACCCACGCAGTTCGAGTGCCTCGGCAAGCTCGGAACGCACTTCGGCATCGTCATCGACGATATAGACATGACGTTTGTCGCGCATATCCATCGCTCAGTATCCCCCGTGCACCGGGAACCGCAGGGTCAGGCTTGCCCCGGGCGCATCAGCATTGTCGGCAATTGCGATCGAGCCGCCCACTTCGTCCATGATCTGCCGACAGACGAACAGACCAAGCCCTGTGCCCTTGCCCTCGGGCTTGGTGGTGCAAAAGGCGTTGAACGCATTGCTGCGGATTGCAGGGTCCAGCCCCGCGCCATTATCGCGCACAAAGAGCTCGATTCCATCATCGCCCTGTATCACTTCAAGCAGGATCAGGCCCGCGAGTTCCGCGCCTTCGGTCTCGCGCCGGGCATCGATGGAATCAGCGGCATTTTGCAACGCATTGACGATGATCTGCTCGATGCCGACCTTGGGCAACAGCATGGTGGGCAGATCGTCCGGAATCGAGAGTTGCATATCGACATGGCGCTCGGTCATCACCGGGCGCATGAAGCGGACCGCATTGTGCACGGCCTGGCCCAGCTCCATCGCGACGCGCTCATCGCGCTCGGTGCGCGTATAGGCCGATGTGTGCTGGATGATGGCATTGGCGCGCGCGACCTGCTCGACAATGCGCCCGAACTTTGCCGCGAGCCGCTCGGGGTCGGAATCGCCCTTCTCCAGCAGCAGCAGCGCATTTTCGGCCGCCAGCGAGATGGTGAACAGCGGTTGCCGCAGCTCATGGCTGAGCGCGGACGCCATGCCGCCCAGCTCCATCAGCCGCGCGCCGTGCCGCATCTGCGTCTGGAACGCCTTTGCGGTGCGCAGGCGGATAAGACAGCCATAACGCCAGCTGCCGCTCTCCTCGTCATAGTCGCGTGCCAGCAGCAGATACCAATGATCGCCATGGTCGCGCCCACGCCGGAACTCGACCATGATCTCGTTCTGTCCGGCCAGCGTCTCGAAATGTGCCGCATCGGCAGAATGGACGGCCAGGCTCGATCCCCGCCGCCCCATGGCGGGATCGACCTTGGCATAGCGCAGTTCATGCCGTGTCGCATCAAAGCGGATGTCGCTGAGCAGCTTCAGGTCGATCGCCGAGCGCAGCTCTTCGACCGTCCGCATCAGGTGCTCTCGTTGCCGCTCGAAGGCGACGAACTCGTTGTTTGCGGCAATGAATGAACCGAGTAGCTGGTCCGCTTCGCGAAACGGTGCGGTCGGCCGCGTGCTGACATAGCCCCTGCCAAAGCCATGAAGCGCCTGACTGAGCACGTGTGTCGTCCGTCGCACTGCGTTCCCGAAAACCAGCAGACCGATCTGGGCGAATGTGAGATACGCCATGAGCGGCAGGACCCCGCGCAGGATCTGCTGGTACAGCGTGATGACATGGTTTTTCGGGGAGACGATGATGGTCTTTGCCGCGGAGACGGGCACGGCATAGCACATGTTCAGCCAATAGCCGATCCGGTCGCGATCGCCGGGGTCAGCCTGCCCAGCATCAAGCCAGCGGCATCCCAGCCCCTTTGCGGCAGGGCCAAGCAGACCGTTGGATGTCTCGACAAATGACATCGGTGCATCGACACCATGCATCTTCAACTTGTAGACATGCTCCGGTTGCAGCGTGCGCAAGTTCGGAATCGCCATCACGGCTGCACCGACATCCTTCTGATGCAGTTCCAGCCGATCGTTGACATGGTTGAGTTCGCCCAGAAGGAAAAGTGCGGCAGCCCCGGCCACGGCCAGCGAGACGACCGCCTCGAGTATCTGCTGCAATCCCAGATTGCGGGCGCGCCGCACCTTGCCTCGCGATGGGTCGATCAACACCGCAAGCACGATGATATCGGCCAATGCGGCCAGCAAAGTCTCACACAGCACCCGCCGCAACATCATGACCACGGCAACCTCGACCGGGGTCTGATAGGACGAGAGCATGAAGAACAGGCCGATCAGCAGGCCAATGGCGGACTGATAGAAGAAGGTAACCGTCGACAGGCCCCGGCCCTCGCCCGAAAACAGCCGGATAGCCAGAACGTGGCCGAGCGAGAACAGCATGGCTGTCGGCTGCCCCCACCACCAAAGCGTCGGTATCGTGGTCACAACTGCCGTCAGCACCCCGGCCCTGACGCCGAACCACCGATATGCGAGCAGGTAGAACAGCGGGCCGAGATAAAAGTCGAACCCGGGGGCCGCGACCAGCCTGACCGACGATGCGGCCATGGCAAGCATCAGCGCGACCATTGCAATGGGCCACAGGAAGGGCATGACCACCCTGAAGCCTTGCGGATAGTTGACGCTCAGCATCGCCTTGCCTCCGCCGCGACCGCTGCGGCCACCAGTGTGCGCAGCGTTGCGCCACCGATCGGCTTTTGCAGCAGGCCGCCCATCGTTGCGGCCATATCGCCCTGGCCGGACATGGTGATATCCCTGTGCGCAGACATCAGAAACAGCTGCGATGGATCAGGCGCGGATGGCAGCGCCGAAAGCGCGGACAGCACATCCAGCCCGTTTTCCGCCTTCAGCTTGTAGTCGCACAGCACCAGATCAAAGCTCTGTTCGCGGCTGGCATCCATCGCCCCCTCGCCATCTGCGACGGACGTCACCCCGGCCCCGAGCGCCCTTAGCAGCTCTACCAGTTCGCCGCGCACGGCGTCGTCATCTTCGACGATCAGGATATGGGGCCTGTACACGCGTCAACCCTTGCCCAACATGGTTGACCAAAGGTTAATCCAGCGCCTGTTCCAGCCGTTCACGCAACTGTTCCAGCGGGGTTCCGGCGATGGCGGCCTGCGGGTCTTCCGCGCGCAGGATGGCGGCCAGCGCCAGTTGCTGCTGCCCGATCATGTCGAGCGCCTGAAGGCTGGTCATATGCGCGGCGACAAGCGCGGGATCGCTGCACAGCAACCCGCCCAGCCGCTCGATCTCCTCGCGGGCGCAATCGAGCTCATCGGCGATCTGCAGCCGCAGCTTTTGCGACAATGCGGCCCGGCTCATGCTGCACCTGCTGTTGCGGCAGGCGATTGCAGCGCCATAGTTTCGATGTTGCCCCTCAGGTCCGCGCAAGCAATCTGGCGCATGGATCAGCCTTCCCTTTCAACCTGACCGTCAAGCCGCCTCAGACAGGCCGGCAATCGCGGCTCCGGCCCCGATATAACGCAGCTTCAGCACCATTGCCATGCGGTCCTCGACCGTCGCCAGCCCCTCGAGCAGGCTTTCGCCGCCGGTATCGGGTGGCGGCTGCAACCCGCCTGCCTCAATGGTGGCAATATCGTTGACGCAATCGACAGTCAGTCCGACCAGCTGACCATCAATCTCGACCACGATGATGACATGGCGTTCGGAAGGTTCGACTGCCCCCCAGCCCAGCCTTTCGGACAGATCAACCACTGGCAATACGGTTCCGCGCAGATTCACCACTCCGCGGACATAGGGCGGCGCATGTGGGATCGGTGTCACCGGGGTCCAGGCCCGGATTTCGCGGATCGCCATGATGTCGACGCCAAGCATCTTGTCGTCGATCTGGAAGGTGATGATCTGGCGCTGCATGGTTCGCTCCAAGTTCAATGCATGACGCGGCGAACCGCGCTGTTCAGCTTGATTGGGTCAAATGGTTTAAGAATCCATCCAGTCGCCCCCGCCGCACGCGCCTGTTCCTTCTTTTCCGGTGCACTTTCTGTCGTCAGCACGAGAATGGGGATGTCGCGATAGCGGGGATCCGCGCGCAGTTCGGCGATCAGACCAAGGCCATCAAGGCCGGGCATGTTGATATCGGTGATGACCAGCGAGGGCTCGTTGGCACCCAGCCATTCGAGCGCAGCCATGCCATCCTCGGCCTCGGCCACGGCATGTCCGTCATCGCTCAGCGCCGCGCGCAGCAACATCCGCATGCTCAGGCTGTCGTCCACGGTCAGGATCGGTTTCGTCATATGGTCTACCTCGTTCAGAAGAGCTCGACATCGCCCGAAGGCACCGGCACTCGCGCCGCCTGGATCGAAGGGAAGTCGCCCTGCACCGATCGGCAGCGGACCCGCCCGGTGGCGGGCTGGAGATCCAGCCGCCGCGCCTGCACGCCCCCGGTATCAGAGCGCACAAGCTGGATGCTATCAGCCTTTAGAAAGCCCTCTGCGAAGCGCGCATTTTCCGTGCCGATCGCCCGCATGCCGCTGTGCAGATTTGCTCCGCCATAAAGATGCGCGCGCATGGTGGCGCGCACCGCGCCCTGTTTGATCATCTCGTTGACCAGCAGCTCCATCGCATAAAGCCCATAGCGCCGGGCATCGTCGCCCAGGCCGTTCATCCCATTGGGCGGAGAGGCGAGCAGGAAATGGTTCATGCCGCCGACCTTCGCGACCGGGTCGAACAGGCAGCAGGCGATGCAACTGCCCAATACGGTGGTGAGCACGAGGTGCGGATCGCGCGACACCTCGAACTCGCCCTGCAGCACATTGTGGCGGATGGTCATCGGGTCCCTGCCGAGGTCGGTCAGCATTGGCATAGCGCGAGTATCCTCTCCCCGATCCTGTTTAGTGGCAGGACCTCTTCCACCGCTCCCCGTTCCGCCGCGACGCGCGGCATGCCATAGACCAGCGCGCTGGCGCGATCCTGGCCGATCGTGTGCATGCCCTTGCCGCGCAGCTGCAGCATCCCCTGTGCGCCATCGTCGCCCATTCCGGTCAGGATGACGGCCACCACCTTGCCGGTCGGCAGAGCGGCAAGCGAGTGGAAGAGCATATCGGCCGAGGGACGGTGTCCGGCGACCGGCGCGGCATCCACGAGGCAGCACCGCAGCGGGTCACCGGGGCCGACGGTCAGATGCCGCTTGCCACCCGGGGCGATATAGACCGTCCCCGGCGCGATCGGCATGCCATCGGCCGCTTCCACGACATGCGGCTGAAGATGCCGGTCGATGCGGTCGGCAAACAGGCCCGTGATCCCGCCGCCCGGCATATGCTGCACCACCAGCACCGGCGGGCCATCGGACGGAAACGCCTCCAGCACCCGGCTAATGGCCTCCACGCCGCCGGTAGAAGCCGCCAATGCTGCAATGCATCCGTTCCAGCGATACGGCGCGGGGGAAGGCCTGGAGGTCATCCTTGGCTCAGCCCTGCCGCGCATGCGCCCTGCCCCCGTTAGCTTGCCTAGAATTCGGACCAGTCTTCGGACGCGTCGGTGTTGATCGCCACTGCCAGATTGCCGCGGACCATGGGCCGGGGCGCAGCTCTGGGATGACGCCGCGCAGTGGGCGCTGCCCTTGGCATTTCGTGCACGGTCGAGCCAAGGCCCGAACCACCACCGCCAAGCGAGAAGCGCGAGACCAGCCCGCTCAGCTGATCGGCTTCGGTGGCCAGGCTGCGTGCTGCAGCGGTCGATTCCTCGACCATCGCCGCATTCTGCTGGGTCATCTTGTCCATTTCGCTCACCGCCGTGTTGACCTGTTGCAGGCTGTTCGACTGCGCGGCGGCGAGTTCGGAGATATTACCCGCCAGGCTTGCGATTTCGGCGACCTTGCCAACGATGCTATCCAGCGCCTCGCCAGACTGGCCGACCAGCTCGACCCCGCGCGACACCTGGCGGGAGCTTTCGCTGATCAGTTCCTTGATATGCTTGGCCGCATCGGCCGAACGCTGCGCCAGCGCGCGCACTTCATTGGCGACAACGGCAAAGCCCTTGCCGGCATCGCCGGCACGCGCTGCCTCGACCCCGGCGTTGAGCGCCAGCAAGTTGGTCTGGAAGGCAATGCCGTCGATGACGTTGATGATCTTGGCGATTTCCTGCGCTGACCGCTCGATATCGTCCATCGCCGCGACCGCTTCCTTGACGACCGCGCCGCCATGCGTCGCATCGGCATGCGCTGCGGCCACGGACCGGTTCACATGCGCCGCACCATCGGCGGTTTCGCGCACGCCGCCGGTCAGCTGATCCATTGCTGCTGCGGTCTGCTCCAGCGAGGCCGCCTGCTGTTCGGTGCGCGACGACAGGTCGTCCGACGCCTGGCTGATCTCGATCGAGCCGGTATTGATGCTGTCTGCCGTCTCGGCCACCTGAGCCAGCGCCTCGCTGATGCGGCTGCGCATGAATTCAAAGTCCTGCTCCACCTTGGCAAAGGCAGGCGGCAGGCCTTCGAGACGGACGGTGAAATCCCCTTTCGCGAGGGATTCCAGCGCCTGGCCGACTTGGGAGATGACGGCCAGGCGCTGGGCTTCCTCCGCGCGGAAGTAGCTGGAAAGGGCGATGTCCATGTCGAGCAGTGCGCATTTGACCAGCGAGCCGATGACCTTGCCCAGCCGGTTTCCGGCCAGGCGGTTCACCGGAGAACTCGCCGCCTCATGGATCAGCTGTTCAAGCACCATGGCATAGCCGCCGATATACCAGGTCGGCGCAAGGCCGATCTTGGCATGCACGCTGCCGATCTGCTCGGCCTTTCCGAAATAGCTCTCGCCGATCTCGCGCGAGAACAGTTGAACCCAATGGTTAAGCTGCTTGTCGCGCGCATGGTCCATATTCTCGCGCGACCGGAAAAACTTGGCGACGTCGGGCGTGGCACCGATCTTGTCGTAGAAATCGGCCAGCGCCGCCGGGGCATGCTTTTCCAGCAGCTTCAATATGCGCGGAAAACTGCGATAGTCCTTCTGGCCGATACCGAAGAAAGAAAGCCTGTCCTGATTTGCCGATGCCGTATCCATGGCCTGGTCCCCATTTGTCTATGGGGTGAGTAAGTGCTTGTGCCGTAAACAAAACCCTAAATACGGTATATCTACGGTAACGCCCCGGAAAGCAGGTTGTTGGTTAACAAACAGCATCACCGGGGCGCATTTCCAGTAACGGTTCAGAACGGCTTGACCGTTCCCAGGAAACAGATTCCGGCGATCGTGATCCAGTAGACATAGGCCATCAAGCGACCATATCCGATCTCGCGCTCCAGCGCTGCCTCCTGCACGGGATCGGGGCCCAGTGCCAGCACACGGAAGCGGGTGGTCCAGCGGCGCATGATCCATCGCAAGCCCAGACCGATGCAAAGCGTGAAGCCATAGAGCGTCAGTTTGGTGGCGTACCAGCGCATCCCCTCGCTGGCTTCGAACGGACCATGGCCAAGCAGCGAGGATATGCCGGTCGCGAAGATCGCCGGGATCAGCAGATAGCGGATCGCCTCGTCCATCTTGGTGAGGGTGATGCCGATATCGGTCTCGCGGCGGAAGAACGCGCCCCAGCACAGGCCAAGCCAGCCTGCGACGAACAGCCACATTGCCGTCAGATACCCGCCACCAAAGGGCTGCAGACCATAGATATGGCCCATATGCAGCCCCAGCGGCAGCAACAGGATGATGCCGGTGCGCGCCAGAATGTCGATGCGATAGGCGGTTTCCATATGCCGCTTGCGCTCTTCCAGCGACAGCGCGGGGTTCGTGACATTGTAGCTGGACTGGAACACGCCCCATTCCCCGCCCAGCCAATAGACCATCGCCAGGATATGCACCCAGCGCAGCACCAGAACCTCTTCGATCACCTATAGTCCCCCCATGATTGTGTGCAGACCCGCCTGCCCCCGCGATCAGCGCGCGGAAAGCTCTGCGACGATATCCATGATCGGCGGGTCGGGCTGTTCCATCGCCTCGACCTCCTGCTGGAAGCCGCGCATCACCCGGGCGATATAGGCTCGGGTGTCCTCCCCCCGCTCCTGGCCCGCCGCGCGATCGGGCGCATAGTCCTCGATATCCTGGCGCCTCAGGCTGCCGCCGGCCTCGAGCAGCCGCTCGACCGTATCCAGCCGCTCGCGCGTTGCCGAAAGTTCGGCCATCAGCGCCAGGCTGAGCGAGTAGAGGCGGTCGACCGCAGGCTCATCGAAAAAGGCGGGGCGGCGGCCCTTGGCGCGTGCCCCCGATCTAGCGATCCAGTCCATTCCTTCGGTCATGCTGCCATCTCCTGTGCAGGCGCAGCCTTCCACGCGCCATAAGCGTTCCAGATCGCGGCGCGGCCATAATCCTCCTGGCCGCCGTCAGGCGACGGCGGAAAGACAGCGGGATCGACCACTGCGCGCACGCCGATGGAAAACTGCTCGTCGCGTGCGAAGCCCGCCTGTTCCATCACCTCGGTCATGCTCACGCCGTGCATCGCGGACCAGAATGGCTCATTGTTGTTGAACGCGTCCCAATCGCGCATGAACTGTTCGAACAGCGGCATATCGGGGCCATATTGCGGCTGCTCGACATGCAGCATCAGCCCGCCGGGCTTGAGCACGCGCCACGCCTCGGCCAGGATGCGCGGCATCGCAGCGGCGGACAGTTCGTGCAGGAACATCGTTGTCTGCACCCAGTCGAAATGATCGTCGGGGAAGCGCGACAGGTCCTCGCCGTCGGCCTGGATGAAGGTGATGTTCCGCACCCCCAGCCCCGCTGCGCGCGCCGCGCCATAGCGCAGGCTCGCGCCTGCCGTATCGATCGCGATCATCTCGGCTTCGGGATAAGCCTGCGCGATCGGCACCGCATTGTGGCCGATCGTGCAGCCGATATCGAGGATCCGCCGGGGCGACCAGCCGGGCCGATTGGCCTTGGCCCAGGCGACCACCGCCTGCCCGCCGCCATCGTTGAGCGCACCCAGCGCACCGCCGGTGGTGGCGAACAGGCCGACATCATAATTCGCGCCGACCGTCACATCGCCAGGGCGCTCCTCCGAGTGATAGCCACCGGGCTGGCAATGGATGTCGACACAGGTCTGGTAATAGGGCTGCGCGATTGCCGGATCGAGCTGCAACTGGCCGCTATGCTCGTTGAACTGGCGGGCGAGCGCGTCCAGCTCATCGAGCTGGCGCAGCACCGTCTGGCGACCGTTCATCTGCCGCATTTCCATCGCGTTGCGCTTGAGCGCTGACCATGTGCGGTGGAACGGATCACGGTTCATAGCATCGCGGATCTCGTCGCGATGCACCGGATCGCGGCCATGTTCGGCGCGGAAGCCGGGCAGCACACGGATATCATAGGCAAGCTGGTTGCCCCGGCCCAGGCTGGCCGAGACATAGCGGTTGAAATGGGTGAGAAAGTTGAACCGCGCAGCCTCATCGTGCCGGGTACGCGGCATCATCGGGTGGCGGGCCAATGCAGTATAGGGCGGCGGCAAGTCCTGGGTCATCGTCTTGAGGCCTTTCCGTTGCCGGCAGGGCTGGTGCCTTGCCGGAGATGAGAGGCCGAATGCGGCCAGTGCTGCATCCGGAGACGATATTTGTACGGACAACTTACGCCGCTGAATTGATCAGGATCAAAATCCCGGCAAAAAATTGCGCGGCAGCCTGTCTGCTCGAGGCGCAAATGGGGTTGCACCCGATACACCAGCCATCGGCACTCTCATGACTGCCGGATCGGCTCCGGGTGCCATGCTCCATGCGTAGAATCCGAGTCTGGCGGTCGTGCCGTTCAGGCGCACGATGCCCCTTGGTTCCTGACCCTGAATGGTCTTGGACGGCTTCGGGCATCGCGCCGGAAGGAAAGGGTCTTGATCATGCCAGACACATCCAATCCCGCTGCCAGCGCTTCAGCCGAACAACCGAAGATGTTGCGTGCCCGGACCTGGCGGCGGCACGTCGTGCGGACGGCATGGGTTCTGCTGGCGGTGGGTGCGGGGAGCCTGGGTCTGGTCGGAGCGAACGAGGTCCAACGGCAACTGGCGCGCAATGCACTCCAGTCCGAGATGCTGGATGCGCACAATGCTGCACGGCGCGATGTCGGCTTCCCGCCACTGGTGTGGAGCAAGCGGCTGGAAGCGAATGCCGCTGCCTATGCAGGCACCATGGCCCGCTCGCGTCGCTTTGCGCACAGCGCAAACCTCGACGGAGCCCCGGCACAGGGCGAGAATCTGTGGATGGGGACGCATGGTGCCTATAGCTATGCCGACATGGCCGGGGCGTGGGTCGAAGAACGGCAGTTCTACGATGGCGGATCGATCGATGATGCGTTCGCCGCGGGGAATTTTGGTGATATCGGGCATTACACCCAGATCATCTGGCGCAGGACCACCCATGTCGGCTGTGCCATCTCCACCGATACCAACGATGACTATCTGGTCTGCAGATACATGCCTGCCGGGAATGTCCTTGGCGGAAGTCCGGGCGATTGATCTACCCCCCGGCCCGGGAGGACCCGTCGCAGGACTTCAATAGGTGATGGTTGCGACGACGGTATCGGCATAGGCCCCCGGCGTGACGCGCTGCTGGGCGGGCAGTCGGCCATAGACATAGACGCTCTGGTTTGCGCCGCTCCCGGTCCCAGTACCGGTATCGGTGCCGATCGTGTTGCCCCAGTTGATGGTCCGCCCGGCATCGCGGAACAGGTTGTACCCCAGCAGCGCCGCGCCGGGCCCGGTCATCTTTCGCGTCGAGACGGTTGCGCCGGGCGCTGTGCCCGCATTCAATCCGACATTATAGGGCGTGCCGTTCGAGCACCTGACCGTGATGATGGCGGACGCGTCGCGGACGATGCCGATATAGGTGCCGAAGCTCAGGCTGGCCGATGTGATCGTGCAGCTTGGCAGGATGGTTGTGGTCACGATGAAGCTGGTGACCGTGTAAACCCCATTGCCTGACACGGCCATGTTCACCTGGTCGGTATAGGTCCCGGGCGGCCCCGACTGGCCGACCGGGAGTCGGGGGTAGATCGAGAAGGTCTGCGCTCTTCCTGTACCTGTCGCGTTGATCGTGTCTGTGCCGATGGTCTGGCCCCAGTTCAGCGTTCGGGTTGAATTGCGGAACATGTTGTATTGCAACGTGTTCGAACTTGGTCCGGTGACCCTGTGGTTGGTCTGCGTCGCCCCGCTTCCGCTGCCCAAGCCCATCAGGATGCTGTAGTTGAAACCCTGGGTGCATGTCACCGTGACGGTTGTCGTACCGGTCGTCGAAAGCGCGCCCGTGTAGACGCCAAGGTTCATCGCAGCCACCGAGATCGTGCAGCTCGCGGCCTGGGCCATAGCGGGACGGCACAGGACCAGACAAAGCAATAGCATCGCGATGGCCCATCGTACCAGGCGAGCCCGCCGGGGCCGAGATGCCGCCACCAGACGGGCACCGCATGCGCCAGGCAGATCGCCGGTCATGACAGCCGCGCGGCTCAACGGCGCGGCCCAGTGCAGGCCAGCGGACCGATGACCGGGATGTTGCCAGGCATACGGAGATAATCGAACCTGGCCGAACAACGGCTTCCGTCCGGCTGGACGATATCGACGACATTCGTCGGCTCGAGGTTCAGTATATAGGCCTCGCCATCATAGCCCACCGGGCTGACGACACCGGTACTCTGCAGAGTTGCAGTGCTTCCGGCAGGCACGGCGACACCGTTTTCATCAACCAGCCGCAACAGCGCGGCGCGGCTGACGCTGGTCGGGAATGTCACGATCACCCCCGATCGATCCTGCGGGCGGACGTCGCGGACATCCTGATCCAGCGTCACATCGATCGGAACATCGCTGGGCGCGATGGCGAGATGGTTGATCGTGAAGGCCTGAAGGTCGGTGACGAGATAGAGACCGCGCGCATTGGTCTTTCCGACCAGCCGGTTCTCATGCAGCACCGAAACGTCAGCCAGCCCATCGGTATCGACGATCGCGAAGCTGTCGTAGATCGTGTTGGAGGCAAAGACCGCGTCGTCGATGAACGAAAGCGCACCGCGCGCCTCCAGCCGGGCGGTGGTCTGGTTGCCGGCATGATCAATACCGCCTGAAAGCAGCGCCCAGGGGGCCTTGTACTCGATCTGGGCGAACGCGCGCGTGCCCGCGCCGGTCGAAGCAAAGAGCTGATAGCCGAAATCGTCGATATCGGTCGCTGAACGGGACGCCTGCAGCTGGGCATATTCGCCCCCCGGTCCGGTTCCGGCGCTGGCATTGGCCGATGCGGTTCGCCCCAGCGGGATGCTGAGCCCCACGACCAGGCCTGTATTCGTTTCGCTGGAAACGCTGCGAAACCCGGTTGCATACAGCGTCAGCGCGCCGAGCTGGACCGAATAGCTTGCCGAGAGGATCTGGGTGCGCTGTGCGGGCAGGATCTGGCTGACATCAGCCGGTGATCGTGGGACGACAACCGGGCGCGGAAAGCGGGGGAAGTCTTCGTCGCTGGAAGTGGCGCGGCGATCGATCTGCGCATAGGCCAGCCCCACTGAACCCAATCGGCCCATCGACAACCCGATGCTGCCGTTGATCTGGCGCTTGGGCACAGGTTCACCATTGGCCGCGGCGATATCGCTATAGCCCCGGCTTGCCAGCGTTGCCGATGCCGAAAAGCTCAGCACCTGGGACAAGCGCTGCACACCCAGTCTCACCTGCATGCCATGGCGGCCCCCGCCCGTGCTCGCGGACACCGCAGTGTTCAGGATGGCCAGGTCCGCGACATTCACGACGATTCCGCTTCCCGCCATGATGGTGCCCCGGGTGGCCTCGCCTGCGGTCTCGAACGTCAGCCGATCCGAAAGTCCGCGCCTGTAGCTGGCCCGGGCGGCGAGCGTCCCGTAATCGTTGCTCAGCACGCCCCAGTTGCGCCGAACCGCACCGAGTTCGATCGCAAAGGTCTGGAATGCCGGCGCAAGCAGCTCCGAACTTGCGTAATAGGCCATGTTGGTTGTCACCTGCTGCCCCAACGCATTGGTCACCGTCATCAGGATGGTGCCTGCGCCGGTCACGACCGGAAGCTGCGGGACTTCAAACGGGCCAGCATCGATCTGCCGCGATACCAATGGGCTGCCATTGACGAGCACGTCGATGGTGGAAGGCGTTGTCACGCTGCTGCTGATTACGGGCAACGGAAACGTGATCAGATCGGGCCGTGTGCTGAAATCGGCCACGACCTGCACTCCGCCCATGCGGATCGGCCGGGTCCAGCCCAGCCCGCCGGTGATCACGTCGCCAACGCTGTAGCGCCGTCCTGTCTCGCCGTCGGCATAGGAATAGGTGGTATCGAGCCGGATCACCCGTCCGCTGGGTCTGGATCGGGCGTCATCGGCGGACGATCCCAGAAAGCTGGAACTGATGATGCCGTAGGGAGAGAAAGCTCGCAGCTCGACCAGGCCGGTGACCGCCGTGCTGCCCTGCGATGCAATGCCGACAATGTCGTAGTTGAGCGTGACGCCGCTGCCGCTCTCGATCCTGGGCGATGGTTGTTGTGCGCGCGAGCCGAGGTCGAGCGTCAGCGGTATCAGGCCATCGTTCGCGATGGTGATGAACAGCGTCTGGCTCGGCTGGTCGAGCCGCCAGACGATACCGGGCAGCGCGGCCAATGCGATCGGCGTCTCGGCATCGATCACGGTTTCCGGCGGCAGACGCAGACCGAGGGCAGCAAGCTCGTCGGGCTGCGCAAGCAGCATTGCATCGCGCAGCACGAACTGGCCGATCTTGCCGCTGGGCTGGCCGTTGATCCTGACCTCCAGCAACAAAGTCTCCTCGGCCGCCCAGCCGGTTTGCGGCCAGGCCATCAAAATCAGTCCGGCTAGGGCTGCAAGGCTGGACCGGCTGCGGATAGCTGCGCCTGCTCAGGGACGCTGGACGACAGCGACTGAGCGCTTGAGCGGCTTGGTGTTGGTCGTCGCTGTCAGATTATAGGCACCTGTGATCGGGGCCGCCCCTTCAGCCCTGCCAATCGGCCACCGCCGCCTGGCACCTGCCAGAACATAAGGAGAGACCGTGCTGTCGATCGTCAGGTTCGCGCCGTTCCTGGCTTCCAGCGTGACGTCGCGGATCACCTCATGGCGGCCACCATTGTTGACGGCGACGAGATAGGCCTGCTCGTTTTCATGCTCGATATGAAAACTGAGATCGGGCGCGACCCGCGTTGCGGGCTCTGCAAAGACAGGCAGCGACATGCGCAGCGCCACCCGGACGACACCCGGCTCGGCAGGCGGCGGAATCTGGTCGAGCAGGACGCGATAGGTCCCTTCGCGCCCGACGACCTGGTTGCGCAGCACAAGCCGGACGATCTGCGTGCCTCCCGGCTGGATCGTGGCGAGTGGCGGACTGACCATGATCTCGTCCGAGCTGACGAGTTGATCGCTGCCATCGTCCTGATGCCACGAAAAGGCGCGGATCTGCACAGCGGTTTCGACCGGACCCTGGTTGATGACCGTCAGCAAGGTCGCCATCTGGCCAGGCTCCATCTGGATCGTCACCGGCAGGACTGCCAGTGACTGTGCCGACGCGCCTGTAGTCGCAAGGCCCCCCAGCGCCATGGCGACGGCGGCAAGGGGACTGCGCAGGCGCAGCCTGTGGATCAAGGTGCTCATGGGTTTGGTCTCCGGAATCAGAAGGTTATGGTTGCAGTCACCGTGTCGGTGTAAGCGCCCGGTGCGACGAACTGGCTGCCGGCAATCCGGCCATAGACCGTGAGCGGCTGCGCTGCGCCTGAGCCGGTTCCGGCAGTGGTATCGGTGGAGACGGTGGTGCCCCAGTTGATGGTGCGCCCGGTATCCTGAAACAGCGCGTAGGACAGCAACCCTGCGGTGGGTCCGGTCATCTTGCGCGTCGTCACGGTGGCTGCGGGGGCGGTCCCTGCGTTGATTCCCACATTATAGGGCGTCGTGTTGGTGCAGGTGACGGTGAGGGTCGATGTGCTATCGAGCTGGACCCCGGTATAGACCCCGAAAGCCAGGCTGGTTGAACTGATCAGGCAGGTGGCCTGGACCGTGGCGGTCACGCTGACCGAGGTCGTCGCGGTCGCCGCATGTGCGGCCGATCCGCCCAGTCCGGCCAGCCCTGCACCAGCCAGGGCAGCCGCTCTCAGTATCTGGGTCCAGCGAAGAGCGCGCGGCCGATCGGGCAGCGATGCGGGAAGCACAGCGGTCATCATGGTATTTCCTTTGGAAAGCGCGCAACGACCGGGTGGCTAGAGAGAATGAACGCGGCACGCGATGAGGCCACTGCGGTGGCGGCCCCGGTCAGGGGGACGCCATACGCAGCCTAAGTTCAGCCAGAGCGTGTATTTGCCGGATTGCCGGGTTCGCGGACAGGATCGGAATCTACCTAGGCAGCCGATCGCCTAACGTCCGCGCGGGCCTGAAGGCCGGATTGTCAGGCCATAGTTTTCAAGACCTATCTCTTCAAGGCCACCTTCAAGTCTCTGCCCAAGTACTCAGCGCCATCCATGGCGTCCACTGCGGCCTGTGCCTCCGCCAGCGTGGCCATGGTAATGGATGCATACCCTCTCGACCGGCGCGGCGGGGCATCCGTCGGGATTTTGATGGCAACGACGGTACCATATAGTCCGAATTCCTTACGAAACGCCTGCTCGACCTCAGCAGGGGACTCATAGGTGGAGAAGTTTGTTACGATGATCTCCGTTTTTGCCGCGACGCGAGCCGGCGGACTGGACTTGCTCTTGGGCGGAGCGCCAGACTGTGCGGCTGCTGGCAACCCTTGCACGGTTGCAGCGAGGATGGCGGCAGCCAGGGCAATGACTGGCGCAGACCGTAAAAGCTTCATCATGGCCTCCTGTTGGCAAGGCTGGCGACACACATACACCCCGAGCACCACCGATGCAGACCGGGCAGAGTGTCGCTGCCTGTCGGAGAATTCACTCAGGAATGCAGGATTGGTCAACTTGGACGCATGTCCAGTCGTCTACCCCCGGACACCGTCCGCAATCATGGGTGCGGTGGTGCATGAATGCGTCCCAGGCCGATGTCGCGGCAATGTTCGTCGAGGGAAATGGTGCGCCCGACAGGATTCGAACCTGTGGCCCCCAGATTAGGAATCTGATGCTCTATCCTGCTGAGCTACGGGCGCGCACGGCGCGGGTTTAGCCAAGGCGGTGCAGCAAGGCAACGGCCTTGGCTGCAATCAATCCGCTATCAGTTCTTGATGTCGGGCGGGACTACCGGAAATGGTAAGGGCGCGACGGCCACGCCTTCCTCGATCAGCGCGGCGGCTTCTTTCGCATCGGCCTGGCCGTGGATCAGCGCGTGGTCTTCCTCGCCATAATGCATCGCGCGGGCACGGTCGGCGAAACTGCTGCCGACCCAGGTGGATTTTTCCAGCGCCCTCGCCTGTACCTCTGCCAGGGCCTGGAGCACGGCCTGCACCTTGGCGATATCGGCCGGCGCGGGGGCGTTGCTGACGCTGACCGGAGCCGGATCGCTGGCTGGCGCTTCGATCGTCGCCGGCAGTTGCGCTGCGCGCTGATTGCCCTTGGCGTTGAGCCTGGGCGCCATCACCGCCTTGCTGACCTTGGTCGAACCGCAAAAGGCGCAAGCGACCAGGCCGCGCGCGCGCTGCTCTTCATAAGCCTGGCTCGAGGCGAACCAGACCTCGAACACATGGTCGCTCTCGCACTTCAAGTCATAAACGATCATGGCCGTACCGCTTCGGCCACCGGCCTGCGGTTGGCGATCACCGGAACCCGCGCGCGGACATCGGCGATGCGCGCCAGATCGAGCTCGGCAAAGCCCAGGCCGGGCACCTCGCCCATGTCGAGCAGCACATCGCCCCACGGGTCGATCACCAGGCTGCGGCCATAAGTGCTGCGGCCATCGGCATGCGTCCCGGTCTGCGCGGCAGCAACGACAAAGCATGCGCTCTCGATCGCCCGCGCCCGCAGCAGCACATGCCAGTGCGCCTGACCGGTGGGCACGGTGAACGCCGCCGGTACCGCAACAATGTCCGCCCCTGCCCGGCTCAGCGCCGAATAGACAGCGGGAAAGCGGATGTCGTAGCAGATCGACAGACCGAGCACCGCGCCGGGCAGTTGCACCGCCACAGCCCTGTCGCCGCCTTCATAGACTGAGGATTCGCGCCAGCTTTCTCCGCTCTGCAGATCGACATCGAACAGATGGATCTTGTCATAGCGTGCCGCGATGCTGCCATCGGGTGCGATCACGACGCCACGGTTGCGCCATTTAGCGTCGGGCAAATCGCCTTTCACGGCAAGCGAACCCAGATGTACCCATATTCCCGCCTCAACCGCCGCAGAACGGATCGCTGCCAGCACCAGGTCTTCGTCTTCGCTGCGGATCGTCTCCGCCGCCCTCACCCGATTGCGGTCGAGCATGTTCGACATTTCAGGCGTGAACAGCATGTCCGCCCCGCCCGCCTTCGCATCGCGCACGGCCTGGGCCAGCACGGCCGCATTCTCCGCAGGGTCGAACCCTGCGGTCATCTGCAGGACAGCGATTTTCATCAACGTACCGCCTGTGCTCACAGTCCCAGCAGCGGATCGAGCTTGCCCGCCCGATCGAGCGCGGCAAGATCATCGGACCCGCCGATATGCTGTCCATCGATGAATATCTGCGGCACGGTCGTGCGGCCACCGGCGCGGCGGATCATCTCGGCCTTGGGATCACCGCCCATCGATACCTCGACCTCGTCGAATTCCACGCCCTTGCCGCTCAACAGCGACTTGGCCCGGAAACAATAGGGGCAGGTAAATTTGGTGTAGATTTCGACCTTGGCCATGAATGCGTCCTCCGCCTTCGATATTTGGAGGTTTTGCGCGGAAATGCAACCGTCACGCCACAGGTCTGTCACATGGCGAGCCCCTCATCGCCGTCGCGCAGCACCCGTGCCCAGCAGAAGATCGTCACCTCCGCGGCGCCTGCCTGTTTCAACAGCCTGACACAGGCGCGCGCGGTGGCACCGGTGGTATAGACATCATCGATCAGCAGCACGTGCCTGCCCTCGATGCGATCGCGCCGGTCGGCGGGAATGGCGAACACCCCGCGCACCGCCTGCCCGCGCTGCTTGCGCGTCATGCCCTTGAGCGGCGGCGTCGCGCGGACGCGGCGCAGCAGATTGGTTTCCACCCGAAGGCCGCGCGGTCGCGCCAGTTCTCGCGCGATCAGGATCGACTGGTTGAAGCCGCGTCGCCACAGCCGCCAGCGGTGCAGCGGAACCGGGATCAGCACGACATTGTCGGCTTCCTCGGGCAGATACCGCTGGAGATGCTGCGCGACCAGCCGCGCCAGGCCGATCTTGCCGCCATGCTTGAGCTTGAGCACGATCGACCGCGAAAGGTCGTCATACAATACCGCCGCCCGAATGCCGTCGTGCAGTGGCGGGTCGGCCAGGCACTCGGCGCAGACCAGATCGTTATCGCGCCCTTCCGAAAACGGCTTGCCGCAGGACCGGCAGCTCGGATCGCTGATGAAGCGCAATGCATTCCAGCAGTCGCCGCAGAACTGCAGGTCGTCGTCGACCAGCACGCCGCACCCGGGGCAGCGCGGGGGCAGCACCAGATCGACCAGCGGGCGGAAGGCAGAGCCAAGCGTCATGCCCTCTTGTCGCGCGGCGCGCGCCCCGGCACAAGGCCGCGATGAGCCAGGATACCGCGCCCCGCATGCTGTTTTCCCCCACCCGCCGCCGCCAGGCGATGGCGCGCGGACAGCGGCTGGCAGAGCGGCATGGAGCGTTTCTGGCAGAGCATATGGCCGAAGAGGTAATCGAGCGGCTGCAATGGGTTACGCGCGATTTTGTCGATGTGCTGGTGCTGGGCATGGCCCCGCCAGCGCTGCTTGCCGCGCTGCACGCCAAGGGCATGCGGGTGACCCATGCCGGCCCGGCGGGCCGCGACCTCACTTGCGACGAAGACCATCTGCCCTTCGATCCGGCAGGGTTCGATCTGGTGATCGCGCTGGGCACACTCGACAGCGTCAACGACCTGCCCGGTGCGCTGATCCAGATCAACCGCGCGCTGCGCCCCGATGGCCTGATGATGGCCGCGATGATCGGCGCAGGTTCGCTGCCCAGGCTCAAGGCGGCAATGCTCGCCGCTGATGAGGCCGGAGGGCGCGGTGTTGGTGCGCGCATCCATCCGCAAGTCGATGTGCGGGCTGCGGGCGATCTGCTGCAGCGTGCCCGGTTCGCGATGCCGGTGGCCGATAGCGATACGTTGACCGTGCGCTATTCGTCGCTGCCCGCACTGATCGCCGATCTGCGCGCGCATGGCTGGACCAACACGCTCGTCTCGCCTGCACCGCCGCTGGGCAAGGCCGGACTGATCGGTGCGCTGCAGGCCTTTGCCGAAGCCGCTGATGCCGATGGCAAGACAGCGGAGCGCTTTGAAATCCTGTATCTGAGCGGCTGGGCCCCCTCGCCCGATCAGCCCAAACCGGCCCGGCGCGGCAGTGGGTCTGCATCGCTGGCCAGCGTGCTAGGCAAGGCGAAAAAGAATGAGGCCGGGGGCTGACCCCCGGCACCGGTCGCGCCGTTTATTCGGTGCCGAAGCCGACCGAAAGGAAATCCGGCATCGGTCCGTTCCAGCCATCGTCTGGACCATCGTCCCTGTCGTCGCGGCGGGTGCGCGAACTCGGCTTGCGACGATCGTCGCGCGGCTTTTCGGTCCGCGGCTTCTCGTCACGGGCCTTATGGTCGCGCGGCCTGTCTTCGCGGGGCCTGTCGTCGCGAGGCGTCTCTTCGCGGGCCTTGCGCGGCGCGGGCTTGCGCTCTTCGCTGCTCCGGCTGCTGCGACCCTTGGCGGGGCGTTCGCGCGGCCTTTCGTCCTGCGGCGCGGCTTCGACACCTTCGACCACCACTTCGGGAATGGTCGTGCCGATCAGCTTTTCGATATTGGCCAGCGCCTCGGCATCTTCTTCGGTGATGAAGGTATATGCCTTGCCGGTTGCGCCTGCGCGACCGGTGCGGCCGATGCGGTGGACATAATCGTCCGGATGCCAGGGCGCATCGAAATTGAACACATGGCTGACGCCCTTGATGTCTAGCCCGCGCGCGGCAACGTCCGATGCCACCAGGATGTTGATCGTGCCGTCCTTGAACCGGTCAAGCTCGGCGATGCGGGCGCTCTGTTCCATGTCGCCATGAATCTCGCCCGAATCGAACCCGCCCTGCCGCAGCGCCTTGTTGAGATCGCGCACCGTGGACTTGCGGTTGCAGAAGATGATCGCGTTCTGCACGCCGGCATCCAGCATCTGGAACAGCGTGTCGCGCTTGCGCCGCGACGAAACGCGCACCTTGCCCTGCTCGATCGAGGCATTGGCGCTCGCGGGCCGGGCAACCTCGATATATTTCGGGTTGGACAGGAACTTGTCCGCCAGCTTCTTGATCGGCGGCGGCATGGTCGCCGAGAACAGCAGCGTCTGCCGCGTCGCGGGAAGGCGGGTACAGATCGTCTCGATATCGGGGATGAAGCCCATATCGAGCATGCGGTCGGCCTCGTCGATCACCAGCAGTCCGCAACCGGTCAGCAATATGTTGCCGCGGTCATAGAGATCCATCAGGCGTCCGGGCGTCGCGATCAGCACGTCAACGCCCTTTTCCAGCGCCTTGACCTGATCGCCCATCGACACGCCACCGATCAGCAGCGCCATCGATAGCTTGTGATACTTGCCGTATTTTTCGAAATTTTCCGCGACCTGCGCGGCCAGTTCGCGCGTCGGCTCCAGGATCAGCGAGCGCGGCATCCGCGCGCGGCTGCGACCCTCGGCCAGGATGTCGATCATCGGAAGCACGAAGCTTGCCGTCTTGCCGGTCCCTGTCTGCGCAATGCCGATCAGGTCGCGCATCATCAGCACGGGAGGGATCGCCTGCGCCTGGATCGGCGTCGGCGATGTATAGCCGGAATCGGTCACCGCCTGTATCAACTTGTCGGAAAGGCCGAGATCGGCAAATATCATAGAATATCCGAAATAAAGGCAGTGGCGCGGCACATTTCGTCACGCCATCGTTGCCGGGCCATTGGCCACGCACGCGCCATGCGCAAACATCGCCGGAAAGTCAACCTTAGTGCGCCGAACGGCGGAGCGACAGTCAGTCCTCTGGGACAAGCTGGCGCAGCTTGTTGACCTCGCATTTGCTGCCCGACCGGGCCTGCAGCAGATCGCGGTCGACGCACAACCGTCCATCGCCGCTGCGCTCCATGTAAAAGCCCTGATAGAATTCGCGCGCGCTGCACGACCGCTCGAGCTCCGCTTCGATCATCCGCTGATCGCGCATGAACAGCACCAGCATGTCATCGTTGATCACACGCACGCCCGAGACATCGCGCATCGCAAGGCACTTGCCGACCTTGCGCCGTTCGAATTTCTGCGGTTCGGGTCGGGGCGCGCGACGCGGCGGCGGCGGCGCGGGCATCAGCGCGGATCGTGAGAAGGACTGGCGCGGAACGCGGATGATGATCCGCTGCTCGATCCGGACCTGCGCAGCAACCTCGGGCGCCGGGTCGAGCACATCGCCGACCAGTGCGGGCACGGCTGTCTCTGCGTCGCGCGCAGCAACGGGAGGC
Organism: Blastomonas sp. SL216; assembly: GCA_026625625.1. Classification (NCBI taxonomy): domain Bacteria; kingdom Pseudomonadati; phylum Pseudomonadota; class Alphaproteobacteria; order Sphingomonadales; family Blastomonadaceae; genus Blastomonas; species Blastomonas sp. SL216. Next base: position 1,124,069 of record CP113055.1, read on the forward strand.
TCGTCTGCCCATGGCAGCGAGCTGAGCAACATCAACCCCAGCAAGGTTTCGACATATGCCATGGCCGCGCGCGGCGATCCTCCAGACCCGTTTACCCCGTCGCTCCCGGGTTAGCCCGGGCGATTGAACCGCCGATTAACGATGGCGGGGCAGCGCGCGCAAGCCCCGTTTTGTCGCTGACTGTGCCATTTCTGCCACCACGTTTGCGCAGGCTGCACGCGATTGTCGCTCCGGCTTCGGCGGTGTAACAGACGGTCATGACCGAGACTCTTTCCAACCCTGACCTGATCGACCGCCTTGCATCCCTGCTGGGACCCAAGGGCGTCACCACCGACGCGACCGATCTGGCGCCCTGGCTGACCGATTGGCGCGGGCGCTATCACGGGGCCGCGCTGGCGATGATCGCCCCTGCCAGCACCGCAGAACTGGCGGATGTCGTCAAGCTCGCGGCAGAAACCGGTACGCCCATCGTACCGCAGGGCGGCAACAGCGGCATGGTCGGCGGCGCCACGCCCGACGCCCATGGCGGCGCGCTGCTGCTCAGCACGCGGCGGATGATCACCATCCGGTCGATCGATCCCGCCGCCCGCACCGTGGTCGCCGAAGCAGGCGTGGTGCTGCAGACGCTGCATGAGGCGGTCGCGGCGCAAGGCCTGCGCTTCCCCCTGACGCTGGGCGGCAAGGGTTCGGCAACGGTCGGCGGCCTGGTCTCGACCAATGCGGGCGGCACGCAGGTCCTGCGCCATGGGACGATGCGTGCGCTGGTCGAGGGGCTGGAGGCGGTGCTGCCCGACGGTTCGATCTATCGCGGCCTGGCGACGCTCAAGAAGGACAATCGCGGCTATGACATCCGCCACCTGCTGATCGGCGCGGAAGGCACGCTGGGCATCGTGACCGCCGCAACGCTGAAGCTCGTGCCTGCGCTGATCGACCGCGCAGTGGTGTGGGCCGGGGTGGAATCGCCGCTGGCCGCACGCGCGCTGCTGCTGATGCTGGAGGCGCGCGCGGGCCGCGAGATGGAGGGGTTCGAGATCGTGCCCCAGCGCTGCCTGAACAATGTGCTGCACCACATCCCCGGCACCCGCGCGCCCCTGGCCAGCGCGCATCCCTGGCATGTGCTGATCGAATTTGCGCGCGACGACGCTGCGGCCAGCCCGCCGCAGGAACTGGCAGAAGCGCTGATGGCCAAAGCGTTCGACAAGGGCCTGGTGCAGGATGCCGCGATATCCTCAAGCGAATCGCAGGCCGAGGCCTTCTGGAAGCTGCGCGATTCCATTTCGGAAGCCGAGCGTGCGGAAGGCGCGGCGATGCAGCACGATATCAGCGTGCCGGTCGCCGATATGCCGCGCTTCATCATCGAGGCGGGGGCCGAGGTGGAAGCCCGCTTCCCCGGCACCGAGGTAGCCGCCTTCGGGCATATGGGTGACGGCAATGTCCACTTTCATGTTGCAGCCCCCAAGGGTGCGGATCGCGCCACCTGGCCGGACAATCCTGGCAAGGAAATCAGTGGCTTCGTCCATGATCTGGTGGTGGCTGCGGGCGGATCGATCAGCGCCGAGCACGGCATCGGCCAGATGAAGCGCGACGAACTGGCCCGGCTCAGCGATCCTGCACGCACCATGGCGCTGCGCGCGATCAAGCAGGCGATGGACCCCAGGGGCATCATGAACCCGGGCAAACTTGTTCCGCTTTGATCTGCGCCGAACGTGCAGTCCCTCTTGCGCAGGGCCGATGCGCAACTTAAGGCGCTTTTTCCGGTTTTACCGATAAAATCACAATGTCAGCGGAGAATAATTCATGGCCAGTGCGCCGCAAGCCACCAACCTGCCGGTCCTTTTCAACGACCTGGTGCCGCTCAATTCGCAGGACCATGCAAAGTTCCGCTCGCGGACGCTGGAAGGTGCGCATTTCCTGAAGAACCAGCACGCCATTCCGCTGACCGCCGAGGAATTCTCGCAGGCCCAGCGTCATTATCCGATCATCTTCTCGGCTGGCCCCGATCCCGTGCCGCTGGCGCTGATGGGCATGAACGAAGGCGTGAACGTCTATCTCGACGATGACGGCAAGTACCGCAAGCCGGCCTATGTGCCTGCCTATGTCCGCCGCTACCCCTTCATGCTGGCGCGCCTGCGTCCGGATTCGCAGGAGCTGTCGCTCTGCTTCGATCCGACCTGCGAAGCGCTGGGTGAATTCGAGGAAGGCGAAGCGCTGTTCGACGGCGACCAGCCGAGCGAGACCACCAAGAACATCCTGTCGTTCTGCGAAGATTTCGAGCGCGCCGTTCAGGGCACCGCCTTCTTCATGGAAGAGCTCAAGAAGCACGACCTGCTGATGGACGGCGAACTGAAGATCGAGCACCCCACCCTGGCCCAGCCCTTCGTCTATCAGGGCTTCCAGATGGTGAACGAGGAAAAGCTGCGCGAACTGCGCGGTGACGAGCTGCGCAAGCTGAACCAGAACGGCGCTCTGCCGCTGATCTATGCGCACCTGTTCTCGCTGCAGGTGATGCGCGACCTGTTCGCCCAGCAGGCTGCCGACGGTAAGGTACCGAACCTGCCGGCACAGGCTGGCACGGTCAACTGATCGCATGCAATGCTCAGCGGGCGCTGATCGATCAGCGCCCGTCTGACGGATGATCCCACCGCGCGGCGTCGGCATAGTCCGCGTCGCGCGGTTCGATCCACGTCTTCCCGCCTGCGCCAGTTTCGCTTTTCCAGAACAGCGCGCGGCTCTTCAGGTAGTCCATCAGATAGTCCGCTGCCTCGAACGCGGCGCGGCGATGTGCGCTCGCAGTCGCGACCAGCACGATCGGGTCATGCGGCGCCATGTCCCCCACCCGGTGGATGACCAGCACCGCCTCCAACGCCCAGCGCTCCGCGGCATCGTCCAGCATCGCCTCGATCCCGCGTTCGGTCATGCCGGGATAATGCTGCAGGCTGAGCGTGCTGACCTGGCCGTCTTCGCTCGACGGGCGGACCTGCCCGGTAAATGTCACGACCGCGCCCGATTGCGTCAGTGCACTGCGGAACGCTGCAATCTCGGCCTCGGGATCAAAGGCTTGGTCGGCAATGCGGACTTGCCTCAGCATGTCAGCCGCCACTTACCGGGGGCAGAAAGGCCAGCTCGTCATCCTGTTCGACCAGCGCCTCGGCATCGACGATCATCCCGCCCAGCGCATAGCGCACGCGGCTCTCCAGCAGCGCGCTGCCCAGCAGCGGATCGCTGGCTTCCAGCACCGCGATCAGCTCGCGCACCGAATGCGGATGCGACAGGTCCAGGGTCCGTTCGATGCCGCCGGCCAGATCACCGAGCCGCCCGAAAAACAGCAGTTTCGCCATGGCGCAATCAGCCGCCCGTCATCGACATGTGCCGCGCAAGCGCAGGCGCAGCGCCCGGCGCATCGATGCGGAATTCGTGCCGTTCGGGCTTGGCGCGGATCGCACGGGTCAGCGCGGCATCCAGCGCGGCATCGCTATCGGGTCCGCGCATCGCCGCGCGCAAATCGACCCGGTCGTTCTGCCCCAGACACATGTAGATCTGCCCGGTCGCGGTGACTCGAACACGGTTGCAACCCGCACAGAAATTGTTGGTCAGCGGCGTGATCAGACCCAGCCGCCCGCCGGTTTCAGCGACATCGAAATAGCGCGCAGGCCCGCCGGTCCTGTGGTCGCTGGGGCTGAGGGTCCAAAGCTTCTCGAGTCCGTCGCGCACCTCGGTCAAGGGCAGATAGTGGTCGAACCGGTCTTCCTCGACCTCACCCAGCGGCATCACCTCGATTAGCGTCACATCATGCCCGCGCGCATGCGCCCAGCCGATCAGTGCCGGCAGTTCGGCCTCATTCAGGCCCTTGAGCGCAACCGTGTTGATCTTGACCTTCAACCCGGCGCGGTCCGCCGCCTCGATTCCTGCCAGCACCTTGTCGAGCGCATCGCGCCGCGTCAGCTGCGTGAACAGCGCGCGGTCCAGCGTGTCGAGCGACACGTTGATCCGGCGCACCCCTGAATCGGCGAGCGCGGCGGCATGCTCGGCCAATTGGGTTCCGTTGGTGGTCAGCGTCAGCTCGTCGAGCCCCTGCCCGATTTCGCGACCCAGCCGGCTCACCAGCGTCATCAGATCGCGCCGCACCAGCGGCTCGCCACCGGTGAGCCGGATCTTGCGGACGCCGCGTTCGATAAAGGCCAGCGCGAGCCTGTGCAGTTCCTCGAGGCTCAGCACCTCGGCCTTGGGCAGAAACTGCATGCGTTCGGGCATGCAATAGGCACATCGCAGGTCGCACCGGTCGGTCACCGACAGGCGGACATAGCTGATGCGGCGAGCAAAGCTGTCGATCAGCGGGCGGTTGGCGACCTCGGTCATGACCGCAGGACTAGCGCACTGGCCATGGAGTTCCCACCCTCAATTTTGAGACGGCTCGCTGCCGGGCATCTTGTTGGGCACCGGCACGATCAGCGGCGCATGCCGCCAGCGCACCAGCAGCCGTACCAGATCGAGCCCGGACAGTCCGAGGGTCGCGGTGTTGCGCAGCGGATGGACATTGACGCGCGGCTGCGCGGCCAGCACCTCGTCCAGCACCAGTTGCACCTTGCCCGCCTTGTCGTTGAACGCCGCAAGCGGGGTCACCGAACCGGGGGTGATGCCGAGCAGCGCGACCATGTCGTCGCCCGAGCCAAAGCTGAAGCGCCCGGCCCCCACCAGATGCCTGAGCGCGCCCAGATCGACCTGCTTTTCCGCGAGCACGGTGACCAGATAGAACTGACCGCCCGCATCCTTGAGGAACAGGTTCTTGGTATGCGCGCCCGGTATCGCGCGTTCGATCGCGCTGCTTTCCAGCACGGTGAAAACCGCCTCATGCTCGACCTGGTCGAAGGTGATCCCTGCCGACTTGAGTTCGGCATGAAGGCGGCTGTCATCGATCACGCAAGGCCTCTCAATTCGCCGCCATGGCGAGCTTCTGGAAGAACTGCAGTTGGGGAATGCGCAGGTCCGCGCCGCTGGCCTTGGGCCAGTTGCTCACCACCGCCACGACAAGATTCTTCTGCGGCACGATCAGGATCGCTTGGCCGAAAATGCCCTGCCCGCCCCAGGCACCGCCGGGATAGGTCCACCACTGATAGCCATAGCCAAAGCCGGGAAGGCCGATAGGCGCCTGTTCCTTGCCCGCCTCGGCGAACCAGCCTTCGGGCACCTGGCCCTTGCCCCCTTCGAGCGCGAAAAGACCCATCCGGGCATAGTCGGCCAGCCGGATCGACAGACAGCAGCCGCCGACATTCTGTCCGGCGGAATCGACCATCCAGAACAGGTCGCCTTCAAAGCCCGCCGGCTTGACGATCTTTTCCTGGGCATATTCGCTCAAGGTCTTGCCGGTGGCGCGCTGCACGATCACACCAATCAGGTTGGTCTCACCGGTCTTGTAAACCCATTTGGTACCCGGCTCCGCCTCGCGCGGCAGTGTCTTCAGATAGGCGGTATTGGGGTCCTCGCCCGGTCCGACGGGAACCGAGAGCATCTTGACCACATCGCTATTGGGGTCGGTATAGTCCTCGTTCCACTTGACCCCCGAGGTCATGGTCAGGATCTGCTTGACGGTGACGCCGTCATAGCCGCTGCCCTTCAGTTCGGGCACATATTTGGTCACCGGGTCGTCGACCGATGCGATAAGGCCATCCTTGACCGCCGCGCCGACGAGCGTCGAGGTGAACGACTTGGCCACCGAAAAGCTGGTCCAGCGGTCTTCGGGCTTCATGCCGAGGCCGTATTTCTCAAGCCGCACCTTGCCGTCCTGAATCACCATCAGCCCGGCGACATTCTGCGCCGCCATGAAGGCATCGATCTCGGCATCGGTGATGCCGAGCGGTTCGCCCTTGGGCAGCGCGCGCGGAGTGCCTGCCTTTGCGGTCGTGCCGGGGAACTGCGCCTCCATCGCGCGGAAGTTGGCGGCGCGCTGCGCATCCGACCAGAACAGGATCTGCGCGCCTGCCGTGCGAACCTTTTCGAGCTCAGCAGGGCTCATCTGCGTGATCGACTTGACCGCAGGCGCAGCCTCATCCTTTGCGATGGCAACGCCGCCCGCACCGATGGCCAGCGCACAGGCCGCCGCCAGAGTTTTCCAGACCCGCATAACCTTCTCTCCTCTCATGTTTTTATGGTCGCGTGTGCGGCCAGCGCCCGTTCTCGGGCTTCCTTGTGGCCGATAATCTTCCTGGGATAGCCCTTCACGAACTTGCCCGCCGACTCCGGATCGTGGATCGCGCTGTCGGACAGCGCAGCAAGCTCGGGCACCCATTGCCGGATATAGCCCGCCGCATCGAACTTTTCCGACTGGGTAAGCGGGGCCATGATCCGCACGAACATGTTCGAATCGACGCCCGTGCCCGATGTCCACTGCCAGTTGGTGGCGTTGCTCGCATAATCGGCATCGACCAGCGTGTCCCAGAACCACTGCTCGCCGACACGCCAGTCGACCAGCAGATGCTTGATCAGGAACGATGCGGCGACCATGCGGACACGGTTGTGCATCCAGCCGGTCGCCCAGAGCTGGCGCATTCCGGCATCGACCAGCGGATAGCCGGTGCGCCCCTGCTGCCAGGCCTTGATGTCGCGCGCCACGGCCTCATCGGACGGATCGCGCCATGGAAAGCGGTCAAACCCGTCGCGGGCGTTGGCCTTGCCGTAATCGGGGTACTGCGCGATCACGTTCTGCGCATAATCGCGCCAGACCAGTTCCTTGAGGAAGGTCTCGACCGATCCCCCGGCATCCATGGTCGCATGCCAGACCGTGGCAGGGGAAATCTCGCCGAAATGCAGATGCGGCGACAGGCGCGAGGTGCCTTCGCGCGAGGGCAGGTTGCGCTGCTCCTCGTAGAGCCGGGCGCGCGACAGGAATGCATCGAGCCGGTCCGCCGCCCCCGGCTCGCCCGGCTTCCATTCCTCGGCAAAGCCCTTGGCCCAATCCGGACTGGTCGGCAGCAGCGCCCAATCGGCGAGACTATCGGATTCGGGCCAGACATCGGGCGCGTCCAGCACCTTTGGCGCGGCCCCAGGTTTGCCCGGCGGCATGTGCTGCGCCAGCGCGCGCCAGAAGGGCGTGTAGATCTTGTACGGCTGGCCGCTACCGGTGGTCACCGATCCGGGCGGCATCAGGTAATTGCCGTCATGCCGTTCGAGCGTGCACCCTTCGGGCAGCGCGGCCTTCAGCGCCTTTTCGGCGTTGCGCCACCAGGGCTCGTAATGGCGCAGACAGTGAACCGCCGCCGCGCCGGTTTCCCGCGCGAGATCTGCCAGCACGTCGGCTGCAACGCCGCGCTTCAGCACCAGCCTTGAACCCAGCTTTTCCAGGTCCGCAGCAAGCGAGGCCAGGCTGTGGTGGAGCCACCAGCGCGAGGCTCCGCCCATCCTGCGATGCCGGGGCGTCTCGTCATCGAGCACATAGACCGGGATCACCGGGCCAGATTTGGCGGCGGCGGCAAAGGCCGACTGATCGGCGAGCCTGAGGTCTCGGCGCAGCCAGACGATGACGGGGCGGGTCATGGTTGTTCCTTCACATCGACAATGACCGTGAACCGGTCGGCTATCGGTGAACTGTCAAACCGCGCGTCGCGCAGCACCACCCTTTTGCCTCCCGATATGTCGGTCAGCCGTGCATATGGCATGCGCGCCCAGAACAAAAAGGCCTGCGCATCAGAGTTTTGTGCCGCCGCCCGCGCGACCCAGGGGCTGGTCATGTTGTTTGCGGCGCTTACCGGCTGCAAGGTCAGCGCGGGAGCGCCAAGCGCATCATAGCCACCGCGACCGATCAGCCCATCGGCGCGCCACAGCATCGCGCGCTGCCAGAACAGCACCGGCACGGCATTGGCGACGACAAGCTCGGGCTTCAGCCCGCGCTCAGCCTCGATCCTGGCGGCGGTCTGCTGCTCGGCATGCGCGGACAGCGCGAAATTGCCCGCGATATAGATGAGCGCAAAGGCCAGCGCGGCCTGTGCAGGCCGCTCCCAGCCTGTTTTCCCTGCGGCCTCCCGCTTGCGCGACAGCCAGATGCCAAACGGCAGTACGGTCCACAGCACCGCATCAACAATGAACAGCGTGTCGCCATAGAACCAGCGCGGCGAGAACGGCTCCAGCAGGCGGATGCCGTAATTGTTGAGGAAATCGAACGCGGGATGCGAAAGGGTGCCGATATAGGCGAGCAGCAACAGCGCGCCCGGACGCACCGGCAGCCGATCACGCGGCCGTTTACGCCTTCGCACCTGCCATCGATCGAACCAGACCATGGCCACGGTCAACAGCAATGGCAGCACCAGCAGCGCAATCGGACCATGGGTCAGACCACGGCGCAATGCCAGCGACTGCGTGCCCAGCACGCTCAGCACCGCGTCGATATCGGGCAGGTTCGCGCCGATGATCAGCGTCGGCACAGCAAGCCCGGTCAGCCGCTTCAGCCCTGCCTGGCCCAGCGCCCATCCGGCGAGGCTGTGGGTGAAATTGTCCAAGCGCCTAGTCCTTCATCGCCGGAAAGCGGGCGAAGCGCACATTTTCCATCACCGCGCGGTCACACGAGCGATGCCCTTCGGAAGGATCGATCACCGTGATGGTGCCTGAACCCACGGGGTGACCTGTCTCGTGCCCGATGTCGAACACGAAGCCGGTATCCTCGTCGACGCCCACGCCGGTCACTGCCTGAGCCTCGATACAGGCGACCGCGCGCACCAGCCGGGGCAGCCGGCCCCGCTCGCTGAAATGCTGGTCGAAGACGATGCCCGGCAGAAAGCCCAGCCCGCGCCCAAGCACCAGCGGAACCTGGCCTGCATCCTCTTCCTTGCCCTCGCAGCCCTGAAGATCGCGGGAGACTGGCGCGGTCAGCGCAACATCGGGACTGCCGCAGGCGATCATGTGCTCGCCCATCACCGCAGCGCCTGCGCTGGTGCCGCCAACCACCGCGCCGTCTTCCAGCCGCTTGCGGATGGTCGCCAGCATCGGGCTATCGCTGCCATCGGGATTGAGCAGAGCCGCGATGATCCGCAGCTGATCACCGCCGAGGAACCAGATGAGCCCGGCATCGGCTAGCTTGGCGATCTCATTGGAATCGCTCGCCCCAGAGGCCCAGCGCGATTCATCCAAATCTGCGGTGTCGGGGTCATCGACCATGGCCACATGGGCGGTGCGAATACGCGAAGGGGCGATACCGTGCGCGACAAAGGCCTGGGTCGCGCGGGGGACGGAGCGTCCGATAATGCCCGATGCTGCAGGGATGATCACCACATTTCCGGTGCCCTTGGGCATCGCATCGATCATCGCGCGATAAACAGTGGCATTGTCATCCAGAAGCGCGCCGCCGACGACCACGACCGTCCCCGGATCCGCCAGCGCAGGAGCCGCCATCAAACCCAGACACAGCGCCCCCCAGAGCCGCATCAGCCGGGCCATGGTTCGGCACGGCCCAGCAACGCGCGCAGATCGGCAAGCGCCTGCGCCTCCTCCGTCACCTTGATCGCGGCCATGCCAAGCGCGGCGGCGGGTTTGCAGTTCACGCCCAGGTCGTCGAGATAGATACAGGCATCAGGGGCAATATCGATGGCCTCGCACATCATCGCATAGATGCGCGGGTCGGGCTTGCGCACACCCGCCTTGCTGCTTTCGATGACATGATCGAAGCGGGCCATGATCGCAGCAATTTCAGTTGCGCGGGCATCATCGAACACCATCGCCGATCCCTTGCCTGCGCGGACGTTGTTGGTGATGCACCCGATGGTCAGACCTTCCGCCTTCAACGCATCGAGCGCCGCAACCATCCGGGGGCGGACATCGCCAGCCAGGCAGGAAATGACATCGCTGCCGCTGATCGCCAAGCCCAGCGCCGCGGCCTCTTCGGCAAAGGCGGTGTCGAACGCCGCAGCATCGATCTCTGCGCGCTCGAACCTGGCCCAGGCATTGTCGTCCTGATTGGTGGCGTTGATCCGGCGGATACAGTCGCGCGGCAGGCCGCGTTCGGCCTCCATCCGGTTGAACGCCTCAAAGGGCGACGAAGTAATGACCCCGCCGAAATCGAAGATGACAGCCTGGAAGCTCATGGAACGATGACCAGCCCCGTCTTCGCATCGGCCTTGCCTGCGACCGTTTCATCATAAGCGGCGAGCGCCGCATCGGCCCCGGTGCGCTTGTCGATCGCAAGCAGCCGCGGTGCCAGATCGGCAAAGCCCAGCCAGGCCGCTTCCAGCTTCTGGCGGAAGCCATCGGGACCCCATTCGCCGATCCGCTTTTCGCTGCGGCCCGGCGCGAAGAACATCTGGCGCGGCGGGCCCGCCAGCTGTCCGGCATCGTCATTTGCATCCCAATGCGATTTGCCCACGACGATCGAAGCCTTGAGCGCATCGCCGAAATGGTTGTGGACGGATGCTGCGACCTGCGGGTTGCCCGCCATATCGACCATGGCGCTCGGCACCGCGCTATCCATGCTGCCCACCGCATCATAGGGCACGACTTCATCGTACAGGCCCAGCTGCTCGACATAGGCGACATTGCCAGCGCTCGTCAGACCGATGACCCTGGGGCGATCGGCGCGCTGCTGAAGCGCATGCGCCAGGCCGATGGCGGTCTTGCTCGATGCGCTTGCGACCAGAATTTGCTGCGCAGCATAATCGCCCTCATCCTCCAGCTGATCGGCGATAAGCCAGCCGGTCAGGAACAGCGGGCGGAAGACGGGCCAGTAGTCATGGTCCTCGGCGCGATAGTCGCCCAGGGCATCGACGCGCTGATACTGGTTGTAGATGATCGGCAGCGTCGACCGGCGCGGCGTCATGTCGGTAAAGCCATGCGCGCTGACCCGGCCCGGGTGCAGCACCGCATGGCTGGCCATCGGGTAATAGCCGTAAAGCTGGGTACCTACCGGCACGCCTTCATGATTGCTGCGGCTCACCGTGGCAAAGCCCCAGACCGGCAGGCGACCGGGCGCTTCGCGCTCGGCAAAGAAATCCCAATAGCCCTGGTCGTTGCCGAACAGGCCGAGCGGCTTGCCGAACACGGCATAGGTCACGTTGTTGGCCGTCATCGCATAGAGGTTGATCGCAACCTCGATCGCGCCTTCAGGCAGCGTGGTTTCGGCCTCGTCGACAATGCGCGCCTCAGTGATCTGATCGCGGTCGATATCGATGGCCCAGCGTGGATTGGTCATTCAGTGCTCCCTCAATTCTTCCATCTCATTCGTCGGCACCCCGGCGAAGTCGGGGGCGCCGCTCGTTTCGCCTTGCACTGCGCAGAAGCGGGGTTCCCGCGTTGGCGGGAAGGAGGTTCAGGCGTTCAGGTAATTCAGCTTCGCCCCGCTGCGCGGCCAGTCCATCTTCACCAGCCTGCCGGTTCCCGACAGCGTGATATAGGCCGTTTTCAGGTCCGGCCCGCCAAAGCAGATATTGGTGGTGAAGGGATCATCGGTGGCCACGAATTCGACCAGTTCGCCTTCGGGCGATACCACCGAAATGCCGCTCTGGCCGATAGTGGCCACGCAGACATTGCCCTCACCATCCACGCCCAGTGAATCGAAAAAGGTGTAGCCCGGCGGGCTGTACAGGAACGTACCGCTCGGCCCGAGCAGGCCCTGGCTGAACGCGATCTCGCCGGGTCCGGCAATGTCATAGGCCCAAAGCTTGCAGGTATAGGTTTCGGCGACATAGAGCCGCTTGCCGTCGGGCGAAAGGCCGATGCCGTTGGGATTTTCCATCGGGAAGATCACTTCCTTGAGCAGCGATCCATCGGCCCGGGCATAGAAGACCCCGGTCACATCGCGCTGGCGTGGCCGGGTCTTGCCGTGATCAGTGAACCAGAAGCCGCCGGCATTATCGAACACGATGTCATTGGGGCCGCGCAGGGTGCACCCGAAATCGCCATCCTTGTACAGCGTCTCGACCGCGCCGGTTGCCAGATCGACCCGCTCGATCCGCCCGCCAGAATAATTGTCCGGCTGGCCGTGCGGGACGAGCAATCCGGCACGCTCGATATAATGGAAGCCGCCATTGTTGCAGACATAAAGCTTGCCATCGGGACCGATTGCGGCGCCATTGGGCCCGCCACCCAGTTCCGCCACGACCTGCTGCGTCCCATCGGGCAGGACGCGCGTCACGCAGCCGCGCTCGATCTCGACCAGCACCACGCTGCCATCGGGCATCGCCACCGGACCTTCGGGAAAGCGAAGACCGTCGGTTACCAGTTCCATCCAGAATCCCTCCCGCTTACATTCTTGTCAGCGCGCATCATTGCGGCAGTCGCGCCGCCTGTCCACCGCCAAAACCGCCGTGGGTTCGTCAGGCAAAACACGCCTTGAGCCAAAGCCGATTCGGTCCTAGACGCTCGCCTTTAATGACATCGCCAGACACGCCTTCCGCCCGCCGCCCTGCCAGCGATTATCCGCCCGGCAGCATGGCCTTTCCGCACCGGCACCTGCTGGGAATCGCAGGGCTTCAGCCCTGGGAGATCGAGTTCCTGCTCGACGAGGCCGAACAATGGGTCGATCTCAACCGCCAGGCGAGCAAGCATGACGACCGCCTGGCCGGGCTGACGCTGATCAACGCGTTTTTCGAAAACTCGACGCGCACGCTGCTGTCGTTCGAGATCGCGGGCAAGCGCCTCGGCGCGGATGTGGTCAACATGCACGCGGCGCAATCGAGCGTGAAAAAGGGCGAGACGCTGATCGACACGGCAGTGACGCTCAATTCGATGCGCGCGGACGCCATCGTCATCCGGCATGGCAGTTCCGGCGCGGTGCAGCTGATCGCCGACAAGGTCGGCTGCCCGGTGCTGAACGCAGGCGATGGCACGCACGAGCACCCGACCCAGGCGCTGCTCGACGCGCTGACCATCCGTCGCCGCAAGGGGCGTATCGCGGGTCTTCGTGTCGCGATCTGCGGCGACATCCTGCACAGCCGCGTGGCGCGATCGAACATGATCTGCCTGTCCACCCTGGGCGCTGACGTGCGCGTCGCGGGGGCGCCGGCGCTGATGCCGCCTGCGGTTGAGTCCATGGGCGGCACCCCCTGCCGCAGCTTTGCCGAAGCGCTCGACGGCGCCGATGTGGTGATGATGCTGCGCCTGCAGAACGAACGGATGCAGGGCCAGTTCATCCCCTCCCCCCGCGAATTCCGCCACCTTTACGGCCTTACCGATGCCAAGCTGGCGCTCGCCAGGCCCGACGCACTGGTTATGCACCCCGGCCCGATGAACCGGGGGATCGAGATCGACAGCCATATCGCCGACAATGTCCAGCGCTCTGCAATCACCGATCAGGTCGAAATGGGCGTTGCCATGCGGATGGCATGCCTCGACGTGCTGACGCGCAGACGGCGCGGCGTGGAGGGCTGGGCATGAGCAAGACACCGCACACCCCGCTGAGCATCATCAACGGCCGCCTGGTCCTGCCAGGCGAGGCCGAGCCCGTCCCCGGCGGCATCCGCGTGCTGGGCGACCGCATTGCCGAGATCGGCGCGATCACACCCGGCACGGACGACCGTATCCACGACGCCAGGGGCGCTCTGATCGCCCCGGGGCTGGTGGACCTGGGCGTGTTCGCGATCGATCGCCCCGCCTTCCATTTTGGCGGCATCACCCGAGCTGCGCTGATGCCCGATCAGAACCCGCCGCTCGATCATCCGGCGCGGGTGCGCTTTGCTGCCTATTCGGGAAAGCCCGATTTCTGGGTCCACCCGCTCGCCGCAGCGACACGCGATCTGGCCAGCACCGAAATGGCTGAGATCGCGCTAATGCAGGAGGCTGGCGCGCGGGCTGTCGCCACTGGACGGCGCTGGATCACCGATACCGGTGTGATGCACCGGCTGATGCAATATTGCGCGATGCTCGATCTGCCACTGATCGTGCACAGCCAGGACCACGGCCTGTCGGGCAATGCGGTCGCGACTTCAGGCGAGATGGCAACCCGGCTGGGCCTGCCGCAAGCCCCTGCCGAGGCTGAGAGCATCGCCATCGCGCGCGATCTGGCGCTGGTGCGGATGACGGGCGCGCGCGTCCATTTCCGCCAGGTGACGACACGCGCCGGGCTGGCGCTGATCCGGGCGGCCAAGGCCGAAGGGCTGAGCGTCACCGCCGGGATCACGCCTGCCCACCTGTTCCTGTCGGACGTCGCCCTGGGCGGCTTTCGCACCTTTGCACGGCTTTCGCCGCCGCTGCGATCCGAAGACGACCGTCAGGCTGCGCTGCAGGCGGTGAAGGACGGCACGATCGATATCATCGCTTCGGGCCACGATCCGCGCGGTCCCGAAGACAAGCGCCTGCCCTTTGCCGATGCCGCGCCCGGCATGGCGGGAGCGGAAACGCTGCTGCCGTTGTCGCTGGGGCTGGTGCGCGATGGCCTGATCTCGACCGAACGGCTGTTCGACCTGATCGCGGCCAACCCCGCCCGGCTGCTCGGCGTGCAGGCAGGGGCGCTGCGGACGGGACATGAGGCGGACATCGTACTGGTCGATCCCGACCGGCCCTGGCAGGTGGATTCGGCGAAGATGGCGGCAAGCGCGGGCAATACCCCGTTCGACAAGCTGCCGGTCCAGGGTCGCTGCGTCGCGCTGTTCAAGGGCGGAAGGCTGGTCGACCAGATCAGCGGCTGATGCCGCGCCGGCCTAATGCAGCTTGAGCTTGGGCCGCACGATCTGGTTCACATGGCCGATGACGATCAGCGATATGCCGCGCCACCAGCCGTGGATCGCGATCAGGTGCATGCGATAGAGCGACTGGTATGCCCAGCGCGCCAACCGGCCCTCCACCGCCATGCGCCCGCCGACCAGATTGCCCATCAGGCTGCCCACGGTCGAAAACCGGCTCAGCGACACCAGCGAGCCATGGTCCTTGTAGACAAAGTCCTTGAGCGGCTTGCCCGCCTGCATCCGGCACAGATTGTCGAAGATATGGGTCGCCATCTGGTGCGCCGATTGCGCGCGCGGCGGAATGGGTCGATCCTCCCCCGGCAGCAGGCATGAGGCGCAGTCGCCCAGCGCGAAGATATGGTCGTCGGCCGTCGTCTGCAGCGTCGGCCTGACCACGAACTGGCTCAGCCGGTTGAGTTCCAGATCGCTCATCTCGGTGACGCCGTCCGCACCCTTCACGCCTGCCGCCCAGACGATCAGGTCGGCGGGGATCACCTCGCCCAGCTTGGTTTCGACCGAATGTTCGGCGACGCTGACAACCTGCGTGTTTTCGCGAACGCTGACTCCCAGCTGCTCCAGCTCGTGCTTTGCCACGCCAGCAAGTTCAGCATCGATCTGCGGCAGGATGCGCGGGCCTGCCTCGACCAAAGTGACCTCGAGCTTGGATTCGTCGAACACCTCCAGCCCATAATTTCTCAGCGCCTTGGCCGCGTTGTACAACTCGGCTGAGAGCTCCACCCCGGTCGCGCCGCCACCGATGATGCAGATGCGCACGCGGGCCTCGGGGTTACCGGTATTGTGCTCGTGATTGGCGCGCAGACACGCATTGAGCAGCCGCTGGCGGAAGCTGTCCGCCTGGGCCCGATGTTCGAGGAACTGAGCATTCTCGCGCACCCCGGGGGTGCCAAAATCATTGGATACGCCGCCAAACGCCAGCACCAGATAATCGTAGCGGATCTGGTGCCGCCCAATCACTTCGCGGCCCTGATCGTCGATCAATGGCGCAGTGGTGATATGCCGTGTCGTGCGGTCGATGCTTTCGAGCGCGCCGTTGAAGAAGCGATACCCCCATCGCACCGCATGGCCGCCATAGCCGACCTCATCGAGATTGGCGTCGAGCGACCCTGCCGCCACCTCGTGCAGCAGCGGCTTCCAGATATGGGTGAGGTTACGATCGACCAGAATGATGTCGTGCTTTTCGCGGCCGTACTTGCTGCCGAGACGTCGTACCAGCTCGAGCCCGCCAGCGCCTCCGCCCACCACGACTATCTGCGTCTTCTGGTCGCTCACGCCGTTCCCCCGAAAAAGTGTCAAGCAAAGTTAACACATATTGCCCCGGCACCAAGCGTTTTGGCGCGATGGTGCCGATTTATGCGTCAGGCGCGGGCAAAAGGCCGATTGAGCTGCACGATCTTGGCGTTGAGCATCGCGGCAAAGCTGACCCAGGCGAGATAGGGCACGATCAGCCAGCTCGCGAGCTCCGAATAGGGCCGCAGCCACACGCACATCGCGAACACCGAAGCCCAGAGGAACACCACCTCGATCAGCGCCAGATCAGGCCGCTTGAACTTGAAGAACAGCGGCGACCAGAGCAGATGGAAGACGAAATTTGCGACGTAGAGCGCAATGACGATCATCCGGTCGCCTTCGGTTTGCGTGCCGTTCCACGCCAGCACCGCGGCCCAGGCGGCCAGACCCAGAATGATCGTCCAGGCCGGGCCGAACAGCCAATCGGGTGGCTGCCAGCTCGGCTTATTGAGTTGCTTGTACCAGGCGCCGATTTCCGTCAGCAGCCC
Source organism: Blastomonas sp. SL216 (assembly GCA_026625625.1). Lineage (NCBI taxonomy): Bacteria > Pseudomonadati > Pseudomonadota > Alphaproteobacteria > Sphingomonadales > Blastomonadaceae > Blastomonas > Blastomonas sp. SL216. The sequence goes on from CP113055.1 coordinate 1,140,498, forward strand.
TCCAGCCCCGCCCAACAGAACGGCCCAGGCGATTGCGGCGATGACGGGGGTGCTGAACATGGGTCAGCACATGGGGTCCATTGGATAGAATAACAATGCCGCGCAGCCGCGATGGCCATATCTGTACTTGCCGCGTTGATGCCAGGCTGCTGATATGGTTGCCATTGTTACGAAGACAAAAGGGGTTTCCAGATGCCTATCCATCACCTGTTGCTGGCCAGCAGCCTCGCCGCCATGACCGTGCCAATGCCGCAGGCCGCGCACGCGCAGGAGGTGGTCAAACCGTCGCTGACGATCAAGGCGGCCAAGGCGCAGTTCCGCCCCGTCAGCTTTGCCGCTACCCTTCCCGCCGCCTCAGGAACTTTGGTGCTGCCACTTGGCAGCGAAGCGGATCTCGCCAGCCGCGCGAGCGTGCTCCCTGATGCCGAGCGCGCAGCGATCTCACGAGCCCTTGCCGCAGCGGAATTCGATTACAAGACCGGCGCGCTCAGCCTGCGCGGCATCGGCGGCTGGGACCGCATCCACGTGATCGGCACGGGCAAGGACTTGAGCGCCGCGGCAGTACAGAAGCTGGGCACCATCGCCGGGCGCGCGCTGATGAAGGACAAGGGGCCGCTTGCGGTTCTGGCCACCGGCCTGCCGGCAGAAGCCGTTGCGGAACTGGCCACCGGCATGGGCATCGGCGAATATCGATCGGACCTTTACCAGGCCAAGGCGCGCGAGGCGTCTGCCATGGCCGGGACGACAATCGTCTCCGAAAACGGCCAGGCTGCGCGCGCACTGTATGAAGGCCGGGGCAAGGCGTTGATCGAGGCCATGGCCTTTGCGCGCGATCTCTCCAACGAGCCCGCCAATGTCATCTATCCCGAAAGCTTTGTCGAGCGCACGCGCGCAGCGTTTGCCGGCGTGGCGGGCGTCAGCATCGAGGCGCTCGATGTTCCTGCAATGGAAAAGCTCGGCATGGGCTCAATCCTCGGTTCGGGCCGGGGCTCGGCGCGCCCGCCGCGCATGCTGATCGTGCGCTATACCGGGCGCGGCGCACCATCTGCCGGGCCGGTGGTGCTCGCAGGCAAGGGCATCACCTTCGATAGCGGCGGCATTTCACTCAAGGCGGGGGCGGGCATGGGCGACATGAAGTTTGACATGTCGGGCGCGGCCAGCGTGGTGGGCGCGGTGCTTGCGCTCGCCAGGTCGCAAGCGCCGGTCGACGTCGTCGCCATTGCCGCGCTGTCGGAGAACATGCCCGATGGCAATGCCGCGCGCCCGGCAGACGTGCTGCAGGCAATGAACGGCAAGACCATCGAGATCAACTCGACCGATGCCGAGGGTCGGCTGGTGCTGGCCGATGCAGTTGCCTATGCCGATGCCAGGCTCAACCCCGCAGCGATCGTCGACATGGCCACGCTGACCGGATCGATCATGACCGCGCTGGGCGATGATTATGCCGGGCTGTTCAGCCGTCACGATCCGCTGGCCGATCAGCTGGTCAAGGCAGGCGATGTCAGCGGCGATGCGCTCTGGCGGATGCCGCTGCACCCGAGCTATGCCGAGGACACCAAGTCGACCATTGCCGATATCAAGAATTCCGGCGCCAGCGGTGCAGGCGCCGGAGCGGGCGCGCATTTCATCGGCGCGTTCGTGAAGCCCGAAACACCCTGGGCGCATATCGACATTGCCGGCATGGCCTGGGGCGGCGCGAACGATCTCAAGCCGGCTGGCTCGACCGGCTACGGCGTGCGCCTGCTCGAACAGTTCGTCCGCAATTTCCAGCCGGTGCCCAAGGTGGCGGGCGAATAACCGATCGGAATCTGCGCGTCACCCCCGTGAAAGCCGGGGTGACGCTTCATTGCGCAGCCCTGGACAATCCAGCGTCACACCCGCTCGATCAGCATCGCAATCCCCTGCCCGACGCCGATGCACATGGTCGCGATGGCATAGCGCGCGCCGGTGCGCTGCAGTTCCTCGGTGGCAGTCAGCGCCAGACGCGCGCCCGACATGCCAAGCGGATGGCCCAGCGCGATCGCGCCGCCATTGGGGTTCACATGCGGGGCATCATCCGCAAGGCCGAGCTGGCGCAGCACCGCCAGCCCCTGCGCGGCAAAGGCCTCGTTGAGCTCGATCACATCGACCTCGCCCAGCGTCACGCGCGCCCGCGCCAACAGCTTCTGGACCGCAGGTGCCGGGCCGATCCCCATGATGCGCGGAGGCACGCCAGCCACAGCGGTGCCGATGATCCGCGCACGCGGGGTCAGCCCGTGCCGCGCAGCGGCAGCTTCGGACGCGACGATGAGCGCCGCCGCTCCATCATTCACGCCGCTGGCATTGCCTGCGGTGACCGTGCCGCCGGGGCGGACAATCGGCTTGAGCGCGCTCAGCGCCTCGATCGAGGTCATGCGCGGATGCTCGTCGGTATCGATCACCAGCGGCTCGCCCTTGCGCTGCGGGATGCTGACCGGCACGATCTCCGCTGCCAGCCGTCCCGAGGCTTGCGCGGCTGCCGCCCTCTGCTGGCTGCGCAGCGCGAAGGCATCCTGGTCGGCGCGCGCGATGCCGAAATCCTCGGCAACATTCTCGGCCGTCTCGGGCATCGAATCGACGCCGTGCACCGCCTTCATCAGCGGATTGACGAAACGCCAGCCGATGGTGGTGTCATAGACCGCATTGTCGCGCGCAAAGGCGCTGCCCGCCTTGGGCATCACGAACGGCGCGCGGGTCATGCTCTCGACTCCGCCAGCGATCATCAGATCGGCATCGCCTGCGCGAATGGCGCGCGCGGCGCTTCCTACCGCATCCAGCCCTGATCCGCAAAGCCGGTTGATGGTCGCGCCGCCCACCGTCTCGGGCAGGCCGGCGAGCAGCGACGCCATGCGTGCGACATTGCGGTTGTCCTCACCGGCCTGATTGGCGCAGCCCATCAACACATCATCGATCGCGGATGCATCCAGCCCGGGATTACGGCTGGCCAGCGCGCGCAGCACGACAGCGGCCAGATCATCGGGCCGCACAGTGGCCAGCCCGCCGCCATAGCGCCCGATCGGCGTGCGCACTGCGTCGCAGATAAAGGCTTCGGTCATGGGAAATCCTCTCAACTCTTGACGCCGGTGGCCTGGGTTCAGCCCCGGAAATTGTCCTTGGCGGCGCGACGCTCGGCGAGTTCTTCGGCAGAGCGTGCACGCATGAACGGGTTGGTCGCGCGTTCGAGCGCAATCGTCGTCGGCACAGTCGGCTCACCACGCGCGCGCATGGCCAGCACCTGCTCCATCCGCTTAGCCAACGCCTGATTGTCCGGCTCTGCGACAAGCGCATAGCGGCCATTCGATTCGGTATATTCGTGCGCACAATAGACTGCAGTGTCACCCGGAAGCGCCGCCAGCCGCGTCATATTGTCGAACATCTGCTCCGCCGTCCCCTCGAACAGCCGACCGCAGCCCATGGCAAACAGCGTATCGCCGACAAAGATCGCCTGCTCATCGGGCAGATGATAGGCGATATGGCCGGCGGTATGCGCAGGCACATCGATCACCTGTGCCCTCAGGGACCCCAGATGCACGACATCGCCGCCCTTTACCGTGGTATCAAAGGTGGCGATCCGTTCACGTTCAGCCTCGGGGCTGGTGATCGCGCAGCCGGTGGCGGCCTTGATGCCGGCATTGCCGCCAACATGGTCGGGATGCCAGTGCGTGTTCCAGATCTGCGTGATCGTCCATCCGCGCGCGCTGGCTTCGGCCAGCACCGGCTCTGCTTCGGCAGGGTCGATGACCACTGTCTCGCCGCTGACCGGCTCATGCACCAGCCAGATGTAATTGTCGGACAGGGCGGGGATGCGGGCAATCTCTATCATGCGCGCGTTGTGCCCAATCGCACCTTGATTGCCAAGCACCCTGTGGGGCGCAAGGCCCCAATCCTGTATGGAAAGAAAGGGGGTGGTGGACAGGGATGGACTGGAGCAATTCAGGTTAGCCAAAGGCTTAGGCTGGCTAACCCCCGTTTGCGCCCTACGCAAAACCTTGGCTGTACAGGGGGCAAAGGCTAACCATGCGCACGCCCCCGAGCCTCGCCAGCCTGTCGCCAGACAGTGCCAGACAGTTCCTACGCCCTGCGGGCTTCAAATGGCGTCCATCCCTCCCGATTGGAGCTGATCGAACGCCCCCGCCAGGGCGGGGTGCGGGGTGGCGAGCCTCAAAACTGTCTGACTGTCTGAAATCACCAGACAGTTCGAACCGCAGAAATCTGCGGCTTGGGGACGGTTGCCAGACAGTCAGAACGTTTCTGCGCTTTCCGGTCATGCGTGCGCCTAGGTGCATATGCGTAGTTCCGCAAAAACTGTCTGACTGTCTGAAAACTGTCTGATTGGGGATATTGAGAGGGAAGCTAAATGGTTGATTTTTCGTCGCCGACCCTTCCACGGAAGGCTGGCAGAATGCCTCAAAATCCAAAATGGAAGGATGAAAAGCGCAAGTTTTTCAATGCCTTCCTGCGTCTTTGGAAGGATGGAAGGCGTTTGCGTACCCCTATATATATTCGCGTACCAAACGACACATGCGAGAGAGTATCAGATTTCCCTTCCATCCTTCCGTTTCTTCCAAAGGAAGAGAGGATTATGGAAGGTATATATCTGTATCTTCTAGGTTTTTCGCATTTTTTGCAAAACCTCCAAAACCTTCCGATCCCTGAAAACCGCCCTTTCCGCGCATTTTTGCGCGGAAGGATGATCTTTGTTCGAGCTGTAGGAGACTGAAATGGGCAAGGTTGTTGCCGTAGTTGCTACCATTGCGCTGGCCGTCGCTGTCGCCGCGTTCGCCCCCGCGCTGGGCACTGCCTTCCTGACAGCAGTAGGAACACAAGCCGCCACCACTTTGGCCACCGCTGCAGCTACTGGATTGGCCGCTAGTGTCATGTCGCTAGCCGGTGGCTTGCTGATACAACAGATCGGCAGCAACCCGGCACGCCTGCCCGATGGCAGGCATTGCCCGAGCTGGACCCCCACGCAGGCCCGTTCAGCTATCCGCGTGCAAGAGAACTGGCGCTGGAAAGACATTCCGCAGCCTGCCCCCGCGCCGCTGCCTATCGGCCCGGTGCAGATCAACCCATTCCGTACCCCGTTACTGGCACTGGTGATTTGGGGCGCGACGTGGCTTTACGGCACGCGGTTTTGGCTGGTGCTCAACGCTGGCGACTGCATGGAACCGATGCTGCCCAAGGGCCATTGGGTGCTGATCGACAACGCCAGGGCAGCCCAGCCCGGCGATGCTATCAGCTTCATGACCGATGACCTGTTCATCAACTGGACTGAAGACCTGTCACTTGCCGAACGGTTGCGGTCTTGCGGCATGATCAAGCAATATCTTGGACTGGCTGACGACGGGCAGGTGATGGTCTTTCGATCGATGAATGACCCTGTGACCGGCCATACTGGCATAGCGCGCCTGCAATATCTGCACGTGGTGCGCTCGACGCACGCCACGTGGTTCGCCGCCATCGGCGCGCTGATCAAGGCCGCGTGCCGTGGCTAAGTGGCCGTACAACACCACGGCATGGCGCAAGCTGCGCGCATTGCACCTTGCCCTGCACCCGTTCTGCGAAAATTGTTTGTCGATCGATAGGCATGTGGTGGCCAATACCGTCGACCACCGTACGCCTATCAGCCAGGGCGGCGCACCCTTCCCCGGCCATGATGGCTTGGCCAGCTACTGCGCATCCTGCCACTCGGCCAAGACAGCGCGCGGCCCCGAGGCTGGCAGCGCCAAGACGTGGAAGCCGCGCAAGGGCTGCAACGCCGATGGCACGCCCCTTGATCGCCGCCACCCTTGGCACGAAAAATCGCTCAGAGCTAAGCGGCCAAAACCGCCGTCGAAAGTCGGAATATAGTTAGTTGGGTTTGGAAAATGGCAGAAAACCGGGGTTTTTATGGGTAAGCGGGGACCGGGAGCGGGTAGGCAGAACGCGGTTGCGAAGCTGGCGCAGACGCCAGGGCGCGACCTTTTCAACCTCAACCCCACCGCGCCAGCGGTGCACCCTTGGGAGCTGCCAGGCCTGACCCGTGGCGAGCGCGTGGTGGCGTTTATCGAGAGCCTGCCGGTCACCAAGGGCTTTGGCGCGGGCGAGACAATCTGCCTGGAGCCGTTCCAGCGCGACTGGCTGCTGTCGATCTATGCGGACGGCCCCGACCAGCTGCGCCAGGTGCGCACCGCACTGCTGAGCGTGGCACGCGGCAATGGCAAGACAGTGCTATGCGCAGGGCTGGCGCTGGCGCACCTGATCGGCCCCGAGAGCGAACCGCGCGGCGAATGCTACAGCGCCGCCGCCACCAAGGAACAATCCGCCCTGATCTTTGCGGAAATGGACGCGATCATCATGGCCACCCCCTGGATGGCCCAGCGCCTGAACGTGAAGGCGTTCCACAAGGAAATCACCGACCACCAGACTGGATCGATCTACCGCGCACTCGCCAGCGACGGCAAGAGCGTGCACGGGCTGGCGTCGTCGTTCGTCGTCTGCGACGAGCTGGCGCAGTGGAAGCGCCGCGAGCTATTCGACGTGCTGCGCACGTCGATGGGCAAGCGCGAGCAACCCCTGTTGCTGGTGATCGGCACGCAGAGCCCGCACGCTGAAAACGTCATGTCCGAGCTAGTCGATTACGCGGCCCGGATCGAATCGGGGGAGATCGAGGACAAGAGCTTTCACGGCGCGGTCTATGCCGTGCCCGAGGACATGGACGCATTCGACCCGGCCAACTGGAAGCTCGCCAACCCCGCGCTAGGCGTGTTCCGCAGCGAACGCGAGCTGGCGGAGGAGGCCGAACGCGCCAAGCGGATGCCGACATTCGAACCGGCCTTCCGCAACCTGTATCTTAACCAGCGTGTCGATGCCGAGCCGAAGGCGATCAACCCGGCGGAATGGGCGCTATGCGGGGATCCGGTCGAGCGCCGGGCGTTGGCCAAACGCAAGTGCTTTGCGGGGCTGGACCTGTCGAGCACACGCGACCTTTCCGCGCTGGCGCTGTACTTCCCCGATGACGGCGGCGCGGTGCTGCTGCACGCATGGTGCCCGAAGGACAACATGGCCGAGCGGGAAGAGAATGACCGCGTGCCCTATCGCCTGTGGGCGCAGCAAGGGCTTATCGAGCCGACGCCGGGCAAGGCGATCGACAAGCAATTTATCGCCGCCAGGCTGGCGCAGATCGCCCAGGAGTTCGATTTGCAGGGCGTGGCCTATGACCGATGGGGGATCAATGACCTTCGCGTGATCCTGAACCATGAAGGGGTGCAGCTGCCCCTGATCGAAATGGGCCAGGGCTATCGCGATATGGGACCGGCGGTGGACGCGTTCGAAACCGCCTTGCTATCCGGCAAGATGCGCCATGGCATGAACCCGCTGCTGCGCTGGAGCGCGGGCAATCTGGTGTTCGAGATGGACCCGGCGGGGGCGCGCAAGCCCAGCAAGAACCGTTCGATCGACCGCATCGACCCGATGGTGGCGCTGATCATGGCAATCGGGCTGGCGGCGCGCGACACCGGCCCGCCGGTCTACATGGGCACGGGTATCAGCTGGCTTTAGATGGGATCGCCAAGGCGCGACGGAAGTTCTTTGATGCCCCGCGAGGCCACCGTGCGGCCCCAAGCGTGTTCCAGCAATTGCCGAATTGCTTCAGGCCGGGAGAATCGCCCCCCGTCATCCTCAATCCATTGGTCTAGCCGTTCGAGCTGATCGGGCTGCAAGCGGACACTGATAGGCACGCCCTTGCCGGTGGCAGGCCTGCCTTTTCTTTTTGTGGTGGCACGAATTGACATAAGGATTTTATGCTGCCATAAAATGCGAGCCGACGCAAGGATTAGGCCCCTTGCGTCAGCTCTAACCGCTAACCGTCACTAGGAGACGATTATGGCTTCCCGAGCTTTAGGGCAGGATTCTGCCCGCAGCAATGTCATTCCCCTTCGCCCCGCAGCGCCATCGCTGCCCCGCGTTCCGCGCTTCGACCCTTCCAATCCGCAGCACGTGCAGTTCTGGGAGGCGGCTTGGGACGTGGCGTTCAACATGGGCGATATCTACCGCCCCCGCATCGAGCGCCAGGTCGAGCGCGGCATTGCCTTGCTGGACGCGATCGATGGCGACCCCGACCTAGAGGACGGCGACGAGGACAGTTGCCCCGCCTATGATGACCATGGCGGCGCGCCGCTGATCGGTCGCTTTGCGACGTTCGGCCCCGGCGACCCCGAGGACGCCGAGGACGACGCAGCGTGAGACTTGTCACGCATTGCAAATCGTGATAGCTATCACGTCATGAGCATGACCTTGACCCTGACCACGTTCACCCCGGCAGAGGCAGAAGCCATTACCGGCGTTTCCACCGCGTCCCAGCGTGATTGGCGACGCCGAGGCTTTCTAGCGTCCGGTGATGGTCATGCGCGGTTCGACGCCTTCGACCTTGCACGAATGCTGGTGATCCGGCTGCTGTCTGATCGGGGAATCGGCCCCACACAGACCGCGCAAGCCCCTTCACTTGCTTTCGGAGACATTGCCTCGATTTGCGCAGTCGGTGCCTTGAGCAACGCATTTTCTTGGGTCGATGCTTGGGAAGGCGATTTGGACGAAATACCGACATCCATGACAATTCCCGAGGATGCCGAGGCAGAGTCATTCGTTCTGGAAATTATCAGCAGCAACCGAAGCGAAAACATCGCGACCGTTTTTCACAAGCAGTCAGTGCCCCAATGGCGCGCCAAGAAACGATACCTAATCAAGCAACTTTGGCGGGAGCGTTCAATTCCGCTGGTTACGCCAGGCAGCATGTTTATTTGGTGGGCGAACGGAGAACACAAGTTTGCCAATTCTCTTGAAAGTGAGATGGCGCAGATGTTCAGTTCTGACCCGCGCACTTGCGGACCTATCGTAGTGCTTGACTACAATTCGCTGGCTTCAATGCTGATTGAACGCAGCGGGCGCGCCTTGTGTCACGTCGAGATCGCGAGCGATCGATGAATCCGCCCACCCCTGAGGCCGCGCCGCGCGGCCAAGAACAGACAGCCCGAGGCACGGGCGGCGCACCCGCTCCTTTGGGTGGACCGATGTGCTTCGCATCGGGCAACGCGGCAATCCTTTCGCCCGAAAATGAGGCTGCGCCGCGCGGCCAACAGCGGGAAGCCCGAGGCCAGGGCGGAGCGGCTGACATTCCGTTTTCCAAGGGCTTCGCATCGGGCAACGCGGCACTTCGACGCATGGGGCCTACCAGCCACCTGTCTTTCGAAGAGCAGGAGGCCGAGTCGAGGCGCTTTGAAGGGGTGCCGCTGATGCGGATCGCAAGGCCAGTGGACGAGGCGCGCCTGCAAGAGCTAGCCCTGCTGCAAGCGGCTGCGCTGGACGCCCAGCGCATCGCTCGCCACGAGGGGAACGACGCCACCTATATCGAGGCGGGGCGGGACTATGGCGGCTATGAGGCCGAAATCCAGTTGTTGCTGCCCGATGACCCGGACCAGCGCCGATATCTGCGCCAAGTTACCACCCGCCAGATGAATGCGGAACGCGAGCGCCTGCGCCTTGTGGACAGGATGATGCGCGCCGCCGCACGAGCAACAACCGAACAACCAACGCCGCGAGGCAGTGGGCAATCTCAAGCCGGGGCATGATGCCCCGGCGAGTTAGAAGGATGGTACGTCATGACCAAATTGAGTGAGCTTCTGGAACGCCGCAGTGCCGCAGTGGCAGCGATGAAGGCCGCCGAGGAAACCGGCGGCGAAGCGTTCGACAAGGCCAAGGCCGACTATGACGCGGTGCAACCGCTGATCGAAAGGGCACAGGTGATCGACCAGGCCGAAAGACAGGAACGCGGACGCCAGGTGCATGGCGACCCGAAGCTGACGGGCGAGCTGCGCAGCAAGTTCAGCATCGCGCGTCTGATCGCCGGGCACATCAACCCCGGCAGCGTCGATGACGGCTTCGAGCGCGAAATGCAGGGCGAGCTGGCACGCCGCGCGGGCAAGGCAGCGCAAGGCCTGTATATCCCGATGGAATGCTTCGAAAAGCGCGTCCTGACCAGCACGGGCGACGGCTCGGCAATCGTGCCCACCGACCACCGCCCCGAGCTGTATATCGACGCCCTGACCGCCGCGACGATCGTGCGGACGCTTGGCGCAACGGTGCTGACCGGACTGACCGGCAATGTCGAAATCCCGCGCGAGGCCGATTCGCCCAATGTCGGATGGGTGGCGCAGAATGCGGCTATCAGCGCCAGCGACCCGGACTTCGACCAGGTAACGCTTTCGCCCAAACACGCGGGCGCGATTACCGAGTACAGCCGCAACATGGTGATGCAGTCATCGCCGCAGATCGAGGCGCTGGTACGCCGGATGATGGCGCGCGATTTGGGCATTGCGATCGACCGCGCCGCGATCAAGGGCGGGGGCACGAATGAGCCGGTCGGCATTCTGTCGACCAGCGGAATCCAGACCCAGGCCTATGCCGCCAGCCTGCACAACACCTCGGCGGAAATGATCGCCAAGGCGCATATCGCCAATGTCGATCCTGCCAGCGCGTTCCTTTCAACGCATGGCGTCGAGAAGATCGCCATGAAGGCGCTGGACCTGAACAACCAGCCGGTGCCGCTGGCCAGCATCTTCCACAACAAGCCCACCAATTTCAGCAACCAGGTGCCCAGCAACCTTGGCACGGGCACGGATGAATTCGGCCTGATCTATGGCGACTGGTCGGAGCTGCTGATTGGTATCTGGTCCGAAATCGACGTGCTGGTGAACCCGTACGAATCGACGGCCTATAGCAAGGGCAATATCAGCATTCGCGCCATGGCGACGGTGGACTGCGCACTGCGCCACCCCACCGCGTTCGTATCGGCAACCGGGGTGGATGCGGACAGCATCGCCCTTCCGGCAGCTGCCTGATGACGGCGGCGCACCTTGAACGCCGCACCTTTAGCGAGTTCCGGGCGGACCCGTCCGCCCGGAAACTTGAAGGCTATGCGGCCACGTTCGGCAGCGAGGCGAACCTTGGTTCGATCATCGAGACGATCGAGCCGGGCGCGTTCCGCGCGTCATTGTCGGGCGATATCGTCGCCCTGATGGACCATGACCAGGCGCTGGTTTTGGGGCGGACGCGATCGGGCACGCTGCGCCTTTCCGAAGACTCGCGAGGGCTGGCCTTCAGTCTGGATCTTCCCGACACCCAAGCCGGGCGTGACGTGCTGGCGCTTGCAGCGCGCGGTGACCTTGGCGGCATGTCGTTCGGCTTTCAGGTGCCCAAGGGCGGTGACCATTGGAGCGGCAACCGCCGCGCCTTGCGCAGCGTCAACCTGTTCGAGATATCCGTGGTGTCGGCATGGCCTGCCTATCCTGACACCAGCCTTGCCCTGCGCAGCCGTATGCCGCTCGACGAACGCGAGCGCCGCCGCCGGGCGATCATCATCGCGGAGGCGCAGCTATGAGCCTGCTGGACCGCATTCTTGCCCCCTTGGGCTATGAGCGCCGCAGCATCGATCCGAGCTGGTCGGCGGTCGGCGCCAATGTCGGCTTTCCCGTGGCGCTGTCCGCACGCGCCGCAGAGAACCTTAGCGCGGTGCTGGCCTGTTCCAGCGCCATTGCATCGGCCCTGTCGTCCATCCCCGCGCTGATCTACCGCCGCCAGGGCGGGCAGCGCATCGAGGCTGAAAACCACCCGCTGACGCAGCTGACGCGATCGGGCTGGAATGAAGGGATGACATGGCCCGAGGGCATGGAGCATCTGGTGGCGTCAACGCTGCTGACCGGCAACGGGCTGGCGGAAATCATGCGCGGCCCGAACGGGGCGCTGACCGGCCTGCGCTTCATTCCGTGGCAGTGGGTGACGGTGAGCGAGCTGCGCAGCGGACGGCTTGCCTATGACGTATCGGACGGCAAAGGCCGGTCATGGCGGTTGCTACAGGGCGAAGTGATCCATTTGCGCGATCGAACCGACGATGGGCTTATCGGTCGATCGCGCCTTAGCCGTGCGTCGCGGACGGTGGAATCGGTGAGCGCCGCGGCTGAATTCGCCAGCCAGTTCCTGCAGAACGGTGCCCAGCCCAGCGGAGTGATCAAGTCGCCTACGCCGCTGTCGCCTGATCAATTCGCCATGCTGCGCGAGCAATTCAATAGCCGATATTCGGGCGCGAAGAACGCGGGCAAAACGTTGGTGCTGGACGCCGGGCTTGAATGGGCAGCGGCGCAAATCTCCCCCGAGGATGCCGAGCTGCTGGAAACCCGCAAATTTGGCGTCGAGGAAATCTGCCGACTGTTTCAGGTGCCCCCGCCGCTGGTGCAGGATTACAGCCACAACACGTTCACCAATAGCGAAACCGCCGGGCGATGGTTTGCCATGTTCTGCCTGACCCCGTGGGCGCGCAAGATCGAAGCCGAATTCGCCCGCAGCGTGTTCCCGACCGGCGGGCCCTTCGAAATGGAAATGGACCTGTCGGGCTTCCTGCGCGGGGATCCAGCCACCCGGTGGAATGCCCACGCGATCGCGCTGGCAAATGGCGTGCTCGACCCCGACGAGGTGCGCCAGGTCGAGGGGTGGAATCCCCGAGCGGTGCCGAACGTATGACCAGCCCGCGCCGCGCCACCTTCAAGCAGATCGACATTACCAGAGCGATCCGTGGCGCGCGCGCGGGTGGCGCAGAGCACGTGCGCATTGAGCTGTCCCCTGATGGCCGCATGATCCTTGAAACCGTGCCCAGCACGGCCCTGCCCAAGGGCTTCGAGAACGAATGGGATGAAGTGCTGCAATGAGCCGCACCCTGCCCCGATATGTGACCGAATTTGCAGATCGGCACGGCAAGTATCGCCTGCGCTTTCGACGGAAGGGGCAGGCGACACATTATTTTCGCGCCAGCTTTGGCAGCGATGAATTCTGGCAGGAATATGCCGCCTGCCTCAAAGGTGAGCTTGCGCCCAAGGTGCAGCCCAGCCTGCCCCGCTTCCCCGTCGGTTCGATCGATGACCTGTGCGAGCGGTTCTATCGATCGCCAGGCTGGCAGGGCATGACGAAGGAAAGTTCGCGCCGCACATACCGCAGCATCATCGAGCGATTCCGCAAGGCGCATGGCAGCAAGCGCGTGGCGACCGTGAAGGTGGAACACCTGGACGCGATCCTAGGCAAGATGCGCAGTACGCCGGCGGCCGCGAACAATCTGCGCAAGGTGCTAAAGCGCCTGTTCGCCTATGCCGTGAAACTTGGCTGGCGGCGCGACAACCCCGCCGAGCTGACGGACGCATTCAAGATCGAGGGCAGCGGCTTCCACGCTTGGACCGAAGCCGAGATCGAGCAATTTCAGGCGCACCACCCCATAGGCAGCAAGGCCCGGCTGGCCATGGAGCTGATGCTGTGGACCGGGCAGCGCCGCAGCGACATTATCCAGTTAGGACGCCAGCACGTCGAGGCAGGCCGAATCCGCATCCGCCAGACCAAGACCGGCGCTGTCGTGCTGGTGCCTATATCCCCCCAGCTGCAACGCGTGCTCGACCGCGTGCCAGCGGGGCAGCTTTGCTTTCTCGAAACCGAATTCGGCAGACCCTTCACCAGCGCCGGTTTTGGCAACTGGTTTCGCGATCGATGCGACGAAGCGGGCTTGCCGCAGTGCAGCGCGCACGGCCTGCGCAAAGCGATGAGTCGCCGCCTAGCCGAGAGCGGCGCGACGCATATGCAGGGTAAAGCCGTGACCGGCCATAAGACCGATCGCGAGTATTCCCGCTATGCCGCGTCAGCCGATCAAGTTGCTATGGCGGACGAGGCGGTGGCTAACGTATCCGCAAAATTCGTGGCTAACCCCGACAAATCAACGGAAAACCGTTGATTATGGGCGGGGGTGGTGGACAGGGATGGATTCGAACCACCGTTCGGCATTACCCGGGCAGATTTACAGTCTGCTGCCTTCAACCACTCGGCCACCTGTCCACGCGCTTAAACCCAGTGCGTTGACCCCTTGGAGGGGGTCGTTCTTGCCGAGAGGCGGTCCCTTGAACAATTCGCGCTTGCCTGTCAATGGCGACAGGACGAAAAGCTGAAAACTATCAACACCGGCGTTACCCGCGCCCAAGAAAGACATACACACCATGGCAAAACGCGGCGCACGCAACCGGAACCGCAAGGCCGGACTCGAGGGCGGCAAGTTTCCGCGATTCTGGGGCACCCATGCCTGCGAGGCCGCGTTCAACAATCCCGAACGACAGATTCGCTGGATTCGCGGCACGCGCGAAGCGCTGGCACAATTCGAACTGCCGCAGGGCGTTCCGGTGGAATTCGCCGATGTCGCCGATCTCGCCCGGCTGGTTGCGCGCGACGCGCCGCACCAGGGAATCGTGATCGAGGTCGAGCCGCTCGACGACATGCTGCTCGACGATGTGCTGTCGGGCGATCCGCTGCGGCCGCTGGTGGTGCTCGATCAGGTGACCGATCCGCACAATGTCGGCGCCATCTTCCGTTCCGCTGCCGCCTTCGATGCCGCCGCGATCATCACGCAGGACCGGCATGCGCCGCCCGAATCGGGCACCGTGGCCAAGGCCGCGTCGGGCGCACTGGAAATCGTGCCCTGGGTGCGCGTGGTGAACCTGTCGCGTGCGCTCGAGGAAATGGCCAGCGCCGGCTATTGGCGCATCGGCCTGGCAGGGGAAGCCGAAGACACGCTGGCGCAGGCGCTGGGCAGCGGCCCGGTCGCGCTGGTGCTGGGCGCGGAAGGCGAAGGCCTTCGCCATAATGTTGCGGGGCATTGCGACGCCCTTGCCCGGCTGCCGATCAGCAGCGCTATGGAAAGTCTCAATGTGTCGAACGCAGCAGCAATTTCGCTCTATGCGATTCGGATGGACCGGGGAGAAGGCTGATGCGCATGCGGGGGCAAATCGGATTGCGGATCATCGCGGTGGCAGCGGCCGCCTGCATGCTCACCGGCTGTCTGTTATCGCCGGGCAAGTTCACCGCGGACATGACAGTGATGCGCGGCGGCGGGTTCAGCTTCGCCTACAAGGGCGAGATCCATCTGCTGGGCCTGTCGCAACTGATCGCGATGGGCGCAGCGCTCGATGACAAGGACGCAGAGTTCACCCCGAGCCACTGCTATGGCGAACCTGCCGAGGTCGACGCAGCGGTGCTGAAGACGGCCGTCGTGCAGGAAGAACAGGAAGAGCAAGGCGAAGGCTGGGCCGAGGAGGCGCTCGAGCGCGAGTGCACGACGGCCGAGATCGAAACGCAGAAGGAAGCCTGGGAAGAAGGGCGCGCCGCCAAAAAGGCAGAGGACGCGCGCAACATCGAACTGGTCAAGGCGCTGCTCGGCGGCATCGACCCCACCTCCCCCGATGCGATCGACGAGTTCATCGTGCGGATCAAGAAGCAGAAGGGCTGGCGCGAGGTGGTGCACAAGGGCGACGGCCTGTTCAGCGTCGATTATGCCATATCGGGCCGCATCGACCAGGATTACAGCTTCCCCACGCTGGAGAAGGTGCAGGGCATCACGCCGTTCATCGTCGCTACGGCGCGGACCAACAACGCGGTGCGCATCGATGCGCCGGCCTTTGCGGCAGGCGGACAGAGCAGCTTCATGGGCGGCAACATGGGCGGCCTGATGTCGATCTTCCAGGCAGTGGGCGCAGCGGGCAGCAGCGAGGAAGCCAAGGTCTTCGCCAACCTGCCCAAGCCCGACGGCGTGTTCATCATCCGCACCGATGGCGAAATTCTGACCAACAATACCGAGGACGGCCCCGGTGTTGCGGGCGCCATGCGCGTGCTCGAATGGAAGGTCAACGCCCGCCGCGACCGCGCGCCCGAGGCGCTCATCTCGCTCAACCCGGCCTGACACAGGCTGCATACCGGACCAAACGGGTCGCACCTCGAAAGGACCGAGACATGAAGATGATACGCCTGATCGCCGCGTTGGCGATACCCCTGCTGCTGACGGGCTGCCTGCTGTCGCCCGGCAAGTTCAATTCCACGCTGGACCTCAAGCGTGATGGCAGTTTCACCTTTACCTATGTCGGCGAAATCGTGGTGAGTGACCTGTCGCCGCCGCCTGCCGAGTTCTCGGCGAGCCCGTGTTTCAGCGACGAGACCGGCGACGAGCGCGAATGCACCGAGGAGGAACTCGCCCAGCAGCGCAAGGACTTTGACGAGGCCCAGGCCGCGAACAATGGCGATGCTGGCATGGCGGCCAGCGCGATGGGCGGCGAAATGGGCGGGCTGGGCAGCGATGAAGGCATCGCCGAACTGGTCGAGCAGCTCAAGAAGCAGGAAGGCTGGAAGAAGGTCAGCTATCGCGGCAATCGCATCATCGATGTCGAATATGCGATCACCGGCACCAATGCACATGGCTTTGCCTTCCCGCTGGTCGATGGCGGCGCTGCGATCATGCCGTTCGTCACCATAATCAAGCGCAAGGATGGCAGCGTGAAGGTATCGGCACCGGCTTATTCGGGCGAGGCTCCCGGCGGCGAGATGGCTGCGCTGGGCGCGATGGCGGGCGCCGGTGACGCCAAGGGCAAGGCGGCACAGCCCAAGCCCGAAGGCAGTTTCACCATCTCCACCGATGGCCGCATTCTGACCAACAACACCGAAGACGGCCCGACCACGGCCGGAGCGACCTCCACCCTCAAATGGGTGGTCAACAGCCGCCTGCCGAAGGGCCCCGAGGCCCTGATCGGGCTTGCCGGTCAATAACCCATCGCGTAGCGGTCCGCGCATGAGCGGACCGCGACACGCAATCCTGGCGCTGGCGGCGCTGGCCATTTTCGCAACATCGGGATGCATCGAGCGTCCCGACGAGGAAATGCTGCGCCCGCCACCCCAGATCACCCGGGCACTCGAGGCACTGGGCAATCGCTCCGCCGGACAGATCGTGCAGGAGGCTCGCAGGGGTTCGGAGCAGCTGGCGCGCCGCTCGGCCACGCTGACGGCCCCTGTCCTGGCCCGCGCAATCCGCCATGGCGAGGCGCAGGCGGTGCGTGCAGGTGCCAAGCCGATACCGCCCGCCATGCAGCAGCTGCTCGCCCCCTATTTCAAGCGCGACACGCTTGCATCGACGCGCTGGACGGTGGGCACAGGCCGGGTGGACCTGGGAACCATCGTCACCGAGCAGTTCATGGATGAAGGCGCGGTGGCGCTCAACCGTCAGGTCGTGTTCTCCAGCGCGCGGCTGACCGAGAATGTGTGGATGTGGGCGCATGAACTCGCCCATGTAGAGCAGTATCGCCGCATGGGCATCGACCGCTTTGCTGCGGCCTATGTTGCAGACTGGCGTGCAATAGAACGCGAAGCCTCCGAGCGCGCCGACAAGGTCACTGCCGCTATCCGCAAATCGGGCTGAGGCCCGTTTGGCGAAACAAAAAAGGCGGCGCTGTGGGCGCCGCCTTTTCCATGTATCTAGCATATCAACCGGGGAGGGTAATATTGCGACCCCTGCCCGCTCAAAGCATGCGTCTCGCCCGCCCTGCCGGACGGGCGCAAGCGATCAGTTGACCGCGTCCTTAAGGCCCTTGCCGGCCTTGAACTTGGGCTGGGTCGAGGCCTTGATTTCCATCTTTTCGCCGGTGCGCGGGTTGCGGCCGGTCGATGCCTTGCGCTTGCTCACCGAAAACGTCCCGAAGCCGACGAGACGCACTTCGCTGCCCTTGGCAAGTGCACCACTGATCGAATCGAACACGGCTTCCACCGCCTTGCTTGCATCTGCCTTGGTGATACCGGCCTGTTCGGAAACAGCCGAGATAAGATCGTTCTTGTTCATGCCGTGGGAACCCCCTGATTTTTGTTGAATATTGCTGAATCGCGGCTTTGAGGGGGTTAAGTAAGGACCGATTTTATCTCACTGTCAAAGGGAAAAGCGCGCAATTCCGGGCGTTTTGTCGCAATGTTACCGTAATGCGACCTCGGTTGCGCGCTCTCCCAACAGATGCTGCAGTGCATCATTACTTCTCAATGCTTGACGGCTGCCTCGGGCATGTCGGCATTGGGAACCGGCGGCTGGGCTGCGAGTTCGTCCGCCTCGGTCCAGTCGATCGGCTGCAGCGGATCGACCAGGGCGACCCGCAACACTTCATCGACATGACTGACAGGGATGATCTTGAGACCCTGTTTGGCGTTCTCGGGGATCTCGGCCAGGTCCTTCTCGTTCTCCTGCGGGATCAGCACCGTGGTGATGCCGCCGCGCAGCGCCGCGAGAAGCTTTTCCTTGAGCCCACCGATCGGCAGCACGCGCCCGCGCAGCGTGACCTCGCCGGTCATCGCGACATCGCGGCGCACCGCATTGCCGGTCAGCGTCGAAATGATCGACGTGACCATGCCGATGCCTGCCGAAGGACCATCCTTGGGCACCGCCCCTTCGGGCAGGTGGATATGGATGTCCTTGCGCGCAAAGATGCTGGGCTTGATGCCGTAAGACGGTGCCCGCGCCTTCACGAAGGAAAATGCCGCCTGCACCGATTCCTGCATCACTTCGCCGAGCTTGCCGGTCGTCTTGATCATGCCCTTGCCGGGCACGGTCACCGCCTCGATGGTCAGCAGTTCGCCGCCCACCTCGGTCCAGGCCAGGCCCGTCACCGCACCGATCTCGTTCTCCGCCTCACCGATACCGTGGCGGAATTTGCGCACGCCGGCAAAATCGGACAGGTTCTCGGGCGTGATCACCACGCCCTTGTCCTTGCCTTCCAGGATCCGGCGCAGCGACTTGCGGGCTAGCCGGGCAATCTCGCGTTCCAGCGTACGCACGCCAGCCTCGCGGGTATAATAGCGGATCAGATCGCGCAGACCTTCTTCGGTCAGTTCGAACTCGCCCTGCTTCAGGCCATGCGATTCCACCTGCTTGGCGATCAGGTGCCGCTTGGCGATTTCGACCTTCTCGTCCTCGGTATAGCCTTCAAGCCGGATGATCTCCATGCGGTCGAGCAGCGGCTGCGGCAGGTTGAGGCTGTTCGCGGTGGTCACGAACATGATGTCTGACAGATCGATGTCGATCTCGAGATAATGGTCCTGGAACTTGGTGTTCTGTTCCGGATCGAGCACCTCGAGCAGCGCCGAGGCCGGATCGCCGCGGAAATCCTGACCCAGCTTGTCGATCTCGTCGAGCAGGAACAGCGGATTGCTGGTTCCGGCCTTTTTGAGATTGTTGACGATCTTGCCCGGCAGCGAGCCGATATAGGTGCGCCGGTGTCCGCGGATTTCCGCTTCGTCGCGCACGCCGCCGAGCGACTGGCGCACGAACTCGCGCCCCGTCGCCTTGGCGATCGAGCGTCCCAGCGAGGTCTTGCCGACACCCGGAGGGCCGACAAGGCACAGGATCGGGCCCTTCAGCTTGTTGGTACGCGCCTGAACCGCCAGATATTCGATGATCCGGTCCTTGACCTTTTCCAGTCCGAAATGGTCATCGTCGAGCACCTTCTGCGCCTCAGCAATGTCCTTTTTCAGCTTCGACTTCTTGCCCCAGGGCAGGCCCAGCAGCACGTCGAGATAGTTGCGCACGACAGTAGCTTCGGCCGACATCGGTGCCATGCCGCGCAGCTTCTTCAGTTCCGCCGTCGCCTTGGCCTTGGCCTCGGTGGAAAGCTTGAGCTTCTCGATCTTCTCGGCAAATTCGTTGACGCCATTGCCGTCATCGCCGTCGCCATTGCCCAGCTCGGACTGGATCGCCTTGAGCTGCTCGTTCAGATAATATTCGCGCTGGGTCTTTTCCATCTGGCGCTTCACGCGGCCACGAATCTTCTTCTCGACCTGCAGCACGCCGAGCTCGCCTTCCATGAAGCCGAACACCATTTCCAGCCGCTTGACCGGATCATCCTCGGTCAGCAGGCTCTGCTTGTCGGCGACCTTGACTGAGATGTTCGCGGCGACCGCATCGGCGAGCTTCGAGGCATCGTCGATCTCGGCCAGCTGCACGGCCGTCTCGGCAGGCAGCTTCTTGTTGAGCTTGGCGTAATTCTCGAACTGCTCGACCACCGACCGCATCAGCGCGTTGACATCGGTACCGCTGACAGCACGCGCCTCGATGGGCTCGACTTCGGCCAGCACATGGTCGCCGCTCGCCTCAAGCCGATTGAGCCGCGCACGATCGCCACCCTCCACCAGCACGCGCACGGTGCCATCGGGCAGCTTCAGCAGCTGGAGCACGGTGGCGATCACGCCGATATCGTAAAGATCATCGCGGTCGGGATCGTCGCGCGCCGGATCCAGCTGCGCCACGAGGAAGATTTCCTTGTCCTGCTCCATCGCGCGCTCGAGCGCCGCGACAGATTTGTCGCGACCGACGAACAGCGGCACGATCATCTGCGGGAACACCACAATGTCGCGCAGGGGCAGCAGGGGATAGGTCTGGAACATGGTCAATTCGGTTCAATCCATCTGGGGTTGGTCACCGGACGTCCGGTGGCATCTCGCCGGCTTATATGGTTGCCGGGTCTATCCACGACAAGCGATCCTGCACCCACCCAGGTTAACGCATTCAGAACGGCAGCTTGAATCCTGCCGGTAGCGGCAGGCCCTGGGCCATCTTGCTCATCTCTTCCTCGCTGGCACGATCCGCCTTGGTACGCGCGTCGTTGAACGCTGCAGCGATCAGGTCTTCCAGCATCTGCTTGTCGGCCGGCACCATCAGGCTGTCGTCGATTGACACGCCCAGGATGCGGCCCTTGGCGGTCGCGCGAACCTTGACCAGGCCGCCGCCCGCCGCGCCTTCGACCTCGATCGATTCCAGCTTGGCCTGCGCCTCATTCATCTGGCGCTGGACGGTCTGGGCCGCTTCCTGCGCGGCCGCCATCATCTCTTCCATGCTTTTCATGCCTTGGCACTCCGTGTTGGCAGGGTTTCCTCTCCATGTGGGGAGATTTCCGCCGCAGTCCAGTCTATTTCCGCATCGGGAAAGGCCGCTTGCGTGGCCTTGACCAGCGGGTGGTTGAGGATTTCATCGCGCATCGCCTCTTCGGCGCGCTTCTCCTGCTCGGCCAGGCTCGGCTGGGCCTCGCCCTCGCCGCGTTCGATCTCCCAGCGCCGCCCGGTGATCGCCATCAGCGCCTCGCGCAGCAAAGGCACATAATCGTCGCGGCCCGTGGCGGACTGGTAGATCAGCCGGTCCTCGCCCAGCTCGATCAGCCGCATGTCGGTCTTGACCTGCGCCGCGATCAGCCATTTGTTGGCGTGGTCGAGCATGTCGACCAGATCGGCAATGCTGCGCGGAGTATCGGGAACCTGGGCCGCGACAAGCTCTGCCGGTGCCGCATTCCAGGGCGGGCTTTCCTCGGCGTGCGGCGCTGCGGGCGGCGGCGTCTCGACCGGCGCGGGCGCAGAGACGGGCGTGCCAGCAGGCGCATCGGCGAGCCTGCGGGCGAGAGTACCGGGATCGGGCAGCGTCGCCGCATAGAGCGCGCGCAGCAGCGCCATCTCGCACGCCTCGCGCGGGACAGGCGCGCTCTCGATCTCGTCATGGCCCTTCAGCAGCAGCTGCCACAGCCGGTGCAGGCTGGCATGGCCAAGCTTGCCCGCCCAATCAGCGAGCGCTGCGCGATCTTCCTCGCCATGCACGGTGCGCACGCGGCCTGCCGACTTGTGCAGCGTGATCGCATGGACCATCGCCAGCAACCCGCGCATCACGCTGACCGGATCGACACCCAGGCTGTGCTGCGCGTCGAGATCGACCAGCATCGCATCGGCATCGCCGGCGATCAGATGCGCGAACAGCCGCCGCATCGCGCCGCGATCCGACAGGCCGAGCATGCTGCGCACCTGTTCGGTGCGCACGGCAGGCGCGCCCTCGCCCGCATCACCGCCGAGGTCAGCATGGGCAATCGCCTGGTCGAGGATCGACAGGCCATCGCGCACCGATCCTTCGGCAGCATCGGCGATCATCGCCAGCGCATCGGCCTCTGCCGTAATCGCTTCCTTGACGCAGATCTCGGCAAAATGGCTGGCGAGCAGTTCGGACGGAATGCGCTTCAGGTCAAACCGCTGGCAACGCGACAGCACAGTGATCGGCACCTTGTTCACCTCGGTCGTGGCGAACAGGAACTTCACATGCGGCGGCGGCTCTTCCAGCGTCTTGAGCAGGCCGTTCCACGCCTGTTTCGACAGCATGTGCGCTTCGTCGATGATATACATCTTGTAGCGCGCGGATACGGCGGCATAGCGCACCGCTTCGGTAATCTCGCGGACATCGTCGATGCCGGTATGGCTGGCGGCGTCCATCTCGATCACGTCGATATGGCGGCCTTCGGCGATGGCAACACACGGTTCGCATATTCCGCAGGGCGAGATGGTCGGGCCGCCCTGCCCGTCCGGGCCGATGCAGTTCAAGGCCTTGGCGATCAACCGCGCGGTCGAGGTCTTGCCCACCCCGCGCACCCCGGTCATCAGGAACGCATGCGCCAGCCGCTCGCGCCGGATCGCATTGCCCAGCGTCTGCACCATCGCATCCTGGCCGATCAGTTCGGCAAAGGTCTGCGGGCGATATTTACGCGCGAGTACGCGATAGGCCTGGCCAGTCGCGGCTGGTGCAGCCGCGGGCGGCAGGTCCAGCCCCAGCCCGGGCATGTCTGCCGCATCATTATCCAAGTCTTGGGGCCGGGAATCGTCCATGCAATGCTGATTAGCCGCTGGCGCGCGCGGATGGAAATGAAACCGCCAGCCTGTTCAAAACGGGCGGCAGTTGATCGGCGCGGTGATAAGGGATGGTAGGAGCCGGACGACCCGCGGCGAAAATCGTTGTGGCTGCTTCCTTCCGGACCTGACCAGATTGGCGACGGCTACGTCCGCCCGACTCCCGAGCGCCATATGGCGAGTTGATGACAGAAAAGCAAGCAGGGCTGAAAACGCCGTCACACGCCCTGCATGTCGTAGCTTTCGGCGGGGACCCGGCAGGTCAGGCTGCCCCATTCCTCCCGCAGGAATATCTGGCACGACAGGCGGGAAGTGCGAGTCACCGCGACCGCGAGGTCCAGCATGTCCTCTTCCATCTCGACCGGATCGGGCAGCTTGGCGAAATCGGCAGGATCGATGATCAGATGGCAGGTCGAGCAGGCCATCTGCCCCTCGCACGTCCCTTCGAGCGGCTGGCCGTTGGCCTGCGCGACATCGAGCAGCCGGTCGCCCTCCTTGGCCTGAACCGTCTGGCGGCTCTTGCCGTCCGCGCTGATGAACGTCACCTCGACCATCGATCACCCTATCTGCCTGTCGGCCGCATCCAGGATCAAATGCGCGGCGCGGTCGATTTCGTCAACACTGGTGTAGCGACCAAAGCCCAACCGGATCGACGAACGCACGGCGGCGCTCGGCAGACCCAGTGCCGTCAGCACATGGCTGGGCCGCCCCGATCCGCTGGCACAGGCGGAACCGGCAGAAAAGGCGACACGGCGCACATCGGACATCAGCCGCGCGACATCCAGCCCGTCGCGGCGAAGGTTGAGATTGCCGGCATAGCGATGTTCGAGCGATCCATTGACCTGCCAGCCTGCGAACAGCTCAAGCGCCCGCTTCTGCAGCATCGCCACATGCGCCAGATCGCGCTCCATCTGCTCGCCCGCCAGCCGTGCCGCAGCGCCGAAGCCCGCGCACAAGGCAGGCGAGAGCGTACCCGATCGCAACCCCTGTTCCTGCCCGCCGCCATGGATCAGCGGCTCAAGCGCGACGCCGTCACGCCGCCACAGCGCTCCGATGCCCTTGGGGCCATGGATCTTGTGCGCGCTGATCGCGATCATGTCGGCCGATTGCGGCAGGCTGGCGCGGCCAAAGCCCTGCACCGCATCGCACAGGAACAGCGCGCCTGCCTGATGGGCCATCTGCGCAAGCGCTTCGACAGGCTGGATCACGCCGATCTCGTTATTGACCAGCATGGCAGCAACCAGCGCGGTATCGGTGGTGATCGCGGCGCGCGCCACATCCAGATCGACCAGCCCGTCGCCGCCCACGGGGAGCAGCACGACCTCATGGGCCTGGCTTTCCAGCCAGAGACAGGTATCACGCACAGCGGCATGTTCGGTTGCCAGCGTGACAATGCGCCGGCGCGGAGCCAATGCCGGCAGCGCGCCCCGGATCGCGAGGTTGAGCGCCTCGGTGGCACCGCTGGTAAAGATCAGCTGCCCCCCCGGCGGCATCAGCGCTTCGATCTGCCCGCGCGCCACCTCGACCGCCGCTGCCGCCCTGCGCCCCGGGCCATGCGCGCTGTGCGGATTGGCCCAACCGCTGATGCTTTCGGGCCCGCCCAGCCAGGGCTGCATGGCAGCCAGCGATTCGGGCGCAAGCGGGGTCGTGGCCTGGTAATCGAGATAGATGGGCTGGGCCGCCATCAGCGCCGGGCCCTTGCCGCCATCTCGCGCCACAACTCGATGAAGCGATAGACATGCGCGCGCGTTGTCGAGGGGCCGAAGCTTACGCGGACCACCTCGCCTGCGGCCTTTTCGTCCCAACCCATCGCGGTCAGCACCGCGCTGGTCTTGAGTGTTCCCGACGAACAGGCACTGCCCGCCGATACCGAGACACCGGCGAGATCGAACTGGATCAGCTGCGCATTGGCGGGCACGCCGGGCATGCGATAGCTGCCGATGCTGGGCAAGCGGGCCGCGTCCTGCGCAACCAGCTCTCCGCCCGATCCGCGGATGGCACTATCGAGTTGGTGGCGCAGGTCTGCTGCGCGATCGATCCAGTAGCGCGCATGGGTCAGCGCGGCGGCAAAACCCATCGCAGCGGGGACATTCTCGGTCCCGCCGCGATAGCCCTTTTCCTGCCCTCCAGCAGGATCAAGAAGCCCCAGATCACGCACCAGCAGCGCGCCGATGCCCGGCGGGCCGCCCAGCTTGTGCGCCGACACCACGATCATGTCCGCATCGGGCAGCGGCATCTTGCCCACGCTTTGCGAGCAATCGCACAGGGTGATCGCATGGCCCTGCCGCGCCAGATCGGTGATGCTGGCATTGTCCTGGATCACCCCGGTTTCGCTGTTGACCGACTGCACCACGACCAGCGGCCGCCCGCTGCTGGCCTCGAGCGCACGCTGCAGGCTCGCCAGCACCAGCCTTCCGTCGAGATCGACGGCCAGCCGCATCAGCGATCGGCCTGCGGGGATACGCGCGGTCAGCCGTAACACTGCGTCATGCTCGGTCGGATTGACGATCCAGCCATCGGTCTTGCCTGCCATCATGGCCAGCGTGATCGCCTCGCTCGCCCCGCTGGTCAGGATCACCTCGCCATCCCAGCCGAGCGCGCCAGCGATCTGCCGCCGTGCCTCTTCGAGCGCCGCGCGGGCTGCACGGCCATCGCCGTGCGGAGACGACGGGTTGGCCCACTGCTCCATGCCCGCGATCATCGCGGCGCGCACCTCGGGCAGCACCGGCGTGGTGGCAGCATGGTCAAGATAGATGCGGGGCTGGGTCATGCGGCCGATCGGCAGGTACGGTCAGGACAACGGTTCATCGCATTCCTCTAACCGCAGCCAGCGCCAATTCCACGCATTTTGTTGCTTTTCGCGTCAGGGATTGCGTATAGGCCCCCTTCTTTGGCGGGGGTTCGGCCTTATCTGAAACCCCTGCCACCGCATTTTTCAGACAGCCGCCACCCAATTCACATCCAGCCGAAAGAGCGCAAAACATGCCCGCCGTCATCTTTCCCGGTCCCGAAGGCCGTCTTGAAGGACGCTTCAGCCCTGCCCCTCGTCCGCGCGCACCGGTGGCGATGATTTTACATCCGCACCCGCAGGGCGGCGGCACGATGAACGACCGCATCACCCAGGCGCTCTACAAGACTTTCGTGCGCCGTGGCTTTGCAACGCTGCGCTTCAACTTCCGTGGCGTCGGCCGCAGCCAGGGTACGTTCGACAACGGCATCGGTGAACTGTCCGACGCCGCCGCCGCGCTCGACTGGGTGCAGAGCTTCCATCCCGAAGCGCAGACGACCTGGGTCGCAGGATTCAGCTTCGGCGCGCTGATCGCTATGCAGCTGCTGATGCGCCGTCCGGAAATCCGCGGCTTCATCTCGGTCGCGCCGCCGGCCAACATGTACGATTTCAGCTTCCTCGCGCCCTGCCCCGCATCGGGCATCATCGTGCAGGGTGCCGCCGATACCGTGGTGACGCCGGGCGCGGTGCAGAAGCTGGTCGACAAGCTGCGCACGCAAAAGCACATCACCATCCACCATGACGAGATCAGCCGCGCCAACCATTTCTTCGAGCATGAACTCGATGATCTGATGCACTCGGTCGACAATTATCTCGACATGCGGCTGGCGCCGGATTCGCCGATCCGCTGAACATCCATGTAACGCAGGCGCGTTACTGACGACCAAATGAATTGCAACGAAGAGGGATTGAGTATAGCCTTTAGATAACACCAATATGGAGGCAAACGATGTCGGGTTTCTCCAAGTGTTACAAGGCTATGCTCCTGGCGGCTGCGACGTGTGGCGCAGCCCTTCCCCTGTCTGCCCAGCAAGCCGATCCCAACCCTGGCGTATCCGCTGCGGAAATCGAAGTCATCGGCCGGCGGCAGACGGAAGCAGAGGTCCGCGCAGAGGCTTTTGATTATGTTCGGCGCTCTGGCGTCATCAAGGGCGATAGCCCAATCGCGCGGTGGCATAGTCCCGTCTGTCCCAAGTTGATTGGCATCAAGCCGGAATATGCCCAGATTGTTGAGCGCAAATTCCGCGCCATCGCTGCGATTGCGGAAGTCGAGCTGGCAGATCGCAAATGCGATGCCAATGTGGTCATTGCCTTCACGACCAGCGGCGCCGATGTCGCCAAGGAAATCGTCAAGCACTCCCCGCTTCAAATCCAGGAAATTCCTCTGCCTCAGCGCCGGGAGTTCCTGGAAGGAACTGCCCCTGTGCGCTGGTGGTACAGCACGCAGCTCGCCACCAGCGAAGGGATGATCACCGGGTTGGACGGACTCATGGTCGCCGACTACGGATCCTCGGAAGGTGGCGGATCCGTCGTTTCTGACGAATACCCCATGGTGCGGGTCTACCATTCAAGCCTGATACGGACGCAAGTCATCCGCGTGCTGCGGAGCGCCACTATTATCGTCGACGTGAACCGGGCCACGGGCGAATCGCTCGACGCTGTCGCCGCTTTTACGGCGATGGTCGGGCTGGCGGAAATCCAGCCGATCACGATGACGCCGCCAAATTCCATTCTTGGCCTGTTTGATCCGGATGCAAAGATCGGGTCGGCGACTGAATGGGATATCAGCTTCCTCAAGGCTCTTTATGCCATCCCACCCGCACGTTTCGGATGGAAGCAGAAAAAGATGCTCGCCAACCGCATTGTCCGTGCGGCCGACGCCGCAGGGCAGATTATCGACGAGTAAGAATTGCTCCAGGGCTTTCCATGATTGCCGATGGATCGAGAAGAAAAGTCACCAGACGCACCCATGTGCTGCACATGTCCAACAGCATTTATGATCGCCCGCTTTTGGCTTCGAAGTCATTCAGCGCCGATGCCCCAGCGGAGATGAGGCAATGATGCGGAAATTCGGCAAGATTACAGGGGCTACCGCGCTGGTCGCGATGATGAGCAGCAGCCCTGTGGGTGCACAATCGGGCCCTGCATCGGTGGCAACAGGACGTGGGCCGGAAATCCGCGTCATCGGCCGCTCGGTCACCGAGGCCGAATTGCGCAAACAGGCCAATGATTTCGTCCGGCGCACCGGCGTGGCCAATCGTTCGGACCCGGTCGCGCGCTGGATAGACCCGGTTTGCCCCAAGGTTGTCGGCATCAAGCCCGAATATGCCGAAATCGTCGAGACACGCATGCGAGACATCGCCGCGCTGTCGGGGATCGCAACCGCCCCTCCTGGCTGCCAAAGCAACATCGCGGTGAGCTTCACCACCGACGCACGCGGCGTGATGGAGCAGATTGCCAGGAAGTCGCCCAGCCGGCTTTCCGAACTGCAACCGCATCTGCGTGATCGTCTGGTGAACGGCGATGCGCCGATCCGGTGGTGGTACAACAGCCGCAGCCAGGGCGCGGACTCGATGCGCGTGGGCAATTCGGATTCGCTGCTCATCGGCGCCAGCCCTACCGATGGCTACACATTCAGCAGCGGCATTGGCGGAGAATCCGCTGTCGGCAATGGCACCCAGTCGATCCAAGCGTATCGATCCACATTGATCGGCACCTTGGCGGTCCGCGCGCTGTTCAAGGCAACGGTCGTGATCGACGTCAATCTGGCTCAGGGCCAGTCGCTCGATGCCGTGGCCGCCTATGCAGCGATGGTCGCCTTTGCCGAAACCACGCCGGTCGATCAGCCCATGCCCAATTCGATCCTCGGCCTGTTCGACCCGGACAATCTCTATTCAGCCCCCACCGATTGGGACATTGCCCTGCTGCGCACCTTGTACGAAATGCCGCACGACCGGGCCGGCTGGAAACAGCGCCGCATGCTTGTCAGTGGCGTTGTCGGCGCATCGGCTGCACCGGAAGGGCAGCAATAGCCCGCGCCTGCAACCGCAACACCAGCATAACAAATCAGCGGTTCAGCCGACCCGAACGGTCTGCTCGATCGCGCCGAAGATCGTGTGTTCCTTGTCGTCATGCACGTCGATGCGGACAGTATCGCCATGCTTCAGGAACGGGGTCTTCATCTCGCCGGTGGTGATCTTCTCGACCATGCGCACCTCGGCAATGCAGCTATAGCCCAGCCCGCCTTCGCTCACCGGGCGGCCCGGGCCGCCATCGCTGTCGCGGTTGGAGACGGTGCCCGAACCGATGATCGATCCGGCCCGCACCCGCCGCGTCTTGGCGAGGTGCGCGATCAGCACGCCAAAATCGAAGGTGCAGTCATCCGATGCGACCGCACGGCCAAAGGGCTTGCCGTTCAGATCGACCATCAGCGTGCGGTGCAGCTTGCCGTCCTTCCAATAATCCCCCAGCGCATCCGGGGTCACGAAGACAGGCGAAAACGCGCTGGCCGGCTTGGACTGGACAAAACCAAAGCCCTTGGCGAGCTCGTCCGGGATCAGGTTGCGCAGCGACACATCGTTCACCACCCCGACCAGCCGGATATAGCTGCGCGCCTCTTCGGGCGTCACGCCCTGCGGGACATCACCGGTGACGACGACAATCTCCGCTTCCAGATCGCAGCCCCAGGCTTCGTCCTTGAGGCTGATGGCATCGCGCGCGCCCATCATGTCGTCCGAACCGCCCTGATACATCAGCGGATCGGTCCAGAAGCTTTCGGGCAGTTCGGCCCCGCGAGCCTTTCGCACCAGTTCGACATGGTTCACATAGGCCGAACCGTCCGCCCATTGATAGGCACGCGGCAGCGGTGCTGCGGCATCATGTTCATGAAAGCGCTCGCGCGGGATCGCGGCATGTTCCAGATCGCGCGCCAGCACCTCCAGATACGGGGCCATGCGATCCCAATCGTCGAGCGCTGCCTGCAGCGTGGGCACGAGATGGCTGGCATCCGCATACCAGGCCAGGTCGTTGGAAACGACGACGAGATGACCGTCACGGCCGCTCTTGAGGGATGCAAGCTTCATGGGATGCGGCTACCTTTTGCTGTTGCCGGAAAGGGAATTTGCTGCGCGCAGCATAGTATCATTTGAAACTTGAATGCAAGACCCGGAGGCTGCGGGTCAATCATCGGTCAGATCGTCCGCACGCGCCAGCAACTTGCCGAGCAGGCCGGCGAGCTGCGACCGTTCACGCTCGTCGAGCACCGCCATCACCTGCGCCTCCATCTGCAAGGCGAGCGGCATGATCTCGCCATATAGCGCCTGGCCGGCGGCGGTCAGCGCCAGGTGGTGCGAGCGACCATCGGCCATGTTGGGCGCACGCTGGATCAGCGCGCGTTCGCCCAGGGTCTTGGTGGCGCGGTTGACGGCGACCTTGTCCATCCGGGTCGCGGCGACCAGCTCGCGCTGCGTTGCTTCTCCGACATCGCCGAGCACCGCCATCACCCGCCATTCCGGAATCTTGAGGCCGAAGCGCGTGCGGTATTCGCGCGCGATCAGATCGCTCACCGCGTTCGACGTGATCGAAAGGCGATAGGGCAGGAAATCGGCAAGGCGGGTGATGTTGCGGGTCATGTTCCGGATGTCAGGCTATTCAATGTCCAGTTTCACGCCAAGCCAAATCGTGCGCGGCGTTGCGCGTTCTATGATGCCCGGCCCGCTGATACCCGCCTGGACAGTGGTATCGAACAGGTTTTCCCCGCGCAGTTCGACCAGCAGATTGCGGCTGAGGCGATAGGCGGCGCGGGCATCGAGCGTGATGGCATCATCGAGCGAGAGCTGGCCCAGATCATCCTCGAACTGCGCGCCGACATAGCGCGCCGTGAGGTTGAGGCCGCTATCGCCGCCTTGCGGGAACCAGCCCAGCGAGCCGGTGGCAAAGTGCCGCGGCACCTGCGCCGGTCGCCGCCCGTCGATTGCCGCCTGGGCCACGTTACCGCGCACCTCGGCATCGACATAGCTATAGGCCGCGACCAGATCGAAATCGCCGATATCGGCGCGCGCCTCCAATTCGATGCCCCTGGCTTCCACGGCCCCCAGATTCTGCCGCTGGCTGAACGTTCCCGCCGCCGACACGAAGCCGACCCCGGGAAAGGTGCCCGGTCCGCGCGCCAGCGTGACATTGGCAATCGCATTGTCCAACCGGTTCCAGAACAGCGTTGCGCCCAGCTGGATCGTGTAGATCTCGTAATCGAGTCCCAGTTCCGCCCCTCGGAGGCGTTCCGGCGACAGCGCCGCATTGGCGGCCGTGGCATCGGGGCCGACACGAAACGGGCGATACAGCTCGTTCAGCGTGGGCAGTCGCCAGCCGAGATATCCCGCACCGCGCAGCTTGAGCAGCCCGGCCGCATCCCAGGCAAAGCCGGCGCGACCCGTGCCTTCCCAGCCGCTGCGATCATTGAACAGCGATGTGGTCACCGGGGCGCCGGTGGCCAGCACCGTTTCGCGCAGCCGGCCATTGCTCAGCCGCCAATGGTCCAGCCGCCCGCCGCCGGTCAGCAGCAGATCGGGCGATGCCTGCCAGCTCGCTTCGGCAAAGGCGCCAATCGTCTCGCTCGCCCCGCCTGCACGGCGCAGTCGCGTCGGCGCACCGGCCACGAATGTGAACAGCTCGCGCGTCTCGCCGGTGGTGCGACGCCATTCCGCCCCCAGGCGCAGTTCGGAGCCGCTGCCGAGCGAAGGGCGGATTTCGGCCCGCGCCCCAAGGCCCGTCGAGGGCGTGTTATACTGGTCCAGGCTTTGCGTTGCCGTCCTGCGATCCGCGCTGATCGCGGCAAAGCTGCTCTCGAAACTGCGGATCTGCACATAGGCCAGCGCCGACCAGGGCAATGTCCCGCGTCCGACCAGCCGGATGCTGGCATCGGCGCCGTCGTTGCGGTTGTCGCTAAAGGCAAAGCCGCGCTCGCGCTCGTCGGTAAACGCCCGGGCGCTGGCCTGAAGCTCGGTGGTCGCATTCAGCGGAGCGACGAATCGCAGGTTGACGCCCAGCTGCTCGTAGGGGGCGGGCCGATCGACCGGGCCGCGTTGCGCCGCGATCACCGGGGTGAAGCCGTCGCCGCGCGCATATTGGGCGGACACGGTCAGCCCGCCCTGCCCCAGCGACTGGCTGGTGCCGAGGCTCGCCTCGAGCGAATCGCGGCTGCCATAGGCAAGATCGGCATAGACATTCGACTGGTCGGGCGTGATGCCGGCGCTGTCGAGCTCGATCGTGCCAGCAAGCGCGCCGGGGCCATCGCCGCCTGTGCCCCCGCCACGCCGTACGCGGACCGAGGCCAGGTTGATCGCGTCATAACCGGGAAAGCTGATCCAGCCGCCGAACGGATCGCTCTGAGGCACCCCGTCGAGGATCATCAACGCGCGGCTGGAAGCATTGCCGCCCAGGCCGCGCAGGGTGATGCCCTGGCTGGTGGGATTGGCGCTGCGTGCATCGGAGCGGCGGAACTGCTGCAGGCCGGGCACCAGCCGCAGCGCGTTCTCCAGCCGCTGGCTGGGCTCGTTGGCGAGCATATCGGGCGACAGGACGGTGACGCTATAGGCGCGATCTCCAATGGGTGCGTCCAAAGGCTTGCCGATGACCGTGATCGGCGCATCGGGCCAGCTGATCGTGTCGCCGGTGCTGGAGCTGTCGGCGGACTGCGCAAGCGCAGGGCCAGCCATCAGGGCGATCATGCCAGCGCCGGCCGCCAGATTCCGGGCAAGCCTTGTCACGCCGGCTTGACCCTTTCGGGATGGGCGGCGGCAAAAGCCGGGATGTCCTGCAATTGGGCGTCGATCCGGCTCAGGCGCGGATAGGGCGTCATGTCGAGATCGAAGCGCCGCGCATTGGCAACCTGCGGCACCAGGCACACGTCAGTCAGATCGGGCGCATCGCCGCCGAACAGCCCGGATTCGGGCGCGAGCGCTTCCAGCGCGACAAAGCCCTCTGCAATCCAGTGGCGATACCAGCTGTCGATGGCCCCCTGGTCCTGCCCCATCTCGTTCTTGAGATAATGCAGCATCCGCAAATTGTTGACCGGGTGGATATCGGCAATGATGATCATCGCCCGCGCCAGCATGGCGGCGCGTGCTGCCGGATCGGCGGGGATCAGGCGCGGTTCGGGCCGCGTCGCATCCAGATAGTCGATGATCGCCAGCGACTGGCTGAGATCATGCCCGTCGATGTGGAGCATCGGCACCAGCCCTTGCGGGTTGCGCGCGACATAATCGGGCGCCTTTTGCTGGCGGGTGAGCAGATCGGTCGGCACCGCCTGATAGGCGATACCCTTGAGATTGAGCGCGATGCGCACGCGGTAGCTGGCGGATGAGCGCCAGTAATCGAACAGAATGATGTCGGACATGCCGATGGCTCCTTGGGGGCAGGTTGGCCGGGCCGCGCACCATATGGCCAAGGGGCGCCGATGCAAGGCTTGTTTCCCTGTGGCGGCGCGCATAAGCCTTGGCTCATGCCCGTGCTGCCCGACCTTGTGCTGTTCGCCAAATATCCGCTGCCGGGCTATGCCAAGACGCGACTGATTCCGGCGCTGGGTGCAGAGGGGGCAGCGCAGGTCCACCGGCATCTGGCGCGGCGCACGGTCGATCTTCTGCTGCAGAGCGGTGCGCCGACTGAAGTCCACTATGCAGGGGCAGAGGAAGCTGCTTTTCGCGACTGGCTGGGCGATGGCCCAGCACTGGTGGCGCAGGCCGAAGGCGGGCTGACCGAACGTCTGGTCGATGCGTCCAGACCGCACCCGCACGTGTTTTTCGGCGCGGACACGCCCGATCTCGATGCTGGCATGATCGCCGCCGCCATGACCGCGCTCGCCAACCATGATGTCGTGATCGGCCCGGCGGAAGATGGCGGCTATTATCTTATCGGGATGCGGACGGCGCGGCCCGAACTGCTGACCGACATGCCGTGGAGCACCGAGCAGGTCTTTCCCGAAACGCTGCGCCGCTGCGAGGCTCTGGGCCTTGCCATCGCGCTGCTGCCGATGCTCGCCGATTGCGACCGGCCGGAGGATCTGGAGCGCTGGCCCGATCTCAGGGAACTGGCCCGATGCGCGTAACCCTGATGATCCCGGCGCTGAACGAGGCCAAGGCGCTACCGGCAACGATCGCCAATGTCGCAGCGCTGGTCCCGCAGCCCGACGAGATCCTGCTGGTCGATGGCGGCAGCGAGGATGACACCGTGGAACTGGCAAGATCGGCAGGGTGGTGCACCACGGTCTCGCCCGAACGCGGACGCGGGCCGCAGATCAATTTCGGCGTGGCCGAGGCGACCGGCGATCTGGTGTGCATCCTCCATGCCGACAGCCTGCTGCCCCCCGATGCGATAGCGCATATCCGCCAGGTGCTCGGCGACCGCCGCATTGCGCTGGCCACGTTCCTGCCGATCATAAGGGGGGAAAAGACGCGCTGGTTCACGACCGCGCACAACTGGTGGAAGACCTATTATCCGATCATCACCCATCCGCATCTGTTCGTGCGCGGGGTGCGGTTGCTGTTCGGCGACCATGCGATGTTCTTCCGCCGCGCCGACTATCTGCGGATTGGCGGCATTCCGGCCGATGCAACGATCATGGAAGAGGCGGACCTGTGCATTGGCTTTGCCAGGATCGGCAAGCTGAAGATGACACGCAAGCCGGTCATCACGTCCGACCGCCGCATCGCAGCATGGGGGCCGCTCAAAGCGAACTATATCTACCTCAAGGTCGGCCTGGCCTGGACCTTCGGAATGCGCCACCGGTTGAAGGACATGTATCCCGATATCCGCTGAATGGGCCGATATGGACTCAATGGACCCATCGCGCCGCGCCAGGCGGATTTCGCAACTTTCGCCGCCGAAATGGGGCCAAGCCTCTATTTCGCACTTGCAACATGAGAGCTTTTGTGCCATCTGATAATTGAACGAAAACACTCCTTCTGGGGAAATATCAAAATGAAGATGTTCAAAGCCACTGTGGCCGCGATCGCCCTGACCACCATGGTCGGCGCTCCGGTTCTCGCCCAGGCCGCCGGTCGCGTATCGGCTGCTTCGAGCGAAGAGAGCGAAGCTGAAGGCAGCACCGGGATCATCATCGGCGTTGTCGCTGCTGCAGCCGTCATCGGCGGCATCATCGTCATCGCTGACGACGATGAGCCGAACAGCCCCTGATTTCATCAGGCGCAAGCTAAACGAAAAAGGGCGGCTCCCAAGGGCCGCCCTTTTTTGTTGTGCCTGGCAAGGGTGATGCGAAGTTGGTGAACCCACGGGCCAGACTCTACCGGAATCCGCCCTTCCCCGCCCAGTGCTTACCGGTTTTTTAACCGGGACACGGCTAAGGCGGAGGACTAAGGGTTCTGGGCGTTGCGCCGCACAGGCCAATCATATCCGGGGATTGAGCATGCTGTCCGAGAAAAAGCCTGAAGTTTGCGTGTTGGGTCTGGGCTATATCGGCCTGCCGACCGCAGCGATCATCGCGCGCTCGGGCTGCCGCGTCCTGGGTGTCGATGTGTCCGAACATGTCGTCAGCACCATTGCCGAAGGCCGCATCCATATCGAGGAGGTCGATCTCGACGGGCTGGTTCAGGGCGTGGTTGCGCGCGGCATGCTGCGCACCTCGCTTCAGGTCGAACCGTCGGATGTCTTCGTCATCGCGGTACCGACACCGTTCGACGAAAATCACGCGCCCGATATCAGCTACGTCCTCCAGGCCGCGAGCAGCATCGCTGCCGTTCTCAAGGCTGGCGACTGCATCATCCTCGAATCGACCTCGCCCGTCGGCACGACCGAGGAAATGCGCGACCTGATTGCCAAGCTGCGGCCCGACCTGAAGGTTCCCGGCCTGACCAGCGACATTCCCGATATCGCCATTGCCTATTGCCCCGAACGCGTGCTGCCCGGCCGCATTCTGGAAGAGCTGACCAACAATGACCGTTCGATCGGCGGCATCACGCCCCGCTGCGCGCGCAAGGCGCTGACCTTCTATCGTCGCTTCGTGCGCGGCGAGTGCATCACCACCGATGCCCGCTCGGCTGAAATGACCAAGCTGGTCGAAAACGCCTATCGCGACGTCAACATCGCCTTTGCCAACGAACTGTCGATCGTCGCCGACCGCATGGGCCTGGACGTCTGGGAGGTGATCCGCCTCGCCAACCGCCATCCGCGCGTCAACATCTTGCAGCCCGGCCCCGGTGTCGGCGGGCATTGCATCGCAGTCGATCCGTGGTTCATCATCCACGGTGCGCCGGACGAAACCCCGCTGATCCGCACCGCCCGCTGGGTGAATGACGGCAAGGTCGACCATGTGCTGGCCAAGGCCGGAGCGCTGATCGAAGCGAACCCCCAGGCGCGAGTCGCCTGCCTCGGCCTCGCCTTCAAGGCGAATATCGACGATTTCCGCGAGAGCCCGGCCAACAAGGTTGCGCTGGCGCTGGCCGGGAAATTCGGCGAGCGCATCGCGATTGTCGAGCCTTATGCCCAGGCCCTGCCCCCCGCCTATGACGGCCTGGGCGCGCGGCTGATCGATGTCGACGATGCGATCGAAAGCTGCGACCTGTTCATCGTGCTGGTCGATCATGACGTGTTCAAGTCGATCCCGCTGGCCGAACGCGCAGCAAAGATCGTTTACGACACGCGCGGCATCTGGCCCGACCAGCCGGCTTCGCCCGAGCGTCCCAGCGGCCATTTGCGTCTCGCGGGCTAATCGGGCACATCCTTTACTCATGACCATTCTCGTCACCGGAGCCGC
This sequence comes from Blastomonas sp. SL216, assembly GCA_026625625.1. Lineage (NCBI taxonomy): Bacteria > Pseudomonadati > Pseudomonadota > Alphaproteobacteria > Sphingomonadales > Blastomonadaceae > Blastomonas > Blastomonas sp. SL216. The sequence continues at coordinate 1,176,632 of CP113055.1, forward strand.
CGGGTTCATCGGCCATGCCCTCACCGCCAGGCTGATGCAGCGCGGCGAGCATGTCGTGGGGATCGACAATCTCAATCCTTATTACGACCCCGCGCTCAAGCACGCGCGGCTGGCCAATCTTGCGACGATCAACGCCGGGCGGTTCGACTTTATCGAGCTCGACTTCGCCGATCATGACGCGCTGGACGCGGCGCTCGCACCCTATGAGCTGAACCAGATCGTACATCTCGGCGCGCAGGCCGGGGTACGCTACAGCATCGACAATCCGCGCGCCTATGTGCAGTCGAACCTGGTCGGGCATCTCAACCTGCTCGAACTGGCGCGGACACGGCAGTCCGAGCATTTCGTCTACGCCTCGTCCTCCTCGGTCTATGGCAACAGCGCCGATGCACCTTTCCGCGTCGATGCCCGCGTCGACCATCCGGTATCGCTCTATGCCGCGACCAAGAAGGCCGACGAGCTGATGAGCGAGACCTATGCCCATCTCTATCGCCTGCCGATGACGGGCCTGCGCTTCTTCACCGTCTACGGGCCCTGGGGCCGGCCGGACATGGCGCTGTGGAAGTTCACCAGCGCGATCCTGCAGGGCAAGCCGATCGATGTGTACAACCATGGCGATATGCGGCGCGATTTCACCTATATCGACGACATCATCGCTGGCGTGCTGGCGGTGATCGATCATCCCCCGGCGGATGATGGCGCGGCCAAGCCCGGCGGTAGCGTGTCGCCGCACAGCCTCTACAATATCGGCAACAACCAGCCCGAACCGCTGGGCAGGATGATCGAGGTGATCGAGGAAGCGTGCGGCAGGCCTGCGATCCGCAACATGCTGCCGATGCAGCCGGGCGACGTCTACCAGACCTATGCCGATATCAGCGCGATCCAGGCCGATCTTGGCTATGCGCCGACCACCGGCATCGACATCGGCATTCCCCGGTTCGTCGACTGGTATCGTGCCTATACCGGCAGCTGACTTGCGGGCTTCACACAAGCACCGTAACCCTGTGGCGGCACCGGACGACGCTCCGGCAAGGCAGGAGACCATGCGACATGCTCATCATCGAAGGCTGGCTGCATTTCGCGCCGGGTGAAATCGACAAGTTCAGCGAGGCCGCAAAGCAGATGGTCGAGGCGACCCGCCAGGAAGAAGGCTGTCTGCATTATGCCTTTGCCCGCGACATGAACGATCCTGACATCATCCGCATTTCCGAACGCTGGGCCGATGATGCCGCGCTCGAAGCCCATTTCCAGTCGCCGCACATGGCAGCTTTCGGCGCCGGGCTGGCGCAGGTCGAGCGGCTGGGTTCGGACGTGCGGCTCTATGCGGGCGATGAGGTCCGGCGCATCATGTAGGTCTTGCAGCGCCTGCGCCGCTCCACCATATCGCGCCGCATGAGCAAAGACAGCAGCAGCATGCCGGTATGGCATGGAACCACCATCGTCGGCATCCGCAAGAACGGCAAGGCAGTGATCGCCGGCGATGGCCAGGTATCGATGGGCCAGACCGTGATGAAGCCCAACGCGCGCAAGGTGCGGCGCCTGGGCGACGGATCGGTGATCGGCGGGTTTGCAGGCGCGACCGCCGATGCGTTCACCCTGTTCGAGCGGCTCGAAGGCAAGCTGGAGCGGCATTCCGGCCAGCTGATGCGCGCTGCGGTCGAGCTTGCCAAGGACTGGCGGACGGACAAGTATCTGCGCAACCTGGAAGCGATGATGATCGTTGCGGACAAGGAAGTGACGCTGATCCTCACCGGCAATGGCGACGTGCTGGAGCCGGTCGATGGCGTCGCCGCGATCGGATCGGGCGGCAATTTCGCGCTCGCCGCTGCCCGCGCACTGATGGAATATGAGCAGGACGCGGAAGTGATCGCGCGCAAGGCGATGAAGATCGCCAGCGACGTATGCGTCTATACGAACGACCAGCTGACGATCGAGACGCTCGACACCGCAGCCTGACCGCCTAATCTGCCCGCCATGCTGTGGCAGACGGACAGGCGGGGGATGGTGACGGGCGGCAGTGCCGCGCTGTTGCTGGGTGGATGCGCCACGGGGGCCGCTACGCGTCCGGCAGCCGCGATTCGCCAGGCCCCTGCGTGCCTGGCCAAGGTGCTGGCTGATCCCAATCGCGTGATCCGCACGGTGGCAGGCCTGCGCCCGTTTCGACCCTCGGGCTTTGTCGTGCGCGCGCAGGCGCTGGGCGATACGCGGCTGGTGCACAATTACGGCCATGGCGGCGGCGGTATTTCGCTCAGCTGGGGCAGCTCGCGCCTTGCGACCTCGCTTGGCCTGCCCAGCCATGCAGGACCGGTCGCCGTGATCGGTGCTGGCATCATGGGGCTGACGACGGCGCGGCTGGTCCAGGAGGCGGGCTATGCCGTGACCCTCTATACCGAGGCGCTGCCGCCCGACACGACATCGAACATCGCCGGCGGCCAGATCTTTCCGACCGGCTATTTCGACGATGATGTCGCGACGCCCGAATTTCGCGCCCAGGCCGATGCCGCGGCGGATTACAGCCGGCGCAGGTTCCAGATCATGGCAGGCGATGATTATGGCATTCGCTGGCTGCCGACCTATGACCAGACGCGCGGATCAGGTCCGCTGACGCCCGACCCGCGCTTTCCGGGCAGGGTTCGGCTGACACCGGAAGAGCACCCCTTCCCCGCGGAAAACGTGGTGCGGTACAGCACCATGTATGTCGAAACGGGCCGGTTTCTGGAGCGGCTGTTGCGCGACATCCGCGTTGCTGGCGGCAAGGTCGCGCTGCGCAGCTTCCATTCTCCAGCTGACGTTGCGGCACTTCCCGAAAAGCTGGTGTTCAACTGCACCGGCTTGGGCGCGGCAAAGCTGTTCGGTGACACCGAGCTGGTGCCGGTGCGCGGCCAGCTGGCGGTGCTGATCCCCCAGCCGGAGCTGCAATATGCCTATGCGCTGAGGGCCGGGTACATGTTTCCGCGCGGAGATGGCGTGCTGCTGGGTGGCACCTATGAGCGCGGCGAATATCTTGCCCAGCCGCAGCCGCAGGATATTGCCGATATCGTCGAATCGCACCGCAGCCTGATGGCCGGTTGGCACTGCGCTTGAAGGCAGGCGGCGCAGCCCCCAATTTGGGCGCGACACCCTTGGGCCATGTTGGCCCGTCCATAGAAGAAGCTGAATGACCGAAACGCTGACTCCCAAATCGATCGTCGCCGCGCTGGATGCGCATATCATCGGGCAGCAGGATGCCAAGCGCGCCGTCGCCGTGGCGCTGCGCAACCGCTGGCGCCGCCAGCGTCTGCCCGCCGAGCTGCGCGACGAGGTGACGCCCAAGAACATCCTGATGATCGGCCCCACAGGCTGCGGCAAGACCGAGATTTCGCGTCGCCTGGCAAGGCTCGCCGATGCGCCTTTCATCAAGATCGAAGCGACCAAGTTCACCGAGGTCGGCTATGTCGGCCGCGATGTCGATCAGATTGCGCGTGATCTGGTGGAAGATGCGGTGCGGCTGGAAAAGGAGCGCCGCCGCGAGAAGGTGCGCGAGGCGGCGTCCGAAGCGGCGATGGAGCGGCTGCTCAACGCGCTGGTCGGCGACAATGCCAGCGAAGCCACCCGCCAGAGCTTCCGCCAGCGCATCACCGACAACCACATGAATGACACCGAGGTCGAGATCGAGGTCGAGGCCACGCCCAACATGCCGATGGAAATCCCGGGCATGGGCGGCCAGGTGGGCATGATCAACCTGTCCGACATGATGGGCAAGGCGTTCGGCCAGAAGCGCACCAAGCCGCGCAAGATGCGGCTCGCCGATGCGTGGGACAAGCTGATCGAGGAAGAATCCGAAAAGCGCATGGACCAGGATGATGTCGCCCGCGTGGCGCTCGCCGATGCCGAGGCCAACGGGATCGTCTTCCTCGACGAGATTGACAAGATCGCGGTGTCCGATGTGCGCGGTGGCTCGGTCAGCCGCGAAGGCGTGCAGCGCGACCTGCTGCCGCTGATCGAAGGCACGACGGTGGCCACCAAATATGGGCCGATGAAGACCGACCATGTGCTGTTCATCGCATCGGGCGCGTTCCACATCGCCAAGCCGAGCGACATGCTGCCCGAGCTGCAGGGCCGCCTGCCGATCAGGGTCGAGCTGAAAGCGCTGAGCGAGGAGGATTTCTTCCATATCCTTACCCAGACCAAGGCCAATCTGGCGCAGCAGTACAGCGCGCTGCTTGGCACCGAGGAACTGAAGCTCGAATTCACCGAAGAGGCGCTGCGCGAAGTCGCCCGGATTGCCGCTTCGGTGAACGAGACGGTCGAGAATATCGGCGCGCGGCGCTTGCAGACGGTGATGGAAAAGCTGCTGGAAGACATCAGCTTCAATGCGGAAGACCATCGCGGCGAGACGGTCAGCGTCGATGCCGACTATGTGAAGCAGCACCTGAATGGCATCGCCAAGAATACCGATCTCAGCAAATACGTGCTCTGATCGTAACGCCGCACACAGGCCCGCCGAAATTGCAGCGGCGGGCCTGTGCAGCGCGGTCATCCGGCGCTAGTCTGGCAAGGCCTGCCCGGTTTTTCAGCGGCGGTTCATCCACGCTGGGCCAGGGGCCCGGGTGCGAGCGAGGGAGTATCGACACATCGCACAGTCAGTGCCAGACGCGCACCGCCCTGCCTTGCCGCAGGTGATTACCCGGATGGCGGCGCGCCTGCTGGCGCTTTGCGCGGCTGCGATGCTGGCAATCCAGCCTGCTGCCGCACAATCGATCCTGCGGGACGCTGAGACCGAGGCACTGCTCGCCGACATGTCGCGCGATCTGATCCTCGCCGCCGGCCTGCTCCCTTCCAACGTCAATGTCGTCGTCATCAACGATCGCAGCATCAACGCCTTTGTGGCGGGCACGCAGGATGTCTATATCCATAGCGGGCTGATCGAGGCGGCGGACAATGCCAACGAGGTTCAGGGCGTGATCGCGCACGAGCTCGGCCATATCGCGCTGGGTCATTCGATCACCCGGTCCGAAAATGCCTCCAAGGCGGGCAATATCACCATCCTTTCGATGCTGCTCGGCCTGGCCGCCGTCGCGGCAGGCGCGGGCGAAGCCGGGCTCGGCATCATCGGTGCGGGCCAGCAGGCGGCGATGGGGAATTTCCTGGCGCACACCCGCGGCGAGGAAGCCGGGGCCGATGTCGCCGGTGCGAAATATCTGTCGATGGCAGGCCTGACCGGCAAGGGCTCGATCGAGTTTTTCAAGAAGCTGCAAAACCTGGAGTTCCGCCTCGCGATCCCGCAGGAGGACAGCTACAACCGCTCGCACCCGCTCTCGGGAGAGCGCATCACGCTGCTGCAGGAAATCTACCAGAACGACCCTGCTTATGAAGCCCCGCTCGATCCGCAGCTTGAGCAGCGCTTTCAGCGGGTGAAGGCCAAGCTGGTCGGCTATGTCGCCGAGCCCACCGAGACGCTGCGCGACTATCCCGAAAGCAACCAGAGCGTTCCGGCGCGCTATGCCCGGGCCTATGCCTGGCACAAGAGCGCCTATCCGGAAAAGGCACTGTCAGAGATCCGCTCGCTGCTCGCCGAATCTCCGGACGACCCCTATTTCCTCGAAATCTACGGTCAGATCCTGCTCGAATCGGGCCGCCCGAAAGAGGCGATCGCACCGCTGCAAAAGGCGGTGGCAACCACCAAGGCGCAATCGCTGATCGCAGGCGTCTATGGCCATGCGCTGATTGCCAGCGAGGATCCGGCCAACCTTCCCGAGGCCGAACGCGTGCTCAAGGCCGCCGTGGCGCGCGATGCAGAAAATCCGTTCGCCTGGTACCAGCTGGGCGTGGTCTATGCCAATCGCGGCGATACGGCGCGCGCCGCGCTCGCCAGCGCGGAACGCTATGTGCTGCAGGGCAATGCCCCGCTGGCGCTGCAAAGTGCCGAACAGGCCATGGGCAGCCTGCCCGAGGGCAGCGCCGACTGGATCCGCGCGCAGGATATCGCGATCCTCGCCCGCGATGCGGTTGAACGCGAACGCCGCCGCCGCTAAGCCCTGCCACCAACACCTGATTTCACCAACCAAAGGCCCGCCATGACATCGCAACCGTCTTCCTCAGGCGAGGCCCGTTCAAGGACATGGATATTCATGGGCGCAGCCGCTTTTCTCACCATCGCCGCCGGCGTCGGGACGCTGTTGTGGCAGAGCGGCGCAACCGTCACCTCGGGCGGAGCCTTGGCGCAGGATGCCGACAAGGCGGCCGCCGCTGCCGGATTTGACACCAGGGACAAGGCCGCGATCGAGGCGATCGTCCGTGCCTATATCCTCGAAAACCCGGAGATCATCCCCGAAGCGGTCGAAAAGCTGCGCGGCAAACAGGCAGCCAAGCGCATCGGTTCGGTGCGCAGCGAAATCGAGACGCCCTATGCCAGCGCCTTTGCCGGCAACCCCAATGGCGATGTCGTCCTGGTCGAATATTCGGATTTCGCCTGCGGTTTCTGCCGCCAGAGCGTGGCGGATGTCGCGCGGCTGGTCGGCGAGGACAAGAACCTCAAGATCGTCTTCCACGAGCTGCCGATCCTGTCGGACGAAAGCCGTGTCGCAGCAGCCTGGGGCATGGCCGCAGCGCAACAGGGCAAATATTACGCATTCTACAAGGCGATGTTCGCGGCTGGTCGTCCCAGCCAGGCGACGATCGAACAGGCGGCCAAGACCGCCGGGCTGGATATGGCGTCGGCGCGCAGCTTCGTTGCTTCCAAGCAGGCCGAAGAGGTTCTCGATGGCAATATCCGCATCGCGCAGCAGCTCGAATTCAGCGGCACGCCCAGCTGGGTCGTCGGCAACCAGATCCTCAACGGCGCTGTCGGCTATGACGAGCTGAAGTCTGCGATTGCCGACGCGCGCTCGGCGAACAAGACCGCCGGCTGACCTGTGCGCAAGGCGGCGCGCGCGTGGCTGGCTCTGGCGCTGCTGGCCGGCTCGGCCGCGCCATTGGCAAGTGCCCCGGCCAAGCCCGCGGCCTCGGCCGACATGTCGCTGGCACAGCTGCGCGCGTCGGACGTTCGGGTATTGAGCGTCGGCTATCGCCTCGCCACCGCCAATGCGCCGTTTTGTCGCACGGTCGAGAACGCAGCAGGCCTCACGCTCCACCATATCGGCCAATATCCCGATGCCACAGGCGCGCGCGCCACATTCGGTTTTGCCAGCGACTATGCGGTGCTGGCGCTGGTGCCCGATGGACCGGCAGCGCGCGCCGGGCTACGCACCGATGACGCGATCACGTCGCTGAACGGCGCCCCCTTCGCCCCATCCGACGCAGAGCTGGCCGCGATCGACCAGGTCCCGGCCTATCGCCCGATCGCCTGGGCGGATGCACGCTTGCGCGCTGCGCTCGACAAGGGGCCGGTGACGCTTGGCATCCTGCGCGGCGATCAACCCAGCACCTTGACGGTCGAAGGCACAGCCGCGTGTCGCAGCCGCTTCGAACTGCGCCCCAGCGCGTCCTATGGCGCATCGGCGGACGGCGACATTGTCGGCATTACCGTGCCGATGCTGAGCTTCATGGCCGATGACGATGAACTCGCCGCGATCCTGGCGCACGAACTGTCGCACAATCTGCTCGAACACCAGCGCAGGCTCAACGAGGCGGGCGTACAACGCGGCCTGATGCAGCAGCTCGGCCGCAATGCACGGCTCACGCTGGCGACCGAGATCGAGGCGGACCGGCTGTCGATCTGGCTGATGGCCAATGCAGGCTATGATCCCCAGGGCGCGATCCGGTTCTGGACCCGTTATGGCAAGCAACGCGGCAAGGGCATCTTCTCCGCCCCGACGCATTACCGCTGGAAAAAGCGCGTCGGCCTGTTCGGGGAAGAAATGGCCAAGCTCACCGCCGCGACGAGGGGACCGCAAGGCTGGCATCCCCCGCTTCTGGCAGAACCGCTCGCGCCGCTGCAATAGACTGCCCGTTGCAGGCCCATCGCGGCGCGGGTGTTCGGCTCGCCGCATTCTCCGGGTCATCTCGCCGCACCCAGAGCGTTGCGCCGGGAACAGAATCCTTCGCTCGTCAGTCTCCGGGAAACAGGGGCAATTTTCTTTTCCTCAAGGAGCAACTGAATGCATTTACGTGCCAAGCCCCCGGGCATTCCCATGGTGATGGCCGCGATGGCTCTCTCGGCATCCACCGCTGTCTTCGCGCAGCAGGCCGGGCCGCTGCGCGCCGATGTGGCGAGCGAAGCCGAAGCCCTGCCCGATCCCGCCAGCATGACCAAGGGTCCCGAGATCAAGGGCGTGCTCACCGCGCGTCAGGGAAACCGCATTCAGGTCGAGACCGCCGATGGCAGCCGCACGGTCCTTTATGTCAGCGACACGACCCAGGTCCGGGCGACCGGCGGACTGTTTGGTGCCAGCCGTACGACGCTCGACACCGGCGCGCTGCTCAACGGCCTGCCGCTGACGATCAAGACGCTGCAATCGGGCGATACCCTGCTCGCCAGCCAGATCACCTTCAAGAATACCGATTTCAAGACGGCCTCGATGATCCGCACCGGCACGTCGCAGCAGTTTGCCGAGCAGTCTGCGGCGACCGAAGCGCTGCGCGGACGCATGGGCGATATCGACCAGTATAACGTCAAGGCGACGACCAATGTCTATTTCGACACGGCTCAAGCAAAGCTGAGCGACCAGGCCAAGGCCGAGCTCTGCTCCGCTGCGGGCTCTGCCGAACAGATGGACAACGCGCTGCTGCTGGTGGTCGGCTATACCGATGCCGATGGCGACGAAGAATTCAACCAGACGCTCAGCGAAAAGCGCGCCGCCAGCGTGATCAACTATCTGCAGCAGGTCTGCAAATGGAAGCCGTATCGCATGCTCACCCCGGCAGGCATGGCGGAAGCCGACCCTGTCGCCGACAACATGACCGAAGAGGGCAAGGCGCAGAATCGCCGCGTTGCGGTCAATGTGCTCGTCAGCAAAGCTGTCGACGGGCTCTACGCAGACAACGCACCGCGCTAAGAGGCTTAAAGCCGCACCGCGATAACAAGGGGCGTCAGGCGTCTACGCGCCGGACGCCCCGAGATATCACCTAACAATCTCTTGGAAAGCTCAGTCCCTCGATGCGCTGAGCGCGATTCTGTTGCCTTCGCTGTCCTCGATCTCCGCCACGAAACCCGCCTCGCCAATATCCTTTTTGGGGTAGAGGATCGCGGCCCCCGCCGCCTTGGCCTTGGCCAGTGTCGCGTCGATATCGGCAACATCGAAATACAGCACCGGCCCCGCCTTGGCTGGCACGTACACATCACCCTTGGCCAACGCGCCGCTGGCACCTGGCTGGCCATCTGCACGCGGGAAAAAGGCCATGGGATAGCCGTCGACGGTTTCTAGACGCAGCCTGTATCCGAACACCACCTCATAGAAGTGTACAGCCCGGTCCATGTCGGTCACGGGAATTTCGAAGTGCACGACGGGATTGATCACGGCCGACTGCCTCGCTTGTGATCGCGCCTGATCGGCCTGCGACGCCGGGCTGCACGCCGCCAGCGGGACAAGGCCCAGTGCCCATCCCTGCCCGTGCCGCACGGCTCAGGCCTGTTCCGCAACCTTCGCGTACATCGAGTTGATCGGCCGGGCCATCACGCGGCGCAGCATCGGCTCGAAGAAATCGAGCGGTTCGCTGTCATAATCGGGGTCGAACGCGGCCTGATCATATTTCTCACAGAATTCCGCGCAGGCCTCGAAATAGGGCGAGCTGCGGAAATTCTCGCGCACATCGCGGTCGCCGCCGATGAAGTGGAAATAATAATAGCCCTGGAACGCACCGTGATTGGCGCAGATCCAGTGGACTTCCTCCGACACGAACGGCTTGATGATGGCCGCGGCGACATCGGGATGGTTGAAGCTGCCCAGCGTGTCGCCAATGTCGTGGAGCAGCGCCATCACGACATAGGCCTCGTCGCGCCCATCGCGGTGCGCGCGGGTCGCGGTCTGCAGGCTATGCTGCAACCTGTCGATCGGAAAGCCGCCGAAATCGCCGTCCAGCAGCCGCAGATGCGCGAGCACCCGGTCGGCCAGCCCGCCGGCGAACTCGCGATACTGCCCGGCGATGATCGCCCAATCCTCTTGCGTGCCATTGGTCATCGCGGTGAACTTGGCCCGTGCCTCGGGTGCCAGCGTGTCGGTCATGGGGCATCCTCTCCTGCCTGTTTTGCCGGAAGGTAACGCAGCTGCGCACATGATGCAAAAAGTTGTGGGGACAAGGCCCGATTCCGGCTAAGCCCCGTTTCATCATGGCTATGCTGCCCATCAAGCCGACACCGTTCTTCGCCAACAAGAACCGGGCCTTCTGGAACCTGCAGACCCTGGGCTGGGCAGGCGCCTTGGCGCTGCGCGGCATCTCGGGCCTTGCCAATGGCCAGCCGATCTCGTTCCTGGTGCCGATCATCATCGCGACGATTACCGGCTATTCGGTGTCGCTGGTGATGAGCGTGATCTACCAGACGCTGATCGACCGCAAGCCGCTGGTCACCTGGGGCGTGACCCTGATCGTGCTGCTGACAGGGTCGGCGCTCTATGCCTTTGTCGATGCCTGGGTGGCGACGCTCTATCGACCCGGTACCGACAGCAATTTCACCGCGATCCTGCTCGGCGCCTTTTATCTTGACCTGACGCTGCTGGGCGCATGGTCGGCGCTCTATTATGCGATCAACTTCTTCCTGCGGATCGAGGAACAACAGGACCAGATGCTGCGACTGGAAAACCAGGCGACCAGCGCGCAGCTGGCGATGCTGCGCTATCAGCTCAACCCGCATTTCCTGTTCAACACGCTCAACAGCATCTCCACGCTCGTTCTGCTCAAGCAGACCGAGCCGGCGAACGCGATGCTGTCGCGGCTGTCCTCGTTCCTGCGCTATACATTGGCCAACGAGCCAACGGCGCGGGTCACGCTGGAGCAGGAGGTGGAGACGCTCAAACTCTATCTCGACATCGAGAAAATGCGTTTCGAAGAGCGGCTGCGTGCACATTTCGACATCGAACCCAATGCCGCAAAGGCGCTTCTGCCATCGCTGCTCTTGCAACCTTTGGTCGAGAACGCCATTAAATATGCGGTGACGCCCAAGGAAGATGGTGCCGATATCAACATTTCGGCGCAACTCATCGGACCTTTGCTGCGTATCACCGTAACCGACACAGGGCCCGGATTGAAGAAGCAGGGCGAGAAAGCCAATGCATCAACCGGGGTCGGGCTGGCGAATATCAGGGACAGACTGTCCCAGGCATATGAAGACAATCACCGGTTTGAGACACGATCATCACCCGGGGGCGGCTATAGCGTGATTATCGAAATTCCGTTTGAAACACGCGAACAAAGGCAATTACAGGCATGACCATCCGCACCATCCTGATCGACGACGAGAAACTCGCCATTCAGGGAATGCAGCTCCGGCTGGAAAAGTTTGAAGACATCGAGATCATCGACACCTGCCTCAACGGACGCGAGGCCATCCGCAAGATCAAGACGCTGAAGCCCGATCTGATCTTCCTGGACATCCAGATGCCCGGATTTGACGGCTTTTCGGTCGTGCAGGGGATCATGGATATCGAACCTCCGCTGGTGGTGTTCTGCACCGCTTATTCCGAGCACGCGATCAAGGCGTTCGAGGCGCAGGCCGTCGATTACCTTCTCAAGCCCGTCGAGGACGTGCGTCTGGCGGATGCCATCGACCGCATCCGCGAGCGGATTCGTGACAAGAAGGGCCGCGAAGAGGCGGTCAAGCTGATGAACGTCCTCAACGAGGTCGCCCCCGACGCGGTCGGGAATCTCGACCTTGGCGAAGAGGATGAGGCTGCGGCGTCGAACCGCTACGAAAAGCTCATCAACATCAAGGATCGCGGCCAGATCTTCCGCGTCGATGTCGACACGATCGAGCGGATCGATGCCGCCGGCGACTATATGTGCATCTATACTGGCGACAATTCGCTGATCCTGCGCGAGACGATGAAGGACCTGGAAAAGCGGCTCGACCCGCGCAACTTCCAGCGCGTGCACCGTTCCACCATCGTCAATCTGGGCCTGGTTCGCCAGGTCAAGCCGCACACCAATGGCGAATGCTTCTTGGTGCTGGAATCGGGCGCGCAGGTGAAGGTGTCGCGCAGCTATCGCGACGTTGTTGCGCGCTTCGTCCATTAAGGGCTGCCTTAGTTTCGCCATAATTAGCCATTTCAATCCATTCTCGTTGCTTTGCTGAATTAAATCAGGCCTTTGGTCCAAACTGGATCAAAGGCCTCGATTGTTAGTCATATTTGAGTTGCGATTGTGATTTTTTCTCCTAAATTGCAGGTCGTTTATTTGGTATCAACCAAAGTGAGGCATGCAGGTGGCACGGCAACTGGCGAATCATTGGTTGAGGCACACTCCCGAGGTCTCCGATGACGCGGAAGTTGAAAGCGCTGACGCAGCTCATCGGAGGGACGATATGGCAGTTGAGGAAATTGCGCTCGATCTGCACCGGGCAGTACGGCTGATCGATGAGTTGGCGAACAACGCGCCGGTAAACGAGGATGTCAGAAGCGGACACCCGATTGATCGCGCCAGAAAGCGGGCACAGGCGATTTACAAGAACCCTCCGCCCAAATACCGTGCTGCCATCACGACGATCACAACCGAAAAAAGCGAACAGGCTGTGCTCGATCTGCTGACCGCCGCCAGCCTCCTGCCCAGTAACAGCCCTTTCATATCTGCCATTAAGAGCGCCGATCGAAACCCGATCGCGTCCGAATTTCTCAGTCATCGCCTGAATATTCCTATTGGATACATCGCACTCAGGCAACTTCTTCTGCGCGACTGACGCATCGAGTCATGCGCGACTGACGTTCTGGCATAATCATTCGACCGATAGAGGGGTATCGGGCAGATGAACTTCAAGCTTGTCAATTGTCGGGATTGGGGAAAACTTCCCCGCTTCAAGCTGTTCTTCGGCGCAGACATCGTCGGCTCGACAGCGCTGAAACAGCCCTTCGATCCAAGCGAGATCGAACGAAGCATCGAACGCTCGCGCGCGTGGGAAACCATAGCGACCAAATTCTATTCGGATGTTCAGGACACGCTCGCGGTCGAGTGGCAGGACATTCTATCGATCCTGGAAGATCGCCGATCGCGCGCGCTTGGTCATATAGACACACTTGACCTATTCTGTGGGCCGAGACCCAATTTCTGGAAGTCTCTCGGCGATGAGGTCCTGTTCTGGAAGGAATGCACCCATCCCTTTCAGGTGCGAACCACCGTCATATGCTGGATGAACACGATAGCGAAGGTCCGGACCGGCCTCGACACCTTGCGCAAGCTGCAGAAGCAGGAAGAAGACGACTGGCGCCGATATGCCACCAGCCAGGGGACCGATTCCCCATTGCCTAACAATTCGGTGCGCAAGGCCCCCATCCCTAGCTCGCTCGACATCGAAGGTCTCGACATCAAGTCTTGCATCTGGAGCGCCGAGTTTCCCGTTCGCAACCGAATTCTGCCTGCAAGCTCCGGTGTCCGCATCCTCTACGATAGCCAGCAGGCAGATCACCGTATCGAGCCTTCGTTCGAAACCATCGACAAGGTGAGCGACCAGGTCATCTCGGCAGCCTATTATCGAATGCACACCGAGTACCAGCGGACGGCGAAGAAGTTCGAGGAAGCGTCGGCTGGTTCTTCTGTCGGGTCCGAACCGACCGAAGACGTCAATGCTGCCGCAGAATCGGCGCACCAGTTCAGCTCGGACGACGCACTCAAGCTCGATTTCATCGGCCCGGGCATTGACACCGGCTTCCGGGTCTCCAGTTTTGCCTCCAATCGTAAAATGGCGATCAGCGTCGATGTCGCCTATCTGTTGGCATCGAACGATAAATGGCAGAGCGACGCCAAGGATTCTGACGACGAAGTTACAAAATATATCGATAGTTGCTTCAATTTAATTTTGATCAAGCCTGGGTTCAATGCATACGATAAAAAGAACGACAATGATAAAAAAGTGGATCGCTATTTGAACCCCAAGATACACTATAGTGGCACGGATTACCTGAAAGGCGTCTTGGGCGGAATCAAATATCCACGCCTATGGATCGACACGACGCGAACTAATACTTATGATGCTTTCAAGGAAGCTCTCTACATTGGAGAAAGTCGCACCCCGCTTTCATCAACCAACCTACGCCGATTTTGTGAGGGCTTTTACAAAGACAGGAAAAAATACATTCTTCCGCCACAGACATTTTCTTTCAAGATCAATGACGATAGCGAAGGCCGGTCATTCAATGCGGAATATGTGCCAGCCCCGTTCATGACCGATGCCTATGTTGCCGAGGCCGAGAAAAGCCAGTGGGTTTACGTGGAAGCCTGGAAGGCTCTCGTTCCAGACGTAGCGAACCCGTAACCCGTCCCAGACCTAAGCTCGCCTTGCTGCAAAAAAGCCCCTGAGCAGCACCGATGCCTCCTCCTCGCCCACGCCGGCATATACCTCCGGCTTGTGCAGCACCGTTGGCTGATGGAACAGGCGCGGGCCGTGTTCCACTGCACCGCCCTTGGGGTCGCTTGCGGCATAATGCAGGTGCGCAATCCGGGCATGCGCGATGGCGCCCGCGCACATGGCACAGGGCTCCAGCGTCACCCACAGCGCGCATCCGGTAAGGCGGTCGCTGCCCAGCGCAGCGCACGCCTCGCGGATCGCCATGATCTCGGCATGGGCGGTGGGATCGTGCAGCGCCCGCGGCTGGTTATGCCCCTGGCCGATGATTTGGCCCTTGTGGACAACGATCGCGCCAACCGGCACCTCGCCCAGCGCGGCAGCCTTGCGAGCCAGGTCGAGCGCGTGCGCGGCATAATGTCGGGCGGTTTCCAGCGTCATCCCGACCGCATTGCCGCAAAGCCGCTTGCGCTGCCAGTGGTTTCCGTCCAAACAGGCTCTATCGGCGCGCAGGCGGTTGACTTGCAGGTCATCTGACGCTAACCGCCCCGTTCTTCTAGCAAACCTATTGCATCAGGATTCTTTATCATGTCGCGCATCTGCGAACTGACCGGCAAGGGCCGGATGGTGGGCCACAATGTGTCTCACGCCAACAACAAGACCAAGCGCGTGTTTCTGCCCAACCTGCAGAACGTCACGCTGATGAGCGAAAAGCTGGACCGCAGCTTCAAGCTTCGCGTTTCGACCGCCGGACTGCGTTCGGTCGAACATGTCGGTGGCCTGGACAACTGGCTGCTCAAGACCAGCGAAGACAAGCTGTCGGCGCGCGCTGCCAAGATCAAGCGCGAACTGCACAAGGCTGCGGCCTGATATGGCCTGCCAGCGCACCGTGCTGATCGCCGGTGCGCTGGGCCTTGCAGCGCTGGCGCAGCCCGCACTGGCGGGTACGCGCACCACGGCTGAAGTTCTCTACTCCGAAGACCCGCAGGAACGCGCCTTTCAGGAGAGCGCGGGTTATAGCGATGCCGTTATCCTGCGCGACGGAACCATCTATCTTTCGGGCGTCGTTGTCGGTCCCACGGCTGACAAGGCTGCGTTCGAACGCACCTATCGCCGGATCAGCGATATCCTGGTGCGCGCTGGCGCGACCTGGGAAGACGTGGTCGATATCACCAGCTATCACACCGACATAGAGCCCCAAGTTGCGGCCATGTCTGAAGTGCAGAAGCAGTTCATCACGCCGCCCTTCGCTGCCTGGACTGCGGTTCAGGTCAGCCGGCTCTATTCACCCGGCGGCGTGACCGAAATCAAGATCGTGGCGAAGAAGCCGGTTCGCTGAATTCGAACTTGAGCAGCAGGCTGCGCTGCAATGCCATGTAATTGTCGTCGGAGATGATCCAGAGGATCGTCCTGCCGCTCTCGCGGTCCACCGCGATCCCTTCCATATTGTCGACCGGCAAAGGCGGCTTGAGCGTTGCGATGATCCGCGGGCGGACCAGTGCCTTGCCCTTCACCGTATCCGCGTCGATCAGGCCGATCGTCGCACTGACCCCCTCGACCAGGCTGAAGCGACGATGCAGCGCCACCAGCCGTCCATCGGGCAGCTGGGCGATATCGGTAATGCGATAGCCCCTGGGCGGCTGATAGGCGAACGCGCTGGCCTTGGCGCCCGGTTCAGCAGGATCAGAATCGAAGATCAGCCCGGCGGTCACGCCAGGGCGTAGCGAGCGCGATTCGGCAAAGACCAGGAAGCGACCGTCGCGCAGCCGCACGATGGCCTCTGCGCCGCCATTTTGCGGCCAGTCGCGCATCCCCGCAGGCCTGCCGGTCGCCTCGGCCCGGGCAAAGCCGGGGGCATAGCGGCGAATGCGGTGCAACTGCTCGAACCCCACCCAGAAGCGGCCCGACACCGGGTCGAAGGTCAGGCTTTCGGAATCCTGGTCCTTCTTGGTGCTCCGTTCGCCCTTGCGCACCGGCAGCGGCGCGATGAAGGTCTTCTCGGCGCTGCCTTGCCGCGTGATCGTGAACCCGGCCAGGACGGCGGCATCGCTCAGGGCCAGCAGTCGGCCCCGACCCATCGCGTGCAGCGCGGAAAAGCCGCCGAAATCGCTGTTGTCGCTGAACAGCTCCCACCCGCCGACCAGAGCCAGGGAACCACCGCCGATGCGGTATGGCAGAACCGGCAGGTCGCGCGGCGTGCGCACGGTGATCTGCTGGCTGTCATTGCCGGGGATCGGCGAATCGGCGACAAAAGCGCCCGTACCCAGGAAGAACAGCAGCGAGGTGAGCGCCAGGGCGCGCCGC
Source organism: Blastomonas sp. SL216 (assembly GCA_026625625.1). NCBI lineage: Bacteria > Pseudomonadati > Pseudomonadota > Alphaproteobacteria > Sphingomonadales > Blastomonadaceae > Blastomonas > Blastomonas sp. SL216. Next base: position 1,193,340 of record CP113055.1, read on the forward strand.
ACTGCCGCACGCCGGGGCGATTCATCGTCCACAGGCTCCACGGCCCGGTCCTCCCCGTCACTCGGCAGCGAGCGGCCCCTCGGTAAACTGCAGCGCCGAAAGCCGCGCATACAGGCCGTTGCGCGCTGAAAGCTGGTCGTGCGTGCCTTCCTCGACAATTCCGCCGTCGCTCATCACGACGATACGGTCAGCCGAGCGGATGGTGGCGAGCCGGTGTGCGATCACCAGCGTCGTGCGGCCCTGCATCAGCCGTTCGAGTGCGTCCTGCACCAGCTTTTCGCTTTCGGCATCGAGCGCCGAGGTCGCCTCGTCGAGCAGCAGGATCGGCGAATTGCGCAGCAGCGCGCGGGCGATCGAGATACGCTGGCGCTGGCCGCCGGAAAGGCGCGCGCCGCCCTCACCCAGATAGCTGTCGAGCCCTTCGGGCAGCTTGCGCAGGAACTCTTCCGCATTGGCCGCGCGCGCCGCCTCCCAGATCTGCTCGTCGCTGGCTGCCCAGTTGCCATAGCGCAGATTGTCACGCGCACTCGCTGCGAACAGCACGCTGTCCTGCGGCACAAAGGCCATGCGCTGGCGGATTTCCTTGGGATCGGCGGACGACAGCGCGACGCCATCAATGCGCACGGAGCCTGCCTGCGGATCGTAGAAGCGCTGCGCCAACTGGAACAGGGTCGATTTGCCCGCGCCCGAAGGGCCGACAATCGCAACCGTCTCGCCCGGCGAGACCTGAAGCGAGAAATCCTTGAGCGCCAGCGTTTCGGGCCGGGTCGGATAGGCAAAGCTGACATTCTGGAAGCTCAGCTGGCCGCGCGGCGGCACCGGCAGCACGATGGGATTGGCGGGCGCCTTGATCTCCGGCTGTTCGTTGAGCAGCTCGTTGAGCCGTCCAGCCGCACCGCCTGCGCGCAGCAGGTCGCCATAGACCTCGGTCAGCGCACCAAAGGCCCCTGCGACCAAGCCGCCGGTCAGCACGAATGCAGCGATATCGCCACCCGAAAGCCGGCCTTCGATCACATCGATCGCGCCCTGCCACATGATCGCGGTGATCGCCCCGAAGATGAGGGTGATCACCACGGCGGTCAGGCTCGCGCGCAGCGTGATGCGGCGGCGCGCGGTGGCGAAGGTCGTCTCGACCGCCTCGCCGAAGCGGGCCGCCTCGCGCTCTTCCTGCCCGAAGGCCTGAACGATCTTCATCGCCGCCAGCACTTCGGTGGTCGTCGCGCCGACATTGGCAACGCGATCCTGGCTCGACCGGGCGACTTTTTCCAGTCGCCGCCCGATGAACACGATCGGCAGCACCACCAGCGGAATGCCCAGCAGCAGCATGCCGGTGAGCTTGGGCGCGAGCGAGAACAGATAGGCGATGCCGCCCACCCCGACGACGAGGTTGCGCAGTGCGACCGAGACGGTGGTGCCGACCACCTGCTCGACGATCGCGGTGTCCGACGTCATCCGCGAGGCGATTTCGGAAGGACGGTTGGTCTCGAAAAAGCTGGGGGCCAGGCCGAGCAGATTGCGCTGTACCGCCAGCCGAATGTCGGCGACCACGCGCTCGCCGAGCCACGACACGAAATAGAAGCGCAGCGCGGTGGAAATGCCCAGAATCATGGTGATCATGAACAGATAGCGGAACCAGCGGCCGATATCCTCGGTGCTGCCGCCCTCGCCGCCAAAGCCGCGATCGATCACCAGCTTGAACCCGGCAGGAATGGCGAGCGTTGCACCGGCGGCCACGGTGAGCGCGAGCAGTGCGAATGCAATCTGGCGCGGATAAGCCGAGGCGAACTTGCCGATCATCGCCAGATTGCCGAGCTGGCGCGGATTGCCACGCTTGCCCTTGCCGGAATCGGCCTGCCCCGCCTCGGGTGCATCAATGACCGCAGGATCGTTTGCAGCCGCCGGAGCTGTCGCTGGATTATGTGTTTCCGCCATGGCTGTGCGCCTAGCAGGCCAGCCGGTTGCACTCAACGATTTTGGGGCGATCGTGGCTGGCCGCATCACCGTTTCGGGACGCTAAGTTTACATATGGCTAAGCGCCTGTAACCGATTGATTAACCCCTGCATGCAATGATTTTGCCTGGCAACCCGGAACGCTGCACCTGCGTTAATTGCTTGTATTTTCGGTGGTGCAGCGCAACATTGGCAGGCGAGAGGCCGCCGGACAGAGCCGCACCAAGCGGACACGGCGGTTTGCAGGGGAATAGAATGCTTTACCACGCCTATGAACTTCAGCGCTCGTTCCTGTCGAGCGCGAGCGCCATCGCGACGATGGGCGCGAACATGCTCAACAGCCCGCTCAACCCGATGACGTTTTTTGGCGGCGAGCCGATCATGGCTTCTGCCCTGGAGGTGTTTGCGCACGCGTCCGCGCCCTATGGGAAGCCGGCTTTCGGACTCGCCAGCGTCGATATCGATGGCACACCGAGCGCGGTACACGAGGAAGTCGTTCTCAAGCGCCCGTTCGGTGACCTGATCCGCTTCCGTCACGAGAAGCTGGCCAAGGATGCCCCTCGGCTGCTGATCGTCGCGCCGATGTCGGGCCATTATGCCACGCTGCTGCGCGGCACGGTCGCGCGGATGATCCCCAAGCATGAAGTATACATCACCGACTGGGCCGATGCGCGCGACGTGCCGCTGAAGGAAGGCCGTTTCGATCTCGACGACTATATCGACTATCTGGTCGGCTTTCTCGAGCATGTAGGCCCCGGCGCGCACATGCTGGCCGTGTGCCAGCCCTCGGTGCCGTGCTTTGCCGCCGCCGCGCTGATGTCGGCGGACCAGCACCCTTGCCGCCCCAGGACTCTGACGATGATGGGCGGCCCGATCGACACGCGCGAGGCGCCGACGGCGGTCAACACCATGGCCACGCAGCGTCCGCTGGCATGGTTCGAGCATAATGTGATCGCCAAGGTGCCCTTCCAGTACAAGGGCGCGGGCCGCAAGGTCTATCCGGGCTTCATGCAGCTGACCGGTTTCATGACCATGAACCTGGGCAATCACATGATGAGCCATTGGGAAATGTTCAAGCACCTGGTCAATGGCGACGGCGAAAGCGCCGATGCGACCAAGGACTTTTACGACGAATATCGCTCGGTCTGCGACATGACCGCGGAATTCTATCTCCAGACCGTCGAAAACGTGTTCCAGACGCACAGCCTGCCCAAGGGCGAGTTCATGCATCGCGGCAAGCGCATCGATCCCGGTGCGATCACCGATATCGCGCTGCTGGCGATCGAGGGCGAGCGCGACGATATCAGCGGCCTCGGCCAGACGCGCGCCGCACTGACGCTGACGCCCAAGCTGCCCAAGGCGAAGAAGAAATATCTGATGGCCGAAAGCGTCGGCCATTACGGCATCTTCAACGGCAGCAAGTGGCGCGATCGCATCGCACCTGTGGTCGAGGAATGGATAGCCAGCCACAATTGATCGCAAGCAGGCACCGGGGACGGCTTTTGTGGCTTGCCGCCCCGGCCCCTGCATCCTATCGCCGCGCGCATGATCAAGTTGAAGACCGTGCGCGTCGAGCGCTTTGCCGTTGACGGCAGTTTCATCATCAGCCGTGGTCCCAAGACCGATGTCGATGTCGTCTATTGCGAGGTCACCGACGGCACCCATGTCGGTCGCGGCGAAGGCACGCCGATCTATTATGAAGGCGAAACGGCTGATCTGTGCGCAGAAGCCATCGACATGCGCGCCAAGCAGAACCGCCCGCTGACCCGCGAGGATCTGCTCAAGACCATGATGGAAGGCGCGGCGCGCAATGCGCTCGACGCGGCCTTGTGGGACCTGGAAGTCCAGGCGACGGGCAAGCCGCTCTGGCAGCTGGCCGGCCTGCCGCAGCCCAAGCCGCTCGTCACCGCCTATACCATTTCGCTCAACGAGCCCGAAATCATGAAGGCCGACGCCAAAAAGGCCGCCGCCAAGGGCTATCCGCTGCTCAAGCTCAAGCTGAATGGCGAGGATGACCTGCTGCGCGTGGCCGCTGTCCGCATCGGTGCGCCCGATGCACGGCTGATCGTCGATGCCAATGAGGCGTGGGAAGAGGTCGATCTGGAAGAGATCACGGGCGCGCTCAAGAAGCTGGGCGTCGAGCTGATCGAACAGCCGGTTGAGGCGGGCTTTGAAGAGGATCTTGAAGGCGTGGCGAGCGCGCTGCCCTTCTGCGCCGACGAAAGCTGCCATGTCGCCGAGGATATCGATCGCGTCGCCGCGACCTTCCAGGCGGTCAACATCAAGCTCGACAAGGCCGGCGGGCTGACCGAGGCGCTGCGGCTGAGCGAGGCGGCCAAGGCGCGGGGGCTGAAGACCATGGTCGGCTGCATGCTGTCGACCAGCCTGGGCATTCACCCTGCCTTCCACCTGGCCCAGACCGCCGATTGGGTCGATCTGGATGGACCGGCACTGCTGAAAAAAGATCGTCCGGGCGGCTTCCGCTTCGAAAACGGCATCATCAGCCTCGCCTGAGGCATGGCTATCCACCGCCTGCCGGGACGCGATTGGCAGGCGGCGGAATGATCGGGCTTAAAGCGCAGTTTCGACGTGCTTGCCCTCAAGATCCTTGGGCGACATCGTGCCGCCGAACATCATCTTGATCTTGCCCATCAGCGACATGTCGGCCTGCCAGATTTCAATATGGCTGGGGTCGAAGCGCAGCATAACCAGATCGGGATCGGCCTTGCCCTGTTCGTACCAGGCTTCCACCGCGTTCGACCAGAACTTGTCGATGATCGCAGGGTCATTGTCGATGGTGAGCATGCCCGCCACGCAGGCGAACAGCTTGTGCCCCTCGCCCACATATTGCGCCATCGCATCGTTGGTGGAGCTGAGCCCTTCCACCAGGCGGCTGGAACGCGAGCCATAGAACCAGATCGGGCCATGGCGGCCATCGAACTGGGCGGTCATCGGCTGGCTATGGGCAACCTGCGCCGGCAGGCCCAGCATCAGGAACGGGCTGCTTTCCAGCGCGCTCCAAAAGGCGTCGAGCGCCTCATAGGTATCCGAAGTCGAACCGGTAGTGGTCGTGGGGGTCATGTCGTGCTCCTGTGAAAGACACAGGATGTTACGAGGCACGCGCCCATGCGTTCCCTGCCCGTGCCCGCATCACCAATCGGCATTCTCGCCGCGCGTGTCGACATGCGCAAAGCTGGGATACAGCCCGACACCACCCTTGAAGAGCTTTTCATCGTTGCGCATGCCGCGCAGCGTGCGCACCCATTGCGCCGGGGTGCTGCCGCCTTCGACCACGAAGTCGAGCGCGTTGAACTCGACATGCAGGCTCGATCGCGCACCGCCGATCGCCTTGTTATATTCGGGGCTACGATAGGCGTTGGTGATCCGAACCGGAGCCCCGATGCGCAGGCGGAAGGCATCGAGGATCTGCGCCGTGCGCATCATCCGGGGCCACAGCTCCTGCGGTGGTAGCCGGTTCTTGCCGAAGGCCGGGCTCTGCGGGTCGTTGTGACGACCACCCAGGATCAGGAACTCATAAGGCTTGAAGAACTTCAGGTTCCAGCTGGTAACCTGATCTGCGAATGCGGCATGATCGAACGACATACTCCCCTCCTCTGCACCTGCCATCAAGGCAGGCGCAGAGTATCAGGGAGGCTGTCGCCGACCGCAGTTCAGTCTGGACCGAAACGGACCAGATTGTCAGCGCGTCAGAAGACTTCGAACAAGCCTGCAGCGCCCATGCCGCCGCCGACGCACATCGTGACGATCACGTGCTTGGCACCGCGACGCTTGCCTTCGATCAGCGCGTGGCCGGTGCAGCGCGCGCCGGTCATGCCATAGGGGTGGCCGATCGAGATCGAACCGCCGTTGACGTTGAGCAGCTCGTCAGGAATGCCCAGCACGTCCTGGCAGTACAGCACCTGCACCGCGAACGCCTCGTTCAGTTCCCACAGGCCGATATCGTCCATCTTCAGGCCGAAGCGCTTGAGCAGCTGCGGCACGGCAAAGACAGGGCCGATACCCATCTCGTCAGGCTCGGTACCGGCAACGGCCATGCCGACATAGCGGCCCAGCGGCTGCAGGCCCTTCTGTTCGGCCAGCTTGGCCTCCATCAGCACCGCCGACGATGCGCCGTCGGACAGCTGGCTGGCATTGCCCGCGGTGATGTTCATGCCCGGACCCATGACCGGCTGCAGACCCTTCAGGCCTTCCAGCGTGGTGTCGGCACGATTGCCCTCGTCCTTGGTCACTTCGACATCGGTCATCGTGACTTCGCCGGTTTCCTTGTTCTTGAACGCCATCTTGGCCTTGACCGGTACGATCTCGTCGTCGAACTTGCCGGCAGCCTGCGCCGCAGCGGTGCGCATCTGCGAGCGGTAGGCATATTCGTCCTGGCGATCGCGGCTGATATTGTAGCGTGCGGCCACCGTTTCGGCGGTCTGCAGCATCGGCATGTAGATGTCCTTGTGCATCGCCAGCAGCTCCGGATCGGGGCCGACGCGCATTTCGGGGGTCTGCACCATCGAGATCGACTCGACGCCGCCGGCAACGACAACGTCCATGCGATCGACGATGATCTGCTTGGCGGCGGTCGCGATCGACATCACGCCCGACGAGCACTGACGATCGATCGACATGCCGGCCACGGTCACGGGCAGACCGGCGCGCAGCGCGGCGGTGCGGCCGATGGTGTGCTGAACGCCCTGCTGGAGCGCGGCGCCCATCACGACGTCGTCGACTTCAGCGCCTTCGATACCGGCACGCTCGACAGCAGCGCGGATCGAGTGCGCCGCCAGCGTCGGCGACGGGGTGGCATTGAAACCGCCGCGATAGGCCTTGCCGATCGGCGTGCGGGCGGTGGAAACGATAACTGCATCACGCATGGAAATTCTCCTCGATTGGCCCGCCTGTGTTCGTCGGCGGGCCTTTATGGGTCACACGAAAAACTGGCTGATCCACTCGGCCATCACGGCAGGCTTGTCTTCGCCTTCGATCTCGACCGTGAATTCGAGCGTCTGCTGCCACTGGCCGGGGCGCTTTTCCTCCAGGTCCAGCAGCTTGAAATGGCCGCGCACCTTCTTGCCCGAGCGGACAGGTGCGAGGAAACGAACCTTGTTGCCGCCATAGTTGACGCCCATTTTCACGCCTTCGACGCGCGGGCAGTCAGACTTGGCCATCAGCACCGGGAAGAGCGACAGCGTGAGGAAGCCATGGGCGATGGTGCCGCCGAACGGCGTCATCTTGGCCATCTCTTCGTTCACATGGATGAACTGGTGGTCGCCGGTCGCATCGGCGAACTTGTTGATCATGTCCTGATCGACCAGCAGCCATTCCGACGTGCCCAGCGTCTTGCCGACCATGTCCTTCATTTCCTGCGGGGAAATTGCGCTCATTCCTGCTCTCCTGTCGCTGTTCGGGCTGCGGTCTTTGTGACCTGCCGCGATATGGAATGCGCGTCTTTTGGCGCTTTTCCGCCGTTCATACAAGGCAAGACTGCACGCCGCTACGGCATGCAGGCTGTCAGCGGCAGTTTACGGAAACGGAAAGCGCTTACACCCCCTTTCGACTCGGCCTCGGCTCACTCGTGCTCGGCCATGGCCACCTGAAAGCCGCCCTCGGGATAAGGCATGATAAACCGGCCATCGGGGGCGGCGGTGAACGATGTCTGGGTGGGATAGGCGAATTCGAGCTTCTCGGCGTTGAACCTTTCCAGAATGGCGATGCCGACCCGGTGGCGCGTCTCGAACACCACCTCGAAATCGCTGCTCATCACGTCGAAATCGAGTTCGAAATCGATCGAACTCGCGCCGAAGCCGACAAAGCCGCAGCGGATGAAGATGCCGCTGGCCTGCTCGACGATCTCCTTGAGCATCCCCGGCACCAGCCGCGCGCGGTCGGGTGCGGTCTGATAGACCAGACCGATGCGATAGCGCGTCCGCCGGCGATTGAGCCGCGTGTAGTTGATGATCTGCTTGCCCAGCAGATTGGTGTTCGAGATGATGATCTCCTCACCATTGACCGAGCGCAGCCGCGCGCTTTTCAGCCCGATCTTCTCGACCGTGGCGGTGGTGGTATCGAAGCCGATCGTCTCCCCGCGCTTGAACGGCTTGTCGAAGATGATCGACAGCGCGGCAAACAGGTCAGAAAATATGCCCTGCGCCGCCAGACCGATGGCGATACCGCCGATACCCAGACCCGCGATAAGGCCGGTGACATTGACGCCCAGATTGTCGAGCACCATGATCGAGGCGATGGCGAACAGCACCACCGTCACCAGCAGGCGGATCAGCGACATCGCATTGGCCAGCGTCTCGCTGCCGGCATCGTCGCTGCCCGATGCGCGCCGCTCGATCATGCCCAGGATGATCTCGCGCGCCCAGATCGCCACCTGGAATACGGCTGCGACGGTGAACAGGAAGGTCACCACCCGGACGATGCCATCGGGTGCCTCGGAAAAGCCGACCACCAGCCGCGCGGAGATCATGATCAGGAAATACTGCTTGGTCTTGGACAAGGTACGCCCGATGATCGCGGCGAGCGACAGCCGGTCGGGTTGCTTGTCGGCATAGATGCGCGCGCGCCGCTGCAGATAGGCCAGCGCGAAATAGATCGCCGTGCCCACGCCCACCGCAATCGCAATCTCGATGGCATGGTCGCTGATCCAGGCCCAGAGGCTGGCAAGCCGCTGCTCGACATTCTCTGCGGTGATCGGTTCAGGAAGGACGGGGGGCGCGTCTGCGGTCTTTTTGGTCGTCATGCCGCCCGAATTAGGCAGCGCAGGCCGATCATGCAACCTTGGGCGCGGCGCGGGCATCGACCAGGGGACGGAAAGCCGCCTCCTTGCGACGACGCGCCAGATAGGTATCGAGCCCGATCTGCATCGCTATCAGCATGTAGACGAACGGCTGGAAGGCGATGCCGACAAAGGCCGAGCCGACCATGAAGACGATCTGACCGTTCTGCAGCGCCAGCGCCAGCGGGACCACCCAGGTCTCGTCCTCGCGGTTGCGCTTGCGATAGATGCGCTGGATGATCTCCATCCGCACCACGCCACCCAGATGGATCACCAGCCACATGAACAGGCCGGGAAAGCCCTGCTCGCCCAGCATCTCGAAATAGCTCGAATGATAGGCGCGGCCCTTGTCGGTGATTTCCTGCTTCTCGATCTGGGTGTTGGGGCCATCGCCCTTGGCCGCGACGGTATCGAATTTCACCTTGTTCTGCAGATAGGCCTCAAAGCCTCCGCCCAGCGGGTGCTGCTGCACATATTTCCAGGTCCAGGCCCAGACCGCGACGCGGGTCGAGGCGGACTGGTCGGCCTTGTATTCGCCGATCGTCGCCATGCGGTTGGTGAAGCTGGAGGGCAGGAACGGCACCGCCGCCACCGCCAGCGCCATCGCCAGCCCGGCATAAAGAAAGCGGTAGCGCACGAAGCGCAGCATCAGCACCGCGAGCACGCCAATGCACACCAGGCCGGTTCGCGCCTGCGTCCCCACCGGGATCAGCAGACAGGCAAAGATCAGCGCATAGGCAAAGCCCTTCACCCGCCAGTCGGGCGTGAACACCGTGCCGTAATTGGCGAGCCACAGGATCAGCGGAATGATGCAGATCGCGACGGTCGAGATGATCGAGCCCTCGTACAGCCCGCTATTGTCGGAAATCAGCAACTGCATCACGCCATAGCCGCCGCCGGAAACCAGCGTCTTGATGCCACCGGTGATGATGATCGAGCTGGCGCACAGCACCATCATCAATCCCAGCGCCTCGATCCGCAGCTTGGTTCGCAGCGTCAGCGGAAGGAACATCGCGAAGATCAGCGCCTTCCACACCCATTCCCATTTGCCCTGCGCATCGATCGGAAAGTCGGCCGTGCGCGTCGTATAGGCGCACCACATGAACAGCAGCAGCATCATCCCCTGGCGGAACGAGACGCGCATGTCCTTCTTGTCGTCAGCAATGAGCCAACCGAGAAACGCCAGCCCGAAGACAATGAGCGAGATCGGCACCGCGTTGAGCATCCAGTAGGACAGGCGCTGCGGCGCGACGATATCGACATAGGCATAAGCCAGCACGAAGATGAACGGCCGCTTGAAGCCCAGCGCGAGGAACGCGGCCAGAAAGCCGACAAAGGCAAGATCACGCATCGCCGCGGTCTCCCGGGGCGCGCCTGGCCGGTCGCTGGAAGAAACCGCTGCCGGTCGTGTCCTTGGCGGGCGGCTCTTCCTTGTCCAGATCGGCACGCCACACCAGCCGCCAGGCGGCCAGCGCCACCAGCAGGTGCGAGATCGCAATGGCAAAATTGTCGACCATGAACCTGCGGCCCTGCCCTGAACATTGAACTACCCGACTATGCACAAGCCGCGTTGCGGTTTACAGCCATAAGCGCAATGGGTTGACGCGGCGTTAATCCTTTTGCGCCATAGGCTTGCGCGCCATGACCCGGATCCTGCACGTTCTCGACCATAGCCTGCCGCTCCACAGCGGCTATAGTTTCCGCACGCGCGCGATCATGACCGCGCAGCAACGCGCCGGGCTGGACGTGCGCGGCGTCACCAGCGTGCGGCATCAGGCCTCGCTTCCTGCAGGCGCTGAGGTGGAGGCGGTCGAGCAGCATGACGGCCTGACTTTCCACCGCACGATGGAACCCGTCTCAGGGCCGCCGGGCCTGCGCGAATGGCGCGATATCGCCGCGCTGGCGCGCGCAACCGAGGCCACCGCCGCGATCTGGAAGCCCGACATCCTGCATGCCCATTCGCCCGCGCTCAACGGGCTGGCCGCGATCCGCGCCGGGCGCAAACTCGGTCTGCCCGTCCTTTATGAAATCCGCGCCTTCTGGGAAGATGCCGCGGTCGGCAACGGCACCGGCAGCGAGCATTCGGCCAAATACTGGCTCACGCGCCAGATGGAAAACCGCGCGGTAGCCCAGGCCGATGCGGTCGCGGTGATCTGCGAAGGCTTGCGCGAAGACCTGATCGCGCGCGGCTTTCCGCCCTCCAAGATCATGGTCTCGCCCAATGGCGTGGACATGGAGATGTTCGGCACCCCGGTGCCCGCCGACCCCGCCCGCGCCGAAGCGCTCGGGCTGACCGGCAAGACGGTGCTGGGCTTTATCGGCAGCTTCTATCCCTATGAAGGGCTCGACGACCTGATCGCCGCGATGCCGCTGATGCTGGAACGCGATCCCGATATCCGCCTGTTGCTGGTGGGTGGCGGCCCTGCCGAGCCAGCCTTGCGCGCCCAGGCGGAAAGCTCGCCAGCCGCGCACGCCATCTGCTTTGCTGGCCGCGTGCCGCATAGCGAGGTGGAGCAGTATTACAGCCTCACCGATATTCTGGTCTACCCGCGCAAGGCGATGCGCCTGACCGAGACGGTGACGCCGCTCAAGCCCCTGGAAGCGATGGCGCAGGGCCGCCTGGTCGCAGCATCCAATGTCGGCGGGCATCGCGAGCTGATTGCCGATGGCATGACCGGCACGCTGTTCGCACCTGACGATCCCGCCGCCATGGCGCAGGCGCTGGCCGGATTGGTCGCGGCGCGCGATAGTTGGGATGAGCGACGGGCCACCGCCCGGGCCTTTGTTGCCGAGGAACGCAACTGGGCGCGGAATGTTCAGCGTTATCAACCCGTTTACCAACGCATGCTAGAGCATCATGCGGGCAGGCGCGTTTCCAGCGCTGCCTGATCATGATGGCACCAGGGTTGAAACGACATGGCGACACCGCAAGCGGATGAACAGGCAGGGACCGGCAATGCCGGCTCCAGCGTCCTGTCGCGCTATCCCGCAGCGATCGCGCTGGGTGGCGGCGTCGCGGCCGCCTTTGGCAGCAGCTTCATCCCGATGAACGCCATCGAGGGCTTTGTCACCGCTTATGGCATTGCCGAACTTCTGCCCGCGGCCGCCCCGCCGCTGGGCGACACCGCCAGGCTCGCGCTGAGTGCGGGCATTGGAACACTGACTGCAGGAGCGCTGCTGGCGCTGCTGCCACGTGCGGAGAGTGACGATATGGGTTTTGAAACCGCCATCCGGAAAGCCGATGACGCCCGCAAGGACGATGGCCAGGGCATCGCGCCTGCGGCCAAGAGCGGCAAGCTTGCCGGCTGGCTGCGCACGCTGCGCTTCGGCAAGGCCGAGGCAGCGCCCGGCACGATCACCGATTTTTCGGATCTGGCCCCGGTGCGGATCCGCAATGGCGACCAGCATCCCGATGCTCCGGTGCGCGCGCCGATCCGCGCCAGCGAAGACCTGGGCGAACCGCTCGATGCTCCCGAGGCCGCGATGCCGGTCATCGCACCGCCGCCGCTGGAGCTTGGGTCCGACATGGCTTTCGCCGCGCCCGCCGTCGATGCGCCCGCACCTTCGCTGCGCTTCGCTCCGCCACCGCCCAATGCGCCGGCGATGAGCGCACCGGAAGAGCCGGAGCCCCTTGCATTCGAGCCCGAGCCCGCACGGCTCGCCGCCAGCGATCCGCTGCCGCTTGACGAGCCGGTGCTGGACGAGGTTCCGATCTCGCTCGATGAGACCAACGAGATGATCGCACCCGACCTGCCCGTTCCGACCGCGAGCGAAGAGCCGCTGGCCGTGGCCGATGTGGCGGGTGATCTGGACGGGCTGAGCACTGCAGAGCTGCTCGCACGGCTGGAAGCTGGCCTTGCCCGGCGGCGCGCGGCAACGGCACGCCGCCCCGCATTCGGCTCGGTCGAAGACGCCAGCGCGCGGGTATTCTCGCTCGCCAAGCCTGCTCTGCCCACCGTGGAGCGTGCGGAATTTCCTGCTGAGGATCCGGCACCGCCTGCACCGTTCAAGCTGCGCCTTGACGAGCCCCAGGCGGTGACGCCTGAAGCACCCGAAGACGATAGCGCCCCGATGCCCTTGGCGACGGACAGCGCAGAGCCGGCGCCTGCCGGTGAAGCCTTTGGCGCACGCCCGATCTGGGATGAGGACGTTGAATATCTGCCGCCTTCAGTTTCCGGCTATGCACCGGAAACCGCCGAACCTGCGGCCAGCGCGCCGGCGGACATGCCGGAGCCTGCACCGGCAGCGCAGGACGACGACATGGATGCGGCGCTCCGTGATGCGCTCGCCACATTGCGCCAGCTTTCTGACAAGCAGCGGGGCGGCTGAACGCCCTATACCCCAGACAGCAAAAAGGGCGGCGTATCGCTACGCCGCCCTTTTTTTGTGCCCTGAACGGGTCGGAACGATCAGCTGCCCGGGGGCTTCTGGAACGTGCCATACTGTTCGTTACCCACGAAGCCCAGCTTGGTGACGCCACTGCGCTTGATCACGGCGAGAACCTCGTCGGTGATCTGGTAGCGCGAACGGGCATCCGGCTGGAACTGCAGTTCGGGCTCCGGATCCATGTTGCGGGTCTGGGCCAGAATGCCGGCCAGCTGTCCCTGCGATACCGGCGTGCCATTCCACGCGATGGTATCGTTGGTATCGACAGTCAGCTTATTCTTGACCGGTTCGATCTGGACGTCCGGCGGGGTCTGGCTGTCCACCGGAAGGTCGATCTTCACCGCATGGGTCTGGACCGGGATGGTGATGATGAACATGATGAGGAGCACGAGCATGACGTCGATCAACGGCGTCGTGTTCATCTCCATCATCGGCTCGCCATCGTCCTTGCCGCCACTCATTGCCATATCAAGCTACTCCAATTCCTGTTTGCGCACCGAAGCGCTTAACCTGCTTCAACCAGCGCGATGGGCGAGGAAATAAAGCCCACCTTGGCGAAACCGGCCCGCTGCACGGTGAAAATCGCGCCGCCGATGCAACGATAGGGTGCATTGACGTCACCGCGGATGTGCACTTCAGGAAGATCTTCTTCCTTCAGATTTTCCACGCCACCGGCATTTTCAATGATCGATTCCAGACGCTTCACAGCGAGTTCCTGGAGCTCGGCATTGTCCACCGGCGTGACGTTCACGTACACGCGGCACTCGCCGTTCGGGCTGGCGCCCGCAAAGCCATCGTCACCGGGGCTGAGGCCATTGGCATCAGTCGAGGAAACCGAAAGCAGGATGTTTTCGTTCTTCGTCTCGGTCGGTTCGAACTCGACCACCGGGATTTCCAGATCGTCCACCGTCTGGATCACGACCGGAATCGCGATCAGGAAGATGATCAGAAGCACCAGCATCACGTCCACCAGGGGCGTGGTGTTGATGTCGGACATCGGCTTCTCTTCGCCGCCGCCGCCTCCAACGCTCATTGCCATCGCAACAAATCCTATTCTGTCATGCCACATGCTCCTAGGAGCGGTGGCTGTGTCACCGAGCGGATCCTATGCTGGATCAGCTGCAGTGCATCCGAAAGAGCAGCTTGGCTGCCCGGAGGGGATGCGAGCACCTTGAAGGGTGATCGCATCCCTACCTGGTATCGGATTACTTCTTGATCGGTGCGGCGGCGGGAGCAGCAGGCTTGGCAGCCGGAGCGGCAGCCTTGACAGCCGGAACCACGGCGCCGTTCGAAGCCATATAGCCCAGAACGTCGGTCGAGAAGGCGCTCAGCTGGGCAGCGATCAGCTTGTTGCGAGCCTGCAGCCAGTTGTAGGCAAGCACGGCGGGAACAGCCACGCCCAGACCCAGTGCGGTCATGATGAGTGCTTCACCCACGGGACCTGCCACCTGGTCGATCGAAGCCTGACCGGCGATGCCGATCTTGATCAATGCGCGGTAGATACCGATAACGGTACCGAACAGACCGATGAACGGCGAGGTTGCACCCACGGTTGCCAGGAACGGCAGACCACCAGCCAGCTTGGCGTTGATGGCAGCTTCCGAACGGCTCAGCGAACCGTGCAGCCAGTCATGTGCTTCGACGGGGTCAGTCAGCTTGGCATGCTCTTCCTGAGCCTTCAGGCCGTCGTCGACGATCTGACGGTAGGCAGTGTTCTTCTCGAGCTTGTTGGCGCCTTCCTTCATGCTGCCAGCGCGCCAGAAGGTTTCACGAACCTTGGCACCCTGCGAAAGCACCTTCTGCTGTTCGAACAGCTTGGTGAACAGGATGAAGAACGAGCCGAACGACATGATACCCAGGATAACGACGGTGGCGTAAGCGATCACACCGCCCTGCTCGAGAGCTTCCGCAAAACCGAAAGCGTTTTTCGGCGCCTCACCTGCAGCCGCAGCAAGCATTTCAATCAACATCAAAACTTCCTCTCAGAAAATAGATAGAGCGCCGTCACAAAACCGGTGCATCTAGAACCAAAACCCAATCCGCCGCAGCGGCATCCAGTCCAAACTTACTTCGGAATTTCCCAGCGAACCGCGTTCGAATAGGTATCCGAGATCGCATTACCTGCGGAGTCCAGGGCGGGCTTGAAGCGCGCTCTGCGGCTCACGTTCTTGCAGGTCGCCTCGTCGAGATCGGCATGGCCGCTCGATCCGGTGATCTGGCAATCCGTCACACGGCCATCAGGGCCAATGGTAACACGGAACCGGGTGGTACCGGCACGCTCTTCACGAAGCGCACGCGCCGGATAGTCGTTGGTGGTTGCCCAGCTTCCCGGGTTACCGCGAGGCGATGCACCCGAAGCCTTGGAAGGCGGCGGAGGCGCAGCCGGCGGCGGCGGCGGGGGAGCCACGACCGGCGTCGGCGTGAATACCGGCGGCGGCGTGTTGGTGGTGGTGATGACCGGAGCCGTGGTTGGCGGCGTCCGAACGATCGGCGGCGGCGTTACGACCGGCGGCGGCGTGATCGGCTGATCAGGCGGAGGTGGCGGCGGCTCTTCCGGCTCAATCACCTCTTCCTCAACGTCAACGACGTTCAGCTTCTCTGCGACCGACTTGACCGCACTATATGCAAGTCCTGTCACCAGGGCATAGATGACCACGATGTGGATCAATGCCACGATAACGAGGGAAACTATCTTGTTTCCGCTTGCCTGTTGATCAGCATAGGCCATTCAGAAACGACGCTCCTTACCCTATTGAAACCCGTCATCCGGGGAGCGCCGATAATGCAATCCACGACACCCGGACAAACCAGCTGATGACCGCAGCTGGCGCAGGAAACACACGGATTGCGGAATGCAACCTGTTCAGGTTGCCCCCGTTCCCCAGCCGTGTTCCAGCCTCTGGTTTGTTTTTCTCTTGCCCGAAAGGGGATTTAACGCGCAACTTATCAGCAGGCAATCGCTTAAATGGATTCAGTTTGAATTAACCTTTGAGCCCCGACAGCCGCCTTCCCGGACCCTGAAAACGAGGATACTCGACGATGCCTCATGCGCTGAAATCCATCGCTGCTGCGCTGACTTTAACCATCGCAATTCCCGGCACTTTTCCGTTCGTATACGGCGTGAATGCACAGGTTTCATCCGAAACGGACGGACCGGGATATGTCACCCTCGCCCGCCTCGCCGATGCCGCTCCGCAGGTCATGCGCGTGCAGGTCAAGAAGGCAACGATGGTCGAAGCAGAGCGTGCGCCGGACCTCGCTCCCGGAATGGCACGGCTGTTTGTGGAGGCACAGGTATTGAATCTCATTCGCGGGAAGCAGGGTGTCAGCGAATCGATTCGCTATCTTGTCGACGTGCCCCGCGATGGCCGCGGCAAGGTGCCCAAGCTCAAGAAGCAGCAATTCCTGCTCTTCGCGCGGCCAGGTACGCGGCCCGGCGAGGTCCAGCTGGTCGCCAAGGAAGGGCAGATCGCATGGAGCGCTGCGGCCGAGCAGCAGGTCCGCGCGATCGTCACCGAACTGGTCGCAACCGGCGCGCCGCCCGCGATCCGCGGCATTCGCGAGGCACTGCACGTGCGCGGCAACCTTCAAGGCGAAGGCGAAACCCAGGTGTTTCTGGCGACATCGACCGGCGATCCGGTTTCGATCACCGTGCTGCGGCGCCCGGGCCTCGCGACACGATGGGCGGTATCGCTGACCGAAATCGTCGATGAAGCGGCAGCCCCGCCGCGGCGCAACACGCTGTTGTGGTACCGGCTCGCCTGCTCGCTGCCGCGCGAGCTTCCGGCGCGCACTCTGGTATCGGACACGCCTGCGGATAACGACCTCGCGCGGCGCGACTATAATTTCGTGCTGGAGCAGCTGGGCCCCTGCCGCTGACCGATGTGCCCGGGCCGGGCGCCATCGCCCTGCCCCGGCCCGGATTGCGGATTACTGGCCGGCCATGCCCATCTGCCAGAGGATGAAGGCGAACTCTTCCGCCGTCTCCTTGAGCGAATCAAACCGGCCCGACTTGCCACCATGGCCCGCGCCCATATTGGTCTTGAGCAGCAGCGCGTTGTCGTCAGTCTTGGTCAACCGCAGCTTGGCGACCCATTTGGCGGGTTCCCAATAGGTCACACGTGGGTCGTTGAGCCCGGCTGTGACCAGCAGCGGCGGATAGGCCTGGCGCTTCACATTGTCATAAGGGCTGTATGAGCGCAGCAGATCGAACGCCGCCTTGTCGGTGATCGGGTTGCCCCATTCGGGCCATTCGCCCGGCGTCAGCGGCAGGCTTTCGTCCAGCATGGTGTTGACCACATCGACAAACGGCACGTGCGCCACGACCGCGCCCCACAGGTCGGGATCGGTGTTGACGACCACGCCCATCAGCTCGCCGCCTGCCGAACCGCCGCTCGCGGTGACCTTGCCCTTGGCGGTATAGCCCTTGGCGATCAGCCCCTTGGCGACATCGACAAAGTCGTTGAACGTGTTGGTGCGCTTGGTCAGCTTGCCATCGAGATACCATTTGCGCCCAAGATCATCGCCGCCCCGGATATGCGCGATGGCATAGGCAAAGCCGCGATCGACCAGGCTCAGTCGGGTGACCGAGAAGCTGGGCGGTATCGCATAGCCATAGGCACCATAGGCATAAAGGTGCAGCGGCGCGCTGCCGTCCTTCTTGAAGCCCTTGCGGTAGATCACCGATACCGGGACCTGCGTGCCGTCGCGCGCTGCGATCATCAGCCGCTCGGTCTCGTAATCGGCGGCATTATAGCCGGAAGGCACTTCCTGCACCTTCAGCACGGTCAGCTTTTGCGACGCGACATCATAATCATATACCGTGTCGGGCGTGACCATCGATTCATAGGCCAGGCGCAGCACCTTCATGTCCCATTCGGGATTGTCGCCGAGCGAGGCCGAATAGCTGGCCTCGGGGAAGGTGATCGGCTGGACCCTGCCGGGGTCCGCGTAATCGCGGATCTCGATCTGATCGAGGCCGTCCCGCCGCCCTTCGACGACATAGAAATCCTTGAAGGCCGCGATATCGGTCATGTAGAAATCGTCGGAACCGGGGATCAGCGTGGTCCACTCGTCCGGCTTGTCCAGGCTGGCCGTGGCAAGGCGGAAATTGACGTGATCGTCATTGGTGTGGATGAACAGCGTGCCGTCGCGTTCCTCGACATCATATTCGCGGCCCTTCTTGCGCGGGCTGACAAGGATCGGCTCGGCCAGCACATTGTTGGCGGGCAGCAGGCGGATCTCGCTGGTCTCGTTGTCGCCGGTCGCGATGACGATATATTTCTCGTTCGACGTCACCCCCACATCGACGCGAAAGCCCTCGTCGGCCTCCTTGTACAGCTCGACATCCTCGGCCAGCGGCTTGCCCAGCACGTGCAGCCGCGCATTGTCGGTGCGCCAGTTCTCATTGGCCAGACCATAGATCAGCGCCTTGCCATCGGCGGTCCAGACCAGGCTGGACAAGGTGCCAGGGATGACGTCGGGCAGGATCTGTCCGGTGGTCAGGTCCTTGAACCGCGCCTCGAACCGTTCCGACCCGTTGTCATCGACCGAATAGGCGAGCAGCCTGCCATCGGGACTGACCGAAAAGGCGCCGAGGCGGAAATAGTCCTTGTCCTTGGCCAGCTCTGTCTCGTCGAGGATAAGCTGACGATCGCCGCCGGCGACGGGCTTGCGATACCATTTCTTGTATTGCGCGCCCTTGTCATATTCGACCCAGTAGAGCCACTCGCCGTCCTTCTGCGGAACCGAGCTGTCATCCTCCTTGATGCGACCCTTCATTTCCTCGAACAGCGTCTGCGTCAGCGCCTCATGCGGCTGCATCGCGGCCTCGAACCAGCGGTTCTCTGCCTCCAGATAAGCGAGCACATCGGCGTCATCGACCTTGGGATAGCCGGCATCGCGCAGCCAGTGCCACGGGTCCTCGACCGTCACGCCATGGCGTTCGAAGCTATAGGGCCGCTGTTCGGCAATGGGCGGCTTGGCGGTATCGGGCATGGAAGCACTTTCGTTGGTTGAACCGGGGGCCTCGGCAGAAGCCCTGGTGGGAGATGTCATCGCCAGCGCCACAATCAAGGCGGCAGAGGCGATGGCAGATGCGGTGCGCGGTCGGATCGGCATGAACGTTTCCCTTAGAACGTGTTCGTGGCAGGACGCTCCGGTAGCCGCGCCGGACTGGCGCAGGGCGCGGATTATCTCTATCTTGCCGCCCAACCGCTTTTGCAAGGAGTTGATACCCCGCCATGCTGATGTCCACCCACGAAGCCCGCCTCGCCGCCCTGCGCGAAGAACTGAAGCGTCAGGGGCTGGATGGCTTTGTCGTTCCGATCTGTGACGAGCATATGAGCGAATATATCGGTGCCTATGCCCAGCGGCTGGAATGGCTGACCGGTTTTGGCGGATCGGCGGGGGCTGCAGTGGTGCTATCCGACCGGGCGGCGATATTCGTCGACGGACGCTATACCATCCAGGTGCGCGATCAGGTCGATGGGCGGCTGTTCGAATATGTCGGGACGGCGCAGCAGTCGGTCGCCGAATGGTTGGGTGCGAACGCCTCCGAAGGTGCCGTGATCGGCTATGATGCATGGCTGCACACGCGGGAATGGGTGAAGCAGGCCACGGGCAAGCTCGCCAAATCCGGCGCTTCGCTCAAGTCCGTCGCCAGCAACCCGGTCGATGCCGTGTGGCACGATCAGCCTGCGCGCCCCGATGCGATCATGAAGCCGCATGGCCTGGAATATGCGGGCCGTGACGCGGGCGAAAAGCGCGGCGACATCGCCCGCTGGCTGACGGAAGAAAAGCTGGACGCCGCCGTCATCACCGCGCTCGATTCGGTCGCCTGGGTGTTCAACGTGCGTGGCGGCGATGTCACGCATACGCCGGTGACGCTGTCTTATGGCGTGGTCCATCAGGACGGCAGCGCCGACCTCTATGTCGCGCCTGAAAAGGTGACCGATGATCTGCGCGCGCATCTGGGCAATCAGGTGGCGCTGCACGGCTATGACAGCTTCCCTGCCGGGCTGGATGCACTGAGCGGCAAGGCGGTGGCGGTCGACCCCGAACGGGCGGTGGCCGCCATCTTCTCGCGGCTGGAAACGGCAGGCGCGAAGATCGTTGCCCGGCGCGATCCCAGCGTGCTGCCGCGCGCGATGAAGAATGAAACCGAGATCGTCGGCCATCGCGCGGCTCAGGCCCGCGATGGCGCTGCCGTCAGCCGTTTCCTCCACTGGCTGTCGATCGCGGGCCCGGCGGGCGGCCAGACCGAGCTTTCGGCCGCCGCCAAGCTGCTGGAATTCCGCGTAGCGACCGGCAAGCTCATCGACACATCGTTCGACACGATCTCCGGTGCGTCATCCAATGGCGCGATCTGCCACTATCGCGTGTCGGAAGAGACCAACCTGCCGATCGTGATGGACAGCCTGTACCTCGTCGATTCCGGCGGCCAGTATCTGGATGGCACCACCGACATCACCCGCACCATCGCCATTGGCACGCCGACCGTGGAAATGAAGCGCCGCTTCACTCAGGTGCTCAAGGGCCATATCGCGCTTGCCACCATCCGCTTCCCCAAGGGCACCACCGGCGGTCAGCTCGACACGCTGGCGCGGCAGTTCCTCTGGGCCGATGGCGTCGATTACGCGCACGGCACCGGCCATGGCGTGGGCAGCTTCCTGGCGGTTCATGAAGGCCCGCAGCGCATCGCGGCCTTTGGCGGCCAAGGCGAACCTCTGCGTCCCGGCATGATCTGCTCGAACGAGCCCGGCTATTACAAGGCCGGCGAATTCGGCATCCGCATCGAAAATCTGGTGCTGGTCGAGCCGCTGGAGATCGACGGTGCAGAGCTCGACATGCTGGGCTTCGAGACGCTGACCTTCGCGCCGATCGATCGCACCTGCATCGATCCGCAGCTGCTCAGCCCTGCAGAACTCGCCTGGCTGAACGCTTACCATGCCAAGGTGATGGACATTGTCGCGCCGCAGCTGGAGGGCGACGCCCTGGCCTGGCTGGAACAGGCCTGCGCGCCCATCGATTGACGCGGACGGCAAGTCTTCGGTTACCCTCAACTTGACGCAAGCGGAATGCTGCGACGCACAATTGCCTGGCACGCAATTGACGTCGCGGTAATGGTAAATTGCGTTGCAATAATGTCACGCAAGCGCTGGAATCGCTTGGGTTTCCTAGCTTTTCAATTGTGACAGCCGGGTGTCAGACATAAGGACGATCCAAAGCCATAACAGGCCCGGGGACAGGGCCATTTTGTCAGCCACATTAGGGGAGAACACCCAATGACCATCACAGACACCCGCCTGAAAACGATTCTGCTTTCGGGCGCAGCACTTGGCACGCTTGCCATGCCCGCATCCGCTTTCGCGCAGGACGCCGCGCAGGATGCCGAAAACGCAGACAGCAACGTCATCATCGTGACCGCGTCCAAGCGCGAAACCACGCTGCAGGAAATCCCCATCGCCGTGTCGGTGACCAGCGGTGAGGACATCGAGGACGCACAGATCCGCGACCTGATCGACCTGCAGACCCTGGTCCCCTCGCTGCGCGTCTCGCAGCTGCAGAGCTCGGCCAACACCAACTTCATCATCCGCGGCTTCGGCAACGGCGCGAACAACCCCGGCATCGAACCGTCGGTCGGCGTGTTCATCGACGGCGTCTACCGTTCGCGCTCGGCAGCCCAGATCGGCGACCTTCCCAATATCGAGCGCGTCGAAGTGCTGCGCGGCCCGCAGTCGACCCTGTTCGGCAAGAACGCATCTGCTGGGATCATCAGCATCGTGACCGAGCGTCCGCAGTTCGAATTCGGCGGCCAGGTCGAAGCGACCTATGGCAATTTCAACGCCCGCATCCTCAAGGCCGACGTCACCGGCCCGATCAGCGAAACGCTGGCCTTCAGCCTGGCTGGCAACATCAACAAGCGTGACGGCTATGCCCGCGACCTGAATCTGGGCATCAAGTTCAACAACCGCGACCGCTGGGGTGTGCGTGGTCAGCTGCTTTGGGAGCCCAGCGCCGACCTGTCGTTCCGCCTGATCGGCGACTATGACAAGATCGACGAGAATTGCTGTATTGCTGCCAACGTTCGCGAGAACCCGGCCATCACCGCCGCGCTGCGCGCTGCCAGTGGCCAGGCGCGTCCGCTGGAAGCCGCCGATCCGTTCTCGTATCGCGTCCGCAACAACATTCCTTCGACCAACGAGATCGAAAACTACGGCGCATCGCTGCAGGGCGACTGGAACATCGGCGCGCTGACCGTCACCAGCATCACCGCCTATCGCGAAGTGCGTTCGACCACCAACCAGGATTCGGACTTCACCAGCGCCGACCTGATCGGCCAGAACCTGGCCAACACCTCGATCGACACCTTCACGCAGGAAGTGCGCGTCGCATCGGACTTTGACGGCCCGCTGAACTTCCTGGTCGGTGGCTTCTACTTCAACGAAGACATCAAGTTCACCAACGACCTGCTCTTCGGCCGTGACTTCCGCGGCTATGCCAGTGCGCTGATCGGCCCCGGTGTAGGTGGTGCTGCCGGCGTCGAAGCGCTGCTCGGCGTGCCCAACAACACCTTCTTCCGTCAGGGCCAGGGCATTTTCGACGACTTCACCTATGGCAACGACGCGTTCTCGCTCTTCGGCCAGTTCGACCTCAAGCCGACCGACCGCCTGACCTTCACCTTCGGCTTCAACTATACCGAAGACAAGAAGCAGGTCCGCTCGAACGTCGTCAGCACCGATCCGTTCTCGGCGCTTGATTTCGTCGCCATCGGCAACACGCTGATCACGCAGCAGGGCATCGCCACCACCGTCGGCCAGGCACTGCGCCTGCCCGGACCGGCAAATGCTGCTCAGGTGGCTGCTTTCGCCGCCGCTCAGCCCGCTGCCTTTGGTCAGATCCAGAGCGGTGCGGCTGCCTTTGCCCGCGCCAACAACACCAACCCGGCAGTCAACCCGCTGCTCGGCCTTCGCGCGCTGCAGTTCCTGCCGCCCTTCCTCAACTTCCCGAATGCTGTGGAAAGCGGCCGGACCAAGGACGACGATTTCTCGTACACCATCCGTGCGAACTACGAGATCACCGACAATCTGAACATCTACGCCACCTATGCCACCGGCTTCAAGGCGACCTCGTTCAACCTGTCGCGTGACAGCCGTCCGTTCCCGACCGACTTCATCCCGGGCTCGCCGGTCAACAACCCGGCGGCATCGCCGATCCGCAATGCAGGTCTGGCTCTGCCCAACCTGACCACCGGTTCCCGCTTTGCCGGTCCCGAGGAATCGGAAGTCTACGAAGCCGGTATCAAGGCGCAGTGGCCGCTGGTCGCGTTCAACCTCACGGTGTTCAAGCAGTCGATCAAGGGCTTCCAGAGCAACGTGTTCACCGGCACCGGCTTTGCCCTCGCCAATGCGGGCAAGCAGTCGACCTTCGGTATCGAGTTCGACGGAACCGTCCGCCCGACCGACGGCCTCAACCTGTTCGTCGCCTTCACCTATCTCGATCCGAAATATGACAGCTTCGTCAACTCGGCAGTGGGTGACCTGTCCGGCGCGACGCCTGCGGGCATCCCTGCCCTGTCGGCCTCGATGGGCGGCTCATACACCTATGAATTCGCTGGCGGCACCAAGTTCACCGTTCGCGGCGACTATGCGTATGAAAGCGACGTCCAGATCGCCGAAGGTCTGCCGGGCTTCATCGTCACCAATGCCAATGGCACCCGCAACTTCCAGCCTGCGCTGGACGTTGCCCGCCAGTTCCGTCGCCAGACCGACCTCGTCAACGTCTCGGCAACGCTGGAGCTCACCAACGGTCTGGAACTGACCGCCTGGGCGCGCAACCTGCTCGACGACCGCTTCATCTCGACGGTGTTCGACTCGGTGGCCCAGTCGCAGAGCGTTTCGGGCTATCCCAGCCTGCCGCGCACCTATGGCGGTTCGGTCCGCTTCAAGTTCTGATCCAATCACGGTTTGACCGGGCTTGGTCACGATCAGGTTGGCGAGAGACCCAACCGATTGAAAACAGGGAAATGGGGGGCTTCATGCCCCCCTTTTTTTGTGTATGCGGATCGGGATTTCCGGAACGGACACAATGAGGGGAAAACAGCATGACGGACGCGCCGATCCGCGCCCATTTCCGCAGCATCGCGCCCAAGCGCGTGCGCTATCATGAGGTCGATATGCAGAATATCGTCTTCAACGCGAACTATCTGATGTACGCCGATGTCGGCATCACCGAATATTTCCGTGCGCTCAACCTGGCGAGCGGCAAGCCGGAAAGCACCGGGTTCAACCTGTTCGGTCCCGACCATGACATGATGGTGCGCCATGCCGAAGTCGATTTCCGCGGCAGCGCCGTGGCCGACGACATCATCGATCTGGCTGTGCGGATCAAGCGCTTCGGCAGCAGTTCGCTGACCAGCGAATGCGCAATCTTCCGCGGCGACGAGCTGCTGACCGTGGTCACGATCAGCTATGTGCATTTCGCGATCGAAACGCGCCGCCCGGCTCCGCTGCCGCAATGGTTCAAGGATATGGTCGCCGCGTTCGAACCGGTCCGCCCCGAAGGCGCCTGACCCGTCTCGCCATCGCAGCCCAAACAAAAAAGGCCGGTGCAATCACCGGCCTTTTTCATGTTAGCATCAGTTGCCCGGCATGCCCGGCGGGGGCGCGCCCGGAGGACCACCCGGCGCACCCTGGCCCTGCAGCTGCTGCTGCATGGCACGGAGCTGCACTTCGGGGATGAATTCGACCAGGTCGACATCGAAGACCAGCAGGCTGTTGGCCGGGATCACGACTTCGCCGGTCTGCGGGTTCTTCTTTTCCTCAGCGCCATAGCCAAGCTCGGGCGGGATCCACAGCCGGTATTTGCCACCGCGCTGCATCCGCTTCAACGCCTCGGAGAAACCGGGGATCGAACCTGCCACAGGCATAGGCACGCGCTGGTTGGCATCGAACGGCGTGCCGTCCATCAGCGTGCCCTGATAGTTGATCAGCGTCACGTCCGCATCGGTCGGCGACGGGCCGGTGCCCTTGACCAGTTCCTTGATCTGCAGACCGCTTTCGGTCGTCACCACGCCCGGTTCGTCGGCATTGCTGGCGAGGAACCCGGCAGACGACTGCGGCACAGTCTGCAATCCGGCCCAGGCGGTGCCCCCTGCAATTGCAACAGCGGCAGCGACGCCGAACCACAATTTGGTGAGCGAGCCTTTGGCCAGCGGCGGAATGGGAACGCGGGTTACGGACATGGCAGCCTCCGGTTATCGTACCACAAACCCCTGAAAAGCACCGCAAGGCTCTCACCTTGCAGTCCCATCAGGGGCCGTTGCGACGAATCGGCGTCCCCGATCCGTCAGGTTAGCGATGCTATAACCGGCTTATTTCGCGCCGTCACGTTCCATGCGCTTGCGCTCCAGCTTGCGTGCGCGACGCACTGCAGCGGCCTTTTCACGGGCGCGCTTCTCGCTGGGCTTCTCGAAATGCCGACGCAGCTTCATTTCGCGATACACACCTTCGCGCTGCAGCTTCTTCTTGAGCGCCCGCAGCGCCTGGTCAACATTGTTATCGCGTACGAGAATCTGCATAAACTTACGTCAGCTCCATTTCGATTCACGGCCTGCAAATCCGCTCGCGCCACGCCAAGGGGCGCGGAAAACGGGCAGCAGGGCCAAAGCTAAAAGGCCAATAAAAAAGGGCACGCCAGCCAACAGGCTGTCGGTCACGCTCGCGCCGTTACCAGCGTCACGTGGCATTTTCAAGGAATTTCGCCCCGTTTCAGCCGAAAAGACCGGGCAGTGACCCATGTGCATCGGCAGGGCGCTCACTCGCCAGCGCGATCATAGCATCGTCAGGGAACGGCCGAACCAGCGCCTCAGCGGCCACCCAATCCGCACCCAGCCAGCCCGCAAGCGCATCCCCGGTCAGCATCACCGGCATCGCCTTGGGATGCACCGCACCTACAGTTGCATTCGGTTCGCAGGTCAGGAACGCAAAGCGTGCCCCCTCCTCTACCGGGCGCCAGATGCCCGCAAAGGCAAAGGGCTCGCCAGATGGCAGTGCAAACCAGTGCTGCGGCTTGCGCTTGGTCACCGGATCGGGCGCTGCACCATATTCGCAGAACGCAGTCACCGGCACCAGGCATCGCCGCGCCGGATCACGCAGGGCCGCCCGCCACATCGGCGATGCCAGGTTGCGCACATTGGTGATCGGGCGCTTGATATCGCCAAAGGGCGGCCAGCCCCAGCGCATGGTCGCCAGCCGCGCGTCATCACCCGCTGCGACCACCACCGGGGCATCATGGTCCGGATAGATGCCCTCGAACGCGGGCAGATTGGCGCCGCCCATATCGATGCTCCCCAGCGCCGCGCCGAACAACTGGCGGATTGCATCGGCGTTGCTTGTCATGCGATACAGGTTGCACATAGCCACCAAAGATAGTGACAGGAGAGCGCGATGGCCACCGCATTGAAGCCGACCCCCCAGATGACCACCGAAGAGCATGAGGCCCGCAAGCTGCTCGCCTCCTGCTACCGCGTGTTCGACATGATGGGCTGGTCGGAGATGATCTACAACCATATCACGCTGAAGGTCCCGGGCGAGGAAGACGCATTCCTGATCAATCCCTATGGCCTCCACTTCAGCGAGGTCTGCGCCTCCAACCTGGTCAAGATCAACTCCGAGGGCGAAAAGCTCGACGGATCGCCCTATCCGGTGAACAAGGCCGGCTTCACCCAGCACAGCGTGTTCCACAAGCAATTGCCCGACATGCACTGCATCATCCACACGCACACCACCGCGACCATGGCCGTGTGCTCGGTCGAAGGCGGATTGCAGCCGACCAATTTCTATGCCTGCAATTTCATCGGCAATATCGGCTATCATGATTTCGAGGGCGTGACCGTCCGCGCCGAAGAGGGCGAGCGGCTGGTCGAGGCCGTCCGAGGCAAGCGCATCCTGATGCTCAAGAACCACGGCCCGGTCGTCATGGGCCGCACCCTGCCCGAGGCGTTCATCACCTATTGGGCGCTGCAGCGCGCGTGCGAGATCCAGCTGGCCACCATGTCGATGGGCAAGCCGATCGTGATTTCGCAGGATGTGATCGACGTCCACCAGCGCGATCTCAGCCAGGTACAGCTGCCGATGGGCGCTGGCGTCCCCGATTTCGCCGCGATGGTGCGCAAGGTCGACAAGATCGACCCGAGCTGGCGCGACTGATCGCGATCAGGGCGGTCGGTGTGCTGGTGACTTGCGGGCTCAGCTCGGATAAGCGCGTGCAGCCATGACCAAGTTCACCGTCAACGACCGCCCGGTCCAGTACCGGCTCGACCCGACAACGCCGCTGCTCTGGGCGCTGCGCGATGCGTCCAACCTCACCGGCACCAAATATGGCTGCGGCAATGGCGATTGCGGCGCGTGTATGGTCGTCATCGATGGCGAGGCGATCCGCTCGTGCCTGGTCAGCATTGCCGAGGTCGAAGGCCGCTACGTCACCACCATCGAGGCGCTGAGCCGCGACCGCAGCCATCCGGTACAGCAGGCCTTTGTCGCCGAGCAGGCGGTACAGTGCGGCTTCTGCACACCCGGCATGATCATCGCGGCCAGCGTGCTGCTGCGCAAGAACAGCGACCCCAGCGATGCCGAGATCGACGACGCCATCCGCAACCTGTGCCGCTGCGGCACCTATCCGCGCGTGCGCGCCGCGATCAAGCGCGCGGGCCGGGTGATGCGCCGGCAGGAAACGATCGCTGCCGCGCCGCCGCCCGGCATATCTCCCGAAGATGCCGCCAAGGACGTGCCCGCGCTTACGCCGCCGGACTGAAGCGCTCTCGCTCTGCCAGGGCAGCGGCGAACACCGCGTCAAACATCTCCGCCGTCAGCCGCCCGGTATTGGTGTTGTACCGGCTGCAATGATAGCTGTCGATCAGCACCCGCCCCTCGCCCAGATCATGCCGCACCCCATGGCCGAACGGGAAGGCTGCGGCGCGCAGCCCCAGATGGCGCAGAAAACTGTCATGCCCGATGCGGCCGAGCGCGATGAATATCCTGAGCTGCGGCAAGGCTTCCAGCTGCGCCGAAAGGAACCGGCGGCAGGTATTGATTTCCTGCGGCGTCGGCTTGTTCTGCGGCGGCAGGCATTTGACCGAATTGATGATGATCACGCCGTCGAGCGTCAGCCCGTCATCAATCCGCGCATCATAGCGTCCCCGCGACAGGCCGAATTTGGCTAAGGTCGCAAACAGCAGGTCCCCGGCATAATCGCCGGTAAAAGGCCGCCCGGTGCGGTTTGCACCATGCATGCCGGGGGCAAGACCGACTATGCCGAGCCACGCATTGGGATCACCAAAGGCCGGGACGGGCGCGTTCCACCAATCGGGGTGCCTGGCCTGGCATTCATGGCGCAGCGCGACCAGGCGCGGACACAAAGCGCAATCGACCGGCGGCTCGGTATGCGCAATGGGGCTTAACTCCATCATCCTGCCGCGCTAGGCGCTGGTCATGGCCGAGGCAAGCATGCACCATTATCTGATCGCATTGGGATCGAACCGGCGGCACCATCGCATCGGCCGCCCGGACAAGGTGCTGGCCGCCGCGCTTCTGGCGCTGGCAGCCGATGGCCAGGATGTGCTCGCGGTCGCGCCCGTCATCGAAACCCCGCCGATCGGCCCCTCGCTGCGCCGCTATGCCAATGGCGCGGCGATCATCGCCAGCCCGCTTCGGCCCGATGCGCTGCTCGCGCTGCTCAAGCGCCTAGAGGCACGCTTCGGGCGGAGGCGCGGGCAGCGCTGGTCCGCGCGCACGCTCGATCTCGACATCATCCTGTGGTCGGGCGGAAGCTGGCATTCCCCCTCCCCGCTGCTGATCGTGCCGCACCCGGCCTATCGCACGCGCGACTTCGTGCTGCGCCCAGCCCTCGCCATCGCACCGCATTGGCGCGACCCACTCACCGGGCTCACCATCGCCCAGCTTCATCATCGCGCCACACGGGGTTGACCAGGCCAGCCTGCCCGACTAGGGGGATGCCCGCACCCGGGCACGCCCGGCCACCGATGGCGCACTATGATCGCCACCCCAAGGGGCCCTTAGCTCAGTCGGTAGAGCAACTGACTTTTAATCAGTAGGTCGCTGGTTCGAACCCAGCAGGGCTCACCATTCCTTTAAAATCAATCACTTAACGGCCATCAGCGGGCATTGTATCGCATCATTGTATCACAGCGTGACTGGGCCTAACCGCTTGGTTGGACAACGAGCGCACCGTGGTAGCTCGGCCATGAGCGGCACACGCCCTGCCCTGCTTTGACCGCTCGGCAAGGTCGGCTGCTCCCCGCCGCATTACCAGCCGCTGGCAGTGCCCTCATGTCAGACGGTCCAACGAGAAGGACTGGACCACGAGGCAGCAATCTGCTTTTGGCTGGCGCCCAGCGCCGTCCGCTCGGCGTCGAGCCTCGCGGATGTGACAAACCGCCGCGATCCAGGGCCTTCAGCCCGACAAGAAATGTTCCCCTGAGCGCACCGAATCAGCGCTGGTATTCGCCCACCATAGGGCGCGAGGAATCTGTCACCGCCGTGCCATCGACCAAGAAGCTCGTCCATTATCGCGCCGCGCAATTCTCCGGGCCTCGCCGCCTCAGACCTCCGGTGAGATCGCTGAATCGCTCCATCGAGGCCCGCGTAGAATACGAGCAGTCGCTCATCGATCAGCTGGTGAAGGATGCCGATACGCGGCGCGCTCTGCTGGCCAGCCCGTTTGGCCCTGTGGACCCCTTGTCAGTATGGCACGATTTTGACCACCTGAGCCACGACTACACGGAGCTGACGCCCGAACGCCTACCTCGCTGGAAAGACGTCGGCGAGTTCCTCAAGTTCCACGCTCTCTTCCAGGTGGCACTCATATTCGGCGGATACTCATTCACGGTGCGGGTCAGGCCGGATCTGGAAGCACGATGGATCAGGGATGGCAAGGACCCCATGGATCGCATCCGCAGGGAAACACGGAAGGCACTGGAAGCTCAGGGGCTCAAGGACCTTGCATACTGCCTTGTGGTCGAAAACAGGACGCGGCGTGGCAGCCGGACGAAACTGCATTTCCATGGCTTCCTTTTGGCAGAGCATCCGATTGTCGCCACGAAATTCAAGGTCGCCATGGAGCGCGCGGTAGCGAAGCACCCTCTCGGTCGTGCTGCTGCCGGTGTTAGCCCCAAGGCCGGACCTGAAATCGATCTCGTGCCATGCTACGATGTAGACGATGGCAGCAAACGTGGTCGTGGCCGGTGGGTCAGCTACATCGCCAAGAACGCGCTCAAAGGCGACAAGCAGCTGAAGCGTAAGACATTCATGTCGCTCGAAGGCATCCAAACCGCACGGGAGTTCTGGGCCTTGCTCCGCGAAGAACCGCCAGAATGACAGGCCGGGAATGCTGATCGTCTGCACTGATCGTCAGGCCGCTAAACACCGAGCGCCCAGCGCATTTCCCACCCGCATGCCAAACGGGACCGTGTCACACCGAGTCATCGACAACAACGACGAGGTCAACGACATGAAACTGTTCAACGTTCGCAACGACAACACCGGCGAGGAGATGTGCGTCGCCGCCACCGACATGGACCACGCATCGGCGGTCTACGTCACCTTCTGGATCGCGAGGTCCGGCGACGCGCCAGGCAGGTTCTCGATCGGCAAGGGAGCTCCCGCCGACTTTAACGACGACTTCACGGTCAAGACCGTCGAGCGTGGCGACGTCGCCGGCGTGATCGTGCAGCAGCTGGACGGATCGATGCTCTTCGAGGCGGCATCGGCGTGAGCGTCGTCGGCTTTCCTGGTGGCATCCGTGGTGGCGACAGCTATCGCACCTACCGCATGACCAGCCGATCGCACGCTCCGGTAATCGTCCTCGCCACCCAGCTGCCCGAAGCGATCGGCGTGCTGATGCGCTGGCGGGCCAAGCATGGGATCTATGAGGTCAGTCTGTCGATCGAACCCGGCTGGGGCAAGTCCCTCACGACCGTCGGCCGCACCCATGTCGAGGAAGCGCTCGCACGGTGCAAGGGACCATGCGTGGCGCACCGTTATCGGGCAGACATCGGTTGGGAGCTGGCGTCCCCTGAAGGCGCTACGAGCGGCTGGTAGCGGCCCTGGGGAGCATTATGCTGATCGGCACTCATGGTGCTCCCTCCTGGGGCTGGGCTGTCCACGTTCCCGTCTCGGCGGTGTTCGGTGCATCCGTCAGGTTTGCGACAAAATCTCGGGCTCACAGATTTCTGCAATACACCTTGCCTCGCGCTAAGCCGCAGAAATGCTCGATAGGACCAAAGCGGCCCCAGTTGAATGGATCAACCGACGCGCAGACGTCAAGTTGAATCTTGTTGGTAAAAAATTGACCCGATTCGGCCCTTTTTCGAATTATTTTTCAACCTGGCGCGCCTTGGCGGCATCAAGCTTACCGGTTCGAGCTTGTATCGAAACGGTATTCCAGTTCGATGCAAGGTCTGGGCGCTCGCCGGTGCCGACCGTGCCCGGCACCGCCGTCGCCGATCCACGAGCCGTCATGCGATCGCGATGTCGATCTGCCTACTGACGCCACCGTCGCGGTCACGCTCAGCCCAAAGGAAAACCACCTGCCCCTGGCTCACCTCCTGCAAACGCGCGCCTATGTTGCGCTTCTCCAGGCTGTCGCGGTTATCGGTGCGATCGGCACCCTTGTATTCGACGATCAGCTTGCGGCCGTCCTTCAGCTCGGCAACGAAGTCGGGGTAGAACAGGTCGGTCGAGGTCGGCAGCGCATAAGACCATGCGGTGCGGTCCACATTGCGCACCCAATGCTTCACGGCAGGATGATCGTCGATCTGCATGGCGGCTTCCCACTCCTCGCCGCCATGGCGGAGGTCACCGACCTTGGCGAACAGGTGGTTTCGTGGCTTCCAGGGGCCGACATAGGGGTTGCGCGGGTCATAGCCGCGCTTCGAGAAGCTGAACCCATTTTCGCCTAGCGCCAGCACCGGCGCAATGTCGGTCATCAGCATCTGCACGCCGCGAAGACCGGCCTGCTCGCGCAGATGCTTGACCCGCGCGGTGATCGCACGGCGGAGCGCGAACTTGCCGCGCACCAGTTGGGCCAGCGGGATGCGCTCGGTGAGCCCAGCCACCACACGGCGGCAATACTCGAGATATATCGGTTGGGCCACATCGCGCTGCGGCGTGGTGCGATCGAGCCAGCGGGACAACGCTGCGACGTCCCAGTCGGTGGCATCGTCCAGGGCCAACTCGGCGGTCGCGTCGATCCGGGTATAGACCACCTGATCGCCCTCGACATCCATCTCGAACGTGTCGGGTCGCTCGGTGAGCGCGAAGCCCGGCAGACTGGTATCGACCTTGCTCAGATCCCAGCCGCCGACATCGACCAGCGTCTCGGGGAACACGATCTCGATCTGGCCATCGTCACGCTCGATGGCGAGCCGCGGAAGCGTCAGAACCTCGCCCTTCTCGGCTGGCGACAGGCTCTCGGCCCGACGCGCGATGAATGCCTCGACCGCTGTGCTCGGATTGGTCTGAGTGGTCGAGATCGCCGCTGCCACCTTGCGCAGCACCTCGTCGGGCGCGTCGGCATTGAAGGTGATCGCCACCCCGCCCTCGCCATTGTCGGCGATGCGCGTCGCCTCGACCATCTCCGGCGTCCAGTCGCTCTGGTCGGGCCGCTCGTGCACGCTCAGCACCGGCAAAGTCGGCGCGGTGAACAGCGGCTGGTTCTCGGTCCACTCGAAAGCCTGAGGCTGCTCGACAATCGCTTCCAGCGCGGTGCGCTCGTCAAAGCCCATCTCGGTCAGCCGGTCCTTCAGCCCCTCTGCCGCCTCGAAGAAATTGCGCTCGGACACATGGGCATAGGCCCGGTTCAGCTCTTCGGACGACCGGCGCGTGGCGAACGGCATGCGCAGCACGCGGCCCAGCAACTGCTCCACCGCTCCGCCGCTGCGGATGCTGGCAAGCGAGCAGAACACATAGGCGAACGAACAGTCCCAGCCCTCCTTGAGCGCCGCGACTGTGATGACATGCTCGATCTTGCAGGCAGGGTCGAACAGGTCGATGCCGTCAAGTTCGCGCTGGCTGCCGGTGGCGATGGCGATCCGCTCTTCGGGGATGCGGCAATCCTCCATCAGGTGGCGCTTGACGACCTCGACGGTCGCCTCAGCCCCCTCGCTCGCAGGCTGGGCCTGATAGAGCGCGATCGGCCGGATGCCGCCGCCGTCCTTCTCGGCAATCCCTTCCAGCCACGCGCGATTGTCCACGGCATGCGCGATGGCCTGCTGCCAGCTCGCATGCTGCGACAGGTGGATCGGCAGCTTGATCATGTCCGCCGCCTTGAGCTCGGCCGCGGTGGCCGAGACGATGACGTTGGAGCGCACCGGCGTCGCGGTGAACTCGACCACGGCGGCGGGGGCCAGGCGACCGAAGGTCTCGCCCGACAGCGTCGAGGTGAAATTATGCGCCTCGTCCACGATCACCAGCGGCCGGTGCAGCTTCATGAGGTTGGCGAAGCTGGCGATAGGCTTGCCCTTGCGCGCCCCTGCCTCGTGCCGCGCCAGATCATGGCTGGCAGGCAGCGCAGCGAAATGCGGCTCAAGCTCCTCGTCATCGCGATAGACGTTGCGATCAGCGACGTTGCTCACGCGGAACGCCTGCACCGTCGAGACGATCACCGTCGCGGCATCGGCCATGTCCTGCGGGCGCAACTGACGGCGCTCGTCGACGCCATAGACGCGCACCGCGCCGCCGAAGCTCGCCTCCAGCGCCTGACGATAGGGATGGCCGATGGCCTTCAGCGCACCCAGCGTCTGTTCGGCGATGGTGGCCGAGGTGACCAGCCACAGCACCACGGGGTAGCGCCGCGCCAGATAGGTATCGCGCGCGATGCCGATGGCATGCGAGGCGAGCAGCGTCTTGCCGCCGCCGGTGGGCAGGCGCAGGCAGCAATAGGGCACGTCGGGCAGGTCCTTGAGCGGCTTGTAGGCCGCACCATAGGCTCCGGGCTGGCCCACCGCGCAGGCCGCTGCATAGGCCGCCGCATGGTCGCGGATCGCCGCCTGGTCGAGGAATGTGCGCAGCGCATCGAGCGCGCGGCGCTGATAGTCCTTCAGCTCCATCAGCGTGCCCTCACGTCATAGGGCGTCTGCTTGAACGTGACGCCCGCCGCTTGCAGCCGGTCGTTGCCCAGCTTGCTCCATTCACCATAGACGGTCATCGGCCCGTCCCAGCCGCTCTCCCCGCGCAGCCGATCGAGCAGCGCGGCGGTCAGCACATTGCCGCCGCTGACCGACCGGTCGCCCAATATGCCGTTATACAACAGCGCATAAGCCATGCCCTCGTGCACGCCGAGCACAGGCGCGTCCGCCGCCCCGGCATAGGGCGTGCCCGTCTCGCTGAACCAGATATGCGCGGCGAGCGTCGGGAAGCGGATGCCGTCGGTGATATGGCCGTCGGCGTCGAACACCGGATCGCCCAGCCGATAGAAGCGATAGCCGCCGCCACCGGTCCAGCCGACCGCTTCGGACACACCGCCCTGTTCGCCGTCGATCACCTTGTCGAGCCGGGGCTTGCAATGCGTGACCGCATGGTCGCCCATCTCGATCCCGATCCACCGCCGCCCCATCTTGTGCGCGACCGCAGCGGTGGTGCCAGAGCCGAGAAAGCTGTCGAGGACGAGGTCGCCGGGGTTGCTGGCGATGTGGAGGATGCGCTGCATCAGGCGTTCGGGCTTCGGCCCGGAAAAAATTGGCAACGGGTTTGCTTTATCTATCAGCTCTTTCGCTTCGCGGGTCGCCTCTCGATTTTCACCGACATCGGTATAAGGCCACCAGGTCCACGGAACGACCTGTTGCTCGGATTCCTTCCAGAACTTTTTGCGCTGCGCCATACCGCTGCCGTCTTTGCCAAAATATATTCTATTGTCTGCAAGCAAAGCTTCAAATGCTTCCTTCGTGGTGCTCCAACAACGACCAGCTGGAGGCATCAAAATACGGCCGCTGGGTGTTTCAATGGGATATGTCAAATTAGGTCGAATATTTGGTGCATGAAATGGCACAGCGAGCCAATCACCTCGCGGATCGTCATCTCTATTTGTGTAGGTAGCTCGCTGACGCTCATCGGCTTGCAATCTGTTCACAACAAAGCGATTTATATTCGCGGCATATGCAATGACGTAATCGTGGGCCACAGACATTGACGTCGCATCGTTACGTCGTGTCAGAGTCCGTTGGGTAACGTTCGTCGCAATAAAATTCCGCCTCCCGAACACCTCGTCCATGATGACCTTGAGGTAGTGCGCTTCGTTGTCGTCGATCGACACCCAGATGCTGCCATCCTCCGCCAGCAGCTCGCGCAGAAGCACCAGCCGCGGGTAGATCATCGCGAGCCACTGGCTGTGCTCCAGATTGTCGTCATAATGCTCGAACGCCGAGCGCGTGTTATAGGGCGGGTCGATATAGATGCACTTCACCGCCCCCTTGTAATAGGGAAGCAGCGCTTTGAGCGCGTCAAGATTGTCGCCCTGGATCAGCATGTTGCCCAAGGCCGAATCTCCGCCATCGAGCGACGGCACCGCTTCGAGCAACCGATACGGCACCTGCGCCGCCGCGCGCACATCTTCACCGCGCGTCATCCAGTCCAGTATCGGCACTCGCCCTCCTCAATCACGCCATGGTGTCACCCCAGCCTTAGCCGCCGCACCCCCGCCGCGCCAAGCAAGAAGCGCAACCCACCCCTCGCCATGTCGCAGCGGGCCGCCCCAACGCGAAAGATGCGGCGCTGATTCCGTAATGCTGCCCGCCCTTGGGACGCCAGAGCAAGAAGCCCTAGATATTCCGCGTCTCCCGCACCCGGATGCCGCCTATCAGGCGCGTGCCGGTAGCAAGAGCCATCCACCGGCACTGCTGAAGCGGCTCATCGCCGCGCCCACAATTCCTTGGTCGCCTCCACGCACATCGCGTCCGCCGGAAACGGCTGGTCGAACTGATAGAGCTCTTCGAGCGGCGCGGTGAGCCAGGTCTGCCACTGGTCGGGCGTCAGGATC
Source organism: Blastomonas sp. SL216 (assembly GCA_026625625.1). Taxonomy (NCBI): domain Bacteria; kingdom Pseudomonadati; phylum Pseudomonadota; class Alphaproteobacteria; order Sphingomonadales; family Blastomonadaceae; genus Blastomonas; species Blastomonas sp. SL216. The sequence goes on from CP113055.1 coordinate 1,229,521, forward strand.
ACTGGCGACCGGTCATGGATGTGCTCCAGCTCCGGCGCGTTCTCGGTCATCACGCCGGTATAGACCTCGCCCCACTCGTCCGAGGCGCGCCAGAGGCCGGCCCAGGCGAAGACCGGCGTGCCCTTTACCGACAGCCAGGTTTCGGTCATCTTGCCCGGCATGCCGACGGCCTCTGCATAGCGGGTGGCCGGGATCAGGCAGCGGTGCTCGGGCAGCACTGCCCAGCGCTTCCAGAAGGCACCCAGCTTGTCGAAACGGGCATTGTTCACCGGCTTGGGCTTGAGCGGCTGGCCCTTCTTGCCGCGCAGCACGACCGGGAATCCCCAGGTCATCTGCTCGAGCACCATCTGGCCGTCCTGCTGCCGCACCACCCAGCCGGGCTCCCTGGGGTGCACCGTCGCCGGACCCTCGTTGAAAGCGCGCAGCACCCTGGCCGAGAAATGGTCCTCTATGCGCTGCCGTTCGCCCGGCTGGTAGCGGTTACACATGCACGGAAGCTGCGGGGTGCCACTGCCCATGTCAATGTCGGGAGCATAGGCCCGCGCCCACCGTCCCCGCATCTGGAGCGACGGGCGCGGCTGTCGCAGCGTCAGATACCAGGTGTCGAGCAGCCCCATAAGAATGGAGATGCGGTGATCGTGACCACCCTGCTCGGAATAGGCCCATGCGACCGGATCGTCGATCGTCTGCCAGAAGGTGCTTGCCTGCCAATCGGCCGCCACGCCGCTGCGCACCAGCCAGCTCAGCGCCAGCCGGTGGCCCCATGTGCGATGGGCAGCCCCGCATTGCGCCTGCGCGACGACGTCCTCGAGCGTGCGCATGGCGATGGCGGTGACGGGATCATGGGTGGGCATGGGATGAGCAGAATCGCATCGCCTCATTAGAACAAATATGGAACGACTCTGTCAATCGATGTGCTGATCCGCTGCCTCTACGACTGCACCGGACGCTGGATAGCCGGCGGTGAATATGTATATCATGCCGCCCACGGCTCGCCGGAGAGAAGCCCTAGGATTCGCCGAGCACTCACACCCGGATGGAGGCAATCAGGCGGGCATACGCATTAGATGCCATCCACCGACAGGACTATGCCCTGGCGCATCGATTGTCCATCGGTTGATGGTCACCGATGCAACGCTCGTGGGCAGGGTCAAAGGTCTATGTGCACACCAAAGCCTGGGCGCGGCATAATCGTCGCTCGTCCTGAATGCGCCGCAACGATCGCTGCAACCATCGCAAGCCCCAGACCATGACCGGGCGTCGAACGGCTACGCTCGACGCGCGCAAAGCGGTTGAAGAGTTTGGGTGCTTGATGGGCCTCGACGCCGGGCCCGTCGTCGGTGACCGTCAACTGAATTGTGCTGGCGGCAGCCTCAAGGCCGACATGAACGGTCGTTCCCTGCGGGGTGTGCTGCGCCGCGTTGTCGAGCAGGTTCGTCAGCATCTGTTGCAGCAGTCTGCGATCGCCGGACAAGGTCAGGCCCGGTGAGATACGGCTGACAAGCTGGTGGCCGCTGCTCTCCATCGCGGGCCGAAAAGCCTCGACCACGTCGGCCACGACGGCGCTCAAGTCCACCGTCTGGAAATGGGCACGGGCTGCCAAGCCTTCGACCTCGGCGATCCGCAGCAGGGCGGAAAAGACCTCGAGAAGCTCACCGGCCTCGCTTGCGGCCGCTTCGATCGCCTCGCGTTGCAGTTCGCTATCGCGCTCGCGCAGAGCCTCGTCGAGCCGGTTTTGCAGCCTGGTCAGTGGCGTGCGCAGATCGTGGGCAACATCGCTCGATACCTGACGGAGGTTTTCCATCAGGCCCGCAATGCGGTCGAGCATCCGGTTTAGCGTGGTGGCCACACCGTCGAACTCGTCGCCGCTCCCGGCCAGCGGCACGCGGCGCGACAGATCGCCCGCTATGATTGCAGCCGCTGTCTGATCGATACGGGCCAGACGGCGCCGGGTGACCAGGCCCACCAGCCAGGCAGCAGCGATGCCCAGCAGCAGCATCGCGCCAAAGGCTCCAAGGAACAGCAGGATGAAACGATTGTCCATTTCGTCGATCGCGGCGCGATCGGCTGCAACCAGCAGACGGTAGCCGCCAGGTATCGCCGTTGTCAGCGATTGCGCGATCCGGTCCTCGCCATGGGCCTTGTAGGGCAGCAATTCGACATAGCCCGGTTTGGACGGGACAATGGCGTCAAGCGAACCGGCAACGGGATTGTTCGCGACATCGACAAGGCGATAGCCTAGGCTCGCCGTGCTGCTTGCCGCCTCGCGTCGGCGGATAGCTGCGGCCACGCCCTGATAGCCGTCCTGCCCTTCATCGATCAGCGCCTGCGTTTCGATGGCGATGCGGTGGTCAAGTTGGAGCTCAAGCGCCTCATGCGTGGATTCGAAAGCGACCACGCCGATTGCCAGGGTCGCCAGTGCAAAGCCTAAAGCGACCGCTGCCACCAGACCGAAGGTGCCGCGCCACCAGCGCCTCACCGGTCATCCCTGATGAGATAGCCCGCACCCCGCACCGTCTCGATCGGGTCGCTATCGAAGTCGGCGTTGAGCTTGGACCGCAAGCGGCTAAGATGGGTCTCGACGATATTGGTCTTGGGGTCGAAGTCGAAATCCCACACACGTTCCAGCAGCATGGTGCGGGTCATGATGCGGCCCGGATTGCGCATCAGTTCTGCCAAAAGGGTGAACTCGCGAGGCTGGAGCGCAATCTTGCGGCCTGCGCGCGTGACGGTCCGGCGGTGCAGATCGAGCACGATGTCACCTGCCGTCAACCGCGCTGGCTCGGCTGCCGCAGAGGGACGACGACCCAGCGCATGGAGGCGAGCCGCCAGTTCGGTAAAGGCAAAGGGCTTCACCAGATAATCGTCAGCCCCGCCTTCGAGCCCTTCAACCCGGTCGGCAATTCCGCTGACAGCGGTCAGCATCAGCACGGGGGTTGTGTTCCCGGCGGCGCGCAGAGCCTTGACCAGCGACAGTCCATCAAGTCCCGGCAGCATCCGATCGACCACCATGGCATCGAAGCCGCCATCGGTCGCATGGAACAGCCCGTCGCGGCCGTCGCTGCTGATCACCACCTGATGGCCCAGTTCGGTCAAGCCGCGGGCGATGAACTGGTTCGTATCGGTATCGTCCTCGACGATCAGGATTCTCATGGGTTCATTCTAGCGGCTTGGGACTGCCGCGCCAGCCACCGCCAAGCGCCCGGAACAACGCAACCTGTGCCTGCGCAATAGCGAGTTCGGACTGAGCGAGCGACAGTTCGGCCTGTGCCAGCGCGCGGTCGGCGTCGATCCTCAAGAGAGGTGCCGCATCGCCAAGCCGGACGCGCGCCTCGGCGCGCCGAGCGTAGAGGCGTCCTTCATCGCGGGCTTCAGCCAGTGCCTGGTTGCGGCGCACTTCGCCGTCATAGGCCGCAAGCGCCGTTTCAACATCGCGTAGCGCCCGGAGCACCACGACGTCCCATCCGGCCAACGCGGCCCGTTCGGTTGCCTCGGCCTGAGCGATCCGTGCACGGACCGGGGCCTGATTGGGGAAGGCCCAGCTCACCAGCGGCGAGCCGGTCACGACCAACCCACCGCTCAGCAGGCCCAGCGCCCCGCCAAGGTTGATGCGGGGGTAGAGATCGGCACGCGCCACGCCGATCCGCGCCGTGGCGGCCGCAAGGCGCCGTTCGGCCTCTCGAATATCTGGCCGGCGCAGCAGCAAGGCGGTGCCATCGCCCACGGGAGCCGCAGTGTGAAGTTTCGGCGGTGCGTTGCAAGTCACGGGATTGCTGCGGGCCTCTCCCGCCGGGCGCCCTGCGAGCGTGGCGAGGCGATAGCGCGCATTAGCCTGCGCTGCCTCCAGCGGTGCTATGGTCGCCCTGGTCGCAGCGACAACGTTAGCGGCCTGAGACACTTCCAGCGGTGAGACCTCGCCTGCTGTCAGCTGGCTGCGGGTGAAGATCAGCGCGCGGTCCTGAAGCGCGACCTGTTCCTGCACAACGGTAAGGCTGCGGGTTGCGCCGCAAAGATCGACATAGGCCAGGACCGTATCGGCGACGACCGCGACCTTGACTCCATCGAGCGCAGCCGCCTGCGCCTCGGCATCCGCGCGGGAGGCGAGAGCACCCGAACGGAGCCGTCCGAACAGGTCTGCGTCCCAGCTTGCGGTCACCGCCAGATCGTAGTCGGTGGTCGGCACATTGCCCGAAGCGCTCGGCTGATTGGCGGGATTGTCGATGCCGAGACTGCTCTCGATCGTGGTCTGAGGCAGCCGCGCCGCTTGCGCCTGACGCAGCGCGGCGCGCGCGCCATCGAGATTGGCATAGGCAGCCCTGAGATCGGCATTGGCCGCAAGGCTGGCTTCGACCAGGCGGTCAAGCACAGGATCATCGTAGAGCCGCCACCAATCATCGGGCACAGGCTCGATCGAAGCGACCGGCAAGCTCGCGAACGGCCCGGCAGCCATCGTGGAATTGATTGCAGATGCCGTCGGCGGCGACGGGGTCGCACAAGCGGTCACCATCAGCGCCGCGCAGGAGACAAATCGCTTCATGCCACCGCCTCCGCCAGTTGAGCATCAGGCTCCGGGCGTTCCTTGCCGAAGCGGGCGTAAAGCGCGGGCATCAGGAACAGGTTGAGCGCAGTCGATGAGATCAGGCCGCCGAGGATGACGATCGCCATGGGATGCTCGATCTCGTGACCCGGCTTGTCGCCCGCGATCACCAGCGGCACCAGCGCAAGCCCTGCGCACAGTGCGGTCATCAGGATGGGCACAAGACGTTCCTGCGCGCCGCGAAGGATCAGGGCTGGGCCGAACGCCTCGCCCTCGAACCGCCGCAGATGATCGTAATGCGAGAGCAGCATGATCCCGTTGCGCGCCGAAATCCCGATCACGGTGACAAAGCCGACCAGCGATCCCAGCGACAGAACTCCGCCAGTGAGCGCGACCCCGATGACCCCGCCGACGAGCGCAAAGGGCAGGCTGAGGCCCACCAGCGCCGTGATCCGGGCGGAGCGGAACTCGAGCCAGACGAGCAGCAGGATACCGACGAGGCAGGCAAGCGCCACCGTCCACAGCCGCGAACGCGATTCCTTGAGCGCGGCATATTCGCCGAGGATTTCGGGGTGGTAGCCTGTCGCAAAGGGCACCTCGCTCACCGCCGCCTCGACACCTCGCGCCACGGCACCGAGATCGGCATCGCTGGCGATGTTGAGCGTGACATCGAGACGGCGCTGGCCGTCCTCGCGCTTGATCTCGTTGGGCGCGGGCACGATCACCACATCGGCAACGTCGCGCAGGCGGACGGGCGCACCGACCGGGGTCTGGATCATCAGATCGGCAAGCGCGTGCTGGTCGCCGCGAATAGCCGGCTCGCCCCACAAGGCGACATCGAATGCCTTCTGATCGCGGTAGATCTCGCCCAGCTTCTCGCCCGCAACGAGAGTCTGGGCCTGGCGCCGCACTTCGCCGGGCGTGAGGCCCAGCGTGACCAGATCGGCCGCGCGCGGGCGGATCTGGATCTGCGGCACGAGCACCTGCTGTTCGACCTTGAGGTCGGTCACACCGGGGATGTTGGCGACCTTGCCGCGCACCCGTTCGGCTGCGGCGCGCAGTTCGTCCTGGTCGGGGCCGTAAATCCGCACAACCACGGTCGCGCCTGCGCCCGAGAGCACCTCCTTGATGCGTTCGCGCAGATAGGTGAGCACGTCGCGGTAAAGGCCGGGATAGCCTTCGACCACTTCCTTGATGCGGGCGACGCTGGCGTCGTAATCGACCCCGTCATCCAGGCTGATCCACAGCTCGGTGAAGTTCGGGCCAACCACTTCGTCAGCAGCTTCGGCGCGCCCGATATGCGCACCGAAGTTGCGCACGCCGGGGATTGCGCGCAGTTCCTTCGAGGCGCGGATCGTGATGCGGTCCATCGCATCAATGCCCACCCCCGGCTTCTCGACGAAGTGCATCAGGAAGTCGGTCTCGCGGAAGTCGGGCAGGAACTGGTCCTTGAACCCCAGATAGCCCATGCCGGAAAGCAGCAACCCGCCCGCGACGATGCCCATGGCAAGGCGAGGCCGGTTGATCAGCCGGGGCAGGACGCCGAGATAACGCTGCTTGAGCAAAGCGACAAAGCGCGTGTCGCGATGCTCCTTCATCGGCGCATTCGGCAGCAGCATCAGGCACATCGCAGGTGTCACCACCAGCGTGACTAGCAGCGAGGCGGCAATCGCCAGCACATAAGCAATCGCCAAGGGACGAAAGAACGTCCCCGCCACCCCGCCGAGGAAAAAGATCGGGAGGAACACCAGCATGACGATCAGCGAGGCGAAGACCACCGCCGTGCGCACTTCGAGCGAGGCTGATAGCACCACGGCAAAGGCCGAGCGCGGATTGCCCGCCTCACGGTTCAGGCGGAGACGGCGAGCGATGTTCTCGACATCGATGATCGCATCATCGACCACCTCGCCAAGCGCGATAACCAGACCGGCGATCACCATCGTGTTGATCGTCGCCCCGCTCCACAGCAGCACGAGGCCCGCCGCCAGCAGTGACAGCGGGATCGCGACAAGGCTGATCGTCGCTTGCCGCCAGTCACGGGTAAAGGCGAACAGCACGATCGCTACCAGCAGGCAGCCGATCATCAGCGCGCGGGTCAGGTTGTCGATCGACTTCTCGATGAAGGTTGCCGGGCGGAAGATCGTGGTGTCGATCTTCACGTCCTTGAGGCCGGGCCGCAGCTCTTCGACGGCTGCCTCGACATCGCGGGTCAGCTGGAGCGTATTGCCGGTGGGCTGCTTCTCGACGATCAGCATGATGCCGGGGCCGTCGTCGATGATCGCATTGCCAATGGGAGCGGCAAAGCCATCGGTCACCCGCGCGACATCCCCCACCCGCACCGGCGCATCGCCCGCGATCTTGATGACCGTGCGGGAAAGATCCTCGGCGGTCTGGATCGCACCCGCCTGCTGAACCGGCAGCCGCTGGTTGGGCGTATCGACGAAGCCGCCGCCGCCGACCAGCACCGCATCGCCGGTCGCCGCGCGCAGCTCGGCCAGCGTGACGCCCGAAGCTTGCAGCCGGTCGGGATCGGCCAGCACCTGCAACTGCCGATCGCGATAGCCCCAGACGGCGACATTCGCGACGCCCGGCACCGACATCAGCTTGGGCCGGATCGTCCAGCGAACCAGCTCGGATAGTTCCATCTGATCGAGCTTCTTGGAGGAGATGCCGATCTTCATCGCCCGGCTCGTGGACGACAGCGGCGGCAGCATCACCGGTGGGCGGGCAGCGGCAGGCAGTCGCGCCTGCACCTGCGCCACCCGCTCCTGCACCAGCTGGCGGGCGCGGATCACATCTGTGCCGCGCTCGAACAGGATCGTCACGGAGGACAGCCCCAGCACCGACTTCGAGCGCAGGGTTGCCAGATCGGGCACGCCGTTGACCGCAGTCTCGATGGGCACGGTGATCAGGCTTTCGACCTCCTCGGTCGACAGGCCTGGCGCTTCGGTCTGGATCTCGACGATAGGCGGAGCGAACTCGGGGAATACATCCAGCGGCACATCGGCAGACGCGCGCAGGCCAAGCACCACCAAGAGCGCCGCCATTGCGAGCACCAGCACGCGCTGCTTGAGCGCGGAGCGAACCAGCCAGGCCAGCATCAGTGCGCGACCCCGAACTCGGTGCCGAACAGCTCGGCAGCGCCTGCGGTCACCACCAGCATACCAGGGCGCAGCCCCCGTGACAGGATCGCGCGGCCATCTTCGGTTGCTGCTACCTCGATCCTTTGGCGCACATAGGTATCGGCCTCGGTCTTGGCATAGACCCATTCGCCGCCATAGATGTCGCGCAGGATCGCGGAGGTCGACACGGACAGCCCTTCGCTTCGCCCACCAGCGAGCGGGAGCGCGACGCTGACCCGCTGGCCGACACGATAGGCCCGATCACGATTGTCGAGCGCGAAATAGAGATCGACGGTGCCAGCGACTGCGTTCGCCGATGGCGGCGCATCGACGGGCCGCGCCGATCGTTTCGCGCCGTCCTGCCCAAGCGGCGAAATCAGAGCTGATTGGCCTTGTTGCAGCCCGGCAAGATCGCTTCCAAACACCGGGACCCGCACCCATACGAAGCGCTGGTTGCCAAGACCCGCCACCGCCGGCCCGAGCAGGCGGCGCTGGGCCGCAGCCGCATCGGCAGCAGCCTTGGCCGCGCCGAGCGCCGCCGTCGCCTCATCACGCGCGCGAATGCTTCCGGCTTCCTCATCAACCAGAGCCGAGGCACGATCATAGGCGATGCGCGCCAGAGCCAGCTGCGCACGTGCCCGCGCCAGTTCACCCTCGGCGGCGACCTGCTGTGCACCTAGCTGTTGCAAGTTGCTGGCCGAATTGATCGGCGCGCCTCCGACGCCTGCGGGAATTACGATCTCGCCGCTGGTCATGCGCATGGCAGATGCAGTGCCCGTTCCCACCCGCTCGGTCACAATCCCGAGCCGCTTTTGCGCTTCTGGCGTGAGCTTCAGGCGGACAAGTTCGATCTCATGAGCGACCGCTTCGCTGTGAACGGAGGCCTTGGGGGGAGCCGTCGGCTCGCTCCCGCAGGCGGTCAGGAGGACGGCAGGGATGAAAGCGGCAAGGGCGAAGCGGTTCAGCATTCCAGCCGCATACAGCGCTTCCATTGGGGCAATGTTGGCGCTTCTATACAATTCCCCAATGTTAGCCTGGCGGCGTAATGAGAACAGTTGGGCGTTTGAAAACGGATGGTCTCGCAACTTCTAACTTTTAAGACCCCCTCACAGACATCGCCAGAGCACATCAAAAGATATCTTGTTGACTTTTGATACCGTCTCGATATTATCATGTATCTTATGAGACACAATAAGGAGCGATAATGAGCCGCTTGGCATATTTCCGGGTCAGCACCGGTGATCAGAGCGTTGAGGCACAACGGCAGGCACTTGGCGGCCATTTCGACAAGGAGTTCGTAGACGAAGGCATCAGTGGTGCGACGCCTGCGGCGTCCCGTCCAGCCTTCGCCAAGCTGCTGTCGTATGTCCGTGAAGGTGACACGATCCACGTCTATGCGCTCGACAGGCTCGGTCGCGACGCTCTCGACGTCCAGGCCATGGTCCGCAGGCTGCTCGATATGGGCGTCGCGCTCGACGTCCATGGGCTCGGTGCTATTGGTCGCGGCGTCGGCGAGCTCATCGTTGCCGTGCTGGCGCAGATCGCCGACATGGAGCGCATGCGCATCAAGGAGCGGTGTGACAGCGGACGAGCAGCTGCCAGAGCAGCGCTGGAGGCGACTGGTCGCACGCATCGGGGCAAGGCGAGCTTGGGCCGTCCGAAAGCCGCAAACGCCGCAGAAGTCGTCGCATGGCGGCGAGAGAATGGAGCTTCGATAACAGCTACCATGGCGCATTTCGGCATTAGCAGGGCAACAGTGGCCCGCTACTGCGCCACCGCGTAAACCCAAGCGGTCGCGATACCAGCCTAGCGATCACGCGCCGTAAAATTCAGGCTTGTCCCTAACGCTGGACAGCTTCCCAAAACCATATGCTACCCTGAGAAAAGCGAGAAACGTCCACACGAACAGGGCAAACCAGGCGAGCACGATGAAAAACATCGGCGAGTAAGCTGTCGTAATCGGCGGGTTCGCGATGGTTAACGGCAAGGACGTCACCGTCAGCAAGAACCCACCGACATTGGCGCGCCGGACATAGGCCAGGAAGCGCCGCATCGCGAGCTTGTCCCGAATCTCCTGCACGAATCCGTCATTCTTCCCGACCACAAATCCGTAGACCCCGAATGCAAACCCAGTCTGAATCGCCGACCAGTTGAAGATCGCGCCATACAGGTTTACCACCGACCAGCCGCCCTCCGGCGTGAATTGATCGACGATGCTTGGCGCCCACAACGATATTGCGATCGCCGATCCTACAGACAGGACAAGCGGCGCCCACTGCTCGATCACGAGCGCTATGCTCCAGCGGCGCTTGCGTTCATCAGCCATGGTCGTCCAGCTTTAATCGCACGAACGCCGACGTAGCCGAATAGACATCGTCGGGTGCATCGCTTGCGGGATTCACCTCGCCCTTCTCCGACAGAAGGCTGTCCAGCAGATTTATGTCCTCGTTTTTCAAGCCTTCGCCAGCATCAGGTGTGACGTGCAACGATCGGACATCAGCACCTTGCCCAAACAGGACCAGGAACTGCTCCACCATGGCCTTCGCAGCGAGGCCCAAAGAGCCCTTGTTTCGCCCCATGCTCAACTCGACGGTGATCTCGGGCGCTTCATATGCTTCACCCATGGCCTGAATCGCTGCACCGGCTGGTGCAGCCTCGTCATCCAAGGCATCGAGATTTTGAGGGCGAGCAAGCCTGACCTTGAGCTTCCGCAGCGGCTGCTCTTGGAACCTGGCGAGTGCATCCCCGTCCATCACAGGCTCCATCACGAACTGTCCTGCATGGTGCATTTGCACGAGATAGTCATTGAACCTGCCAGGCGAAAGGACACGCGGATCATAGTGTATGGCGAGGGTGTGATCTGCTTCACGAAAACAAAAGGCTACACCGTCGCCAATAGGCACATCGATACCAAGCGCCCTGGTCCCATCAGGATGGACCTCGCACGGTAAGTCGGTATCACGCACCCTCATCATTTCCCCGGAAACGTATCCCGGCTCAAGCACTAATCGCTCCAAGCGACAGACGAATCCGCCAGCCAATTGCCGCTGACGCGCTGCTGGCTCGCCGAGATCGTAGATCGCCTGAAGCGTAGTTCGCAGGCTGGGGCCTTGCGCAGCGAGCTTGCCAACAGAATAAAACCGCACCGTGATAGATTTCGCCATACCGCCCCCGTCCACACTGTTCGTAGCAGCAGCAAACAATGTATGCGATTCGTAATACTGCTGAAGGCCATGAATGTATCATTGACACCAAGACATGAGAAGCGGACAGGCATGTGAGGCTGCGATCGTCAAGAAGATCCAATTTGAGGAAATTAGCCTGACTGACTCTGAAATCGGCGTGCAATTTTATTTCTGACGGCCAGTGAATGCGGACATCCGGTGTCAACAACGCAATTTCCCGTTACTTTGGTCGGGGAAGGACCAGCCCCTCATAGCGACATGCTCTGATCGCCGGATAGGTTTCGGCGAGCGGGATCTCGCCGATATATCGTGCATCCAGGTTCGACTTTTCGTGCCCGACAACCTCATGGACGTAGTTCGGCTGGATGCCGTATTTGTTCCTCGTCAGCAGCGTCTTGAAGGCCCCTCGAAAGCCGTGGAAGGTGACGGCTCGGCGCGCGCCCTCCACTAGGAGGCCCTCGAGCGCGGTAGGGATAAGGGTCTGGTTGAACGAACGGATCACCGCCGAATTCGACCACGCAGCGGAGCATTCATGCTCAGGGCCACCCGGCGCGATCCAATCCTGAAACAGCCTTTCATCGCCTCGAGCGCGTGCGCGTGAAACGAATGCAGGGAATCCAAGTTCGATCAGCTGGTCGAGCAACGGGACCTTGCGCTGGTAACGCTTCTTCGTGCTCCGAAACTTGTTGTCGCGGATCACAATGTGCGGAAATCGATCATCCAGACGCACCTCGTCAAGCATTAGGCCGCCGAGTTCGCCTGCACGGCATCCTGTCATTAGCGCCACCACGGGCACCCAATAATGCATGCCAGTCAGCCGGTGGTCACCGGGACTGTGAATGTTCTCCGGTGAGGCGCACCCAGTGAACCATGGGTAGGCAAATACCCGGTTCAGCTCCTCGAGCTCGAAGGGACGCTTGTCCGGCATTATCTCCGCAGACTGCGGCATGGTGAAAACCGAAGCCTTGATGCCCGCGAACGGGTTCGGCCCCTCGAAGCCAGACTGCTGGGCAAAGCGATTGACTGCTGCGCGAAGCAGGCCGACCTTCTTATCGAGGTTCGCGCTCGACATGGGACGAGCTATGCTGTTTCGCGACCGACCGCCGATCGTCTTGGAGCCTTGGTGTTCGCAAAAGCTCCTAACGTGCGCCTTGGTGAGTTCGTCGATCGGGAGATCGCCGACGTGGGCAACGAAGTCTCGGAGTGCTGTCTTGATCTCACCCTTGGTGCGACGGCTCGGCACCACATCCACATGCTTCATGACGATCTCAGAGAGCCGGGGCTGCTTTGTCCGCTTCCCCTCATCCGCGGCGGGCAGGACTGACTGCTTCCCGCTCATCAGGTCGCCGATCTCGCGATAGCCGTCGATAAGCCCCTCTCGCACAGCCTTGATGATGAATGAGCGCTCGGAGCTTCCCACTGGTGCGCATATAGCTTCATGCGCGATGATCCGATCAGCGATCGACGCTGCATCGAGACGCGGGTCATCGGTGGGCTCCATGTCGATCAAGACGCGCCGGATGCCCTCGGCATCGGTTTCAAACTGCTCAAACATGCGCTCGACTTCGGCATGATGCGCCGCGTCCTGCTCACGATGGATGATGTGCAGTCGATACGGCCTCGTGACCAGGCTCTTCTGCTCGGCCCTGATCGCCTGCAAGAGGTTCGACGTTAGTCGTCGCTGCGGTGCCGTCATTAGCGCCTTGCCCAAAGCCTGCTGGACACGGCGTTCAAAATCGAGCTCGACCTCGTGCGCGGCGATCAAGGCATCGGCCTGGTCCTTCGTGCGGAGCGAACGGCGAAACGGAGTGATGCCTCCGAATAGCGCCTCGAATTCTGCCGGTCGGTCCACGACCTGCTGGGGAACCCGGCGCACATACTGGTAGACGCCTTGGCGTTTTGTGACATGTCTGATCGCGTTGGCCATGGGTCGCACCTCTTTGTATCACAGAGATGTATCACACCCCGACGAAGAAAACCGCGATATATGAGAACCTTACGCAGAACAAGCGTTTAGAGCATGTGCGGTTCGAACCCAGCAGGGCTCACCATTTCTTCCGTTCCCGCAGGCTGTGCCTGGCCGCCCGGTTCAGGGCTTGATGATCAGCCTGCCGGTAAAGTCTATCCGGGACATGAACGGGCGGTGGGCCAGGTTACCGAAATACGCGTCGACGGCGCGGCGCGCTCCGGTCCAATAGCCGTAATCATCGATGATCAGCACGCCCCCCGAGCATAAGCGGGGATAAAGCGTCTCGAGCTCATGCAGCGTCGAATCATACCAATCGGTATCAAGGCGCAACAGGGCAATCCGCTCGGGCATGGTCCCGGGCAGGCTTTCCAGCACATTGCCTTCCACCAGCTTCAGCCGCTCCGCAGGCCAGCCCGTCGCCAGCATATTGGTCTCGACGGTTTTGCGGGGCGCCACGCCCCAGAACGGGTTTTCCTCGTCGCGGGGATTTTGCGCCATGATCGTCGCCGCTGCCTCGCCCGACATCGCCTGGCGGTCATGATCGCCCGGCGCGGTCATCCCGCTGAACGTATCGTACAGCCATATATCGCGATCGGCATCGCCGCAGTCGAGCGCGGTCAGGGCCATCATCATGGCCGACCCACCCCGCCAAACGCCGCATTCGACAAAATCGCCGTCCAGCCGGTTGTCGATCAGATAGCGCACCGCGGTATGCAACGCGTAGGTGCGCTCGATCGACGTCATCGTCATCGGCGCACAGCGCTGGTGCAGCGCCAGGAATTCGGGCTCCAGATCAAAATGCATTGTTCGCCCTAACGGATTCAAACTCGCCGCAGATAGCCATCGAAATTCCAGGTCATGTTGTGACCGAACCAGTCACAGAATGTGCGGTCGATCTCGAAACGTCCCTGCTGTTCGGCGAGAAACTGATGAACGGCGGCGAGCGGCCCGCCGCCATAGGCATCCGCGACCCGCATCTGGGTCAGCACGCCGTCTTCGACGACGAGATAATCGCCCGAGTGCAGATGCGGCGCGAAAAAGCGCAGGTGTGACAACACCGTGCCGCACAAATGGTCGGCATCTTCCACCACCAGCCAGGGGCGCGGAAGTTCCGCCAGCAGCTGCGCGCTCAACGTGTTCGCCAGATCGCTGCCATCGGCCAGGTAAAAGCTGATCCTGGGATCGGAAATTCCGGTGACGGGAAGCACATCGACCGAGTGGACATGGCAGTCGAGGCCGCGCACCGACATCTGATCGGCAAACCACAGGGCGCTCCCGCCCTTGTGAGCGCCGATTTCGATGATCGTTCGCGGCCGCAGCTGCTCAAGCAACAGCGGGTAGATCGCGAGATCAAAGGGGTTCTTGAACGTCTCGATGCCGCGATAGCGATAAGCCATGGTACCCGACTGAATCGCCATCAGTTCGGGATATGGCAGTCCGTTAAGGCTGGCGGTCATAAGGGAAAACCTCAAGAAAATTGGCTTTGGAACGGCGCATCAGGTCCAATTGCTCGGAACTCCAGTGCGAAGCGGCGCGGTCGAGCAGCGCAATATGCTGTTCGCGCGACATGTTCGCCACCAGATCAGGCTGCAACGCTCCGGGCGGGAACGGGCGCGTCAGCAGATACACGACGGAATTATATTCGGTATCGCACAGACGCTCGAAATGATCGGAATAATATTCCATCGTGATGTGCAGCCACGCATTCCACCAATGGCAGAGATAGTCCTGCTGGACGACGATGGATTTGCCAGGGATCAGGTGCTGGAACAGGTTACTGGTGATCCAGTCGCAGACCGACCAGTGCTTGGCGATATCGATGAACAATATCTCGATAGGCTCGCCGCACCATGCCTCATTCTGGATATCTCCCTCATGGACAACGACCAGATCGGCAAAGTCTGCGATGTTGTGATCGAACAGATGGCGCGTTGAGGCGCCCGCTTCCATGGTTTTGGGTATATGCTGCCCCCGCGTCCAGTCCTCGACGCGGAACAGATCGAACGAATGGATGATACGCCTGTCGGCGATGCCCCTGTTGCGCAGGCCGGAGGCCATGGCCACGGTCGATCCCCCCAGGAAGCAGCCGGCATCGACGATCAGACCGCTGTCGCTCCAGTAATCGTCGGTCAGCGATTCGAGCAGTCGCAGCTCGTCCAGCATCAGCATCGTCTGCACATTGGCACTCGGGCCGGGTACTGGCCGGAATGCCCAGAACTTCTGGCGCAAACGCTCGATCGGCGTTGCCGGCACGCGGCGAGCAGGACGCCAGCGGACGACCTGCTGCAGCCTTGCCCGCACCTGGCGTCGCCATTGGCTCATGGCTTGGCGAATACGATCTGATAGGTGTTGGCATTGCGCTTGATGCGCCAGTCGGTCGCGAGCGAAAGCCGCGTCCAGGCGTAGACCCAGGGCCAGACCAGCGCCCGGGCCAACCTGCCCTTTTCCTTGGCGATTTCCCACGCAATCCAGCCGAGCGTCTGCGCGCTGGAGTGCACCGGATTGATGGCCACGGGTTGCAGCCCTGCCTTGCCACCCATCGCTGCCAGTCCCTCGGCGGTGAAGCGGCGGAAGTCGGCGGGGCATTCGTGATAGGGCTGGAGAAACGGCACCGCGAGTATCGCATGGCCGCCGCTGGACAGCACGCGGGCCAGCTCGCCCATCACCGCCTCGGCATCGCCGACATGCTCGAGCACGGCGTTGCACAAGATGGCGTCAAAATGATTGTCCGGAAACGGCATGTCTTCCAGCTTGCCGATCACGGCATCGGGCAGCGCGGAGGCGACATCATAGTTGACCACGCGCTGCACCCCCTGGGCCATCAGCCAGGGCCCGATATCGCGATTGCCGCAGCCGGCGTTGAGCATCACGCCGCTGAAATAGCCCTGCACGGGTGCAAGTTCCGCTTCCAGCGATTGGAAGTGGACCGGCCCGACCCGTGTAATCTGCTTCTGCAACGCACTCTGGCTCATGCCAACGAATTGAAGGCTTATGCATGGCTTGTCAAACGCGTCGGCGTCCGCGCGGCTCGCATTTGCGCATCCATTCCGGCGGCAAAAAAGGCGCGACAGTGGCGAGCCCTTCAACTAGTGAACAGGGCATGGCCACGCATCCATCCAGCGCACAGAACCCTGCAGATCAGCACGCCGCGCTCCGGGATTATGTATCCCCTGGCCTTACGCCCGTCCGGGCCGATGGATTTTTCCCGCACATGGTGAGGGGCGATCGCAACGCGAACGACTGGGTCTATCTGCGCCGGGAAATTCCGCATATCTGGTATGTCGATGACCGTTTCCCCACGATGGGTTTCATGAACCGCGACGAAGCGACCTTGCTGCACAATATTGCGCTGCAGTTCCGCGGAAAGGCTGCGGTGGAAATCGGGTGCTGGATGGGATGGTCGAGCTGTCATCTCGCGCTCGCCGATGTGACGCTCGATGTCGTCGACCCGGTGCTCGCAGACCCCATATTCCACCAGTCGGTGTCGTCGTCGCTCGCAGCGGCGGGGGTCGCCGGCAAGGTCACGCTGCACCCGCTGCCCAGCCCCGAAGGCGTTTCCGTCGCGGCTGCGCATCGCGCTGCGCCATGGAGCCTGCTGGTCGTTGACGGCGATCATGAAAGGGCGGCACCGGCACGCGATGTCATGGCCTGTCTGGACCATTGCGCAGACGACTGCGCCTTCGTGTTTCATGACCTCGCCTCGCCCCATGTCGCCGAAGGGCTGCGCATGCTGGAGGCGAAGGGCTTTCTGGTCACGCTCTACCAGACACAGCAGATCATGGGCATCGCGTGGCGCGGGAATGTGAACCCGCCGCGCCACACGCCCGACCCCGATGTGTTCTGGCAGATGCCGCACCATCTGCTCGGCCTGCCGGTATCCGGCCTGGCATCCCCCGGGCATAGTGCGCTGCTGTACGAAAAGGTCCTGGAGCAACAGGACCGGATCGCCACGCTC
Organism: Blastomonas sp. SL216; assembly: GCA_026625625.1. Classification (NCBI taxonomy): domain Bacteria; kingdom Pseudomonadati; phylum Pseudomonadota; class Alphaproteobacteria; order Sphingomonadales; family Blastomonadaceae; genus Blastomonas; species Blastomonas sp. SL216. The sequence continues at coordinate 1,246,289 of CP113055.1, forward strand.
GAACATGAACTGGCCGAAATGCGGCATGGCCTGTCCTATCGCATACGGCGGCGGATGCGATCATGGGCGCGTTCGCAATGAGGCAATTTCCGGCATTCCCGCCCCTGGGAACACCGGCTGGCGCCAGCCTGCCTTCGGTTTGCATCGTCACCAACGAACTTGTCGGATTGTTCAAGAATGGCGGCATCGGCACGTCGATGACGGGGCTGGCGCAATGTCTGGCGCGGGCCGGCTTTCCGGTCACGGTGCTGTATTCGGCCAGCCACCGGATGGCACCGGACGACAGGCGCAGATGGACTGCAGAATATGATGCAAGCGGGATCAGGCTTGAATGGCTGGATCCGGCCGTCGAGGCCCAGTTGGTCGGTCCTGTTGCGGACATGGGCTTTACTGCCCCGATGCGGGTGTGGTTGCACCTGCGAGACCGGCAGTTCGATGTCATCCAGTTCAACGATTGCCTGGGCGATGGCTATCTGTGCCTTGCCATGGCCCGATTGGGGCTGGCCTTCCGCAACACCCATCTGCTGGTGGGGCTGCACAGCCCCAGCCAGTGGATATTCGAGATCAACCGTACAAGTCCCGGCTGGCTGGCGACCAGTGCCTATAGTTTTGCCGAACGCTTCAGCGTGGCGCACGCCGATCTGCTGTGGTCGCCCAGCCATTATCTGCTCGACTGGGCGGTCAGCGCCGGCTTCGAGATCACAGGCGCGCATTATGTCCAGCAATATGCCTTGCCGGCCAGACCGACCGAAACCCTCACCCAAGCCAGCGCGCAACAGTCCGACCGGATCAGGGAAATCGTTTTCTTTGGCCGTCTGGAAGAACGCAAGGGGCTTCGCCTGTTCTGCGCCGCCCTGGGCCAGATCGACGGCTTCTTGCAGCAGAACGGGATCAAAGTCACCTTTCTGGGGAAGATCGCCAATATCGGCGGTCAACCCGCAGACGGTTTTCTGAAGGACCAAGCCCGCGCCTGGGGCTTTGCCTGGCAGATCAAGGCGGATCTCGGCCAACGCGAGGCGATAGCGCATCTCAAGTCCGGCCAGACCCTGGCGGTGATGGCTTCACCTGCGGACAACTCGCCCTGCACGGTCTACGAAGCGCTGGACGAGGGATTGTGCTTCATCGCCGCCCGAACCGGCGGCATTCCCGAACTGATCGATGCGCAGGACAGGGACAGGGTGCTGTTCGACTATGACGCGGATGCGCTGGCCGCCAAGCTCATCCAGTCGCTGACCCAGGGCTGCGCGCCCGCGCTGGCAGCCAACAGCCAGGATGCCTGCCGCGCCCGGTGGGTTGACGCCTTTGCCGCCCTGCCCGACCTGGTCGGCAGCAGGGCCGTGGCTGCGACCGGCGAGCATCCATGGCTGGCGCTGGTCGATCATCATCAGGGCGACGATCTGGCTGCCACGGTGGCAAGCCTGGAGGCGCTGGATCAGGTTCGGGATGTCATCATCCTCAACCATGGTCCCTCGCCCCTTGCCGGAGATCAAGGCCGGGTCGCCGTGAAAACGGTGAACCTGATGGATCAGGGGTGCCGGCAGCTGCCCGGTCTCCTGAACTTGGAAGACGACGAACGCGTTCTGATGCTGCGATCGGGATGCGCGGTACGACCGGAGGGCTTTGCCATGGCGGATGCTGCCCTGCAGGCTGAGGGCGTCGACGGCGTCCTGCCCGCCGGTCTGACCGCCGAAGGCAAGCTGCTGGTCCCCCTGGGAGGGAGCCCAAGCTTTGCCTTTTGGCACGGTGTCGATCTGGGTGGCGGCATGGCGCTGAAGGCCGATCGCTTGAAACCGCTGCTGGGCGCGGACTGGCTTGCACCGAACAGCCCCTATTGCAACATTGCAGACATCGCGGTGAGCCAAGGACTGGTGCTCTGGCCATTGCCCGAGCCTCTGCTGAGCCATGCCGGCAAGCAGAGCTTCACTGCGAAACCCTTGCCGGTGCCGGAACGCGTGCTGCGCTATTCAGCTGTTTCGGACATCGAGCGCTATTATATCCAGGCACAGTCGCTTGCGATGAGCTCCCGGAAACCGGGATTGTCGCGGTCGGCCCTGGTACGGGCAATCTACCACCGGCTCGCCTCGGGCCGGGCCGCCCGGCCGACCATCTGGCTGAGGAGCAAGATGCCCGCCGGCCTGCTGAGGCGCATCATCGGGTCGTGAGGCCAGGCCAGCGCGGCCCAGCTGCTCTCGCAGCTATCCCTTCTTCGCTTGAGCGCATCGCATGACGCTCAGCCAGCGGGCGCCTGCAACCGGCGCAAAGCTTTGCGAATGTTGATATGGCGTGCATCGGGGAAAAGCCTTGCCCGCACTTGCCGCAACGCGCTGCCGCTCGTTTTCTCGATGCGCTCCACATCGTCGACGACCGATGCCAGCCTGTCGAGGAAAGCGCGATTTCGGTCGGTCAGGCCATCATCATCGATGCTGCCTGTAGCGGCGAGCGATGCAGCCCGTTCGACCAGCGACACAGTCTTGGTCCAGTCGGGATAGGCGTGGCGCGCGGCCTGTTGCGGGTCCTGCCAAATCCGGTCGAGCAGCAGTTCCGCCATGTCCAGATGCGATGCCAGCGTGCGATATTGCTGGTCCAGCATCCGCAGTTCGTGGTGACCGACCATGGGGTCGTCAAAGCCCCCCACCGCTTCTATCTGCGCGTGCAGCGCGTCGAGGGCAGCCTTGTCATAATCCTCGAACATGTTGCCCTGGGTCCGCTGCAGCGTGCCCGAATGCGGGATCAGGCGGATGGTGTCGAAGCCAAGCTCTCGCGCCATGGTGATCGCCGCGCCGACATCCGATATGTTCGCCAGCTGAACCGTATAATTCCATTGCAGGTGGCGGATCAGGCCGCGCTGGCGCAGTTCTCCCAGAAACGCGATCCTGGGCTGCATATCGACCCAGCACGAACCAACCCGCACCCGGTCGTACACCTCGGACGACGCACCGTCGATCGACATGAAAACATTGTCGAACCGGTTGTGCTGAATGCGGCTCCACATCTTCTCGGAGAAATTGGTCGCATTGGTGGTCAGTGAAATGCCGATGTCTCGCGCCGACAGAACATCGCTTTCGATGAACTTGACCATGTCGCGCATGATAAGCACTTCGCCGGCCCCTGAAAACGACACTGCCTCAAGGCTGCCCATCGCCACGACTTCGTTGATGGTGCTGACCGCGGCACCGATCTTGGCACGCTCGGGCAGTATCCTGGTGTCCCGGCACATCGTGCATTCCAGATTGCAGCCATAATCGATGTCATGGTGCATCCCTGCAGGGCCGAAGGACAGTTCGGTCAGCCCGTCATTGACAGCGGCGATGATATCTTCGCTCAGCAATCCGTCGTCCGCCGGAATATGCGTTTTTGCAGGCGGCGATTGCAGTTTCGGGCAGACCTCTGGGCGACAGCTGGTCGCATAATCGCCAGCCAGAAACTGCTGACGCATCGCCTGGTAAACCGGCCCGTTCCAGACGTCCTTCATCGAATCCGAGGCAGCATGTCCGGCGAGCATATTGGGCTTGATCCACGCCAGGCAGCAGCAGGGGTAGATCGACTGGTCCGCAAACACGGTGGTATAGCTGAACGGAAAATAGCACTTCAGGCGTCGGCGCTGGCCACGCCCCCATTGGACCGACTGCCATATCCGGCTGAACGCGAACCCGCCTGCAGGCTGACCCTGCTGATCGACAACGCGCAATATCGCCTGGCTGCCAGGGGTCAGCCCGGTCAGATCGACCGCGGCATTCTGCCAGCCAGACACCAGATCGGCACGGTCGATCAGCGCTTCGCCGCTCCAAAGCTCAAGAAACGCTGCAGGTCCATTGGGCTTCACCAGGCACTGCAGATATCGGCCACCTTCACCGGTCTCGATGACCAGATCGTCTTCCACCGTGCACAGGCAAAGCGAAGCCGCGTCAACATCCAAGACGCCGATATCACTGGCCATCGCCACAGCGTCCGGTTTCATATCCAGGGCAACGAAGCCCGCCAGCAGGGTCACTTGATCCTCTGTCAAAGCATGTCACCCAATTGTCGCCTGAACGCCTTTGTCACCAGCATGGCTGTAGCAGACAGCAGCAGCACCATGGCCCAGAAGATCAGGGTCTCGCGCGCCGACGGCAGCGATGCACTGTCGCCCAGCAGAGCATAGCGATAGGCATTGACGATATGTGCGCCGGGATTGAGCTCGACCAGCCAGCGCAGATCGCCCGGTATCCGGGACACGGGCCACACGATCGGCGTCAGCCAGAACCAGAGCGCCAGCAGCGGGACAACAGCCTGGGCGACATCGCGGAACGCGGCGTTGGCGACCGAACAGATGATACCGAGCGGCAGCGCGAAAGCGCACAGGCATGCAATCGCATAGGGCAGGACGAGGATCGTCAGGCCTGGGGGATAGGCGGCCACCGCGAGGCCGATCATGACCAGCGTCAGGATGATGGCATGCGTGACCAGCGCCGCGCACAGGCTTGCGGCCGGGAAGACTTCGACCGGCAGCGCAGAATTGCGCAACAGCGTGGAGTTGGCCGATATCGCATGGGTCATGTTGACGACCGCTTCGGTCAGGAATGCCCAGGCCACGATCCCTGCGGCCAGCGCCACTGCCAGGGGATAATCGCCGCGCGCGGTCACGCCCAGGCCGACCTGGAGAACGAGCAGAAATGTGGCCATTTGCGCGAGCGGGAAAGCCACGCTCCACCACCAGCCCAACAGACTTCCGGCGAAACGCCGTTCCAGTTCCCTCATGGAAAGGAACCCGATCAATCTGCTATGTGCGCAAACCAGTTCCCAACGTCTTGCCACGACAATTTCCGCATCCCGCTATCTGCCGCAAAAAGGCCAGGACATTCGGGGGTTGCCGCTGCCTGGCTATGGCGGTTAATAGCGGCGGATGAAGATGTCAACGTCCGCACCTGGCTCCTCGGCGCCCCCGATTGTCATGGACGTCCAGAACGTTTCCAAGCGTTATAATCTCTATCGTTCGACCGGGCACCGGCTGGCGGGCATGCTCGGCCTGGCCAAGCCGCTGGATGTCAAATCTGCGCTGCGCGATGTCAGCTTTTCGGTCCGCAAGGGCGAGATGATCGGCCTGATCGGTGGTAATGGCGCAGGCAAATCCACCCTGCTCAAGCTTGTCGCCGGGGCGACCACCGCCAGTTCGGGCAAAATCACGCGCAGCGGGCGGATCGCGGCGCTGCTGGAGCTTGGTGCCGGGTTCCATCCTGAATGGACCGGGCGGCAGAATGTGGAATATTATCTGCGCCTGCAGGGTCTCAGGCGAGCCGAAGTCCAGGCATTGCTGCCGCAGATCGAGAGCTTTGCCGATATCGGCGCCTATTTCGATCAGCCGATCCGAACCTGTTCGACCGGTATGGCCATGCGCGTCTCGTTCGCCGCCGCAGCGCTGCTTCCGTGCGAAACGCTGATCATCGATGAAGCTCTGGTGGTGGGCGACAACCGGTTCGCGCACAAATGCTTCCAGCATATCGCCCAGCTGCGCGAACAGGGCATCACGATCTTTCTGGTCACGCACCGCCTCGATCTGGTGACGCAGCTCTGCTCGCGCGCGCTTTATCTTCAGCACGGTCAGCTGGTGTTCGACGGAAGCCCCGATGAGGCTCTCACGCTGTATTATCAGCAATATACCACCTCGCCCAACGCGAACGACGGAGGAATTCCCGCAAAGATCGAGAAGCCGGATACCGAATATGGTTCGCGTGAGGCCAATATCCGCGCGGTTCGGTTGAGCGACAACAGGCTGAGATCGGGTGCCAACGCGGTCGTGGCCGTCGACTTGCACTTCGCGAAGGCATGCAACCATCCCGTACTGATGTTTGCGCTCAAGACGACCGAGGGCATTTTGCTCTATCAGACCGATACCGATCAGCTGGGAGCATCGATCGGCGCGGTAGCCGCCGACAGCCATGTCACGGTCGAAATCGCGATCCCCCTGCCCTTTGCGACGATGAGCGTGTTCGTCAATCTCGCCCTGACCGAACAGCGCAGCGACGGCCTGCATGTCCTGCACGCCAGGGCGTCGTGCGTCGAAATCGAGGTCGACGGCCCTCCGGGTTTGCTGGGCCTGGTCGATGTGGGGGCCGCGATGACCTTGATCGGGACGGAAATGGTGGCTTGACCATGACCTGTCCGCCCAAAGTCAGCGTGATCATCCCGGCGTACAACGCCAGCAGGACACTTGCGGCAACGCTCGACAGCGTGAGGGCCCAGACCTTCACCCAGTTCGAATGCTGGATCGTCGATGACGGGTCGACCGACGACACCGCAGCCATTGCCGAGCTTTATGGCAAGGCCGACCCGCGTTTCCGCCTGTTGCGTCAGCCCAATCGCGGGGTCGCGCTGGCCCGCAATACGGCCTTGGAGCAATCACAGGGCGAGTTTGTTGCCGCGCTGGATGCGGACGATGTCTGGCACCCGGATTATCTCAGGGCCCATGTCAGCGCCCTGACCGAGAGTTCACCGCATGTGGGGTTTTCCTATTGCTTCGCGCGCGCAATCGACGAGCATGGCTGGGTGAAGAGCACCATGCAGACGCATGGCATCAGCGGCCGGATCGGCCAGGCTTTGCGCTATCACAACGCGGTGGGAAATCCGAGCGTGGTGGTGTTCAGGCGCGACCATATCATCGGGGCTGGCGGCTATGATCCGCGCCTTCAACAGAGCGGCAGTGTCGGGTCCGAAGACTGGTTGCTGCTGATGAAAGTGGCAGCGACGTCCGAGGCGACGGTCATTCCGCTCTACCTTGTCGGATACCGGGTTTTGCCGGACTCGATGTCGGCGGACCGCATGCGCATGGTCAAGTCCTCGCTTCTGGCCGAGCAGATCTACATGGCAGAATTGCCGGAAGCCGCGACGCCCGAACGGGTTGGCCGCTGGCGGTCGGCGCTATGGGCGTTGGAGCGGGGGCGCGATGCCATGCGTTCCGGCAAGATTGTCCGCGCCGCCTGGGCATTGGGCCTTGGCGCGCTGCTCGATCCCGCGCGGCTATGCGCCCGTCTGGCGGATATCCCGGTGTCGATCTATCTTCTGTCGCGAAGGCAAGACATGCGCGACTGGGCTCAGTTGAGGCCCGACGAGGATTTCTTCAACCATCACCAGAGCAGGCCATTTTCCTCCCGATTGATGAAAAGCAGATTGCAGCGACTGTCATCCACCGCCGGCCCTGATCCGCAGCGGCTTTGGCCGACACGCTGATCCGGTAAGGCGCGCGCAAGCGTCCGGGCCTTTATGGTGGAAAGGCCCTGTTGCATCCCCGTTGGCCAATTCCGGCACCTGCGGCCGCCCTATCGGTCCAGCCCGAGGCGCTGGGGCGACTGGTTGCCGCTGTACGTGCCGAACATCCGGTCCCAGACGATCAGGCCATTGCCGAAATTGCTGTCATGTTCGGACCGATCGGCCGAATGGTGGCGGCAATGGATCGCAGGGGTTGCGATCACTCCGCCCAGAATGCGTTCGGCCATGGGCGGCAAGTGGACATTGCTGTGCGCCGCCAGGTCCAGCGCCTGCAATACGATCAGCGCTCCGGCAACGGCCAGTTCGTCGAGACCGGTCAATGCCGTTACGAAAGCAAGGCTGGCCGCCGACAGAATGGCCTCGCCCGGATGCGTGCGAAAGCCGGTCGAGAAATCGAGATGCACGTCACCGTGATGGACGCGGTGCCATCGCCAGAGAAGATCGGAACGGTGCATGAGCCGGTGCAGGCTGTAGCTTGCCAAGCTGAAAAGCGTCAGCGCGATAGCTCCTTCGCTGACCAGCGGCAGGCTCGCCGCCCAGCGGCTGTTCAGCAGCCCCCAGCCGTGCTCTGCGGCCAGTATCGCAGCGGCCATCGGCCCGATCCAGGGCAGCAAGCCGATCAGCATGGCGACGATCCCCAGACCGAAATTGATCAGCAGCCGGCGATCATCCGAAATCCCCTTTCGCGCAGGCGAAAGCGCCTCGCCGAGACAGGCCAGCATGAACACCAGAAGCAGTACGACCAGATGGATGGAGCCTGTCATGACAGCACCATTCCTAGCCAATCGGCAGGTGCTTGACACCCCTGAACTGCAACGCCAGTGTCGCATGCAACGATGGCCCCGTTCGGCCGGGTCCAGGCTTTCGATCTTCAGGGGACATGACATGACACTCGACCGTATCGCCACCGCCTCGCTGTTCGCTGCCATGCTGATGAGCGCGGATGCAGCAATGGCCGGCGTTGCCGTGCCCGCTCCGGTTGCAGGCGTGGGCATCGGCGCAGTGCTGCTGATCGGCCTGGGTTATCGCGCCTTGCGCAACCGCATCGGGAACTGAACCGCATCGGGCGCCTGTCCTTCGTACGTTTCCGGCCATGACAGCAGCATTGTCGCCGGCGGGCGCCAGGGCACCGCGCGCGGTGTGGCTAACGCTTGCCGGCATCGTAGCTGCGGTCAACATGAACGCGGCCTATATCATCGGCAGCGTCCAGCTGCAGGGGCTGGCCATCGCTGCCACCAATCTGTTCGGCCTCAACGCCGCCATGCTGTTTGCCCTCTACGGGCTGTGGGAAATCGGGCAGAAGGACACTGCCAACGCCCAGGCAGTACCTGGGTCGCGGAGCGATATGGTGGTGATCGCCGCAACCCTTGGCCTTTCGCTGATCCCCTGGAATGCCGCCAGCCTGGTGGCACTTCTCGGCATTGGCTTGTGGTGCATTGTCACTAGCGCAGCCGAAACGGCTGAACGCCGCGCCGGACTGATCATGCTGACCATGGGCGGCAGCATCCTGGTCGCACGTCTGCTGCTCAACAGTGTTGGCGACAGCGTCGTCAATCTCGATGCGCAGTTTGTCGGCTGGCTGGCCGGGGTCGCTGTCGAGGACAATGTTGTCGATTTCCGCAATTTCGGTGAGCGCAGCTTCATCATCGGCCTGGGCTGTTCATCGGTGCACAACATGTCGCAAGCGGTGCTGCTATGGGCCACGACCACCCAGTTGCTGCGATTGAAGATCGATGCACCGCTGGTCCTCTTTGCCCTAATGGCGATGGCCGGAATGTTTCTGGTCAATGCCGCCCGGCTGACCGCCATTGCCTGGTATCCGCAGCATTTCGACACGATCCACCAGGGCTGGATCGCCGAGCTGTTCGGCCTGATCAGCCTGATCGTCGCAGCCCTGATCATTGCGGCAGGGGCATTGCATGCTCACCGTCGCCAGGCTTAGCGCGGTGCTGCTGGTCGTGGCGCTGACAGCGACCATGGCGCCCAAAGCGCTGCTCACCGAGTTCAACGCGACCGAAGATCAAGCCCGGCTTGAGCGCGACATTGCGCGCCGGCTCGAGGATCGGGGATTTTCGGTTACCCGCAGCACCGAGATTTCCCGCCCTGCGACCTTCTATGCTCAGCGCGCAGACTGCCGGGTCATGATCCGGCATGCGACAGACCCCGCCGGATTTGATCGCAAATACAGGCAGAATTCCCGCGCCATAGGGATGCTCCGCTATCGTATCGGATCGAAGAGCTACGATGCACCGCCACTGCTGGACCTGTGGGTGGCCGAAAAGCTGCATCAGGCGAAAATTCGGCTGCGCATCGGTAATGCGCGCGCAGCTGCACTGGCGATCGCCATGAACGCGGACTGCCCGCCCGATGCACTTCCGACCGATGACCTGCTGATCCATCCCCAGGCCTCAAGCTGAGCCGACTGGTCATTGGTGAATGGCCTTGCGGGGACCAGTGTGCGACGCGGATCGACATTTTCGTATACCACTCGTCGCTCCGGGGCTTCCCGCTTTGCAATCATGCACTTATGGTTCGCGCCAAACCAAGGGGAATCATCATGAAGCCTGTCATCCGTACCGCCGTGTCCGCGCTTGCGCTGGCGTTTGCTCTTCCAGCCGCTGCCGCCTTTGCCGAGGTGGCTCCTGCGCCGGCATCCCCCTCGACCGAAGATGCCGCGCTGACCGCGTTTCTGGATGCCGAGTTCGAGACATGGGTGCAGATGCAGCCGCAGCTCGCCACGCGGCTGGGTCGCAAGGACAATGGCGACAAGTGGAACGACCCCAGCGAGGTTGCAGCCGCAGCGCAGCTGGCCTGGCGACAGCAGAGCATTGCCCGGATGAAGGCGAAGTTCGACCGGGCAAAGCTTTCGCCCGAGGCGCAGGTCAATTACGATATCTGGGAGCTGGAGGGCGAGCGCGCGGCACTGTCGCATGCCAACCGCGTCTATCGCCCGCCTTTCTATTCGCGGCTCTATTCGGCGCACAGCCAGTTGCCCGATTTCCTGATCAACACCCACACCGTCGCGGACGTCACCGACCTCAGGAACTATATCGCGCGGCTGCGCGGCATGCCGGCGGTGCTGGATGTGGCGATCGAGCGCACCAGGGCAAGCGAGACGGCGGGCATTCGCGCGCCGAAATTCCAGATCGAAACGATCATCTCGGGCAGCGAGAAGCTGAGCAGCGGCGCGCCCTTTGGTGACGGGCCCGACACTGCGCTCTGGGCCGATGTGAAGGCCAAGACCGAAGCGCTGGTAAACGCCGGCAAGCTGCCGCGCGCCGAAGCCGACGCGCTGCTCGCCGAAGCCCGTGCGGCCATTGTCGCGCTCAAGCCCGCTTATGGCCGCGTCATTGCCTGGGCGAAGGAAAGCCTGCCGCTTGCCCCCAGCGGCAAGGTCGGTGCGCTCACGCTGCCCGACGGCGCGGCCTATTATGCCAATGAGCTCAAGCTCAATACCACCAGCGATTACACGGCAGAGCAGATCCACAGGATCGGTCGGACCGAAGTTGCGCGGATCGAGGCGGAGCAGGATGCACTGGCGCGCAAGGCAGGGTTCAAGGACCGCAGCGCCTATTATGCCGAGCGTGCCCGGCTCAACCCTGCCCGTCAATTCGACGATGCCGCGCGCCAGGAATATCTCGACAGCGCCAATGCTTTTGTGAAGCACACGCGCAGCCTGCTTGCGCCCTATTTCAACACCCTGCCCGCATACGGGATCGAAGTGGTGCGCGAACCGGCCTTTTCCGAGGTCGCGGGCGGCGCAGCGCATGCCTCTGCCCCCAGCCCAGATGGCGCGCGTCCGGCACGCACCTATGTGCATCTGGTCGGCACGGTGCCCGACCCTGCGGCCAAATATACGCTGATGTGCCATGAGGCTGTGCCCGGCCACAACATGCAGGGCGATATTCAGGTGCGACAGAAGAGCGGGCCGCAGTTCCGCGCGGTCACCGGCTATGTCGCGTTTGGCGAAGGCTGGGCGCTTTACGCCGAGGCGCTGTGCAAGGAGATGAACGCCTTTCCCGATATCGCGGCGGACTTCATGCGGCTGGATGCAGAGCTGTTCCGGGCGGCGCGCCTGGTTGTCGATACCGGCATCCATGCGATGGGTTGGACCGAGGACGAGGCGGTGGAGTATATGAATACCACCGGACGCCAGCCGATCGAGCGTTCGCGTTCCGAGATCCGCCGCTATATCACGCTGCCCGGCCAGGCGACCGGCTACAAGATGGGCATGCTCAAGATCATGGAACTGCGCCAGAAGGCGGAGAAGACCCTGGGCCCCAAATTCGACATCAAGGGCTTCCACGACCTGCTGATCGCATCGGGATCGCAGCCCCTGTCGATCCTGGAGCGGCGCGTGAACGACTGGATCAAGCGCAGCCAGGGTTGACCAGCGCCTATGGCAAAAGCGGGTTTCGATCAGAAACCTGCTTTTGCTGACGCGTTGTTGCCCTATATGGGCCATGTCGGGCGGCGCAATTCGCTGACCGCGAGAATGGGTACGCCGCCATTACTGAACCTGCCACCGCTGCCGTCGAGATGACCCCCACCGATGCCGGTGCCGAAGACACCGGCGGCGTACGCGCAGCAGCCGCGCCTCAGGGTCGGCCCGGCGGTGCAAAATTCCTGACCGGCAGCCTGATGCGCCATGTGGCGGTGATGACGCTGACCTCCAGCGTCGGCCTGCTGGCGCTGTTCATCGTCGATTTCGTCAACCTGTTCTTCATCTCGCGGCTGGGCGATCCGGCGCTGACCGCAGGCATCGGCTTTTCGAGCACGCTGCTGTTCCTCAACTCCTCGCTCAACATCGGCTTGATGATCACCATCAGCGCGCTGGCGGCGCGGCGCATCGGCATGGGGCGCGGCGATACGACGCGCGCGCTGCTCGGCGAGGTGCTGCTGCTCGGCGTGATCCTGTCGGGCGTCATCGCGACCATCTTCTGGATCTTCGCGCCGCAATGGGTCGACCTGATGGGCGGCACCGGCACCGCCAAGGAGGCAGCGGTCAGCTATATCCGCATCGTTGCGCCCTTTGGTCCGGTGACGGTTACCGGCATGGTGTGCTCGGGCTTCCTGCGCGCCTATGGCGATGCGCGCCGCGCCATGAACACGACGCTGGCCATGGCGATCGGCAATGCGGTGTTCGATCCGCTGCTGATCTTCGGGCTCGACTGGGGCTTTGTCGGCGCGGCCTGGTCGACGGTGATCGCGATCATCCTGATGGCGATTACCGGCGTGGTCCCGATACTGCGCCATTATGGCGGCTTTGCCATGCCCTCACGCGCGAGCTTTGCTGCAAACCTGACCGATATCCGCAAGATCATGGTCCCGGCGGTGCTCACCAATCTGGCGACTCCGGTCGGGGGCATCATCGCCTTCCGGCTGATCGCGGTCTATGGCGAAGCGGCGGTGGCAAGCTATGCGGTGATCGGCCGCATCATCCCGCTGGCCTTCTGCCTGCTGTTCTCGCTGTCCGGATCGATCGGACCGATTATCGGCCAGAATTACGGCGCGGGCCAGCTCGAACGGGTGCGTGGCACCATCGACCGGGCGGTCGTGTTTGCCGCCGGCTTCACCCTGTTGATCTGGCCTGTGCTGATCCTGGGCGTCGATACCATCGGCTGGATATTCGATCTGCCCGCAGGCGGCATGGACCTGATCCACGCCTTTGCCTGGGTCGTCGTGCCATTGTTCTTCTTCAACGGGCTGCTGTTCATCGCCAATGCCAGTTTCAACAATCTGGACCGCGCCTCATGGTCGAGCTGGACGAACTGGGGCCGCAACACCATCGGCGTGCTGCCGCTGGCGATGCTGGGCAGCAGCATTGCGGGGGCACCCGGCGTGCTGGTCGGCCAGGCGGTCGGCGGCGTGCTGTTCGGGCTGGGCGCCTATTGGCTGACCTGGCATCGGGTGAATCAGCTGCGGAAATTATAGGTTAACCGGTTTGGCGCTAAGCCGGGTTGCGGCTATTCAGGCGCGTGGTGTACCAACAAACCGGTTTTGCGATCTGAACATGTCCGTCCCTGCCAGTCCTCTGATCTCGGTCATGATGAGCGTGTACAACGCCGAGCGCTATGTCGCCGAGGCGATCCAGAGCATATTGGGCCAGACCGAGGGCCGGTTCGAATTCCTGATCGTCAATGATGGTTCGCGCGATGCATCGGGGTCGATCATCGATCGCTATGCCGCACAGGACAATCGCATCCGCGCCATCCATCAGGAAAACCGGGGACTGATCGCCAGCCTGAACCGCATGCTGGACGAGGCCCAGGCCCCTCTGGTGGCGCGCATGGACAGCGACGACGTATCGCGTCCGGAGCGCTTTGCGGTGCAGCTCGCCTATATGCAGGCGAACCCCGATATTGCCGTGCTGGGCACCAATACCGACGAGCTGGATGCGGACGGTGCCTTCTTCCCGTGCAGCGACTTTCATCCCGAACAACCGGCGGACATCCGCGATCGGCTGATGGTCGCCAGCGCCATGTGCCACCCTTCGGTGATGATGCGCCGCGATGTCATCCGGTCGCTCGGCAGCTATCGCGCCGCGTTCCGCCATTGCGAGGATTACGACCTTTGGCTGCGCGTCAGCGAGCGCCACGACCTGTACAACCTGCCGGACAGGCTGTTCCTCTATCGCCGTTCGCCCGATCAGGTGAGCGAGCGGCACATCCTGGTCCAGGCCATCGGTGCAGCCTGCGCGCGCTATGCCGCGCAGCAGCGCCGTGCCGGGAGGCCCGACCCGTTCGAGGGCGCGAGCGCCCTGCCCTCGCTCGAACAGATCGATGCGATGATGGGCACGACAGGTGTTGGCGCGCGCATGCGGCTGGAAGTGATCGACAGCATCAAATATTCGCCCGAGGCGATGAACGGTGGGGGCCTTGCGCTGATGAAGGCGCATCTGCGCGAAGGCGGCACCAAGGACGGCTTCTGGCGTACCGCCGGACGCATGGTCAAACTGGGCATGATCCCGCAGGCATTGAACCTCTCGTTCGACCTGGTTCGCTACTGAATCGCCCGGCTGAAGCCCGATTTTTCAACATTTTAACATCTCCCGACAGCGCTGTCCCGGTCAGAGACAGCGCAATTTGGTCGCTGATTTGGTAACGGTTTTGCGCTAGGGGAGCAGTGTGACGGCGATCACGCCGCGCGACTCCCATCCAGGATACCATCTCCCACCATGCCGCTTCGCTTCGCCCGTACGTTGTCTGCCCACAAGGCGATGGGGCTGCGCGAGTGGATTGCGTGGCTGTTGCTGGCGCTGGTGCTGTCGCTGGGTGCCTCGCAGATCGTCCGCGCCCAGCGCGGCGATGATGCCGATACCGCGCCGCGCTACCAGCCCAAAGAGGGCCTTGCCTTCGAGCATGCGGGCGAGAATTTCCCGGGCTCGGCCTTCTATTATCTCGATGATTCCGGATCGCTCGTCCTGCCCAGTCCGGCGGTGATGACCAGCGATGACCTGGGCATGGGCGGACCGGGCGAGTTTGTCCGCAGTGTCGTGATGGCCGGATCGCCGAGCGATCATGCCCGCGCGCTGCAATGCCTGACAGCGGCCATCTATTACGAAGCGGCGATGGAGCCCGATGCCGGTCAGCAGGCCGTGGCCCAGGTGGTGCTCAACCGCCTGATGCACCCCAGCTATCCCAACACCGTGTGCGGCGTCGTCTATCAGGGGTCGGAGCGTGCCACGGGCTGCCAGTTCACCTTCAGCTGCGACGGCGCGATGGCCCGCGCGCCCAGCCCGATCTATTGGGCGCGCGCCCGCCGCGTCGCAGAGCGCGCGCTCGCCGGCTATGTCTATCGCCCGGTCGGCACCGCAACCCATTACCACACGACCGAGGTCTCGCCTTACTGGGCGCCCAGCCTGGATTATCTGGGCACCATCGGCGCGCACCGCTTCTATCGCTGGAAGGGCGCGGCTGGGCGCAGCAGCGCGTTCAGCGATCGCTATCTGGGCGGCGAGCCGTTCCCCGGTCCCAAGCCGCGCACCGGGTTCACGCTGACCGGCGGCGTCGATCCGCTGGACCCGCTGGTGCTGGCCAAGTCCTTTGAAGCCGCAAGGCTCAAGGCAGAGGCGGAGAATGCGGTGGAACTGGAGGCCCAGAGGCTGGGCCGCACCACGCCCATTGCCAGCCAGGCGCCGATCGGCGCAGCGGTACCTGCTTATGCGCCTGAAATGGCCAGGCGGGGCGGCGAAAAGGCCCTGCGCGGCAGCAACCTGCCCGACAACAGCCAGATAAAGCCCGAATATCGCAATTCCGGCCAGTGGATCCGCCAGCCGGGCACCTGATCCGGGCCCCTGAGCCCAGCCGCTTGCCTGCCGGGTGCGCAAAGCCTGCGGCATTAACGATAGCCAGCAACCACCTTCGCAAAACCGCGGTTAGCACTCGCTAGCCTATGGTCGGTAATCGGCGGATTAACCGCGCCCCGTTTGTCCCGAATTGAGACAGACGGGATCACCGGCTTCTGCGGCAGGTCGAACGGCCCACAGGGAGAGCAAAGAAAAACCAACCTATTTTCCGTAACTTACTGCGACCAAACGGCGTGCAAGAGGCAGGCGAGCATCTCC
This sequence comes from Blastomonas sp. SL216, assembly GCA_026625625.1. NCBI lineage: Bacteria > Pseudomonadati > Pseudomonadota > Alphaproteobacteria > Sphingomonadales > Blastomonadaceae > Blastomonas > Blastomonas sp. SL216. Next base: position 1,262,097 of record CP113055.1, read on the forward strand.
AGAGTGATCCGCCGCAGCCTATGGCCTTTGAAAGCTCCGATGCGGGGCAAATTTGCATTTGGTTAACCCCGTGCGCGGTATGACGGTTTACGAGGAAGTAACCACATGAAGTCCGTCGCCACTCGTAACAGCAAACGACCGGCCAGCCCGATGCGCTTATTGCTCATCTGGACGCTGGTGTCCGGCCTGCTGTTCGGCCTGGCGGAATTCGGCGAGCCGATGGACGACCTGTTGCTGGCCATCCGCAACAAGGCACGCGAGCACAATGCCAGCGGCCAGGCCGTCGTGGTGGGCATCGACAATCTGGCCCAGCAGGAAGTGGGCGATTGGCCGTGGAAGGCGGATCGCTATGCCACCATGATCGAAAACCTCGGTGATGCGGGTGCAAAGCGCATATTCTTCGATTTCCCGATCAATGGCCTCAAGCACGATCCGGGGACGCCCCGTCTGATCGAGGCGCTGAAGAACCATTCCGGCAAGGTGTATCTCGCTGCGGCCTTTTCCGATGATGACGCAACCGGCAAGCGCATCCCGCTCATTCCGCCGCACGAGGCGCGGCGGTTTGCGCATCTCGTGAACACCAATGTATGGATCAACGGATATAATATCGTCTGGTCCGGGCGATATTCGAACCGTGTCGGCGATCTGGTCGTGCCCTCGATCGGCTCGGTCATGTCGGGGATTCGCGGCGGTGTCGAGGAAGAGTTCCCGATCGATTACTCGATCGCGATGGATTCGATCCCCTATATCAGCGCGAGCGAAATTCTGCGCGGAGACGCCGTGCTGTCGCGCGTGCAGGGGCACGATATCATCATCGGCACCAATGCCAATGGCGCGGGCAACCGCTATTCGGTACCGGGGCATGGCCCGTCCGCGAGTGTCTTCGTCGCAGCATTGGCAGCAGAAACGCTGCTGGCCGGCGCGCCCGGAACCTATGGCTGGTGGGTGCCGTTTCTGCTGGCGCTGATCGTCACTACGCTGATGATGCGCGTGTCGCGCACCCCCCCATTGATTCTGGGCATGCTGGTCCTGCTGCCGACCTGCGCACTCGGCCTGCCGCTGCTGCTCGAATCCTATGGGCATTACACGGCGATCATGCCGGCCACCGTGCTGATGCTGGGATCGATGGGGCATCTCGCCTGGCAGCTGCATCGCCAGCGATTTGATGAACGCGGCATGGTCAACGAGGTTTCGGGCCATCCCAATCTCAACGCCCTCCGCGCCGCAGGCACCGAAACGCAGGATGGCCTGATTGCCGCGCGCATTCACAATTATGCCGAAGCCGCGACCGCCCTGCCCGCCGCGGCGGAAAAGGATCTGGTCGAACAGATCATTCTGCGCCTCTCGCTCGGCAATGGTGGCTGCAAGGTCTATCAGGGCGACGAGGGCATCTTCATGTGGCTCGTGCCCGCCGCTTCGATCAACAATGTCGGTGACCAGCTGGCCGGCCTCAGCGCGATCTTCCGCAGCCCGGCCAATGTTTCGGGCCGCCTGATCGATCTGGGCATCGCCTTCGGGGTCGATGCCGACCCGGGCCGGTCGATCCAGAGCCGCATGTCGAGCGCGCTGCTCGCCTGCCAGGAAGCGCAGAATGCGGGCGAGCACTGGCGCGTCTATGACCCCACCAAGCTGGAGGCGACCGAATGGCGCGTGACCATGCTTGGCGAGCTTGATGCAGCGATCGACAATGGCGAGGTCTGGGTCGCATTCCAGCCCAAGCTCGATCTGCTGTCAGGCGACATCTGCGGCGCGGAAGCGCTGGTGCGGTGGACGCACCCCGAAAAGGGACCGATAAACCCTGAAGAGTTCATCACCGCCGCCGAGCGCCACGACCGGATCGAGAAGCTGACCGAGCATGTGCTCAATCGCGCCGTCCAGGTCGCAGCCACGCTCAACAAGGGCGGTCGCAAGTTCGACATGGCGGTGAACCTGTCGCCAAGACTGATCGGTCATGCGAACCTGAAGCCCATGGTGGTTCAGACACTGCGCCGCCATGGCCTGCCTGCCGAACGCCTGATCCTGGAGATCACCGAAACCGCCGCGATGTCCAGCGCCGAATCGGCGATGCAGGAGCTGCGCGACCTGCGCGGAATCGGCCTGCAGCTGTCGATCGACGATTATGGCACCGGCTTTTCCACGCTCGATTATCTCAAGCGCTGCCCGGCCACCGAACTGAAGATCGATCGCAGCTTCGTGCGCATGCTGGTCAGCAGTCGCTCGGACCGCATCATGGTCAATTCGACCATCGAGCTTGCACATTCGCTCGGCGAGGAAGTGGTCGCCGAGGGCGTCGAGGACAACGAGACGCTCCAGCTGCTGGGCCAGATGGGCTGCGACAAGGCCCAGGGCTATCTGATCGGACGGCCCATGCCCTATGAGGCATTGGTCGATTATCTGGCCGATTATTCGCCCGCCAAGGCCGCCTGAGGCTCTCCTCAACACCACCATCGCCGGGATTTTGCCCCCAGCATCGCGTGTGCAGCGCACAGTTGCAATCTGTCGCCCTAACCTTGGTTAATGGCTTGTTGACCATTTTACATTCTGTTAGCTTTCATTCGGGCGATGTCGACAACTCGCCCTAAATGGAGTGCTAAAAATGGCAAAGCGTACCAAGCAGCCGGTTCGCGGTTTCTGGGACTGGGTCCTGGGCGGCGGCTGGAGCAACTGATTTCGAAGTTTTTCACGAAACTTCAATCAGGTGGCCCCGGTCGAAAGGCCGGGGCCATTTTCGTGCACCGCTCTCGTCGCACCCGCTGATGACCATGCCGCAGACACTGAAAGCCCGCACTGCTGCACCGTTTCAGCCAGTCAAGCGACAATAGTGATTCGAAAAGGTTAACGCGCCCGAATGCCTTGTTGAGCATTGCCGGGCTACGCCGACAATGGAACCGCGGCTTTACTTGCCAGTAAATCGAGGGGCGCGCTTTTCCAGAATAGCATCGATCGCCTCCCGGTGATCGTCCATCTGCTGCAGCACACCCTGCCAGATCGCCGCCTGATCGAGATGCTCGGCCAGCGATACATCGCGTGCATCCTTGATCAGACGCTTCGTCTTGCGGATGGCCGAGGGCGGGAATTGCGCGACCATCCGTGCCAGTTCCATCGCGCGCGGGATCAGCGCATCTGCGGCAACGACTTCCGACACCAGCCCGTAGCGCTCCGCCTTGGCCGCATCGATGAACTCGCCGGTGAGCATCATCTGGGTCGCCTTGGCATGGCCGACGATTCGCGGCAGCAGCCACGCGCCGCCATCGCCCGGGATGATGCCGACGCGCAGGAAGCTCTCGGCAAACACAGCGTCGTCTGCGGCAATGCGGATGTCGCACATACAGGCCAGATCGCAGCCTGCACCGATGGAATGGCCGCGAATGGCGGCGATGACCGGAACGGACATCCGCTCCATGGTCAGCGGGATCCGCTGGATCTGCGTCTTGTACCAATGTTCTAGCTGCATCGGGCTCATGTGCTGCTCGGCCGTGAGGGCCTTGATCTGCTTGATATTGCCGCCAGAGCAGAAGCCGGGACCTTCACCGGTCAGCACGACGCAATCGACATCCGGGTCCGCATCCGCCGCCTCCAGTGCGGCGACCAGCGCACCGATCACCTCTTCGGAGAGCGCATTGCGCGTTTCGGGTCGGTTGAGCGTGATCGTCGCGATCCGTCCCTCGACCGCATACCGTACCGGCGGCGATGCCAGCGCGGCCTCGCGCGCCACGCGGTCGGCATAGCCGCCGCCGTGGAACAGCAAGGGCGGTTTGCCATCGCTCTCGTAATCGATCACCTCGCCGACCATGATGACATGGTCTCCGCCTTCATACATGTGCCGCGTCGTGCAGATCAGCCGTGCAGAACACCCCTCGATGCGCGGCGGGCCTGCCTCGCCGATCTCCAGCCCGGCAAACTTGTCCTCGATGCGCGAGGCGAAGCGGTTGGAAAGCTCGTCCTGATCGCTCGCCAGGATGTGCACCGCAAACTGCCCGGCCTGCTCGAACGCCGCCATCGACCGCGCACTGCGGGCCAGCGACCAGAGCACCAGCGGCGGATTGAGCGACACCGAGTTGAAACTGTTGGCGGTCACGCCGACCGGTGCGCCATCGGCATCGCGGGTGGTAACGATAGTGACGCCGGTGGCAAACTGCCCCAGCGCGTTGCGATAGGTCTTGGGATCGAAATGGGCCATGTGCCAGCCCTAGCCGTTGCGGACCAGAGCGCGCAACGCCAAAAGGCCGGGCCGCAGCAGGACAAATAGCTTGGCCCCGGTCAGGCCCGCTTGTAGTGTCGGGGCGGGTGAAACAGCGGGGCGGCCAAGGCAATGAGCGGCGAATTCGAAGTGGCAGGCGCAATGGCCGAAGGCGGGATGTGGGCGCGGGTTGCAGAGCCCAAGGCCGGTGAAGCCAGCGTCGAGGGCCATGGCAAATGCCTCAATTGCGGGACGATATTGAACGGTCCGCACTGCCACCAATGCGGCCAGGCCGCGCATGTCCACCGTTCGATCTCCGCCTTCTGGCATGACATCCTGCACGGCGTGCTGCATTTCGACGGCAAGTTCTGGAACACCCTGCCGCTGCTGGCATGGCAGCCGGGACACCTGACCCGCCGCTACATCCATGGCGAACGCGCCAAGTTCATCAGCCCGATGGCGCTGTTCCTGTTCTCCATCTTCATGATGTTCGCGATCTTCTCCTATGTCGGCTCGCCCAATTTCACGGGCGACAACATGAAATCGGAGGCGGCAAAGGACGGCATCACCGTCACCCCAGGTAGCGATTGGCGCGCATCGATGCGCGAAGGCATCGCCAGGCTGGAGCTCAAGATCAAGACCGCGACCGACGAACTGGCCGCACTTCCTGCCGACGATCCGCAACGCGAGAAACTGACCGAAAAGCTCATCGACCTTAAGCGCGAGGTCAATGGCCTCACCTTTGCGACAGAGGGCAAGGCCCGCTATCCCGAGGTGCTGGGACCCGACGGCGAAAAGATCGCGGACACGTTCGAATTCAATTCCGATGTCGACACCGGCTTCAAGGCATTCGACTCCTGGATCAACAAGCTGGCCAGCAAGGCGAAAAAAAACCCGGAGCTACTGCTCTACAAGATGCAGTCCAATGGCTACAAGTTCGCGTGGCTGCTGATCCCGCTATCCATCCCGTTCGTGTGGCTCGCCACCATCGGCAAGCGCGGCCACCGGTTCTACGACCACGCCGTCTTCACGACCTATTCAATCGCGTTCATGTCGCTGCTGTTCATCGTGGTCACGCTGGCGGTGAAGTTCAACATCGCGCCCGGCCTGGTCATCACTGCGGCGTTCTTCTACGCCCCGTTCCATATGTACCGGCAGCTACGCCACGCCTATGGCACGTCACGCATCGGCGGAATCTTCAGGCTCAGCCTGTTGCTGACCTGCACGATATTTGTCGTGACGGGGTTCCTGACGATCCTGATCAGCCTGGGACTGATCGGCTGACAATCAGCTGCCGAAAAAGCGCCGCTTGATATCCTCGGCCAGCCGCGCCGGACGCAGCGTTTCGGCATCGAGGCAGCACCAGCTCGACTTGACCTCGGCCAGCACATCCTCGCCCCGGCGGATGATCGTCTCGTAAAAGGCGCGCGCGCCGTGGACCTTCTCGAGCATCACGGTGGCGATCACCTGATCGTCAAGAAACGCGGGCTTGCGATAGGTGATCTCGTGCTTCAGCGCGACCCACAGATGTTCTGCGACGGCCTGGGGCGGCGCGATATTCTGCCAATGGGCGATCACCGCATCCTGCACCCATTTGAGGTAATGGGCATTGTTGACATGCCCCATGAAGTCGATCTCGGAAGCATCGACGCTGATGGGATGGTCATGACGGATAGCGACGGAATCTTGCATCCGCGCAATGTAGCGCCGCATGCCGGTTTACGGAAGCGGAAATGCCGGGAACCGTTTCGGGCTCCCGGCATGCCACAGGGGAATCAGAAGGTGATGCGGATACCACCTGTATAGCGGCGACCGAACGTCTCGCGCTCCAGCGTGCGCTGGCTGGTTCCGGCGAAGCGGCGGCCCGGACCGTTCAGAAGGTTCGAAGCGTCGAAATAGACTTCAAAATTCGGGGTGACCGAATAGCGCGCCGAAGCATCCAGCTCGTCATCCGTAGCCCAGAACAGATCACCGCCGGTGTCCTGGCCTCCGATTTCAGAGAACCAGGACGTGCGCCGCTGATAGCTGAGCCGCGCGGAAAAACCGTACTTTTCGTAATAGGGCCCGACATTGTAAACGAATTTCGAAGTGCCGGGAAAGCGGACCTTGCGGCCATCGGGGGTCGTCGCCTCGCTCTTGTTGTACGTGATATTGGCCTGGATGCCGAAGCCGCCGATCCAGCTGTCATCCGCGAGGAAATTGCCCAGCTGCAGTGCCAATGCGCCTTCGGCACCATAGATATAGCCGTCTCCACCATTGACGATGGTGTTGAGGATATATTGCGAGCGATCAATGCCGCCGGCGTTCAGCGCATTGCTCCCGAAGACGCGGCTGTCATCAAACAGCACGTCGCGGACATCCTTGTAGAACACGCCAAGCGAGACAAAGCCGCCGCGCGGAATATACCATTCCCAGTACAGATCGACGCCCATGGCCTTTTCCGGTTCGGCAAAGGGGTTGCCGCCAGAAATGGTTTCATTGGCATCGTTGACCGTGAAGCTGGGACGCAGGACGTCATAATCTGCACGCGCTGCTCCAGTATTGAACGACAGACGGACCTTCATGTCGTCACGCACGTCCCAGTTGATATGCGCGCTGGGGAAAACCAGCGTCTGACTGCTGCCGACCGAAACGAGGCTCGTTCCCTGGCCCGGCAGCGTCACAAATGCGCTACCGTCATTCTGGATATGCTCGATGCGTGCACCATAGACGACATTGCCCCAATCGAAGCGGGTCGTCCCCATGGCATAGCCAGCCCAGATTTCTTCTCCGACATTGTAGAAATTGGCGAGAACGGGCGCGAAGGTTCCGGTCCGCAGCGCCTGCGCCAGCACCGCACTTGCCTTGGCGTCGGAGAAATGCGTGAGCGTGTATCCGGGACGGATCTTGCCCTTGAACGGGTCGTCGCCGAGAATGCCGTTGATGTCGAGGCCGATCCCCGCCCCTGTCAGAGCATTGTTGAAGGCGGCTCCCGAACCGGTCAGCTGCAGTTCGTTGCGCTCCTTGGTGCGATTGTCATATTGGGCCCCGAAGCGAAAGGTGGTGTCGCCGAATACTGATGTCTTCACTGCGAAATCCAGCTTGCCGGTATAGGCTTCCGTGATATCGAGCGCGATCAACGATATCGCCGATGAGATGCTGTTGGGGAAATCCTGATAGGCATTGACGGCCGCGCCCCTGGAGAAAACACCTGCAGCGCTGCGCAACGTCCTGAAAAGACGGATTTGCGAATTGCCCGGATCGCGCAGATCATAATCTGCCGTCACCCGGTTGACGCCGCCCACGCCATTGGTGCCAAAGCCAGGGCTTTGATAGGTCAGCAGATAGGGCTGGCTGCGATCATCTTCAGAGCGGGTATAATTGCCGCGCCATTTGATCGTCCAATTGCCGAATTCGTGATCACCACCCAGCGTATTGGTAAATACAGTCTGGCTGTAGTCAGTCTTGCGGAACCGTGCGTCGAAATCGACGCCGTATAGCGTGCCGACAAACGGCGTATTGCCGGTACAGATATCGGCGTAGCCGGTGGTGAAGGCTGCAGGCGGCTGGACACCGGTGGTGGTGCAGGCTGCGGTGCTGTTGGGCACCCGGCTTTGCTGATCGTCGGCATCAATGCGGTAATTGTCGCGCAGCTCCTTATCCGCGAAGACGGTGTATACCGAGCTCAGGAACAGCTTGTTCTGGCTGTCGGGTCGCCATTCGACCTTGGCCGATCCGGAATAGTTCTTGCGGGTCAGGCGATAGAATTTGTTCTCGATCTCGCGCGCCCAGACGCGCGGGCCGGTTTCGCCAGCCCCAAGCGGACGGAGATCGCGATCGACCTCTTCCCAGTCGATCTCGAAATTGTCGGTGACCATGTCCCGCTGGTAATAGCTGCCGGACACCAGCACTCCGATATCGCCGATGCTGGTTTCCCAGCGGTTCGACAGAACCAGCGAGGCTTCATATTCGCCGCGCCCGCCCAATTCGACCCGGCCCATACCGGCCTTTCCGGCGACATGAAAACCGCGATAATCAAATGGCGAGCGCGTGACGATGTTGACATTGCCGGCAATCGTTTCGCCATTGAGGTCCGGCGTCACCGCCTTCTGGACCACGACTTGCGATGCCAGCGCAGAAGGAATGGAATCGAAGCGGGCATCACGGCCTTCGGGGCTGATCACGAAAATCCCGTCGAACGACAACGTCGTCCAGTTCAGCGGCGAGCCGCGCAGGTTGATATAGCGGGCCTGGCCCTGGTCCCGCTGCACACCGATGCCGGGCAGGCGGCTGACGGCCTGGGCGATATTCTGGTCAGGCAAACGACCGATCGAGTCCGATGCCAGAACGCTCACCAGCGAATCGGACTCCTTCTGCGCCCGCAGCGCTGCAATCTCCGATTCGGCAATCGGCCGCGAACCGCGCACGATGATGTCGCCTTCGCTGTTCTCCGCCTCTGGCTGTGCTTCGGCATTCTGCGCCGATGCAACCGAGGGGATCAATGCAACGGCAGCAATGCTGCTCAACATGACCAGACGTGCACGCGACGATGCGCGCGAGCGACAACCCGAAAAACCATTCATATGGAAATGCCCCCGACTCAATCGGCGAAAGGTCCGCCGTTGCTGCGCCCGCTAACAGCGATCAAAGACGGATGGATGAAAGTCACGTTTCAGTTTTGCGTCAGTTTGTACGCAAAACTGTCATCAACACGCCATATCCAGCTGTCACGGGCGCCGCAGCGCAAGTTAACTTCGACAAAGGATTACTCGTCATGGCCGCTCGTTCGTCTGCCACCCTGTTCGGGGTGAGCCTTTTCGCCTTGCTGGCCAGCGCGTGTGCGCCGAAGGAAATCCCGCTCGAAACGCGGATTGCCAACGCCCTCCCCGCCATCGATGTCGCCGCGACCGCCGAAACCGTGCCGGTGGGCACCGCCAATGCCGATGCGGCGGACGACCCGGCGATCTGGCGCAACCCGGCCAACCCGTCTGCCAGCCTGATCGTCGGCACCGACAAAAGGGCGGGGCTTTATGTCTATGGCATGGATGGCAAGGTGCGCGGATCGTCGCTGACCGGACGGTATAACAACGTGACCCTGTTTGCGGGCGAGCATGGCATCGTCGTCATCGCCAGCGACCGCACCGATCCGGTCAATTCCAAGCTGGCGCTGTTCCTGCTCGATCCGGCCAGCGGCGCGCTTGCTCCGCTCGCCAGCGTGCCGAGCGGTGCGGGCGAAGGCTATGGCGTATGCGTCACCGGCGCACCGCGCATCGCCATGGTCGGCGCGCCCGATGCGATGACCGCCTATGCCGCGATCAAGGACGGCACCGTCCGCCAGATCAGCATCACGCACAAGGATGGCAAGGTCGAACACAGCATGGGCGCCAGCTGGAAGCTCGCCACCCAGATCGAAGGCTGCGTGATCGATCCGGCGACCGGCATGCTGTTTGTCGGCGAAGAGGATGTCGGCATCTGGAAGATCGACCCTGCCCGCCCCGATAGCGCGCCGGTGCTGTTCGCCCAGGCAGACAGCAAGCAGCTGGTCGCCGATGTCGAGGGGCTGGCGCTCGCCACCCGGGCAGGCAAGAGCAGCCTGCTTGTCGCCTCGAGCCAGGGCGACAATGCCTATGCGGTGTTCGATACCGCGACGGGCAAGCTGCTCGGCCGCTTCCGCATCAATGGCGGCGCGCTGGACGGGACGTCCGAGACCGACGGGATCGAGCTGGCCGTCGGCGATTACGGCCCCGGTTTCGAAGCAGGGCTGTTCATCGCGCAGGATGGCGATAACGGCGGCGGCACGCAGAATTTCAAGCTGGTGAGCTGGGCCGCGATCCTCGCCGCGCTCGGCCTTTAACCGCGTCCGCGATAGCCCGGAACGTCCTGCGGCGGCAGCCACAGCCCCGCAGGCGGTTCGCCCGATTGCCAGAACACATCGATGGGAATGCCGCCGCGCGGATACCAATAGCCGCCGATGCGCAACCAGTGCGGCTGCATCTCATCGAACAGCCGCTCGGCAATGCCGACGGTGCAATCCTCGTGGAACGCCTGGTGGTTGCGGAAGCTGCCCAGAAACAGCTTGAGCGACTTCGATTCGACCATCACCTTGTCGGGTGCATAGTCGATGACCAGATGCGCGAAATCGGGCTGGCCGGTAACGGGGCAGAGCGAGGTGAACTCGGGCGCGGTAAAGCGCACAAGATACGGCCTGCCGGGGCGAGGATTGGGCACATAGTCCAGCACTGCCTCTTCGGGAGAGGTCGGCATGGGGCTGTCTTTGCCGAGAAAGCGTGTTTGGGGTTGATCAGACATGCGCCTCATCTAATGCGGCACACGGCTGATGTCATCTCCCGCCCTGCATTCAGCGCCGATTAAGCGCCAGAAGCGCGTGGCGAGCTATTGCAGACAGGTGGTGGTCGGCGCATGGCGCAAGCAATCGCGCCCGGATTTTGGGGATTATGGGGAATTATCTCGGCATGAACGGTCAGCGTCGGATGGACAGTTCGAAGGACAGGCAGCGCCTGGCCGCGCTGAAGGCGCTGGTCGTATCGGCAACGCTCGCGCTCGCAGTGCCGGGCATCGCGCAGGAAAGCAGTCCCGGAAGCTTCACCCTGCCCGCTGGTCCGCAGCCGAGCAATGAGCAGCCGTCCGACGTGCAGGGCCCGGTCGATTCCGATTCGACCGCGCCGCGCCGCACCGATCAACCGGCAGAGCCGCAGACCCGCCCGCCGGTGGCAACCATTGCTCCGACGCCCGTTCCGCGCCAGCAGGCCCCGCAGCGCACGCAGCCGCAGACTCCGCGTCCACAGCCCCAGGCGCAGCGGCCGAGCGCCACCGCCCCACGCCCTGCAGCCCAGCAACCTCAGGCCCAGCCGCGCCCGCAGGGGACGGCTCCGGCGCCTGCTCCGGCGCTATCGCCCGACACCCCGGTCAGCTCGGGCGATCCGGCGACGCAGACACTCCCTCCTGCGGCCGGGGCGCCTGCGACCGATCCTCTGGCGGGCTCGGACCTGCCCGGTTCCGATCTGCCAGGCCTCGCCGGTCCCGACCCGGCGATGGATCCGGAATCCGATCCTGCTGCGGTGGAAGACGATGGCTCGATCTGGTGGTGGGCAGCGGCAGGGCTGATCGCTCTGGCCAGCCTGGTGTTCATGGGGCTGCGCAACCGCAAGCCCAAGCCTGCGATCGCGGCCGACACGCCGGTGCACCTCCAGCCGGTCGAGACAGTGCCGACCCCGCCGCTGCGCACGCAGCGCCCGGTACCAGCGCCCAGCCCCGCCCCCGCACCTGCGCCGCGGGCAGCGATACCGCAGCCGCAATTCGATCCGGCGCAGATGGCAGGCAGCTGGCGCACCGCTGCTGCGTCGCCCCCGCCGCCACCACCTCCTCCGCCACCTCCGCCGCCAGCACCGCGCCCGGCACCAGCGCCGGTCAGCGCCCAGTCGGCGGAAGACCTGGATGACATCCTGCCCGATTCGGCTCTGGCCGATTCCGCTGCGGGCGCTTCGGCTTCGCTGGGTGCTGCCAAGGGTACACCGCAACGCCATGATTTCGGCGGAGAGGCCGCCGCGCCTGCGGTGCCGCGCCTGCTGCTGGATTACACCACGCTCGGCGTCGACGTGACGCTGGTCAATGCGGTCGCGCGCTATCATCTGGGCATCACCAACATGTCCGACATCCCGGTGAGCAAGCTCGCGCTGCATGGCGCGATCGTCCAGGCGCGGCGCGGCATGCCGCCGACGGTGGACCCGATGCGCGGCGACAGCCTGCTCCCGCATCTGCAGAAGATCGCGGATATCGATCCGGGCAGCACCCAGCGCTGCGAAGGGCAGATCCGTCTGCCGCTGGGCCAGATCGAGCCGATCGAGATGCAGGGCCGCCTGCTGTTCGTGCCGCTGGTGCATATCTGGATCGGCTATGACGGGCCCGATGGTACCCGCTATGCCGTGACCCAATCGTTCGTGCTGGGCGAAGAGAGCACCCCGCCCGGCCCGCGCGTCGGCCCGTTGCGGCTCGATCTCGGCCCGCGCCGCTTCACCGCCATCGGCCAGCGACCGTTGCAGCCCGCGTAAGGCAAGGCCGCTTGCCAAGCATGGGGCGGACATGTCATCCCCTTGGACCGTATACGGAAAAACCGATTCCGGTCTGAGAGGGTCCTCGTCCATGCGCAACCGCTTCGCTTCCTCCGCTCTGGCCTTGTGCCTTTGCCTGTCGCCCCTGCCGCTCGCCGCGCAGGACAAGCCTGCGCCCGCCAAGGCCGATGCCGCCAAGGTCGAGCCGATGGTTTCGGTGACCAGGCACGGCGGCACGTTCGGCGGTCAGCGCGTTGCCTATACCGCGACCGCAAGCGACACCTTCCTGAAGGACGACAAGGGCAACCCCAGGGCGCGCATATTTTCGGTCAGCTATGTCAAGGACGCGCCCGAGGCGAACCGCCCGGTGACCTTCCTGTTCAACGGCGGCCCCGGTTCGGGCTCGCTCTGGCTGCACATGGGCGCGTTCGGCCCCAAGCGCGTCGCCATCCCCAATGACGGGCGCGATGATGGCGCGCCGCCCTATCGCCTGATCGACAACCCTGACAGCCTGCTCGACGTCACCGATATCGTCTTCATCGATCCGGTCGGGACCGGCTTTTCGACCGCGCTCGGCGATACCGACCCCAAGGAGTTCTGGGGCGTCACCAAGGACGCCAAATCGGTCGCACAGTTCATCCGCCAGTGGCTCAGCGACAATGGCCGCTGGAACGCGCCCAAGTTTCTGGGCGGCGAAAGCTATGGCACCACGCGCACTGCCGCCGTCGCGAACGAGCTTGAGGGCAGCTATAATGATGTGGCGCTGAACGGCCTGCTGCTGATCTCGACCATCCTCGATTTCGGCGCGCAGGCCGAGGTGCCGGGCAATGAAATGCCCTATGTGCTGATGGTGCCCAGCATGGCCGTCACCGCACTCTATCATGGCAAGACCACGCCCGCAGCATCGGGCCCCGGCCCTGCCGCGCTGTCTGCCGAGGCCAAGGCGTTCGCCACCAACGAATATCTGCCCGCCTTGATGAAGGGCAGCGCACTGGTCGGCGAGGAACGCGCCCGTATCCGCGCAAAGCTGGCGCGCTACACCGGCCTGTCTGAGCAATATCTGGAAAATGCCGACCTGCGCGTGACTCCGGGCCGCTTCTACAAGGAGCTGCTGCGCGATCGCGGCCTCGTCGTCGGCCGGCTCGACGCGCGCTATACCGGCAAGGACTATGATAACGCTGGTGAGGAGCCCGACAACGACCCCAGCTTCTATGGCATCGACGGCAGCTATACCGCCGCGCTCAACGCCTATGTGCGGCAGGAGCTGAAGTTCAGCCCCGAACGGCAATATGTCACCATCGGCGGCGTGCGCGACTGGGACTGGGACCTGCCCGGCAATGGCGGAGAATCGCGCTATTACAAGAATGTCGCGCCCTATATCGGCCGGGCATTGCGCGAGAATAACGGCCTGCGCGTCCTCGTCGCCCAGGGCTGGTACGATTTCGCCACCCCGTTCTTCGGCGCGGAATACTCGCTGACCCGCACCGGCATTCCCAGCGACCGGATCGAGTATACCAGCTATGACGCCGGGCACATGATGTACGTGAACGAGACCGACCTCAGCAAATTGTCGCGCGACATCCGCGGCTTTATCGGTCGGCGTTGAGAGGCAAGGCAATGGTCACGATTTACGGCATCCCCAATTGCGAGCAGTTAGGCGAGGTTGCAGCCCGGATCGCTAAGGCTTGCCGCGCATCGTGACGACCGCTTTCAGGCGCGGCGACTGGATCGCGCAATGACTGATATTGGGTGGTTTCCTGACGCTAGAGGATCACGCCCTGACGATAAGCCAGCTTCGCATTTCCACGTATCTTTGTGCCACGTTTGGTGACTTCGAGGCTTATCTGCCGTCGATCGATGCGGGTTAGCAGCACCCCGAGGCAGTCATACTCCCGCATGTCCATTTCCGCGTCTGTCTCAACGTGAAGCTCTAACTGATCCGCATCAGGCCCATAGTTGCGGACAATAGCGTCAGGTCCGTAGAAACGTTCAACCGCTTCCTTGATGACCTCGCGTTCACCGTCACGAAGAGGTGCGGGTGTTTTTTCAGGAACCGGCGGTGAGGCGACAGGCATTCGGCTAAATAGCGGATTCACGAATGGCGGCAAAGGGGTCGTTTGCCGCACGGCAGCTTTTTTAGCAATGCCCGGATAGCTGCCCGTCAAGTTTCGGGATGAGGTGCGGGTGTGCCCTATGACCGAAATTGGGTGGATTGCTGGCACTTCACACCCCTCAGGGAACGTGAACGGAATCGATCGTTAGGCGCGAGCAATCTGCCTCGTAGACCTTCGCGTGCAGAGTGAGGTCGCTGACCGGCTCACTTATTGTCGAGAGGTCCACCAGCACCTGCCAATAGCCGCCCATCCAGCGATAGATGGAACGCTCCCACGTCGCTTCGTCGAGCGGTGCGAGGCCATCTCCATACGCGGTAACATTCGCTGCTATAAGGTCCGCAGTCTCCAGATCGACCGGATCAACCCCATCGATGTGCGACCTGCAAAATTGGAAATCGCCGTCAGCTAAGGCAGCAGCAATCTCTGCGAACTTGGCGCGCCATAGCACTGGCACCAAATGTTCAGCATAATCCATCAGCGCCATCGGCTTGCCTCCACAACGAGTTTTGCATGATGCGGTCAATGGCAGCAACGGGGTCGCTTGCGGAATGGCAGCTTTTTCCTCAAGGCTCGAAAAGCTGTCATCCGAAGGCTCGACGGCTTATGAGACCGTCACCCGTTCTGCCCAGAGAAGACCGAAGGATATCAATGACCGCGATCACCATTTATGGCATCCCCAACTGCGACACGATGAAAAAGGCGCGCATCTGGCTTGAGGGTCAGGGCTTGGCCTATGACTTCCATGACTACAAGAAGGTCGGGATCAGCGCCGAGAAGCTGGATGCCTGGGCCGATGCCGTTGGCTGGGAGGTGCTGCTCAACAAGGCGGGGACCACGTTCCGCAAGCTGCCCGATGCCGACAAGGCCGACATCACCCGCGACAAGGCTATCGCGCTGATGGTGGAGCAGCCTTCGCTCATCAAGCGACCGGTGCTGGAGCATTCCGGCGGCGTGCTGGTCGGGTTCAAGCCCGACGTCTATGCGGCTTCGCTGGGCTGAGCCACTGTCATAAGCCTGTCAGCATGCCCATATAAGGCATTCCAAGGACAGGAGAATGAGCATGCCTAAGGCCATCTGGAACGGCACCGTCATTGCCGAGAGCGACGATACCGTCGTCGTCGAGCGCAACCATTATTTCCCGCGTGAGCATGTGCGCGCCGATCTGCTCAAGCCCAGCGACACCACCAGCTTCTGCCCGTGGAAGGGTATGGCGAGCTATTATTCGCTCGAGGTCGACGGGCAGGTCAACAAGGATGCGGTCTGGTACTATCCCGAGCCCAAGTCTGCGGCCAAGGAGATCACCGATCGGCTGGCCTTCTGGAAGGGTGTCGAGGTCGTCGCGTGATCCTGACGTCGCTGGTGCTGGCCATGGCTGCGCCCGGTCCGATCATCATCGCGCATCGTGGTGCGAGCGGCGAGCGGCCTGAACACACGATCGGCGCCTATGCGCTGGCGATCGACCAGGGCGCGGACTTTATCGAGCCCGATCTGGTCAGCACCAGCGACGGCGTGCTGGTCGCGCGGCACGAGAACGAGATATCGGAAACCACCGATGTTGCTAGCCGTCCGGAATTTGCCGACCGCAAGACCACCAAGGTCATCGATGGGGAAAGCCTGACCGGCTGGTTCACCGAGGATTTTACGCTCGCCGAGCTCAAGACGCTGCGCGCGCGCGAGCGCCTGCCCCAGCTTCGCACGGCCAATACAGCCTATGACGGCACCTGGGACATACCGACGCTGGACGAGATCATCACGCTGGTGCAGCGGCGCGAGAAAGAGACCGGTCGCAGGATCGGCCTGTACCCGGAAACCAAGCATCCTGGCCATTTCCGCAAGCTTGGCCTGCCGCTGGAAGAGCCGCTGGTCGCAACGCTCGCCAAGGCCGGATATGATGGTGCGGCCGATCCGGTGTTCATCCAGAGCTTCGAGGTCGACAATCTCAAGCGGCTGAACGGCATGACCGAGCTACCGCTGATCCAGCTGATGGCGGCATCCTATGGCCCTCCGGACCAGCCTGGCGTCACCTATGCCGCGATGAGCACGCCCGACGGCCTTGCCGAAATTGCGCGTTATGCCGATGGCGTGGGTCTGGAAAAGGCGATGGTCATCCCGCGCAGCGCCGATGGAAAGCTGGCCGCGCCGACTGGCATCGTCGCCGGTGCCCATGCTGCCGGGCTGAAGGTGCATGTCTGGACCTTCCGGCGCGAAAACTACTTTCTCCCGGCCGAGTTCAAGACCGGCGAGAGCCCCGTCGCGCCGGGCAATGTGGGTGCGGAAATCAGGGCGTTCATCGCCACGGGGATAGACGGGCTGTTCTCGGACTATGTTGCCGCGGCGGTAGCGGCGGTTCGCTGAAGGGCGGTGCGCTGATCAGGGCTTGGGCGCGCTGCCACCCGAAGCCGTGCCTTCTTCGATCGCAGCCTGCTTGCCGTCGCGGATCGCCTGGCGCATGTCCTTGTGATCGGCAAGATCGGGCTTTTCCGGCTCGTCGTTCAGCACCTTGGCAGCGCGCGGAGCAAGGCACACGGTCGCGGACACCGGCAGGTGATCCGATCCGACATTTTCCAGCACCTTCATGTCGACCAGCGTGAAATCGGGCGACATGAACAGATGATCAAGCGGCCAGCGCAGCCCGGGCAGATTGGCCGGGAACGTTGCATAGAGCCCGCGCCCGATGCGCGGATCGAGATAGCCGCCGATCCGCTTGAACATCTGCGAGGTGCGCGACCAGGCAACGTCGTTGAAATCGCCCATGGCCAGCACCGGCAGGTCGGTCAGCTTGGCATGGCGCGCGGCAATGGCGATCTCCGCATCGCGCTTTTCGGTATTCTCGCCCGGCTGGGGCGGGCGCGGATGGAGGCCGATATAGCGGAACTTCGCGCCGGCACCGGTGGAGATCGTCGCGAAGACCGACGGCGTTTCGGTATCGATCAGCCAGGTGATCTCCGAATCCTCGACCGGCAGCCTCGAAAGGAAGATGAGGCCATAAAGATTGTCGAGCGGCGCCGACTGACGATGCGGATAGCGATCGATCACCGGCTTGAGCGCTGCTTCCCACTGCTTGTCGGTTTCCAGAAGCAGGATGATATCGGGGTCTTCGCGATCGATGAGATCAATCGTGCGCCGATAGTCGCGGTTGGTCTGCAGCACGTTGAGTGAAAAGGCGGAGACGCAGTTCTCCTTGTTGATCACCGCCTTGGCCACCTCGGGCCTGGCGAGCGGGGTATAGGGGTGGATGCGATAACCCTGCCATCCGACCACCACCAGCATGCTGGCGACCACCAGCGCGCGCGCCCAGCCGGACAAAGCCGGAATCGCCAGCACCAACGCGATCAGTCCCATCACCATCAACCCCAGGCGCGGGAAATCCCACATCCGGATGTACCAGCGATAGCTGCTCACCATGCTGAGCGCAGTGCCGGTGGCCGCAAAGGCCGCCAGCGCGAAAATCAGGATTCGCAGCATGCTCAAAAAACCACCCGAACGAGAAGTAACAGTGCCTTGTCGCCATGTGGGACGCTTAAGGCAAGCGGCGGTTGCACATAGGTTGGGTTTGCACGCGGGAGAAGCCGCCGCTACACCAGCGCGCATGTCCACGACCTATACGCTCGACACGTCGACCAGCCGCGCCAACCCCACCCCCGCGCCGATGAAGCGCCTGACCGTGCCTGCGATCCAGCGGCGCAAGGTCGATGGCACGACGGCGCAGCCGGTGGTGATGCTGACGGCCTATACGGCGCGGATGGCGCAATTGCTCGATCCGCATTGCGACATGCTGCTGGTTGGCGATTCGCTGGGCCAGGTGATCTATGGCCTGCCCAGCACCGTGCCGGTGACGCTCGACATGATGGCCGCGCACGGCGCTGCAGTGGTGCGCGGCAGCTATCACAGCATCGTCGTGATCGATATGCCATTCGGCAGCTATGAAGCCTCGCCCGAAATGGCCTTTGCCAGCGCAGCACGACTGCTCAAGGAAACCGGCGCGGCGGCGGTCAAGCTGGAAGGCGGAGCGGCGATGGCCCCCACGGTGAAGTTTCTCACCGAACGCGGGATTCCCGTGGTCGGCCATGTCGGCCTGACCCCGCAGGCGATCAACATCCTGGGCAGCTATGCCGCGCGCGGCCGGTCCGACAGCGAAGCCGACAAGATCGTCAGCGATGCCAAGGCGCTGGACGAGGCGGGCGCGTTCGCCATCGTCGTCGAAGGCGTGGTCGAGCCGATCGCGATCGCGGTGACCGAGGCGGTGTCCGCCATCGTCATCGGCATCGGCGCCTCTGCCCGCTGCGATGGCCAGGTGCTGGTCACCGAGGACATGCTGGGCCTGTTCGAGCGCACCGCGCGGTTCGTCAAGCGCTACGAGAATCTGGCGCAAGTGATCGAGAATGCAGTCCAGAGCTATGCCGGGGAAGTGACCGAGCGCAGCTTCCCCAGCGCCGACCAGACCTACGCGCCCAAGGACTGATCCCGGCTCATTTCTCGCTGCGCGCGAGCAAGGCGACCAGTTCGCCCTTCCAGAAGCGCGCCCAAGTGTGGTTGCTGTGCCCGCGCGTTTCGTCGGTCGCCCTGGTCAGCACATATTTGCCATCGGGCAGCCGCTTGCCGAAATCCTCTGCGACGCCATAGTCCCAGGGATTGATGAAATCGTCCGACGAATTGATCCAGGTGACCGGCATTGTCATCTTCTCGACGGTCTTCGAAGGGTCGTAATTGCGCGATGATTCGATCTGGTAGATCGTGTCATTGGCATCGATGCCCTTGATCGCCGCCTCGATACGCTGGGTGATATAGGCATCGGCGGCCTCGCGCGTCGGATAGGCCTTTTGCAGATACAGCGGTGCGAAGCCTGCGACCTGCAACAGGCTGGCCGCGACGCGCAGCCCCATGATCGGCGGGCTCGCATAATTGCCCCCGTTCCAGGCGGGATCGGACTTGATCCCCTCGATCGCCGCCTTGCGCCACATCCGGTTGTGGCCTGCGATCGGCATCGGCAGGCAGGCCATCGGCATCATCGCCTGGACAAAACCGGGATCGACCTGGCCCCAGACAAAGCCGTGCATGCAGCCCATCGAGGTGCCCATGACCAGCCGCAGCCGGTCGACCTCCAGCCCTTCCGTCAGCATCTGCCGCTGCGCGCGGACCATGTCGGTATAGTCATAGGCCGGAAAGCGCATCTTCAGGCCGTCGGACGGCTTGGAAGATTTGCCATGGCCGATATTGTCGGGAAGGATGATGTAATATTTGCGGATATCGAGCGGCTGGCCGGGGCCGAACAGCTCCTGCGCGAACTGGGGCTGAAGGAACTGCAGCCCGGTGCCGCCCGTGCCGTGCAGCACCATCACCGCATTGGTGACACGGCCCTGCCTGTCGCGCTGCGGCGTGCCCAGCGTGGCATAATGCATGCGCAGTTCGGGCAGCACTTCACCGGTGCCGAAGCGGAAATCCTTGAGGATGACATCGCCCTGGCTGAGCTGCATCGCATAGTCGACTGCAGGCGCGGCCTGCGGCGGACCAGGCTGGGCGATGGCAGGCGCGGTGGCGGGCACGGTCAGCGCAGCCCAGCCCAGCGCCAGCCCCAGGATCTTCAGTTTCATGGCAAACCCCTGATTTATTGTCATTCAGGGCGCAGCATTGCAGCGCTTTGGTCAGGTTGCAATGCCGCTTCTATGCCGCCGCCTGAACCCGGTTGCGGCCGCCGCGCTTGGCCCCGTACATCGCCGCATCCGCCTGAGCGAGCGCATTGTCCAGCGACCATCCCGCGCGATAGGGCGCGACCCCGACCGAAATCGACAGCGCGATGGCATCGCCATCGGCCGATTTGAGATCGAGCGCATCGACTGCCCCGCGCGCGCGCTCGGCGATTGTCATGCCCAGGGCAAAGGGTAGCCCGGTGAGCAGTATCGCGAATTCCTCGCCGCCGACCCGGCCCAGAAGATCGTCGGGCCGCAGCGCCGCACGCAGCGTTGATGCCACCAGCCGCAGCGCATCGTCGCCTGCCGCATGGCCATGCTCGTCATTGATCGCCTTGAAATGATCGATATCGGCCAGCAGCACGCACGCCGGGGCCTCGTCGTCATAGGCTGCCGCTTCGCGATAAAAGGCGGCGCGGTTCATGATCCCGGTCAGCTCGTCCCGGTTTGCCTTGATCAGCAGGTCGGCCTGCACCGCGATCAGCTCGGCGGCCAGCTCGCGGTTGGCCTCGACCTGGCGGACCAGCACGAAACTGACGGAGGCGGTCACGGCTGCCGGAGAAATGACGGCAAAAGCCCAGAAAGGCCATTCGACATCCTCGTGCAGCGTGTGGACCATCGCCTCGAACCCGGCCAAAGTCACGACAACTCCAAAGATGACACAGGTCATGATCTTCTTGAACGGGTTCATGAAGATCGAGCTAGGTCGAAATTATTAAAACTCACCAAACATGCGGCAGTGTCTGTGCCATGTCTTTCACGGGATCAGCGCTGGTCTTGCAGGTAGACGGGTCTGGTTAATGGGCTGGCCCGGTATTGGACGTAAGTTCAATCGGAAACCATGACACGATTGCGGCCATTGCGCTTGGCCGCGTACATGGCCGCGTCCGCCTGAGCCAGTACTGCGTCCAGCGGCGCGCCTGCAGAAAGGCCCGCCACGCCAATCGAAATCGACAGAGCAATCGGCGAGCCATCCGCCGCGCGCATCGACAGGGCTGCGATCGCACCGCGCGCCCGCTCTGCTATGGCAAGCGCCAGCGCCTGGGGCATGCCCGACAGCAGGATGGCAAACTCTTCTCCGCCAACCCGGCCCAGCAGATCGTCGGGACGCAGCGCCGCCTGCAGCGTATTGGCCACCAGACGCAGCGCCTGATCGCCTGCAGCATGGCCATATCGGTCGTTGATCGCCTTGAAATGGTCGATATCCGCCAGAAGCACGCTGGCCGGCGCATCCTCGCCATAGGTCGACGCCAGCCGGTAGAATGCGGCGCGGTTGAGCACGCCGGTCAGATGGTCGCGATCGGCCTGGGTCAGCAGTTCCCGCTGCACGATGAGCAGTTCCTGGTTGAGCCGCTTGTTCACCTCTGCCTGACGCACCAGAACATAGCTGACCGGTGCGGCTATGGACGCAGGGCACAGCACGGCAAAGGCCCAATAGATCGCCTCGATCGATTCACCGGTCGCCAGGACAAGCGCCTCCATCGCCAGAAGCGTGGCGACGACACTGAAAATGACAACGATCAGGACCTTGAGCCAGGGCTGCATGTAACGCCCTGTAAAGCAAAAGGCTTAAGACACCGCAAATACGGGCGCGAATGCGGAATTAGCGGGCCGAACCGCGCGAGCGCTTGGACCGGTACATATGGCTGTCTGCGCGGGCCAGCACATGGCCTGCCTCGTCATCCGGATGGATGAAGGCATGGCCGAAGGTTGCCGAGAGACTTGTTACCGCCTCGCCAAAGCCGATCCGGCAGGCGGCGATCCCGGCGGTGAGCTGAGCGACCTTGATCTCGACATCGCCCTCGCTGATCGCGCCCAGGATCAGCGCGAATTCATCGCCGCCGATCCGCGCCACCACATCGGTCGAGCGGACATTGTCCAGCAGCACATGCGCCACGCAGCGCAACGCCTCATCGCCGGCGGCATGGCCAAAGGTGTCATTGATGACCTTCAGATCATCGACATCGACGAAGACCAGCGCGGCCCGGCTCTGATAACGCTGGCAGTGCGCGATCGCGCTAGCCACGGCCTGCTCGAAATAGCGCCGGTTGAACAGCGGGGTCAGCGTATCGCGGCAGATCTCGTCCTCGAGTTCGCGCACCCGCGCGCTCAGCTTCGCGTTCTGCTGCTTCAGGTCCGCGCAGAGCAAGGCAAGCTGTTCATGGCTCGACACCATGTCTGCCTGAGGTGGTATCCCACCCGGGCTGCCCTGAACATCGGTCATCTTCATGTTGATATCTGCCAGAATCCTCGGCGCGTTCCCTATTGCGCCTGCATAGCAAGGCTGGGCCTTGCGAGCATGATCAAAATGGCATTAACCCAGTATAATCTGTGCACAAGCGGGACATGTCCCACCATTTCGAGGGCATCATGCATTTAGCACGCAGGGTGATTGCGGGTGCGGTTCTTTGCCTTTAAGACCCTGACCAAACCAGTAATTATGCGGAGAATCCTGCGTGGCCGAGCCATTTCCGAAGCCCGACCGCCAAAGCCCGGAACGGGCGCCGGTTGCCATCATCATGGGCAGCCAGTCGGACTGGGAAACCATGTCGGGCGCAGCCCAGGTGCTGGACGACCTTGGCGTGGCGCATGATTGCCGCATCGTCTCTGCGCACCGCACGCCCGATCGGCTGGTGGCCTTTGCCAAAGGCGCGGTGGATGCGGGCTTTCAGGTGATCATTGCCGGCGCAGGCGGCGCGGCGCACCTGCCCGGCATGGTCGCCAGCATGACACGGCTGCCGGTGCTGGGCGTGCCGGTGCAGAGCAAGGCGCTGAGCGGCCTCGACAGCCTGTTGTCGATTGTCCAGATGCCCGGCGGCATTCCGGTGGGGACCCTGGCGATTGGACCGGCGGGAGCCAAGAATGCAGGCCTGCTCGCTGCCTCTATCCTGGCGCTGAACGATCCCGGGCTGGCCGAGCGGCTCGATGTCTGGCGCGCGGCGCAAAGCGATTCGGTGGGTGAACGCCCGGCATGAGCGACGTGATCCCCCCCGGCAGTACCATCGGCATCATGGGCGGCGGCCAGCTGGGCCGCATGCTGAGCCTTGCCGCAGCGCAACTGGGCTATCGCTGCCATGTCTTCGCGCCAGAGGCGACCAGCCCGTGCGGCGAGGTGTCGGCCGAGGCGACCAGCGCCGATTATGCGGACGATGCCGCGCTCACCGCCTTTGCCAAGGCGTGCGACGTGGTCACCTATGAGTTCGAGAATGTGCCGGTGGCGCCGCTCGACAGCATCGCCGGGCTCGTGCCGCTGCGCCCCTCCCCCCGCGCGCTGGAAGTCGCGCAGAGCCGTATCGACGAAAAGCGCTTTGTCGCCGAGTTGGGCGGACGCACCGCGCCGTTCGGCTTTGCCGAGACCGAGGCGCAGGTCGCCGCGGCCATCGAGGTTTCGGGCACGCCCGCGATCATCAAGTCGAACCGCATGGGCTATGACGGCAAGGGCCAGGCCCGCGTGATGCCGGGCGATGACCCGGTCGCGCGCTGGCACGAGGCTGGCGGCGTGCCGGCGATCATCGAAGGGTTCGTGACCTTCGACGCCGAGTTTTCGGTGATCCTCGCGCGTTCGCCGCAGGGCGACATCCGGTTCTGGGACAGCGCCGAAAACGTTCATGTCGCAGGCATACTCGACGTCTCCACCGTGCCGGCCAGCGCCGCCATCCAGGCACAGCTGCCCGCCGCGCGCGAACTTGCCGCCAGGGTTGCGGAAAAGCTCGATTATATCGGCGTGCTGACGCTGGAATTCTTTGCCACCAGCGAAGGACCGGTGTTCAACGAAATGGCCCCGCGCGTGCACAATAGCGGGCATTGGACCATCGAAGGCGCGTTCACCAGCCAGTTCGAAAACCATATCCGCGCCATCTGCGGCCTGCCGCTGGGCGAGACCGCGCTGGCCTGCCACGCAGCCGAGATGCGCAACCTGATCGGCGAGGCGGCGCATGGCTGGCCGGAGCTGCTCGCCGATCCCGCCAACCATCTGCACCTTTATGGCAAGCATCGCGCGCTGCCGGGGCGCAAGATGGGGCATGTCACGCGTATTACGCTGGAACCTGCGGGGCTCCCCTCATGAACCATCCCGAAATCTTTCTGGTCCTGGCCCGGGCGCGCAATGGCGTGATTGGTGCAAACGGCACCCTGCCCTGGCACCTGCCGCAGGACCTGCGCCACTTCAAGGCGCTGACCCAGGCAAGGCCGATGATCATGGGCCGCAAGACCTTCGACAGCCTGCCCGGCCTGCTGCCCGGACGCCGCCATATCGTGCTCACCCGCAGTACCGAATGGGGCGAGGAAGGCGCAGAGGTGGTGCACAGCATCGACCAGGCCATCGCCACCGCCAATGCGCCGCATGTCGCGGTGATCGGCGGCGCGGAGATATTCACCCTGTTCCTGCCGCGGGCCGACCGTATCGAGCTGACCGAAGTTCATGGCGATTTTGACGGCGACACCGTGCTGCCGCCGTTCGATCCTGCCGTGTGGCAGGAAAGCACGCGGACCGACCACGCGGCGGACCCCGACCATCGCGATAGGCCTGCGTTCAGCTTCGTCACGCTGGTGCGCCGGTGATCCGCAAGATCCTGCTGGGTCTGGTCCTGCTGGTCATGGCGGGGCTGGTCTTCACCGTCACCGTGCTGCCGGGCCTGTTCGAAAAGCAGACCAATGTCGTGACCGACGAACCGCTGCCACAGGTCCGCGCCGATGCCGCCGCGCTGCACAAGACGCTGCAGATTGCCGACCTGCACGGCGACACGCTGCTGTGGAAGCGCGACCTGCTCGACAAGGCGAGCCGCGGCCAGATCGACCTGCCTAGGCTGGAGGCCGGCAATGTCGCGCTGCAGGTCTTCTCGTCGGTATCCAAGACGCCCAAGGGCCAGAATTACGACAGCAATTCGGCCGACACCGACAATATCACGCTGCTGGCGATGGCGCAGCTGCAGCCGGTCCGCACATGGTTTTCGGTGCACGAACGCTCGATGTGGCACGGCCAGCGGCTCGAAGCGGCGGCGAAGCAGTCCGGCGGTCGCCTGATGCTCATCCGCAAGCCATCCGATGTCGAGACGCTGCTCGCCGCGCGCGCTGCCGGCAAACAGGTCACCGGCGCGCTTTATTCGGTCGAGGGGCTGCAGAATCTGGAGGGCAAGGCCGAGAATCTCGACCGGCTCTATGGTGTCGGCATGCGCATGGCAGGCCTGGTGCATTTCTTCGACAACGAGCTCGCAGGCTCGATGCATGGCGAGCGCAAGGGCGGGCTGACCCCGTTCGGCCGCAAGATGGTGCGCGCGATGGAGGCCAGGGGCATCATCGTTGATATCGCGCATTCCAGCCACAAGGCCGTCGCCGAAATTCTCAGCATGGCGCGGCGCCCGGTCGTGTCCAGCCATGGCGGGGTGCAGGCGGTGTGCGGGGTCAACCGCAACCTGAGCGATACCGAAATCCGCGCCGTCGCGGCTACCGGCGGCATCATCGGCATCGGTTATTGGGATGGCGCGATCTGCTCGACCGATCCGAAGATGATCGCCAGATCGATCAAGCATGTCCGCGATCTGGTCGGCATCCAGCATGTCGCGCTGGGCAGCGATTTCGATGGCGCGGTGACGACACGCTTCGACACCAGCCAGGTCGTGCAGGTGACGCAGGCGCTGATCGATATCGGCTTCACGCCCGAAGACATTCGCGCGGTCATGGGCGGCAACACGCTGCGTATCCTGAAACAGGGCATTGAACCCCTGCCCGGCAAGGGCCTATAGGGCGCTCATGTTGAGGGTGGAGGGCAGCGATCGGCTGCCGGACAGGTTGCGCGGGGGCATCATCGCGCTGGGCAATTTTGACGGCTTTCATGCCGGTCATCAGGCCGTGGCCGGACGCGCCATCCAATGGGCCAGATCCGAAGGCCGCCCCGCGATCATCGCCACCTTCGATCCGCACCCGGTGCGCTATTTCAAGCCCGACACCCCGCCCTTCCGCCTCACCAGCCTCGACCAGCGTCAGCAGCTGTTCGGCCAGGCAGGCGCGGACGCGATGCTGGTCTTCGCCTTCGACAAGACGCTCGCCGAAACCCGCGCGGAAAGCTTCATCGCCGATCTGCTGATCGAGCGTTTCGGCGCGGTCGGCGTCGTGACCGGCGAGGATTTCACCTTCGGCAAGGGCCGCGGCGGCAATATCCAGGTGTTGCGCGATCTCGGCGCATTGCTCGGGCTGCGCAGCGAGGCGGTGGGCCCGGTGACCACCGACGACGCGGTGATCTCGTCGAGCCGCATCCGCCAGTGCCTGATCGAAGGCCGCCCCGACGAGGCCGAGCGGCTGATGACCCGGCCCTTTGCGGTGCAGGGCGTGGTCCAGCATGGCGACAAGAACGGGCGGCTGCTGGGCTTTCCCACCGCCAATATCGACATGGGCAGCTATGTGCGGCCGCGCTACGGCATTTATGCCGTGACCGGGCATCTCGCCGATGGCCGGGTGCTGAAAGGCGCGGCGAACCTGGGCATCCGCCCGCAATTCGATCCGCCCAAGGAATTGCTCGAACCGCATTTCTTCGATTTCAGCGAAGACCTGTACGGCCAGACGATCGAGGTCGCGCTGCGCCATTTCATCCGGCCCGAAGCGAAGTTTGCCGATTGGGACGAACTCAAGCGCCAGATCGATGCCGACTGCGCGCGCGCGCGGGAATTGCTTGCCTGAAAGGCGTGCGCGCCTTAAGCGCCAGCCACTATGACCGACCAATCCGCCAGCACGCCGCCCGACTATAAAGACACCGTCTTTCTGCCGCAGACCGACTTTCCGATGAAGGCCGGGCTGGCGCAGAAGGAACCGGCTATTCTGGCGCGCTGGCAGGAACAGGACCTGTACAACACGCTGCGCGATGCCCGCCGCGGCCGTGAAAAGTTCATCCTGCACGATGGCCCGCCTTATGCGAATGGCGACATGCACATCGGCCATGCGCTCAACCATATCCTGAAGGACATGGTCTGTCGCACCCAGTCGCTGCTGGGCAAGGATGCGCCGTACGTTCCCGGCTGGGACTGCCATGGCCTTCCGATCGAGTGGAAGATCGAGGAGCAGTATCGCAAGAAGAAGCTCAACAAGGACGAGGTCGATCCGGTCGCCTTCCGCGCCGAATGCCGCGCTTATGCCCAGCATTGGGTGGACACCCAGCGCGAACAGCTGAAGCGCCTCGGCATCCTGGGCGATTGGGACAATCCGTACCTGACGATGGACTTCGCCGCCGAGGCGACCATCGTGCAGGAGCTGATGAAATTCGCGGAAAGCGGCCAGCTCTATCGCGGTGCCAAGCCGGTGATGTGGTCGCCGGTCGAAAAGACCGCACTCGCCGAGGCCGAGGTTGAGTACGCGGACGTCACGAGCACACAGATCGATGTGGCGTTCGAGATTGTTGACGCTCCGAATGCGCCTGAGCTGGTCGGTGCCTATGCGGTGATCTGGACGACGACGCCCTGGACGATCCCGGTAAACCAGGCTTTGGCTTACGGGCCGGAAACTAACTATCGGTTGTTCCAGATCGCTGTGTCAGTCGATGCTGCACCCAATATTGATGTTTTTGAGGATGCGACATTTAAGGCGCTCAATGGTCACAAAGTGCTCATCGCTGATAGCGATCAGCTTCGGTCCGAGTTTGCGGCAAGGTTGCATCAGCTTTGGCCAGGTGCAGGTCTTGTCGACGTTGACGATTGGAGCAAAAATGGGCTGGTGTTAGCCGGCGCCACCGCCCGCCACCCGATGCACGCACTCGGTGGCTTCTTCGCCAAGCCCCGCCCCTTCCTGCCCGGCGATTTCGTCACCACCGACGCAGGTACCGGCCTCGTCCATATGTCGCCCGACCATGGCGAGGACGATTTCGACCTCTGCAAGGCAAACGGCATCGAGCCGGTGTTCGCGGTCGAGGGCGATGGCCGCTATCGCGATGACTGGGCCTGGCTCGGCGGCGCGGATGAGCGGCGCATGTCGGTGATCAACCCCAAGTTCAACGCGCCCGATGGCCCGATCTGCGAGGACCTGCGCGCCGCAGGTGCGCTGCTTTCGGCGGGCTCTTTCCAGCACAGCTATCCGCACAGCTGGCGTTCCAAGGCCCGCGTGATCTTCCGCTGCACCCCGCAATGGTTCATCCCCATGGATGCGCCGCTCGCCACTGGCGAAACGCTGCGCAGCACCGCCATGCAGGCGATCTCGGACACCCGCTGGGTCCCCGCCAAGGGCGAGAACCGCATCCGGTCGATGGTCGAAGGTCGCCCCGACTGGGTGATCAGCCGCCAGCGCGCCTGGGGTGTGCCGATCACCTTGTTCGTCAACCGCAAGACCGGACAGTATCTGAGCGATCCCGCCGTCAACGCCCGTATCGTTGCGGCGATCCGCGAACAGGGCGTCGATGGCTGGAACGAGGCGGCGGTCCCTGCCCTGCTCGGCCCCGATTACGATCCGGCGGATTACGAGCGCGTCACCGACATTCTCGACGTGTGGTTCGACAGCGGCTGCACCCATGCGTTCGTGCTGGAAAGCGGCAAATGGCCCGACCTGACCCGGCCCGAAGGCCATGTCGGCCCCTGGGCGGACCTGTATCTCGAAGGGTCGGACCAGCATCGCGGTTGGTTCCAGTCCTCGCTGATGGAAAGCTGCGGCACACGCGGCCATGCGCCCTACAAGGCGGTGCTGACCCATGGCTTCACCATGGACGCCAAGGGCATGAAAATGTCCAAGTCGCTGGGCAACACCATCGATCCGCTGACCCTGATCAAGGATTCGGGTGCGGACATATTGCGGCTCTGGGCGCTGTCGGTCGACTTCACCGAGGACCACCGCATCGGCAAGGAAATCCTCGCCGGGGTGTCGGACCAGTATCGCAAGCTGCGCAACACCTTCCGCTACATGCTCGGCGCGCTCGCCGGGTTCGAGGACAGCGAGAAGGTGGCCGTGGAGGACATGCCCGAGCTGGAGCGCTATGTGCTCCATCTGCTGGCTGACCTTGATGCGAAACTGCGTCAGGCGGTCAACGACTTCGACTACAACACGTACGTCCGCTCGCTCGCCGATTTCGCGAACAACGACCTGTCGGCCTTCTTCTTCGATATCCGCAAGGACTGCCTGTACTGCGATATCGGCCCCGCGCACCCGCTCGGCACGATGAAGCGCCGCGCGTACCGCACCGTGCTGCACGTGCTGTTCGAGGCCCTGATCCGCTACACCGCGCCGGTGCTGGTATTCACCGCCGAAGAGGTGTGGGGTACGCGCTATCCCGATACGGGCAGCGTGCATCTGCTCGAATGGCCGGAACTGCCCGCGCTTGGCGATGGCAGCGAACTTGTCTCGCGCTGGACCCAGATGCGCACGCTCAAGGAGAGCGTCACCGGCGCCATCGAGCCTTTCCGCCGCGACAAGGTCATCCGCTCGAGCCTGGAAGCCGAGGTCGGGATCGCAGCTGACGCAGTGCCGGAAGGGCAGTTTTCCGCCGCCGAACTGGCAGAGCTGTTCATCACGGCAGATGTGTCAGTGGCTTCTGCGGAGATGATCGAAGTCACCCGCACCACGCACCACAAATGCGGCCGCTGCTGGCGTCACCTGCCCGAAGTGACCGAAGACGGCGCGCTGTGCGACCGGTGTTCGGAGATGCTCGCGTGACGCTCACCCGTTTCCGCACCGAAGGTGTCGCGCTGGCGATCGTCATTCTGGTCATCGATCAGATCGCCAAGTTCATCGTCGCAGGGCCGCTCGCGCTGAGCAGCCGGTTGCAGATCGAGATCACCCCGTTCTTCAACCTCACCTGGGCGGAGAATCGCGGCGTATCGATGGGCTTCCTCACCGCAGAGACCGAAACTGCGCGCTGGATGCTGGTCGTGCTGACCGGAATCATCGCCACAATCGTGCTGCTGTGGATGTTCAAGGAACGCGCGCGCGGCGACATTCTGGCGCTGGGCATGATCCTGGGCGGCGCGCTGGGCAACATCATCGATCGCGCGCGGCTGGGCTATGTCGTCGATTATGCAGACCTGCATTTCGGCGCATTCCGGCCGTTCATGATCTTCAACATTGCGGATGCAGCGATCACCATCGGGGTGCTGTTATTGCTTGCCCGCGTTCTGATAATCGGCGACAAAGCCGCGAAATCTGAAGGCCCTACATCGGGGGTTCAGGATGGCGGGCATAGCGGTGACGCTCCTGCCGCCAAGACGGAGAATTAAGATGCTTAACTCGGGGCGTAAACTGGCCCTTATCGCCGGTATCTCGGTCGCAGCTGCGACGCTTTCGGCCTGCGGCTCCAGCGGCGGCATCTTCAACCGCGATCGTCCTGACGAGTTCGCGGTGTCGCGTCAGGCACCGCTGGTGATCCCGCCCGATTTCTCGCTGACCCCGCCTTCGCCGGGTGCTGCCCGTCCGCAATCGGTCCAGGCGAGCCAGCAGGCGCTCGACGCGCTGTTCGGCGGTCCGCAGCCGCGCAGCGGTGTCGAAGGCGCCGCGCTTGACCGCGCCGGTCGCCCCGATGCCGCGATCCGCTCTGAAGTTGGCGATCCCAAGACGCAGACGACCGACAAGGGTGCCACCACCCGCGATATCGTTGCGGCGCCCGAAGGTGACGGCCAGGATGCCAAGGCGGCCGTGCCGCAGCAGTAAACCTGCCCACCAGGACACAAAAAGCCCGGCGATCAAAGGATCTGCCGGGCTTTTTTGTGTCCGAATCGAACGTGGGATCAGGCGCGCGCGCCATCCCCCACCACGGTAACTCCGGCGCTGTTGTGACGCAGCGCCTTGAGCACGGTTTCGACAATGCCATCGGCATCGAGCCCGGCTTCGGCATATTGCTTTTCGGGCTTGTCATGCTCCTGGAACACGTCCGGAAGGCGCAGCGTGCGCAGCTTCAGGCCCGCATCGATCAGCCCCTCGTCCGAGGCCATGGTGAGCACATGCGCGCCCAGCCCGCCGATCGCGCCCTCTTCCACCGTCACGCACACCTCGTGCGTCGCCAGCAGTTTGCGGATCATCTCCTCGTCGAGCGGCTTGGCAAAGCGCAGGTCAGCAACCGTCGTGGACAAGCCCTTGGCGTCGAGCACATCGGCGGCCTTCTGCGCCTCGGCCAGGCGGGTGCCGAGCGAGAGGATCGCAACCTTCTTGCCTTCGCGCACGATGCGGCCCTTGCCGATCTCGAGCCGCTCGGGAACCTCGGGCAGCGCCACGCCGACGCCATTACCGCGCGGATAGCGGAAGGCGATCGGGCCGCTGTCGTGGCACGCGGCGGTATAGGTCATATGGACCAGTTCCGCCTCATCGGCGGCGGCCATCACCACCATGTTGGGCAGCGTGGCCAGATAGGTGACGTCGAACGACCCGGCATGGGTCGATCCATCGGCACCTACCAGCCCGGCGCGGTCGATAGCAAAGCGAACCGGCAGGTTCTGGATCGCCACGTCGTGCACCACCTGGTCATAGGCGCGCTGCAGGAAGGTGGAATAGATCGCGCAGAACGGGCGCATGCCCTGCGCGGCCAGACCAGCCGCAAAGGTCACCGCGTGCTGCTCGGCAATGCCGACGTCGAAGCTGCGGTCGGGATGCGCCTGGGCGAACTTGTCGACGCCGGTGCCCGAGGGCATGGCAGCGGTAATCGCGCAGATCGTGGGATCGGTATCAGCCAGCCTCGCCAGCGTTTCGCCGAACACATTCTGATAGGCGGGCGGGCCGGCCGCCGCCTTGTCCTGCTTGCCGGTGATGACATCGAACTTGGCAACGCCGTGATATTTGTCGGCCGCAGCTTCGGCAGGGGCATAGCCCTTGCCCTTTTGCGTGACGACATGGACCAGGCACGGCCCTTCGGCGGCGTCGCGGATATTCTCCAGCACCGGCACCAGCTGGTCCAGATTGTGCCCGTCGATCGGGCCGACATAATAGAAACCCAGTTCCTCAAACAGCGTACCGCCCATGGCCATGCCGCGAGCATATTCGTCGGTCTTGCGCGCGGCCTGGTGCAGGCTCTTGGGCAGCTTGCGCGCCAGACGCTTCAGCGCCTCGCGCACGCCCAGGAATTCGCGGCTGGAAACGATCCGCGCGAGATAGCCCGAAAGCCCGCCTACGGGCGGAGCGATCGACATGTCATTGTCGTTCAGGATGACGATCAGCCGGTTGCCCGCGCGCTCGGCATTGTTCATCGCCTCATAGGCCATGCCGGCGCTCATCGCGCCATCGCCGATCACTGCGATCGCCTTGCCGGGCGCGCCGCTCATCTGGTTGGCGGTGGCAAAGCCCAGCGCAGCCGAGATCGACGTCGAGCTGTGCGCCGCGCCGAACGGGTCATATTCGCTCTCGCTGCGCTTGGTGAAGCCAGAGAGGCCACCCCCGGTGCGCAGCGTGCGGATGCGGTCGCGCCTGCCGGTCAGGATCTTGTGCGGATAGCATTGATGGCCGACATCCCAGATCAGCCGGTCATTGGGCGTATCGAACACATAATGGATCGCAGTGGTCAGCTCGACCACGCCCAGGCCCGCGCCCAGATGGCCGCCGGTAACCGAAACCGCCGAAATCACTTCCTGGCGCAGCTCGTCTGCCAGCTGGCGCAACTGCGTCGACTTCAGCTGACGCAGGTCGGCCGGTGTGTTGACGGTGTCCAGCAATGGCGTTTCGGGCAGATTGGTCATTGAATTCCCTTTCAACCGCGAATCCTAGACCCATTTTTGGGCTCTGTCGAATGATCGACCAGGATGACGGCTTGAGTGTAAAGTTTTTTGGACAGTTCCGCAAATGCGGATTTCAGTCACATGCTGCGCAGCGGCCGCGCACCTCTATGACCGGGCGTATATCGACATAGCCCGCGGCTTCCGCCGTTTTCCGGACGCTGCGCGACAGTCCGTCATCGTCGATATGGGTCGCATTTCCGCAGGAATCGCACACCAGAAAGATGCAGTCATGCACGCAGCCCGGGTGAGAGTTGGCGATATAGGCGTTGATGCTCTCAACTCTGCGCGCCAGATTCGTGCGCACGAACAGGTCGAGAATGCGATAGACCGAGTTGGGCGCGACCCGCTTGCCGCGTTTGCGGCTGACAGAATCGGCAATATCGTAAGCGGAGGCAGGCTTTTCGATCTCCGCCAGGGCGGTGAAGATCGACTCGCGCATATCGGTCCATTGCTCGCCCGCTGCTTCGAGCGAACGGCGCGCAGCCACGGCAAGGTCTTCGCCCTCATGCTCGTGATGCTTGTGGCCATGATCGGTGACGGTGGACATGGGGCATATCTACGCATGCCGCCCCCAGGTTGCAATGGCCCGGCGGTATCAGCCGCGCACCGGCTTGGCGCTGTACAGCGTCGGGAAGGTCCGCTTGAAATTGCTGACCTTCACCGCATCCCAGCGCAGGATATACGGGTGATCCGGGTTCTTGAACATGAAGTCCTGGTGATAGCCTTCTGCCGGATAGAAGGCCTTGTAAGGCTCCACCGCCGTGACGATGCGTTTCTTCCACACGCCCGCCTTGTCCAGTTCGGCAACATAGGCACGCGCAACCTGCGCCTGCGACTTGTCGGTGGGGACCAGCGCGGTGCGATACTGCCGCCCGCTATCGGGTCCCTGGCGGTTGAGCGTGGTAGGATCGGCCACGACCGAGAAAAACACCTGCAAGAGCTGGCCATAGCTGACCTGCGACGGGTCATAGACCACGCGCACCGCCTCTGCATGGCGGGTGACGCCGCTCGAAACGTCATCATAGTTGGCGTTCACCTTGCCATCGCCATGATAGCCCGAGACCGCGCTCTTCACACCCTTCACATGGCTGAACACGCCCTCGACGCCCCAGAAACAGCCGCCCGCGAAGATCGCGACACGCTGCTTGCCCGATTCCACGGCCTTGAGCCTGGGCGCGGGGATGATCTTCGCCTCCTCGGCAGCCAGCGCCGCCGCGCCGCTATCGAGCGTCATCACGGCAGCACCGGCGAGGCCGAGCGCGGCCATCATGGACAGGGAGCGGGCGGAAAGCTTCATCGGCTGACGGGGCTTTCGATTACGGTATCGGCGTGCGGGGCCGGATAGGCCTTGCCGTCTGCGGGCAGCAGCACGAACAGCGCCACCGCGCCGATCGCAAAGCCGCCCAGGAAATTGCGGATCAGGTCCGATTTCAGCAACTGGGTCATGGCATGTCTCGTTTCTCGTTCGGTCGCCATTCGTGGCGTTATCTTACGGGGTTACATCGGGGCGGTGATCTGGGGAGACCGTCTGGCGAATCAAGCGGAACGGGGGATGGTTCTGCTTAACCCATGACAAGTTTGCCTGATTCGGCTGTATCCGCTGTGAACCAAGGCACAGGGTGATGTTCAGCTTTTCGGCGAACGGCTTTTCAGCCTCGATCAGCCCTTCAGCGCAGCAGCCGCGCCCGCATCAGCCCGCGCAGCGAATTGCCCAGCCAGAAGTCCTCAGCAAGGTCATCGACGCTCAGCCGCGCCTCGCGGGCGCGCCCCTCATCAATCAGCTCGCGGCGCAGCACGCCGGCAAGCAGCCCCTGATCCAGCCCCGGGGTCAGCAATAGGCCATCGCGTTCGACGAACAGGCTGGTGAAACTGCCCTCGGTCAGCGCTCCGGCGGCATCGGTGAACAGCACCTCGTCCGCGCCATCCTGCGCTGCGGCCTCGCGGCGCGGCACGTCATAACAGTCGCGGTCGGTGGTCTTGTGGGCCAGCCGCAGATCATCCGCCGCCAGCGTCATCGGACGGATCACGACCTTGATCGGCTCGGCAAGCGGCGCGGGCATCGGGCGCATTTCGATGGCGGTATCGCCGGTGGGCGACAGCAGCAGACGGATGCGCGTCGGCGCTTCCAGATAGAAACAGGCGTGGTTGAGTGCGTTGCGCACCGCATGCCGATCGAACGCAAAGCCCAGCGCAGCCGCGCTCGCCTTCATCCGTTCCAGGTGCAGTTCAAGCCGCAAGATGCCTTTGGCAGGGTCGAAGCCCATGGTCTCGATCAGATCGAACCTGCGTGTCGCCGCCTTCAAGAACGCCCCCTTGACCAGACATTCGCGCCATTCGTCGCCGGGTGTGGAATCCGCCACCACCCCGGAGCCGAGCCCCAGGCTGACCTTTTGCGCATCGGCGGCGAGATGCAAGGTCCGAATGGCGACATTGAACGCCGCATCACCGGGTCCATGCTCACCCATGGGGTCGATGCGGCCGATCGATCCGCAATAGATGCCGCGCGGCCCGGCCTCAATTGTGCGCAGCAATTCCATCGCCCGGATCTTGGGCGCGCCGGTAATCGATCCGCACGGAAAGATGGCGCGAATGATGTCGATGGCATCTGCCCCCGGCGCGATCGCCGCGCGCACAGTGGAGGTCATCTGGTGGACGCTGGGATAGCTTTCGATGCGGAACAGGTCGGTGACGGCGACGCTGCCCGGCACCGCCACGCGCGACAGGTCGTTGCGCAGCAGATCGACGATCATCAGGTTTTCGGCGCGGTCCTTCTGCGACGTGCGCAGCCGCTCGGCCGCGTCCGCATCGCGCGCCGGATCGGCATGGCGCGGCGCGGTACCCTTCATCGGGCGCGCCGTCATCTCGCCATCACGCAGCGAGAAGAACATTTCGGGCGAGAGGCTGAGCAGCCAGTCCGCACCGTCGAACACCACCCCGCCATAACCTGCAACCGATCCCGCGCGCAGCGCGCGGTACAGGGCGAGAGGATGCCCCGAGATGGCAGCATGGTTCTGGAAGGTCAGGTTCGCCTGATAGATATCGCCCCGCGCGATCGCCTCGTGCACCTCGGCAAAACGCGCCGCATAATCGCGCTCGCCCATGTCCGGGCGCACCGGCCCCAGGAATGCTTCGCCCTGCCCGCCCTGACGGGCGAGCCAGCCGGGAACCGCCTCTGCCGCGATGACGTCATAGCGATCGAACAGGCCGAACCAGGCCAGCGTCATCGGCTGCATCGCATCCAGCAGCGGCCGCAGGCGCGGCTCGAGCGCAAAGCCTGCCTCGTAGCTCAGATATCCGGCAGCGTGCAGTCCCTCGCGCCCGGCCTCGCGCAGATCGGCGAGCAGGGCATCAAGCTCGTCTGCCGTGCGCGCGGACAGGCAGCGGACGGGATAGCGATACAGCCGCGCCGGGCTGGCGCGCTGCGTGCGGGCGTCGTCGAGCAGAACGAAAGGCTGGAAAATGCGGTCGGGCCGGGGGTCCATGGGCTGCGCTTCTAGGCTGTGGCTTGGGCCATGACTAGCCGGATATGCGGCTGCGCATTGCCAAGCCAGGCCTGCCCGCATAGATCGTCGCGGCAAGAGACACCATAAAGGGACGCAAGGATGGAATGGCGCAGATGGAATGCGGCCCTCGCCGCCATGGCGCTCGGCTGGTCCGTGCCCGGGCTGGCGCAGGAAGCGCAGCCCGGCGCTGCCGTCGTGCCGCCGCCCCCCGCCATGCTGGCCGATGGCGTTCCGCCGATCCCGCATGCACTGGTCGCCGACACGCGGCCCTATCTGGAATATCGCACCGCAGGCTTTGTCGGCTGGAACCCGGTCGATCGGGCGATGCTGATCACCACCCGTTTCGGCAATGTCGCGCAGTTGCACCGCGTCGCCGCGCCCGGATCAGCGCGGCGGCAGATCACCTTTGAGGAAGAGCCGATCTTCAGCGGCACCTGGTCGCCCGATGGCACCATCCTGCTGCTGGAAAAGGACGCAGGCGGCAACGAGGTGGCGCAAATCTATGCGCTCGATTCGGGGCGGCTGACGATGCTGACCGATGGCAAGAGCCGCCACGCGCTGGGCCCCTGGTCCGATGACGGCCATTTCGTCGCCTATGGCAGCAACCAGCGCACCGGCGTCTATAACGACATCTACATCATGGACCCGCGCGACCCGAAGTCCGCGCAATTGGTGCTGTCCACCGACAGCGGCGGCTGGGCGGCGATCGACTTTGCGCCCAATGGCCGCGACCTGCTGGTGTTCAACTATATCTCGGCCACCGACAGCCAGCTGCACATCATCAATGTCGAGACCAAGGCCATCCGCCAGGTCACCCGCGATGCCACGCCGGTAGCCTATGGCAACCTCCAGTTCGCGCCCGATGGCCGGCTATGGGTTTCCAGCGACAAGGATTCGGATGTCCAGCGGCTGG
The DNA here is from genome assembly GCA_026625625.1 of Blastomonas sp. SL216. Lineage (NCBI taxonomy): Bacteria > Pseudomonadati > Pseudomonadota > Alphaproteobacteria > Sphingomonadales > Blastomonadaceae > Blastomonas > Blastomonas sp. SL216. Next base: position 1,299,204 of record CP113055.1, read on the forward strand.
GCGTGCTTGACATCGAAACCGGGCTGTTCACCCCGATGATCGACGGCGGCCGCTGGGACATCAGCAGCTTCGATATCGCCAGGGACGGCAAGACCATCGCCTATGTCGTCAACGAGGCCGGGTTCTCGCGGCTTTACCTCTACGATATCGCAACCGGTGCCAAGCGCGCGGTCCCCGGTCTTCCAGCCGGCGAGATCGGATCGGGCCTGAAATTCGCACCCTGGGGCGAACTGGGCTTCACCGTCTATTCCAACCAGTCGGCCGGCGACGCGTTCAGCCTGGATATCGCCACGCTCAAGGTCACCCGCTGGACCGAAAGCGAGACCGGCGGGCTTGACCCTGCGGACAATGTCCAGCCCGAACTGGTCGAGATCAAGAGCTTCGACGGGGAGCCCATATCCGGGCTGTTGTACCGCCCTGACCCCAGGCGCCATCCCGGCAAGCGTCCGTTGATCATGTCGATCCATGGCGGGCCCGAAGGCCAGGCGACGGCGGGCTTTCTGGGGCGCAACAACTATCTGATCAACGAGCTGGGCATCGCCCTGTTCTATCCCAATGTGCGCGGCTCCACCGGCTTCGGCAAGCGCTTCGTCGCGCTCGACAACGGCCCCTTCCGGCGCGAGGATTCGGTGAAGGACATCGGCGCGTTTCTTGACCGGCTGGGCAAGTATCCGACGCTGGATGCCAAGCGGTTCGGCGTCACCGGCGGCAGCTATGGCGGCTATATGTGCTATGCCAGCGCGATCCGCTATGGCCGCCGCTTCAATGCTGCAAACTGCATCGTCGCCATCTCGAACTTCGTCACTTTCCTTGAAAAAACAGAGGAATATCGGCGGGATTTGAGACGGGTAGAATATGGCGATGAGCGCAATCCCACATTGCGCGCCAAGCTGGAGGAAATCAGCCCGCTGACCCAGGTCGACCGGCTGAAACTGCCGTTGCTGGTGGTGACCGGCGCAAACGATCCGCGCGTGCCCGCCAGCGAGGCCGACCAGATCATCGATGCGGTGCGATCACGCGGGGGCACCGCATGGCACCTGCTCGCACGCAACGAGGGCCATGGTTTCCGGCGCAAGGAAAATGCCGATTTCCTGTTCTGGACCACGCTTGCCTTCTGGCAGAAGCACCTGCTCGGCACGCAGCCCGGCGCTGCAGACTGAAGAACAGCAAGCAAAGGACGCAATATGGTCGCCTCGGTCTTCGATCTGTTCAAGATCGGTATCGGCCCGTCGAGCTCGCACACCATGGGGCCGATGGTCGCTGCCGGACGATTTGTCGCCCGGCTGGCGGACAGCAGCCTGCTGGAACGCGTCACGCGGATCGAGACGCGGCTGTTCGGCTCGCTGGCACTGACCGGCAAGGGCCATGCCAGCGACCGTGCGATCCTGCTGGGCCTGGCGGGTGAAGAGCCGGTGAGCTGCGATCCGGATGCCGCCGACAGGCTGATCGCGACCATCCGCGAATCCGGCGAAATCCTGCTCGCCCGGACGCATCGCATCGCGTTCGACGAAGCCGCGGACCTGTTGTTCCTGCAACGCGAGCGGCTGGATTATCATTCCAACGCCATGACCTTCACCGCCTTTGACGGGCAGGGCGCGGAGCTTGACCGGCGCGCCTATTATTCGGTCGGCGGCGGGGCCGTCGTCGATGAAGGCGAAACCGGCGGCAATGCGCCGGGCGGCGGCGGGCTGTGGGACGTGCCGCACGTCTTCCGCTCGGGCGCGGAACTGCTCGCCATCGCTGCCGAAACCGGGCTGTCGATTGCCGAGATCATGCGCGCCAACGAGCTCGCCGCACAAAGCCCGGAGGCCTTGTCCGAGGGGCTGGCGGGGATCGCCGCGGCCATGTCCGCCTGTATCGATCGGGGCATCCGCACCGGCGGCGAGCTGCCCGGCGGCCTCAGGGTCAAGCGCCGCGCGCCGCTGATCATGGCGCATCTGATGGAACGGCAGGAGCGGATGCTGTCCGACCCGCTCACCGTGATCGACTGGGTCAACCTCTGGGCGCTGGCGGTGAACGAGGAAAATGCGGCAGGCGGCAAGGTGGTTACCGCCCCCACCAATGGCGCGGCGGGCATCATCCCTTCGGTACTGCGCTTCTATGATCGCTTTGCGCCGGGCGCGGACCAGGCCGGTGTCGAGCGCTTCCTGCTCACCGCCGCCGCGATCGGATCGCTGTTCAAGGAGAACGCATCGATCTCGGGCGCGGAAGTGGGCTGCCAGGGCGAGGTCGGCGTCGCCTGTTCGATGGCCGCAGCCGGGCTGGTGGCCGCCTGGGGCGGTTCGCCGGGCCAGGTCGAGAACGCGGCAGAGATCGGCATGGAGCATAATCTGGGGCTGACCTGCGATCCGGTGGCCGGGCTGGTGCAGGTGCCCTGTATCGAACGCAATGCCGTGGGCGCAGTGAAGGCGATCGAGGCGGCACGCCTGGCGATGATGGGCGATGGCACGCACCGGGTCAGCCTGGACGAGGTGATCGAGACGATGCGCCGCACCGGGCTCGACATGAACGAGCGCTACAAGGAAACCTCGCAGGGCGGGCTGGCGGTCAACGTGGTCGAGTGCTGAGCCGCTCCGCCCGCTGAGCCTCGCGCGCAGCTTTGCGCAGGGCCATCGCCCGGTCCCACCAGGGATGCCCTTCATGGTCACTGGCGACGGTGCGCGCGGTCTGATCGGCAAGATAGACCGCTATGCCGCCGGTCCGGTCGAGCCGCGCGCGGTCGATCTTGAGCCAGCGCGGACGGCAGCTGCGCGGCAACCAGCGTCCGGCAATCACGATGTCGGTGCGGCGGCATGCGGCGGCCAGCGCGCGCTCGGGCACGCGCTCGCGGTTGCGGCCGACCAGTATGGAGACATCGCGGGCCTGCCCCTGCAGGGTGAAGGCGCAGAATTCCGGGCTGCACTTCGCCTCTGGCCAATCCTCTATCGCCAGCGCCTCGCCATCAAAGGCCGCGCTTTCGCTCAGGCTCTGCAGCGCATAATCGCCCGTTCCCCGGCGCAGCAAAACCATCGGGTCGCCGGAGCGGTTGACCGCGACATGCTGCCCGTCGCCGGTGACCAGCAGGTCGGGCGCGGGCTGCAGCATCACGCCAGTCACGCCCAGCGCGACAGGCAGCAGCCCCAGCCAGCGCCCGCGCGTTCGCCACAGCGCCAGCCATAGCCCGCCGAGCACGAACAACGCGAACACATGCCCGCCGGTGCGCGGAAACAGCGCGACCGCGCCGGGTGCATCGGCGGCCAGATGCGCCAGCGCGATCAATAGCTGCAGCGCCTGGCCGCACAGCCACCACAAGGGCGCTCCCAGACCTGCAAGATCGAGCAGCAAGGCCAGTGCCTCGATCGGCATGATAACAAAGGTGGTGAGCGGAATCGCGACCATATTGGCCAGCGCGCCATACAGCCCCGCCTTGCCGAAATGGTGCAGCGCAATCGGCATCAGCGTGAATTCGATGAGCAGCCCGGTGAGAAAGGTCAGCCCGAGAAATCGCGCAACCCGGCCCGGCCAGGACAGGTCTTCTGCCGCCCAGCGGCGCATCACCGGGTGATCATGCAGCGCGACGATCGCGGTCACGGCGGCAAAGCTCAGCTGAAAGCTCGGCCCCATTAGCGCCTCTGGCCAGGCCAGCAGCACCAGCATCGCACCCGCCGCGATCAGCCGGGGCGAGACCGGATCGCGCCCCAGCGCCAGCGCGAGCAGAACCAGCAACGCGGCGGCGCAGGATCGGATGGTCGGCACCTCTGCGCCAGTGAGCAGCGTATAGCCGATGCCCGCCAGCGCCCCTGCCCCGGCAGCGACCAGCGGCAGCCGCCAGGCGCGCGCCAGCAGCGGGAACAGTGCCAGCAGCCGCAGCGTGATCAGCCACACGGCCCCGATCAGCGCGGTCACGTGCAGCCCGCTGATCGACAGCAGATGCGCAAGGCCGCTGCGCCGCATGGCTTCTGCATCTTCCTCGCTGATCGCACCGCGGTCACCCGTCGCCAGCGTTGCGGCAATGCCCCCTGCCCCGCCGGGCACCGAAGCCTGGATATGCGCAGAGAGCCGTGCCCTCAGCGAGTCGAAAGGGCTCGCCTGCCCGCCCGGCTTCACGATGCGCGGTCGGTCGAGCAGGCTGCCGGTCGCGCCCAGCCGGTCGAACCAGGCACGCTGGGCAAAGCTGTAGCCGCCGGGCAAGGCCGCCTGCGCCGGGGGCATCAACCGCGCCCTGGCCGCGATGATCGCACCGGGACGCACACCGGCATCGTCCAGGGCCATGTCCAGATTGACCCTGACCCTGGGTGGCAGGCCCAAGGCCGGAGCTGGCGCGATGATCAAGCGCACCAATTTGCGGGCAGGCAGTGTCTCGCGGCTCTCGATCCGCCCGGTCAGCAGTCCGAACCAGGGCGCTGCGAGCGGATCGGCAGCGACGCGATCGGCGCGCCAGGCCATGTGCGCGCACCCCGCGGCCAGCATCAGCAGGCCCAGGAACAGGCAGCGCGCGCCCAGCTCCATCGCCGCCCAGGAGCGGCGCACCGCCAGCACCATCAGCGCCCCGCCAAGGCCGAGCGCGATCACTGCTGCGGCCCAGTCGCTGCCCGGCAGCAGGAACCACAGCGCAATGCCCGCCGCAAAGGCGACGACGATCCACACGGGCAGCTGGTCCCGCTCTGCCAGCAGCCAGCGTTCCATGGCTGCACGCGCCGGTGCGGCCATTGAAAAACGCTGCAAACTGGCCATTTGTCGCTGCCAGAAAGCCGTGCTAGAGGCGGTCGAAATTGCCATCAGCGGCGAGTTTGAAAGGAAAGCGTAAGTGAGTGCAAGCGGCGAAAATTCGGCCATTCCGGCGGGCCAGTCCAGCGGGCAGGTCGTAACCCGGTTCGCCCCTTCGCCCACCGGATTCCTGCACATTGGCGGCGCGCGCACCGCGATGTTCAACTGGCTGTTTGCCCGCCACCATGGCGGCAAGGCGCTGCTGCGGATCGAGGATACCGACAAGGCGCGTTCGACCCCCGAGGCGATCGATGCGATCTTCGCCGGACTCGACTGGCTGGGCCTGGACTGGGATGACAAGCCCGTGTTCCAGAGCGAGCGCGCCGCGCGCCATGCCGAGGTCGCGCACCAGCTGCTCGACGCGGGCAAGGCCTATAAGTGCTTCGCCACCGCCGAAGAGCTTGAGGCGATGCGCGCCGAGCAGCGCGAGAAGAAGCTGCCGATGCGCTATGACGGGCGCTGGCGCGATCGCGATCCGTCCGAAGCGCCCGAAGGCGTGCCCTATGTGATCCGCTTGAAGGCGCCGCAATCGGGCAAGATGACGATTGCCGACGAGGTTCAGGGCAACGTCACCGTCGATACGCGCGAACTCGATGATTATGTCCTGCTGCGCTCCGATGGCACCCCCACCTATATGCTCGCGGTTGTCGTCGACGATCACGACATGGGCGTGACGCACATCATCCGCGGCGACGATCATCTCAACAACGCATTCCGTCAGCTCGCGCTGATCCAGGCGATGGGCTGGCCAGAGCCGGTCTATGCGCACATCCCGCTGATCCACGGCAATGACGGCGCCAAGCTTTCCAAGCGCCACGGCGCGCTGGGCGTCGAGGCCTATCGCGACGATATGGGCATCGTCTCCGACGCGATGTTCAACTATCTGCTGCGCCTGGGCTGGGGCTATGGCGACCGCGAGAAGATTTCGCGCGCCGAAGCCGTCGAGCTGTTCGCGCTCGCCAATGTCGGCAAGTCGCCCTCGCGCTTCGATGCCAAGAAGCTGGTCAACCTCAACGGCCAGTATCTGCGCGAGATGGACGATGCCGCGCTTGCCGCGCTGGTTGCACCGCGCGTCGCGGCCTTGATGAGCGAATTCGACGCCGCCAGCGGTACCGAGCTGCTCACCCGTGCGATGCCGGTGATGAAGCTGCGCGCCCGCGACCTCAACGAACTCGCCGATGGAGCGCAGTTTCTCTTCAAGAATCGCCCGTTAAGCATGGACGAGAAAGCAAAATCCCTGCTAGACGAGGGCGGGGTCGCGGTTTTGCAGACAGTATTGCCGGTTCTGACCGAGGCAGCGTCGTGGACGGCCGCCGCATTGGAAGAACAGGTTACCCAATTTGCCGAGGCACAGGGGCACGGCCTTGGCACTTATGCCCAGCCGCTGCGCGCCGCCCTTACCGGACAGGCACGCTCACCGGGTATATTCGATGTGCTCGAACTCCTGGGCCGCGAGGAATCGCTCGCCCGGATCAACGACGTCACGCGCGTCGCCGCCTGAGCGGCGCCCGCGCGCAATACCAAACCCCTGGCAAGGTCTGCCTTGCCGCATAAACGCTTGGAGGAGAACGTACCGTGTCAGACAGCGCATCATTGAAGATCGGCGACAAGGAAAGCGGCTATCCGATCCGCTCCGGCACGATCGGCCCGGACGTCATCGACATCCGCAAGCTCTACGCCGAAACCGGCTGCTTCACCTATGATCCCGGCTTCACCTCCACCGCCAGCTGCGATTCCGCACTGACCTATATCGATGGCGACGAAGGCGTGCTCCTGCACCGCGGCTATCCGATCGGCGAACTCGCCGAGGATTCGAGCTTCATGGAAGTCTCGTACCTGCTGCTCAACGGCGAACTGCCCAGCAAGGACGAGCTCGACAGCTTCACCTACACCATCTCGCGCCACACCATGCTGCACGAGCAGCTGATGCAATTCTATCGCGGCTTCCGTCGCGACGCGCACCCGATGGCGATCATGTGCGGCGTCGTCGGCGCGCTGTCGGCCTTCTATCATGACTCGACCGATATCGCCGATCCCGAGCATCGCAAGATCTCGAGCCACCGGCTGATCGCCAAGATGCCGACGATCGCTGCGGCTGCGTACAAATATTCGGTGGGACAGCCGTTCGTCTATCCGGACAACTCGTTGTCCTATACCGGCAATTTCCTGAAGATGACCTTCGGCGTGCCGGCCGAGAAGTACGAGGTGAACCCGGTGGTCGAGCGCGCGCTCGATCGCATCTTCATCCTCCATGCCGACCATGAACAGAACGCCTCGACCTCGACCGTGCGTCTGGCCGGTTCCTCGGGCGCCAATCCGTTCGCCTGTATCGCGGCGGGCATCGCCTGTCTGTGGGGCCCGGCGCATGGCGGCGCGAACGAAGCTGCGCTCAACATGCTGCGCGAGATCGGCACGCCCGACAAGATTCCGCATTATATCGAGCGCGCCAAGGACAAGAACGATCCGTTCCGCCTGATGGGCTTCGGTCACCGCGTCTACAAGAACTACGACCCGCGCGCGACGGTGATGCAGAAGACCGTGCGCGAGGTGTTCGACGCGCTCAAGGTCAGCGATCCGGTGTTCGAGGTTGCGCTGCAGCTCGAGGAAATGGCGCTCAACGACCCCTATTTCATCGAGAAGAAGCTGTTCCCGAATGTCGACTTCTATTCGGGCGTGATCCTCTCGGCGATCGGCTTCCCGACCACGATGTTCACCGCCCTGTTCGCGCTCGCGCGCACCGTGGGCTGGGTCGCGCAGTGGAACGAGATGATCTCCGACCCCGGCCAGAAGATCGGCCGCCCGCGTCAGCTGTACACCGGCCCGACGCAGCGTCCCTATGTGGAGATCGGCAAGCGCTGATCGCTCCCTTAGGCTATCGCGACATACCGAAGCGCCCTCCCCTCACCGGGAGGGCGTTTTGCTTTATGGCGGCAATGACCTAGCGCAAATTTTGATCGTCACCCCCGCGCAGGCGGGGGTCCCGCTGCATATCTCACGCACGCGCAGGAGCGGGATTCCCGCTTTCGCGGGAATGACGAGACTGGTTTACGGAAGACGAAACGCGCGTCAGACGCGCATCGGCATCAGCACGTAGAGCGCGGTGGCCTTGTCGTTCTCGCGGATCAGCGTCGGAGCGCTGCTGTCGGCCAGGTGCAATTCGACGACATCGCCGTCGATCTCGCTCAGGATGTCGAGCAGATAGCGCGCGTTGAAACCGATCTCGAAGCCATCGCTGGCATACTGGCCCTCGACCTCTTCGGCTGCCGTGCCGTTTTCCGGGCTGGTGACCGACAGCGTGATCTTGTCCTTTTCCAGCGCCATCTTGACCGCGCGGGTCTTTTCGGTGGCGATGGTAGCCACGCGGTCGACGCCCTGTTCGAACGCACGCGGATCGATCTTGAGCAGCTTGTCGTTCGCGGTCGGGATGACGCGGCTGTAATCCGGGAAGGTGCCGTCGATCAGCTTCGAGGTGAGGATCGCGCTGCCCAGAGTGAAGCGGATCTTGCTGGCCGACAGGTCCACCTGCACGCGCGAATCGCCGCGCTCGTCGAGCAGCTTGCGGAGTTCCGCGATGCATTTGCGCGGCACGATCACGTCGGGCATGCCCTCGGCGCCATCGGGCCGGTCGAGCGTCACGCGTGCCAGGCGGTGCCCATCGGTCGCGGCGGCCTTGAGCACCGGACGATCATCATCGGCGACATGCAGGAAGATGCCGTTGAGATAATAGCGCGTCTCTTCGGTCGAGATCGCAAAGCGCGTCTTGTCGATGATCTGCACCAGCTCCGCCGCAGCCAGCTCGAAGCTGGTCGGCAGGTCGCCCTCTGCAATCACCGGGAAGTCGTCGCGCGGCAGCGTCGGCAGCGTGAAGCGGCTGCGACCGGCGCGCACCAGCATCTTGCCGTCGGCCGCATCGAGCATCACCTGGCTGCCATCGGGCAGCTTGCGGGCGATTTCGAACAGCGTATGCGCCGAGACCGTGATCGATCCGGGGGTTTCTACCGAATAGGCGCTCATCGTCTCTACGATCTGCAGGTCGAGGTCGGTCGCCATGAAGCGCAGGGCACCATCGCTCGATGCCTCGATCAGCACGTTCGACAGGATGGGGATCGTGTTGCGCCGTTCCACCACCGACTGAACATGGCTGAGGCTCTTGAGGAGCGTCGCGCGTTCGATAGTCGCTTTCATGAAAATCCCCCGAAGCCGCTAGGCCTCAAAAACAGCAAGAGACACATCTGCCAATATGGCAGAATCCGGACCCACTTCATTAACAAGATTGGCTTTAGGGGCAAGCCGATAGCCGGGCAAACGCGCTAAAACTGTGGAAAATGGTCACATAGTCTTGCCTAAAGCGATGCCATTGCCGAAACGGAACAGATATGACGCAAAATTCCCGGTTTTCCTGCCCACCCGTCCCCGGCCGCCTGTTCATCGCGCGGCATGGAGAGACGGTGTTCAACGCTGCCAAGCGGCTGCAGGGGGACCATCTCCACACCCCGCTGACGCGCGCCGGATTTGCCCAGGCCGATGGCATGGGGGCAGCGCTGGCGGGGGTGCTGGGGCCGCAGCCTGATCTCACCTTATGGGCATCGGATACCGGACGCGCGCTGCAGACGCTGGCGGTCATCACCGAACATCTGAGCCTGGACTGGCATGACGCCGGACGCGACATGCGGTTGGCGGAAATCGGCATGGGCTGCTGGGGCGGGCGCTATTATGCCGATGTCGTTGCCGAAATCGGCCCGATCGTCAGCGCCGACATGCTGCTGACGCCTGCCCCTGATGGCGAAACCTATCCCCAGATCGCCGACCGGGTCATCGGCTGGCTGGCCGATCATGCCGCCGAACCGGGCGACCGTCTGATCATCATGCACGGCATTTCCAGCCGGGTGCTGCGCGGCGTTCTGCTCGGCCTGCCGCTCCACCCGGTATTCGGCGCCCCCATCGCGCCGGGGCTGCCGCAGGGATCGGTGGTGATGATCGAGGACGGCCAGGAGCATATCGTCGTCACCGGTACCGGCGGAGGCCATGCGTGAGACGATACGCCGCCCTGCTGGCCACTGCGCTGCTGGCGGCAACCGTTCCGACTGTTCAAGCGCGCGACAGCCTGGGCGTGTTCGATGACTGGGGCGCGTTCCGCGATCCTCAGGTGCCGCGTTGCTATGCCATAGCCCAGCCCGACGAGGTGCGCGGGTCGCGTCAGTACCGGCCGTTTGCCAGCATTGGTTACTGGCCGAAACGCGGCGTACGCGGCCAGTTCCACCTGCGATTGAGCCGCGCCATGGCCAAGGGGCAAGCCGTCACGCTGACCATCGGCATCCGCCGCTTTCGCCTGTCCGGCGGCGGCGGCGATGCATGGGCCCGTGATCGCGCGATGGACGCGGCGATCATCGCCGCGATGCGCTCTGCCCGTGAGATGACTGCCAGCAGCGAAGACGCACGCGGCAACACGATCCGCGAGCTGTATCTGCTCAAGGGTGCTGCCACCGCGATGGACGCCGCCGCGCTGGGCTGCGCACGGCGGGGCTAGATCCGGTCGAGCAGCCGTTCGACACTGGCATGCCCTGCCTTGTGCCGGTCTTCCTCGGCACGCCCCTCCTCCTCCAGCGCCGCGCGGATCGCCTCGATCTGGATGTCGGTGAGATGCTCGATACCGATGAACGCGTTGCGCGCATCGGTCTGGGCGCGGATCAGCTCGTCGAGCTTGGCCTGAATCGCCGCAGCATCGCGGTTCTGGCTGTTCTGGATGACGAACACCATCAGGAAGGTGATGATCGTGGTGCCGGTGTTGATCACCAGCTGCCAGGTATCGGAATAATCGAACAACGGCCCGCTCAGCCCCCAGAGCAGGATGATCGCGAGCGCTGCGACAAAGGCGAAGGGCCTGCCGACGATCCATGCGACGCGGGTGGCAATGACGGTGAAGAAACGGTCCATGGAGGCTCCTGATGGCTGAACGGCGGCGCGTCTGCCGCAGAGGTAGCAATTACGCCCGAATTTGACTATGTGGCGCGGCATGAACGCTGAAACCCCGATCACCATGCCCATCCCGGGCCATATCGACCCCGTCCCCGTGCCGCGCGCGATCACGCCGCGGGCCGATGGCCGTGCCGATCTGATGGGCCTGATGCGCGAGGATATCGGTGCGCTGCTCGAAGTGGCGGGTCTCGATCGCAAACAGGCCAAGCTGCGCTCCAAGCAGGTTTTCCACTGGATCTACCATCGCGGCGTCACCGATTTCGACGCGATGACCGATATTGCCAAGACGATGCGCCCCTGGCTGGCGGAACGCTTCGTCATCGGCCGCCCCGAAATCGTCGAGGCGCAGGTATCGAGCGACGGCACCCGCAAATGGCTGCTGCGCACCGATGATGGCCAGGATTACGAGATGGTCTTCATCCCCGATGCGGACCGCGGCACCCTGTGCATTTCCAGTCAGGTCGGCTGCACGCTCAACTGCCGCTTCTGCCATACCGGCACGATGCGGCTGGTGCGCAACCTGACCCCAGGCGAGATTGTCGGCCAGGTCATGCTGGCGCGCGATGCGCTGGGCGAATGGCCCAAGGGCGCGATGGATCATCTCGACGAGGACGAGGACGCCGCCGCCTATACCGCCGATGGACGCCTGCTCACCAATATCGTGCTGATGGGCATGGGCGAGCCGCTCTACAATTTCGATCATGTCCGTGACGCAATGAAAGTGGTGATGCACGGCGACGGCCTGGCGCTGTCCAAGCGACGCATCACGCTGTCGACCAGCGGCGTCGTGCCGATGATGGCACGCTGCGGCGAAGAAATCGGCGTCAACCTGGCGGTCTCGCTGCACGCGGTGACCAAGGATGTGCGCGACGAAATCGTGCCGCTCAACCGCAAATACGGCCTCGAGCAGCTGCTCCAGGCCTGTGCCGATTATCCGGGCGCCAGCAACGCGCGCCGCATCACCTTCGAATATGTGATGCTCAAGGACAAGAACGACAGCGACGACGATGCGCGCGAGCTGGTCCGCCTGCTCAAGGCCTATGACCTGCCCGCCAAGGTCAACCTGATCCCGTTTAACCCCTGGCCCGGCGCGGCGTACGAATGCTCCGACCCGGATCGCATCAAGCGCTTTTCAGACATCGTGTTCGAAGGCGGCATCAGCGCGCCGGTGCGCACCCCGCGCGGCCGCGACATCATGGCGGCCTGTGGCCAGCTCAAGTCCGCTGCCGAAAAGAAGAGCCGCGCCGAGCTTGACCGGCTGGCAGAAGAGAAGCAGGCGGCATTGGGCTGATCCCTCACGGCGTTTCTGCCGCCTCTCAGGCGGCGGGCGCCTCGCCAGACCGCAGGGCGGGCTTCTGGTCGAGCCCGCCTTCTTCCATGATCCGGCGGCGCAGTTCATCGCGCTTGCCGTGAATGGAAGCGATGACGTGCCCCATGGCAATGCCCAGATCGACCAGCAAAGCTTCGGACAGCTGCAATGAACTTTCCAGCGCCTCCGGCACCGCAAGCGTAGCGCCCGCCCGGTATAGCTCGCTCGCATGATCGGTATCGCGGGCGCGGGCAATGATCGTCAGGTCCGGAACCCAGCCATGGACACGGCGCACGATCTGCACCGCCAGCACCGGGTCATCCATGGTCAGGATCAGCGCACGGGCATGGCCCAGACGCAGGCGATCGAGCAATTCGGGGCGCGCGACATCGCCGAACACGATCGGCACGCCGGCGCGCCGTGCGGTCAGCACGACATCGACATTGGATTCGACCGCGACAAACGGTTGGCCATGCTCCTTGAGCATATCGGCAATGATTTCACCGACGCGGCCGTAACCAAAGATCACGGTGCGATCATTGGCAATGTCCGATTGGTCGATGGGCGCCGCGTCGCTGGCCCGCATTTCCAGATGGCGGGCCATGCTGTGCCCCAGCTTGGCCAGCAGCGGCGTGATCGTAAGTCCGATGGCGGTGACGATCTGCCAGAACTGGGCCGTGGAGGCCTGGATCAGCTGGGCCTGAACCGCTGCAGCCAGCACGATCAGGGTGGTTTCGGACGGACTGGCCATCAACACGCCAGCCTCGGCCGCCGTCCCGCGCCGTGCACCGGCGACACGCAGCAGCAGCCCGGTGACCACCGCCTTGACCACGACCACGCCGACCACCGCAATGGCCAGTGACTGCCAATGGGCGACGATCACCCGGATGTCGATCGACATGCCGACCGTGATCAGGAAGACGCCCAGCGCCAGCCCCTTGAACGGCTCGATCAGAATCTCGACCTCGCCATGATATTCGGTCTCGGCAATGATCAGGCCGGCGAGCAGTGCGCCGACGATGGGCGAGAGGCCGACAGACGCGGTGGCCAGGCTCGCGGTGATGACGACCAGAAGGCTTGCCGCCAGAAACAGCTCTGGGCTCTTGGTCCGCGCAGCCTGAGCGAACATCCGGGGCAGGATCATGCGCCCCAGGACCAGCATGGCGAGCACGGTCGCGACGCCCAGCAGCAGCGTGATACCCAGATTGCTGGCCCCCGACATGCCCGCTGTCGGCGCGAGCGCACCGAGCAGGAAGATGATGGGGACGATCGCGACATCCTCGAACAGCAGCATGGCCAGAGCCGCGCGCCCGACGGGGGATGTGGTGCCCGACATAGGCAGCACCAATGCAGTCGACGAAAGCGCCAGCGCCAGGCCGAGGCCAATGGCTCCGCCCCAATTCTGTCCGACCATGTTCAGAGCCGTCCCGATGATCAGTGCGGACAGCAGCAATTCTGCCGCACCAACCCCGAAAACCAGCTTGCGCAGGCTCCAGAGTCGCTTGAACGACAGCTCAAGCCCGATGGTGAACAGCAGCAGGATGATGCCGAATTCGGCATAAGGCCCGATCGATTTCGCGTCGGTGATGGTGACATGGTAGAGCCAGGGATATTCATCGACCAGCGAGCCTAGCCCGGACGGCCCCACCAGGATGCCGATCAGCAGAAATCCGATGATCGGCGTGATTCTGAACCGGGCGAACGCCGGAATGACGATGCCGGCAGCGCCGAGAATGACGAGTGCATCGCTGAGGACCGGATTGTCGAGCGGATTATGCATGGATCAATTCATGGCGGATAAAGGACAGCATGTCAGCCATAAATCACGAGAATGAACGGTATTAGCCTCCGCCGCCACCCTGCGGCCCGGCGGGCGCAGTCTGGCGGGCGCGTTCGCGCTTGGCGGCGGCATGGCCCCGGCCCACCGCGCGGTCCCATTCGATATGGTAGAGGTCATAGCGCCGGTCGCCCAGATTGCGCACCGTGCCCTCGTGCCGCGCCCAGCTCAGATCATCGAGATTGACGTCGCTGATCGTCAGCGTCTCGACATTCTCGCTCGCCTCTGCGGCAATGCCATCGCGCGCGAACGGCAGGTCGCACGGCGTCAGGATGCAGCTTTGCGCATATTGGATGTCCATGTTCTCGACATCGGGCAGATTGCCGACATTGCCTGACATCACGACATAGCACTGGTTCTCGATCGCACGCGCCTGGCAGCAATAGCGCACCCGCATATAGGCCTCGCGGCTGTCGGTGCAGAACGGCACAAAGATGATCCGCGCGCCCTCATCCGCCAGACGCCGCGCCAGTTCGGGAAACTCGCTGTCATAACAGATCAGCACGCCGATCGGTCCGCAATCGGTCTGGATCGCATCGATGCTGTCGCCGCCCTTGATCTTCCACCAGTACCGCTCGTTGGGCGTGGGGTGGATTTTCTCCTGCGCGTGGATCGAACCGTCGCGCAGCGCGACCAGCGCGATATTCTGGATATCGCCGTCATCGGCGCGGGTCGGGTGCGATCCGCCGATGATGTTGATGTTATATTCCATCGCCATCCGCGTGAGCTCGTCGCGGATGCGCGGGGTGAACTCGCTCAGCGCCTCGATCGCTTCCTGCGGCCCCATCTTCTTCTTGGCGAAGGACAGCAGCGACATGGTGAACATTTCGGGAAATAGTACGAAGTCTGCCCGGTAATCCGCTGCAACATCGACGAAATATTCGACGTTGCGGACGAATTCCTCGAAATTCGCGACCGCGCGCGCCTGGAACTGCACGGTGGCAAGGCGCACGCTTTCCACGCCGCGCGGCACGCGGTGCTTGGGTGGCTCGTCCGGGTTCACATAGGGGTTGCGCCATACCATGTGCGCCGCGTGGCCGCGCGACTGGCGGTCCTCGGGCAGGTAGCGCTTGAGGATGCCGACCGGCGCAAAGCCATTGGCGATCTGGAAGCCGATCACGGGATCGCGCAGCTTGCCCTCGACCACCTTGTCCAGATAATCCTCGGGGCTTTCGGCCTTTTTGGTGCGCTTGGCGCGATCATAGCCCGGTATCCGCCCGGCAAAGACGATGCCGTTGAGGTCGAGCTGTTCGGCGAGCGCCCGCCGCGCCTCGTACAACCGCTTGCCGATGCGGACCCCGCGCTGCGCGGGATCGACGCACATTTCATAGCCGTAAAGCCATTCGCCGGTCGGCACATGACGGGTGCCAAAGCCGTTGCCGCTGATCTCTTCCCAATCGTGCGGCGCAAAGGCCATAGCCTCGGTCACGCGCGATGACGCGCAATAGCCGACGATATCGCCATCGAGGATCGCGACGAACTGGCCCTGGGGGAAATTGTTAAGCTGGCCGCGCAACTCGCCGAACTTGTAAGGTGGCAGGCCCGGATAGGCGCGCTCGACGAGCGCGGATATCCCGGAAATGTCGCCCCTGCGGGCCTGCCTTACCTCAAGTCGTGCCTTGCTGCGCTGTGCCATCAACGCCTTACGCCCAGGTACCCATTTCCGTTTCGAGATTGGCGCGGATGGCCTCGAAGAACTGCTCGGTGGTCATCCAGGCCTGGTCCGGGCCGATCAGGATGGCGAGGTCCTTGGTCATCGATCCCTGCTCGACGGTCTCGATGCAGACGCGCTCCAGCGTCTCGGCAAAGCGCACCACTTCAGGGGTTTCGTCGAAGCGACCGCGATAGATGAGGCCGCGCGTCCAGGCGAAGATCGATGCGATCGGGTTGGTCGATGTCGCCTTGCCCTGTTCGTGCATGCGATAGTGACGCGTGACGGTACCGTGCGCCGCTTCGGCCTCGACGGTCTTGCCATCGGGGGTCATCAGCACCGAGGTCATCAGGCCGAGCGAACCGAAGCCCTGGGCCACGGTATCCGACTGCACGTCGCCGTCATAGTTCTTGCACGCCCAGACGAACTTGCCCGACCATTTCAGCGCCGATGCGACCATGTCATCGATCAGACGATGCTGATAGGTGATGCCGGCGGCTTCGAACTGCGCCCTGAATTCCTTCTCGTACACCTCTTCGAAGATGTCCTTGAAGCGGCCGTCATAGGCCTTGAGGATCGTGTTCTTGGTCGACAGATAGGTCGGCCAGCCGCGATCGAGGCCATAGTTCATCGATGCGCGCGCAAAGTCGGCGATCGAGTCATCGAGGTTGTACATCGCCATGGCGACGCCCGAGGACGGGAACTGGAACACTTCCTCGTCGATCGTGCTGCCGTCCTCGCCTTCGAAGACGAGGCGCAGCTTGCCCGGGCCGGGCACGCGGAAATCGGTCGCCTTGTACTGGTCGCCAAAGGCATGACGGCCGACCACGATCGGGTCGGTCCAGCCCGGCACCAGCCGCGGGATGTTCGAGATGACGATCGGCTCGCGGAAGACCACGCCGCCCAGGATGTTGCGGATCGTGCCGTTGGGCGACTTCCACATTTTCTTCAGGCTGAACTCTTCGACGCGCTGCTCATCGGGGGTGATGGTGGCGCACTTGACGCCCACGCCATGCTCGCGGATCGCATTCGAGGCATCGACGGTGATCTTGTCGTTGGTCTCGTCGCGCTTCTGGATCGACAGGTCGTAATATTTCAGGTCGATGTCCAGATAGGGCAGGATCAGGCGTTCGCGGATCCACTCCCAGATAATCCGGGTCATTTCATCGCCGTCGATTTCGACGACGGGCTTGGCCACCTTGATCTTTGCCATGCGGGATTTGCGCCTTCTTGCTAGGGAGGAATCGGAAAACTGGGTCGCTCTTAGCAAAGTCAGCCCATGTTTCAACCTTGTCGCGCGCCCTCTCGCTAGCGCAAATCAGTCGCAGAAATATGCCGCAGCGCAGCATTCACCGCATCCGGGGGCCATTGGTCGTTGTCACACCCGCATCCACCCCCTAAGAGGGCCTGCATGTCGCAAGAATTACTGGATAACCGGGGCAAGGGCCTGGCGAGCTGGAGCTTCCCGCCGGTTCATCCCGAAGGCCGAAAATTTGCCGTAATCGCCGCCGGAATCACGCTCGTTCTTGCGCTGATGGCCTGGGAAACCCTCGCCTGGCCGATGGGCGGCATCACCTTGTGGATCCTGGCCTTTTTTCGGGATCCCGCCCGCGTCACTCCGCTTGACGAACGCTTTGTGGTCGCACCTGCCGATGGGATGGTCACGCTGATCCAGGAGATCGCACCGCCGATCGAGCTGGCGGACATGGACGGATTGGGCAGCGAGCCGCTGTGGCGCGTGTCGATTTTCATGAGCGTGTTCGACGTGCACATCAACCGCGCACCGATTGGCGGCACCATCCGGCGCATCGTCTATATTTCGGGCAAGTTCCTCAATGCCGATCTCGACAAGGCGAGCGACGAGAACGAGCGCCAGCACATCATGGTGGAGCGCAGCGACGGTCTGCGCGTCGGCTTCACCCAGATTGCAGGGCTGGTCGCGCGCCGCATCGTGCCCTTTGTCAAGGAAGGCGATTTCGTCGCCGTGGGCCAGCGCGTCGGCCTGATCCGCTTCGGCAGCCGGGTCGATGTCTATCTGCCGCGCGGCACCGCGCCTGCGGTGGTCAAGGGCCAGCGCATCGTGGCAGGCGAAACCGTTCTGGCGGTGGTCGGCGATGCCCCGATGCGCGAAGGCATTGCGCACTGATGCGGCCCGCCCCCTCCCCCCGCCTGCGGATTTTCCGGACATGAGCGCCCCCGATCCTCTCGACCGGCGCGGACGGCGCGGACCGATCCGCTATCTTGCCGGGCGCCGCTTCCGGCTGCGCGAGGGCCTGACGCTCAGGGCCATGGTGCCCAATGCCATTACCGCATCGGCGCTGTGCTGCGGCCTGACCGGCATCCGCTTTGCGTTGCAGGAACAATGGCCGCTGGCGGCAGGGGCGATCGTGCTTGCTGGCGTGCTCGACGGGATCGATGGACGCGTCGCGCGCATGCTCAAGGCACAGAGCCGCTTTGGCGCCGAACTGGACTCGCTGGCAGATTCGATTGCCTTTGGCGTATCGCCCGCATTGGTGCTGTTCCTGTGGTCGCTCAACGAGTTGCCACGCTTCGGCTGGCTGATCGCGCTGACGCTGGCGGTCTGCTGCGCGCTGCGCCTGGCGCGGTTCAATGCACAGATCGACCTTGAGGACCAGCCGCACAAGTCTGCCGGATATCTGACCGGCATTCCGGCACCTGCGGGCGCTGGTCTTGCCATGCTGCCGCTGTATCTGTGGATCGAGACCGGGCTCGACGTCTTCCGCCACTATACCGTGATCGGCCCGTGGCTGCTGCTGATTGCATTCCTGATGATATCGAACGTGGCCACGTTCAGCTGGTCGTCGCTGCATCTGCGCAAGAACATCCGGCTGGAAATGCTGGCGGTCGTGGCGATCACGGCAGCCTCGCTGCTCACCGTCCCCTTCATCACGCTGAGCGCGATCTCGCTGGTCTATCTCGCGCTGATCCCGTTCGGGATGCGGTCCTACGCCAAGGTCAGGCGGCAGCGCGCCAGTCAGGCCGGCTGACCGTCACATTGCCGCGCACCGGCATGGCGATGACATTGCGCGGGCTATAGTCCGGCGCATGGGCCGGAACGAAGGTGACCGCCGCACGCATCTGCCCGCGAGCAACACGCCCCTGCCCTGCTTCACGATAGGCCGCAAACAGCGCGTCGAAACGCTCTGTGGCGCCCGCAAACGACTGGGCGATGACGAGCACTGCGGCGATGGCGGCAGCGGCGAAGAACAGGGCAATGGCTACAGCAAACATGGCGCTCAATCCTGGCTTGCGTCCGCTGTGCTGATCGCCCAGCAGAACATTGTGGATAACACTGTGGAAAGCCATTGGTTCCATTTCGGGACGATCCGGAGCCCTTGACCTGCTTTGTATCGCGTTTGTTCCACCTCTGTTTCGGCGCGTCAACCGGAAAATTCGGTTCGTCGCATGTTTTGGGACTGGATTTCCCACGCGAACTCGCATAAGGGCCCGCTCGCAGGCAGCACTGTGCCGCCCGCAATCCACATGGAAGACGCACATACCGGTGCCCCGGCCACCCTTTCAGGGTCGTGCCTTCAGGGTTCCTGTCTTCCAGAGGCTCAACCGGAAAGGAAATGATTATGGCGGCACCTGTCGTCACCATGCAGCAATTGATCGAAGCCGGCGCGCATTTCGGCCATCAGACCCACCGCTGGAACCCGCGCATGAAGCCGTACATTTTCGGCGCGCGCAACGGCATCCACATCCTTGACCTGTCGCAGACCGTGCCGCTGTTCGCGCGCGCTCTCGAATTCGTCTCGGCCACCGTGCAGGCGGGCGGCAAGGTGCTGTTCGTCGGCACCAAGCGCCAGGCCCAGGCCCCGATCGCCGAAGCAGCCCGCGCCAGCGGCCAGCACTTCGTCAACCACCGCTGGCTGGGCGGCATGCTCACCAACTGGAAGACGATCTCGGGATCGATCAAGCGCCTGAAGACGCTCGAAGAGCAGCTCGCCGGTGACACCTCGGGCTTCACCAAGAAGGAAGTCCTGCAACTGACCCGCGAACGCGACAAGCTGGAACTGTCGCTCGGCGGTATCCGCGACATGGGCGGCATTCCCGACGTGATGTTCGTGATCGACGCGAACAAGGAAGACCTCGCCATCAAGGAAGCCAATGTGCTTGGCATCCCGGTGATCGCGATCCTCGATTCGAACGTCGATCCGCAGGGCATCGCCTTCCCGGTTCCCGCCAATGACGATGCCGCGCGCGCCGTTCGCCTCTATTGCGACGCCGTTGCCGCTGCTGCCACCAAGGGCCGCACCGGTGCCGCCGTTGCTTCGGGCGCGGACGTTGGCGAGATGGCCGAACCGCCGGCAGAAGCCGCGCTGGAAGAAGCTGCAGCCGAAACCGGCGACGCTGCCTAATCGGGTTGGCTGATCGGGCCGGGTGGGGCTTGGCCCTGCCCTGCTTGCACAAAACTGACACATGCAGGGGCTACGGGCCGGGCATTGGCCCGCACCTGTGGCCCCTGCGTCCATATTCAAAACAAGGAACACGAACATGGCTGTTGTAACCGCTGCTACTGTCAAGGAACTGCGCGAGCGCACCGGCGCTGGCATGATGGACGCCAAGAAGGCGCTGACCGAAGCCAATGGCGACATCGAAGCCGCCGTTGACGCGCTGCGCGCCAAGGGCCTTGCCACCGCGCAGAAGAAGTCGAGCCGCACCGCCGCCGAAGGCCTGGTGGGCATCGAGGTTTCGGGTCTGAAGGGCGTCGCTGTCGAAGTGAACAGCGAAACCGACTTCGTCGCCAAGAACGACCAGTTCCAGGATTTCGTCCGCAAGGTGACCGGCGTCGCGCTGACCACCGGCGATGATGTCGATACGCTCAAGGCTGCGGACTATCCCGATGGCGGCACCGTTGGCGACAAGCTGACGAACTCGATCGCCACGATTGGCGAAAACCAGTCGATCCGCCGCATCAAGACCGTTTCGGTCAGCGAAGGCGTCGTGGTGTCGTACATGCACAATGCTGTCGCGCCGAACCTCGGCAAGATCGGCGTGCTGGTCGCGCTGGAAGGCGATGTCGCCGCCGACGTGCTCGAGCCGCTGGGCAAGCAGATCGGCATGCACATCGCTGCAGCCTTCCCGCTGGCGCTGAACGCCGATGGCCTGGATGCCGAGCTGATCGCGCGCGAACGCAAGATCGCCGAGGAAAAGGCTGCTGAAAGCGGCAAGCCCGCCGAAGTGCAGGCCAAGATGGTCGACGGTGCGATCGCCAAGTTCGCCAAGGAAAACGCACTGCTCAGCCAGCTGTTCGTGATCGACAACAAGACCCCGATCGCCGACGTGGTGGCCAAGGCCGCCAAGGACGCGGGCGGCAAGATCACGCTGAAGGACTATGTCCGCTTCCAGCTCGGCGAAGGCATCGAGAAGGAAGAAACCGACTTCGCGGCTGAAGTCGCGGCGGCTGCGGGCCTCTAAGCTCCACGCTGATACAGCATGAAACGGCGGGTAGCCCCCGGGCTGCCCGCTGTTTTTGCGTCCACTCCACTGGCGTTCATCGCTTCCTGCGGACAAGTGCAGGAACGTGCTTGGCAGCCCTTGATGCACCCACTATGGTGCGCGCCACCCGGCCTTGAGGGCCGCACTTCATCCCAGATACCGGAACATCCATGACCATCGCCCCCTACCGCCGCATCCTCCTGAAGCTGTCGGGGGAAGCCCTGATGGGCGACGGCCAATATGGCATCGATCCCGCCACGGTGGCCCGCATGGCGGGAGAGGTTAAGGCTGCCAAGGAAACCGGGCTGGAAATCTGCCTGGTGATCGGCGGCGGCAATATCTTCCGCGGCATGGCGGGCGCCGCCAAGGGCATGGACCGCGCCCAGGCCGATTATATGGGCATGCTCGCCACCGTGATGAACGCGCTGGCGATGCAGAGCGCGCTCGAGCAGCTTGGTGTCCCCACCCGCGTCCAGTCCGCGATCGAGATGGACAAGGTGTGCGAACCGGTGATCCGCAGGCGGGCCCAGCGGCACCTGGAAAAGGGCCGCGTGGTGATCTTTGCAGCTGGCGTCGGCGCACCTTATTTCACCACCGATTCCGGCGCGGCCCTTCGCGCGGCTGAAATGAAGTGCGATGCGCTGCTCAAGGGCACCAGCGTCGACGGCGTGTACAATGCCGACCCCAAGCTGGATCCGAACGCTGTGCGTTACGAAACATTGAGTTATGACCGGGTGTTGCAAGACAATCTGAAGGTCATGGACGCCAGCGCCGTGGCGCTCTGCCGCGACAATTCCATTCCCATCGTGGTGTTTTCGATCCGCGAACAGGGCAATCTCGCCCGTGTTCTCAGCGGCGAAGGCACGGCGACAACCGTACATCAGAAGGATTGAACCTGTGGCACAGTTTGACAAGAAGGACCTCGAGCGCCGGATGAATGGCGCGGTCGAATCGCTGAAGGGGGATCTTTCCGGCCTGCGCACTGGCCGCGCCAACACCACCCTGCTCGATCCCGTAACGGTCGAGGTCTATGGCGCGCAGATGCCGCTGACCCAGATCGCTACCGTTTCCGCGCCCGAACCGCGCATGCTTTCGGTGCAGGTCTGGGACAAGTCGAATGTCGGACCGGCGGACAAGGCGATCCGTTCGGCGGGCCTCGGCCTCAACCCGATCGTCGATGGCCAGACGCTGCGTCTGCCGATCCCCGACCTCACCGAAGAGCGCCGCAAGGAGCTGGCCAAGCTTGCCGGGCAATATGCGGAAAAGGCCCGCGTCGCGATCCGCAACGTCCGCCGCGATGGCATGGACGCGCTGAAGACCGACGAGAAGAAGGGCGAGATCAGCGAGGACGAGCGCAAGCGCTTCGAGACCGAAGTGCAGAAGCTGACCGATGACATGATCGCCCAGGCCGATGCCGCCGCAACCCATAAGGAAAAGGAAATCCTGGGCCAGTGATCTTCCGCCCGGGCTCCAAGCTTTCTGAGGCACAGGCGCAGTCCGCCACGCACAGCCATGTCGATATGGCCAAGGCGTGCGGAGTGCGCCATGCCGCCATCATCATGGATGGCAATGGCCGCTGGGCTTCCCGGCGCAGCCTGCCCCGCTTTGTCGGCCACAAGCAGGGCGTGGAGGCGGTGCGCACCACGGTCCGCGCCGCGCGCGACATGGGGCTGGAAGCGCTGACGCTCTACGCCTTTTCCTCGGAAAACTGGAAGCGCCCGGAAGACGAGATTTCGGACCTGATGGGGCTGCTGCGCCACTTCATTCGCGCCGATGTCGACGAATTCATTGCCAACAACGTGCGGCTCAAGATCATCGGCAATTACCGTGCGCTTGCGCCCGATCTGGTCGAGATGATCGATGATGTCGTGCAACGCACCGCGCATAACACCGGCACGACCCTGGTCATCGCGCTCAACTATGGCGCGCAGGACGAGCTGGTTCGCGCCGCCCGCGCATTGGCCGCAGCTGCCGCACGGGGCGAGATTTCTGCCGATTCCATCGAAGCGGCGCATATCGATGCCGCGCTCGACACCAGCGATCTGCCGCCGCTCGATCTGCTGATCCGCACCTCGGGCGAACAGCGGCTCAGCAATTTCCTGCTCTGGCAGGCAGCCTATGCCGAGCTGTATTTCACCGAAACGCTCTGGCCCGATTTCAACGGCGACAGCCTGGCCGAAGCCCTGACCACCTATGCCACCCGCGAAAGGCGCTTTGGTGGCCGCTGACCCCGTCCGGCGATCGCTATTCGGCCAGGATCTGGCAGTTCGCACGGTTTCCGGCCTGGTGCTGGTCGCGATTGCAGGGACCGCGCTCTGGCTCGGGGGGATCGCCTTCTGGCTGCTGCTGATGGCGGGTGCGCTCGCCATGCAGCATGAATGGGCGGGGCTGGTCGGGCGGATGGAGCGCCGCCGCCTGTCGATGCTGGCGCTGATGGCTCCGCTGTCGATGCTCTCGCCATTTGCCGATGGCCCGGGCTTTCTCTCGCTTGGCTTCATCATCGGTGGCGCGTTCTTCATCGCCGCAGTCGATCGCGGATTCCGCCTCGCAACGGGCGTGCTCTACTGCGCGCTGCCGGTGATGGCGCTGCTCTATCTGCGTCAGCAGGACAATGGTTTCCTCCTGGCGTTCTGGACGATGGCCACGGTCTGGGCGACCGATATCGGCGCCTATTTTGCCGGGCGCGGCATTGGCGGGCCCAAGATCGCGCCGACGATCAGCCCCAGCAAGACCTGGGCTGGCCTCGCCGGCGGCATGACCGCAGCACTGCTGTTCGCACTGCTGCTGCGCGAGCATTTCGACCTGCCCTATATCCTGGTGCTGGCCAGCGCACCGCTGGCGGTCATCGCGCAAATGGGGGATTTTCTGGAAAGCTGGATGAAACGCCAGGCAGGCGTCAAGGATTCGGGCGCGCTGATCCCCGGCCATGGCGGAATCCTCGATCGGGTCGATGGACTCGTCCCGGTCGCGCCCGTCGTCGCAACGCTGGTTGCAGCCAACGCCTTTTGGGCGCTAGGATAAGCATTCCATGTCGCGACCCGAAATTTTCTCTCCCGGCCTGATCGTGCCGCCGCCATCCGCGCAGCCGCGCTCGATCAGCATCTTCGGTGCGACCGGATCGGTCGGCACGTCGACGCTCGACCTCATCCGCTTCAACCCTTCTGCCTATCGCATCGTCGCGCTGACCGCGCATAGCGATGCAGAGGGCCTCGCGAAACTCGCGCGCGAATTTTCCGCCGAGGTCGCGGTCATCGGCGATCCGGCCCAGCATCAAAAGCTGGCAGACGCGCTGGAGGGCACCAGCACCCAGGCCTGGTCAGGCCCCGAGGCGCTGCTCGATGCCGCCGACCTCGATGCCGACTGGACGATGGCCGCGATTGTCGGTTGTGCAGGGCTGGCACCGATCATGCGCAGCCTGCTGCGCGGACGAAGCGTCGCGCTCGCCAACAAGGAGGCTCTGGTCTCTTCCGGCGCACTGATGATCGAGGCCGCGCGCAACAGCGGCGCGATCCTGTTGCCGGTGGATTCGGAGCACAACGCGATCTTCCAGTGCCTTGCGGGCGCTTCCTACGATCAGGTGGAAAGCATCACGCTGACCGCGAGCGGCGGGCCTTTCCGCACCTGGACGCTCGATCAGATGCGCGCAGCCAGGCCCGAACAGGCGGTGGCGCACCCCAATTGGTCGATGGGGGCCAAGATTTCGGTCGATAGCGCGACGATGTTCAACAAGGGGCTCGAACTGATCGAGGCCTATCACCTGTTCCCGGTCGGGCTCGATGCCATCCGCATCCTGGTTCACCCGCAATCGGTGATCCATTCGATGGTCGAATATCGCGACCGTTCCACGCTGGCACAATTGGGCGCGCCCGACATGCGCATCCCGATCGCCTCGGCGCTGGCCTGGCCGGACCGGATCGCCACCAACTGCGCGCCGCTCGATCTGGCCACCATCGGCCAGCTGACCTTCGAACCGCTGGATAACGAGCGCTTTCCCGGTCCCGGCATCTGCCGCCAGGCGATCGCTGCCGGTGGCGGCGCGCCTGCCATCCTGAACGCGGCGAACGAAATCGCGGTCGCCGCGTTTCTGGGCGGCAAGATCGGATTCCTCGATATTGCCGCAATTGTATCGGATGTTCTGGCAGGCTATAGCCCGCCAAGCCCACAAAGCCTGCAGGACGTGCTGGCAATCGACCGAGAGGCGCGCGCGCATGCCGCCGCCGCCGTGCAGACCAGGAACTGACACTTGAACGAAAATCCCGGCTTCTTGCTGACCGTCATCGCCTTTCTGCTCGTGCTCGGCCCCTTGGTCTTCGTGCATGAAATGGGGCATTATCTGGTCGGACGCTGGTTCGGGGTGAAGGCGGAATCCTTCTCGATCGGCTTCGGGCGCGAGATTGCCGGCTGGACCGACAAGCGTGGCACGCGCTGGAAGCTGGGCATGCTGCCGCTGGGCGGTTATGTGCAGTTTGCCGGTGACATGGACCCGTCGAGCCGCTCCGATCCGAACTGGGTGGCGCTACCCGCCGAAGAGCGCAACCGCACCTTCCAGTCGAAAAGCCTGTGGCAGCGCGCGCTGATCGTGTTCGCAGGGCCTGCGATCAATTTCCTTTTCGCGATCCTGATCCTCGCCGGCTTTGCCTTTGCCTACGGCAAGAGCGTCACGCCGCCGGTGGTTGCAGGCGTGCTGCCGGGGTCGGCGGCGGCCGAAGCCGGATTGCTGCCCGGCGACCGTATCATTTCTATCGATGGCGAGCAGGTCGAATGGTTTGACGAGGTCGGCCGCCGCATCGCGCACCGCCCGGATGAGCGCATCACCATGCGCGCGGAACGCGCCGGCAAGGAGCGCACGTTCGACTTCAGGATCGGCGTCGACATTCAGAAGGACCGGTTCGGCAACGAATATCGCATCGGCCGCCTGGGCATCATGTCGGCCCAGCCCGTCGTGCGCCCCGTATCGCTAGTGGAAGCGCCCGTGGTGGCGGTGGAGCGCACCGGCGATATCGTGCGGCTGATGGTGGCGACCCTGGGTCAGGTCATCACCGGTCGGCGCTCCGTCTCCGAACTCGGCGGCCCGCTGAAAATCGCGCAGGTTTCCGGCGAGCAACTCTCCGCCGGGCTGGACGATTTCATCTTCTTTATCGCGCTGATCTCAATTAATTTGGGGTTCATCAATCTGCTGCCAATCCCCATGCTCGATGGCGGCCATCTGCTGTTCTATGCGATCGAGGGTATCCGGCGCAAACCGGTCAATCCAAAGGTCATGGAATGGGCGTTCCGTTCGGGCCTGGCAGCTGTGCTGGCCCTTATGGTGTTCGTGACCGTCAACGATCTGGCATCGTTCGGCCTGCTCGGCTGAAAGACGGTTGATTGATTGCGGCGGATGATGCAGGGGTTTGCGCACCGGGGCGGGTTATCGGACGGCAATGCAGGGACCGTTCGGTGTTTTTTGGCTTAGGGTGGGTCTTTTTTCCGTGAAATCTGAACACAAAATCGCCATCGGCGCGCGTGCCCTCGGCCTGCTGCTGAGTTCCACCGTTCTGGCGGGAAGCGCCAGCACAGCCTTTGCGCAGACCGCAGGGCCGGCAGCGCCCGCGCCTGCCGCGCCTCAGGCAGCAGTACCGGCCCCTGCCCTGCCCCAGGGGCAGCAGATCCGGTCGATCACCATCAATGGTTCGCAGCGTATCGAGGCGGATACCGTACGTTCGTATATCCAGCTGCGCGTGGGCGACATCTATACCCAGGTCGCGGCCGACCAGGCGCTGCGCGACCTGTTCGAGACCGAGCTGTTCGCTGACGTTTCCATCCGCAACAATGACGGCGCGGTCGTGATCGACGTCAAGGAAAACCCGGTCATCAACCGCGTGATCCTGGAAGGCAACAAGCGGATCAAGGAAGACAAGATCCTTCCCGAAATCCGCCTCTCGCCGCGTCAGATCTTCACCCGCACCAAGGTGCGCGCCGACGTCGCCCGCATCATCGAGCTGTACAAGCGCCAGGGCCGTTTCGCCGCGACCGTCGAGCCGAAAATGGTCCAGCAGGACCAGAACCGCGTCGATGTGGTGTTCGAAATCAACGAAGGCCCGCGCTCCAAGGTCCGCCAGATCAACATTCTGGGCAACGAGAAATTCTCCGACGGAGAGCTGCGCGGCGAGATGGCGACCAAGCAGTCGCGCTTCTACCGTTTCTTCAGCTCGGGCGATTCCTACGATCCCGACAAGCTGGCCTATGACCAGCAGAAGCTGCGCCAGTTCTACCTGACCCAGGGCTATGCCGATTTCCGCGTGATCTCTGCGGTGGCCGAGCTGACCCCCGACAAGCGCGACTTCATCATCACCTATGTCGTCGAGGAAGGCGATCGCTACAAGTTCGGCGATGTCGGCGTCGACAGCCAGATTCGCGACTTTTCCGAAGACGGGCTGAAGGCCCAGCTGCCGATGAAGACCGGCGACTGGTACAATGCCAAGCTGGTCGAGGACACGGTCGAGCAGCTGAGCGAGACGGCAGGCCTGTTCGGCTATGCCTTTGCGGACGTGCGGCCGAATTTCAACCGCAACCGCGAAACGCTCACCATGGACATCACGTTCGAGCTCGCGGAATCGGCGCGCGTCTATGTCGAGCGGATCGACATCAACGGTAACACGCTCACCCAGGACAAGATCGTCCGGCGCGAATTCCGCCTCAACGAGGGCGATGCGTTCAACAGCTTCCTGGTGAAGCGTTCGGAAAACCGCATCAACTCGCTCGGTTATTTCCAGGAAAAGTTCGAGATCGAACAGAAGCAGGGCAGCGCACCTGACCGCATCATCCTGGAAGCCAATGTCGAGGAAAAGGCGACTGGCGAGCTTCAGCTCTCCGCCGGTTTCTCGTCGATCGAGAACTTCATCCTGCAGGCCTCGATCCGCCAGCGCAATTTCCGCGGCAAGGGCCAGACTGTCGGCCTCAGCATCAACTATTCGCGCTTCTCGCAGGGCGTGAACCTGAGCTTCACCGAACCCTATGTGTTCGACAAGAACATCTCGTTCGGCGCGGACATCTTCCGCCGTGACCTCAACAGCTTCAACTTTGTCGGCAATTCGCGCAACACCACGTTCGAACAGCTGACCACCGGCGCATCGTTCCGCCTGGGCGTTCCGCTGACCGAATATGTCTCGGCCCTGCTGCGCTACTCGCTGACGGTCGATGACGTGACGCTCGACCGGACCCAGTTCTTCTCTGACCTTGACGGCAACGGCACGCTGGAGTGCGACCCCGTGCGCGCAGGCTTCTTCCTGTGCGACAACCTGGGCCAGCGCACCACGTCGCTGATCGGCTATTCGCTGCTCTACGATAACCGCGACAACCGCATCCGCCCGACGCGCGGACAGAATATCACGCTGTCGCAGGATTTTGCCGGCCTTGGCGGTGCGGTGAGCTATCTGCGTACGCGCCTCAACGCGTCCAAGCACTGGCGTATCGGCCGCAGCGGCTTCATCCTTACCCTTGCGGCCGAAGGTGGCCATATCATCGCGTTCGAAGATCGCGGCACGCCGGCGCAGGGCATTGACGACATCCGCCTGACCGACCGCTTCTTCCTGGGGCAGCCGCAGATCCGCGGTTTCGACATTCGCGGCGTCGGCCCGCGCGTCATTCGTACCGGCTTCACGCCTGAAATCGTCAACGGCGTGATCGTCAACACGCCGGTGACCGAGCGCCGCAACCGCGTCGATGACGCGCTGGGTGGCCGCTATTACTATCTCGCCCGTGCTGAGCTCGACATTCCGCTGGGCAGCGGCGCGCGCGAGCTGGGCCTGCGTCCCTCGGTGTTCGTCGATGCCGGCGCCGTGTTCGGCGTGGTCCGTCCGCTTCTGCAGACACCGCAGAACCGCGATGAAAATGGCAATCTGCTGTATCTTACGACGGCGACCGACGCGGCCGGAGCGGTGACGATCGTCAGCACAACCAATGCCACCGATGCCAATGGCCGGGCCAACACTCCCAGCCTTTCCTTTACCGAACAGTTCTTTGGTGATTCGCCCAAGCCGCGTGTTTCGGTGGGCTTTGGCGTCAACTGGAACTCGCCATTTGGCCCGTTCCGCATCGATATTGCCCGCGCTCTGCTCAAGGAGCCGGGCGACGACACCCGTCTGTTCACATTCAACGTAGGGACCCAGTTCTGATGAAACTTCTTCTGAAATGCACCGCTGCTGCCCTGATGGCCGCAGGCACCCTGGCTTCGGGCGCGATTGCTCCCGTAGCCGCTCAGGCTGTCGCTGGCCTCGGCGTCGCCGATCAGCGCCGCGCCGTGATCGAATCGTCCGCCTTCGTCAACGCCAACAACGCGCGTCCGACGACCTACAAGGCGCAGTATGACGCGGCCCAGGCCAAGTCGAACCAGATCCGCCAGCAGCTCGAGCCGCTGGTGAACAAGTTCAACACCGACGTTCAGGCTCCCAACGCGCAGGCCAACCAGGCCGCGCTGCAGCAGCAGCTGGGCCAGATCCAGCAGCTGCGCGAGCAGGGTTCGCAGGAAGTGCAGGAAATCCTGCAGCCCGTCGCCCTGTCCGAAGCCTATGTGCTGGAACAGATCAGCGACAAGTTCGACGCCGCCGTGCGCGCTGCGATGACCAAGCGCAAGATCAGCATCGTGTTCGAAGTCGGATCGACCCTGGCGCACAATGACGCCTATGACCTGACCAAGGACATCACCGCCGAGCTGAACGCCGCCATCCCGACCGCACAGCTGGTGCCGCCGCAGGGCTGGCTGCCGCGCGCACAGCGTGAACAGCAGGCCCGTCAGGCCGCTGCTGCCGGTGCCGCTCCTGCACCTGCCGCGCCCGCCGCACAGCAGCCCGAAGGCCGGTAAACCCGACCGATGGCTGAGATGGAACAGGGCTACGACATTCTCAAGGTGATGGCGGCGCTTCCGCACCGCTATCCCATGCTGCTGGTGGACCGCGTGGCGCGGCTGGACATTGACCAGTCGATCCACGCGATCAAGGCCGTGAGCATGAACGAGCCGTTCTTCCAGGGCCATTTCCCTGCCCGCCCGATCATGCCCGGCGTTCTCATCATCGAGGCGCTGGCGCAGGCGGCGGGGATTTTGGCGGTGGAATCGCTGGGCCTGGCAGGCTCGGGCAAGCTGGTCTATTTCATGGCGATCGACGGTGCCAAGTTCCGCGCGCCGGTGGAACCCGGTGTGCTGCTCGACCTGCATGCCGAGTTCGAACAGAAGCGCGCCAAGGTGTGCAAGTTCAAGGCGCGCGCGGAAATGAACGGGAAGCTGGCCTGCGAAGTCGGCTTTACCGCGATGATCGCCGACCCGCCGGCCTGATCGGCGGACCCACTGCAAATCCCTTGCTTTTGACTGCGGGCAGCGTTATGCGCGCCGCTTCCCATTCATCCTGCGGGCTGGTCGGAACCAGCCATATTCAAGGACACGAGACAATGAAGAACGATATCCATCCCGACTATCACATGATCAATGTGAAGATGACCGACGGCACCGTGTACCAGACCCGCTCGACCTGGGGCAAGGAAGGCGACACGCTGCAGCTGGATATCGACCCGACCTCGCACCCGGCCTGGACCGGCGGCAACCAGCGCCTGATGGACGCAGGCGGCCAGGTTGCCCGCTTCAACAAGCGCTTTGGCGGCATCTCGCTCAAGAAGGGCTGAGACGCGCCCCTCGCTTGAGGAACCGCATCAAAAAGGGCTGCGAACCAGATGGTTTCGCAGCCCTTTTTTGTTGTCGAACAGAATGACTGCCCTCGCTCGTTGAGCGTTTCTGGTCCCTTGCCTTTACAAGGGACCAGAGAGAGTTACGCCGGAGCAGCCACCTTCTCGATCAGCGCACGGACTGCAGCGAGCGCGGCCTCTGCCTTGCTGCCATCGGGACCGCCGCCCTGCGCCATGTCCGGGCGACCGCCGCCACCCTTGCCGCCCAGGGCCTCGACCCCGGCACGTACCAGATCGACCGCGCTGATGCGGCTGGTGAGATCGTCGGTCACTGCGGCAGCGAATGCCGCGCGGCCTTCGTTGATCGCGATCATCACCGCAATGCCCGATCCGAGCGACGTCTTGGCCTGATCGAGCAGCCCGCGCAGTTCCTTGGGGTCCAGCCCGTCGATCACCTGGCCGGTGAAGCTCAGTCCGCCGACCGTCTCGACCGCAGCACCGGCCTTGCCTGCACCGCCGCCCAGCGCCAGCGCCTTGCGCGCTTCGGCCAGCTCGCGCTCGAGCGTGCGGCGCTCTTCGACCAGTGCGGCGATACGCGATTCGACCTCGTCGGGCGCGGTCTTGATCAGCGATGCGATCGCCTTCAGCCGCTCGTCACGGCCGACCAGCCATTGGCGTGCGCCTTCACCGGTCAGCGCCTCGATCCGGCGGACACCGCTCGACACCGCGCTTTCGGAAACGATGCGGAATATGCCGATATCGCCCAGCGCGCGGACATGCGTGCCGCCGCACAGTTCGACCGAATAATGCTTGTCGGTCGCGCGGCCCATCGAAAGCACGCGGACTTCCTCGCCATATTTCTCGCCGAACAGCGCGAGCGCACCAGCCTGGACGGCATCATCGGGGCTCATCAGCCGCGTCGTCACTGCTTCATTGGCGCGGATCTCGGCATTGACCTCGGCCTCGACGGCGGCGATCTCCGCCTCGCTCAGGGCCTTGGGATGCGAGAAGTCGAAACGCAGCCGATCGGGGGCGACCATCGATCCCTTCTGGGTCACGTGCCCGCCCAGATGATTGCGCAGCGCCGCGTGCAACAGGTGCGTGGCGCTGTGATTGGCGCGCAGCGCATCGCGGCGCTCGACATCAACGGCCAGGTGCACGGTGTCGCCCAGCTTGATGCTGCCGGTCTCGATCCGCGCCTGATGCGCGTGCAGCCGGCCCAGTGGCTTGGACGTATCGTCGACAATCGCCTTCAGCCCGGCGAGCGATGTTATCGCACCGGCATCGCCCATCTGACCGCCGCTTTCACCGTAGAACGGCGTCTGGTTGACCAGGATGGTGACCTTGTCGCCCGCAGTGGCACTGTCGATCTCGACGCCGTCGCGGACCAGAGCCACGATCTCGGCCTCGCCTTCGGTGGCGGTATAGCCGGTGAACTCGGTGCCGCCTGCGCGTTCGGCAATATCGTACCAGATCTCGGCCGAAGCAGCCTCGCCCGAGCCCTTCCAGGCAGCACGTGCGGCCGCCTTTTGCGCGGCCATCGCGGTATCGAAGCCGGCGCGGTCGACGCCGAGACCACGGCTGCGCAGCGCATCCTCAGTCAGGTCATAGGGGAAGCCATAAGTGTCATAGAGGCGGAAGGCGGTTTCGCCCGCCAGCACCGCGCCTTCGGCGAGGTCGGCGGTCGCCTCGTCGAGCAGCCTCAGGCCCTTGTCGAGCGTCTGGCGGAAGCGGGTTTCCTCGCGCTCCAGCGTTTCCTCGATCAGCGGCTGCGCGCGCACCAGTTCGGGGAAGGCCTGGCCCATTTCAGCGACCAGCGTCGGCACCAGCCGGTGCATCAGCGGATCGGCCGAACCCAGGATGTGCGCATGGCGCATCGCGCGGCGCATGATCCGGCGCAGCACATAGCCGCGGCCCTCATTGGCGGGCAGCACGCCATCGGCAATCAGGAACGAGGTGGCGCGCAGATGATCGGCAATGACGCGGTGGCTTGCCTGATTACCGCCCGTGGTCGCGGTGCCGGTTGCCTGGCCGGATGCCGCGATCAGCGCCTTGAACAGATCGATATCGTAATTGTCGTGCACGCCCTGCATGACTGCCGCGATGCGCTCGATGCCCATGCCGGTATCGATCGACGGGCGCGGCAGATTGGTGCGGCTGCCATCGGCATGCTGTTCATATTGCATGAACACCAGGTTCCAGATCTCGATGAACCGGTCACCATCCTCGTCGGGCGATCCCGGCGGGCCACCGAAGATATGGTCACCGTGATCGTAGAAGATTTCGCTGCACGGACCGCACGGGCCGGTATCGCCCATCGACCAGAAATTGTCCGAGGTCGCGATGCGGATGATGCGCTCATCGGGAAGCCCTGCGATCTTCTTCCACAGGCCGAACGCCTCGTCATCGGTGTGATAGACGGTGACGGTGAGCCTGTCGGCGGCCAGGCCCCAGGTCTTGTTGACCAGCGTCCAGGCGTGGTGGATCGCCTCTTCCTTGAAATAGTCGCCGAACGAGAAATTGCCGAGCATCTCGAAGAAGGTGTGGTGCCGCGCGGTATAGCCGACATTGTCGAGATCGTTGTGCTTGCCGCCGGCGCGCACGCATTTCTGCGACGAGGTGGCGCGCGGATTGCTGCGCGTCTCCAGCCCGGTGAACACGTTCTTGAACGGCACCATGCCCGCATTGACGAACATCAGCGTCGGGTCGTTATGCGGAACCAGCGGCGCAGAGGGCACGATGTCATGGCCGTTGCCCCCGAAATATTCGAGGAACGAACGCCGGATGTCATTTGTCGATGTCATGGCTGCGACATAAGGCGAGTTGAAGCGAGATTGAAGCAATATATGCGCAAAAATGAAGGGACAGAACCGCTTGCCTGCGGCCCTGCCCCCTTGATTTGTTCCAGCTTACCGATCACGGGCGCTACCGGACACTGCTGTCCACCGATCGCCCGGCACCCGATTACATGTCGTCGCCGACATCATCCTCGGCATCGGGCCCGGTCATCATCTCTTCGGCTACCTTGTCCTGCTGGCCGCGGATCAGACCTTCGATCTTGGCCATCATCTCGGGATGTTCCTTGAGGAAGGTCTTGGCATTCTCGCGTCCCTGGCCGATCCGCACCGAATCATGGCTGAACCAGCTGCCCGCCTTTTCAACGATGCCGGCCTTGACGCCGAGGTCGAGAATCTCGCCGATCTTGGAAATGCCCTCGCCATACATGATGTCGAATTCGACCTGCTTGAACGGCGGGGCGACCTTGTTCTTGACGACCTTCACCCGGGTGGTGTTGCCGACGATATCGTCGCGATCCTTGATCTGGCCGGTGCGGCGGATGTCGAGGCGGACCGATGCGTAGAACTTGAGCGCGTTGCCGCCGGTCGTGGTTTCCGGGTTGCCGTACATCACGCCGATCTTCATGCGCAGCTGGTTGATGAAGATCACCATGCAGCGCGAGCGGCTGATCGAACCGGTCAGCTTGCGCAGCGACTGGCTCATCAGACGGGCCTGCAGGCCGACATGGCTGTCGCCCATTTCGCCTTCGATTTCCGCGCGCGGCACCAGCGCCGCCACCGAATCGACCACCAGCACGTCGATCGCGTTCGATCGCACCAGCGTGTCGGTAATCTCGAGCGCCTGTTCGCCGGTGTCGGGCTGCGAGACGATCAGTTCGTCGATATTGACGCCCAGCTTCTTGGCATAGACCGGATCGAGCGCATGTTCGGCATCGACGAATGCCGCGGTGCCGCCGTTCTTCTGCGCCTCTGCAATCACGTGCAGCGCGAGCGTGGTCTTGCCCGAGCTTTCCGGGCCGTAGATTTCAATCACGCGGCCGCGCGGCAGACCGCCGACGCCCAGCGCAATGTCGAGCCCGAGCGAACCGGTGGAGATCGCCTCGACCTGCATCGCTTCCTTGGAGCCCAGCCGCATCGCCGACCCCTTGCCAAAGGCCCGGTCGATCTGAGCCAGCGCTGCATCGAGCGCCTTTTGCCTGTCCATGGATTTCGCCTCTTTCTCGGTCTGGATGAGTTTAAGCTGCCCGGCCATAGCCCTGCCCTCTCTTGCCTAGTTGCTCCGGACCTCCGGTGCAACGAATCAGTGATGTACCCGATGTGTTCTGATGGAACAGGTAGGGAACATCGCTGCGGAACGCAAGAGCATTCGCGCGTTACAACCGGCCGAGCGCCGCCTCCAGCGACGCCATCGTGTACGGCTTGGCCAGGGTCGGGGCCGATGCATGTTCCGCCGGGATGGTATCACCGCCGCCGGTCGCAAAAATATAGGGAATGCCCATGGCGCGCAGCGCATCGGCGAGCGGCCAGCATTTGTCGCGCCCCAGATTCACGTCGAGTATCGCCGCATCGAAGCCGCCAGCGCTGATCGCGGCCAGTCCGTCTTCCAGGCTTGCCACCATCGCGGCGATCTTGTGGCCCAACAGATCGATGAAATCTTCGAGCAGCATGGCAATCATCGCCTCATCCTCGGCGATCACAAAGGTCCTGGCGTCGCTCACGTCGGTCTCAATCCTTCAATCGCTGGGGGTGGCAGAAGCGGCGAGCGCGCCGTGCACGGCATCGACAATCTGCGCAACCGAAAATGGCTTGGGCAGGAAATGCACCTGATCGATCGAAATGCTCTGCCGCAGGGTTTCCTCGGCATAGCCCGACATGAACAGGATCGGCAGGCCGGGCATGCGCTTGCGCATCTCCACCGCCATGCCCGGGCCGTCCAGATTGGGCATGACAACGTCGCTGACCACCAGATCGAACGGGCCGCTATCGCCCAGCCGTTCCAGCCCATCCTCGCCATCGCTGGCGGTGACCACGGTAAAGCCCTGCCGCGTCAGCGCCCGTTCGGCCACCGCGCGGACCATGTCCTCATCCTCGACCAGCAGCAACCGCGCATGGCCCCATTGGCCGGGATTGACCTTGGCGGGCTTGCGGCTGCGCTGCTCGACCGCGCCGCCGCGATAGACCGGGAAATAGATCGAGAAGGTCGTGCCCTGGCCGGGTTCGGAATCGACGAAGATATAGCCGCCCGATTGCTTGACGATGCCATAGACGGTGGACAGCCCGAGCCCCGTGCCCTTGCCCACTTCCTTGGTGGTGAAGAACGGCTCGAAGATGCGCGCCTGGACATCGGGCGGAATGCCGACGCCGCCATCCTCCACCAGGATCGCGCTGTAATCGTCGACCGGCAGGATATCGCTCGCCATCGCGCGCACATCGGCTGCCGTCACCTTGCGGGTGCGGATGGTCAGCGTACCGCCCGGCGGGCGCTTGGAGAGCATCGCATCGCGGCCATTGACCGCAAGGTTGACGATCACCTGTTCCAGCTGGCCAGGGTCGGCGCGCACCGGCCCCAGATTGCGGTCGTGCTGCACCTCGAGCACGATCTTCTCGCCGATCAGCCGCTTGAGCAGTTCCGATGTGTCAGACACGATATCGGGCAGCTGCAGCACCTGCGGACGCAATGTCTGCTGGCGCGAGAACGCGAGCAGATGCCGCGTCAGCGAGGCCGCGCGGTTCGAGTTGCTGCGGATCTGCTGGATGTCATCATAGTCGCTGTCGCCGGGGCTGTGCCGCATCAGCATCAGGTCGCAATGGCCGATGATCGCGGTCAGCACATTGTTGAAATCATGCGCGACCCCGCCGGCCAGCTGCCCGATCGCCTGCATCTTGCTGGCCTGGGCCACCTGGCGCTTGAGGCGGCTTTCCTCGCTGTTATCCTTGATCGACAGCAGCACGGCGGCATCGCCCATGCCGCGCAGGCTGCCAAGCGACAGCGTCACCGGCTCGTCCGGCTGGTGGCGCAGGCGCAGCGCGACGTCGCCCGACATCGCCTGGCCGCTGGCATGGCGGCGCACCGCATCGGCGATCGCGCCCTTGTCTTCGCGCACCACCAGGTCACCCGGATAGGGCGGAAGCTCGGCCTCGGTAATGCCCGCCGCGCGCAGGAATGCATCGTTGGCGAACAGGAAGCGGCCGTCGCGGTCGGTCATCGCCAGCCCCACCGGCAACAGGCCGAGCAGCGTCTGGACATAGCCCAGCGCGGTGCCCTTATCGACGCCGCTTGCGTCCTCATCGATCAGCACGACCAGCGCGGGCGCCTTTTCCCGCTCGGCCGGATCGGTGACGTAGAGCGGATCGACCAATGGCAGGTGGAACAGCCGCAGCGGAACGCCCTTTCGGCCCTCGCGCTCGAAATAGATGCGGTTGCGTTCATCGGCGCGCAGGAAGCTGGCAAGATCGCGACCCACGACATTGCCCGCCTCCGCTCCCGCAGCGCGTGCGGCAAAGGCACTGTTGGCGGCGCGGATGCGGCCTTCCGGGCTGATCGCGGCGGCCATGAAGCCCCCCTCGCCCAGCGCGCGTCCGGGCCTGCCCGTCAGCAGCGCATCGGCTTCCAGCGCCAGATCGTGGCGCTGAACCGGCTCGAACCGCCAGAGCAGATAATCCTGCCCGCGCCCGACACGCCGCACCTGCGCTTCGATGGGCAGACCCGCCGCGACGAGCCCGCTGGCCGCGCCCTCGCCATCGCGCCAGGCGGCGCGGCCCGCCTCGGCCAGCAGATCGCCACCCTGGCCGGAAAGCGGCAGCTTGGGCGGCACCATCTCGGCCCCGAACTGATCGATGAAACGCTGGTTGGCGCAGATCATCCGCCCCGCTTCATCGGTGATGGCAATGGCGATCGTCGGATGGTCGGTCGCGGCAAAGGTCACCGACCAGTCGGGCATCACCTGCTGCACGGCAGCGCGCGCCGGAAACTGCTGGCGCACCAGCACGATCAGCGCTGCAATGCCCGCAAGCCCGGCCGCGAACAGCGCCAGCGGCACCCAGTCGCCGAGCGCGAGCCAGATCAGCGCGCCGCT
Organism: Blastomonas sp. SL216; assembly: GCA_026625625.1. Classification (NCBI taxonomy): domain Bacteria; kingdom Pseudomonadati; phylum Pseudomonadota; class Alphaproteobacteria; order Sphingomonadales; family Blastomonadaceae; genus Blastomonas; species Blastomonas sp. SL216. The sequence continues at coordinate 1,336,714 of CP113055.1, forward strand.
CACCACCAGCCCGCCGACGATGATCAGCGCGGTGATGCGGGCGTCGGGCGTTTCGGAATCGGGCAGTGCAGGCAGCCATTCCGGCCAGTCAAGGTCGGTGCGGGCACGGGTGGTGGTCAAGGTCGTCGGATCCCCCTGGCGTGGCGAACGCGCTCAGCCTGTTCAGGTGATCGACGCTAGCGCAAGTTTTGCACCGTTACAAATTGCAGTTGCCCCTTAAAGCCAGCGGCGCGCGCTCAAGAGTGGCGCACCCGCGCCAGCCTGCGCCGTCTTTTGCCCGCAATCCAGATGCGCCAGCCGATGGCACTGACGACATAGCCGACCGCCGCCATAACGATCGCCAGCACGACCAGCCCGAAAGCGGTTATCGAGGCCGCCCCCGTCAGCCATTCCATCCAGGTTTCGACATGCGGCTGGTTGAGCGCGGTCGCGACCGGCTGCCCGAAGGTCGAGGCATCGACGCGCAGGATGAAGCTGCCGACATGATAGGCGGCAACCCACAGCAGCGGCGTGGTGAACGGGTTGGTGATGAAGGTGGTCAGCGCCGCGACGGGCACATTGGCGCGAAAGGGCAAGGCCAGCAGCGCAGCGCCAAAGATCTGGGCGATGGGCAGGATCACGCCGACCAGCACGCCCAGCGCAACGCCGCGGGGGACCGAACGCCGGGTGAACCGCCACAAGTCGGAGCGCAGGACGCGCGCGGCAAAAGGCTTGATGAAGCGGTTCTGCTCCATGCTCTCGCGCGTCGGCATGTTGCGCCCTACCCAGCGGGTGAAACGGCCTTCCGTCAACTCCAAACCCTTATGCCCTTTTGCTGCCCGCTTGAAGCGGCAGGGCCCATGTGGGAGCGCCGCCGCAAAAGGCCATAGCCTCAACGGATTAAAACGACGTTTACCCAGATTCGAAATCGACCGAATCGGGCTGCGACCCCGTTCGAGCACGGCCCATAGCGCGAAGCGGTGACCGCGCGCACGCTAAGTCACGAAGCGACGTTAATTTTCGACGGTTGGAGGCAGGTGCGATCAGCCACGGTCCCGCATCAACCGTCCTTGCTCGCGCTTCCATTCGCGTTCCTTGGTCGCCGCGCGCTTGTCGGGGGCCTTCTTGCCCTTGGCAAGTGCGAGTTCGACCTTGGCGCGGCCGCGGCCGTTGAAGAACACCGACAGCGGCACCAGCGTCATCCCCTGGCGGTTGACGGCACCATGCAGCTTGGCGATCTCGCGCGCGTGGAGCAGCAGCTTGCGCGGGCGCTTGGGCTCGTGGTTTTCGCGATTGCCATGGCTGTATTCGGGAATGTTCGAGTTGATCAGCCAGACCTGCTCGTCCTTGATCTCGGCATAGCTTTCCGCGATCGTGCCCTCGCCAAAGCGCAGCGACTTGACCTCGGTACCGGTCAGCGCGATCCCGGCTTCGTAGACGGTATCGATGGCATAGTCGTAGCGGGCGCGCCGGTTCTCGGCGACGATCTTCTTCTTGTCGAATGTCTCCGGCTTGGGCCGCGCCATCAGATCAACCCAGCATGGACGAGCGCGGCGTCAACCGCCTTGCGGCTCTTCTTGTCGGGCGGGGTCATCGGCAGGCGCAGATCGGGCAGGAAATCCGGACGGATACGGTGCAGCGCATATTTCACCGGGCCCGGCGAGGCATCGGAGAACATCGCCGAATGCAGCGGATACAGCCGGTCGTTGAGCGCCAGCGCGGTCTTGTAATCGCCCTTGGCCAGTGCCGACTGGAACTGCGCGCACAGCGACGGCGCGACATTGGCGGTGACCGAAATGCAGCCGACCCCGCCCATCGCGCGATGGCCCAGCGCCAGCTCGTCATTGCCCGACATCTGGCAGAATTTCTTGCCGCACTGCGCCCGCTGCGCGCTCACGCGTTCGAGGTCACCGGTCGCATCCTTGACGCCGATGATGGTCGGGAAACGCGACAGCTTGGCCATGGTCTCGACCTTGATGTCGGTCACCGTGCGCGCGGGCACATTGTACAGCATGATCGGCAGGTCGCATGCCTCGGTCAGCGCCTTGAAATGCGCGCGCACGCCGTCCTGGCCGGGGCGGTTGTAATAAGGCGGCACGACCAGCGCAGCGCTGGCCCCTGCCTTTTTGGCGTTGAGCATATGGCCGATGGCGACATTAGTGTCGTTCGATCCGCATCCGGCGATCACCGGCACACGCCCGGCCGCCTGTTCGACGCACACCCGCACGACATAGTCATGCTCCTCGATCGACATGGTCGCGGCCTCGCCGGTGGTGCCGCAGGGGACCAGCCCGGAACTGCCGTTCTCGATCTGCCAGTCGATCAGCGCGCGAAACGCGGGCTCGTCAAACGCTCCGTCGCGGAAGGGGGTCGCAAGGGCCGGAATTGAGCCGGAAAACATCGGGTAGCTCCTTTACCTTGCCCGCAAATCAGGCAAGAACGAATGCAATCACACGAAGGTTGCGTGTTCAGCGCCTGATAAGGATCGAAAGCGCATCATGTCCAGCATGGTTTCACGAATTGCAATCGCGCGCAGTACCGCCGCGCTACTCGCCCTGCCCCTGCTCGGCGTGCCCGCCGCCTGTCTCGCCAGCGATCAGAGCGCCGATTACGCGGCGACGGCCCCCAGCCGCACCGGCGATGGCAGCGACTGGGACCGCGCGCGCGCCAACCTGCTGCAGTCCATGCCCGCCGACATGTCCGGCACGATCGCCAATTGGCGGTCGCTGACCACGACGCCCAACAACTATACCTTCTCGACCTTTGCGAGCTTCCTGATCTCCAACCCCGGCTGGCCCGATGAGGACAAGATGCGCCGCAATGCCGAACAGGCGCTGGGAGCAGGTCCTGCTGCGCCGCAAGAGGTGGTCGCATTCTTCAACCGTTTCCCGCCGCTGACCAATGTCGGCCGCGCGCGCTACGCGATGGCGCTCGATGCCATGGGTCAGCGCGATGCGGCGCGCGGGGTAGCGGTCGCCGCCTGGCGCGGCGGCACGATGATGCCCGAGGACAAGATGCAGCTGTTCAGCCGCTTTGGGACGGACTTCACCGCTGCCGATCATGACGCACGGATGGATGCTTTGCTCTGGGCCAGGGCGACGCCCGATGCCGAGGAGCAGTTCGGCTATGTTTCGGCAGAGCGCCGCGCGGTGTTCGCCGCGCGCCTCGCGATGCTGAAGAACCTGCCCGATGCCGATGCGCTGGCCGGATCGCTGGGCGCAGAGGCGATGCGCGATTCCGGCTATGTCGCCCAGCGCGCGCGGCGTCTGGTCGATACCGGCAACTGGACCCTGGCGCGGCAAATGCTGGCAAGCCGCCCGGCCCTGCAATATCGCCCGGTCAATGCGGAAGGCTGGTACGAGCTGCTGCTGAGCCAGGCGCGCGCCGCGAGCAATGACGGGCAATATGCGCTTGCCTTCGATATCGCGTCCAAGGTCGATGATGCCTTTGCCCAGGGCCATGACATATCCGACGAGAGCCTGGGCGTGCGCGACGATTATACCAGCCTGACCTGGCTGGCGGGTACGGTGGCGCTGCAGAATCTGGGACGCCCGCGCGATGCCATCGGCATGTTCGCACGCTATGGCGGCGGTGCGCGCACCCCGCAGACCCGCTCCAAGGGCTTCTACTGGGCGGGCCGCGCAGCAGCCGTCTCGGGCGATCAGGCCGAGGCGATGCGCTATTTCGAAATGGCTGCCGCCTATCCCGACCATTATTACGGCCAGCTGGCCACCGAGCGACTGGGCCGCGAAATCGCGCCCTTTGCCGAAGCGCCGCGCGTGCAGGTGAGCGCGGTCGAGCGCGGGCGCTTCAACGCCAGCTCGCTGGTTCAGGCGACTCAGGCGATCTCGCGCAGCGGCGACTGGCCGACCCAGCGGCGTTTCTTTGGCGCGGTCGCGGCTTCGGCCAAGACCCCCGAAGAGCATGTGCTGGCCGCAGAGCTGGCACGGCAGATCGGGCGGCGCGACCTTGCGGTGATCGTCGGCCAGGCGGCCCGCTCCAAGGGGGTAGACGATCTGCAATCGCTCGCCTTCCCGCAAATGCCGGTCCCGCCCGGATCGCTGAGCAGCTGGACGATGATCCACGCCATCACCCGTCAGGAAAGCCAGTACGCCCCCAATGCCGTCAGCCATGCAGGGGCACGCGGCCTGATGCAGCTGATGCCGGGCACCGCCCGCGAGCAGGCAGGAAAGATGGGGTTGAGCTATTCGCTCGGCGCGCTGACCGATGACACCCAGTATAATATCCAGCTCGGCGCGGGCTATTTCAGCCGCATGATGGACTATTTCGGCGGCAGCTATCCGCTGGCGGTGGCGGCGTACAATGCTGGCCCCGGCAATGTGAACAAATGGCTGCGCGCCAATGGCGACCCGCGCATGGGCGGCATCGATATCGTCGAGTGGGTCGAGCGCATCCCGATCTTCGAGACCAAGAACTATGTCCAGCGCGTGCTGGAAAATGCGGTGGTCTATGACGTGATGCACCCCGAACGCGCCAATATGCGCGGGCGTGACAAGCTCAGCCGCTATCTCGGCAAGAATTCGCCGGGGTGATGTAAACCGCGAAAATTGGCGCTATGGGGCAGGCAATGGACCGTCCCAACCACATCACCCCGCAAGGCTATGCCGCCCTGAAGGCGCGCTACGACCAGCTGCTCGGCGTCGAGCGGCCCGCGATTGTCGAGATCGTCAGCTGGGCAGCGGGCAATGGCGATCGCAGCGAAAACGGCGACTATCTCTACGGCCGCAAGCGGATGCGCGAGATCGACCGCGAACTCAATCGCCTGGCCCGCAAGATGAAGGCCGCGCGGGTCATCGACCCTGCCGAACAGGCCGACAAGAGCCGGGTGTGGTTCGGAGCCGAAGTCGACATTGCCGATGAGGACGATAACTGGCGGACGCTGACGCTGGTCGGCGATGACGAGCAGGATGCCGCACAGGGCCGGATCGGCTGGAACGCCCCGCTGGCGCGCGCGCTGCGCGGTGCCGCTATCGGCGATCTGCGCACGGTGCGGCTGCCGGCGGGAACCAGGGAATATGAGGTCATGGCGATCCGCTATCCCGGCTGATACCGCCTTCATGCTCAACACACGTTTAACGCTGAAACTGTCGTATCCGTCCTATCTAGTTCATGTAACACGAAGTAAACCGCTCCTCGCGTGAACCAAGGCCGTGGTCGATGCCATCACGCCCATAAACATCAAAGATCCTCAACGCCCGAAATCACCATTTTGGTGATCGGGATTGCTTGTCCATGCCTCACCCTGCCCTCGATCGGCAGGCCGATGACGCTTGCCTGAAGGAAATTATCATGAATCCGGTATTATATTGGAATGCCATTCTTCTTGAGTGCTCGCGCCGTGACTTTACACGCGGTTTCAACAACGCCCAGCAGCCCGGCCCTATCCGTACTTCGCGGGCCATGGCGATCGTTCATCTTGCCATCCATGATGCCGTCGCGTTCAGCAGCGGCAATACCGGCGCGGCCTGGCTGAGCAAGAAGGGCATAGCCAACAGCATCGGCCCGGCACCGGCTGGCAGCGTTGGCGACATCATCGCCGGCGCGGCGGTGGTGACGCTGAAGGCGATGTACCCGCGCTATGGCATCTATATCGATGATTCGACCGGAGCGGTGAACGCAGGCCGCTTTGCCTATGGCCAGCAGGTCGGACAGGCGATCCTTGATGCGCGCGCGGCGGATGGATCGAATATCGACATCGCCACCAACCAGCCGGCCAATCCGGTCTATGGCCAGCATCGCGCCGATCCGTTCCAGCCTGGGCAGAACCGGTTGGGACCCGTCTGGGGCAATGTCACGCGCTTTACCGGCGCCGCCAACCAGCCGCTCGACCCGTTTCCCGGACTTGGGCTTTCCGACTATCTCAGCAATCCCGACTACAGGGACGACTTTGACGAGGTGCGCGAATTCGGCGCCAGGACGCGCGGCCAGCGGACCGCCGAACAGGAACGCATCGGCGTCTATTGGGGCTATGATGGCGCGATGAACCTCGGCGTACCGCCACGGCTGTACAACCAGGTCGCCCGCCGGGTGGTCGAACCGCTGGCGCTCAACATTCCGCGCGCGGCCGAACTGTTCGCGCAGCTCAACGTCGCCATGGCCGATGCGGGAATCGACGCGTGGCACTGGAAATATCAATATGACCTTTGGCGGCCCGTGGTCGGCCTGCGCGAAGAGGATGCAACGCGCGGTGGCGATCCGTTCTGGGCTCCGCTGGGCGCGCCGCAGACCAATACCGCAGGGCCGAGCACGCGCACGCCCAACTTCCCGGCTTATCCATCGGGCCATGCCACGTTCGGCGCAGCGCTGTTCCAGACCTTGCGGCTGGCGCTCAACACCGCACCGGGGCCGATCACGCTGAAGGATGTGCTCGATATCGAAACACATGACAGCGCGCCGATCGCCAAGGAGACCTTCAGCTTCGTCTCCGATGAGCTCGACGGCATCGCCAGCGATCCCGACGGATCGACCCGCACCCGGGTGGAAAAGAGTTTCGACAATTTTGCCGAGGCGGTGTGGGAAAACTCGGTGAGCCGCATCTATCTGGGCGTCCATTGGCGGTTCGATGGCATACCGCGCCGCGATGGCGAGAATATCGGCGGCGTACCGCTGGGCCTCGCGATCGGCGAAGAGGCGCACGACTTCTTCAATGCATCCCCCTCGCTCGGCGGGGTAGTGGTCACGCCCTGAACGCAGGCCGCATCGCTCGGCGCGGGCGATGCGGCCCCTGCCCTGAAGGCGTTGCCGGCAGCTCTTGCGACCGGCCGGCGCTTTGGTATCTTGTCGGCAACAGGGGGAGTTGCCGATGGATTTCATGGGGTTGCTGCGCTCGGTCGAGGACATATTGTTCGAGATCGTCAGCTGGTTGTATTTTTATCCGCGCACCTTTCTGCTCTCGTTATTCCGCCCGACCGAGATGATGGCTTATGCCGATGATGAGCTCGATGACCGTCCGCAGCAGCGCTATGAAAGCACCATCAATCCGCCCGTCTTCCTCATGATCACCATCGCGCTGGCCAGCACGGTCAGCGATGCGATCGTCGGACCGGAAGCCGTCCAGGAGGCGCTCAAGACCACGCCGGAATTCCTGAAGGACTGGAAGAACGACCTGATGTTCACCGCCTTCATTTTCAGCATTTATCCGCTGCTGCTGGCGATGGACCTGCTGCGCCACCGCAGGATCGCCATCGACCGCGGCTCGCTGCGCCCGCCCTTTTACAGCCAGTGCTTCGTCGCCGCGCCGTTCGGGCTCGCCAATTATGTCGCGCTCGCCTTCATGAGCGACACGACATACGAATACGAAATCATGGGCAGCTATTATGACGGGCTGTATATCGGTTTCCCGATCTTCCTGGCGACCCTAATCTGGTACACCGTGCTGCAGGCGCGCTGGTTCATCCGGGAGCTGGGCATTTCCAGGCTCAAGGGCACGTGGATCGCCGCGTTTGCCGTCTTCAAGGGCTTTTTCGTGACCTCATCGATCTTGCTGCTGATCGAGGGAACAAGCTGATCGCTCAGCCGCCCCGGATCAGCAGATTGCGGATCTCGGTCATGTCCTCCATCGCAAAGCGGATGCCCTCGCGGCCAAGGCCGGAATCCTTGACGCCGCCATAGGGCATGTTGTCGATGCGGAAGCTGGGCACGTCGTTGATGACGACGCCGCCGACATCGAGATGATCCCAGCAATCGAACATCTTGAACAGGTCGCGGGTGAACACGCCTGCCTGAAGCCCGAACTTGCTGTTGTTCACCTCGGCCATCGCCGCCTTGAAATCGGTGAAGCTCGACAGCACCGCGACCGGGCCGAACGCCTCTTCGGTGACGATTTTGGCGTCATGCGGCACGTTTTCGAGCAGCGTCGCTTCGAGCATCGCGCCATCGCGCTTGCCGCCGCACAGCAGCGTGCCGCCCTTGGCCACGGCTTCTTGGACCCAGCCATCAAGCCGGGTGGCCTCTTTCACATGGATCATCGGGCCGATGAACGTATCGCGATGCTTGGGGTCGCCAGCGACCAGCGTCGCGGTCTTGGCAACCAGCATGTCGCGGAACTTGTCGTAGATATCGGCATGGATCAGGATCCGCTGCACGCCGATGCAGCTCTGGCCCGACTGGTAGAACGCACCGAAGATCACGCGCTCCATCGCGTCTTCAAGGTTCGCATCGGCATCGATGATGACCGCCGCGTTGCCGCCCAGCTCCAACACCACCTTCTTCTTGCCGCAGCGCGCCTTGAGGTCCCAGCCCACATCGGGCGATCCGGTGAAGGACAAAAGCTTGAGCCGGTCATCGGTGGTGAACAGGTCCGCGCCGTCGCGGCTGGCGGGCAGGATCGAGAACGCGCCCTTGGGCAGATTGGTCTCGGCCAGCACCTCGCCCATGATGATCGCGCCCAGCGGCGTGCGGCTGGCGGGTTTCATCACGAACGGGCAGCCGACCGCGATGGCGGGCGCGACCTTGTGCGCAGCGAGATTGAGCGGGAAGTTGAACGGCGAAATGAACGAGCACGGACCGATCGGCACGCGCTTCCACATGCCGCGATAGCCCTTGGCGCGCGGGCTGATGTCCATAGTCTGGACCTCGCCGGCCATGCGCACCGATTCCTCTGCGGCGATGCGGAAGGTGTCGATCAGACGGCTGACCTCGCCCTCCGAATCCTTGATCGGCTTGCCCGCCTCGACGCACAGCGCATAAGCCAGCTCGTCGAACCGCTCCTTGAAGCGAGTGACGCAGTGGTTGAGCACATTCTGCCGCTCATAGCTCGGCATCGCCGCCATCGGCTCTGCCGCCTCAACCGCCCCTGCAATCGCCGCATCGATCGTCGCCGCATCGGCCTGGGCAACGCGGAACGCGACCTCGCCGGTGAACTTGTCGGTCACCTCAAGATCGGTATTGGGCTGCTGCGCCTCGTTGTTCAGATAGAGCGGGTAGACGGATTTGAGGCTGGTCATGTCGGATCCCTTGAAGCCCTCCCCCCTTCAGGGGAGAGGGCGTGCGCGGTACTAAAGCTCTTTCGCCATCTTCTTGATGTCGATGTTCAAGATCTGATCGTTCTCCGAATAATCAACCGGACAATCGATGAGGTGCACCCCTGGCGTGTCGCGCGTATGGGCGAGCAGCTCCTTCAGATGCTCGGCGCTTTCGACGCGATAGCCGTTGGCGCCATAAGCCTCGGCATATTTGACGAAGTCGGGGTTGCCATAGGTCAGGCCCCAATCCTTGAAGCCCATGTTCGCCTGCTTCCAGCGGATCATGCCATAGCTGTTGTCGTTGAGGATCAGCACGGTCATGTTGAGCTTCAGCCGGACGGCGGTTTCCATCTCCTGGCTGTTCATCATGAAGCCGCCATCGCCGCAGATCGCCAGCACCTTGCGGTCGGGATAGACCATCGACGACATCATCGCCGAGGGCAGGCCCGCGCCCATGGTGGCGAGCGCATTGTCGAGAAGCACGGTATTGGGGCGATAGGCGCAATAGCCGCGCGCGAACCAGATCTTGTAGACGCCATTGTCCAGGCAGATGATGCCGTCATCGGGCATCGCATTGCGGATTTCCTGCACCAGATAAGGCGGGAAGATCGGGAAGCGCGCGTCCTCGGCCAGCTTGTTGGTATGCTCCAGCTCGGCCTTGCGATATTCCAGCATATGGTCGAGCTTCCACCCGCCATTGGGGACGATATCTTCCTTCATCTGCCAGATCGCATTGGCGATATCGCCGATCACCTCGATTTCGGGGAAATAGACCGGGTCCACCTCCGCCGTCTTGGTCGAGATATGGATCACCGGGGTGCCGCCCGGCTGCATGAAGAAGGGCGGCTTTTCAATCACATCATGGCCGATATTGACGATAAGGTCCGCAGCCTCGACCGCGCGGTGGACGAAATCGCCTGCCGACAGCGCAGCGCAGCCCAGGAACTTGGGGTGCCGCTCATCGATCACGCCCTTGCCGAGCTGAGTCGTCAGGAACGGAATGCCGGTCTTCTCAATGAACTGCAGCAGCATGCGGCTGGTCATCGTGCGGTTGGCGCCGGCCCCGATCACCAGGATCGGCGACTTGGCCTGTTCGAGCGCGGTGACCGCGGCGCGGATCGACTTCTTGTCGGCATTGGGACGGCGGGTCTGGCTCGGCTTCAGCGGAACCGAGTCGGTCTTTTCCTCGGCAATATCCTCGGGAAATTCGATATGCGCTGCGCCCGGCTTTTCCTCTTCGGCCAGGCGGAAGGCTTCGCGCACGCGGCTGGGGATGTTGTCGGCACTGGCCAGCTGATGGGTGAACTTGGTGATCGGTTTCATCATGTCGACCACGTCGAGAATCTGGAACCGGCCCTGTTTGGACTTCTTGATCGGCTTTTGCCCGGTCACCATCAGCATCGGCATGCCGCCAAGCTGCGCATAAGCCGCTGCGGTGACGAAATTGGTCGCGCCGGGGCCCAAAGTCGCCATGCAGACGCCCGCCTTGCCGGTATGGCGGCCATAGGTTGCGGCCATGAAGCCTGCGCCCTGTTCGTGCCGGGTGAGGATGAGCTTGATCTGGGTCGACCGGCTGAGCGAGTCGAGCATGTCCAGATTCTCCTCGCCGGGAACGCCGAAGATATACTCGACGCCCTCTGCCTCAAGGCATTGGACGAACAGATCGGATGCTTTGGTCATGGAAATTCCTCCCCCGGAAGCCGAATAAAGGCTCATCGTTGCAATCGTGCGACCGAAAGGATGTCCGGGCGGCGCTTGCTGCTTGTTTACGCCCGGGCGGAACGGCTCGCTACCGGCATGGCATCCGCCCTCCATGCTGGCTGTGACGCAAGGCATAACCACAAAATTCGGCCAAGTCACCCGCCAAAAGTGCGGGATCGGGCTTCGCTTTTTCCGACCAGAGGCACGCCGGGGCGGCAGCCCGGCCCAGTGGTTGATGCGGCTTTGAATGTTGGAATTGAATGAGTATCCTGGCCGATTAACCAATCATAATTTTGTCCCCCGCCAGGCCGCTGTAGAATGCGGCCCCGGCATCGCATGTGCCGGATGAATGATGGAAAAGTAGCGCCATGGACCGTGCCCCCGTTTTCTCTGCCATCAAGACCCTGCGCCAGGGCCAGGCCTTTACCAATGCCGAAGTCACCGCCGTCGATACTTTGCTCGACACGCTCGGGATCGCAAGGGCCGGGGCGGGCGGCGCGGCAGAGGTGCAGATCGGCCTTACCCTGGCGGACTTCAACGCGGCGGCCACGTCGCTCGGCTGCACCAGCGCCCAGATCCGCAGCGTTTGGGAGGTCGAGAGCGGCGGCGGCTGGTTCAAGGATGTGCGCGCGGACATCCTGGCGCTCGACGGTGCAGGCGGCTTTCTCGATGGCCCGCACCTGCCCAAGATCCTGTTCGAGGCGCATGTCTTCGACCGCTATACCGAGGGCCGATATCGCGACAGCCACCCCAATCTTTCGAGCCGGGCGTGGAACCGCAAACTCTATGTCGGCGGCCAAGGCGAATATGTGCGGCTTTGGAAGGCGATGCAGCTCGATCGGCACGCCGCGCTCCTCTCCGCCTCGGTCGGCGGCGCGCAGATCATGGGTTTCAACCACAAGCTTGCCGGCTTCGATACGGTCGAGGCTTTCTGGGACGAAATGAAGGTATCAGAGGCCGCGCATCTGAAAGCCTTTTGCAGCTTCATCAAGAACCGCAAGCTGGTCAACGCGCTCAAGGCGATCAGCAACAGCCCGGATGACTGTATCGCCTTTGCCAAAGGCTATAATGGCGAGCTGTACTACAAGAACGATTATCACGGGAAGATCGCCCGGGCCCATGCCAAATATGCATGAGCCTGGCGCGCTTCAGTAACCCAGTGCCAGATCGACCTCGTTGACCAGCGCCTCGCCGCGCCCATAGCGGGCGAGATTATCGGCGAACAGCGCGGCAGAGCGCTGGAACATCCGCGTCTGCGCGCGGCCGGACAGGTGCATCGAGATCTGCACATTGGGCAGCGACCACAGCTCGTGATCGGCAGGCAGCGGCTCGGGCGTGGTGACGTCGAGAAACGCGCCGGCGATGCTCCTGGCCTTGAGCGCGGCGATCATCGCATCCTGATCGACACATTCGCCGCGCGCGATATTGACCAGGATCGCGCTGTCCTTCATCGCCGCCAACTCGTCCGCGCCGATCAGCGCATCGGTCTCGCGGGTCGAGGGCGTCGCGATCACGACCCAGTCAAACGCGCCGATCTGGCTGCGCCATTCGTTCGCGCCCAGAATGCCCTGGTCGGGCCGCGCGGTGCGGGCCACCCCGGTGACCTCGACGCCAAAGCCCTTGAGCCGGTCGCCGATCGCGGAACCGATCGCGCCATAGCCGATGATCAGCGCGCGCGTTTCGTCCAGCTCGACCGTGCCAGGCGAGGCCCAGAGCCATTCGCGCCGGTCGGCAGCGCGCACGACATCGGCATAGCCCTTGGCCATGCTGAGCATGCCCAGCACCGCATATTCGGCAACCGCGATGGTGTTGACGCCCACGCCATTGGTGACGCGAGTGCCCCGCGCGATCAGCTGGTCGACGGGGAAATGATCGAGCCCGGCATAGAGGGTCGACACCCATTTCAGTTGCTCGCCCGCTGCGATAATGTCGCGCATCGCCTGCTTGTCGTGCATGTCGACCCAGGCGATATCCGCATCGACCACCTCGCGCAGCGCCTCGTCGGCCGAACCGATCCAGACGACCTGCATGCCTTGAGGGACGACGCCCTCGATCAACGGGCGCACCAGCGCGGAAATCACGGCCTTGGTCATGCTCTCTCCCCATCACGGAGGCTTATTTCCAGGCTAGATAGGCGGATGCAGCCAAGACTGGCAAGGCGGCAAAATCTGTCAGCGCAATGACTTGCAGAGAGGCAGGGCTGCCTCCGAGCCGGTACAGGACCAGGAAGGCGATCATGCTGACGGCAGCGACCACGACCGCCAGCCTGCGGACGCCGGGATCGAAAATCGCCCAACCGCAGACCAGAAAAACGCATGCGAACAGCGCTGCTCGATGCTGGAGCAGCAGAAACGTGGGCGCATCCTGCGCTACGCCGTACAACCGAGTGATCAGACCGGGCCGCACCAAAGCCGCCGCCGGAGCGATATGAACCATCGCCAGAATAGCCCAGAAGACGCGTTCCATCATCGCCGCACATTAGCGGCTGGACCGTCCGCTACAATTACCCCGGGGGTAATCCGTGCGGAGCGCAGGTCCTTAAACCTCAATCCGCCATTCCCAGCCGAGCGGGTCGCCGTCCATCACCTCGACACCCGCTGCAACGAGTTCGTCACGGATCGCGTCAGAAGCAGCGAAATTCTTTTCCGCGCGGGCTTCCTTGCGCAATATCAGCATATGCTCGATCCGGTCTGCGTCGATAGATGCGTTCGCCGGACGAAGGCGCAGGTCGGCGCGGTCCAGTGCCAGCAGGTTGAGCCCCAGCACCGAGTCCATGACAGCAACCGCCGCAAGCCGCTGGCCGGCATCAACCTTTTTCTGCGCCAGCACCTCGTCGAGCACGGTCAGCGCCTTGGCGGTATTGAGATCGTCGGACACCGCCGCGCTGAAATCGCCTAGCAGCTGCACCAGCCGCGGATGCTCCGCCGCGCCCGCCGCCTGCGCCTGGCTGCGCAAGCCCGCCACCGCCATCACCAGCCGCTTGAGCCGCGTCAGCGCCGCGAGCAGATTGTCCCAGCTGAACTCCAGCTCGCTGCGATAATGCGCCTGCAGGCACATCAGCCGGTATGCCAGCGGATGGATGCCCTTGGACACCAGCAGCGGAAGCCGCAGAAACTCGCCCGACGATTTGGACATCTTGCCGGTCCTGTCGATCAGGAAGTTGTTGTGCATCCAGAACCGCGCGCCGCTGCCATGCGAGCAGGCATAGGCCTGGTTCTGCGCGATCTCGTTGGGGTGGTGGATCTCGCGATGGTCGATGCCGCCAGTATGGATGTCGAACGGAAAGCCGAGCAGCGCCTCGCTCATCACCGAGCATTCGAGATGCCAGCCGGGCGCACCCCGCCCCCAGGGTGAATCCCATTCCATCTGCCGGCTCTCGCCCTCGGGGGTCTTGCGCCAGATGGCGAAGTCCTGCGCGTTGCGCTTGCCTTCGACCGCCTCGATCCGGCCCTCGCCCGCCTCGGTCGCAGCGCGCGCCAGCGCGCCATAGTCGCTGACGGTCGAGACATCGAAATACAGCCCGCTGGGCAGCTCGTAGCAATGCTTGTCGGCGATCGACTCCGCGAACGCGATCATCTTCGGCACGTAATCGGTGGCAACCGACCATTCGGCCGGCTGGCGAATGTTGAGCGCCTTGATATCGTCCCAGAAAGCCTCGGTATAGTGCCGCGCGATGTCCCAGATCGACTGAGCCCTTTCTGCCGCTGCCTTTTCCAGCTTGTCCTCGCCATCATCGGCATCGTCGGTCAGATGGCCGACATCGGTGATGTTGATGATATGCTTGAGCGCAAAGCCCTTGAAGCTGAGCACCCGGCCCAGCGTATCGGCAAACACATAGGCGCGCATATTGCCGAGATGCGCATAGTTGTAGACCGTCGGGCCGCAGCTATAGACCCGCGCCTCACCGGGATGGACCGGTTCGAACGGTTCAAGCGAGCGCGTGAGGCTGTTGAACAGCATCAGCGGGGCGGTATCGGCAGGGCTGTTTGCAGACGTCGTCATGCCCCTGCCATTGCCTGCAAAGCGCGCGGGCCGTCAAGCCGCGATGGCGGATAGAAAAACCCCGCCCGCACCGGTCGCAACGGTGCAGGCGGGGCCTCAATTCCAATAAACGGTCTTAGCGGTCGCCGGTCGATCCCGCCGCCTGGCTGGCTGCGGCCATGGTCTCGACCAGCAGGCCGAGCTGATTCTCGCAGCCATTTTCGATCAGCGTTCCGGCCAGTTCGTCAACCTCGGTCGGGACGCTGGGCAGCACGACCAGATCGATCTTGCGCGCCATGCCGTCGGGGCCGGTGAGCGTGTAGCTGGTGCCGCTGGTCACTGGCACTTCGGTCATCGGCCACAGCCGGTTGCCCGAACCCTTTTTCCAGGCGATGGTCGCGGCCGAACCGGTGCCAGCCAGCTTCAGCTCGACATCCTGATCCACCTTGCCGCGCCAGAACATCAGGCGTGCAGGCTCTGCCACGCAGAACTTGCCCGACTGGCTGGCGGCATCGATGAACCACAGGTTCGGGCTGCGCGCATTGGTCGGCGCAGGTGCCTTGGCGGGAGCGCCACGGACTGCCCCGGTGCGGCTGCGCGTTGCCGGGCCGCCGGTCGCAAGCAGGCTGGCAATCTGCGTGCTCTGGGTCTGGTCGCGCTTGACCGCGCCATCGAGCGTGAACGATCCGGGGCCGGACAGCACGCGCGTGCCGGCCTTGTCGAGCACGGTCACCTTGTCGCTGGCCTTGAGCACCAGCTTGGTGTTGGCGGGCAGCTTCTTGCCGGCGGGATATTGCGCCGCCGAGGGCCCGACCGAGCGCACGACCATGGACTGGGCCATAGCGGCACCGCTGGCGGCCATGCCAAGAGTGAATACTGCACCAAACGCAAGCGCCCGGCGAAGTACGGACTTCCTTTCAACCGAGAACATAGCTTTCTCCTTTTTGTGTCTGACCAAGTCGCTTGAACAGATTCGCGATGGCCTCTTCCTGCCCCAATTCCTCAAGCTGCGATGTGAGTTGAACCACAGCCTCGTGATTTCCTGCCTCATGCGCGGCAACAAGCTCTGCAATACTCGTGCGCTCATTTTCGGGCCTGTCTGGCGCGGGCTCGAAAATGTCCACGGGCTTGGCGCGTCCCCTTAGCACGATCCGCCCCATCGGGCGATACCAGTCGAGGCCCGAGCGCTCGGCTGCCTCGCGGCTGACCAGCACGCGCGTGTCGAGATTCTTGTTCGCCGCCTCCAGCCGCGCTGCGGTGTTCATGCTGTCGCCGAACGCGGTATACTGGATGCGCCCCTCGCCCCCGAAATTGCCGACGATCGCCTCGCCGAAATGCACCCCCACCCGAGTACGTCCGATCGGCGGCACGCCTTCGGGCGCGGTCCGGCGGAAATCCTCGCCCGCCTCGTACATCGCCCAGGCCGCACGCACCGCGCGCTCGCCATCATCGGGAAAGCCGATCGGCGCACCCCAGAAGGCAACCACGGCATCACCGACGAACTTGTCGAGCGTACCGCCATATTGCAGCACGACATCGGCCAGCCGGTCGAGATAGTTGTTGAGCAGGAAGGCAACCATTTCCGGCTCGATGGCATGGGTGAGCTTGGTAAAGCCTTCCAGATCGGTGAAGACGCAGAAAATCTCGCGCTTCTCGCCATGCAGTGCCAGCTTGTCGGGGTCCTTGAGGATTTCCGCCGCGACCGAGCGGGGCAGATATTTGCCCAGGGCGTTCTGCGCAAAGGCGCGCTGTTTCGATCCGATCACCCGCGCTGCCGCGCCGACCGAGGTATAGGCGAGCAGCCATCCCGTCGCCCAGCCGAAGCTTGGCAGGTTGAGCGTGTCGAACCCGGCATATTGCAGGATGAACGGCGCGGTCATGAAGAACAGGATCTGGGTGCCCAGCAGCAGGCCCATGATCCACGCGCGCGCCTGGCTGATCGCGGTGATGCAGCCGGCGATCACCACCGCCAGCGCCATGGTCCATAACGACCATTTGGGGAAGGAAAACGGCTTATCCTTGTCGAGCAGCTGCGACATCATGTGCGCATGCACTTCCAGCCCGATCATTTGCGATTCGCCGGTCACGACATCGCCGATCCGGGTGAGCGGCGTATCGAATTTGTCGAAATCGACGAAATCGCCGCCGATCAGGATGTGGCGTCCCTTGACCTCGCTGGCGACGAACTCGGCGCTCGCTGGATCGGCAAACAGGTCGATCGGCAGCTTGTTGATCACCGGACGGTCGGATGACAGCGGCAGGCGGAAGCGGATGGCGCCGCGATAATCGGCAAAGGCAGCGTCCGGCGGCGTCATCGCGCGCACCATGATCGGCGGCAGGTTTTTGGGCTGATCGGGCCAGCGCCGAGCAACACCATCGGAATCGGTGACCAGGCGGATGCTTGTCGGCCTGGTCTTGTCGGTGGTGACGTCCTTCAGAAACTGTTCGAGAAACTGCTGCTGGCGGAACTGGATCGCCTCGGTATTGGTGGCGTTGCTGGCATAGGCGACATGCGTCGGCGTGTTCATGTTGCGCAGCGCGGTCTTGAGCGCCTCGTCATCATCCTGCGGCTGATCGAACAGGATATCGATGCCGATCGATTTGGCGCCCATCCTGTCGATATTGGTCAGCGCATTGGCCAGGATGGTGCGGTCGACCGGCGATCGCTGCCCGGTGTCGATCAGCGTATCGTCGGTATAGACGACCATCAGGATGCGCGGGTCCTGATCCACCTTCTTGGCGAAATTGGCCGCGCGCATGTCATACATCGCGTTCTCGGCATCGCCCAGCAGCGGCATTTCCGTGCTGTAGCGCGCCACCGCAACGGCAAAGACCAGAAAGCCCAGCGTGGCGAGAAGGCGCACCAGCCCCAGCTGGCGGATCAACCGTGTGGCCGACCGGCCCACCTCTTCGCGGCTGCTCGCCGCAGCAGCGGAATCTGCCTTGCTTGCCATGATGTCAGCTATTGCCCCCCGGCCCATGACACACGCTGCATGCAGGCGCGGCAGATGCCGGACCCAACGCGGGCATGCCGCAACCGCCTGGCGAGCGCGTCGTCGCCGCTTGCTGCCAGCCCGGTCCAGTCCAAAGCATCGTCGCACCCCTTGCCATCGCCGCCCCCAAGCCGCGATACGTCAAAATTCAATCCTCGGTGCGACCCGGAGAGGATTCGTTTCGCTAAGCTATAGTCTGCCGATAACGGGCTGACCAGTTGCCGCCGCCGGTTTGCCTGCGATTATACATGAGCAGGCTGAACCGGCGATGGCTGCTTTGCCGCGGTGGTCAGAAGCCCCGGAACTGAATAGCATCGTCGATACTGACGCGCGGCACGGGGAAGCCGTTGATCGGCGCATCAGGGTCGCGATAGCCCACGGCCATGCCGGTGAAGAAGATGAACTCGTCACCAATGCCCAGCAGCTCGCGCATATAGGTGCCGTACATCGCCCAGATTTCCTGCGGGCAGCTGTCCAGACCCGCCTCGCGCAGCAGCAGCATCACCGTCTGCAGCCACATGCCCATGTCCGACCATTGCGGCTGGCCCATATAGGTGCGACAATAGGTGAAGATCTGCACCGGCGCGCCGAAGCTGTCCCAATTGGCCATCATCTGCTTGACCCGGCCCGCGCCATCCTCGCGCCCGATGCCCAGCGCGCCGAACATCGCCTCGCCCACCGCGCGGCGCTGCTGCTCGTAGCGGCCCTCCAGGCCTTCGGGATAGATGGGATATTCCATCCCCTCGCCCATCGGCGCGGTCGCAGCCTTGGCCTTGATCTTGGCGGTCAGGTCGGCGAGCGGCTCGCCGGTCAGCACGATCGCATTCCAGGGCTGGGTGTTGCCGCCCGAAGGCGAACGCTGCGCCTTGGTCAGGATTTCACGGATCATGTCCAGCGGCACCGGATCGGGCCGGAACTGACGGACGGAACGACGGGTGGCAACGGCTTCGGATACGTTCAAGGCGGATCTCCCCTGCGAGATGAATTTAATCGCGTGGTTAAGGCGTTGTCCGGACCTTGGCAAGCCAAGCTTATTCGTCGTCGAACAACCCTGCCAGCTGCTCCACCATCGTGCCGCCCAGCTGCTCGGCATCCATGATCGTCACCGCGCGCCGGTAATAGCGGGTCACGTCATGGCCGATGCCGATGGCGATCAGCTGCACGGGCGACATTTTCTCGATCCAGTCGATGACCTTGCGCAGATGCTGCTCCAGATACGCGCCGTGATTGACCGACAGCGTCGAGTCATCGACCGGCGCGCCGTCCGAGATCACCATCAGGATGCGCCGCTCCTCATGCCGCGCGATCAGGCGGTTGTGCGCCCAGAGCAGCGCCTCGCCGTCGATATTCTCCTTGAGCAGCCCCTCGCGCATCATCAGGCCCAGATTCTTGCGCGCGCGCCGCCAGGGCTCATCGGCCTTCTTGTAGACGATGTGCCGAAGATCGTTGAGGCGGCCGGGAAGCTGCGGGCGGCCATGCGCCAGCCAGTCCTCGCGGCACTGCCCGCCCTTCCACGCCTTGGTGGTAAAGCCCAGGATCTCGGTCTTCACACCGCAGCGTTCGAGCGTGCGCGCCATGATATC
Organism: Blastomonas sp. SL216; assembly: GCA_026625625.1. Taxonomy (NCBI): domain Bacteria; kingdom Pseudomonadati; phylum Pseudomonadota; class Alphaproteobacteria; order Sphingomonadales; family Blastomonadaceae; genus Blastomonas; species Blastomonas sp. SL216. Next base: position 1,355,935 of record CP113055.1, read on the forward strand.
CGCGCTGATCGCCGCGATGCTGATCGGGCGACCGCGCATCGACCCGGAATTGTCAATCAGCAGCGTGACGACGGTGTCGCGGAATTCGGTATCGCGCTCGATCTTGTACGATAGCGAATGGCCGGGCGCGACGACAACGCGGGCAAGCCGCGCGGCATCGAGCATGCCCTCTTCCTGGTCGAAGTCCCAGCTGCGGCTCTGCTGCGCCATCAGGCGGCGCTGCAACCGGTTGGCGAGCTTGGTCACGGCGCCCTGCAGATGCGCCAGCTGCTGGTCCAGATAGGCGCGCAGCCGCAGCAGCTCGTCCTCGTCGCACAAATCGGTGGCCTCGACGATCTCGTCGAACCGCGTGGTCCAGGCCTTGTACTCGAAATCATTGGGCAGATCGGTCCACGGGCGATTGGGCCGCGTCGGCATCATGCCATCGTCGCCCATCTCGCCGGGGTCGCCATCGTCCCCCTGCTCCATCTCGCCTTCGGTCTCGGACTGGTCGCCGTCCTCGTTCTCGCCGGTCTGTTCCTCGCCGCGCGCCTCGGTCTGGCCCTGGTCGGATCCGTCTTGCTCGCCTTCCTGATCCTCCGGCTCGCCCTGTTCGGACGAATCGTCATCATCGCCGTCGTCCTGGCTGTCCTCTTCGTCCATCTGGCCTTCGGTCAGCTCCAGATGCTCGAGCAACCGGTTGGCGAGCGCGGCAAACCCCGCCTGGTCGTCGAGCGACATCGCCAGATTGTCGATATCCTCGCCGCCCTTGGACTCGATCCATTCGCGGACCAGATTGACTCCGGCCACGCTGTCTTCGGGCATCGCCTTGCCGGTCAGCCGCTCGCGCACGATCAGCCCCAGAGCGGTCGAGATCGGCACCTCATCGGCGCGTGTCGCGCGCACGATCGGGTCGGAGCGCATGCGCATCTCCAGCGCCGCATCCAGATTGGCGCCAAGGCCGCTCATCGAGCGGCTTCCCAGCGCTTCGATCCGCACCTGCTCGACCGCATCGAACGCCGCACGCGCCACCGCTTCGCGCGGGGCACTGGCATTATGCTGGGCCGGATTATGGTGTTTCAACCGCAGCGCATACAGATCCGCGAAGCCGCGCGCTTCGGCGACCTGATCGGCCGGCAGCTTGCGTCCCGGCATCGGCACGCGCAGCTTGCTGCCCGATTGCGACGGCGGATCGGCGGTGAACGCGACCTCGATTTCGGGCTGGCTGGCAATGGCCCGCGCGGTCCCGGCCAGCACATTCTTGAGATCGTCGAGCGGAGTGCGATTGGTCATCCGCTATCGCTGAAGGGGGGCGCTGCCAATGTCAAGCGATGGGCTTGCGCTATTGCGGCGGATCGGTCGGAGGTGGCCGCTGGCGCTGCACATTTGCCCCGCTGCCATCGACTGTCACCTCCACTGGCGCTCCGCCCACATCGCCCGAAATGGTCAGCCCCTCGGGCGTCACGCGGACATTTGCACCACCCAGCTCGGCGGTGATTTCGCCTTCGAGAACGGGGCCGACCGCCGGATCGGGATCGACCTCCTCGGGCGGTGCAGCGGGAGCGGCGCGGCGCGGCGGAACGGCACCGCGCACGGCCTCGCCCATGAACTGGCGCCAGATGCGCGCGGGCAGACCGCCACCGCGAATGCCCTGCATCGGGCTGTTGTCGTCATTGCCGATCCACACGCCGACGACCAGATCGCCGGCATAGCCGATGAACAGCGCATCGCGATTGTCCTGGCTGGTGCCGGTCTTGCCGAAATTGGGGATGTTGAGGCTCGCCGCGCGGCCCGTGCCGCGGTTGACGGCGGCGCGCAGCATGTCCTGCATCTGTTCGTGCACACGGGTGGAATAGCTGTCCGGTCCATCGACCAGCCATTCGATCCAGCCCTGCTCCTCGCGCTTGAAGGCATGCGGTTCGACCGGCCATTTGTTGCTCGCTACTCCGGCAAAGGCTGCCGTCATCTCCAGCAGCGTCGCGCTGCCGCTGCCCAGCGCCAGGCTGGGATCGCCTTCGGTAAACGGCCCCTTCAGGCCCAATTGGGTCGCCTGCTTGATCACCTTCTCGCTGCCCACCTTCTGGAACAGCCGGACAGAGGCGACATTGCTCGAATGGACGAACGCCTCTTCCAAGCTGATGACGCCGCGATAGCGGTCGCCGGCATTGCGCGGGCGGTAGGTTCCGGTGGTGATCGGCGAATCCTCGACCACCGAGTTCGGCTCCATCCCCGCCTCCAGCGCGGCGAGCCAGACGAACAGCTTGAAGGTGGAGCCGGGCTGGCGGCGCGCCTGGGTGGCACGGTTGAACGGCGAGGCATCGTGGCTCTTGCCGCCGACCATCGCCACGACCTCGCCGTTGGTGCGCATCGCGACCAGGGCGATCTGCGCCTTGCCCAGCCCGGAGCGCGCGACAATTCGCTCGGCAGCGCGCTGCAGCCGCGCATCGAGCGTCGTCGTCAGCGTCAGGCGGCTGTGCGACATCTCGGTCAGTGCCCGGGCCTGCGGCATCGCCCAATCGGCAAAATAGGTGCCATTGGCCAGCTTGGGCCGCTCATGGACATCAAGCCGCGGCTGCGGCAGCGCGTCGGCCTCCTGCTGGGTCAGATAGCCCGCATCGACCATCGCCGCGCGCACCATGGCGGCGCGCTTGCTGGCCCCCTGCCAGTTGCGCGTCGGCGCAAAGCGCGAGGGTGCCTGCACCAACCCGGCGAGCAGGATCGCCTGTTCGGGCTTCAGCTTTTCCGGCTGGCGATAGAAATAGTGCAGCGAGGCCGCGCGCAGGCCGTACACATTGTCGCCGAAATAGGCGTTGGAAAGATAGCGCCCCAGAATCTCGTCCTTGGTCAGCCAGGCCTCCAGCCAGAAGGCGATCAGCATCTCGCGCAGCTTGCGCGTCAGGCTGCGTTCGGGGGTAAGGAAGCTGATCTTGGCAAGCTGCTGCGTGATCGTGCTGCCACCCTGGACGCTGCTGCCCGAGACATTGGCCCAAAGCGCACGCGCCAGCCCGCGCGGATCGATGCCCCAATGCGTGTAGAACCGCCGATCCTCGATCGCCAGAAACGCTTGCGTGACATGCGGCGGCAGCCTGTCGACCACAACCGGCTCTTCCACCACCGCGCCGCTGCGCGCGATCGGCGTGCCATCGGCGGCCAGCAGCGTGATTTCGGGCGGCGCGATCGGTTCGAGCGACTTGGACAGTGGTGCGGTGATCGCCAGCCAGGCGAGCAGGATCAGGAACAGCACAAAGCCCGCAGCCATGGCCCGCTTGGCCCACCACCAGCGCGTGCGCGGCGGCTTGATAGGCTCGGGCGCAGGCGCGCTGACGTCGGCAGGATCAAGCCACGGATTACGCGCCTCGCCCAGCCCCGGCGGCGGCCATGGCGCATCGGCAGCAGAAGCTCCGCCTCCCCCAAAACGTCCCGATCCGAATCGCAGTTTCTTGAACACAGCAGGTGTGTTATATGATTATGACAGCACTAGCTAGTGCGGCTTCATTGCTGCAACGCTGCACGACAGCGTTCTACAAGCCTCGGCACATCGTAAACGGCTGCTGCGTACAATATTTCATGATCGATCATGTCGTATTCTTGCCTCAACCTGTTACCCAAGCCCCTCAAGGCATGGAATGGCACTTCCGGGGCGATGGCTGCCATGCGTTCTTCGCCCACCCTTATGACAGCTTCAGTTATCCGCTGCAGGCAACGCTCGATGGCATCGACAGTGATGCGGCTTGCCGCAAAATGCTGAAAGTCCATGCCGTTCAGATATTCGGCTACGAAACCCGCATTTTCCACGATATCGAGCAGGGTGTCGTGCTCGCGATCAGAAGACATGAACACGATCCCGATCAATCGCGATCTGCATGCGCGGCTTGCGAGCAGGCTCGGCGACAAGATCGACGTTCGTGGTCAGAATTTCCTCCAACCGATCGGCGATCAGGGCATATTGAAAAATTCCCACCCTGGCTGCTGATGCGAAGCGCGCAGCAAGATCAATATCGGATTGTGGCCCTGCTTCGCCGCGTGCGGTAGAGCCGAACAGCGACAGCCGTTCGACGCCCAACGCACGAAGCTCGGCTTCATGGGCCTTCAGTCTTGCAATGGCAGTCGCCTTGTCCATCGCTTCCCCGCAGCTCACCCCCGACCGATGATGCTCTCCGGCAGGTCCTCGCCGAATACGCGCTGGTAATATTCCGCCACCAGCATCCGCTCTGCCTCGTCGCACTTGTTGAGGAACGACAGGCGGAAGGCGAAGCCGATATTGTGGAAGATCGCGGTATTCTGGGCCCAGCTGATTACGGTACGCGGGCTCATCACCGTCGAGATATCGCCGTTGATAAAGCCCTGGCGGGTCAGATCGGCCACCTTGACCATGTTCTTGACCACCTGCGGATCGGTTTCGCCGACCTTGGCCAGCACCACCTTGGCTTCAGTTTCGGCGGGCAGATAATTGAGCGTGCACACGATGTTCCAGCGGTCCATCTGGCCCTGGTTGATCTGCTGCGTTCCATGATACAGCCCGCTGGTGTCGCCCAGGCCCACGGTGTTCGCGGTAGCGAACAGGCGGAAATAGGGGTTCGGACGGATCACGCGGTTCTGATCGAGCAGGGTCAGCTTGCCTTCGGTCTCGAGCACGCGCTGGATCACGAACATCACATCGGGGCGACCCGCGTCATATTCGTCGAACACCAGAGCGGTCGGCGTCTGCAGCGCCCAGGGCAGAAGGCCTTCGCGGAACTCGGTCACCTGCTTGCCGTCGCGCAGCACGATGGCGTCGCGGCCGACCAGATCGATACGGCTGATATGCGCATCGAGATTGATGCGGATGCACGGCCAGTTGAGGCGCGCGGCAATCTGTTCGATATGCGTCGACTTGCCCGTACCGTGATAGCCCTGCACCATCACGCGGCGATTGTGCGCAAAGCCCGCCAGCACCGCGAGCGTGGTTTCCGGGTCGAACACATAGGACGGATCAAGATCGGGCACGCGCTCATCCGCTTCGCTGAACGCGGGCACCTGCATGTCGATATCGACACCGAACACCTCGCGCGCATCGACCATCTTGTCGGGCGCATCGAGCAGGGTGCCATCGCGGCTATCGGGCTGGGTGTTCGAAATATCGGTCATGGCAAAATCCGGTGTTGCGAGGTCGTCTGGGGGCTCCCCGCCCGATCGCATGATCAGGCGAAGGCGGCAAGTTTGCGCAAGTGCGTATAGGCGGCGATGACCTCCTGCAAGGCTTTCTCGTGGCTTCGGTCGCCGCCATTGCGATCAGGGTGATAAGTGCGCACCAGCTGCGAATAGGCCTTGCGGATGGTCGTGCGCGTTGCATCCGCGCCAAGCCCTAGCGTCCGCAGCGCATTCTGGTCGGCTGCCGAAAGGCCGCGCTGCTGCGCGCGGGCGGAATCGGCAGCAGCGCGCGCACGATCAGCCATGTTCTGGCGGAAGCGCGCGCCGATGGCGTCGAGCGGATCGGCAAAATCGCTCCATCGCGGAGTCTGGCCCGCGCCCGCGGCAAAGGCGCGCGTCTCGCGGTCCCAGCCGGCGGTCGGGCGCTGCGCCTGATAGATTTCCTCGGCGGTCATTCCGGCGAAGAAATTGTACCGCTCGTTGAATTCGCGGATATGCTCGAGGCAGAACCAGCGATAGCGGCCCGGCCCGTCAAAGCGCGAGCCATGGCGCGATTCTTCTGCCGGAGGAGCGCGGAACTCCCCCTCTTCCGGGCAATCGGCCCAGTCACAGCGCCGCCCGGTATTTTCCACCCGGCCATGAAAACGGGTGCGTCTGCGCGCACCGCCGCCATCCCGCCCCGTGTCGCCACTGTCTGCCAAGACCTGATGCCATTCCCTGAGTACGCCGCCTCGCCATCGGGCGGAAAGCGGCCTATATAGGTGCGCATGACGACGAAAACCAAGGGGCCGATGGCCAGCGAAATCGAAACGCGTTTGATGGCCGCGCTGACGCCGACGCGGCTCGACGTGATCAACGACAGCGCCAAGCACAGCGGCCATATGGGCGATGATGGCAGCGGCGAATCGCACTTCACGGTCGAGATCGAGAGCGCCGAGTTTGCGGGCAAGTCCCGGCTGGAACGCCAGCGCATGGTCAACCGCGCGCTGGGCGAGCTGCCGGGACAGAAGGTGCACGCGCTGGCGATCAAGGCGCGGGCACCGGGCGAATAGAGCTGAGCATCACGACGGCCTCTTTTTCCTCCACGCTCGCGGCCGATCGCGAGAGGGTATGGCATTCGGTTACCTCGATCGCCGGCCTGCGGCAGGAAATGATGCCGTTGCTGGCCATGACCGCGCCTGCAGGTTTCGAGCGCCTTTCCGATGGCGACATCCAGCCGGGCAAAGCCGTGTTTCGCAGTCGCCTGCTGATCGGCGGTGTTATTCCCGCTGGCACCAGCATGCTGACCTTCACCAGCTTCAACCCGGGTTTCGGCTTTGTCGAACAGTCGCCGATGACCGGGATGCGCCGCTGGCAGCATGAACGGCGCATCGACGAGGTGCCTGGCGGCTGCCGCGTGACAGACACGCTGAACTTCGAGCCAAGCCTGTTCCCCGGACTGACCGCCCGGTTCGTCGCACTGTTCTTCCACCACAGGCATCGCCGGCTGCGGCGCATGTTCGGAGAGATGAAATGACGTCCCCCATCGCCCTCACGCTGCTTCCCACCAGCCATGATCTGGGCGGCTTCACCGTGCGCCGCGTGCTGCCGCAGAAGAAGCGCGCAATGGTGGGGCCGTTCATCTTCGTCGACGAATTCGGCCCGGCGCAGCTCGATATCGGGCGCGATCTGGGCGTGCGGCCGCACCCGCATATCGGGCTTGCCACGGTCACCTATCTGTTCACCGGCGCGATCGATCATCGCGATTCGCTGGGCACCTTCCAGACCATCCATCCCGGCGAGGTCAATCTGATGACCGCAGGGCGCGGCATCGTCCATTCGGAGCGCAGCCCTGCCGACGAGATGGCGGGAGGCGCCAGGCTGTTCGGCATGCAGACCTGGCTGGCGCTGCCCGATGCCCTGGAAGATACCGAGCCCGCGTTCGAGAATATCGGCTGCCCCGCGCTGCCTACCGTCGACGATGGCAAGGTATCGGCCAAGATCATCATGGGCTCGCTCTGGGGCCAGACCGCGCCGACCACCTGCCACAGCCCGACCATCTATGCCGATATCGTGCTTCAGGCGGGCGGCGCGATCCCGATCGACAGCCCGGCGGACGAGCGCGCGGTGATGCTGGTCGATGGCGATGCCGCAATCGATGGCCTGCCGCTGGAGCCTTATCTGCTGTACCTCATCGCTCCGGGAGCCAAGCCGAAGCTGGAGAGCATGAGCGGCGCTCGTGCGATGCTGCTGGGCGGCGCGGATTTCGCCTCGGAACGGCATATCTGGTGGAATTTCGTCGGCTCGTCCAACGCGCGCATCCGCGATGCGGCCGACCGCTGGAACCGCGGTGCCTTCCCCAAGGTGCCGGGCGACGAGCACGAGTTCATTCCCATTCCCGAAGTGCCGCTGACCCGCGGGCGGACATGATCCATGCCTCCGTGGGGTGACGAGATTAGGGCGATGGCATAGAACGGCCGGAAAACGACAGACCGGAGACCCAGCGCCATGATCGACTTGCCCCTGACCCGCATTGCGCTGCCGACCGGGGTCGAGCTTGACGTCGCCATCGCCGGGCCCGCAGACGCGCCGCCGCTGATCCTGCTGCACGGCTTTCCCGAATCGCACCGCACCTGGCGCTATGTCATGCGGCATTTCCAGGATCGCTACCGGCTGATCGCGCCCGATCAGCGCGGGTTCTGCAATTCCTCCAAGCCCGAAGGCGTCGACAACTATCAGCCGAAACACATGGTCGCCGATCTGCTGGCGCTGGCCGATCATCTGGGGATCGATACGTTCACGCTGGTCGGGCATGACTGGGGCGGCGCGATTGCCTGGATGGCGGCGCTCAACCACCCCGACCGGGTGACGCGGCTGATCATGGCCAATGCCGCGCATCCCTTCACTTATCAGAAGGCGCTGTTCGACGATCCCGATCAGCGCGCGTCGGCGCAATATATCACCGAGATGCGCGCGCCCGATTTCGAGGCCAAGGTGCGCGCCATGGGCTGGGACGCCTATTTCGATTCGCGCTTTGCCGAGCCCAGCGCCGCCACGGCGATCACGCCAGAGGAACGTGCAATCTATCTGGCGCAATGGCAGACGCCGGGCGCGTTTACCGCGATGGTCAACTGGTACCGCGCCAGCCCGCTGATCGTACCGTCGGTGGGTGGCGAGGTGGAGCGCCCCGCCTATCTGGACCGCCCCTTCCTGCCGGTCACCCAGCCCACCCTGCTCTATTGGGCGATGGACGATTATGCGCTGCGCCCCTCGCTGCTCGATGGCATCGAGACGCTGGTGCCCGACCTGACGCTGGTCAAGGCCCCGGGCGGACATTTCGTCCCCTGGGAGCAGCCGCAGGCGCTGATCGGCGCGATGGAGCAGTTCCTCAGCGCCTAGAGCATCCGGCGCTTGAGCACAGGCACGGCGAACCGCTCCAGCGCCCACGCGATCACCGCCAGCGGCCAGCGCCGCCAGAAAGGCAGATGCCCGGCATGGATGGCGATATAGTCGATGGCGCTGCGCGCGCCGCGCTGCTGCTTGAAATGCCCCGCGCCTGCCGAACCGTGCAGCCTCAGGCCATGGCGCAGCGCGAAATCGCCGACCAGCCAGGAGGCTATGCGATACAATCCCTCGGACTGCGGCCGCTCCCGGTCATAGCCCAACATCGGGTTTGTGGCGATATCGCCGCGCACCACAATGGCCGCCGCAGCCATGATCTGCCCCGCGGAATCGCGCGCCACGCGCAACTGGAACAGCCCGGTTTCCACCGCCAGTTGCATCCAGCCGGGCGAATATTGCGGGTTCAGTGCCGAATATTTGTCGATGTACAGCATCGCGTAAAGCTGCGCGATCCGCCTGGCATCGGCATCGCCGAGCCTCGTGACGTCCTCGACCACCAGCCCCGATTGTGCCAGCTTGCGGCCGTCGTTCTTGACGCTCTTGCGCACCGCCCAGTCGCGCCGCAGGTCATCGGTCACCCATATCTGGCGGCTGGGCAGCAGCATCCAGCCATCCGCGCGCAGGGCAGCGGTGAGCGCGGGGCAGGACCAATCATCGACCGAGCGGATCAGCTGGTAGTGATCGGGATAGCGGCCCGCGAGCCGCTGACGCAGGTCGGCCAGCCCCTCGCCGCGCCAATCGCCATGCAGTGAAGTCGACAGCAGCCAGTTGTCGATCTGCACCGCGCGGTTGATCCTCAGTGCGCGGAGCAGCACATCCGCCGCGCCGATGGCAAGGCTGGCAAGGCCTCGCATCCGCCCGAGATTGACCAGGTCAAGCTCGGCGCGCGGATAACGCACATAGGCGCTGTGCGGGGCTACGACATAGCTGTGCCCGAGGCTGCCCGATGTGACGATCACCGGCAGGTCATGGGCCCCGGCGCGTTCCAGTAGCGCCTCGCCCTCGACATTGGCGATGAGCGTGGCTGGGCCGACCTCGCGTAGGCGTTCGACGAACAGCGCCGCATCCGGCCCGGTGCCGCGAAGGGGACCGGTTGTTTGAAAATGCTCCGCTGGCGGCTGGCTGTTCATCGCGGCGCACGTCCCCATTCAGGCAGCCGCATCCCCCCTCCGGCGCGGTCCTCACACCGCCCTAGCCGCGCTCGGCGAAATTATGGTGACAGTCCGGCGCGACGGCGTGGCAGCGCGGGGCTTGCGGGTATAGACTTGGGCCCCGTCGCCGATACGCGACTCGCAGCGCCGACCGCTCCGAGGGAGATCGCCATGACCGAGTGGAAACCTGCCGCCTATCCCAGCCTGAGCCCCTATCTCATCTGTTCTGAGCCCGAGCGGCTGATCGACTTTCTGGTCACGGTGTTCGATGCCCGGCTGGAGCGCCGCTTCGACCATCCCAATGGCGTGCTGGGCCATGCCGAGTTGCGCATCGACGACAGCGTCGTGATGATCGGCGGAGGCCAGAGCGAATATCTCTCGGCCGAGGTCCATCTTCACCTCTATGTCCCCGACGCACAGGCGGTCTACGACCGGGCGATGGCGGCAGGCGGCACTGTCGTGCGCGAACCCGAGCGCAAGGCCGATGACGACGACCTGCGCGGCGGCTTCCGCGATCCGGCGGGCACGATCTGGTGGGTGGCGACGCAATAGCGTGGGTGGGGTGGGGTGGCGCTACACGGTCTCACATTGCCGAACGCAGCCAACCTCGCAACGCACCCAACCCCGCTCAGCCTGAGCCTGTCGAAGGCCCCGCGAAACCGGTTGCCCCACCCGCAACCCCGTCCCGGCGAAAGCCGGCATCCAGAGCGAGATTGCACCAAGCCGATCCTAGACTCCGGCTTACGCCGGAGAACGGCGCAATTCGGGACGCTTGGCCGCGGGGCCTTCGACAGGCTCAGGCTGAGCGGAGGTGAGGCGCCTTCGGAGCCTAGCTCAATATAAATGCCCATCAAAAAGCACTCCCCATTGCGGATATTATTTATTGAGGGCAGAATTTCTGAATGAACCGTAGAACAATCTTTGTCTTGGCATCAGCAGCTCTAGTGGTCATACTCTTTTGGCCGTGGGTCGATAATCCGACCCATTTCGTTAAATGGGAGGATCGGCTTAAGACCTCGCTCCCAATCGCCTCTGCATTTGGATTTCCGTGCCACACGTATAAAGATGGTGTAATAGTCATAGACGTTGGCCCCGAATGCTATCGCTTTTCGGAACTACGAAACTACACTGGCGTGTGGTTGAACCAATTTGAGGGATCAACCTTCATAGAGGGCGCAAAAGACCTTCCAGTTCAGAGACCTCCTCACGAACAATCGGCATGGCTAGAATTTACCAGTTCTGAAAAATTGCCCCAGTTGCAATTTTACCCGTACGATGAAGCGCTGGGATGTTATCCGGTCGCAGCGTATTATGTCCGCTTTACAGGAAGAGAAAGACCCGGTCCTGGGGGTCATTTCGGCCTATCGGGTAAAGAGATTTGGGCTGAACGTGTACTGGAGATGCGCCCCCTGGCTAAACCAAGCTGCCAGCCAGACTAAGAACCAGCCCCTCCTCACCCCATCCACCGCACCCACGCCCCATGCGCATGCGCTTCGCCGAGCAACTGCGCCTCTTCACCGCCTGGCCAGAAGCGCACTTTCAGCTCGTGACGGAAGGTAGCGCGGTTGGTTTCCAGTGATATCCAGGCGAGCGGGCGCTCGGAAGTCGCTTTTGCCCCAGCTTCGACCATCGCGGCCTCGATCATCGCCTGGCGGTCGGGCGGGATGTATTGCCAGACGATCGAGTGCATCAGCACGCGGGTGACGCCCGGCTCCTGCGGCTCGGCAAGCCGCGCGGCGATCCAGTCGGCGGCGTCGGCCTGGACGAGATCTACGGCGCGCTCGCGGATCATCGCGATGCCAGCCTCCATCCGCTCGAACCGCGCTTCCGCTTCGGGCCAGATATAGGCCATCAGCCGGTCGGCAGCCGCCGCGTCGCGGACGTCGATGGGATTGAGATCGCAGCCGCTTACCGTTTCGATGCGGAAGGGCGTAGCTGGCGGCGGCGGCCCCTGCCACTCGGGGCGGATCACGCAAGGCGCGTCGGCGGGGCCTGAGGTCACACCGCACAAGTCATAGCCATAGCGGTCGATCAGCAGGTTCATCCCCGCGCTCGATCCGATCTCGTTGAGCTCGAACCGATCGGTGGTGCGGCTGGCCAGCCAGTGCAGCGCGGCGACAAAGCTCGCCGAGCGCCCGGCCTCGTTGGTCTGCGGCGGGCCATCGAACCAGGGGAGCAGTTCGGCATCGTGTCGGGCGACGACAGCAGCGACGATCGCGTCGATTTCAGCCTGATCCGTCACCTCCTGCGCATAGACCGGGCCAAGCTCGGGCGCTGCGCCCCGGCGGAACAGATGGTGCAGCCCGCCTGCGAGCCTGAGCGGCATCGCATCGGTCAGCACATGGCCCGGCCAGTCGGCGATCCGGCGCCCGCAGGCCGTGTCCCCCGCCATCAGCGCGATCTGCGCGCGGCACACGGCCCCGGTCGCCGGCGCGCCATTATGCGCGGCATGATCCGCCTGAAACGATATGCCGCTGATGATTTCCTCTTGCCGGTTCATATTGCCCTTTGCCCTGCTTGCCCCTACATGCCGCGGCCATGGCCGATACGCTGATCTTTGCCGTGCCCAAGGGGCGCATCCTCGACGATGCCCTGCCCGTGCTCGAACGGGTGGGTATCATACCGGCTGACGAATTTCATGATCCGAAGAACCGGTCGTTGCGTTTCGGCACCAACCGCGCCGATATGGACATCATCCGCGTGCGCGCGTTCGATGTCGCGACCTTCGTCGCGCATGGCGCGGCGCAGATCGGCATTGTCGGTTCGGACGTGATCGACGAGTTCGATTATTCGGACCTGTACGCGCCGGTCGACCTCAATTTCGGCCATTGCCGCCTGTCGGTCGCGGAACCGGCGGACGAGGCGGCGAGCAACCAGCCGCGCCCCTCGCATATCCGTGTGGCGACCAAATATCCCAACATCACCCGCCGCCATTTCGAGCGCCAGGGCGTGCAGGCCGAATGCGTGAAGCTGAACGGCGCGATGGAGCTGGCCCCGTCGCTCGGCCTGTCGCGGCGGATCGTCGATCTGGTTGAATCGGGCCGGACGCTCAAGGACAACGGCCTGGTCGAGACCGAGGTGATCACCCAGGTCTCCGCCCGGCTGATCGTCAACCGCGCCGCGCTGAAAAAGGACCACGCCCGGCTTGGGCCGCTGATGTCCGCCTTTCGCGATCTGGCCGCAGAACGCAGGCAGGCGGCATGACGCTCAGGCTTTCCACCCGTGATGCCGATTTCGGCCAGGCCTTTGACAAGCTGGTGCGCGGACGGCGCGAGAGCGATATCGAGGTCAGCCGCGACGTCACCGCGATCATCGCCGACGTCAAGGCGCGCGGCGATGCGGCGCTGGCCGATTATACCGCGCGCTTCGACGAGCATTCGCTCGATGGTGCAGGCTGGAGCATCGGCAAGGACGCATGCGCCGCCGCCTATGCCGAACTGTCGGACGAGCTGCGCACCGCGCTCGATCTCGCCGCTGCCCGTATCCGCGCCTATCACGAGGCGCAGCTGCCCGAGGATCGCGACTATACCGATAACGCAGGCGTGCGCCTCGGCGCGCGCTGGAGCGCGGTCGATGCGGCGGGGCTGTACGTTCCCGGTGGCCGCGCTGCCTATCCCTCATCGCTGCTGATGAACGCCATCCCCGCCAAGGTCGCAGGGGTCGAGCGGCTGGTGGTGGTGACGCCGACGCCCAAGGGCCAGGTCAATGCTCTGGTGCTCGCCGCCGCGCATCTGGCAGGCGTCGACGAGATCTGGCGGATCGGCGGCGCGCATGCGGTCGCCGCGCTGGCGTTCGGCACGCAGAAGATCCGCGCCGTCGATGTCATCACCGGCCCTGGCAATGCCTGGGTGGCTGAGGCCAAGCGCCAGCTTTACGGCGTGGTCGGGATCGACATGGTCGCGGGCCCTTCCGAAATCGTTGTGGTGGCCGATGGCAAGAACGATCCCGAATGGATCGCCGCCGATCTGCTCAGCCAGTCCGAGCATGATCCGACCAGCCAGTCGATCCTGTTCACCGACGACGCCGGTTTTGCAGACATTATCGCCGATACGGTCGGCGTGCAGCTCGCTGCGCTGGCCACGCGCAAGGTCGCGACCAGGGCGTGGGAAGACAATGGCGCGATCATCGTCGTGGACAGCCTTGACGAGGCGATGCCGCTGGTGAACCGCCTCGCCGCCGAGCATCTGGAGCTGGCAGTCGACGATCCCGAGCCGCTGTTTGCGCAGGTCCGCCATGCCGGATCGGTGTTTCTCGGTCGCCTGACCCCCGAAGCGGTGGGCGATTATGTCGCCGGGCCCAACCATGTGCTGCCCACTGGGCGGCGCGCACGTTTTTCCTCCGGGCTTTCGGTGCTCGATTTCATGAAGCGCACCAGCTTCATCCAGCTGGGCGCGCAAGGGCTGGCCGCGATCGGCCCGGCTGCGGTTGCGCTCGCCGAGATGGAGGGCCTGCCCGCCCATGCCGAGAGCGTTCGGCGCCGGCTGACATGATGGAACACAGATGAACGACAAATCTCGATCCCGCTCCGCCGCGCGGCTTGCCGCCGTCCAGGCGCTGTACCAGCACACGATGGAAAAGACGCCCATCGCGCAGCTTCTGCACGAATTCCACATGCACCGGCTGGGCGCGGAAATCGAAGACGACCAATATGCCGAGGCCGATGTCGGCTTTTTCGACGATGTCGTCAAAGGCACCACCGCGCGTCTCGAAGAGATTGACGGGCTGATCGAGGCGCGGCTGGCCGAAGGCTGGTCGCTGGGCCGCATCGACCGTACGCTGCACCAGATCCTGCGCGCGGGCACCTATGAGCTGCTGGCGCGCCCTGATGTGCCGGTGGGCAGCGTGATCAACGAATATCTCGATGTCGCGCATGCGTTCTTCGATTCCAAGGACACGCGCTTTGCCAACGGCCTGCTCGACGGGATCGCCAAGGATGTGCGGTCCTGAGTTTGCCGACGTCCCTCGACCTCGCTCGGGACAAACGGACGGGGGTGCGACCCGCTTTTACCTTATTCCGTTTGTCCCGAGCGCAGTCGAGGGACGTATGCGCTAGGGTCGTACCAGGATGACCGGCGAACCCGCCTTTATCGACCTCTTGCGCGCCATAGCCACCGATCCGGCGGCGCGCGGACTGGACGATGACGCGGCGATGCTGACGATCGGCAAGCAGTCGCTCGTGCTGACCAAGGACATGCTGGTCGAAGGCGTCCACTTTTTGCCCGATGACCCGCCCGCCGACATCGCGTGGAAGCTGGTCGCGGTGAACGTGTCGGACCTCGCCGCCAAGGGCGCGACCCCGCTCGCCTGCCTGACCGGGCACAGCCTGTCGCGCGACGACGGCTGGGACGCGGCCTTTGCACAGGGGCTCAAGGCGGCGCTCGACCATCACGGCATGGCGCTGATCGGCGGCGATACGGTCAGCGTGCCCGAAGGCCAGGCGCGGGTACTCTCGCTAACCGCCATCGGCCTGCCCTCGGTCCCGGTGCCGCCCTCGCGCGCGGGCGCACTCGCCACCGATGCGTTGTTCGTCACCGGCACCATTGGCGACGGCTGGGCCGGGCTTGGCCTGTTGCAGGCGGGCCAGCAGCAGCCCGCCGCGCTGATCGCCGCCTATCGCCGCCCGCAGGCGCGCATTGCCGATGGCCGCGCGCTCGCCCAGGTCGCGCATGCGATGATGGACGTATCCGACGGACTGCTGATCGATGCAGCGCGCATGGCCCGCGCTTCGGGTCTCGCGGTGCGGATAGACCTCGCACGGGTGCCATTGTCGGAGGCGTTCGCTGCAACGATCGGCAGCGATCAGGCCGCTGCCCTGTCGGCTGCCACCGGGGGCGACGATTATCAGCTGCTGTTTGCAGCGGATGCAGAGGCGCATCTGCCGGTTGCCGCGACCCGCATCGGCGGCTTTGCCGAGGGCGAAGGCCTGACCATCAGCTGGAATGGCATGCCCATCGAAACCCCCGAAAAGCTGGGCTGGCTGCACGGCTGAGCGCCCCTGCCCCGTCAGTTTTAATAAGTTGCGCCCCTGCAACACCCGCTTATACCTATGCAGGGGGACGCTGACGTTCATGAAGGGCGCGGTGATCGCCTGTTCGGCCGAGAGGCCTTCGCTTTTTGGGAGAGCGACGCATGAACGTGGTCTTGATAGCCATCCTGTGCGGGATGGTTGCAGTGTTCTATGGCATATTCACCAGCAGACAGGTTTTAAGCCAATCACCCGGCAATGCGAGGATGCAGGAGATTGGCGCAGCGATCCAGGAGGGCGCGAAGGCGTATCTGGGCCGCCAATATCGTACCATCGCCATTGTCGGCATCGTGATGCTGATCCTGGTCTGGGCGCTTCTCGACAAGTTCGGCAATCCCGTGTCCGCCATCGGCTTCGTGCTGGGCGCGGTGCTTTCGGGCGTGGCGGGCTATATCGGCATGAACATCTCGGTGCGCGCCAATATGCGCACCGCGCAGGCGGCCAGTGTCTCGCTGCAGGCGGGGCTGACACTGGCCTTCCGCGCCGGTGCGATCACCGGCATGCTGGTGGCCGGTCTGGGCCTGCTCGCGACTGCGGGCTATTTCTATTACCTTTACGCCATTGCCGGCCATGGCCTCAGCGACCCTGAGGACCGCAACATCGTCAACGGCCTGGTGGCCCTGGCGTTCGGCGCCTCGCTGATCTCGATCTTCGCGCGTCTGGGTGGCGGCATCTTCACCAAGGCGGCCGATGTCGGCGCGGACCTTGTCGGCAAGGTCGAAGCCGGAATTCCCGAGGACGATCCGCGCAACCCGGCGGTGATCGCCGATAACGTGGGCGACAATGTCGGCGATTGCGCCGGCATGGCCGCCGACCTGTTCGAAACTTATGTCGTCACCATCGGCGTGACCATGGTCGCCATCGCGCTGCTCGTGGCGGGCGATGATGCCGCGCTGCTGCCGCTGGTCGGCCTGCCGCTGGGCATCTGCGGCCTGTGCATCATCACCTCGATCATCGGCACCTATTTCGTCCGGCTGGGATCGTCCAACTCGATCATGGGCGCGATGTACAAGGGCTTTGCGGTCACCGCCGGGCTGTCCGCCATCGGCCTGTATTTCGTCACCGATGCGGTGGTCGGCATGACCACAGCCTATTCGATGAAGACGGCGGATGCTGCTGGCCCTGCGACATTTACCGGCATGGACCTCTATCTCACCATGCTGATCGGGCTTGCGGTCACCGGCCTGATCATCTGGATCACCGAATATTACACTGGCACCAATTATCGCCCGGTCCGCTCGATCGCCAAGGCATCGGAAACCGGGCACGGCACCAACGTCATCCAGGGCCTTGCGATCAGCCTTGAGGCAACCGCGCTGCCCACCTTGCTGATCGTGGTGGCGGTGATCGTTGCCTATCAGCTGGCGGGCGTTGTCGGCATTGCCTTTGCAGCCACCGCGATGCTGGCGCTGGCCGGCATGGTCGTTGCGCTCGATGCCTATGGCCCGGTCACCGACAATGCCGGCGGTATCGCCGAAATGGCGGGGCTGGACGACAGCGTGCGCGAAAAGACCGATGCGCTGGACGCGGTGGGCAACACCACCAAGGCGGTGACCAAGGGCTATGCCATCGGTTCGGCGGGCCTGGCAGCCTTGGTGCTGTTCGGCGCGTACACGACCGACCTCAAGGAGTTCTTCCCTGACGTGCCGGTCGATTTCTCGCTGTCCAATCCGTACGTGATCGTCGGGCTGCTGCTGGGGGCGCTGCTGCCCTATCTGTTCGGCGCGATGGGGATGACCGCGGTCGGCCGCGCGGCAGGGTCGGTGGTGGAAGAGGTGCGCGAGCAGTTCCGCACCAATCCCGGCATCATGGCGGGCACGTCCAAGCCCGATTATGCCCGTACGGTCGATCTCGTCACCAAGGCTGCGATCAAGGAGATGATCATCCCCTCGCTGCTGCCGGTGCTCGCGCCGATCGTGGTCTATTTCGTCATCACCGCCGTGGCGGGCCAGGCCAATGGCTTTGCCGCGCTGGGTGCCTTGCTGCTGGGCGTCATCGTCTCGGGCCTATTTGTTGCCCTGTCGATGACCTCGGGCGGCGGCGCGTGGGACAATGCCAAGAAATATATCGAGGACGGCAACCATGGCGGCAAGGGATCCGAAGCGCACAAGGCGGCGGTGACCGGCGATACCGTGGGTGATCCGTACAAGGATACCGCAGGCCCTGCGGTCAATCCGATGATCAAGATCACCAACATTGTCGCGCTGCTGCTGCTCGCGGCGCTTGCCGCAGGCTAAGCTATGCGATAGCCTGTCAATCTGAACGACAACTCGCCCCGCCGGCCCCGTGCCTGGCGGGGCTTTTTCTGGGCATTAACCTCACCGCCCACGCTTAACGGGTTAACCATTCCACTTAAGCTGTTGTTTCGTATTCATCACCTATACGTTCCGGGGGGGCCGCGAATGTCGCGGACGGGTACAGGAACGCGAATACGGCATGGATCAGAGCCTCGCCTTGGCTGGATCACCCACCGCAGCAGCGGCTGGCGGTGCCGTGCGATTGTCGCTGCTCGACCCGGCGGCGCTGGACCCTGGCTTTGTCGCCGCGTGGCAAAGGCTGGCGGACCATTGCAGCGAACCCAATGTCTTCCACGCGCCTGACTATCTCGCACCCGCCATCGCCCATTGCGATACGCTGCGCCGCGCACGCATTGTCGCCTTGCACGACGAAGGCCAGCTCGTCGGGCTGATGCCGATGGCGCGTGAGACATATTACGGGCGCTGGCCGGTGCCGCACAGCCAGAACTGGCGGCACCCCAATTGCTTTCTGGGCACGCCGCTGATCCGGCCAGGCCATGAACGCAGCTTCTGGCAGGCGCTGCTGCTGCAGCTGGACCGCCAGCTTTCCGCCGGGCTGTTCCTGCACCTCTATGGCATCGCGACCGACGGGCCGGTCTTTGCCGCACTGCGCCAGCTGTGCAGCGATCAGCGCCGCAGCTGCGATGTGGTGCTGGCCGAGGAACGCGCGATGCTGGCCACCGACCAGCCGGGCCAGGCCTATTACGAACAGGTAGTGCGCAAGAAGAAGCGCAAGGAACTGGCGCGGCTGCGCAACCGGCTGGCAGAGATTGGCCAGATCGAGACGGTGCAGGGGCCAGGCGAAGCCGGGCTCGATGCCTGGCTGGCGGAGTTTCTGGCGCTCGAGCAATCGGGCTGGAAGGGCCGCAACGGCTCCGCGCTTGCCGACCTGCCCGGGACGCGTGCCCTCTTCCTCGAGGCGACACACCGGGCGCACGCCTCGGGCAAGCTGCACCTCATCGCCATGCGGCTTGATGGCAAGCCGATCGCGATGCTGGTCAATTTCCTCAGCCCGCCGGGTGGCTTCTCGTTCAAGACCGCGTTCGACGAGGCATTCGCCCGCTACTCGCCGGGCGTGCTGCTGCAGATCGACAATCTCGATATCCTGCGCAACCATGGCCTTGCCTGGATGGACAGCTGCGCAGCGGAAGGCCATCCGATGATCGACAGCCTCTGGGCCGAACGCCGCCATGTCGGCCGCGTTTCGGTCGGGCTCAAGGGCTTTGGCCGCCCCGCGCTGTTTGCCGCCTTCCGTCGGGGCGAACGCTTCATGGACCGCCGCCGCGCGGCGCAAGCCCCCACCCTTCCGCCTTCCGCTCCTTTGGAGACCGATGATGACTGACCAGCCGCACCCCGCAGGATTTGCCCGGACCATGACCGGCGGCGTGTTTACCGACGATGCCAAGGCGCGCTTTGCGCTCTGCTACCCGGAAACCGCGCATATCCTGACGCATGGCCTTTTGCAGCACCCACTGCTCGACTTGGAGGCGCTGGCGCAGCTGGGCGAAGCGCTGCCGGAAAAGTCGCTGGAATATAATCGCGGCGACCTGCCCATCGGCATCCGGCCCGAGGACGTGCCCAAGACCGGGCTCAGCATCGGCGAGACCATCCGCCGTATCGACAGCGCCAACAGCTGGTGCGTGCTCAAGAATATCGAGCAGGTGCCCGCCTATCGCGACCTGCTGATGAGCCTGCTGCACGAGCTGGACGACGTCACCGGCAAGACCACCGGTGCGATGCTGCGGCCCGAGGGGTTCATCTTCGTCTCGTCGCCGGGATCGATGACGCCCTATCATTTCGATCCCGAACACAACATCCTGCTGCAGCTGCGCGGATGGAAGACGATGACGGTGTTTCCGGCAGGCGATCCGCGCTTTGCCGCGCCCGAAGCGCACGAAGCCTATCATTCGGGCGGCGGGCCGCGCAATCTGCCCTGGGACGACGGCTTTGCGCTGCACGGCACCGATTACCGGCTTGAGCCGGGCCAGGCGATCTTCGTGCCGGTGATGGCGCCGCATTATGTCCGCAATGGCGATAAGCCTTCGATCTCGCTGTCGATCACCTGGCGATCGGAATGGAGCTATGCCGAAACCGATGCGCATGCGATGAACAGCGTGTTGCGCAAATACGGCTTCCGCCCCTCGCCGCCGCGCCGCTATCCGGTCAACAACCTGGTGAAATCGTACAGCTACCGCGCGCTGCGCAAGCTGGGGCTCGACTGAGCCGGGTCAACGCCCCACCAGCACGCGGATCGCGCCTTCGTTGTGCATGACGGTGGCGTGCACGCCATAGATCGCCTCGATCCAGTGCGCGGTCATGGTGTCGGCAACGCTGCCTTCGGCGACGGTGCGTCCCCCGGCCATCCAGACCAGCCGGTCGGCATGGAGCGCGGCGAGATCGAGATCGTGCAGCACGACCAGCGCGCCGCCGCCGCGATCGACAAAGCCGCGGATCAGCCGCATCACCTTGTGCTGATGGCGCGGATCGAGCGAGGCGACGGGCTCGTCCGCGACCATCATAGGCGCTTCCGAGGCAAGCGCGCGGGCGATGTGGACGCGCGCCAGCTCCCCGCCCGAAAGCGTATCGGTGGCGCGGTCGGCCAGATCGAGCAGGTCGCAGGCGGCCAGCGCATGCGCGACCGCAAGGCTGTCGGCTTCACCCAGCCGCTCAGGGGCTGCGCCATAGGCGAACCGGCCCAGCGCCACGACATCGCGCACCCGGATCGGCCAGGCCAGATCGCGCATCTGCGGCAGATAGGTCACCGCGCGGGCACGCTGCTGCGGGGTGAGCGCGGCAGGATCGGTGCCCCCCAGCGCCGCATGGCCGCTATCGGGCCGCACTAGCCCCAGCGCGGCGCGCAACAGGCTGGTCTTGCCCGCGCCATTGGGGCCCAGCAGCACGACCAGCTCGCCCGGCTGCAGCGATAGCGACGCACGATCGAGCAGTGTCGTGCCGCGCAGGGCCAGGCTGGCTTCGGTCACCTCAAGATGCGGCGTGCTCATTGCGCCGCTCCCCGCCGGATGGCGATCATCACGAAGACCGGCGCGCCGATCAGCGCAGCGACAACGCCCAGCTTCAGCTCGGTATCGCCGGGGATCACGCGCACGGTGATATCGGCCAGCACCAGGATCAGCCCGGCGAGCAGCGCGCTCGGAACCAGCACGCGTGCCGGATCATGCCCGACCCAGGGGCGCACCAGATGCGGCGCGACAATCCCGACAAAGCCGATTGCTCCCGCCAGTGCCACCGCACCGCCAGTGGCAAGGCCAGCGCCCAGCACCACCAGCATCCGCTGGCGCGCGACATCCAGCCCGACACCGGCGGCGGCTTCCTCGCCCAAGGCCAGCGCCGTCAGCCCGCGCCGTCCGGCGACCAGCAGCGCCGCGCCTGCCACGATGAACGGGCCGCTCAGCGCCAGGTCGCTCAGGCTGCGATTGGCGACCGATCCCATCATCCAGGTGACCATGTCGGCCAGCGTGAAGGGATTGGGGGCCAGGTTCATCAGCAGCGCCATGATCGCGCCGGAAAAGCTCGATATGCCAACGCCGACCAGGATCAGCGTCACCACCGACCGTGTGCGCGGCGCGGCCCAGGCGATGATCGCGGTCGCCATCAGCGCACCGGCAATCGCGGCCAGCGGCAGCGCAAAGGGGATGACCGCAGCCAGGCCGTAGAAGAGCGCGACCGTCGCGAACAGCGCCGACATGGCCGATACGCCCAGCACGCCAGGCTCTGCCAGCGGATTGCGCAGCAGGCCCTGCAGCGCCGCGCCGCTGATCCCCAGAGCAGCGCCCGCAACCAGTGCGGCCAGCGCGCGCGGCAGGCGGACGTGCCATACGACCAGCATATCCCCCGCCTCGCCCTGGCCCAGCAGCGCCGCTGCCATGCGTCCAGGCGGCAGCGGCACCGAGCCGAGCAGGCAGGCCGCAACCAGCGCGATCACGATCCCAGCCATCAGCGACGGTATCAGCAGCCGACCGGTCATGGCAGTTTGGCGCCCCGCGCTCGGGCCATCGCCTCGGCAGCATCCAGCACGAACCAGCCGCCGCATGCGGTCCAGGCGCCTTCCAGCCCGATCGCCGGATGCGCGCTCGCGGTGCGCATCAGCGGATGGCGCGCCGCGCTCCACTGATCGGGATTATAGTCGCGCCGCCCGAACCAGGCCATTGCGACGCGATCGGGCTTTTCATAAGCCAGCCGCTCGAGCGGCAGCGGCTGCCAGCCGGGTTGCTGCTGAAAATTGCGATACCCGGCGAGTTCGATCAGCTCATGGATCAGCGATCCCGGGCCGGACGTGACCCCGCCTGGGGTGGCGTAGAGCAGACTCGGTGCGCCCTCATGCGCGCCGGCGACCTTGGCGCGTGCCAGCATCGCGATGCGCCTGTCCATTTCCCGCGCGACCTGCTCTCCTTTCGCCCGCTCACCCAGTCCGTCAGCCGTCTCCAGCAACACCCGGCGCACACCTGTCAGATCCTCGGCATAGCCCAGCTGCAGCACCGGCACGCCTGCGCGCGCAAAAAATGCGCCCGCGTCCGCGCCACCGCCATAGCTGCGCACCACCAGATCGGGCTTCAGCACAAGCACGTCTTCGGCGCGCGGCGCAACCTTGGGCATGCCCTTTGCGGCAGCGCGCATGTACGAGAAATCGCGCGTGGCATCGGGCGAGAGCGCCAGGATGCGGTCGCGCCCGACCAGCTTGAGCACATATTGGTCGGCACAATAATCCAGGCTGACGATCCGCATCGCCCGCACCGGTGTCTCGACCGGTTGCGGGGTGGCGGCATTGCCTAGCGAGCATGCGGCAAGAGCAAGCGGAAGCACCATCGCGAGCCAGCGCGACATTCCCGTTACCCCGGCAAGGCCAGAGGTCCCGCTGGCCATTCGACCAGGACCGGGCTTCCCGCGCGTACGGGAAGGACGAGAAAAGCTGCCTGCCATCACATCTTCAACCTGACCCCCGCATAGCCGGCGCGTCCCGGCACGCCATAATTGAACGCGGTCTGGTACGCCTCGTCAAACAGGTTTTCGACGCGTCCATAGACTTCCAGATTGTCCGAGATGCTCCAGCTCGCGCGCAGGTCGACGCGGACATAGCTGTCGAGCCGGATGGTGTTGGCGACATCGTCAAACGTGTCGCCGACCATCAGGAAGGTCGCACCCAGCGCCGGACCCCAGGGCGACTGCCAGTCGGCCAGCAACGATGCGCTGTCCCTGGCGCGCCGGGCCAGCCGGTTGCCGAAGTTCGAGCGGCCGAAGAAATCGGGCTCGGTCGAGCGGTTTTCGGTATCGACCAGGCTGTATTGCGCCTGCACGGTGAAATTGGGCACCGGCTGCATCCACAGCCCCAGCTCGACGCCTTGCGCGCGCGCCGCCGCGATATTCTCCAGGCTGAACGTCGCCGAGGAAAAGACGATCAGATCCTTGGTGTTGCGGCGGAACCAGGTCGCCTGCGCCCGCAGCTTGCCGTCGATCAGCGACTGTTCGATGCCCGCGTCATAGCTGCGCGCGGTCTCTGGCCTGAGATCGGGGTTGCCGAACGCGGCCAGCTGCTCGCTGAGCGCCGGTGCACGGAAGCCCTCGGCATAGGTGGCGCGGATCACGGTATCGCCGCCATTGGGGCTATAGGCGATATTGCCGCCCAGGCTGGTCTTGCTGCCGAACACCTGCTGATCGTCGACCCGCACGCCGCCGGTGACGGTCAGGCCGGTGAAGGGACGCACGATCGCCTGGCCGTAATAGCTGGTCATGTGCACATCGCTGACATCGGGCGCGGTGTTGAACGAGGGGAAGAAGGTGCTGGCCTCGCTCTGTTCGTGCTCCACGCCGAACACCAGGGTAAGCGCATCGGCAACATCGGCGACACCCTGATATTCGAACCGGTCGAGCGTGCCCTTGGCGCGCGCCGGGTTGAACGATCCGGGCGTGGGATCGGTGGTGATCCGCTTGATGTCGGTACGGGTATAGGCGAAGCGATTGCGCAGTCGCCCATCGAACAGCGCAACGTTGAGTCCCGCATAGCCCACGAACTGGCGGTTATCGGTTACCGGAAGCGTATCGCCGGGCGGGTTGTCGAATGCGGTCTCGCCATCGGTATAGAAGCCGCGCAGGTCCAGGCTGATCGCATCGCTGAACGCGACCCTGATCTTGCCATTGAGCGTCAGGTTTTCGAACCCGTCCTTTTCGGTTGCGCCTGAACGTTCGTCAGAAGCGCTGATGCCATCGGTGCGGAACCAGCTTCCGCCCAGGCTGCCCGAGACAATGCCCGACTTGACCGAGACGCTGGCGACCAGCTGGCTGGTATCGCGATAGCCATATTCGCCGCGGGCACTGGCCTGCAGCCCCTCGGTCGGTTCGATCGTGGTGATGTTGATGACGCCGCCGATCGCCTGGCTGCCCCAGATGACAGAATTGGGTCCCCGCAGCAGTTCGACCGAGCCGATATTGCCGGTCAGGATCGAGCTGAAATCGAACGCGCCCGAAGGTGCCGAGGGATCGTTGACGCGCACGCCATCGACCAGCACCAGCGTCTGCGAGCTGTCGCCGCCGCGGATGAAGACGCTGGTGGTGCCGCCGGGGCCGCCGTTGCGCGCGACGCTGACGCCGGGCAGCGTCTGCAGCACATCGCTGAGCACCTGGGTCTGGCGGCGGTCGAGTTCGGCCTTGTCAACGACAGTGATCGACTGGCCAGTTTCGCTGCGCTTCTGTTCGATGCGGCTGGCGGAGACGACGATATCATCGCCCTCATCCTGCGCGCTCTGGGCGTATAGCGGGGTCACCGCCGCAAGCGTGGCTGCGGAAACGGTTGCGATTCTGGCAAATTTGGACACGATTTTCCCTCGGCCCTTTCCGCCGCCGAAACGGGAAGGCAGATCAACGACATACAGGCCCGCCCGGATCACTCCGGGCGCGGCTTTGGCCTGTGGCATGTCGTTACGAAGGAAAAAACTTTCCCATCCGAACAGGCTGGACCCGGCCCCCGGATGAACGACGCGATGGCAGGTCTCCTGGCTGGTCGATCATCGCCTCGGGCCGTCTTCCCGGGATGGCTCCCAGTGACATGATTGGCCGTCGGCTCCCGACTGACAGTTGCGGGCACAGCGCCGGATTTGCACCGGCTTCCCTCTTCGCCCCCCGATTAAGGGAGGAACCATCTGGATGGGCAACTGATGGATTTGCCCGGTCTTGTCAATCCGGGCTGACATATTCCCCGGTCCGCCGCGCTGACGGACCGGGGCTGATGATGCGTCAGACGAGTTCGACGGCGACCGCCGTGGCCTCGCCGCCACCGATGCAGAGCGACGCCAGGCCGCGCTTGCCGCCATGCGTCTGCAGCGCGGAGACCAGGGTCGCGATGATCCGCGCGCCGCTCGCGCCGATCGGATGACCCAGAGCGGTCGCACCGCCATGCACGTTGACCTTTTCGTGCGGGATGCCGAGGTCGCGCATCGCGATCATCGAGACGCAGGCAAAGGCCTCGTTGACCTCGAACAGGTCGACGTCGTCGACGCTCCAGCCCGCCTTTTCAAGCGCCTTGCGGCTGGCATCGACGGGCGCGGTGGTGAAGCGCGCGGGCGCATGGGCGTGCGCGGCATGGGCGACGATCCGCGCAACCGGCTTAAGGCCCAGCTTGTCCGCCACGCTCTGCCGGGTCAGCACCAGCGCCGCCGCGCCATCCGAGATGGACGATGCATTGGCGGCGGTGATCGTGCCATCCTTGGCGAACGCCGGCTTCAGGCTCGGGATCTTGGAGGCATCGCCCTTGAGCGGCTGCTCATCCTTGTCGATGGTCTCGGTGCCCTTGCGGCCGGTGATCTCGACCGGAACGATCTCGCGATCGAACCCGCCCGATGCCTGCGCCTTTTGCGCGCGGGTCAACGATGCGATGGCATAATCGTCCTGGGCTTCGCGCGTGAACTGATATTCGCCGGCGGTCTCTTCGGCAAAGCTGCCCATCGCCCGGCCAGGCTCATAGGCATCTTCCAGCCCGTCGAGGAACATGTGATCCATCACCCGGTCATGGCCAATGCGCGCGCCGCCGCGATGCTTGGTCAGCAGATAGGGCGCGTTGGTCATGCTCTCCATGCCGCCGGCCACCAGCAGATCGACCGATCCCGAGGCGAGCGCTTCGGCGGCCATGATGGTCGCCTGCATGCCGCTGCCGCACATCTTGTTGACGGTGGTCGCCTCGACCGATTGCGGCAGGCCCGCCTTCAGCGCTGCCTGGCGCGCCGGGGCCTGGCCCAGGCCCGCCGGCAGCACGCAGCCCATATAGATGCGCTCGATCGCATCGCCCGAAACGCCTGCCCGCTCGACCGCCGCCTTGACCGCCGTAGCGCCCAGATCGGTCGCGCTCGCGCCCGAAAGCGAACCCTGAAAGCTGCCCATCGGCGTGCGCGCATAGGAGACGATAACGATGGGATCGGCGGCGGAAAATGCGGTCATGGCATGAGTCCTTCTCAGCAGTTGTGCGCCCGCCTTCCCCTAGAGCAACCGCGAATGCAAGAGGCTAGGCGACAAAGCGCTTTGCCTGGGCCAGTGCGAACCGCTATGCGGTGGCGCGCTGCCGATCCCCGGCAAGGGGCCTTTTTTCCGCTGTCCATGTTCGCGCCTTTGCTCCAGCATCCGATCATCGGCCCGGTCGCTGCCGCGATGCTGGGCGCGATCTTCGGCAGCTTCATCGGCGCGCTGGTCGTGCGCTGGCCCGCGGGCCGCTCCATCCTGTCGGGGCGCTCGCAATGCGACAGCTGCGGCACGGTGCTGCAGCCCTGGCAGCTCATACCCGTGCTATCGCACCTTATGCTGCGCGGCAGATGTGCAGCATGCGGAGCACGGATCGGCCTGCAAAGCCTGGCAACAGAGCTGGCGGCGGCGCTGATCGGCGCGGGCTCGCTGGCGCTCCATCCGGGGCCTGAGGGGCTTGCGATCGCGGCCTTTGGCTGGCTGCTGCTGCCACTCGCACTACTGGACCTGAAGCATTACTGGCTGCCCCATCCGCTGACCGCAGCGCTGGCGCTGGGCGGGCTGGCGAGCGCAGCGACTGGCCTGCCGCCCGACTGGACGAGCCGCCTGATCGGCGCGGGCGCCGGCTTTGGCGGGCTGTGGCTGATCGCGCTGGCCTATCGCGCCGCGCGCGGGCGCGAGGGATTGGGCGGGGGTGATCCGCTGCTGCTCGGCGCGATCGGGCTCTGGCTCGGCTGGCAGATGCTGCCGCTGGTGCTGATGTGCGCCAGCGGTCTGGGCCTGGCCGCCGCGCTGGTCATGCAGCGGCGCGGAACAACGCTCGACAGCGCGACCCGCTTTCCGCTCGGCACCTTGCTGGCGCTGGCGGCCTGGCCGGTCGCGCTGATGGGGTTTAACCCCTGAAGATCAGCTGCGGCGGGTGAGCTTGCGCATGTTGTCGCCCAGAAATGCCTGGCCGCGCTGCGACACGGCGATCGCACAGCTGGCCAGCAGCGCCATGAAGCCCAGACCGATCACCAGACCCGACGATGCGCCTATGGCGAGCAGGACCAGCATCACCCCGACAAAGGGCAAGGCGACAAGGCCGAACAGGCCGGCGACCACGAGCGTGGCCTGAAGGTGATGCAACATGCTGGAGAACTTTCGGACAAAGCTGCGTTCGCGCAGAAATCGAACGACACAATAGCCAAGCCGATGCCTCAATATGTCAAAATTTCAGTCGTTTGACCAGCAGTTTCATCCCGCTTCACGCCCGGCGATCAGCGCATCGACCACCGATGGATCCGCCAGCGTGCTGGTATCGCCGAGCGAACCGAAATCATTTTCCGCGATCTTGCGCAGGATGCGGCGCATGATCTTGCCGCTGCGCGTCTTGGGCAGCGCCGGCGTGAAGTGCAGATGGTCGGGCGTCGCGATCGGGCCGATCTCCTTGCGGACCAGCGCCTTGAGCTCGCCCGCCAGCGCGTCATCGGCATTTTCGCCGACGTTCAGCGTCACATAGCAATAGATGCCCTGCCCCTTGATATCGTGCGGAAAGCCGACGACTGCCGCCTCGGCGACGCGCGGGTGCAGAACCAGCGCACTTTCGACCTCTGCCGTGCCCATGCGATGGCCCGAGACGTTGATCACGTCATCGACCCGGCCCGTGATGCGGTAATAGCCATCCTCGTCGCGCTTGCAGCCATCACCGGTGAAATATTTGCCGCGATAGGTGCTGAAATAGGTCTGCACGAAGCGCTCGTGATCGCCATAGACGGTACGCGCCTGGCCCGGCCAGGAGCCTGCAATGCACAGATTGCCCTCGGTCGCGCCGTCCAGGATGTTGCCATCGGCATCGACCAGCTCGGGCCGGATGCCGAAGAACGGCAGGCCTGCGCTGCCCGGTCGCATGGCATGCGCATATGGCAGGGTGGTGATCATGATCCCGCCGGTCTCGGTCTGCCACCATGTGTCGATCACGGGCACGGCGTCCTTGCCCACGGTGCGGCGGTACCAGCGCCAGGCCTCGGGATTGATCGGCTCGCCCACCGATCCGATCAGGCGCAGCGCGGACAGGTCATGCCTGGCGATCGGCCCCTCGCCCTCGCGCATCAGCGCGCGGATCGCGGTGGGGGCGGTGTAGAAGATGTTGACCCGGTGCCGCTCGCACATATCCCAGAAGCGGCTATGATCGGGATGGTTGGGCACGCCTTCGAACAACAGGCTGGTGGCCCGGTTGAGCAGCGGGCCATAAACCGAATAGCTGTGCCCCGTCACCCAGCCGATGTCGGCGGTGCACCAATAGACCTCGCCGGGGCGATAATCGAAGGCATAGTGAAACGTGGTGGCGACCCAGACCGCATAGCCGCCGGTCGTATGCAACACGCCCTTGGGCTTGCCAGTCGATCCCGAGGTATAGAGGATGAACAGCGGGTCTTCGGCCCCGATCGGCTCGCAAGGGCAGATCGCGGGCACGGTGGCAGCAAGTTCGTGATACCAGTGGTCGCGGCCCTTGGTCATCGCGACATCGCCGCCGCCATGGCGCACCACCAGCACCGCATCGACGCTGATGCCATGCTGTTCCAGCGCCGCATCGACATTGGCCTTGAGCGGCACGGTCTTGCCCCCGCGCATTCCGGCATCGGCGGTGATGATGAAGCGGCTGGCGCAATCCTCGATCCGCCCGGCCAGCGCTTCGGGCGAGAAGCCGCCGAACACGACCGAGTGGATCGCACCGATCCGTGCGCAGGCGAGCATCGCGATCGCGCCTTCGAGCACCATCGGCATGTAGATCGTCACGCGGTCGCCCCTGGCGACGCCCAGCGCGGTCAGGGTGCTGGCGAAGCGCTGCACCTCGGCGAGCAGCGCGTCATAGCTGAGCGCGCGGACATCGCCCGGCGCATCGCCTTCCCAGATCAAGGCCGTGTCCGCGCCGTGTCCGGCCAGCACGTGCCGGTCGACGCAATTGTAGCACAGGTTCAGCTCGCCATCGTCATACCAGCGGATGTTGACCGGATCGAAGCTCG
Organism: Blastomonas sp. SL216; assembly: GCA_026625625.1. Taxonomy (NCBI): domain Bacteria; kingdom Pseudomonadati; phylum Pseudomonadota; class Alphaproteobacteria; order Sphingomonadales; family Blastomonadaceae; genus Blastomonas; species Blastomonas sp. SL216. The sequence continues at coordinate 1,385,363 of CP113055.1, forward strand.
AGCGGTTGATATGCGCGGGCTTGACCATCCAGTCGATCCGGTCTGCCTGCAGCGCCCAGAAGCCATCGGGATCGCGCAGCGATGCAGCGTAAAGCTCGGCATACTGGGCCGGCGTGCACCAGGTTTCGGCATCCTCGGGCGGGGCGATCAGCGGCTCGGCATGCGCGTCGGCGGTGGTGGCGGTGCTCATCGATCAGGTCCTCGCATGCCGGCAGGTTGGTCTGCCGTTCTTGCTGCCTGTTGTGCCGCAGAGGCGCAGGCCGAGCAACCCGTCGCAAACCGTCGCATGTTGGTCAAAACGATATTGATATAACATCACACCAGTGCTAGCCGACCAGCCGCAACCCGCCCGTGCCGGAGCGCGCTTCCCAGGAATGCGCCCGCCCGGGCGGACAGACTGCCGGACAGCGGCAGCTCATTCCTTCACGAAACGCCCCCAGGGAGCATCATATAACATGCGTCGCACGCTTCTTCCGCTATCCTCCACGCTTTCGCTCGCAACCGCCTTGCTGGCCCCCCTGCCCGCGCTCGCGCAGCAGGCAGACCAGGCCGAACAGCCTGTGGCGGAAGACGACGATTTTCATCGCAATGGCGGCATCATCGTCACCGCACCGTTCGTGCGCGACCTCAGCATTCTGGCCGGTACGTCCGAAATCTCGGGTGACACGCTGGCGCGCGAGGCCCGCGCCCAGATCGGCGATGCGCTGACCAAGCTTCCCGGCGTTTCAGCCACCAGCTTCTCGCCCGGTGCCTCGCGCCCGGTGCTGCGCGGCTTCCAGGGTGAACGCATTCGCGTGCTGACCGATGGCATCGGCACCATCGACGTGTCGAACACCTCGCCCGACCATGGCGTCACCGTCGAGCCGATCATCCTCGACCGGATCGAGGTGCTGCGGGGTCCTGCGGTGCTGCTGTTCGGCGGACAGGCCGTGGGCGGCGCGGTCAATGCGATCGACAAGCGCATCCCGCGCGAGGTGCCCGAAGAGCCGTTCCATCTCGACGCGTTGGCGACTTATGGATCGGCGGCGGACGAGCGCAGCATCGGCGCAAGCCTGGATGTGCCGCTGACCTCGAAGCTGGTGCTGCACCTCGACGGCAGCTACCGCAAGTCCGACGATCTGGAAGTCGGCGGCTTCGTGCTGTCGCCCGGCCTGCGCGCCCAGCAGCGCGAGATTGCGGCTGAAGAGCGCGCCGAGGGCAATCTGGAAGAGGCCGCAGAGGCCGAGGAACTGGCGGGCCTGCGCGGCCGCATCCCCAATACCGGCACCGAAACCTACAGCTTTGGCGGTGGCCTGGCCTATATCGGCGAAGGCGGCAGCTTCGGCATTTCGGGCAGCTATTACAACAGCCTTTATGGCGTGCCCGAGCGCCCCGGCGCAGGCCATGCGCATGGTGAGGAGGAAGGCGCCGGCGGCGAGGAGGAAGAAGGCCCCGTCACCATCGGGCTCGACCAGATCAAGGTCGATTTCCGTGGCCAGGTGAACCTGCCCGGATTCTTCGAGGCACTGCGCCTGCGCGCGGCCTATGCCGATTTCAAGCAGACCGAATTCGAGGGTGACGAGGTCGGCACCGTCTTCCGCAACAACGGTATCGAGTCGCGGCTGGAGCTGGTGCAGCGCGAGCGCGGCGGCTGGCGCGGTGCAAGCGGCGTGCAATATGTCCATCGTGATTTTAGCGCGATCGGCGCGGAAGCCTTTGTGCCGCCCAACACCACCGACCAGGTCGGCATCTTCACGCTGCAGGAAGTGCGCTTCGGCAATATCGAGCTGGAAGGCGCAGGCCGCTTTGACCGTGTCGTTGTGAAGTCGCAGGATGTGGGCGTGGAGCGGCGCTTCAACTCCTATTCCTTCGCCGCTGGCCTGGCCTATATCCCGACCGAAAAGCTGCGGATAGGCATCAACCTCAACCGCGCCCAGCGCGCGCCTGCAGCCGAAGAACTGTTCTCCAACGGCCCGCATATCGCAACGCAGGCGTTCGAGATCGGCAATCCCGATTTCACCACCGAAAAGAGCTGGGGCGGCGAAGCCTATATCCGCTATTCGACCCCGGACGTGAACCTGTCGCTCACCGGCTTCTACAACCGCTTCGATGACTTCATCATCGATGTGCCCACCGGGCTGGAAGAAGACGAGCTGCCGGTGTTCCAGTTCATCCAGAACGACGCCAAATATTATGGCGTGGAAGCCGAAGCTTCGGTGGTGTTTGCGCGGGCTGGAAACTTCAAGTTCGTCGCCGATGGCGTGGCCGACTATGTCCATGCCTCGCTCGACGGCCTGGGTCCGGTGCCGCGCATCCCGCCGCTGCGCCTGCTTGGCGGCCTGGAGGCGCAGAGCGATGCGCTGAACCTGCGCGCCGAAGTCGAATGGTTCGACGACCAGCAGCGCAATGCCAATTTCGAAACGCCGACCGAGGGCTTTACCCTGGTCAATGCCAGCGCGTCGTGGAAGCCGTTCGGCCCCTCGCGCGGGGTGACGCTGATCGCATCGGCCAACAACATCTTCGATGTGGTCGGTCGCCGCGCCTCCAGCTTCACCAAGGATTTCGCACCGCTGGGCGGCCGCGATTTCCGCATCTCGGCACGGTTCAGCTTCTGATGCCACGGCCCCTCCCGGCAAGCGGGAGGGGCCGTCAAGCCGCGCATGATCCGGACAGGCCCTGCGATTGCGCACCCGCAATAGGGGTGCTACACGTCAAGGCCTGACGGGAGACATCGACATGGTCAAGCAGCGCTACTGAAACAGCCCTGACATCGGCGACGGAAGCATTCCCTCGCCATCCAAGACCGTATCGGACCCATTATGCAAAGACTTGAGAACAAGGTCTGCGTCGTCACCGGCGCAGCCCGCGGCATTGGTGCCGCCATTGCCCGCCGCTTCCATGATGAAGGCGGCATCGTCATCCTCACCGATATCGACAGCGCTGCCGGCCAGGCCATGGCCGACAGCATCGGCAGCCGCTTCATCCCGCTCGACGTGACGCGCGAGGCCGATTGGGCCGGGCTGCAGGCAGAGGTGCCCGTCGCCGATGTCGTCGTCAACAATGCCGGCGTGACCGGTTTCGAGCATGGCGCCGCCGCGCACGATCCGGAACATGCCAGCCTGGCCGATTGGCGTGCCGTGCATGCCGTCAATCTGGACGGCACCTTTCTGGGTTGCCGTTATGCCATTGCGGCGATGAAGGCCCGGGGCACAGGATCGATCATCAATATCTCGTCGCGATCCGGACTGGTCGGCATCCCGCTGGCAGCAGCCTATGCCTCATCCAAGGCGGCGATCCGCAACCACAGCAAGAGTGTCGCGCTCTATTGCGCGCAGCAGGGCTGGCAGATCCGCTGCAACTCGATCCACCCCGCCGCCATCCTCACCCCGATGTGGGAGGCGATGCTGGGCACCGGGCCGGACCGCGAGGCGCGCATGGCCGCGATGGTCGCCGATACGCCGCTCAGGCGCTTCGGTACCGTCGAGGAGGTGGCGGCCATTGCCGCGATGCTCGCCGCCGATGAATCAGCCTATGTCACCGGCAGCGAGTTCAACATTGACGGCGGCCTGCTGGCAGGCTCGGCCGCCTCTCCCGGATAGCCCTCACACCGTCGGCAGCACGTGATCCCTGAACTGGTCGCGCAGCGCGGTCTTGAGCAGCTTGCCGGTCGCGCTGTGCGGTAGCTGGTCGACGAACACGATATCGTCGGGCAGCCACCATTTGGCCACGTGCTGCGCCAGGTGCGCGAGAATCGCTTCCTTCGACGGGCTGGTGCCCGGCTTGGGCACCACCAGCAGCAGCGGGCGTTCATCCCATTTCGGGTGCGGCAAGCCGATCGCGGCGGCTTCGGCGACATCGGGCATGCCGACCGCCGCATTTTCCAGATCGACCGAGCTGATCCATTCACCGCCCGATTTGATCACGTCCTTGGCGCGGTCGGTAATCTGCATCACGCCATCGGGATGGATGACCGAAACGTCGCCGGTATCGAACCAGCCATCCTCGGTCAGCGCATCGGCTTCGGCCTTGAAATAGCGCTTGATAATCCAGGGCCCCTTGATCTGCAGGCGGCCGCTGGACTTGCCGTCGCGTGGCTGGACATGGCCTTCATCATCGACGACGCGCAGTTCGACGCCGAACGGCACGCGGCCCTGCTTGGTGACCAGATCCAGCTGCGCCTCGAAGTCCATATCGTCCCAATCGGGCGACGGCGCGCCCATGGTGCCGATGGGCGAGGTCTCGGTCATGCCCCAGGCATGGTTCATCCGCGCGCCCATCTTCATGATCCGCTCGCACATCGCGCGCGGCGCGGCCGAGCCGCCGATGGTGACGACCTGCAGATATTCGGGCTTCCTGCCGGTGCTGTCGATATGCTGGAACATCGCCAGCCACACGGTCGGAACACCGGCCGAATGGGTGACCTTCTCCTCGTTCATTAGGTCGCACAGCACCGAAGGTTCGTTCACGGCCGAAAAGACGAACTTGATCCCCGCAGCCGCGCCCGCAAAGGGAAGGCCCCAGGCAGCGGCGTGGAACATCGGGACCACCGGCAGCGCCACCGATTGCGGCGACAGGCTGAACACCGCAGGCTGCATTTCTGCCATCGCATGGATCACGGTCGAGCGATGCTCGTACAGCACGCCCTTGGGGTTGCCCGTCGTGCCCGAAGTGTAGCACAGCATGCACGGATCGCGCTCCGACCCTTCGTGCCAGCGATAGCCTTCATCGCCGGTTTCGAGCAGCGCCTCGAAACTTAGCGCTGCCGACCCGGCGGGCGGATCGAAACAGACATAATGCTCGATCGTGGTCCAGCGCGGCTTCATCTTGTCGATGATCGGCTGGAACGCCGCATCATAGCACAGCACCCTGTCTTCGGCATGATTGGCGATATATTCGAGCTGCTCCTCGAACAGGCGCGGGTTGATGGTGTGGATCACCCCGCCCATGCCGATCGCGCCATACCAGGTGGCGAGATGGCGGCTGTGGTTCATCGCCAGTGTGGCGACCCTGTCGCCGGGCTGGAGCCCCAGCCTGGTGAGCGCGCTCGCCAGCCGCCGCGCATCGCGGGCAATGCCTGCCCAGTTGGTGCGGGTCTGGCTGCCATCAGCCCAGCGGGACACGATCTCGCGCTTGCCGCTTTCCCGCTCGGCATGGTCGAGCAGCCGCATCACGCGCAATTCATAATCCTGCATGCCGCCAACGATCATCATTCTCTCCCGATCCATGGGCTCTCGCAGGGAGCCGGTTGAAACGGGATCAGAAAGCCCGAAGCCGCGCGCAAGTCAACTGACGAGGCGAAGTTCCGGGCGGGATGCAGCATGTGATTCCACATCGCGCACGCTGATTCCCTCGATCGACCGCAACGCCTCCTGCGTTTCGGGGTCGAGACGGAAGCGATTGCCCAGGCAAACCGGCATGATCCGGCCCTCGCCCAGCATCAGCCGGGCGTGCACCTCGTCCTGCCCGCTGCCGCCCTGGCCCACCAGATCGGCGAGCCGGGCGAGCCCATCGGGATGGTGCACGTCGATGCTGGCCTTGTGCCGCAGCACGACCTTGATCTGGTCAAGCGGCTTGGCGCGGCGGATGGTGGCGCGCGGGGCCTGTTCCTCGCTCGACCGGTCGAATTCCAGCTCGATCAGCAGGCACGCCGACTGGCTGGCCCATTCAGGCATGGCGGCGACCATCTCGTCATCGAACGAGCTCGCCGAAAACTGGCCGGATTCGTCCGACAGGTCGACCATGACAAAGGTGCTGCCGCGCTTGCTCTGGCGGCGGTTGCACCCTTCGACCAGCGCGGCGACCTTGGCCGTCTTGCGCTCGCCGACGCGGACATCGAGCGTATCGACGAGCAGCTGATAGGGCCGCGCCCCTTGCGCCTTGGCGGTCGCGGCAAATTCGGTGACCGGGTGCGCGGAGAAGAAAAACCCGAACGCCTCGCGTTCATAGGTCATCTTCTCGCCCATCGACCAGGGCTTGGCCGATGTGAGGCGCAGCGACTGGCCGGGCTGCTGGACATCGCCGAACAGACCGCCCTGCCCGCTGCTGCGCTGGCGCTGCGCCTCGGCAGAGACCGCCATCACCGTATCGGCAGAGGCATGAACGACCGAGCGTTCCAGCTCCAGCCCGTCGAACGCGCCGGCTGCGGCAAGGCTTTCGATCTGCCGCTTGTTGACCTGGCCGGCATCGATGCGATCGGCCAGATCGCCGAGCGACGTGAACGGTCCGCCCGCCTGACGCGTCGCGACCACGCCCTCCATCGCCTTTTCGCCAACATTCTTGAGACCCGCGAGCGCATAGCGCACCGCAAGGCCCTCCTGCGTCTGCTCGACCGAAAACTCGGCTTCGCTGGCGTTGATGCACGGCGGCAGGCAGGCAATGCCCAGACGCCGCATATCGTCGACAAAGATGTTGAGCTTGTCGCTCTGGTGCATGTCGAAGCACATCGAGGCGGCGTAGAATTCGTGCGGGTAATGCGCCTTCAACCATGCGGTCTGGTAGGCGAGCAGCGCATAGGCCGCGGCGTGCGACTTGTTGAAGCCATAGCCTGCGAACTTGTCGATCAAGTCGAACAGCTCGTTCGCCTTCTTGGCATCGATGTCGTTCTTCGCGGCGCCCTCGACAAAGCGGCCGCGCTGCTTGTCCATCTCCGCCTTGATCTTCTTGCCCATGGCGCGGCGCAAAAGGTCTGCATCGCCGAGCGAATAGCCCGCGAGCACCTGCGCCGCCTGCATCACCTGTTCCTGATAGACGATGATGCCATAGGTTTCCTTGAGGATATCCTCGAGCAGCGGGTGCGGATAGGTGATCGGCTCGCGCCCGTTCTTGCGCGCGCCGAAGCTCGGGATATTGTCCATCGGGCCCGGGCGGTAGAGCGAGACCAGTGCGATAATGTCACCGAACGCGGTCGGCTTCACCTGTGCCAGCGTGCGGCGCATGCCTTCGGATTCCAGCTGGAACACGCCTACCGTATCGCCGCGCTTGAGCAGCTCATAGGTCTTGGCATCATCCCAGGCCAGGCTCGACAAATCGACCTCGACGCCCCGTTTCGCGAGCATCTCGACCGCCTTGTGCAGCACCGACAGCGTCTTGAGGCCCAGAAAGTCGAACTTCACCAGCCCTGCGGTCTCGACATATTTCATGTCGAACTGCGTCACCGGCATGTCGGATCGCGGATCGCGGTACAGCGGCACCAGCTGCGCCAGCGGACGGTCGCCGATCACCACGCCCGCCGCATGGGTGGAGCTGTGGCGCGGCAAGCCTTCGAGCTGCATCGCCAGATCGAACAGGCGCTTGACCTCGTTGTCGTCGCGATATTGCTGGCGCAGCTCGTCAACGCCTGCCAGCGCGCGATCGAGCTTCCACGGATCGGTCGGGTGGTTGGGCACGAGCTTGCACAGGCCATCGATGCGGCCATAGCCCATCTGCAGCACGCGGCCTGTATCGCGCAGCACCGCGCGCGCCTTGAGTTTTCCGAAGGTGATGATCTGTGCGACATGATCGCGGCCATATTTGGCCTGCACATAGCGGATCACCTCGCCGCGCCGCGTTTCGCAGAAGTCGATATCGAAGTCGGGCATCGAGACGCGCTCGGGATTGAGGAAGCGTTCGAACAGCAGGCCCAGCTTGATCGGATCAAGATCGGTGATGGTCAGCGCCCAGGCAACCGCCGAGCCTGCGCCCGATCCACGGCCCGGCCCCACCGGGATGTTGTGATCCTTGGCCCATTTGATGAAGTCGGCCACGATCAGGAAATAGCCCGGAAAGCCCATGCCGACGATGACGTTGACCTCGAACTCGAGCCGCTCGAAATAGCCCTTGCGCTCTTCTTCGGTCAAATCGGTATAGGCCGCGAGCCGCATTTCCAGACCCGCGAACGCATCGGCGCGCAGCTGTGCCGCCTCGCCTTCCAGATCGCCCGCCAGGCTGGGCAGGATCGGCTTGCGCTTGGGCGGCGCATAAGCACAGCGCTGCGCAACGACGAGCGTGTTGACCAGAGCCTCGGGCAGATCGCTGAACAGCTCGCGCATCATCGGCGCGGACTTGATCCACGCCTCGGGCGAGCTGCGGTCGCGATTAGCGGCCCCGACATATTCCCCGCGCGCAATGCACAGCATCGCATCGTGCGCGGCGTGGAAGCCGGGGTCGGAATAGCAGGCCGGGTTGGTCGCCACGAGCGGCAGGCCCCGCGCATAGGCCAGATCGAGCAAAGCGGTCTCGGCCAGCGTCTCGATTTCCTCGCCGCGGCGGCACAGCTCGACATAGAGCCGGTCGCCGAACAGCGCCTGGAGCTGGTCGCAATAGCTTTCGGCCTCAGCCTGCTGCCCGGCGGCGAGCAGCTTCACCAGCGCTCCGTCGCCCGCACCAGTGAGCGCGATCACCCCGTCGGTGCGCCCCTCCAGCCGTTCGAACGGCACGTGCGCGGGCAGTTCCAGCGGTCGGTCCAGATGCGCGTGCGAGACCAGATCGCACAGATTGTCATAGCCCTTCTCGTTCTGGGCATAGAGCGCCAGCCAGTCGAGCACCGGAGAGGCCGCGTTGCTGCCGGGCCGCGCGACGCACAGCAGCGTGCCGACGATCGGCTGGATGCCGGCATCGAAGCAACCATCGGCAAAGGCCATGCCCGCATAGAGCCCGTTGCGATCCGCCAGCGCGATGGCCGGAAAGCCGCGATCATGCGCGGTCTTGGCGATCGCCTTGGGCTCGATCGCGCCTTCCAGCATCGTATAGGCGCTGAACACGCGCAACGGGACGAAGGGTTCGTAAGGCATGGTCTATTGCTATCGCTTTTCCCGCGATTCAGGAAAGCGCCTTCACTCCCCGGTGGATAAATCCCTCGCCGCGATCTTGCGCCGGACATCGCGCACCGTCGACCAGATGCCGTAGAGGATCAGCACCGCCAGGAAGATCCACACCCAGACCGGAATGTTGCGTCCGGCAATCGCCAGATAGACATAGGCCGAGACGAAACACGCGCCTGCGCACATCACCGGCAGCACCGTCGGCTTGCCCGCACGCGCGTTGCGCACCAGCCAGGCGATGCTGGCGAGGAACAGCGGAATCGCGCCGATATAGATGGTCGCGAAGATCACCGGATTGACGCCATATTGCGCGCCCAGTCCGCTGGCCCAGGTGCTGATGGCGTCGATCATGGGTGCGATGTCCTTGCTGTCCGGTCGCTGTTTCCACGTCACCCCCGCGAAGGCGGGGGTCCCGCTTGTGCTCAACATTGGCAGAGAAGCGGGATTCCCGCTTTCGCGGGAATGACGGGAGACTAGCGTTGAAAATTCGCGTGTCGAGCGCTGCGCGTTACAGCAGCTTGTCGATATCCGCCTTGAGCTGGTCGGGCTTTACCATCGACCCATAGCGCGCGACGACATTGCCCTTGCGATCGACCAGGAACTTGGTGAAATTCCACTTGATGGCGCGGCTGCCCATCAACCCGGCCTGCTGGCTTTTCAGGTATTTCCACAAGGGATCGGCTTCCTCGCCATTCACCGCGATCTTGGCGGACAGGGGGAAGGTCACGTCATAGGTCAGCGAGCAGAAATTCCTGATCTCTTCGGCATCGCCCGGTTCCTGCGCGCCGAACTGGTTGCAGGGATAGCCCAGCACCTCGAACCCGCGATCCTTGTATTCGCGATACAGCGCCTCAAGCCCCTCATATTGCGGCGTAAACCCGCATTTGGAGGCGGTGTTGACGATCAGCAGCACAGTGCCCTGATAATCGGATAGCGGCTTGGCGCTGCCATCGGGCAGCGGCATCGTGTAATCGAAAACGGTCATGCGATCCTTCCATCGTGCAGGCGGACAACCCGGTCCATGCGCGTGGCCAGTCTTTCGTTATGGGTGGCCACCAATGCCGCGCTGCCTTCCTCTCTTACAAGATGGAGGAACTCGTCGAACACTCTGTCAGCGGTCGCCTCGTCCAGATTTCCGGTCGGTTCGTCGGCGAGAACGACCTTGGGCCGGTTGGCGAGCGCACGGGCGACCGCAACACGCTGCTGCTCGCCACCCGAGAGCTGGCTGGGCCGATGGTCGAGCCGCTGGCCAAGGCCAAGCCGCGAAAGCAGTTCGGCCGCGCGATCGGATGCTTCCTCGCGCGTGCGGCCCATGATCAGCTGCGGCAGCACGACATTCTCGCGCGCGGTGAAATCGGGCAGCAGGTGGTGGAACTGATAGACAAAACCGAGCGCCGTCTTGCGCAACCGGGTGCGGCCGTTGCTGTTGAGCTGCGCCGCCTCTTCGCCTGCAATCCGGATCGATCCGGTAAAGCCGCCTTCGAGCAGGCCAACCGCCTGCAGCATGGTAGACTTGCCCGATCCCGAAGGGCCCAGCAGCCCGACAATCTCGCCCGGCTCGACCGCCAGGTTGACGCCCTTGAGCACATCGATGGTGACCCCGCCCTGCGCAAAGCTGCGGCGGACATCACTCAGCAGGATGACGGCATCACTCATAGCGGAGCACCTGAACAGGATCGGTCGAGGACGCTTTCAGCGCCGGATAGAGGGTCGCCAGGAAGCTGAACAGCAGCGCCATCGCGGCAATGCCTGCCACCTCGAACGGGTCGGTGCGGCTGGGCAGTTCGGTCAGGAAGCGGATCGACGGATCCCACAGCTGCTGGCCGGTGACGAACTGGACGAACAGCACGATGCTCTGCCGGAAATAGAGGAAGACAAAGCCCAGCCCCAGGCCCGTGACCGTGCCGAGCGACCCGATGATCAGCCCGACAGTGATGAAGATCTTGAGCAGCGAATTGCGGCTGGCCCCCATCGTCCGCAGGATCGCGATGTCGCGCGTCTTGGCGCGCACCAGCATGATCAGCGACGACAATATGTTGAACACCGCAACCAGGATGATGATCGACAGCACGATGAACATCGCGACGCGTTCCACGGCCAGGGCTTCGAACAGCGAGGCGTTGATCGTGCGCCAGTCGTTGACCACCGCCTGACCGCGCAGCCTCTGCTCGAGCGGCGCGAGGATCTCGCGCACCTGATCGGCATCGCGCGTCGTCACCTCGATCATGCCGACCTCATCGCCCAGCAGCAGCAGAAGCTGCGCGTCGCGGATCGGCATGATGACGAATGCCTTGTCATAATCATAGACGCCGATCTCGACGATCGCGGCGACCTCGTACAGGATCTCGCGCGGCACGGTGCCAAAGGGCGTGGAACGCCCCGCCGGGTTGATGATCGTGATCCTGTCGCCGATATTGACGCCCAGATTCTGCGCCAGCCGCGATCCCAGCGCCACCTTGGAGGCGCCGGCCTTCAGCTCGGCCACCGATCCCAGCACCGTCTTCTGCTTCAGAGCCGCGATATCGGGCGCATCGGTGCCGCGCACCAGCACCGCTTCCACCCGGCCCTCGAAATTGATCAGCAACGGCTGCTCGATCAGCGGCGATGCGGCGACAACGCCATCCATCTTGCGCGTTTCAGCCAGGACTTCCTGCCAGTTCTTCAACCGTCCGCCATAGCCCTGCACCACGGCATGACCGTTCAGCCCGACGATCTTGTCGAGCAGTTCGGCGCGAAAGCCGTTCATCACGCTCATCACGATGATCAGCGCGGCGACGCCCAGCGCCACCGCAACCAGGCTGATGCCTGCGACCAGGAATATGAACGCCTCGCCGCGTCCGGGCAGCAGATAGCGCTTGGCGATCGTCCATTCGAAGGTGGACAGCATGGAGGAAGATCGATCCTTTCGGAACCTGCGCCAGCTGGGGGATCAGCAGCGCGATTGGGCTATCGCATTAACCAGCGCATGCCGGGCTGACAATGGCTGATCCCTGAACAGGTGCGTGTTGCACATAAAACACAGAAAGGATCAAAAATGAGGGCAAGCCGCGAATTCCGCTAGCTTCAAGGGGCGCGTTACGGAATCATGACAACGCGGATCAAGCGGCTACGGCCATGGGTTCGGGGATAGTTTCCGTCGTTTTGGGGAAAGCGGCGGTTACCAGGGTCCATCACTTGCGAGCGAGGCGGCAACGCCATCAGCGCGCGAATTGGATCTGATAAAGAGCGTCCGGGTCTTGGGGGCCGGACGCTCTTTTTTCGTCTGCAATTCGCGCCGGGCCATGGTGCCGCTCGCGTGCGCAGCCCTTGCAAAAAATCCATCTTGAAACGCGATTTCGAGCGCCTAGATTTGTGTCGTGAGCCACGCCATCCGGGTGGCCCACAGGTACCGAAGCGCCGCAGATGCGGGCTTCAAACGCTTGAAATCGCTTTTGAAAAGGATTTTGCACATGAACCGTTTCGATTTCACCCCCTATCGTCGCACCACCGTTGGCTTTGACCGGCTGTTCGACCTGCTGGAAAACCAGGCCCGGGCTGCACAGGGCGATAACTACCCCCCTTTCAACATCGAACGCAGCAGCGATGACGCCTATCGCGTGACCATCGCGGTGGCCGGCTTCAAGCCCAACGAGCTGGACATCACCGCCCAGCAGAACTTGTTGGTCGTCGCCGGTCGCAAGGCTGCCGAGAGCGAATCGCGCGGCAACTTCCTGCACATGGGCATTGCCAACCGCAATTTCGAACGCCGGTTCGAACTCGCCGACTTCGTGCGGGTGAGCGACGCCAGCCTGGAAGATGGCCTGCTGACCATTGATCTGGTGCGCGAAGTGCCCGAGGCGATGAAGCCCAAGAAGATCGCGATCAACGGTACGCCCAAGCTGCAGGTCGTCGAAGCTTCGACCAAGGACGAAGGCGACAGCCAGGCGGCCTGACGCTCCGCTGATCGAGGGTAGAATGCAACGGGGTGGGTCGGCAACGGCCCACCCTTTTTTGCAGGTCTTCCCTTCTCCCGGACAGACGTCCCTCCACGTCGATCACATAGGTACCCGCTTCCGGGTTACCTTCTCCCCTCCCCTTGGGGAGGGGTGCCCGCAGGGTGGGGTGGGGAGAATATGGAAAAAAGAAGAGGGCGAACCCCTTCGGGCCCGCCCTCCGCGCCCGCTCAGGACGCTGCTTTCTCCGGGTCCGGATTGGCCGGGTCGCATTTACCGCACCGTCCACCGGAGAAAATCTGAATTAGGCCCCCGCGCCACAGGGCGCGGGGGTTTTTCCGGTGGCAGGACCAGGCCGGGTCGCAATAACCTGGCCCTGCCCCGGAAAACTGAAATGTGCACCTAACCAATCGTCAGGCGGCTTCGGAAATCTCCAGCAACGTATCGCGGTCGATAATCTTCACCCTGCCCTGTTCCAGCTCGATCAACCCGGCATCCGACCAGGCCGACAGTTGCCGGTTAATCTGTTCGCGTGACAATCCCGCGAAAGTGCCCAGCTCGCTCTGGCTCAGGTCCAGCTTGAGCTTGCCCTCTTTCGCACCCGACACCATCAGACGCAGCAGATAGCGCGCCAGCCTGGGTCCGGAGGTGAACGCACGGTCCGCCTCGATCACGTCATTGGCCTGGCGCAAGCGCTTGGCCATCACCCGCAGCATCCGCCGCGGCATCGCCACATGGCGCTCGGCAATCTCTTCAAAGGCCGGCCGCGACAGCGAAAGCGCCGTCAGTTCGGTCAGTGCCTCGATCGAGGCCGTGCGCGGCCCGCCATCCAGAAACGCAATCTCGCCGATGACATAGCCGGGCTCTGCATAATCGAGCACGATCTCGTGACCGTTGCTCGCCACCATGCTCACCCGGGCAAATCCCGTCAGGATGATCAGCAGGTTGTCGCCATCATCCCCCTGTCCCATCAGCTCCTGCCCCTTGCGGTAGCGGACGAAATGCCCGCGCAGGATGATGTCCGACAGTTCGTCATTGTCGCAATCGGCGAACAGGCTGTGGCTGGCCAATAGCTCGGCAAGCTCGTTCGCGTGCATGATCGCCCCTTGTCCCTTCCTTTCTGTCGGCTTCGTCCCTGGCTGCGCAACTTTGCTTCAGCCGTCCCTGTCGCCGCCGACAGATGTGTCTTCACCCGAATCGCTTTACGCCGCTGTGCGCCACCGCACAACACCGTCAAATAGAGTAAAATTTGTTTTGGGTGATGTGGTAAATTGGGGCATTCCGCCCGAAAACAGCGCCGGAAAGCCGCCGCAGTTAACGCCCGTCAACTGCAGCGGTCCAAGCCGTTAACCAGGGGTGAAATTGTCAGACGAGGCGGCTCTGCGCCACGGCGGCTTCGATGAAGCTGGCGAACAGCGGGTGCGGATCGAACGGCTTGCTCTTGAGCTCGGGGTGATACTGCACCCCGACGAACCAGCTGTGATCGGGCCGCTCGACGATTTCGGGCAGAACGCCATCGGGCGACATGCCGGAAAAGACCAGTCCGCCCTGCTCCAGCCTATCGTGATAGGCGGTGTTCACCTCATAGCGGTGGCGGTGGCGTTCGCTGATCTGGTCGCTGCCGTAAATGCCGCGTACCCGGCTGTTGCCCGAAAGCTTGGCCGGGAACGCACCCAGCCGCATCGTGCCGCCCAGATCGCCCTCGGCACTGCGCTTCTGCAGGCCGGATTCGCTCATCCATTCGGTGATCAGACCGACGATCGGCTCGTCAGTCTCACCGAACTCGGTGGTCGACGCTGCGGCAATGCCCGATGTGTTTCGCGCCGCCTCGATACAGGCCATCTGCATGCCCAGGCAGATGCCGAAGAACGGCACATTGCGTTCGCGCGCGAAGCGGACCGAGGAAATCTTGCCCTCGCTGCCGCGCTCGCCAAAGCCGCCGGGCACCAGGATGCCGTGCATCGGCTCCAGCACCGCTGCCAGTTCGTCATCGGGCAGCGTCTCGAACAGCTCTGCATCGAGCCATTTGACATGCACCTTGACCCGGTTGGCCAGCCCGCCATGGACCAGCGCCTCGTGCAGCGACTTGTACGCGTCCTGCAGGCCGACATATTTGCCAACCACGCCGATCGTCACTTCGCCCTCGGGATGCTCGTGGCGCTCCATGATATCGACCCAGCGCGCCAGATCGGGATCGCGTGCGTCGGTGATACCGAAAGCGCGCAGCACTTCGCTGTCCAGCCCCTCGCGGTGATACTGCATCGGCACCGCATAGATGCTCTTGGCGTCCAGCGCGGGGATGACCGCTTCCTTGCGGACGTTGCAGAACTGCGCGATCTTGGCGCGCTCGGATTCGGGCAGCGGATGTTCGCAGCGGCACAGCAGGATATCGGGCTGGATGCCGAGCGAGGTCAGTTCGCGCACGCTGTGCTGGGTGGGCTTGGTCTTCAGCTCACCCGCCGCCGCGATATAGGGCACCAGCGTCACATGAACGAACAGCGTGTTTTCGCGGCCGATCTCGTTGCGCAGCTGGCGGATCGCCTCGATGAACGGCAGGCTCTCGATATCGCCGACCGTGCCGCCGATTTCGCACAGCACGAAGTCGAGATCATCGGTTTCGGCCTGAGCGAATTCCTTGATCGCATCGGTCACGTGCGGGATCACCTGCACCGTCGCGCCCAGATAATCGCCGCGCCGTTCGCGCTGGATGATCGTCTGGTAGATCCGGCCCGAGGTCACGTTGTCGGACTGGCGCGCCGAAACGCCGGTGAAGCGCTCGTAATGGCCAAGGTCGAGGTCGGTTTCCGCCCCGTCGTCGGTCACATAGACCTCACCGTGCTGATAGGGCGACATCGTGCCCGGATCGACGTTGAGATAGGGGTCGAACTTGCGGATGCGCACGCGATAGCCGCGTGCCTGCAGGAGAGCCCCGAGGCTGGCGGCCATCAGGCCCTTGCCAAGAGACGAAACCACGCCGCCGGTGATGAAAATATAACGCGCCATGGGAGAAACCCGTTAGCGGTTCGCGCGCAAGACTGACAAGCGCGCGAATCCGCATGGAAAACAAAAAACTGTGAACAGCCCGGGATTTTACCCGAGCATGGCCTCAATTGGCGGGGGCATCACCCGTTGCAGGGGCGCTGCCGGTCGCCGGAGCGGCCGGGGCCGGTGCGGCAGGCTGTGCGCCAGCGGGCTGCGCGCCAGCTGCCGAAAGCGGATCGCCATTGGCCGGAGCGACCGGTGTCTGGGCCGGACCCGAGATCGGGGCTGCTGCGCCGCGCTGCAGCGAGGTGTCGATATCGCCCATTGAGTGCATATTGGCCGCCATCACCGCCAGCACGATGCTGAGCAGCACGAACAGCGTCGCCAGAACTGCTGTGGAGCGGGTGAGCAGATCGCCCGCGCCGCGCGCGGACATCAGGCCGTTGGGATTGCCGCCCACGCCCAAACCGCCCCCTTCGGAACGCTGCATCAGGATGACACCCACCATGACCGCCGCAATCAGCGTCTGGACGATGGTGATGAACAGGAAAATCGACGACATGAACGGTCAGACCCAGCAAATGAATATCAAGTTGCCGCGCACATAGCGATTGCGCCCCAAGAGCGCAACCGGCGCGGCGACCCGAGATGGGCTGTGTCGTTTCGGGCCGTCAGCGCGGCGCTGCGGCGATGATCGGCACGAAGGTTTCGGCCTTCAGGCTCGCCCCGCCGACCAGCGCACCGCCGACATCGGGAATCGCCAGGATTTCGGTGGCATTGCCAGGGTTGACCGATCCGCCATAAAGAATGCGCACGCCCTTGCCCGCTTCTCCCAGCTTTTCGACCAGCGTCGCCCGCAGCGCGGCATGCATCGCGGCGATATCGTCCGAAACGGGCACCCGCCCGGTGCCGATCGCCCAGACCGGCTCGTAAGCGACCGAAAGCCAGTCGCCGCTCGCCGATGCAGGCAGTGAGGCGGCCAGCTGCGCGGTGACGATGGCAATAGCATGGCCGGAATCGCGTTCCTCCAGTGTCTCGCCGACGCATAGGATCGCGCCCATGCCGGCGGTGTGCAAGGCTTCGGCCTTGGCGGCGACATCGGCATCGGTCTCGCCCTGATCGGCGCGGCGTTCGGAATGGCCGACAATCGCATAGGCCGCGCCAGCCTCCTGCAGCATTGCGGCAGACAGGTTGCCGGTATGCGCGCCCGAGGCCTTGGCGTGGCAATCCTGCGCGCCGATCTGCACCTGGCCCGCGTGTGCAGCAAAACCGGCGATCAGCGTGGCGGGCGGGCAGATGCCGGTATCAACATGCGGGTGCGCTTCGGCGGCCTGGGCAATGGCCTGGAGCACGGCGACATCGGCGGCGCTGCCGTTCATCTTCCAGTTTCCGACGATATAGGATGGTAGCTTGGCCACGATGCTGTCTTCCCCTTGTCACGTATCGGTCTTGTCGACCTTGTGGGGGCGGCGGCTAGCAAATCGCGATGCGCTTGACCAGCCATGGCCGCGTCGCGCTTTGTCAGGGTTGAAGCGGGCGGCAAAGCCCCCTAAAGCCTGCCCGCGTTTTCACGAGTGCAGTGCCTCTCTTGCGGCCCGACCTCCAATGCGGACTTACCGATGATCACCTTTTTGCGTTCCTTCTTCCAGTCCAGGATCGGCGTTGCCATCAGCCTTGTCTTTCTGGCGCTGATCGCGGTTGCCTTTGCCGCATCGGATGTCACCGGCGGTGCGACCTTTGGCGGAGTCGGCAGCGAAAGCGTCGCCCAGATCGACGGCGAAGAAATCGGCACCGGCGAGTTTTCGTCCACCGTGTCCAATGCCTTCGACCAGTTCCGTCAGCAGAACCCCCAGCTCGACATGGCAGCCTTCGATGCGCAGGGCGGGATTGACGGCATATTCGAGCAGATGATCGGCAGCTATGCCGCCGCCAGCTTTGCCGACAGCATCGGCCTGGGCGCGAGCAAGCGGCTGGTCGATAGCGAGATCGCCGGGATCCAGGCGTTCAAGGGGGCCGATGGCCGGTTTGACGAAACGCTGTTCCGCAATGCGCTCGCCCAGCAGGGCCTCACCGAAGCGCGGGTGCGCGAGGATATCCGTCGCGGCCTGCTCAACGACCAGCTGCTGGTGCCTGCGACCTTTGGTGCCAAGCTCTCGCAGCAGATGGCGCTGCCTTATGCGGGCCTGATCCTCGAAGGCCGCGAGGGGCAGATCGCATTCGTGCCCTCGGCCGCCTTTGCGCCCAAGACCGCGCCCACTGATGCGCAGCTGCAGACCTTCTACACCCGCAATGCCGCGCGCTATCGCATTCCCGAACGCCGCGTGCTGCGCTTTGCGACTTTCATCACCGATCGCTTCCGCGATCAGGTCAAGGTCAGCGATGCGGAGATTGCCGCGCTGTACAAGAAGCGCTCGGCAGAGTTTGCCGCGACCGAAAAGCGCGATGTCGAACAGCTGATCGTGCCGACTGAAGCGGCTGCCAAGGCGATCGCCGCCAAGATCAACGGCGGCGCCAGCATGGCCGCCGCTGCAAAGGACGCCGGGCTGGAGCCCGTCGATCTGGGTCTGCAGTCGAAGGAAGATATCACCAAGGTCGCCTCGCCTGCCGTGGCCAATGCCGTGTTCGCCACCGGCGCAGGCAAGGTTGCGACACCGGCACGCTCGCCGCTCGGCTGGCATGTGGTCCGCGTCGACAGCGTCTCCGCGATTGCCGGACGCAGCCTGGCGCAGGTCCGCGCGGTGCTGGAGAACGAGATCGCGCAGGAGAAGCTGCGCCAGACCGTGTCCGATTTCACCGCCGATCTGGAAGACCGCATCGCCGATGGCGCATCGCTGGCCGATATCGCCAAGGACGAAAAGCTGGAGCTGCAGGTCAGCCCCGAGCTGCTCGCCAATGGCCAGGCACCCGGCAAGCCCGATTTCGCGCCTATCGGCGCCTATCAGGCCATGCTGCCGGTCGCCTTCGGGCTTGAGGAGGATTCAGGTCCGCAGCTCGTCGAGGTTCAGCAGGGCAAGGAATTTGCCGTGTTCGAGGTGCAGGAGATCAAGCGCGCTGCCCCGCCGCCGCTCGCCAGCGTCCGCCAGCGCGTCGCGACCGATTGGGCTCTGGCGCAGGGCCTGGCCTCTGCCCGCAAGCTTGCCGATGGCATCGCCAAGACCTCGCGCACGCCCGCTGCCCTGGCCAAGGCGGTCAGCGGTGCCGGCGTGCCGCTGCCCGGGATCGAGCAGATCGCGACCAACCGCCAGACGATCATGCAGCAGCAGGGCCGCGTGCCGCCGCCGGTCGCCTTGCTGTTCAGCATGGCCGAAGGCACCACCAAGGTGCTCGAAGGCCCGAACCGCTCGGGCTGGTTCATCGTGCATCTCAGCAAGATCAACCGCGGCGATGCCAGCAAGGTGCCCGAGCTGATGGCCGCCACACGGCAGCAGCTGGGCCAGGTGATGGCCGATGAATATGGCCAGCAGCTGCTTGCCGCGATGAAGGCCGAGACCAAGGTGAAGCGCAATCCGGAAGCCCTGAAGCGCGTGAAGGACCAGCTCACCGGCCGTAACCGGGAAAATTGATGTCCGGCGGCCAGAGCCAGAACCGGGCTGAGGCGGCGCGCGCGCTGGCGGCGGGTCAGTCCTCGCTGATCTGGCGGCGGCGCATTGCCGATACCGAAACGCCGGTCTCGGCTGCGCTCAAGCTGATCGAGCCCGAGCGCGGCGATTTCCTGCTCGAATCGGTCGAGGGTGGCGAGACCCGCGCGCGGCACAGCTTTGTCGGGCTCAGCCCCGATCTCGTGTTCCGTGCATCGGGCGGTGCCGCTGAAATCAACGCGCACTGGACCAGCGATCGCAGCGCATTTGCGCCCTGCGAACAAGGCTCGCTCGATGCGCTGCGCGCGCTTGCCGAGCGCTGCCGGATGGAGGTTCCGCCCGAGCTGCCCCGCGCGCTGGCTTTTCTGGTCGGCTATTTCGGTTACGAGACGATCGGCCTGGTCGAAAAGCTGCCGCGCGCGCCGCAATCCGAACTGGCGCTGCCCGACATGCTGTTCGTGCGCCCGACGGTGCTGCTGATCTTCGACCGGCTGAAGGACGAGCTGTTCCTGATCGCGCCGATCTGGGCAGGCAGCAGCGATGCGGACGGAGACAATAGGGAAAGGGCCATCGCCGCTGCCGAAGAGCGACTGGACGCGGCCGAGCGCGCGCTGCATGCGCCTTTGCCCGCTGCATCGCGCGATCCCTCGCTTGATCCTGAAACGCTCAAGCCGCAATCGGTGCTGCCGCAGGGCCGCTATGGCGAGATGGTGCTCAAGGCCAAGGACTATATCGAGGCGGGCGACATCTTTCAGGTCGTCCTCGCCCAGCGCTTCACCGCGCCGTTCACCCTGCCGCCGATCGAGCTTTACCGTGCCTTGCGCCGGGTAAATCCTTCGCCCTTCCTCTATTTCCTCGACCTGCCCGGCCTGGCGCTGATCGGATCGAGCCCGGAAATCCTGGTGCGGGTGCGCGATGGCGAGGTGACCATTCGCCCGATCGCCGGAACACGCCCGCGCGGCAAGACCCCGGCAGAGGACATCGAGAACCGGACGAGCCTGCTCGCCGATCCCAAGGAACTGGCCGAGCATCAGATGCTGCTCGACCTTGGGCGCAACGATGTCGGCCGCGTCGCGGCGGCGGGCACGGTGCGCGTCACCGACAGCTTCACGGTCGAACAGTACAGCCATGTGATGCACATCGTCAGCAACGTGGTCGGCGCGCTCGATCCTGGCCATGACGCCATCGATGCGTTGTTCGCGGGCTTTCCAGCAGGGACGGTGAGCGGCGCACCCAAGGTGCGCGCGTGCGAGATCATCGCTTCGCTCGAGCCCGAGACACGCGGGGCCTATGCCGGCGGCGTCGGCTATTTCGCGCCGGACGGATCGGTCGACAGTTGCATCGTCCTGCGCACCGCGATCGTCCGCGATAGCACGATGCACGTTCAGGCGGGCGCAGGCATCGTCGCCGACAGCGTGCCCGAATATGAACAGCGCGAATGCGAAGCCAAGGCCGGCGCCCTGTTCGCCGCAGCGCGCGAGGCTGTGCGCCTCGCCAGCGAACCGGGATATGGCCAATGATCCTCGTCATCGATAATTACGACAGCTTCACCTACAACCTCGTCCATTACCTGATGGAACTGGGGGCGGATGTGCGGGTGGAGCGCAACGATGCGCTCACCGCGCGCGAGGCGCTGGCCACCAACGCACAGGCGTTCCTGATTTCGCCAGGCCCCTGCACGCCCAATGAAGCCGGTATCTCGCTCGATCTGGTCGCGGCCTGCGCCGATGCCAACAAGCCGCTGCTCGGCGTGTGCCTGGGGCACCAGTCGATCGGCCAGCATTTCGGCGGAGAGGTCATTCGCGGCGGGCTGATGCACGGCAAGACCTCCCCCGTGGTGCATGACGATAGCGGTCTGTTCGCCGGCCTGCCCTCGCCTTTCGTCGCCACGCGCTATCATTCGCTGGTGGTGCCCGAAGCGAGCCTGCCGCCGGAGATGATCGTCAACGCGCGCGTCGCGGCGGCCGAGGGTGAAACCGCGCATATCATGGGCTTCCGCCACGCGACCCTGCCGATCCACGGCGTGCAGTTCCACCCGGAAAGCATTGCGACCGAGCATGGCCACCGGATGCTCGCCAATTTCATGGAATTGGCAGGGCTTGAGGTGAAGCCGATGCGCGAAGGGCTGCTGGCATGACCCGCCTGCCCGATACCGCGCACCCACTCAGCCGCGATGCCGCTGCCGATGCCTTTGCCGCGATCCTGGATGGCACAGTCAGCGACGAGGCGATTGCCGAATTCCTGATCGCGCTGTCAGACCGGGGCGAGACCGCAATCGAGATCGCCGCTGCCGCGCAAGCCCTGCGCGACCGGATGATCCCGATCAGCGCCCCTGCCCATGCCATCGATGTCTGCGGCACCGGCGGCGACGGTCACCATACGCTCAACGTATCGACCGCCGTATCGTTGGTGGTCGCGGCCTGCGATGTGCCGGTGGCCAAGCATGGCAACCGCGCCGCTTCGTCCAAGGCTGGCGCGGCCGATACGCTCGAGGCGCTGGGCATGGACATGGCCGCCGCAGGCGCCTCGGCGGAACAGTCGCTCGCCGAGATCGGCATCTGCTTCCTGTTCGCGGTCAACCATCACCCGGCGATGCGCCGCATCCAGCCGATCCGCCAGAAGATCGGCAAGCGCACCATCTTCAACCTGATGGGCCCACTCGCCAATCCGGCACGGGTGAAGCGCCAGCTGATCGGCATCGCGCGGCCAGGCTATGTGCATGTCTATGCCGAGGCGCTGGACATGCTGGGCACCGACCATTCGCTGATCGTCTCGGGCGACGAGGGGCTGGACGAGCTGTCGCTCGCCGGCGGCAACGAGGTGGCAGATATCGGGGCGGACGGCGTCATCATGAAACGCTGGCTGGCGAGCGATGCGGGCCTGCCCACGCATCCGATCGAAGCGATCCGGGGCGGCGATGCGGCGCATAACGCGGCCGCGCTGCGCCGCCTGTTGCAGGGCGAGACGGGCCCCTATCGCGATGCGGTGCTGCTCAACGCGGCTGCCGCGCTGCTGATCGCCGGTGAGGTGGAGAGCCTGACCGACGGCGCAGAGGAAGCCGCCGAAGCCATCGACAAGGGCCTGGCCAACGCACTGCTCAACTGCTGGATCGAATTCACGAAGGCCGCCGCATGAACAAGCTGGAAGAAATCTGTCAGGTCAAGGCGATCGAGGTCGAGCGGCGCAAGGCCCTGGCCACATTTGTCGAGCTGGAAAAGCGCGCGGCAGCGGCGTCTGCACCGCGCGGATTTGCCCGCGCGCTCGCCGACAAGGCGCAGAGCGGCTTCGGCCTGATCGCCGAGATCAAGCGCGCCAGCCCGTCCAAGGGCCTGATCCGCGCCGATTTTGATCCCGCAGCGCATGCCGCTGCCTATCAGGCGGGTGGCGCGGCCTGTCTTTCGGTGCTCACCGATGTCCCCTATTTTCAGGGTCATGACGATTTCCTCGTCGCCGCGCGCGCGGCCTGCGACCTGCCCTGCCTGCGCAAGGACTTCATGGTCGATGTCTGGCAAGTCGCCGAAAGCCGGGCCCTGGGCGCGGATGCCATCCTGATCATCGTCGCAGCACTCGACGATGCGACCATGATGGATATCGAAAGCGCGGCGCTCGATCTGGGCATGGACGTGCTGATCGAAGTGCATGACGAGGCGGAGATGGAGCGCGCGCTGAAGCTGCGTTCACCGCTGATCGGCATCAACAACCGCGACCTGCGCAGCTTCGTCACCGACATCGCCACCACCGAGCGGCTGGTCGGCATGATCCCCGAAGGCTATGTCGCGGTATCGGAAAGCGGCATCAACAGCCATGCCGATTGCCAGCGGTTGAGCGGCCACGGCGTGCGCTGCTTCCTGGTCGGGGAATCGCTGATGCGGCAGAGCGACGTCACCATTGCCACGCGCGCGCTGCTCACCGGAGCGGACGCCTGATGAGCGACCTCACCCATCTCGACGCCAGCGGCGCGGCGCATATGGTCGATGTCTCGGCCAAGCCGGATACGGTGCGCGAAGCGGTGGCCGAGGGGGTGATCACCATGGCACCTCAAGTGATCGCCGCGATCCGCGCTGGCGATATCAAGAAAGGCGACGTGCTGGGCACCGCGCGCATCGCGGGCATCATGGCGGCCAAGCAGACCAGCAGCCTCATTCCGCTCTGCCACCCGCTGCCGATCAGCAGCGTCTCGGTCGATTTCGATTATCTGGATACCGGCGTGCGGGTGGAAACGCGGGTGCGCACCTCGGGCAAGACCGGGGTCGAAATGGAAGCGCTGACCGCCGCCAGCGTTGCTCTGCTGACCATCTACGACATGGCCAAGGCGATGGACAAAGGCATGGTCATCGGCCCGGTCAGGCTGCTTGCCAAGAGCGGCGGCAAATCGGGCGACTGGACCGCCGACTGATGGCGGGCGGGCTGATCGCGCTCGACGACGCCCGCGACCGGCTGCTCGCACTTGCCCGGCCCTGCCCTGCCGAAAATCTGCCGCTGCACCTCACCACCGGGCTGACCCTGGCCGAAACGCTGATTGCCCGGCGCAACCAGCCGGCGGCGGATCTGTCGGCGATGGACGGCTATGCCGTGCGCAGCGCCGACCTTCCCGGCCCCTGGCGCGTGATCGGTGAAAGCGCCGCGGGACGGCCCTTTGCAGGCGTCATCGGCACCGGCGAGGCGGCACGCATCTCCACCGGCGCCATGGTGCCGGACGGCGCGGATTGCGTCGTGGTGCAGGAGGATGTGGCGCGTGAAGGCGAGCAATTGACGCTCACCGGCGACGGTCCTGCTGTCCGGGCCGCGCATATCCGCCGTGCCGGCCATGATTTCGCCGCCGGTGCAGCGCTTGCCGCAACGGGCACCACCATCGATGCGCGGCTGATCGCGCTGGCCGCCATGGCGGGCCATGGCGCGCTCAGCGTGCATCGGCGCCCGCGCCTCACCATCATCAGCACTGGCGACGAGCTGGTGATGCCCGGGCTGTCGCTGCCATCGCCCGCGCATATCCCGGCGAGCAATGGCGTGATGCTGGCTGCGATGCTGTCCGCGCTGCCGGTCGACTGTACTGTGCCGCCGCTGCTGCCCGATGATCGCGCCACCATCGCCGCCGCGCTCGATCAGCACAGCGGGGCCGATATCATCGTCACCACCGGCGGCGCATCGGTCGGCGATCATGATCTCATCCAGCCGGCGCTGGCCGACAGTGGTGGAACTGTCGATTTCTGGCGGATCGCGATGCGACCGGGCAAGCCGGTGATGGTGGGGCGATTGGGCGATGCCATCGTGCTCGGGCTGCCCGGCAACCCGGTCTCCGCCTATGTCACGGCAACGCTGCTGCTGCTGCCACTGGTGCGCAAGATGCTGGGCTATCAAGCGCTTGTCCCCCGGACCTCGCACGCCATGGCAGGCGAAGCCTTTCCCGCCAATGGCCCG
This sequence comes from Blastomonas sp. SL216, assembly GCA_026625625.1. Classification (NCBI taxonomy): domain Bacteria; kingdom Pseudomonadati; phylum Pseudomonadota; class Alphaproteobacteria; order Sphingomonadales; family Blastomonadaceae; genus Blastomonas; species Blastomonas sp. SL216. The sequence goes on from CP113055.1 coordinate 1,410,050, forward strand.
CGGCAGGACTTCGTGCGAGCCGTATGGCGCAATGGCGCGCTGGTGCGGCTTTCCAACCAGGATAGCGGCGCGCTGTCCGCGCTGCATCAGGCCGATGCACTCGTGGTCCGGGCCGCGCATGCACCCGCAGCGAATATTGGCGAGCCGATCGATTATATCGCGCTTGAATGAGCCGCTTGACACAAGGTCTTGACCTGACCGCCTTTGTTTCGTAATTGTTCCTTATTCGTTCGAACGCCGGTTTCGGCGCAGATAAGGACCATCGGCGATGCTGACCCGCAAGCAACATGACCTGATCCGCTTCATCCAGGAACGCCTGGAGGAGAACGGCATCTCTCCCTCGTTCGAGGAGATGAAGGAGGCGCTCGACCTCAAGTCCAAGTCCGGCGTCCATCGGCTGGTTAGCGCGCTCGAAGAACGCGGCTTTATCCGCCGCCTGCCCAATCGTGCCCGCGCACTCGAGATTCTGAAGCTGCCCGAGGCGAGCGTGAAGCCGCGCGAGAAGGAACTGGCTGCGGCATCGGCCGCGCGAGCGAGCGCTGCAAAGAGCAATGTCGTCAGCATGGACACGGTGCGCAAGGCGGCCTTGCCCGAACCGGCCAACAACAATGTTCTCGAAATCCCTCTGCACGGCCGCATTGCGGCGGGCGCACCGATCGAAGCGTTCGAAGGCACCGAAATCCTGCCCGTTCCGGCAGCGCTGCTCGGCTCTGGCGAGCATTATGCGCTGGAAGTGTCGGGGGACTCGATGATCGAGGCAGGCATTCTCGATGGCGATTTCGCACTGATCAAGCGCACGGAATCTGCGCGCGATGGCGAAATCGTGGTGGCGCTGGTGCGCGGCGAGGAAGCGACGCTGAAATATCTGCGCCGCGAAAATGGCCGCATCCGGCTCGATCCCGCCAACGCCTCCTACGCACCGCAATATTATGCGCCGCATGAAGTGCAGGTGCAGGGCAAGCTGGCAGGCCTGCTGCGCCGCTATCATTGAGGGTGCTGGGCGGGCCTGACCGGGTCAGGTCCGCGTCAGCCCCAGTTCCTCGAGCAGCCGCCCCATATGCTGCTTGAACGGAAAGAAGCCCTTGCGCGCGTGCGGCCAGAAGCTGTCGTCCCAGTGTCGGCGCTGCTGGACAAGGTTGATCCCTTCGGCGGCCAGCACCGGGGCGATCTCCGCCAGGCGCGAGCCGACCGGACCGACTGGCGCATAGGGCGTCACGATCGTCCGGACCGACGCTGCACGCGCCGCCGCTATAAGCGCGTCGGCATCGAGCCGCCCGCCCTGCTCCACTTCTAGGCCATGCTCTGCCCTTAGTCGGCTTGCGGCATCGTCCGCCGCTATGGTCACGAAGGTGCGCGCCTTGTCGCCCCAGAGCAGCTCCGCATCCGCCACCACCAGTGCCGCGCCTGTTTCCCCTGAACGCCAAATCGCGGCATCCGGAGACAAGTCCTCGCTGGTCACAAGCAGCAAAGCACGCCCGCTCCACGCGCCGTCCCCGGCTGGCGGCAGAGGCGCGGGCGACGGCAGCGGCGGCTCGGTCAGCGGTTCGGCGATCTCGGCCAGGCCCTTGGGGGCAAAACGCCCGTCGGTGTAGCGCGCGATATTGTCGGCCGTCGCCAGATAGGTCTTGCCCGCAGTCTGCAGCCCCGCGACCCAGCGCCACGACAAGGTGTTGCTCGCCGGATCGGCATCGATCAGGTGCCGCAGGAAGAAATCCGCGCCCAGCGCCCAGGGCAGCTTGAGCGTGAAGATCCAGATGGAAGCAAACCACATGCGCGCATGATTGTGGAGCCAGCCGGTCTCGACCAGTTCGCGCGCCCAGTCGTCAAAGCCCTCGATCCCGGTGCGGCCCTGTTCCGCCGCCGCCAGCGCCGCATCGTCGCGACAGGCCTCGCGCTGTTGGTCGCGCTCGTCCAGAAACCTGTTCCAGACTCCAGGCCGCATCTCCAGCCAGCCCTTCCAATAGGTGCGCCACAGCACCTCCTGGACATATTTCTCTGCCGCCGCGAGCGAGTGCCGCTCCAGCACCGCCGCGCACACCTCCTCCTCGCTGACGAGCCGATAGCGCAGCCAGGGCGAAAGCTGCGACACCGCACTCGGCCTGCCCGGCCCGAAATCGGTATTGCGCCCCTCGGCATAGGTGCGCCCGGCCCTGGGCACGAACCCTGCCAGGCGCTCCAGACCGGCGGCGCGGCTCGGTTCGAACGCCACGCTTATGCCTCGCGCGCGCGAAACAGGTGCTGCAATTGCGGGCGCACCTTCAGGAATTGGAGGTAGAGCGCCTCCAGCAGCTTGAGGACCACGCGATTCCGCGCCAGCAGGCCGAGCGGCCGCAGCACGGGGATCGCGCGCCACATCGCGGCAAAGGCCGCCGCGCCCGAAAGCATGACGCCATTCTCGCGTGCATGGAAGCGTTCGAGCAAAGCCCTGCGGTCGATCGGGCACTGGCTGTCGGGGCCCGCCACATCGATGAACCGGATCGCGCGGCCACGGTCGAGCCTGCGCATCAGCGCGATCTCGCGCGTGCACAGCGGGCACCCGCCGTCAAACCACACTTCCAGCGTCTCGTTCGCCACATTGCCACCCTGATCGCGCCTTGCCATGAGGCGCATATAGGGTGCCGCTGCGGCTGCACCATGCCCCAGGGCGCCCGCAATCGACCCGGCGCGCACATTTCTCATGGCGCAACAAAAACCCGATCCTGATGAATGGGAAATTTTCCCAATTGTCAGCATTCGTTCATCTGCGACGTAGGGGTGAAATCAGCTATCCCTCTGTAAAACATCGATAATCGCAAACTGGCACGGCCTGTGCAGTGTATCTGGCATCTCCGGACAAACGGTCCGGACCCAAGACAAACACTCGAAAGGACAATGCCATGACCCTCTTCTCGAACGTCCAGAGCCAGATCGTTGCTGCCGCTCTCGCCATCCTGACCTCCAGCGTCTTCCTGGCTGCCAGCGTCGGCCCCGGCACGATCGTCTGATCATCCTCCCACCATTCAACCCATAATCGAAAGGACCACCATCATGAACATTCTCGCAACCGCTCTCGCAACCGTCTGCTCGGTCATCCTGATCGCCACCAGCGTCGGCCCCGGCATGATCGTCTGATCACCACCCCCTGACCTCAGCCCATTTCGAACAAGGATCAAAACCATGAACTTCGCAGCTTCCGCCCTCGCCGCCATCTCGTCGGCCATCTTCATTGCCGCCAGCGTCCTGCCCGGCGTCATCGTCTGATCGCTCTTCTCAACGGGATCAAAGCACCCATTCAACATCATTGGGCTTACCAATAGCAAAGGCCCCAACCCGATCTGGTCTGCATTCCGCCCAATTCACACCGCCCTACCGCGTGAAAACCAAGACGTTGCGTGCAACATAAACCGCAGTAATCATTCCCGATAAGTCGTATCGATTTGCATGGCCTAGCCAAATATGCAAACTGGCATGACCAATAAGCATAAGGGAGGATTTCTGATGTCCGCATCCAGGCCTTGGGCCACCTACGCATCCCGCACCGCCATTGCCCTAGCGTCCGCAGCCATGGCCTGTTCCGCAAACGCATATGCGCAGGATGCTGACGCCGAAGCCGAGGCAGGCGTCGAAGACAATGTCATCATCGTCAGTGCGCAGAAACGCGATCAGAACATCCTGGACGTTCCGGCGGCCATTTCGGCCGTGGGCCAGGATGTGCTGCAGGCCGCCCAGGTCGACCGGTTCACGGAGCTGACCGCCATTTCGCCGTCGCTGACCATCACGACCAGCGGCAACCGCAACCAGAACCCCATCTTCCTGCGTGGCATCGGGACGTTCAGCTTTTCGACCGCAGCCGAACCTGCCGTGCTGGTCATGATCGACGATGTTCCGCTGCTGTTGCCGGGACAGGCACTCAGCAACTTCGCCGACGTCGCCCGGATTGAAGTGCTGCGTGGTCCGCAGGGCACGCTGTTCGGCAAGAGCGCATCGGCCGGCGTGATCAGCATTGTCTCGCAGGCACCGGCAAACGAGTTGACCGGTTTTGTAGAGGCATCGCTCACGGATGACGAGGAATTCCGCGTCCAGGGTGTCATCTCAGGCCCAGTGGACGAGAATGGCGGCTTCCGGATCTCCAGCTTTTACAACAACTTCAACGGCTTTCTGCGCAACACCTTCACCGGCAACATGGTTGGTCAGGAAGAATCCTGGGGCTTGCGTGGCCGGTTCGACTATGAAGTCGGCAATGCCCAAATTCAGCTGACCGCTGACTATAGCGAGTTCTTTGACAATGGCGGAGACAATACCTATCGTCAGGTCACACGTACGCGCCCCGATGGCACACCTGCCAACCGCCAGCTGGACCTTACCGGGATCACGCCGGGTCCCAACAATCGCAACCTCCGGATCAACGATGAGGCAGTGAACGATTCCAAGCAGTTGCTGCTCTCCAGCCGCTTCAGCCTTGATCTGGACTTTGCAACCCTGACCTCCATTACCAGCTATCAAACCTGGGAATATGAGGCGGAAAATGATCAGGATCTTCAGCCGATCCGCGACAGCTTCCAGACTACGGTGTATGACACCCGCACCGTCACCCAGGAGCTTCGGCTGACCTCACCTACCGATGGCGACTTCGATTACATTTTAGGTGTCTATATTGCGGATGGAGATACGGACAGGAGCTTTGTCCGCATCGCGCCGAACAACCCGCCGCTCCGCCAGAACTGGGATTCAAACGCTTCGGTTCGCAACTATGCTGCCTTCGCACAGCTGGGATATGATCTGACGCCCAAGACTCTGGTCTCCTTGGGCGCACGCCTCAACTACGAAAAGATCGACGTCTTCTTCCAGGATAACCGAACGGCGGTACCAGGCATCTTCCGGGGATCGGATTCGGACACGGCTTTCACCGGAAAGCTCTCGCTCCAGCACTTTTTTGACAGCGGCATCATGGCCTTTGCCTCGGTCGCCACTGGCTATAAGGGGCAGGCCTATGACATTTCGTCAGGCTTCAACCAGCGACGCGCCGACAACCCGATCCGGTCGGAAAGCAGCTTGGCCTATGAAATCGGCCTCAAGGGCGATGCACTTGACGGCATGGCTCAGTTCCAGCTGGTCGGGTTTTGGGTCGATTATGACAATTTCCAGGCGCAGGGCATCAACAGCGAGCTGATCGCTCCGCAATTCGAACTGCTCAATGTCGGCAAGCTACGGACGCGCGGTATTGAGCTTGAAACCTCGATAAGGCCAACCGATGGGCTGACCGTTTTTGCTTCGGGTGCTTATGTCGATGCGCAAATTACCGAATTTGCCAACGCGCAATGCTATTTCGGCCAGACGGCGGCGCAGGGATGCGTCCGGAACGCGACGACCGGGCTATCTTCGCAGGATCTGGCCGGGAAGCAGCTCAACAACTCACCCGACTTCAAGTTCAACATCGGCCTGATCTACGAAAAGCCGATCTTCTCGGACGTCGAATTGGTCATCAATGGCAACTATACATGGCAGAGCGGCGTCAACTTCGACATTTTGAACAATCCGCGCACGACCCAGCCCGCCTACGGTCTGGCCAATGCCTCGATCGGTTTGCAGGGCGATGACAAGAACTGGCAGGTCAGCCTGTTCGTCAACAACCTGTTCGATCAGGATTATGTCACCCAGATTATCGACGACACATCGACCCGCGTCGATCCGTTCATCCTGCTGCAGCAGATTCCGCGCAACGCCAACCGCTTCTTCGGTGTCCGCGCCCGCTTCGGTTTCTGAGCCATCACGCAAGAAAGGGCCGCCAGCCTGGGAACGGTTGGCGGCCTTTTTCTTTCGGTTCAGAGAAGCAGTTCGCTGATCTGGCCGCGACTGGCCTTGTCGGCAGTCCAGGTGGCCCCGAACATGCCCTGCGCGCCGAACAGCGCCTCGACGATTCCCGCCGCGCCATGCACCTTCCAAAGCTCAGCCAGCCTGGCGGCTTCGGGATCATCCACCGGACGCAGATCGCCGCGCACATGGCGGCACCAGGCGGCGAGTGCCGTGAGCGTGGCAGGACTCGCCCGTCCTGCTGCCTGGTTGATTGCCAGCGGCTCCAGCCAGCGCTGCGGGATCTTCTGCGATCCGTCCATCGCGATCTGCATCAGGCGGTGCTGCAGCGCGCTGTTGGCGAACCGCTCAAGCAGCATATCGGCATAAGCGGCGGTATCGATGCCGCTGTCAGGGTCCAGTGTGGCCGCC